>JAYRZB010000004.1:0-341754 GCA_041916675.1 Devosia sp. | reverse complement strand
CCCCATCCCTCCCCCTCGAGTGGGAGGGAGCCCGTGTTTCACGGCTTGCGTGTTTCCTCCCCCTGCCAGGGGGAGGATCAAGGCGGGGGTGCGGCGCACTCCAATTAAACAGTCCCCTCAAGAGGGGGGGAGTCCATATGGCACGGCTTGCGTGTTTCCTCCCCCTGCCAGGGGGGTGCGTTCACACTGGACTGCCGGTGGCTCCCCATACCCCCACCCCATCCCTCCCCGCAAGGGGGAGGGAGGACCAGTGGCACGGCCGTCGTGTCTCCCTCCCCCTTGCGGGGAGGGGGCAGGGGTGGGGGCGCGGCGCGCTCCAAAAAAACAGTCCCCGGAATGAGGCCCCCTGCCCTGCGGCTGCGATTGCTGGCTACGTCCGCGGCCTCCATCCTTGTTGCACTGCTGCTGGCAGGCGTGGTGATTTCGGCCCTGTTCGCGCGGCATGTGGAACGCGACCTGCGCGCCGGGCTTGTCGACGAAATGAACCGGATTATTGCGCTGCTGGACGCTGACGCGCCCGGGTTGGCGATGCGCCAGCCGATGTCGGACCCACGTTATGATACGCCTTATGGCGGGATTTACTGGCAGGTGACGGACGATGCCAGCGGAACGGTGATGCGCTCGCGCTCGGTGTGGGACAAGACGTTGGTGCTGACCGAACCCCTGCCCACCGTTGGCGGTTTGCTCGAGACCGAGATTGTCGACCCGGAGGGCACACCGGCGCTGGCGCTGGCGCGGCGGCTCGATTTCGAGCTGGAGGCGGGTGGAACACGGGTGCTGACCATTGTGGCAGCCGAGGACAGGGCCGATCTCGACCAGGCCATCACCGGTTTTGGGTTTGAACTGTTCCGGGCGCTGGCCATTCTGGCGGTGGCTCTGTTTGCGGCCAGCTGGGTGCAGATTGTGGTGGGGCTGTCGCCGCTCTCGCTGATCCGGCGCGGGGTCAACGCCATCCGCGCCGGGCAGGCAAGGACGCTCGAAGGGCGGTTTCCAGTGGAGGTTTTGCCGCTGGTCAACGAGGTCAACGAATTACTGGACACCCAGGAACGCTCGATCAGCTTTGCGCGGGCCCGGGCCGCCGATCTGGCGCATGGGCTGAAAACCCAGTTGACCGTGCTCAATGCCGAGGCCGCCGATGTGCGGGCAAAGGGCAATGCAGAAGCTGCCGACGCCATCGAACAACTGACCGCCGACATGGCCGAGACCATCGACCATCAATTGCGGCTGGCGCGGCTGCGGCACCGCTCGCGGTCCGAGCACTATGCGACGGCGCTGATGCCAGTGGTGACCAAGGTGGTGGCCGCGCTGCAGCGCACGCCCAAGGGGCAGGCCATCAGCTGGGAGATTGCGCTGCCGGAGGGGCTTACCATCGATCTCGACCCCGCCGACCTGACTGAGCTGATCGGGATTGTGTGCGACAACGCTGGCAAGTGGGGCAAGGCGCGGGTGGCAATTGCAGCATTGGTAACGCGGGATTGGGTGCGGCTGATGGTGGATGATGATGGCGACGGGTTGCCGGACGCGGCCATGGAGGCGCTCGGCCAGCGTGGCAAGCGGCTGGATGAAAGCCGCCCGGGTAGCGGACTGGGCCTGTCGATTGCCCGCGAGATCGTGACGCTCAATCGCGGCAGGCTCGGGTTTGAACGCTCGCTGCTTGGCGGGTTGCGGGCCAATATCGACCTGCCACCGGGCAGAGGGGCAGACTGAGGCGCAGAATCCCTTGCTGGCCAGCCGCAAAGGCGTTAGGCCAAGGCCATGAGCATCAACAAGTTTCCGCCCAAGCCGAAATATGACCCCGATACCGGGCCGGTCTATCTTTACGGCATCCACACCGTGCGCGCCGCGCTCGACAACCCGCGCCGCCTCAAGCGGGTGCTGCTGGCCACCCCGAACGGGCTGAACCGGCTCAACGAAGGCGGTGGCACCGGCAAGGTTTCCGTGAAGGAAACCAGCCCCAAGGAGCTCGACCGCCTGCTGGGCGCCGATGCGGTGCATCAGGGCGTGGCGCTGGAGGTCGATCCGGTCGACCGCTTCGGGCTCGACGATATCAGGGATATCAAGCTCGTGGTCGTGCTTGACCAGGTGACCGATCCGCACAATGTGGGGGCGATCCTGCGCACCTCGTGCGCGTTTGGCGCCGATGCGGTGCTGACGACGGCGCGCTATGCGCCGCGCGAAACCGGCGTGATGGCCAAATCGGCCTCGGGGGCGCTCGATCTGGTGCCGCTGATCGAGGTGCGCAACCTTGGCGATGCATTGGAAAAGCTCAAGGAACGCGGGCTCTTGGTGCTGGGCTTTGATTCAGAAGCTCAAGCACAGTTAAAGCCGCGCGAGGGCAACCAGCCGCTGGCGATCGTGCTCGGCGCCGAAGGCAAGGGCCTGCGCCAGAAGACGCGCAGCCTCTGCGATGAAATGGTCAAGCTCGACATGCCCGGCCCGATCAAATCGCTGAACGTGTCGAACGCGGCCGCGATTGCGCTATTTGCCGCTACCGCCGGGCGCTAAAGCGCGGCTCTTTTGGCCCGCTGCACCGTTTCGTCAAGCGCGCTGAGGAAGCGGGAGCGGTCCTTGGGGGTGAAGCCGGCATTGAGCCCCCTGCTCTCGCCGGTTTCGCGCAAGTGCTGATTGAGATCGCGCATGGCCAGCGCCATGCCGATGGAATCGCGGGTGAAAGCCTTGCCGGTTGGCCCGAGCACATGCGCCCCCAGAGCCAGGGTGCGGCTGGCCAGCGGAATATCGCTGGTGACCACGATATCGTTGGCCCTGGCTTCAGCCACGATCCAGTCGTCGGCGGCGTCAGGGCCTTGTGGGACCATGACATAGCGGATCATGGGATCGCGCGAGGGCCGGAGACCGGAATTGGCGACGAAGACGATCATCAACCCATGGCGCTCGGCCACGCGGATGGCTTCGTCCTTGACCGGGCAGGCATCGGCATCGACGTAAAGCACCGGCGCGGCCATCACTGCCCCAGCGAGACCACGACGTTGACGGTGGCCGCCACGATCACGGTGTTGAAGAAGAACGAGAACACGCTGTGGATCATGACCAGCAGCCGCATCTTGGATGAGGTGACGTTGACGTCGGAGGTCTGCGCGGTCATGCCGAGCACATAGGCGAAGTAGAGGAAGCCAACGCCATCGGGCTCGTCGCCAGAGGGGTAGGCAAGGCCACCCACGACGCTTTCGCCGGATTTTCGGCCTTTGCCGGGGCTGGCATCGGGCTTTTCATAATATTCATAGGCATAGTGCAGCGCCGCCATGGTGTGGAGCACGAACCAACTCAGGATCACCGCAAGCACGGCCAGCACGAGGCGCAACGGATCGGGCGTTTCGCCCGAATTGATGAGGATGAACAGCGAAGCGGCGCTGATCACCAGCACGGCGATGGTGACGAGGAAGATCACACGCACGGGCGCATCGGTTTCGCCGGCGTGGCGGCGCAGGTGCTCGGCAGTGAGGTGCGGCATCTGCCAGAAGGTGAGCGCCAGATAGGTGAGGAAGAATACATTTGCCCCAACGGTGAGGGTAAGCATGGGAGCAAGGAAGAAGGCGACAATGGCCGAAACGACGCCAACGCCGGCAGCATAGTAGAAGCCGTGAAAGCGCGGCAGAATCTGTTTGGGTGGTCGTCTGGCCAATGTCGTGTTCCGCTCCATGCGCCGCGAAAACCCCGGCGCGCCCGAGTCGGACGATAGTGACAATGACGGGCCGGGGCAAATCCTGCAGCGTTAGTCCCGCATTGCGCCGGGGCCGGGAATGGCACCGGGCGGGCATTTGCCGAGAATGATCATGCCCAGCACTTCATCCTTGGTGACATCGGCGGTGTTGGCGGTGCCCACGACCTGGCCGTTTTTCATGACGCAGACCCGATCGGCCAAATCGAACACATCGTGGATATCATGGCTGATAAGGAAGATGCCGATGCCTTCGGACTTGAGCTGCTTGATCAGGTCGCCGACCTGCGCGGTTTCCTGCGGACCGAGCGCGGCGGTAGGCTCATCCATGATCAGGATGCGGGCGTTGAACAGAATGGCGCGGGCAATGGCCACCGACTGGCGCTGGCCGCCCGAAAGCGCTTTGACCGGCTCCTTGAAGCGGCGGAAATTGGGGTTGAGGCGGCCCATGACTTCGCGGGCCTTGGCCTCCATGGCCACATCGTCGAGCGTGCCCAGCGAGGTGGTGAGCTCGCGCCCGAGGAACAGATTGGCGGCGGCATCGACGTTATCGGCGACAGCAAGGGTCTGGTAGATGGTCTCGATGCCGAAGGCCTTGGCATCGCGCGGATTGTTGATGGTGACCTCTTCGCCATTTATGCGGATGCTGCCGCTATCGCGGCGATAGGCGCCGGAGAGAATCTTGATCAGGGTGGATTTGCCCGCCCCGTTGTGGCCGAGCAGGCCAACCACTTCGCCGGCATGCAGATCAATCGAGGCGCCTTCGACTGCCTTGAGGCCGCCAAAGGAGATCGAGATGTCGTTGAGCTCAACCAGGGGTGTTTTCTTGTCCAGCATGATTGGATCCTCAGTTGGCCTTGCGGCGATAGAGGGTGTCCAGCCAGACGGCGAACACCAGCACAATGCCGACAACGATTGATTGCAGCGGGCTATCCATGCCCAGCAGCACCATGCCCGATTGCAGCGACTGCATGACCAGCGCCCCGAGCACCGCCCCGGCTATGGTGCCGATGCCGCCCGAAAGCGATGTGCCCCCGATAACGGCCGCCGCGATGACATAGAGCTCATCAAGCGTGCCAAGCGCATTGGTGGCCGCATTGAGACGGGCCGACGAAATGGACGCCGAAATGGCGCATAGGAGGCCGACGAGCATGAAAATCTTGACCGTAACCCAGCGGGTGTTGATGCCGGCAAGATCCGCCGCTTCGGGATTGCCGCCCATGGCAAACACATAGCGGCCAAAGCGGGTGCGCTGGGCGATGAAGGTCATGGCCAGCGCCACGCCAAGCGCAATCAGCACCGGCACGGCAATGCCGTGGGAGATGAAGAGCCCGCCTTCAGGCACCGTGATGCCATTGGCTTCGGCATAGGTTTCGGCAATGCGACGCGGCCAGGGATAGGCATTGGCGACCATGACGGCGCCGATGGTGACGATGCAACCCATGGCAGCCAGCGATACCTCGGCCCAGATGGGGCGCAGCGGGAAATTGAAGCGCAGGCGCTGCTGGCGGCCATAGTAGAGCGCAAAAATGATGCCCACGCAGGCCAGAATGCCGATAATCCAGCTCCAGAGCATGCCCACTGCACCGGCAGGACCGCCACCCATCAACTGAAAGGTGGGATCAAGCGGGGCCACGGTGCGGCCCATGGTGACCCACCACGCCGCGCCGCGCCAGATGAGATAGCCCCCGAGGGTGACGATGAAGGCAGGCACGCGCAGATAGGCAATGATGGCCCCCTGCAGCGCGCCGATGCCGGTGCCGACCACAAGGCCGATGCCCAGCGTCAGAAGCCAGATGGCGGGATGGCCGAAGCCGAGATAGCGCGGCAGGATTTCGGCCTGGGCCACGCCCATGATCATGCCGACAAGCCCGAGAATGGACCCAACCGACAGATCGATATTGCGGGTGACGATGACCAGCACCATGCCGGTAGCCATGACGGCGACCGAGGCCGTCTGCACCGACAGGTTCCACAGGTTGCGCGGGGTGAGGAACAGCCCGCCCGAGAGAAAATGGAAGCCGACCCAGACCAGCGCCAGCGCCGCCACCATGCCGAGCAGGCGGGTATCGAGCTCGGTTGCAGCCAGAAACCGCTGCATCGGATTGCCCGTGAACTGATTGGTGCGTACGACCGGCGAAGCGACCTGTTGATCTGTCATCGCGCTCTCCCCCGAATTCAACCGTTGTTTATGGGGAGTGCCGCGGTTTGCGCCGCGGCACTCCGGCAGGTTGATCATAGCGTAACGATACGATTTGTACCGCCGGCTATCTGGTTAGTTGCAAGCGGCAACCGAACCGGCTGCGACACCCTGGCAAACAACATCCTTGGTCACCCAGCCTGCGTCGATGACGACGTTGAGGTTATCCTTGGTGATCGGAACCGGCGCGATGAAGAACGAGTTCATCTCGACGCCCTTGGGGCCGCCGGAGAACTTGACCGCGCCTTCAACACCATCGAGTGCCGTGCCGCCTGCGAGGGCAACGGCGATTTCTGCGGCCTTCTTGCCCAGCTCGCGCGCATCCTTCCAGACCGACACTGTTTGGGTGCCAAGGGCAATGCGATTGAGCGCCGCCCGGTCACCATCCTGCCCCGAAACGGGGACCGAACCGGCAAGACCCTGGGCCGTGAGCGCTGCAATAGCGCCACCGGCAGTACCGTCGTTGGACGCGACAACGGCATCGACTTCGTTGTTATTGGCGGTGAGGAACTGTTCCATGTTCGCCTGGGCGATCTCGGGGCTCCAGTTGTCGGTGTAGGCTTCGCCGACATTCTTGATATCGCCCGCGTCAATGGCGGCCTGAAGCACTTCCATCTGCCCTGCAAACAGGAAATCGGCGTTGGGATCGGCACCATTGCCCTTGATAAAGACGTAGTTGCCTTTGGGCTGCACGGCGAACACGCCCTGCGCCTGCAGACGCCCGACTTCCTTGTTATCGAAGGTGATGTAGAAGGCGTTCGGGTTTTCGATCAGGCGGTCATAACCCACCACCGGAATGCCTTCCGCTGCGGCGGCGGCGACAGCAGGTTCAATGGCCGCACTGTCCTGCGCCAGAATGATGATGGCGTTGGCACCCTGCGAAATCAGGCTTTCGATATCGGTGAGCTGCTTGGCGGCGGACGACTGCGCGTCGGCCGAAATGTACTTGTCGCCATTGGCTTCGATCACAGCCTTGATGGCGGCTTCGTCGGTCTTCCAGCGCTCTTCCTGGAAGTTGTTCCACGACACGCCGATGACCAGATCCTTGGCCAGCGCGACGCTGGCCGTACCCGAAATCACGGTCGAGCAAAGCAGGACCGCCAAAAACTTGTTCATATCATCCTCCCAATGGCGGCAAACCGCCTTGATCCCAAGCCGACACAAGCCCCCTCCCCGGGGACACTGTCCGGCAGATGAGCATTTCTTTCAATGCTCGAAAAAACTAGTGGCATGCACATCAAGCGCGTGTCAACGTCATTTTCGACACTCGAAATAAATACCTGTATGAGAGAGATCAGTGGTCAGGCGCGGGCGAATCCGGCTTCTGACGGAAAGTTTGGAAACCGGGTCCGTGCGTTTAGTCAGCGACAGCGACACAACCAGAAGGCAGAATCGCGGCCTCGTGCTCGAGGCTCTGCGGCTGCACGGCCCATTGCCGCGCACGCAGCTGGCGGCCGAAACGGGCCTGAGCCACGCCACCATGACCGCCATCAGCCAGGACATGATTGCCCAGGGCCTGCTGATCGATTTTCCCGAAGTGGAAAAGCCGGCCAAGGCACGGGGGCGCCCGGCCGTGCGGATCGGCTTCAACCGTCAGGCCGCGTATGTGGTGCTGATTGAAATGGATGCCGGTGGCGCACGCTGCTCGCTAGTGGATTATGGCGGCACGCTGGTGGACCGCGTGCAGGTGCCCCTGCCCCACGGCGGCTTTGCCAGCCAGCCCGCCAGCAGCTTTCTGCTCGATCGGGTTGAGCAACTGCTCGGCCGCAACGGTGGCGCGGTGAGGCTGCGCCGGGTGGCGGTTTCGGTGCAAGGCATTCTCGACCGTGGCGGCGCTCGGCTGGCCTGGTCGCCGGTGCCGCACCTGGCGGGCGCAGACATAGTTGGCGCCATGAGTACGGCATTGGGCGTGCCGGTGACGCTCTACAAGCGCGGGCGGCTTCTCGCCGAGGGCACGCGTTGGCTCGACCCCGACCTGCGCGAGGCCAGCGTGGCAACCGTATTCGTGGGGGCAACGGTGGCCATGGGCATGACCTTCCGCGGACAGATTCTGGGACGTGGCGAGGAAGGCGGCACCGAGTTTGGCCACATGAACCACGTGCCCAATGGCGCGCTGTGCCGGTGTGGCATGCGCGGGTGCATCGAGGCCTATGCTGCCGACTATGGCGTGCTGCGCACCGCCTATTCGGTGCCTGAAACCGCCCAGCCGGCGGCGAGCGTGCCCCCCGCCGAATATGACGGGCTGATTGCTCGCGCCCAGCGCGGCGACCGCGCCGTGACCCATGCCTTCAACATGGCCGGACGCGCCATCGGTTTTGGCATCAGCCGGTTACTGGCCGTGTTCGACCCCACGCACCTGATCATCGTGGGGCCTGGCGCGCGGGCGTTTGAGTTGATGAAGCCCGAGATCGAGGCGGCGCTGGCCACATCGTTGATAGCGCGGATCAACGGCGCCCCGATCATCCGCAACCACCGAGACGAGAGCGAACCGATCTTTCGCGGGCTGATGATGAAGACGCTGACCGAACTGGACCAGACCGACTTCGCCAACCTGCCCAATAGTTGACCAGCCCCATGAACACCCACCCCCGCACCCGCCTGAGTTTTTCCACCTGGCCCGCAGTGGTCTATGCCATTGGCGATGTGCACGGGTGCCTCGACCAGTTGCTGGCGCTCGAAGCGCTGATTGTAGCCGACGCAGCGGCGGTGACGGGCGAAAAGTGGCTGATCACGCTCGGCGACTATATCGATCGCGGCCCGGCCTCTGCCGGAGTGATCGAGCACCTGATGAACCCGCCCGACGATGGGCTGAAGCGCTTTTCGCTTTATGGGAACCACGAAAAGCTGCTGCTGGATTTTCTCGATAACCCTCCGGCCCATGTCGACTGGCTGCGCTGGGGCGGGCTGCATACGCTCAAATCCTATGGGCTGGCGGTAGATTTCGCCGACCCGGACGCCAGGCCGCTGCGCAGCTATGCGGCCGATCTGGCCGAGGCCCTGCCCCCGGCCCACCGCAGCTGGCTCGAAACCCTGCCAGTCTGCCTGTCGCTGCCGGGGTTCCTGTTCGTGCATGCCGGCATCCGTCCCAATATCCGGCTTGAACATCAGACCGACGATGACCTGGTGTGGATCCGCGCCCCCTTCCTCGACGCCAAACTGCCCGCCGGCCTGCGCGTGGTGCACGGCCACACCCCCGGCCCCGAACCGGTGGTGACGCCATCGCGGATCGACGTGGACACCATGTGCTATTCGACAGGCGTGCTGACAGCCGTGCGGGTCACCCCGGACGGCGCGTTCCGCTTTATTCAGGCGCGTTAATCGAGCCCGGCGGCCCGGCGCAGCGCGGCATTGATCCGCTCCTGCCAGCGCGGACCATCATCCTGGAAATGATCGAGCACATCGCGATCAAGCCTGATCGACACGGTTTCCTTGACGCCGGGCATACTGACCCGAGCCGCCTTGACCGGCGCATCTTCAGCCTTGGTGGTCAGCGCCTTAAACGCCGCCTCAGCCTTTTCGATATTGCCCTGCGGGCGGCGGGGTGGGTGTGCCAAGGGTGGCTCCTGGTTGGGACAAAGTGATATGGGGTGCGCAAGTGCGGCTTGCTATGAAATTCATTTCCAGAATGGCTTGAGTGGCGGCTCTGATTCCGACAAAAACCCCTCGGCTCTGAGCGACTCCGCATCTACATTGATCTGCCCAAAGTATTTTTTGAGCAACCTGTTGTAGGTTTCTTGATTAACCTGACGTGCAATGTCGATCTCGTCATTTACGCTGAAGTCTCTATGCGGCAGAGGCGCAATATGAATTAAAAGCAGAATTAATAAACAACAATCCACTGTCACTGCAAAAAATACAATAAACGACACAATATAATCCGGCAATGCATTATTATTTATTACGTAGCCGTAGACTTGTATTCTTGAAACTAATATACCTATAATCGCGACGAAAAAAAATAATAGCCAAAATATTATCGACATAAGTGAAATAAATCGAATAAATATTGTCCACGATATATTTGGCTGCAATGTAGGATTGTATATCAATGGTGGCTCAGAAGGGAAATTTGCGCTATGCACAATTGGCCCCAACGAGATTGGCGCCAATAAACGCTCAATCGCCGATATGGACGCGCTTAGCCGCACATTATTTAGTGAGGCGGGAAGAACAACAAGAGAAATCAGCGTCGTGATAAATAAAAGACATTCATTTAACCCAGGAACATTCTTGAGAGAAATTCCTTCAACACTCAATGGCAATTCAATTGAGAAAGACGAAAGCAGTAGATAGAGTGTGAGTATGGTTCCAATGCCCGTCCATCTCCTAATTAATGTAAGCGTTAAATTCCTAGACTCTATAAGTCTTGTAAGGAGTTTGTCATTTATTTCGGCGGAACCATAAATCTCAAAGGACCGCTCCACATCCACGGCGATCAATTTTGAGGCGGTCAGCCATCGAACAGGAAATATCTGGTTATAGTGGCGTCTCCGACGGTGGTTAAAACCAGCGCGCGCAGCGTGGCGGCGAAAGAAGAATGTTAGTCCTTTCCGCAATCCAAATCCCCCATATCAGTTACTTTACCTGTTGCAGCGCACTTCAGTCTCTTCAGTCATTTGACCGATGGGAAAATTCTGGAACATGTGAGGCAAAGAGGTCGTCCTATCCTACCTCTTCGGCACACAGGTGAACTTGATGGGCGCAACTGCGGTGAATATCTTCGGAGCAGAAGTAGACTCGGTGCACACGACTTTCTCAGCTGCATTTTTCCCGAGATTGAAATTGCAGTCGACTTTCTGAAATGCGCGCTGGCCCTTCAGATTTCCCCGGCATGACGCAACGCAACTGAAAGCTGTGTTTGTGGGATTGGACGCTATCACCGACAGGCTTAACTTGTCGGAGCCGATCCGGCACTCTGCTTTTGGATAGTCAGCAGCGATCGCAGATCCGGCCAGAAGAGCAAAAGCTGCGGAAAGCAAAGCCTTGAACATATCGCACCTCAAAATCATCGAAAATTGAGTGATACGACAGTGACATGCCTCATGAAAAAGGCAAGCACAGCATCTTTGTTACACTTGGTACTACGCGGCGGGATGATGGTGCCGGCTGCAGGGGTTGAACCCGCGACCCCCTGATTACAAATCAGGTGCTCTACCAACTGAGCTAAGCCGGCCCGGCGCGATGAATGTGCGCGGATGGGGGTAGCTAGCATTGGCGGCGCGCGGGTGCAAGCGGGGTGAAGGGGGAATTCAGGCTCGGTGGGCGCGTGGCGTTGGCACCCGGCGCGCGCGCGTGCTAGGCAGGAGCGCGCAGCTGACGGGAGCCGGTGTTGAATAGTGTTGTTTCGCCAAGGATTAGCTTTGTCACCAGCGGCACGGCCGAAGCCAATGCGGCGGCCGACATGTTGCGGGCCCGCTATGGCGATGCCGGATTTGAGCATGCCACGGTGATCGTGGCGCTCGGTGGCGATGGGCTGATGCTGCAGACCCTGCACCGCACCATGCCAAACCGCATACCGGTCTATGGCATGAATTTCGGCTCGGTCGGCTTCTTGATGAATCAATACGGCAGCGACGATCTGCTCGAGCGGCTGGGCAAGGCGCAGCCGACGCGGATATTCCCGCTTTCGATGGAAGTGACCGACATCGGCGGCACGGTGCACAAGGCGCTGGCGCTCAATGAGGTATCGCTGTTCCGCGCCTCGTTCCAGGCAGCCAAGATCGAAATCATCATCGATGGCAAGACCCGGCTCGACGAACTGATCTGCGATGGCGTGATTGTGGCCACCCCTGCCGGATCGACAGCCTATAACCTGTCGGCGCATGGGCCCATATTACCGATCCACGCGCAACTGCTGGCGCTGACACCGATCTCGCCGTTCCGCCCCCGGCGATGGCGCGGGGCGATTTTGTCGAACCGGGCGCAGGTGGTGTTCAAGACCCGGGAAGCCGAAAAGCGCCCGATCAGCGCGGTGGCCGACAATGTTGAATTCAAGAATGTCGCGTCAGTTTCCATTCAGGAAGACCGCAGTAATGTTGTCACTCTGCTGTTCGACCCGGGACATAGTCTTGAGGAACGGGTGCTGACCGAGCAGTTCCAGGGTTTCTGACCCGCACGAACAGGACTATTGTCATGAAACGACTTGCCGCCGCCGTGTTTGCCCTAGCGCTATTCACCCCTGCCCTGGCCGAGGGGCCATTTACCCATGCCAGCGACATTGACCGGTTCGGATACTACTTTCTCGAAACCGCGCCGATGACCGGGGTGTACCAGCTCGACTATGTGCATGTGGGGTTCGATTTCGACGCCTGGGAGAAGGGCGAGCGGCTCGACACCTATGCCCCGGTGATGGTGGAATTTTCCGATACCACGAGCGAAAAGGGCCAGAACGAGCTGGGGCAGGAATACTACCAGACCACGATCCGCGTGCTGCCCACCAGCTACAACGCCAGCAATGACGCGGTGACATTCGAGGGCGAAGACCCGCTGATCGGCAAGGTGACGCTGAAGGCCACGTTCAACGGGCCGGGCGAAATGGTGGGCGATATCAGCTATGGCGACCAGGCGTTGACCGGCCAGACCTTTACCTATTTCGCCGGCGACTGAGGTCAGGCGGCCGGGAGTGCCAGCGGCTGGTCGGCAGCGATGGCCGGCAGGTCGCGCGCGCCAGCCGGGTCGGCGGCAAAGGCGGCCATGACCCCACGGGCGGCGGTGCGCGCCAGCCCCACATTCTGCTCGCAGAGATAAGAAAACGCCTCCTCAAGCTCGACGGGGATTTGCCCGTCATGCTCGACGATGAGCTCTTCGGTGAGAGCGGTCACCACGAAATGGCGGGCCGCGATGTCGTCGGCGAGGTCCGCAGCGCGGGCGTGGAACACCAGCCGGGCAATCAGGTTACGTACCGAGGGGGACAGGCCGCAGCGGGCCAGCAGGGCATTGAGCGCGGCCCGACTGCCCGATTCGAGCAGGGTGAAGACCTTGGCCCGTCCGATGCCGGACAGTTCGGCGACGCAATCGGCAAAGAACAGCACGTGGCCATTGCAGATGGCATGGAGCATGACGCGAGTGGAAACCCGGTCCTGCTCGATCATTTCGGCAGCATAGCGGGCCTGCGACCGGGCGGCTTCACGCTCGCCGATATCGGTCATGGCCATGTCTGTGGCATTGCGCAGTAGCCGATCAAGCCGCTGCGGCTCGATGGCGCCGGCCACGATGCGGGCCCCGCGCAGGGCCTTGGCGACGGATTCCACCAGGGCAAGGCGGGCACGGGCGGGCAGATCGTGCCGGGCGAGCAAGGCGCCGCGCACCTGCGCATCGGTGGCACCAAGCGTATCGGCGAGGCCGTTGAGCCGGGATTCGGCAATCTCGGCATCGGTGCGGGCCAGAAGGCGCAGGGTGACAGCGCGGTCGGCGCGAGCCAGCAGCGCCTCTACGACGCGTCCGCTAAGAGTTTCGCGCAGGCAGATGGCCATCAACATCGAGAGGTCGGCAGTGCGGATCAGCCCGATGAGGTCGGCATCGATCAGCGCTGGAGAATACTGCACGACGGCGCGTGAGATGACCGCACTATCCTGCAACAGCGCCAGAAGAATGGGACGCGGCGCTTCGGGAGCGTGGAGCAGGCCATAGGCCAAAGCGGCGCGCACCTTGACCGATGGATCATCGAGAAAGCTGATCAGCGCCGCATAGAGCGCGGCGTGTTCATCGGCGGGGCCGCGATGGGCGAGATAAGCCATGGCCGCCAGATGGGCCGCCTGCCCCCGCGCTTCGCTGTTCTCGGACTGGGATAGTTCGACGAACTGGTGATACGCAACCATCTTACTCTCCGGCTCAACCGCCAGAGAGCACCTTAGCCAGCAACGCTTAAGGAACGGTTCACCACGATTGTTGGCAGATCATTGACCATATCAGCGGGCATAAAGCTGGGTGAAGAAGGCCCCACCCGCCTCAGGCGCTTCGGGCTCGGTGAGCAATGTGCGCGGCGCAATGATCTCTTCGGTGGTGAAAAGGCCGGTAAAACTCATGTCCTGCGGGCCAAAGCGCGAGGGAATAACCTCCTGCGGGATGGCGGGCACACCGGCAGCGGCATATTGCTGGGCAGCGAATTTGGGATCGACCCCGGTGGGCGCTTCGTGCTTGGCCACCAGCGCCCGATAGACCTGCTTGATGGTGCGGGCGCTGCCATCGGCATAAAAAATCGACGGGTTGGCCTTGGCCTGCTTGGGAAAGAGTTTTGCCGCGACCTGATCGGGATCGCTCAACCCGGCCACGAACATCTTTTCCGCACCCTTGGCGCCGAGGAAGTGGGCGATGTAGAGCTCGCCCGGGCTCGGTGTGCGGCCAAACCGCTCGCGAAGATAGTCGCCATTGTTCTTGGTGAAGGCGGCGGCAAGATCGGCCGCAATCTGCGGATCCTCACGCAAAGCAAGCACTTCCTGCCGGATCTTTGCGTCCTTGATGAAGTAGTCCCCTTCCCCATCCATCTGGATGGCATCGGCATAGGCCTGATAGCCGAGGCGGGGGCCATCGGACTTCATGACCTGCAGCCAGGTGCTTTCGATGAACTGGAACAGGCCGGTGGCCGAAGACGTCTGCGCCTTGGCCTTGGGATTGAGGCTTGATTCGCGCATGGCGGTTTGCAGCAGATAATCAAAATCGACCCCGTTCTTCTGCCCGGCAGAGTTCAGAACGTAGGCAAGGCTTTGTGGCACCGATATCGGCTGGACGCCCATCAGACTCAACGCTTTCGCAATCGCTGCGTTAAGACTTACGCAACTCCGGTTAACGGCGCGTTAACCCTGTTCGGGCTGCCAGCGGCTGACAACGCTGGCAAGGTCGGGTCGCGGCCGGTCTTCGATGACCGCAGTGGGTGTGCCGATATGAACGAAGCCGACGAAACGTTCGCCATCGCGAGCCCCCAGCATGCGGGCGGCGGCGGAATCGTAGCTGTACCAACGGGTGACCCACTGCGCGGCAAACCCGAAGGCATAGGCGGCATGCACGAGGTTGAAGCAGACGTTGGCGGCGGACAGAAGCTGCTCAAATTCCGGGATCTTCACATGCGGGGCCGCGGTTGAGAGCACGCCGATGGTGAGCGGGGCCGGCAGGAACTGGCGGCGCTCGGCCTCAAGGCTGGCGCTGTCCAGGGCCGGATTGTTAGCCAGGGCGATCTCGGCGAGGCGGTTGCCGATGGTTTCGCGATCCTCGCCGGCAATCAGAATCAGCCGCCATGGGGCAAGCTTGCCATGGTCGGGCACGCGGGTGGCGATGGTGAGCATCTGCGCCAGGGTCGCCTCATCCGGCCCCGGCTCCTGCAGGAAGGCAAGACCGACGGAACGGCGGGTCAGAAGATAGTCGCGCAGGGCGGGATTGGCAGGCATGGGTGCAGTCCTCTGGTTCAGTCTCTTGCGAGGCAGCCCCCCTTATGACACAGCTTTTCCCCAATCCAAGAGTAGGCGTGCCTAACTTGTGATTGATCTGAAGCGGCGTGGGCCTATGCTGCCGCATTCATTGGGGTAACGCATGCGTTTCGGCATCATTCTGGCCTGCATCTTCGCCATGATGGCGCCGACTTTTGCCCAGGACATGCCGCCCATGCCACGGCCGCGCCCCGACCGGACCGCACCCGTCGTTGAGCCCGCCCCTGAGCCCGAAACCCCCGATACGGCTGCCGAGGCGGTGACCGCCATCGCCCTGCCCCCGCAGCCGGTGACGCTGTCGGCGCAGATCACCGAAGGTGGATCAGCGATTCCCGATGGGCTGGTGTGGCGGGTGTTCAACACCAAAACCGACCTGACCGGCCAGTTGGCCATGGTCGCCAAATCCGAAGACGCCACGGCCCGATTGAGCCTGACGCCGGGTGAATACGTGGTGCACGTCGCCTATGGCCGGGCGCAGGCCAGCGACACGCTGGTGGTGTCGGAAACCGGGGCGGAAAAGGCGATCATCCTCGACGCCGGGGCGCTGCGCCTGAACGCCTCGATTGCCGGGGATATACCGATCCCGATCAACCTGCTGCGCTTTGACATTTTTTCTGATGGCGCAACAGGCAGCGAACGCACGCTGGTGGCAGAGGGCATCAGCGCCAATGATATCATGACGCTCAATGCGGGCACCTATCACGTCGTTTCCCACTTCGGTTCGGTGAACGCCGTGGTGCGCGCCGACCTGCGGGTGGAGCCGGGCCAATTGACCGATGCGACGCTTTATCACAAGGCATCGCAGGTCTCGTTCAAGCTGGTGTCGACGCCGGGCGGCGAAGCGATTGCCGACGTCGACTGGACCGTCAAAACCGCCGATGGTGCCACGGTTTTCGCCGAGATCGGCGCGTTTCCGGCAACGGTATTGGGCGAAGGCGAATATCTGGTGCTGGCCAAGCGCGGCGAAGACGTTTTCAACCGCCAGTTTGAGGTGAAGGCCGGACAACCCCAGGCCATCGAAGTGCTGACCACGGTTTACTGAAGGCCGCAGCCTTCATCTGGACAGCTACCCCCTTCAGTGTATTGTCGAATTGATGCCGGCCGGGGAGGACCCGCAGCATTTCAAATGCCGGCGAAATGTTTGAAAACATCCAAGGAGGGTATTGTGGACCGTCGTTCGTTTTTCACCAAGGCCAGCGCCGCAGGCGTTGGCGCCGCAGCTGCCGCGACACTGGTCGCACCGGCCATTGCGCAATCCAACCCCAAGGTCACCTGGCGCCTGACCTCGTCGTTCCCCAAGGGCCTCGACACCATCTATGGGGGCGCCGAAACGTTGTCCAAGTACCTGTCCGAAGCCACGGACGGCAACTTCACCATCGACGTATTCGCTGCCGGTGAGCTGGTGCCGGCCCTGCAGGCTGCTGACGCGGTGACCGCGGGCACGGTGGAAGCCTGCCACACAGTGTCGTACTATTTCTGGGGCAAGGACCCGACCTGGGCCCTGTTCGCGGCGGTGCCGTTCTCGTTGAACGCCCGTGGCATCAACGCCTGGCACTACCATGGCGGCGGCATTGACCTGGCCAATGAATTCTATGCCACGCAGAACATTTATGCCCTGCCCGGCGGCAATACCGGCGTGCAGATGGGTGGCTGGTTCCGCAAGGAAATCAACACCGTGGCCGATCTCGAAGGCCTCAAGATGCGCGTCGGCGGCTTTGCTGGCTCGATCCTAACCAAGCTCGGCGTCATCCCGCAACAGCTGCCGGGCGGCGAAATCTACCAGGCGCTGGAAAAGGGCACGATCGACGCGGCCGAATGGGTTGGTCCCTACGATGACGAAAAGCTCGGGTTCCAGAAGGTTGCGCCATACTACTACTATCCTGGTTGGTGGGAAGGTGGCCCGACGGTGCACTTCATGTTCAACAAGGCCAAGTACGAAGAGCTGCCGGCAAACTACAAGGCCCTGCTGCACACCGCATCGCAGGCGGCCGACGCCAACATGCTGCAGAAATACGACTACCTGAACCCAACAGCCATCAAGAAGCTGGTGGCCGATGGTGCGCAGCTGCGTCCGTTCAGCCAGGAAATCCTGTCGGCCTGCTTTGACGCTTCCAACGAGGTCTATGCCGAGATGGAAGCGGCCAATCCGATGTTCAAGAAGGTCTGGGACTCGATCAAGGCGTTCCGCAAGGACCACTACCTGTGGGCCCAGGTTGCCGAATACAATTACGACACTTTCATGATGACCCAGCAGCGCGCTGGCAAGCTCTGAAAGTTCAGCGACGCAGAATCGAAAACCCCGGGGTCATGCCCCGGGGTTTTTGTTTGGCTAGTTGAACGAGGGCGGAGCGCTCATATCGAAGGCGGGAGGCGCCCCGAGGTCCGTCCCCCCCTGCGGGATGACGATCTCGATGGTATTGAGATCCACCACCTTTTCCTTGGCGAGGAAATTGGTCACCAATTGCGGGAAGGCGATCAACAGGCCGACCATGATGATCTGTAAGGCCAGCCAGGGAAGAGCCCCCCAATAGATGTCGCTGGTCTTGATCGATCTGGGCGCCACGCCACGCAGGTAGAACAGCGCAAAGCCGAAAGGCGGATGCATGAACGAGGTCTGCATGTTGGCGCAGATCATGACGCCAAACCAGATCAGATCGATGCCAAGCGCCTCGGCCGCCGGCGCAACCAGCGGGATGATGATGAAGGCGATCTCGAAAAAATCGAGAAAGAAGGCGGCAATGAAGATGAAGATGTTCACAAAGATCAGGAAGCCAATCACCCCGCCCGGGAGCGAGGTCAGCAGGCTTTCGATCCAGTGACCGCCGCCCACGCCCTGGAACACCAGCGAGAACACGCGCGCGCCCAGCAGAATGAAAACCACCATGGCGGTGAGCCGCATGGTGCGTTCCATGCTCTGGAAGGTGACCTTCCAGGTCAGGCGGCGATTGACCGCGGCGAGCAAGAGCGCGCCCACCACACCCATGGCCCCAGCCTCGGTGGGCGTGACCAGACCGAGGAAAATAGTCCCCAAAACGATGAAGATCAGCGCCATCGACGGCACGGTGCCGCGAAGCACCGTTTTCCAAAGCGCCCAGCCATGGAGCGTCCGCGCTTCGGGCGGCAAGGCAGGCACATGGTTGGGTTTGAACAGTGACAGAAGGAAGACCCAGCCCATGAACAGCAGGACCTGGACGATGCTGGCACCGGTGGCACCGATATACATCTGCCCCGCCGAGCGTTGCAGCTGATCGGACAGCACAATCAGCACCAGCGACGGAGGAATGAGCTGGGCGATGGTGCCGGATGCAGCGATAACGCCTGTGGCGTGGCGGACGTTGTAGCCATACCGGGTCATGACAGGCAGCGAGATCAGGCCCATGGCAATCACCGACGCCGCAACGGTGCCGGTGATGGCACCCATGACCGCCCCGACCAAGATGACGGCATAGGACAGACCGCCACGCACACCGCCAAACAATTGCCCAAAGCCCTCAAGCAGGTCTTCGGCCAACCCGGAGCGTTCGAGGATCAGGCCCATGAAGGTGAAGAATGGAATGGCCAGCAACAGCTCGTTGGAAAGCACCGAGAACAGCTGGTAGGTGAGATTGCCCATGAAACTGGGATCGATCAGCCCCAGCTCGATGGCGGCAAAGCCAAAGAACAACCCAACCGCTGCCAGAGAAAACGCCGCCGGATAGCCAATCAGCATGAAAATGATGAGGCCGCCGAACATCAGCGGGCCCATGTGGTCTTTTACAAGATCAATCATTGCACCGGCTTCTCATAAGAATACTCGCGCTGCACACCCTTGGCGAGTGCGAGATAAGCCTTGATGATTTCGGAAACGCCTTGCAGGCCAACGAGGCCGAAACCAATCGGAACAAGCAGCTTTACCGGCCATCGCGGCAACCCGCCCGCATTGAGTGAACCTTCGTTGGTGACCACCGAAAGCCAGGCCCACGGCCAGGTGAAATAAATCATGATGGCGCACAGGGGCAGCAGGAAGAAGATGCCACCCAGCAGGTCCACCCAGGCGCGATACCGTTCGCTGCGCGAGCCATAAAGCACATCAACACGCACATGCTCGTTAACTTTGAGCGTGAACGCCCCGCCCAGCATGACGATGCCGGCGAACATGTACCACTGCATTTCCGACAACGTATTGGAATTGTTGGAATAAAGCGACAGCAGCCCGGCAAAGAAGCCACCACCGAACTCGCGCTCGAACCAGAGCATGTTGCTGGTTGAGTATCTGAAGATGGCGTTGAATGCGCTGACCAGCGCGGCAAAAAGTACAAGATAGATAGCAATAAAGCTGATGCGTCGGCTCACTTCGTCGATGACGCGCGTTATCAGTATCGCAAGCTTCACAAGTCCCTCCCCGGTCCTGCTCGCCCGTTTCGGCAATATGACCAACAGTTACATGTCTGGCACAATTTGCATACAACCGAGTCCAGTCATTCACCAGTGCAAATGCCGCACGCAGGCTTTTCGAAAATGCCTGTAAGGCCCGGCACGGCGCACGCTTAGCGTTTCCAGCGTCCGGCAAGCAATTCCTGATCGTGGATGCGCTTACCCTTTTCGGTGTTGCGGAAGCCACCGCTCACCGGTTCGATCCAGCCCTTCTTGACCAGACCGGCAAACACTTTTTCGCCGACGTCCTTGAAATCATCGGGACCTAGCACCGCATCGGCCCCGAGATGGGAGAGAACCTTGAGTTCGCGATTGGACGGGCGGACCATGACAGGCTCCGTGTGGGCAATGCTGGAGGGCGCCGACCGGAACAGGGCGCGTGAAAAAGGGCCGCGCGGGTGGCGCGGCCCGACGGCGGATCAGGCCGCCGACTTGGCCTTGAGGTCCGGCGGGGTGGCTTCGGCCATCAATGCGACGATGGCATCCATCGCCGGCATGACGGACTGGCCCTCGCTGCCGAGGCGGCGGACGGAGACGGTGCCCTCCTCCGCCTCGCGGCGACCGACCACGAACATCAGCGGGGTCTTGCCCACCGAGTGTTCGCGCACCTTGTAGTTGATCTTTTCGTTGCGGGTATCGAGCTCGGCGCGGAGCCCGGCGGCGCGCAGCTGGGCAACGAGCTTTGCGGCATAATCATCGGCCTCGGAAACAATGGTGGCGACCACGACCTGGGTCGGGGCCAGCCACATCGGCATCTTGCCGGCATAGTTTTCGATCATCATGCCGATAAAGCGTTCGAGCGAACCCAGGATCGCGCGGTGCAGCATAACCGGGCGCTGGCGCGAACCATCTTCGGCCACATAGGAGGCTTCAAGACGCTCGGGCAGGACATAGTCGAGCTGCAGGGTGCCGCACTGCCAGGAGCGACCGATGGCATCGCGCAGGTGGAATTCGAGCTTGGGGGCGTAAAAGGCACCTTCGCCCTCGGCAATCTCGAAATCATAGCCAGTGGCGCGCAGGGCATCGCCGAGGGCTTTTTCGGCCGCATCCCAGCGCTCGATGGTGCCGCCGAATTTCTCCGGCCGGGTGGCTAGCTTGATGGTGATCTGGTCAAAGCCCATGTCGGTATAGACCGAGTAGAGCAGTTTGACGAAATGCTCGGTTTCGGACTGGATCTGGTCTTCGCGGCAGAAAATGTGGGCGTCGTCCTGCGTCATCTGGCGCACGCGCATCAGCCCATGCAGCGCGCCATGGGCCTCGTTGCGGTGGCAGCAGCCGAATTCGGCCATGCGGATGGGCAGATCGCGATAGGACTTGATGCCCTGATTAAAAATCTGCACGTGGGCGGGGCAGTTCATGGGCTTGAGCGCCATGAACTCGGCCTTGCCGGACAGGATCGGGCCGTCGTCCTCGGTGCCGGGCACTTCATCGGGCACCACGAACATGTTTTCGCGGTACTTGCCCCAGTGGCCAGAAGCCTCCCAGAACTTGGCGGCCATCAACTGCGGGGTTTTGACCTCAACATAGCCGGACGCGGTGAGGCGGCGGCGGATGTAGGTTTCCATCTGGTTGTAGAGCACATAGCCGCGCGGATGCCAGAACACCGAACCCTGCGCCTCGGGCTGGAAGTGGTAGAGGTCCATCTCCTGCCCGATCTTGCGATGATCGCGCTTTTCGGCCTCCTCAAGCATGGTGAGGTAGGCATCAAGATCAGCCTGGTTGGCAAAGGCGGTGCCATAGATGCGCGAAAGCACGGGATTATTGCTGTCGCCGCGCCAATAGGCTCCGGCCACCTTGGTGAGCTTGAAGGCGCTGCCGATATCCTTGACGGTGCGCATGTGCGGACCGCGGCAGAGATCGATCCACTGCCCCTGCTTGTACATTTTCAGGGTTTGATCGGCCGGAATCGCATCGACCAGTTCTATCTTGAACGTCTCGCCGCGCGCCGCGAAGTAAGCCTTGGCCTGCTCGCGCGACCAGACCTCCTTGGTGAAGGCGGCACCACGGGCAATGATTTCGGCCATCTTCTTTTCAATGGCGGGGAAATCTTCCTCGCTCAGCGGTTCAACCGGCTTGAAATCGTAAAAGAAGCCATTCTCGATGACGGGGCCGATGGTCACCTGCGTCGACGGCCACAGCTCCTGCACCGCCTCGGCCAGCACGTGGGCGGTGTCGTGGCGGATCATCTCGAGCGCTGCCGGATCTTCGCGCGTGATGAACGCGATGCTGCCATCGGCTTCGAGAGCATCGGACAGATCGGAGAGTTCGCCATTCCAGCGCATGGCAACGGTCTTTTTGGCCAGCGATTTGGAGATGGATTCGACCACGGTAGTCCCGGTGGTGCCACGCGCAAATTCGCGAACTGCACCGTCTGGGAACGTCACCTTGATCATTTTCATCTCCATGAGGGCCGGATTGGCCAATGTTGCGCAAGCCAGTGCCTGCGCGCGGTTGTCTAGCAAGCGGGGGGCGCGAAAGCTAGGGTGATGGGGCCGCAGGCGCAATTTCGAGCGCGCAACAGTTTGCCATTGACGAAACTATTTGATCTGATATAGTTCGCCATATGGAAAACAATCAACCTTCGCTCGACGCGGTCTTTCACGCGCTGGCCGACCCGACCCGGCGGGCCATCGTGCAAAGGCTGGGGCGCAAGCCAACAACGGTGAGCGAACTGGCGGCGCCGTTCGACATGGGCCTGCCATCGTTTCTCAAGCATCTTGGGGTGCTGGAAGCCTCGGGGCTGATCGTTTCGCACAAGGTGGGGCGCACCCGCACCTGCGCGCTCAACCGGCAGGCCATGCAGGCCACCGAGCGCTGGTTTGAAAGCCAGCGCGAGGACTGGGCCGACAGATTCGGCAAGCTCGACACCCTGCTCTCAAAATTGACGGAACCGGAAAATGAAACCTGACCTGTTCTTCGACTTCATCGTCGATGTGCCCAAAAGCACCATGACCATTGTCCGCGAATTCGCCGCCGGGCGGCAGACGGTATGGAACTGCTATACGCAAAGCGCCCTGCTCGACCAGTGGTTTGCCCCCGAGCCGCTGACCACCAAAACCGCCTCGATGAATTTTGCGCCCGGCGGGCACTGGCTTTATGCCATGGTGGACCCCGACGGCACCGAATACTGGGGCCGCACGGACTATCTGACCATCGACCCGGTCGAGGCCTATACGGCGCTCGATGGGTTCTGCGACGCAACCGGCACGCTGGTGCCCGGCATGCCCCGCGCCCGCTGGGATGTGCGGTTCACCGTTGCAAGCAGCCAAAGCACCAGCGTGAGAACCGTCGTGCTCTACGATTCGCCATCAGACCTCGAACAGGTCATGGCCATGGGCATGAAAGACGGCATGACCTCGACCCTGCAGCGCCTCGATGGGCTGCTTCTCACCCTCAACGCAAAGGAATAGACCATGGCTTTCAAGAGCATCACCATCCACGCCACCGTGGCCGCCCCGGCGAGCAAAGTATGGTCCTATTGGACCGAGCCCAAGCACATCACGCAGTGGAACTTTGCTTCGGACGACTGGTGCTGCCCGAGCGCCCAGAACGACCTGCGGGCCGGCGGCACCTACTCGGCGCGCATGGAAGCCAAGGACGGCAGCTTCGGTTTCGATTTCGAAGGGATTTACGACGACGTTGTGCCGGGCAAGCTGATCGCCATGACCATGGGGGACGGCCGCACCACCCGCACCAGCTTCGAAAGCCAGGGCAACGCCACGCTGGTGACGACGACATTCGACGCCGAAACCGAAAACTCTCTCGACATGCAGCGCGAGGGCTGGCAGGCGATTTTGAACAATTTCAAGGCGTATGCGGAGAGGGCGTGAGGGGGGACGAACTGCTAATCGTAAAGCCGTCCAAATTTCGCATTGATGCAAGTTCCGCTTTTGTTCTCTCTCCGTTTCATATATCTTAGGAGGTAATGGATGAGATTGGGACACTCAATAACGTATTGTGAGAGGTAATTCCAATGGCGGAAAGTCGAATTGAATGGACTGACGCGACATGGAATCCAGTTGCTGGCTGCACTATCGTTTCCGCTGGTTGTACTCATTGTTATGCGATGGAAATGGCGCGGCGACTAGAAGCAATGGGTATGAAAAAATACGCTGGTTTGACGCGGAAATCAGGCACGCGAGACATATGGACTGGCTTGGTCCGTGAAGACAATGACGCGCTCACTGCCCCGTCGAAGTGGAAGTCGCCTAGGAAGATTTTCGTCAACTCAATGAGTGATTTGTTTCACGAAGGGGTGAGCGAACATTTTATCCAAAGAGTATGGGCAGTAATGCGCGACACACCCCGACACAACTATCAAATTTTGACCAAACGACCCGAGCGGATGGCATCTGTAGTCGCATCAATGGGCTCCGGAGGCATACTTCCAAATGTCTGGCTTGGCACCAGTGTTGAGAGCCGAGAAGTAATCAGCCGGGTCAAGTACCTTCAGGGTATTCCGGCCGCCATTCGATTTATCTCATTCGAGCCGCTTATCGAATCTGTCGGCGAGGTAAATTTAGACGGTATTCATTGGGCAATTGTCGGCGGAGAAAGCGGTCGCAATGCTCGGCCAATCCGAGAGACCTGGATCGACGAGATCCACGAGCAGTGCCAGCGTTCCGGTACTGCGTTCTTCTTCAAACAGTGGGGAACCTGGGGGAAAGACAATAAGCGGCGCTCGAAGAAGGCCAATGGCCGGGAGTATCGAGGCCAAACTTGGGATGAAATGCCGAATTCAATATTATGAATTTATAGGGGGGAATCATTGGTAAAGCGAGAGTATGATTGGAGTGACGGAGCGGTACTAAAGGAACATTCTCGGCAAAAACTAAAAATATTGAGAGAGTATTTCTCTAAATACCTGACAGTTAGATGCGCACTCCCAAAACAAGAGCGATTCAGGCTTGCAATAGTGGACGGGTTTTCTGGTGGCGGCATTTATTCGGACGGAACATCTGGGTCACCGCCAATATTCATCGAAGAACTTATAAATTCTACGAATAAATTAAACATCGCTCGCGCCGAGCTTGGCGCAAGTCAAATTGACATAAGCTGCCTACTTATCTTGAATGATCGCAGTCCCGACGCAATTCAAAAATTGAAATCCCACATTGAGCCGATGAGGGTCTTTGTTGCTGAAACATGCCCGCGGCTTGACCTGCAAGTCATTTATCATAACAGCGAATTTGAAAATATCTACCCAGAAATAAAGTCTGCGCTGCTTGGAGGTAGATATCAAAACCTAATATTCAACTTAGATCCATGCGGCCACACGAATGTAAATAGGGATACGCTAGTAGATATTATAAGTTCATTTAGAAGCGTTGAGATATTTTATACATTAATGATTGAATCTCTTATCGCATTTCTGCAAAAATCAGACCCATCTATGCTAAAAAGGCAATTACGACATGTCGGCCTGGCAGAAAGTCAACTGGGTCGGCTAGACGAGATTGCAAGCCGGAATGATTGGCTTGGGACAGCAGAGTCGATAGTATTTGAAGCTTATCAAGCTTGCGCGCCATTTGTTAGCCCATTCTCAATAAAAAACCCGGATGGATGGCGGTATTGGCTTCTTCATTTCTCAAATATGTATAGAGCGCGTCAAGTCTATAACAACGTACTGCATGAAAACAGCTCTAGGCAGGCCCATTTCGGGCGCTCCGGTCTCGAAATGCTGTCATATGACCCACGAGACAGAGTCGGCTCTCTGTACCTATTCGATTCAGATGGAAGGGCCAGCGCAAGAGAGCAACTCCTTGATGACATTCCAAGATTGATTGCTCGGTCTGGAGACGCGATGACAGTTCCCGATTTTTATGAGGCAATTTACAACGGCACTCCTGCACACTCCGACGACATTCATTCGGCCTTGATTGAAAATCCTGACATTGAGGTGATCACTCCAGCGGGCGGCGAACGTCGCAAGCCAGGATCAATTGGCGTAGAGGACTTCATCCGCATAAAGCCACAACGTAGCTTTTTCGACATGTTTTCAAGTGCACCCCAAAAGGCCAAAAAGGGGCTCAGTTAGCCTCCTCCCCTCACCAAAACGCCCGCACCTCCACTGGTGCCCGGCAGGCAACCACTGCTTTGCGGGCCCATTCAAGGGCTTCGGATTGGGTTGGGCAGTTGAGGACCCAGAAGCCGCCGAGGTGGGTGGAGGCGTCGTGGAAGGGGGCGTTGGTGGTGGTGATCTGGCCGTCTAGGGCCATGCGCAGGGTGTGGGCGTTGCGGGCCGGGGTGAGGCCGCCGACGAAGATGCGGATGCCGGCGGCGACCATTTCGGCGTTGAGCGCGTCGATAGCGCGCTCCATTTCGGGGGTGGAATGGGTGACGGGATCGAAATCATCGGGGTGGTGGATGGCGACGAGGTGGTGGGGCATGGCTGTCTCCTGATTTTGCAGGCGGGCAGATGGCACGGCCTTCAAGGATGCGACGAAGGCCCGGTCCGGGTTTCGACAAAACCGGCAGAACAATTTTTGGATCCGGCCGCGCCGGGCCGGAACGGCCTATTTCCAGCGGCCATAGCGCCAGGGCAGATACCAGCGGGCGGCGGGGGGGATGTGGTCAGGCACCGGATCGAACCCATCGGTGCCGCCGGGGCGGCAGCGGGTGAAGCGGGACAGGCCCATCCAGCCGCCGGGCCAGAAGCCAAAGGTCCAGATCGCCTTGGCGGTATATTCCGAACAGGTGGGCAGGTGGCGGCAGGTGCGCCCGGCAAAGGCCGAGAGCGTATAGCGATAGACCGTGATCAGGAACACGGCGGCGACCTTGAAGGGAAAATCAATAACGAGCCAGAAGCGGCGGATGAGGTTATCCATCAGGAAGCCTGCGCAACCGACTCTGAGGATTCGATTTTATCGAGCGCGGCGACCACCGCATCAAAGACCAGCAGCGTCGAGGCATGGCGGTGGGGAAAACCGCGAACGGGTTCGAGGTATTTCAGATCATCCCACTTGCCGCGGGGCGGAGCGCCATCGGCCTTGAGCATCTGTTCCATAGCCGTGCGCAGGGCGCGGAACTCAGCCACCGGCGTGCCTACAATGTGGGTGGCAACGATGGCGGCAGAGGTTTGGCCGAGCGCGCAGGCGGACAGCTCATGCCCGTAGCCAGCGATCACGCCATTGTGTACCAGTAGATCGACCTCGACCACCGAGCCGCAGATGCGGCTGGTTTTTTTGGCCGAAGCGTCAGGATTTTCAAGGCGCCCGGGCACGGGCTGGTTGCCGGCAATGGCCAGGATGCGGTCGGAATAGAGATCGCTCAGTTCCATGATGCGGGCAATTCTGTTTCTTGTGGCGTCACACTGCCACCTTATATAGTCCAGCACGCGCCCAGTGTCAGGGGCAGGCAGGCAAAGTTGTGGTCCGGATTGGCCCGGACCGCGTAAGAGCCGCATGCATCAGCCAAAAGGAAGCCCGAGCATGGACAAATCGATCAAGATTGACGCTGCGCTCAAGCGCCCCGCCTCGACCCCGATCCGCCCCAGCCAGGAAGAAGCCGAAAACGCCGTCCGCACGCTGATCGCATGGGCCGGAGACGATCCGGCGCGTGAGGGCCTGCTCGAAACCCCTGCCCGCGTGGCAAAATCCTATCGCGAGCTGTTTGCCGGCTATACGCAGGACCCGGCCGAAATCCTGTCGCGCACCTTCAAGGAAGTGGGCGGCTATGACGACCTGGTGCTGATGCGGGACATTCCGTTCCACAGCCATTGCGAACACCATATGGTACCGTTCGTGGGTAAGGCGCACATTGCCTATCTGCCGCATGATGGCGTGGTTGGCCTGTCGAAAATGGCCCGGCTGGTGGAGGTCTTTGCCCGTCGCCTGCAGACGCAGGAAACTATGACGGCGCAGATCATCGACGCGCTCAACGAGAACCTCAACCCGCGCGGGGCGGCGGTGTTGCTGGAAGCCGAGCACATGTGCATGACCATGCGCGGCGTGCGCGCCCACGGCGTTGCGACCCTTACCCACCGGTTCACCGGCGTGTTTGCCGAGGACCGCAACGAGCAGGACCGGTTCTTCGCCCTGATCGGCAAACGCTGAGGCCAAAGCGCAAGGGCGATCAAATTGCCCTTTTCGTTCCATGGCATAAACTGGGTGTCTCACAGCGAGTAGCCCATGTCCGCCATCGCCCGCACCATCTGGTTCATCGAAAGCCGCTTCCGCGAGGAGGTGAGCCTGGATGACCTGGCGCGGGCCACCGGGCTGTCACCAAGCTATCTGTCGCGCATGTTCACCATGGGCACCGGCTACACCGTTTCGGGCTATCTGCGCGGGCGCAGGCTGACAGAGGCGGCACGGGCCCTGGCCGATGGCGCGCCGGATATTCTGAGCGTGGCGCTCGATGCCGGTTATGGCTCGCACGAGGCATTCACGCGCGCCTTCCGCGACCAGTTCGGACTGACCCCCGATGCGGTGCGGCGGCGGCAATCGCTCAAAGACCTCAACCTCGTGGAGGCCATGAAAATGGAAGCAGCAACCAAAGTGCAACTCGACCCACCGGTGATCGAAGAGGGCAAGCCCATAAGGGTTGCGGGCCTGCCGGGCCACTTCAACCTGGAAAACTCAAGCGCCATTCCCGACCATTGGCAAAAATTCGCAACCCTGGAACAGGAGATCCGCGGCATCATCGGCCAAGGCGCTTTCGGAGTGGTGGGTGAAATGTCCGATGGCGGGTTTGACTACATGCCCGCTGTCGAGGTCAGCGAAAAGGCGGAGTTGCCGAAGGAATTCAAGGCCATTCGCATTCCGGCCCGGCGCTGGGCCAAGTTCACCCACAAGGGGCATATCAGCGGCATCCGCGCCACATGCGCCGCGATCTATGGCGAGTGGCTGCCCGGATCGGGCGCCGAACAGGCCGAGGACGTGAGCTTTCTTGAATATTATGGCCCCGACTTTGACCCGCGCACCGGGCTGGGCACGGTCGAAATCTGGATTGGCCTGAAAGACTGAGAGGCTGGAACATTGGCTCGGGGCGGGCTAGAACCCGCCCATGAGCACCATTTTCGCCGACCCCAAAGCCCTGACCCATGACGAACTGGAAGAAGGCACTGCCTTTGCGCCGCGCTTTGATGCGCATGGGCTGGTGACCGCCATCACCGTGGAAGCGGGCAGCAATGCTGTGCTGATGCTGGCGCATATGAATGCCGAGGCGCTGGCGCTGACCCTGCGGACCGGCGAAGTGCACTACTATTCGCGCTCACGCGGCAAGCTGTGGAAGAAGGGCGAGACCTCGGGCGAGGTGCAAAAGCTGATCGAGCTGCGCACCGATTGCGATCAGGATGCTGTGCTGGTGATTGTCGAGCAGACCGGGCGCGGGGCCGCCTGCCACACCGGGCGCAAGAGCTGCTTTTATCGCAGCGTCGGGCTCACCGATGGCGTGGCAACACTCACCGATACGGGCGAACCGCTGTTGTTCGACCCCAAGGCCGTCTACGGCACTCAATAATGCGGCGGGGGCGGCTCGGGGCGTGAGGGCATGCCGGCCTCGACTTCGCGCAATTGATCATCGAGCTTGCCGATCTGGCGATTGAGCGCATCGATCTGCTTCCACTGCCCGGCGATGACCTGGTTAAGGTCCTCGATAGTCTGGTCCTGATAAGCGACCTTTTCCTCAAGCGCATCGAGCCGGGCCGTCAACGCGGCAAGGGCAGAATCAGTCATGCGTGCTCCTGGGCCGACTGGCGGCGCTCGAACAGGGGAACGAGGAAAAACCCGGCAAAGAACCCGCCGAGATGGGCCTGCCAGGCCACCGACACCTCGGCGCCGGTAAACAGCGGCAGCAGCGGCACGGCGGCGTTGATGACAATCCAGAAGAAGGCGAAATTGCGCGCCGGTGGGCTGAGCAGCACCTCGCGGATGCTGGCAAGACGCCGACCGCGCAGAATGCGCTCGCCGGTTTCTGGATGGACGGCATAAAGAACCGGCTGGAACATGAAGCGGATGGCTGCCCCGGTCAGCCCGGCCACCCCGCCTGATGCACCGATCAGCAGGCTCACCTCGGGCAGTGTCGTGGCGGCAAAGGCCAGCGCCCCGGCCGCCGAGGTGGCAAGAAACAGAATCAGCAGCGACGCCGCGCCGTATCGGCGGGCAACGGGCGTGGCAAAGATCGCCAGCCAGAGCACATTGAGTGCCAGATGCTCGAAACTAGCGTGCAGGAAGGCATGGGTGAAAGGGGTCCATAAAAGCGGCCAGTAACCGCCGGGAAACGCCTCGGGCGAGAGCAGGCGCAGCGGCAGGAAGCCGACCCAGATCGAAAGATCGAGGCGGCTCATTTCGTTAAGCACAATGGTTTCCGCCAGGTGAACGGCAATCATCAGCCCGGCCAGAATCGTAACGATTCCGGGCAGCAGGAAGATCGGCTGGCGCTGGTTATCCCCCGGCTGCCGGGGCCCCTGCCCCCTGGCGTTGCGGTCGCTCATGTCGGCTCTTTCCGGGCCGGTTCCGGCACCTGTCTGATCGGTTTTCCACACGGGGTCGCCCGCGTTAACCTTAATGATTGTTTAAGGGCGATTTCGGGCAAGGCATTTGGCAATGTCTGCGTCGCGGCGGGGCCTACCATATCGGGGCGCCATTGGGATCGACAAGAATGCAAAAAACCAGCACCAAGACGCTCTACGACTACTGGAACAAGCTGCGCGGCTCGCGCAGTGCACCGGACCGGCGCGACATCGATCCTACCCAGATCCGCTCGGCTCTGGCCAATACCTTTATTCTGGAAGCTGGGGAAGGCGATGAGTATCTGTTCCGCCTCGCCGGCAGCCATTTGTGCACCGCCTATTGTCGCGAACTCAAGAATCGCTCGTTCACCTCGCTCTGGCACGAGCGCGACCGCGACGCCATGGCGACACTGGTTCGTGCCGTGACCGAAGACCATGCCGTCGCCTTGATTACGTTCCAAGGCTCGACGGCGATCAATACCAAAGCGGCATTTGAGACCATTCTGATGCCGGTGCGGCACAATGGCTCGACCCAGTCGCGCCTGCTTGGCGCCATGACAGCTCTCGACACCCCCTACTGGTTGGGCGTGCAGCCGCTGGTGGAACAGCGCATTACCGGTCTGCGGCTGATCTGGCCCGACGATATCGGCATGCGCGATGTGGCAGTGGAACTGGCAGCCGCTGGCGGCGATGCCGACTTCGGTGCCCACGCCATGCCCCCTATCGCCATGCCGGCAACCGTCTATGGCCGTTCAGCCCGCCGCTATGCGCACCTGGCGGTGATCGACGGCGGCCGCAACTAAGCAATTTGACTTAAAGGCCGGGGCAAACCCCTTACCAACGGTTAACCAAACACCTCTAAGGTGCTGTGTGTCATATTTTAATTGGCACTGGTAACCAGCCTCTATGCTCGAAGAGTCGCCCTCGTCGGCCATTATTGCACCGCAGCGCCGCGGCCCTGTCGACACGCCAAGGTTTCAGCGCGTGAAGATTTCCGTGCTTGGCCGCTACATGCTGGCCGACCGGCGCGAGTTCCCATGCCAGGTGCTGGAGATGTCGCCGGGCGACGCGATGGTGATCGCACCGGTTCCCGGCACGGTGGGTGAAAAGGTGATCGCCTATATCGATCATCTCGGACGTATCGAAGGCGCCATTACCGAATCCCTGGACGGTGGCTTCCGGATGGAAATCACGGCCAGCCCGCGCCGTCGCGACAAGATGGCAGCGCAGCTGACCTGGCTGGCCAACAAGGATATCCTGAACCTGCCCGAAGACCGCCGCCACGAACGCGTGGTACCGGACAACCGGCATTCGACCGTCGTGCTCGACGATGGCCGACGCTACAATTGCAAGATCATCGATATTTCGCTTTCGGGCGCGGCCATTGAGCTTGCCGTGCGCCCCGCAATGGGCACGCCGGTTACGCTTGGGCGCATGCGCGCCCGGGTTGTGCGTCATTTCCAGGATGGCGTTGCCGTTGAGTTCTCCTCGTCCCAGGAGATGATCACGGTTGTGCAGCAGAACCTGCGCATGAACTGACGCCACGCGCGCCGGTTCCACATACTGCCCCCCAAAGCATGGCTAACAGAGCCTGAATCGAACCGCTAAAGTTCGATTCAAAACTGCATTGCAGTTTTCGGACCGGCGAAATTTGACCCGCCTAACGTGATCTCCATCAGGGGAACACGTCAAATGAACACCAACAAAGCCTTCGCAAAGTCAATCATCGGAGCATTGCTCGCGCTGGTTGCCATGGCAGCACCGGCCGCCGCTTTCCAGACGGTCGACTTCACCAACGCAGCGTTTGCCGCCGTTTCGGGCCCGACCAGCATTCCGGTGGGGCACGCCGAGTTCTGCAAGAAGTATCGCGCCGAATGCGTGCCGAACGCCAACCCCATCGACGCAGAGCCGCTGACTGACGCGCGCTGGCAGGATCTGCTCGAAGTCAATGCCGACATGAATGCCTCGATCGTGCCGGTGACGGACGAAGACCTCTATCAGGTGGTGGAGTACTGGACCTATCCGCGCGGCTATGGCGACTGCGAGGACATTGCGCTGGCCAAGCGCCGGGAACTGGCAGCGCGCGGCTGGGATATTTCAACGCTGCTGATGACCGTGGTGCGCGAAGCCAATGGCGATGGCCATGCGGTGCTGATGGTGCGCACCGATCGCGGCGACCTGGTGCTCGACAACAAGGTGGGCGAAATCAAGGTTTGGACGGATACCCCATACCACTTCATCAAGCGCCAGTCGCAGTCCGATGCAGGCATGTGGGTGGCGATCGAAGACGAGCGCCCGGTTATCGTGGCGGCCAACTGAATCCAGAGCGCATTCCGGGCCCTTCCCCTGATAAGTTTGGGTCCGAATTGAAGGCCAGTCCTCTCCCCTGAGGCTGGCCTTCAGCTTTTTCGGGCTAGAGGAAGGCGACGTAGATGCTCATGAACAACAGGCCGGTGATAAAGCTCCAGCCAAAGGCGACAAGCGAAGACAGCAGCACGGCGCCCATGGCGATGGTGCCATTCGATTCCTGACGCCAACCCATCTGCAGCATGATGTAGGGACCGCAGATAAAGCTCATCGCAAGATGACCGAGCGTGTGGAAATAGGTCTTCCCGTCATATCGCAGCATGGCGTCCTGCTTGAAGACGGCCTGATAGAGATGCGTGCCCATGCCTGCCATGCACAGGCCGACCGCCATGATGAACCCCGCCAAGACCAACTCGCGCGTCATAAACCCGCCCCCACCAAACCAGATGCGCGACACGGCATCTTCTTAACAATTTGTTAATCATAAATGGCGCTCCATCGGGAGTCATCTGCCCTCGGGGATTCTGGTTAACGCGCCAATGGTCGAAGTCCACGCCCCACAAACGCCCCATCATTCGCTCGGCTTTAACCTGGCGGTGATCGCAATTGTTGTTGCAGCGCTTGGACTTGGGCTGGCTTACGGAATCGATGCATTGAGCCGCCAGCACGCTGCCAAGCAGCCTGGAGGGGCCGACCTGGTGCGCAATATGGGCGGACGGGAACTGCGGATTCCCACAGGATGGTTTCGCTATCAGGAAGCGCAAGTCAGCGGCTTTGTGAGCAGGATTGAACTGACACTGCCGGTGGCGCTGGGCGAAAGCGGAACGAATGTGCCTATGGACGTGACACTGGTGCCGCCGAGCAAGGTGCGCCCGAGCGCGCGGCTGCTCGACGGCGTCTACCTGCACCAGTTCCTGCCCACCGAGCTATCGGGCCCGCCGGGTCTGGTTGGCAAGCCCCTAAAGGGTACGGATGGATTTGCCGGGGAAACGGTCTGGTACGATGCGCTGTCGCCCGACCCATTCGTGGCCAAATGCAGCGAACCGGTGGGAGGCTCGACGGTTTCGCGGTGCCTGCGCACAGTGACCCTGGCACCCGGCCTTGCCGCCATCTACACGTTCGATGCCGGCCTGTTGATGCACTGGCAGGAATTCGATGCGGCAGTCAAACCGGGGCTGGTGCGGATCGGGGCGATAGCGCCCTAGATCTCAGTCTTCGAGATCGACATCCAGAATGGCCATCTGGAAATTATAGGATCGGTCGCCGTCTTCATCGTCGACATAGATCAGGCCGAGAAACTCTTCACCGAGGTAGACCTCGACGCTGTCGTTCTGCTTGTTGCGCGGGCGCACATCGAGATTGCGGTTGTTGAACTTCTGCTGCAGAAATTTCTGGAGCTTGATGATTTCCGGGTGGTTCATGGACCGCTCCTAGAGTGTTGAAAGTGGCGCCACCATAGTGGCTGTGCAGCGCCCGGCAAGCGCGAGCGGGGCTTTTCCCCGCTGCAAATGGACGATTTCCGGCTCGGCTAAAGCGCCATGTCGTGAACGGTGATCATCTGATCCATCACCGATGCAGGCTGGGCACACCCGGCCTCGCCGATGATCTTGGCGGGCACACCGGCGACGGTGACACGCGGCGGCACTTCCTTGAGCACAACCGACCCGGCGCCGATGCGCGAGCAATCGCCAACCTTGATATTGCCCAGAATTTTGGCCCCTGCCCCGATCAGCACGCCATTGCCAATCTTGGGGTGGCGATCTTCCTCGGCCTTGCCGGTGCCACCGAGCGTGACATTTTGCAGGAGCGAGACATTGTCGCCCACCACCGCAGTTTCTCCGATGACGAGGCCAGTACCATGATCGAGCATGATGCCCTTACCGATGCGAACGGCGGGGTTGATATCGACCTGGAACACCTGGCTGGCCCGGCTCTGGAAATAGAGCGCGAAATCGCGGCGACCCTGCAGGTGCAGGGCATGGGCGAAGCGGTGAGTCTGGATGGCCTGATAGCCCTTGAAGAACAACAGCGGCTCGATAGCGCGGTGGCAGGCCGGGTCGCGCTCATAAGTGGCGGCGAGGTCGGCGCGGGCATCGAGCCCGATCTGCGGATAGAGCGCCAGCATTTCGAGCATGGCCTGGCGGATCAGGTCGGCCGAGACATCGGCGTGATGCAGGCGCTCGGACAGGCGATGGGCCAGCGCCGATTCGAATGAAGCATGATTGAGAACAGCCGACACCACCATGTTCGACAGCGAGGGCTCGCGCGAGACAATCTCGGACGCCCCGGCGACGATGGCATCCCAAACCGGATCAATCGACTGGATGTGGGCGGTCTTTTTGGCAGTCGTGCTCATTGCAAGCTCCGTTACGGCCCTTCGATATAAGGTATCTCATGCTCGCAAACAAAGGGTTCGCGCGCAAAACGGTTCACTTTGTCCTTACGCGGTGGACGCACGTGCCAAAAACGCCAGCGCCGCCTGCTTGAATGCCGGGTCGCCGGTTGAGCGCATATGGTCGCGGCGCGGGATGATGAACGCCTCGCCGTGGGGCAGAATGTCCGCCAGCGCCTGGGGTGAACCGGCCATGTCGTCAGCCTCGCCGACGGCGATGAGCGCTGGTTGCGTGATGCGGCGGGCCATGGCATCGGACATGGGCTCGCGTGAGTGGATCATGCAGGCGGCGAGCGCTGCCCGGTCGGCCTTGGAGTGATCGGCAAAGATGCGGAACTGTCGGCCGGTCTTGCCGGTGACCTGACTGAGGGATTCGGCGGTGAGGGCTTCAATGATCTCCTCGGAATCGGCCAGCCCCTCGATCAGGTTGCGCCCCATGCCGCCGAGCACCAGCCGATCGACACGCTCGGGATGCTGAAGGGCAAGAAAGCACGATATCCGCGCGCCCATCGAATAGCCCATGACGGTGGCGGTGCCGATCTCCAGGTGATCGAGCAGACGGGCAGCATCCTCGGCCATTTCGTGGGCAAAATAGAGCTTGGGATCGTAAAGCTTCTGGCTTTGGCCGTGGCCGCGATTGTCGAGAGCAATCACACGGTGCCCGGCGTCCACCAAGGTATCAACCCAGCCCGTCTGCACCCAGTTGACCTGGATATTGGAGGCAAAACCGTGGATGAGCAGGATCGGCGAGCCCTGGCCGAAAACCTGATAGGCAATCGAAATGCCGTCGGAAGAGAAGGTGGACTGCATGAGGGATCCGATTGCTGGCGCCTGCAAACCCTATGATGGGTTAGAAGGCGCCGCGCAACCGGGAAAATGCTGACTTAGCGGGGCGCCTTGCCAACGGGGAAACGCCCGTCGACCATGAAAAGGCAGGGGGCGAACGCATAGTCCCAGCGTCCATCCGGCCCCTTGCCGCGAATGATGACGACGCCCGGCTTGGACGACACGATGCGCTCTGGCTTGAGACCGCCATTGCGCATGATCGAGAACATGGCCTCCTTGGTGGCGCAACTGTCATAGAGCCGCCCCTGCAAGACCCCGCCATTTGGCTTGTTGCCGAACAGAGAGGCCTGCGCAAGCGCCGGGGCGGAAAGACTGGACATGAGGAGAAGCGAGAGCGCGGCGGTCGCGATACTGCGGAATGGGAAGGTCATGGTCAGCTCGTTGCAAATGGGGCGGAAGATCAATAGTGCCGGTTTGCCTCATTGAAGATGAAACCGCACTTAAGACCGCATTCAGCCGGCGTTCACCTCAGCTGGTCCGGCAGATGCGACGCCGAGACGCTTCCCTTCCGGCCCCGGCTTGGCTATGGTCCGGCCAAACTCAAACTCCGCTTCGCAGGGTAGTCCGATGGCACATGGCAGCACGCCGCATTTCCACAATTCCGAAGGTCTGGCCCGCATTCGCGTCGGCGCCAAGGAATTTCAGTGTGTAGGCGCCCTGCCCCCGTTCGATCATCCGCACGTGTTTCTCGACATGGGCAAGGACAGCGAGATCGTGTGCCCTTACTGCTCAACGCTTTACGTCTATGATGCCAGCCTGACCCCCGGCACATCCGAGCCGCTCTCGGCCGTTTATCAGGCTGCCTGACACCGGGACTGCCATGCCTGCCACAGGCCGGACAATCTATATTGCAGGCGCGGGGATCGCCGGCCTGACGCTGGCACTCGCGCTCGCCAAGTTTGGAGCCACCGTGGTGGTGCTCGAGCGCAACCCCACTGTGCAGGAATATGGTGCCGGGCTGCAAATCAGCCCCAACGCACGCCGGGTGCTTGATCAACTGGGGCTCGACAAGGCCATCGCCGCGCGCAGCTTCGAGCCTGAGGGCATCGACGTTTATCCCTATCGGGCCCGCAGGCCGCTGACGACGCTGCAACTCGGCCAGACCATGCGCGAACGCTATGGCGCTGCCTATGCGGTGATGCACCGGGCGGACCTGGCTGATGTGCTGTTCCGCGCCTGCCGGCGCTTTGGCAATATCGACATGGTCTTCGGCGTCAAAAGCTTTGATGCGGTGAGCCATGCGCGCGGCGTGACGGTTTTGGCCGAAGAGGCCGACCTGCGCCAGCGCAACGCCAGGGGTTTCGCCTTCGTGGGCGCAGACGGCGTGCATTCGCTGACACGGACGCGGATTATGGATGGCCCGGCAGCGGTCTATCGGAACCGGGTTGCCTGGCGGACGCTGATGAGCTTTGACGCTCTTGAGGGGGTGATTGCGCTTGATCGCACCAGCCTGTTGTTCGGACCGGGCTATCATGCGGTGTGCTATCCGCTGCCGCACCGCAATGTGGTCAATGTGGCCCTGTTCGCCGAGGAAAAGGCCGAGCGGGTATTTGGCGAAAAGCCGCCAACACGCCCTAACCTGCCCTGGGCGCTGCTGCACAGCCGACAGTTCGACGCTATTTTGAAAGCGGCGGGCGACGACTGGGGCTACTGGCCGCTTTCTACAGTGCGCACGAATGCGTGGCATCAGGGCAATATTGGCCTGATCGGCGACGCCGCGCACGCCATGGTGCCGTTCCAGGCGCAGGGTGCAGCGATGGGAATCGAGGACGCTGCCATACTGGCGCCGCTGCTGATGACCGAGCCCAGCGCCGAATCAGCCTTTGCCCGCTACACCGCCATGCGCAAGCCGCGTGTGGACAAGGTGCAGGACCTCTCGATGGGGAACGGGCGCGCATTTCACATGGAATGGCCGTTCACGGTTGCCCGCAACGCGGTGATCGCACTGCAGGGGCCACAGGGCCATCTCGGGCGGCTGGATTGGCTTTATGGATACAACGCCGCCCCAGAGGTTGATACGCCAGCCCCGCGGCGCGCCGCGCGCTAGGGCTGCATAGGAACCGGCTTTACGCTTGCGTTAGCCCTTGCGGCTGTGTCAACTGCGGCGACTTTCATCCAAAAAGACCCAGCATGGCCGTTTCTCCCAATTCCCGCCTGACGTTGATCTGCATCCTGGTCACAATCCTGCTCGACATGGTGGGCCTCGGCATCATTGTGCCGGTGCTGCCCGAACTGATCGAGCAGGTGACCGGTGGCAGCGTCGCCAACGCTGCGGTGATCGGCGGCTATCTGGTGTTTGTCTATGCGCTGATGCAGTTCGTATTCTCGCCGGTGTTGGGTAATCTGTCCGACCGCTTCGGGCGCAGGCCGATCCTGCTGCTGTCCCTGCTCGGCCTGACCGTCGACTACCTGCTGATGGGCTTTGCGCCGGTGGTGGCGTTCCTCTATCTCGGGCGCATTCTGTCAGGCATTTCCGGCGCTGCAGTAGCCACGGCGACGGCCTATATCGCCGACATCACCCCGCCGGACAAACGCGCGCAGCGCTTCGGCCTGATCGGGGCCGCATTCGGGCTCGGCTTCATCATCGGGCCAGTGGTGGGTGGCGAACTGGGCGAATATGGACCGCGCGTGCCATTCTACGCCGCTGCCGGGCTGGCTTTTGCCAATTTCCTTTTCGGTCTTTTCGTGCTGCCCGAAAGCCTGCCCAAAGAGCGGCGGCGGCCGTTCAATATCCGGCGGGCCAACCCCTTTGGCGCAGTGCTGGCCCTGCGCCAGTATCCGGTGGTGATCTGGCTGCTGTTCTCGTTGTTCCTGCTGTCACTGGCCAGCCAGGCGTTTCCATCGGTTTGGAACTTCTTCACCATCGAAGTCATCGGCTTCTCATCCAGCCAGATCGGGCGCGCGCTCGGGGCGTTCGGGATCGGCTTTGCCGTCAGCCAGGCCTTCCTGATCGCGCCGCTGGTCAAGCGGGTGGGCGAGTGGACGACGGTACTGATCGGATTGGCAGCAGCGGTGATAGCCTTCACCGGCACGGCATTCGTGCATACCCAATTCGGGCTCTATGGCTTCCTGATGTTCGGGGCCCTTACCGGATTGGCCGCACCGGCGATCAACGGCCTGCTGTCGCGGCAGGTGCCCGACAATGGACAGGGCGAATTGCAGGGGGCGGTGAACGCCGCCAATTCACTGGCGGCCATCATCGGCCCGCTGGCGGCAACCCAGCTGTTTGCCTATTTCACCAAGGCCGACAAGACGGACCCCAGCTATTTCCCCGGCGCTCCGTTCATTGGGGCGGCGGTGTTGATCGTGCTTTCGGCGATTGTATTCGTCTATACCGCCAAGCGTTACGACCTGATGCACCGCAAGCCGGTGGCCCACCATGCTCGTACCCCGGACATGGCGCCGCCCGGCCAGCAGGCAACGCCACCCCATGAGGAAGATTCCGGGAAGTAGCCCTTCCCGGATCGCGGATCAATTACCGAGCGTGGACGGCCACTTGCCGTGGAAGGTGCCCGGCTGATCGAGGCGCTCGAAGCCATGGGCGCCGAAGAAATCGCGCTGCCCCTGAACGAGGTTGGCCGTGCCCAACGCCTGACGGTAGCTGTCAAAATAAGCCAGCGACGCCGAAAGGCAGGGCAGCGGGAACTCGCCCAGCGCCCCGGCGGCGACGACTTTGCGCAGCGCCGGGTGGGCCTTTTTCATCAGCGTGACGAAATCGGGCACCATGAGCAGGTTGACCGCATCGCCCTTGGCATAGGCGGCCGACATCTGATCGAGGAACCGCGAGCGGATGATGCAGCCGGCGCGCCAGATCTTGGCGATGGTGGCGAGCGGCAGGTTCCAGCCGTTTTCTTCCGATGCCTTGGCCATGACGGCAAAGCCCTGAGCATAGGACACCATTTTGCCGGCCAGCAGGGCCTGTTCGAGGGTCTCCAGCGAAATGTCGGCACGCCCGGCGGTGCGCTTGCCATAGACGGCTTCAGCGGCCACGCGCTCGTCCTTGCGCGAGGAAAGCGAGCGGGCAGCCACGGCGCCTTCGATAGCCGTGGCGGGCACGCCAAGCTGCTGGGCGGCAATGGCGGACCAGACGCCAGTGCCCTTTTGCCCGGCCTTGTCGAGGATCAGCTCAACCAGCGGCTTGCCGGTCTGGGTATCGACCGAGGCCAGGACATGGCCGGTGATTTCGATAAGGTAAGAATTGAGCGGGCCCTTGTTCCACTGCTTGAAGACTTCCGAGCAGGCGATCGGGTTCATACCCAGACCATCGCGCATGACACCATAGACCTCAGCGATCATCTGCATGTCGCCATATTCGATACCGTTGTGGATGGTCTTGACGAAGTGGCCAGCGCCCCCTTCCCCAAGATAAGCGCAGCAGCTTTCGCCGTTGAACTTGGCGGCGATGGCGGTGAGGACTGCTTCGGCATTGTGCCATTGCTGCTTGGAGCCGCCAACCATGATCGAGGGGCCATGGCGCGCGCCCTCTTCGCCGCCGGACACGCCGACGCCGAGATAGCCGATGCCCTTGGGGGTGAGATAGTCGAAGCGCCGTTGGGTATCGGTATAGAGGGAATTGCCGCACTCGATGATGGCATCGCCCTGATCGAGCAGGGGCAGGAGTTGTTCGATGGTCTCATCCACCGCCTTGCCAGCCTTGACCATGATGATGATCGAGCGCGGACGCTTGATGGATGCCACGAACTCGGCAAGGTCGGCGCGGCCGATGATCTTGTCGCGCAGCGAACCGGACTCATTGAGGAATTCGTCGATCTTTGCGGCGGTCCGGTTTTGGACGGCGATGGTGTAGCCTTTTTCGGCGATGTTGAGCGCCAGGTTTGAACCCATGACGGCCAGGCCGATCAGCCCGATATCCGCAGACGACATTGTATTCTCCTCACCAGCAAACCGACTAAAGTCTATAGGGGGTGTGTTGTGCCATTTCAGCAGGTTGAACGCCACCTAAAACCGGCAGTGAAAGACCGCGATTTTCCCGCACTTTTTCGCGCCTTTCGTGCAAAAGTGCCCGCAGGTAAGGAGTATGTTGGATGCAGACGCTGTCGCTGTTCAGCCTTGAGGGCAAGCAGGCCCTGATCACCGGATCCAGCCGGGGCCTTGGCCTCGCCATTGCCCGCGCCATGGGCGGGGCGGGTGCAAAAGTGATCCTGAACGGGCGCGACACCGAAGCCCTCGGCGTGGCGGCGGAAACGCTCAACAGCGAAGGCTACACTGCCCGCGCCGTAGCCTTTGACGTGACGAGCCAGGACAGCGTGGCCGACGGTATCGGCTTTTGCGAAGGCGAACTGGGGCCAATCGACATTCTGGTCAACAATGCCGGGCTGACCTTCCGGGCCCCGCTCGAAGACTATCCGCATGACAAGTTCGAGCGGGTGATCGCGACAAATGTGACCTCGGTCTTCACGGTCAGCCAGTTGGTGGCAAGGCATATGATCGAGCGCAAGGCGGGCAAGATCATCAACCTCTGCTCGGTAATGAGCGGTGTGGCGCGCTATTCGATTGCGCCCTATGCGGCGAGCAAAGCCGCCGTCGCCAACCTGACGCGCGGTATGGCGACGGACTGGGCGCGGCACGGCATCAACGTCAACGGCTTAGCCCCCGGCTTTTTCCGCACGGAACTCAATGAGGCGCTGAGCGCCAACCCCGAATTCAACGCCTGGGTGGCACAGCGCACCCCGATGGGGCGCTGGGGCGAAGTGGACGAGGTGGGCGGCGCGGCCGTCTTCCTCGCATCGGAAGCTTCGAGCTTTGTGAACGGACACATTCTTTATGTCGACGGCGCCCTTACCGCCACGGTTTGAACCGGCGCGGATCATTGTGGTGATGGGCGTGTCAGCCAGCGGCAAGACCGCTACTGGCAAGGCAATTGCGCGGCGCCTGCACGCCCCGTTCCACGATGGCGACGACTATCACCCGGCGGCAAATGTTGCCAAGATGAGCGCGGGGACACCATTGACCGACGACGATCGCTGGCCGTGGCTTGAAGCGCTGGCGGTAGCGTTGCACGAGGCGGCCGAACGCAAGGACGTGGTGGTGGGCGCATGCTCGGCGCTGCGCCGCGCCTACCGCGACTATTTGATCAAGAAAGCCCGCGAACCGATTCTATTTGTTTATCTTGAAGGCTCGCGCGAGGTGATCGGGGAACGCATTGCGCGGCGCCCGCACCACTTCATGCCCGCCTCGCTGCTCGACAGCCAGTTCGCAACGCTTGAGCCGCCAGCGCCGGATGAAAACGCGCTGGCTGTGCCGGTGACGGACCCGGTGGAGACCATCGCCGGGCATGTGGTGAAAACGCTGGGGCACCTGCGATCTTTCAAGCGCTGGCAGTGAGTGTGATGCCCCTGCCTCGCCCCCTGCCGCGACCGAACAGGCGGGAGGGACTCCAGAGGGGCCGCTCGCTACTTCTGCAACCGCCTGAGCACCGCCGCGCCACGCGGTGAAATGCGGTAGCCGACATCGAGGCTTTCGGTGAGGCCGTGCGCCTTGAGCTTGGCGACACGCGACTTGAAGGGGGCTTTTTCCATGCCGGCGGCTGTGGCCAACGTTTCAGCGAGGACGCCGGGATGGCTGGTGATGAGGGCCAGGGTGGCCGAAACCCAGGGCGCTTTGCCATCGAGCCGGGTGAGGGCGACCGAGAGTTCGGACCAATCGGCAAGGCCGGGATCGTTGCGCAGTGCGATGCGCGGGTCCTCGCCGAGATAGTGCAGGTGGATGCGGCAGAGGTCGCCGTCCTTCATGGTATCGAGCCAGGCATGGAAGGCAGCGATGGAGGCAAAGCCGGCGCGCTGGACGTGTTCGAGCGTCACATCGTTGAGCGTTATGGGCACGATCTCATCGATGGACAACAGGCCGATCGAAGTCATCAGCGTGCCACCAGGCTTGACGGTGGAGCGCTTCCAGCGCCGGAAGACAATATCGACCCTGCCGGCTTTGATTTCGGCAAGCAGATCGGCTTTGAGCAGCATCAGAGTTTATCCGTTTCGTAGGCGATGGTTTGCAGGATCGCTTCGGCTTCGCTGACCACTTCCACGAAATCGAGCTCGGCACGGATGCGGCTTGAATCAATGGTCAGCGGAAAACGCAGGTCGGTGGCGTCGGCGCGCTCGGCCATAATGCCGCGCGCAGCGGGGGGTACGGCCTCGATGGAAATGGTAGTGCCCATAGCGCCCGCAACGGTCTTGAGCCAGTCGCCAACGCTGCGGGCCTTAGGCTGGGCGATGTTATAGATGCGCCCGGCCGCTTTTGGTGAAATGGCCGCCAGCGCAATGGCGTCGGCCACATCGGTGACAAAGCCGTAGGAGCTTTTCCAATCGAGCGCACGAGCATCGACTTTGACCACCCCGCCCTGCCCGGCCGCAGCGACGGCCCAGCCGAGGCGGTGCTGCTTATCTCCTGGCCCGAAGGTCATGCCCGGGCGCAGCACCGTTGTGGCGAAGCGGGGATCGGCAAGGGCGGCTTCTTCAATGACCAGCTTGTCGTAGTTCTCGAAGATTTCCGGATCGATACCTTTGGGCAGGCGTGTGCTGCCGCGCATGGGAAACCGCGACTGGCGCAGGGGCGAATCTTCGGTGGCGGGCCTTTGCCGGGGCTCGACGGCGTCGCGCCCGATCATGCCGCCATAGTTGGCGTAAACATCGGCGCCCGACAACATGACATAGCGCCCGCCGATTGCTGCCACCGCCTCGCGCACGGCGGCCGTATTACCCAAGGTCAGAGCAATGATATCAATGACAGTAGAGACCCCATGCTCGCGCAGCAGGCTGGTGAGGGCGATACTGTCGGCCCGGTCGGCGAGGCGGCACGATATTCCGCTGGCCGGGGAATCGGGCACGTTGTTGCCGCGATGGATCAGCAGCACATCCTCGCCATGGGCGAGCAGGCGCCTGATAGTTTGCGTACCGATGAAGCCAGTGCCCCCGAGAATGGCGATGGTCATGGCGGGTTCCTCAGCGTCAGGTGATCAGGGTGGCGATAAAAGCCTTCAACTCGGCCGAAACATAGGCCGAAACCGTGCCCTCGCGGGAAAATCCCCACCAAATGAGCGCGCCCTGCCACTGGTTGGCAAGCAAGCGTCCCAGCATCAGCTGCCGCTCTGGGTCTGCCGAGAGGCGGCGGCCAAGCGCCTGCGCCAATACCCTGCCCCAGGCCTCACCCCGGGCCCGCAGCGCCGGGTTGCGAATATCCTCGCGCAGGAGCAAGAGGCCCTCGGCATATTGATCGTGATCGCCATAGTCGGACAGCGAAACGAGCAGCGTCACGGCCCCGTCCGGGGTTTCCGGGGCGGACAGGTCCGCTGCTTCAGTCTGGGCGTCGAGTATGTCCCAGGCGCGCAGCAGCGCGGCTTCGACCAATTGATCCTTGTTGCCATAGCGCTGGACGAGCGTGGCGGGAGACAGGCCCGACGCGGCGCCAACCGAGGCGAAGGTGACCGCCTGCGGGCCCTGGCGCTGCATCAGCCCAAGGGCGGCATCAAGAATATCAGCGTCGCTGACGGTGCGGGGTCGTGCCATGGGTCACCATTGTAAACGAACGTTCGTTTATATATATGCATGGCCGTTCAGATCACAGGAGAATCGGCATGGCCAATATACGCGGATACATCGCAACCAGCCTTGATGGCTTCATCGCGCGACCGGATGGAGCGCTCGACTGGCTGTTCCGCTATGATGGCATGGACCTGGGCGAGCACAGCTACAACCGCTTTATCGAGACGGTTTCAACGCTGGTGATGGGGCGGGATACTTATGACTTCCTGGCCAACCATGGCGGCGCCTGGCCCTATGACAGCAAGCGGGTGATCGTTGTGACCTCGCGGCCGATCCCCAACCCGGCAGGCCGGATCGAGACGCGGGCCGATGTGTCGGCGCTGATTGCCGAACTGCGGGCGAGTACGGATGGCGATGTCTGGATGATTGGCGGCGGGAGATTGCAGATGGCGTTTCTGGAGCGCGGGGCGCTCGATGAAATCGAGATCTACGTCATTCCCGAAATCATCGGCGGCGGGGTGCCTTTGTTTCCCGCCACCGGTTTTGAGGTTTCGCCGCGCCTGCTGAGCGCCAAAGCGCTCGACCGGGGTTGCGTGCGGCTGCACTACGCCATCAGCCGAACGGCTTGAAGCCGGACCCAGAGCTGCCGCCAAAGCCAGACCAGCGGGCTGCCCGATCCTTGAGTTCGACAAACTTCTTCGAGACCCCCGAGATCCGGGCGTCCCATTGCGGATCGGGAGACTGCCCCTCGGTCTGCCGGAAGTAGACATCCATCATGCAGGCAATGGCAAAGGGCTCGATCAGCGCGACCTTGACCGCCCAGGCGAACAGGATGGCAAAGACGAACCCGCCTGCCGACCACGCGCCAGGAATGAACCAGACCAGCGCGGCGGCAGGCGCCAGCATGATCAGGAAAACAAAGAAGGCCAGCACATAGGTGATGATTGTCAGCCAGGCAGCATTGCGCAGCATGACGGGGTAGTTCTGGGCGTAAAGCACCAGCGCCGTCTGCGCGGATGCCCAGGGATTGGTGGCATTGGTGCGGATGGAGTGAGCCAGGATCACCTCATCAAGGAGCCCCACCGAAACCCGCAGAAACGCCCTGACCAGCCCAATGACGTTCTGCAGCCCCGGGATGGGCAGGAAACTGGCAATGCCCTGGATCAGGCCGGTAATGGCGTTGAGCACGCCTTTGACCAATTGATCGACGCCGAACAGCACGTTCGATTCGGCAAAACGCGCCTTGACCACGCCGCTGGCGTGATCGATCTGCGCCCGCCCCATCGGCACATCGCGCCCCTCAAGCAGTTCGACCAGCACCGCAATGTGCCCGGCCTTGACGATGTAGAGGGTGTATTCGCGCAGGAAGTAGAGAACGCCGGCCACCGCGCCAAAGCCCAGGGCGCCGCCCCAGAAGATGGACCCGGCCCGGAAATCCTCATCTCCGAAAGCGCCGACGCCCCACCCGAGCCCTGCTCCGACGCCAGTGGCCAGAACATAGGCAACTGCAATGCCAAAATAGACAACGATGCGGAGCACAATGAAGGGCGATGTTCTGGCCATCAGGCCAAGTGCCCTGCCGATCGAGAAATCCCACATGCCACTACCCTTCAACAGTTTGGATTCGACATCCAGTCGAACTCAAATAGTTCTATTGGGCAAGCATATATCGATGCCTAGTCACATTGTTGATCTGAGACTAGAGAAGCCAGACGGCAATCAAGGCAGAGGCGGAAGGCAGTGTCTGGACGAACAAAATCCGGATGCTGGAGGAAAATGCACCGTAGAGCCCAGCAATGGCGACGCAGGCCAGAAAGAAGATTTTTGTTGGATCGCCGGCATCGCCTTGAAGAAGGCCCCAGATCAGACCGGCGGCGAGGAAACCATTGTAAAGACCCTGATTGGCGGCAAGAACCTTGGTTTCTTCGGCAAATTCGGGGGTCATCCCGAAAGCGCGGCGGCCATAGGGTCTGGTCCACAAGAACATTTCGACCACGAGAATGTAGATATGAATGGCGGCAACAATTGCCACGAAGATATCGGCGACCATGATTGCCCTCTGCTCCTGCCGACCAGTTTGATCGCATGGTCCATGAATGTGAACAAGGAAAAGCCGCGTCCGGGGGCGCGGACGCGGCTTTTAACTGGCTGAGAGACTTAGCGCTTGAGGGCTTCGCGCAGTTTGTCCTTAACCTCGCCAGCCTTGGATTGGACCTTACCTTCGGCCTGATCCAGTTTGCCTTCAGCTTTGAGCCTTGGATTGTCGGTCAACTTGCCGGCGGCTTCCTTGACGGCACCCTTGGCCTGCTTAGCGGCGCCAGCGACCTGATCCTTATGCATGTTAAGCTCCTGTTGCTGATTGTTTGACCTAACAATGCGCAGCCAGAGAGTTGGTTCCGATCAGCCCTGTCTTTTTGCCCAGGCCTTCATGGCTGTGGACAGATACTGGGCAAAGCCGGTCTCGATGCTCTCGTAGCGCGCGATGAAATCGGGGTGCGAAAGGTAGAGGTCGGCAAGGCCGGCATAGGCCGGAGGCGGACAGGGCCGATGCCACATGAATGCCACCCATGCGTTGTGCCGGGCCAGCAACGGATCAAGCGAAAGAGCCTGTGGGGGCACGCCCCGGCGCATCCCTTCAGCAAGCCCCTGCTCCAGCTCCCGCAACTCGTCCTGAAGTTTTGCCTGCTCGGCGGGCGTGAGAGACTCAAATCCCCTTCGGCTGTCGGCAATGCGGTCTTGCATATCACCGCCGTAGGTATCGATAAGCCAGGCCTCGTATTCGGCCTGCTTTTGCGGCGAAATGCCTTTGTAAAGCTCTGCGTCCTTCATGGCGCGATCTCCTTGTAGACTGGCGATCGTGCGGTCGATCGTCCTGACGAGACCGGCAAAACGCTGCGCTTCGGCATGCAGGCGTTGGCGCTGCTGCCGCAAAGCCTGCAACCTGTCGAACCCGGGAGAATCAAGAATCGCAGCGATTTCGGCCAGAGGAATGCCGAACTCACGATGGATGAGGATCTGTTGCAGACGCAGCAGTTCTTCGGGGCCGTAATAGCGATAGCGGTTTTCGCCGGTGAACGCGGGTTTGAGAAGACCGATCTCGTCGTAGTGGTGCAGCGCCCGGACCGATACGCCCGAGAGTCTGGCCAGTTCCGCAACCGTGTAGGTCTTCATCCGTCCGCGCCTCCGCAAGACAGGGTGATAGTCCCTGACGCTGCGTGAGGGTCAAGCCGGTGGTTGCAGAAACCTCTGTTGTTGAGTTTTGCCGATCCCTGTGACAAGGGATCGGCCGTGCGGGCGTGATGGAATGGTAGACATACCGGACTTAAAATCCGGAGGGGGTATCCCCGTGCGGGTTCAAGTCCCGCCGCCCGCACCACTGATCGGCAGGCTCAATTGATATTGGTGAGCAGGAAGCCGCCATTGACCACTTCGTAGGGCCCGCCCTTGAAGGTCAAAGTGATGGAATCACCATCGGGCAGCGTGGTGGCATTGATCGGGTAGCTTTCGCCTTCGATCTGCACCCCGCCCGAAAGCACTGTGATGGCCGAACCGGTGTCGGCCTTGAGCCGGAAGCGGACCGGGTTCACTTCCTCGGCCGACAGGCCATAGTCGATGGCCTGCATGGCAGCGATCATGGGAGCGAAGGTGTCGGTGACACCCAGGCGCACTTCCAGCGGGAAGCCTTCAAGCTCGGACGGCAGGTCGGTTGTGTCGATAAAGATCGCCAGCGCGCCCGGCTTGGTGGAAGCAGCATTGCCGGCGCTGACGAGGGACAGGTTGCCCTCGATCTCGACGCGGGCCGAACTGCCCTCGTTGGTGAGCTGGAAATCTTCGATGTCGAGGTTTTCCTCTGCGATCTTCTGGATCTGCCCCACCTTTTCGCGGGCGGCTTCATCCATATCCGAAAATACAGAATAGGTCGCCTCGAACGGCACGGTGACAGCGTCACCGGCCAGGGCGGCCTTGATGTCGGAAGTCGAAATTTTGACTTCCACCAGATCGGCCTTGCACCCGGCCAGGGCCAGGATGGAAGCGATAACCAGGGTTTTGCGCAACATGACGCCCTCCGGAAATGTTCGAATGAAAAAGCTCAAAAATAGTTAGTCGGTGCCGCCCGAAATCGGGGCAGCATAGGCAACATCGAGATCCCAGGGGAAGAAAATCCAGGTGTCCTGCGAAACCTCGGTGATGAACGTATCCACCAGTTCGCGGCCCATGGGCTTGGCATAAACAGTGGCGAAATGGGCACCGGGCAGCATGTCGCGCACGGCGCGGGCGGTATTGCCGGTGTCGACCAGATCATCGACGATCAGCACCTTGCCGCCGTTCTTGGCGAGATCGAGGATCTGCTGCGAGATGGGCTTGAGCACCTTCACGCTGCCCTGGTTCTGGTGGTCATAGGATTTGACAGCAACACTCTCGACCACGCGGATATTGAGTTCGCGGGCAACGATGGTGGCAGGCACAAGTCCGCCGCGCGCGATGGCAACCACGGCATCGAAGGTTCCCATACCGGTCAGGCGCCAGGCCAGGGCCCGGCTATCGCGATGGAACTGATCCCAGGTGACGGGGAAAGACTTGTTGGCGGGCTGGTTCACGGTCGTACTCCTGAAACGGCGCGGGGCCGGTGTTTATTTAGTGGGGTCGATACCAGCAGCCCTGTGGGCAGCATCGACCATGGCCTGGACTTTGGCTGTCGCTTCTTCGAGGCGGGCCTCATCGGATGAGCGCAGGACCAGCTCGGTCATGATGGTTGCATGCCCCATCTGCGGATAGGACCCCATTTTGACGTCGGGATATTCAAGTTGCAGCGCACCCAAAGGGCCGCCGACGGTGCCCTCGCCGACGCGGGCGACGACCGTGCGCGACAGCACGCGTTTGCCGCCCTTTAGCGTGGGTGCAATCGCTTCGAGCATGGCGCGCATGATAACAGGCACGCCCGCCATGACGTGGACATTGCCGATGCGGAAGCCGGGGGCAGCGCTGACAGAATTGACAATGAGCGAGGCACCCTCCGGGATGCGGGCCATGCGCAGGCGGGCCTCGTTGACCTCGGTTCCGGTTTGCTTCCAGCGCGTTTCGAGCATGGCGCGGGCCTCGGGATTGATCGGCAGGGCGACGCCGAATGCCTGCGCCACCGCATCGGCGGTGATATCGTCGTGGGTCGGACCGATACCGCCGGTGGTGAAAACGTAGGTGTAGCGGGCCCGCAGGGCGTTGACCGCCTCGACGATGTGGTCGGTGACATCGGACACCACCCGCACTTCCATCAGGTCAATGCCGAGGTCGGTGCAGAAATCAGCGGTAGCGCCGATGTTAACGTCCTTGGTACGGCCCGACAGGATTTCGTCGCCTATGACCAGAAGGCCTGCGGTGACGGAGTCGGGGGAAACAGCGGCTGACATGGCTTGACCGTGCATTGGACCATTGGGGAGAATGCAATGCCCTTCCACCCGCAAAAAATCAAGGCAACCCCATGCTTTTGCCCCAGCCGATGCAGCGCGGCAGGCTGATTTCGCGCTACAAACGCTTCTTTGCCGATGTAATGCTCGATGACGGGAGCGCGGTAACCGCCCACTGCGCCAACCCCGGTGCCATGCTGGGCCTGAAGGACCCGGGCACCCAGGTGTGGCTATCGCCAGCCGCAGACCCCAAGCGCAGCCTGAAGTGGAACTTGGAACTGGTGGAATTGCCCAGCGGATTGGTGGGCATCAACACCGCGCACCCCAACCGGGTGGTCGGCGAAGCGCTGCGGAAGCGGGCAGTGCCCGAACTGGCCGCCTATGGCACCGTGCGAGCCGAGGTGAAGTATGGCGAAGGTAGTCGGATTGATTACCTATTGACCGGTGACGGGTTGCCTGACTGTTATGTCGAGATCAAGAACGTGCATTTCGGACGCCGGTCGGGGCTGGCAGAATTCCCCGATTGCGTGACGGAGCGTGGCACCAAACACCTGCGCGAATTGCACAGGATGGTGGAGGCGGGGCATCGGGCAGTGATGCTCTATCTGGTGCAGCGCACCGACTGCAGGGCTTTTGCGCTCGCCCGCGACATTGACCCGGCCTATGGCGTAGCGTTCGATCAGGCACGGGCCGGTGGAATCGAAGCGATCTGCTATGCCTCAGAGATTTCGACCCGGGAAATCGTGCTGGGCCAAGCCCTTCCAATCCTTGGCGCCAACGATTACTTCTAGGCCTCTGAACCGGAGTTGCCGAAATGATCACCTATGTCGATGCCGAAGCCAAGGTGCGCCGCACATCGGGGGTTATTCCCCTGCATGGCGAAGCGGGCTTTGCCGGTATGCGCAAGGCGGGCAACCTGACCGCGCAGGCGCTCGACCTGCTGGTGGACGCTGTAAAGCCGGGCGTAACAACCGCCGCACTCGACCGGCTGGCTTATGAATTTGCCCGCGACAACAATGCCATTCCGGCCACCTTGTTCTACAAAGGCTACCGGCACTCGATCTGCACCTCGATCAATCATGTGGTCTGCCACGGCATTCCCGATGAGCGGCCGCTGCGTGAAGGCGATATCGTGAATGTCGACCTGACCCTGATTGTCGACGGCTGGTATGGGGACAGTTCGCGCATGTATCCGGTGGGTCAGATTTCCCGCAAGGCAGAGCGGCTGATCGAAGTCACGTATGAGAGTTTCTTCAAGGGCCTGGAAGCGGCCAAACCGGGCAATACGACCGGCGATATCGGGGCCGCGATCCAGCAGCATGCCGAAAACGAGCGCACCAGCGTGGTGCGTGACTTTGTGGGGCATGGTGTGGGCATGCTCTTCCACGACGAGCCCAATATCATGCATTTTGGCACGCCCGGCACCGGGCCCGAACTCAAACCGGGGATGATCTTTACCATCGAGCCGATGATCAACCTCGGGCGGCCGCATGTGAAAATTCTCGCCGACGGCTGGACAGCGGTGACGCGAGACCGCACCCTTTCGGCCCAGTGCGAACATTCGATTGGTATTACTGATTCCGGCTATGAGGTGTTCACTGCCTCGCCAAAGGGCCTTTTCAATCCGCTGGACGCCCGCCGTTAGGAGGAGCTTTGTCAAAGGCATCAAAGGATGCAGCGACCGGTTTTGCGGAGGCCCATAAGCCGCATTACCTCGGCCATCGCGAGCGGCTGCGCGAACGATTTGTCGAAGCCGGTGCCGATGCCCTGCAGGATTATGAACTGATCGAGCTGTTGCTGTTCCCACTGCTACCCCGGCGTGACACCAAGGCGATTGCCAAAGCCATGATTGCCCGTTTTGGCAGCTTTTCAGAAGCGATGAGCGCCCCGCCGCAGCGGCTCAAAGAAATCGAAGGGCTGGGGGATGTGGCAACAACCCATATTGCGGCCATCGTGGCGGCAGCGCAGCGCTTTGCGCGCGACAAGATTGACCAAGACCGGCCAATCCTGGGTTCGTGGACGCAGTTGATCGACTACTGCCGCTCGCAGATGGCGTTCGAGAATGTAGAGCAGTTCCGCATCCTGTTTCTCGACAAGCGCAACCGGCTGATCAAGGACGAAGTGCAGCAGACGGGCACAGTCGACCACACTCCGGTCTATCCGCGCGAAGTGATCAAGCGTACGCTCGAGCTTTCGGCCACCGCGTTGATCCTTGTGCACAACCACCCCTCGGGCGACCCTGCCCCATCGTCGGCCGATGTGCAGATGACCAAGCAGATCAACGACATCGCGCGCCCGCTGGGCATCACGGTTCACGATCATATCATTATCGGCAAAGCCGGCCACGCCTCGCTGCGGGCACTCAAGCTGATCTAGCCGAACTGGCTCAGCACCGGGAAGGTTTCGAGAAACCAGTATGACAGCCGGGTGAAATTGCCGGTGATGAAGAGCAGCCCGGTCAGCACCAGAAACCCGCCCATCACCTTCTCGATGACGCCAAGGTGCCGGCGGAAGCCTTCAAAAAAACTCAGGAATGGCCCGATGGCCAGACCCGCCAGAAAGAACGGCACCCCGAGCCCGAGCGAGTAGACCCCCAGCAGGGCAGCGCCCTCATAAGCGCTGTCCTGGCTGGCGGCGACTGAGAGTATGGCTGCCAGCACCGGACCGATGCACGGCGTCCAGCCCACGGCAAAAGCCAGACCGAGCAGGAAGCCGCCCAGCGGCCCGCTGGCAACGCCGGGGCCCGAATGGCGCATTTGCCGGTCTAGAAATCCGATGCGGAAGACGCCCAGAAAATGCAGCCCCATGGCAATGATCAGCACCCCGGCAATGGGCGTGAGATAGGGCAGTGCCTGACGAAATGCCTGACCGAAAGCGGTGGCCGTGGCACCCAGCGTGATGAACACCGCCGAGAACCCAAGGATGAAGAACAGCGACGTCAGAACAATGCGGAACTGCAAGGCCCCGCGCCGGGCATCGGCATCGCGCAACTGCTCGAAACTCGCGCCGCCCATATATGTGAGATAGGGCGGCACGAGTGGCAGCACGCAGGGGCTGAGAAAACTCAGCACGCCGGCGCCAAAAACGACGGGCAGGGAAAATCCAAACATGTCCGCTCCACGGTTTGGGTCTGTTGTATCCCAGCATCCAACGGATGCAACGGTGCGCATTGCCGCGCACGCGGATGTGACACGAGCCAAGCCGGTGACTGCATACCAATTGCCTGCTGACTCGCCCTGCCCCCTGTGCTAGTGCGCAGCCAATGATCCGGCATTGCTGAGGCACCATGGCGCGCTTACCCATCAGGATTGCACCTTCCATCCTGTCAGCCGACTTTTCGCGGCTCGGCGAGGAAGTCCGCGCCATCGACGCGGCTGGTGCCGACTATATCCACATCGATGTGATGGACGGGCATTTCGTGCCCAATATTTCCTTCGGTCCGGTTGTCATGCAATCGGTGCGCAAGGTGACGGCCAAGCCGTTCGACGTGCACCTTATGATCGCACCGGTTGACCCCTATATCGCTGCCTTCGCCAAGGCGGGCGCGGATATCATCACCGTCCACGCCGAGGCCGGGCCGCACCTGCACCGGACCATTCAGGCGATTAAGGCAGAAGGTAAGAAAGCCGGTGTGTCGATCAATCCCGCAACGCCGGTTTCGGTGCTTGAGCATGTCATCGGGGACCTCGATCTAGTGCTGATCATGAGCGTGAACCCCGGATTCGGCGGCCAGAGCTTTATTCCCGGCGCCGTTGAGAAGCTGCGGCAGGCCAAGGCCCTGATCGGCCACCGCGCGATTGACCTCGAAATCGATGGTGGGATCACGGCGGACAATGCGGCAGCGGTGGCTGCTGCGGGGGCGAATGTCTTCGTCGCCGGATCGTCGGTTTACAGCGGGAATGACCCAGCCACATATGCCGGGCGCATTGCCGCGATCCGCACCGCCGCCAGCACAATTTCTGCCTGATTCAAATTCTGAACCTGAAAGCTTAAGCCCATGATTCCGCGCTATTCCCGCCCCGAAATGGTTGCCATCTGGTCGCCGGAAACGCGGTTCCGCATCTGGTTTGAGATAGAAGCTCATGCCACGTTTGCACTGGCCGATCTCGGGGTGGTGCCGCGCGAGGCTGCGCAGGTGATCTGGGACAAGGGCAGCGTTGCAACCTTCGACGTTGAACGCATTGATGAGATCGAGCGTACCACCAAGCACGATGTGATCGCGTTCCTGACCCACCTTTCGGAAATCGTTGGGCCGGAAGCACGGTTTGTGCACCAAGGAATGACCTCCTCAGATGTGCTCGATACTACGCTGTCGGTTCAGTTGGCGCGCGCCAGCGATATCCTGCTGGCCGATATCGACAGGCTGCTCGACGCGCTCAAGCGCCGGGCCATGGAGCACAAGAACACCATCACCATCGGGCGCAGCCATGGCATCCACGCCGAGCCGACCACATTTGGCGTCAAGCTGGCGGAGGCCTATGCCGAGTTCAGCCGCAACCGCGAGCGGTTGGTCGCGGCGCGCAAGGAAATCGCCACCTGCGCCATATCGGGCGCCATCGGCACCTTTGCCAATATCAACCCTGCGGTTGAGGCCTATGTCGCCGACAAGCTGGGGCTGGCGATCGAGCCGGTTTCGACCCAGGTGATCCCGCGCGACCGGCACGCCATGTATTTTGCCACGCTGGGCGTGATCGCCTCGTCGATCGAGCGCCTGGCAGTCGAAATCCGCCATCTGCAGAGAACAGAAGTGCTCGAAGCCGAGGAATTCTTCTCGCCCGGGCAGAAGGGCTCGTCGGCCATGCCCCACAAGCGCAATCCCGTGCTGACCGAGAACTTGACCGGGCTGGCTCGTTTGGTGCGCGGCATGGTGACCCCGGCGCTGGAGAACGTAGCACTCTGGCACGAACGCGATATTTCGCACTCCTCGGTTGAACGCATGATTGCCCCGGACGCTACGGTGACGCTGGATTTCGCGCTCAACCGGCTTGCGGGTGTGATCGAGAAACTGCTGGTCTATCCCGAGAACATGAAGCGCAATCTCGACCTGCTTGGCGGCCTGCATAATTCGCAGCGTGTGCTGCTGGCGCTGACCCAGGCGGGCCTGAGCCGCGAGGAAAGCTATGCCGCCGTGCAGCGCAACGCCATGCGCGTGTGGGAAATGCGCGGCGACCGTACAGGCCAGTTTGCCGCCAACTTGAAGGGCGATGCTGAAGTCACCGCCAAACTTTCTCCGGCCCAGATCGACGACATGTTCGACGATGCCTATCACCTCAAGCACGTCGATACGATCTTTGACCGGGTGTTTAACGCATGAAGATTGCCGATGCCGATATTCTGATCCTGCCCGGGCTGGGGAATTCGGGCCCCGGCCATTGGCAGCGGCGGTGGGGCGAGCGGTTTTCGACCGGCCGGTTCGTCGAGCAGGACGAATGGGACCGCCCGCAATTGCGCGACTGGGTGGGCAATATCGAGCGGGCGGTGATGATGGCGACGCGCCCGGTGGTGTTCATCACCCACTCGCTGGGTGGGCTGGCACTGGTGCATGCGGCGCAAAGCTTCAAGGACACCAAGGTTCGCGGTGCGCTGCTGGTTGCGGTGCCCGACCCGGAGGGCGAACAGTTTCCGCAGGCCGCAAGGCCATTTGCGCACGTGCCGCGCGATCCACTGCCCTTCCCTTCGATTCTGGTGGCATCGAGCGATGACAGGTTGTGCTCGGTGGAACGGGCAGTCGACCTATCGAGCTGCTGGGGATCGGATTTTCACATTGCCAACAATGCCGGGCATATCAACGTCGAATCGGGGCATGGCCCATGGCCCGAGGGCCTGATGATGTTCACCCGGCTGATGCAGCGCCTGAAATAGCCGCCTCAGGCTCCAAAAATTCAAGCCGGTTACCGAACGGGTCCGACAGGAAGAACCGGTCCACCCCGGCGATCTCGACATCGTCGCGAGGCGCAAGGCCCGCAAGGCGGCAGTGGTTTCGAAAATTGGAAAGCCCCGCCACCCGGAACGCTGGGTGCGCCTTGGCGGCGGGAACAAAATTCGGATCAACGCCCAGATGCAACTGAACCGATCCAGCGACAAACCACGCGCCGCCCCGTGCCTGCAGTGCCTTGGGCTTTTCGATTTCCCGAAAACCCAGGATGCCGACGTAGAACGCTATTGCAGCAGCTTCTCCACCGGCCGGCATGGCAAGCTGAACGTGGTCGATGCCGAGGATCGACATGCCTGATCAGGCTTCGTTGAGAACCTGATCGCGGGCAACGGACACCAGGCTCGCCATTTTCTGACGAATCACGTCGTCGGCGATGTTGATGTTCTTTGCCTTGAGATCGGCAGAAACCTTGCGGAACACGTCTTCGTCGCCAGCTTCTTCAAAATCGGCAGCAACAACCTCGGCGGCGTAGGCACGGGCATCATCGCCCGACAGGCTCAAAAGCTCTGCCACCCAGATGCCCAGAAGCTTGTTGCGACGGGCCTCGGCCTTGAACTGGAGTTCCGCATTGTGGGCGAAACGGGCTTCCTCACCCTTCTTGCGATCATCAAATCCGGCCATGTGGTCTCTCCGCGCTTCCCGTTGATATGCTCGGCAGAACTGGACTGCCCTCGAAACGAGGACATAAGCCCTAAGCGGGTGCAAATCAACGGTCGGCCGACAGGCAAACCCTTGGCTTTGCTGCGACAGAAAGCGCGTTCGGCAGCAAAACCTGCTAGTCTTCCTCCCGTTACCCAAGATCGGGGGAGAAAGGGCTTGCATTTTTAGCCTGATTTGGCGCATGAAGCGGCCAAATTCGCCCCTTTCCCTTCATCGACAAACGGACATTGCCATGAACCGTCGGCGCAAAATCTACGAGGGCAAGGCCAAGATTTTGTATGAAGGCCCGGAACCGGGCACGCTTGTGCAATACTTCAAGGATGATGCCACCGCCGGAAACGGCGCCCGGCACGAAGTGATCGACGGCAAGGGCGTGCTGAACAACCGGATTTCCGAGTTCGTCTTCACCAAGCTCAATGGCATGGGCATTCCCACGCACTTTCTGCGCCGCCTCAACATGCGCGAGCAGCTGATCAAGGAAGTCGAGATCATCCCGCTCGAAGTGGTGGTGCGCAACGTGGCCGCCGGCTCGCTGGTCAAACGGCTCGGCCTTGAACAGGGCACGCAGCTGCCCCGTTCGATCATCGAATTCTATTACAAGGATGATGCGCTCGGCGACCCGCTGGTCTCCGAAGAGCACATCACCGCCTTCGGCTGGGCCACTCCGCCCGAGCTCGACGACATCATGAGCCTCGCCATCCGCGTCAACGATTTCCTGACCGGACTGTTCATGGGCGTTGGCATCCAGCTTGTCGATTTCAAGATCGAATGCGGACGGCTTTACGAGCAGGACATGATGCGCATTGTGCTTGCCGACGAAATCTCGCCGGACAACTGCCGCCTATGGGACATCAAGACCCGCAACAAGCTCGACAAGGACCGCTTCCGCGAGAACCTCGGCGGGCTTGTCGAATCTTATCGAGAAGTGGCACAGAGGCTCGGAATTCTCGTAGAAACCGACAACGCGCTGACCACCGGCCCACGCCTGGTGCAGTAAGCCGATCCCGACCTCGAAGAACGCAGAGATCCGATGAAAGCCCGCGTCACCGTTACACTCAAGTCCGGCGTGCTTGACCCCCAGGGCCAGGCCATTTCCGGTTCACTCAAGGCTTTGGGCTTTGACGGGCTCTCGGCGGTGCGGCAGGGCAAGATTTTTGATCTCGCCCTCAATGAAACAGATGAGGCAACCGCGCGTTCTAAGGTAGCAGAGATGTGCGAGAAACTTCTCGCTAACACTGTTATCGAAAACTACGCCATCGAAATCATCGCCTGAGCAGGCACGAAAGCGCCTGTTAAAACTTCTCCATCATAAACGTATCGCGCGTCAAAAAGCCCTGCGCAGGACCACCGGACCATGATCAAAACGCTGTCGCTCTCTGCTCTCTTCTTTCTCTCGATCGGCATGCTTTTCGTGGCTTACGCATCGGTTCCGGTCTGATCCGGATCAATCGATCCAATTCTAATCATTAAGCTAACGGCTTAAGCCTGTTCCAAGGTTTACCTTTTAGGGTGACCGCAAAGCGCTATTTTTGCGCAGCGGACATTCCTGAGAGCGGCACATGGCAGGCAAAGCAGCGCGTTTGAACTGGGTGGACACGGCCAAAGGGCTGTCGATCATCCTGGTGGTGATGATGCATTCGGCCTATGGCGTGGGCCAGGATACCGGCGGCACCGGGGTGCTGCACTGGATCATCGCCTTCGCAACCCCGTTCCGGATGCCCGAATTCTTCCTGATCTCAGGGCTTTTCCTGTCGATGGTCATAGGCCGCGACTGGAAGGCCTACGCCGACCGACGGGTTGTTCACTATCTCTATTTTTACGCCATCTGGGCGGTGATCCACATCGGCTTCAAGGTCGCCATCAGCGCCCGCGACCCCGGCGGCGCGGCCAGTGCGCTGGCATGGGCGGTTGTCGAGCCATACGGCGTTTTGTGGTTCATCTACATGCTGGCTGTGTTCAGCGCGGCAGCCAAAATCTGTCACCAACTGCGCCTGCCGCACTGGCTGGTCGTGGTGCTGGCAGCGGCCTTGCAGATCGCCCCGATCACCGCCGGTCCGATGATCGTGACCGAGTTTGCCGAGTACTTTGTCTTCTTCTATCTCGGCTATGCGGCGGCACCGCTGGTGTTCAGGCTGGTGGAATGGGTGGATGCCAATCCTGCCAAGTCCGCTTATGGCCTGCTGCTCTGGGCAGTTGCAAATGGACTGCTGGTGTTCTCACCAGGCTATGCGGTGCTGACCGACCACGTGGAAATGGGCATTGCCGCCCTGCCCGGCGTCCGGCTGGTGCTTGCAGTGTCAGGATCGCTGGCTCTATGCGTCTTTGCAGCGCTACTCAGCCGCTTGAAGGTTATGGAGTGGCTGCGCTGGCTCGGCGAGCGCTCAATCGTGGTCTACCTCGCCTTCGCGCTGCCAATGGGTATCAGCCGCGTGGTGTTGATCAAACTCGGGCTCACGGACACCTCGATTCTCTCGATTGCGGTGATGGTGAGTGCCATTGTGGCACCGCTGCTGCTGCTGGCCGCAATCAATTGGACCGGCAAGGGCAAGTTCCTGTTCGAGCGCCCGGCCTGGGCGCATCTGCCCGGCACCAAGGGCAGCCGCTGGCAGCCTGCCAACGTACAGAGCGTCGCTGCCGAGTAGATTTCCGGGCAAAGTAGGGATGCGGGGCGGGATATTGCATCTCGCCCCTTGCCTTTTGGGCAAAGACTCCCGAAAAGACGCCCATTCCACACCGCTGCGAGGACTAACCGATGAAATCAGCAGTCATCGTGTTTCCCGGTTCCAATCGCGACCGCGACATGATCGCGGCGCTGACCAAGGTCTCCGGCAAGGCGCCTGCCATCGTCTGGCACAAAGACAGCGCCCTGCCCGATGTTGACCTCGTCGTCATCCCAGGCGGCTTCTCGTATGGCGATTATCTCCGCTCCGGCGCCATCGCCGCACGCTCGCCGATCATGGATGGCGTGCGGGCCCATGTAGCGCGCGGCGGGAAGGTGATGGGGGTCTGCAACGGCTTCCAGATCATCACCGAGGCAGGGCTGCTGTCGGGCGCGCTGATGCGCAACGCCTCGCTGCGTTTCGTATGCCGCGAAGTCGAGCTGGAAGTGGCCAACAACCAGAGCGTTTTCACGCAGGGTTATGCCCAGGGCCAGATCATCCGCTGTCCCGTTGCGCACCACGACGGCAATTACTTCGCCGATTCCGAAACGCTCAAGCGCATCGAAGGCAACGGCCAGGTCGCCTTCCGCTACGCCAACGGCACCAATCCGAATGGCTCCTTGAACAATATCGCCGGCATCTTTAACGAGGCGAGGACCGTGCTCGGGCTGATGCCGCACCCGGAAAACCTGATTGAAAGCGCCCATGGCGGCATCGACGGCCGGGCCCTGTTTTCGGGCCTGCTGCAGGTCGCATGATGAACGCGGGGCGCTTGCTGACGCTGGTCGGGTTTCTGGTCGGCGCGGCGGCGCTGATCCTGCAGTTTTGGCTCTCGATCCCGGCATATCTGGCCAATGGGCTGAGCCTGCCTGCGGCGCTGGTGCGTTTTTTCAGCTTCTTTACCATCCTCACCAACCTGACGCTGGTGCTGGTTTACCTTTCGGACCTGGTGCCCTGGGGCTGGCTTGGCTGGTTCCGCACTGCAACCACGCGAGCCATGATGGCCGGAGTGATGGTGCTGGTCATGGTGTTCTATCACCTGCTTCTGTCGGGAATCTGGGACCCGCAGGGCCTCTTCAAAGTCGCTGACATCAGCCTGCACTACGTCACGCCGATCGTTTATGTTGCCTGGTGGGCGCTGGCGGGCCGCCGCGGCCCAGTCGCATGGGCCGCGGTGCCAGTGATGCTGATCCCGTCGCTGATCTACCTGGCCTATGTCATGGCGCGTGGCGCCATGATCAACGAATACCCCTACCCAATCCTTGAAGCCCACAAGCTCGGCTATGGTCCGGTGCTTGTGAGCATTCTGCTGGTGGCTGCAGGATTGACAGCCCTGTTCGCCGTCGCCGTTTTCGCCGACAAGACCCTCCCGCGCCGGAATACCTGATGACCTTTCAGAACAACATCGACATTACGCCCAAACTGGTTGCCGACCACGGGCTCAAGCCTGATGAATACCAGAAAATCCTCGATCTGATCGGGCGGGTACCGACCTATACCGAGCTCGGTATTTTCTCGGCGATGTGGAACGAGCACTGCTCCTACAAATCGTCCAAGAAATGGCTCAAGACCTTGCCGACGAGCGGTCCGCGCGTGATCCAGGGGCCGGGCGAGAATGCCGGTGTTGTCGATATCGGCGACGGGCAGGCCATTGTTTTCAAGATGGAAAGCCACAATCACCCTTCTTACATCGAACCTTATCAGGGTGCGGCGACGGGCGTTGGCGGCATCCTCCGGGATGTGTTCACCATGGGTGCGCGGCCGGTGGCGGCCATGAACGCCCTGCGCTTCGGCGCGCCCGAACACGAAAAGACCCGGCATCTGGTCTCAGGTGTGGTGGCCGGGGTTGGCGGCTATGGCAATTCGTTCGGCGTACCAACGGTTGCCGGCGAGGTGGAGTTCGATCCGCGCTACAACGGCAATATCCTGGTCAACGCTTTTGCGGCGGGCTTGGCTGACACCGACAAGATCTTCTATTCCAAAGCCGAAGGCGTCGGCCTGCCTGTGGTTTATCTCGGTGCCAAGACCGGGCGCGATGGCGTGGGCGGGGCGACGATGGCTTCGGCCGAGTTCGGCGACGATATCGACGAGAAGCGCCCCACGGTTCAGGTTGGCGACCCCTTCACCGAAAAGCGCCTGCTGGAAGCCTGCCTTGAGCTGATGAAGACGGGGGCCGTGATTGCGATCCAGGATATGGGCGCGGCTGGGTTGACTTGCTCGGCAGTTGAAATGGGCGCCAAGGGTGATCTCGGGGTGGAATTGAACCTCGACAACGTGCCGGTGCGCGAAATCAACATGACGCCCTATGAGATGATGCTGTCGGAAAGCCAGGAGCGCATGCTCATGGTGCTGCATCCCGAAAAGGAGGCCGCCGCCCGGGCGGTATTCGAGAAGTGGGAACTCGACTTTGCCACCGTCGGCCACACGACCGACGATCTGCGCTTCCGCGTGATGTGGCAAGGCCAGGAAGTGGCCAACCTGCCGATCAAGGAACTCGGTGACGAGGCACCGGAATATGACCGGCCGTGGACACCACCGGTGGTTCCGGCGGCATTGACCGACGTGCCGCAATATGACGTGGCCGATGCTTTGCTCAAAATGATCGGATCGCCGGCTCTCGCTTCGCGGCGCTGGGTCTATGAGCAGTATGACACCTGGATCCAGGGCAATTCGCTGCAGCGGCCGGGCGGTGATTCCGGCGTGATCCGCGTAGAAGGCCACGAGAAGAAGGCGCTGGCCTTCACCTCGGACGTAACCCCGCGCTATTGCGAGGCTGACGCCTATGAAGGCGGCAAGCAGGCTGTGGCCGAAGCCTGGCGCAACCTGACCGCGGTCGGCGCGGAACCGCTGGCCGCAACCGACAATCTCAACTTCGGCAACCCCGAACGCCCCGAAATCATGGGGCAACTGGTCCATGCCATCAAGGGTATCGGTGAAGCCTGCCGGGCGCTGGAATTCCCGATCGTGTCGGGCAACGTGTCGCTATACAACGAAACCAACGGCAAGGGCATCCTGCCCACCCCGACGATTGGTGGCGTGGGGCTGCTGCCCGACTGGGACAAGATGACCCGCATCGGCTTTGCCGGTGAAGGTGACCTGATCCTGCTGTTTGGCGCCCCGGCCCGCTGGGGCACGCATCTGGGCCAGTCGATCTATCTGCGCGACCTGCACGGCCGCCGCGAAGGCCCGCCGCCGCCGGTTGACCTGGCGCACGAAAAGCGTGTTGGCGACTTCGTGCGCAACCTGATCCGCACTGGCGTTGCGACCGCCGTGCACGACCTGTCCGACGGCGGGCTGGCTGTGGGGCTAGCCGAAATGGCGATCGCCTCCGGCATCGGCGCCAAGGTGAACCAGCTCAACGACGAAGACCCGATTCCGGTATTCTTCGGCGAGGACCAGGGGCGGTATCTGGTTACGATCAAGGACTACAGCGATATCGAGGCGTTCTCGGCCTTCATGACTGAAGTGCGCGAAGCCGGAATCTTTGCGCCGTGGATCGGTACGACCGGCGGCACTGAGTTGGTGCTGGGCGAGGCTCGGCCATTGCCAGTGAGCGCGCTCAAGGCCGCCTTCGAGGGTTGGTTCCCCGAGTATATGGCGGGATAGATCGTCAGCGCCGGACCAATCCGGCGCTGATTGCTCGCCCCGTGAAAGATATCAGGCCCGCCGCGCCAATCTGGCCACAAAGCCATGCCAGAGAGCGGGAAACGGAGTTGAGTGATCATGCAATTTTTCCCCAAAGCCAAAACATTGTTGGTGCTGGCGCTGGCCGCCACACTGCCATTTCAGGCAATTGCCCAGGATCAGCCGCAGGCCGAGATCAAATCGGATCGCGGCCTGACAGAAGATCGTCCTTACACCGTGTTCTATCCCGACGTGCTCAAGGTCGAGGACGACGGCAGTGAAACCACCGTCATGACCCTGCGCCACCCCGATGCTCCGCTGCAGTGCGATGTGCTAATCGTTGATGGCGCGGCGGCACAATGGGATGCACAGGGCGCGTTGGCCGCATTGGATCGCAGCGTGGTGGAAGCAATCTGGTTGCCCGATTTCCCCGGCTTTCAGCTCACTAGTCAGGGTGTGACCCAATTCCAGAGCGGTCCGGCGCTGATCTATGAAGGCCAATCCACGGGTTCGCCGCTCGGCGTGCCGCTGAGCATCGTGCATGCCGAGGCGAACGACGGCGGGCGCTCTTACGCCGTTGAATGCCTGACCGAGCTCAGCGTGGCGGCCGATGCCCGGCCAATGGTCGATTTCATCCTTGCAAACTTTTCCACCCGCTCGGACGGCACCTGCTGCACCATGCCGGCCGCCAAGCCCTGATGCTTGAAGCCCCATCGGGCGCATGCGATATCTAAAAAGAACCTGACGGGGAACGAAAATGCCGATGGCTGCCGCCGAAATTGAACGCCGCATCAAGGCGGCCCTGCCCGACGCGACTATCGAAATTCGTGATTTGGCGGGAGATGGCGACCATTGGGCTGCAACCGTGATTTCCGAACAATTCCGCGGCAAGACGCGGGTACAACAGCACAAGCTGGTCTATGAAGCACTGCAAGGCGACATGGGTGGCGCGCTGCACGCCCTGGCCTTGCAGACCAACGTTCCGGACTAAATGCAGTGACGCTGCGCGACTCGCTTGACCTGATCCGCATGGTGCACCCGGAAGCGGGCACGGCGGCCATTGACAGCGAGATCATCGCCGAGCGCGCCTCTTCGCTTGGTGAGGCCGAGCGGCAGGTCATTGCGGCCATCGCGGCGCTCGAATCCGGCCCGGGGCTTCGTGACACTGCGCTGTTGAAGGCGCAGAAAGCGGTGTGGGGCTATTTCGTGCAGCGTGAATTGTGTGGCTTCCGCTCGCACCGCGACGTGATTCAGGAACTTAGAATTCCTGCTGAAGTACTTGCCGGACTTGGAAGTTCCCGATCGCTGGCCAAGTGAACGAGAAGCTCTTGCCGCGCCTATCGTCAAATGACGATGATAAACTCGACATCGGCATTCTTAGGGCCTATTTAGGGGCAAGGTCCCCATTCGGACAGAAAGGCACTCTCATGAGCGACATCAACGCATTCATCGACGACAAAGTGAAGAACAACGACGTTTTCCTGTTCATGAAGGGATCGCCGGATTTTCCGCAGTGCGGGTTCTCGGGCCAGGTCGTGCAGATCCTGAATTATCTGGGCCTCGAATACTCAAGCGCCAATGTGCTCGAAAGCTCCGAACTGCGGGACGGGATCAAGGCATACACCAACTGGCCGACCATTCCCCAGCTCTATGTGAAGGGCGAGTTCATCGGCGGCGCGGATATCGTGCGCGAGATGTTCCAGTCTGGTGAATTGCAGGCACATCTCAGCAGTGTTGGCATCAACGTCAAGCAGCCTGCGTAAGTTCTGCTGCCGGGGCGTTGAGTGAGGCCCCGGTACATCAATTCGAGTGATGCAAGCATCACCGAATATCGTTTGCATGAATGATCGAGCGGCGCGAAGATGTGCCAGATCATTTGAGAATCCAAAATGTCTGAAGTTGCTCTGACGCGCCCCCGCTCTGCGGCTGTGCCCCTGCTTGTCATCGTAGTCGCCGGTTGCCTGATCGCGGCGGTGACCAATGGCGTGCGCACCTCTTTCGGGCTTTTCACCATTCCCATTACGACTGACCTGGGCCTGACCCGTGAATCCTGGGGCATGGCCATGGCGATCCAGAACCTGGCCTGGGGCATTGCCCAGCCGTTTGCCGGCGGTTTTGCCGACAAGTATGGTACCGGCAAAGTGGTGGTTGGCGGGCTGCTGCTTTATGCGCTCGGTTTGTTCTTGATGACGATTTCTCCCGATGCGGGCTGGATGACCGTCAGCGCCGGGGTGATCACCGGCGTCGGGATTGCAGTATCGTCGTTCTCGATTGTCATGGCAGCGTTCGGCCGCAATGTGCCGGTTGAAAAACGCAGCTTCTACTTCGGCATTGCAACGGCAGCATCTTCGTTCGGCCAGTTCGCCTTTGCCCCGCTTGGGCAGGCATTCATCAGTGCATTCGGCTGGGAACAGGCAATCCTTTACCTCGCCTTCATCCTGGTGCTGGCTATCCCTTTCGCTTACGCGATCCGCGGCAAGACTGAGAACACCAGCGGACAGGCAGACCTGAAGTTCATGACGGCTCTGGCGCGCGCATGGGGCTATGGCTCCTATCGCCTGCTGGTGATCGGCTTTTTTGTCTGCGGCTTCCACATCGCCTTCATCAATGTCCATATGCCCGCCTACCTGGTCTCGTGCGGGCTAAGCCCTGCTGTGGGAAGCTGGTCGATTGCGGTGATCGGGCTGTTCAATATTATCGGATCGTTGAGCGCGGGCTATCTGGGTGGCCGCCTGCCCAAGCAGATGCTGCTGGCGACGATTTACTTCTCCCGCGCTATCGCATTCGGCCTTTTCATGCTGTTCCCGGTTACCGAAGTGACGGCCTATGTGTTCTCGGCCGCCATGGGATTGCTTTGGCTGTCCACAGTGCCGCTGACGGCTGGATTGGTGTCATTGTTCTTCGGAGCACGCTATATGGGCATGCTCTACGGCATCGCCTTCCTGTCACACCAGATCGGGTCGTTTACCGGCGTGTGGCTGGGCGGGTTCGTATTCGACCATACAGGCTCTTATGCGATTGTCTGGTACCTCGGGATCATCCTCGGGCTCGGCTCAGCCGCGCTGCACCTGCCGATCCGCGAATTGAAATCACAGACATTTCAGCCAGCGATTGCCTGACTGAAGTCACTCATAACGCCCGGCGCAGACATTGGCCTTGCCAAGCTTGCGCCGGGCGATCATCATTTCTGCAATAGCCGCAATGACGGCGATCTGGATTCCATCATGACATCGACCTCATTGACCGAGCGGGTCATTTCCCGCCCCGAGTTCATTGCCCTTGTGGCAGCCCTTATGGCGCTCAATGCAATTGCGGTGGATGTAATGCTGCCGGCCCTGCCCTATATGGGTGCGGCGCTGAACGTCGCGAACGAGAACGACAGGCAGTTTGTGCTGAGCGCCTACCTGATTGGCTTTGGCGTGGCGCAATTGGCCTATGGCCCGCTGTCGGACCGGTTCGGTCGCCGCCCACCTCTACTGGTGGGCATGGCAATTTATATCACAGCCGCGCTGGCCGCGATCATTGCGCCGAACTTTGCGACCCTGCTTGCCCTGCGCTTCGTCCAGGGCATCGGCGCTGCCGGAACGCGGGTGATCGCACAATCGGCGGTGCGTGACCGCTTCTCCGGACGCGCCATGGCTGAGGTCAGCTCGCTGGTGTTCATGGTGTTCATGGCGGTACCGATCGTGGCGCCGAGCGTTGGACAGGTGCTGTTGCTGATTGGCCCGTGGCAGACGATCTTTGTGTTCATGGGCGTGCTCGCAGGCATCATCGGCCTTTGGGCCTACCTGCGGCTGCCAGAAACCCTCAAGCCCGAAAACCAGCGGCCATTGAGCGTGGGGGCCGTTATCGACGGCTTCCGCATCGTGTTCACCAACCGCATGGCGCTGAGCTATTCGATCGCCAACACGGTGACGTTGGCGGCCCTCTTTGGCTTCATCAACACCAGCCAGCAGATCTATGTGGACGTCTATGGCCTTGGACCACTGTTTCCGGTGGCATTTGCCGGTATGGCGGGCCTGATGGCGGTCTCGTCGTTCATGAATTCCCGGCTTGTGGGGCGCTTCGGCATGCGTCGGCTCGCCCACGGCGGCATGGTGGTCTACGTTACGAGCTCAGGCCTGTTGCTAGTGTTGAGCCTGTTCGGCCCTGTGCCGCTACCGGTATTCTTCTGTCTGCTATCGCTGATCATGGTGATGTTCGGCACCGCCTCATCGAACATGAATGCGCTTTCGATGGAACCGCTTGGTGCGGTTGCAGGAACGGCAGCATCGTCGTTCGGCTTCATGCAAACGGTGGGTGGGGCGGTGCTGGGAGCATTCATTGGCCACCAATTCAATGGCACGATCACGCCGGTGGTGGCAGGATACTTCGTTGCCGGGGTGGTCGCTGTGACCTGCGCCCTCATTGCCGAGAAGGGCAAGCTGTTCGGCGTCAGCCCTGAATACCGGCAGGGGGCGGAAGCGGGGCATTGAGCCCCGCCTCACCAGCCATCAAATGCTGACGGGGAAGACTTCGTCGCGCAGTTGCGTCCAGCTGTCGATATCGCTGGCCAGCAGCAACCCACCCTTGCGATCAGTCGCGCGGTAGGGCGTGCCATCGAGCTTGGCCACGTGGGCACCGGCCTCTTGTGCGATGACACAGCCGGGAACGTGATCCCACGGCAACAGCTTGCGGAACATGGTATAGTGCAACTGCCCGGCTGCCAGCAGGCGATATTCGTGACCAGCGCAACGGAACGACGAGGCCATGCGCACCTTGGCAAGGTTCTGCATGACGACAGGCTTTACGTCGGGCTTGAGCGAGGCAACCGAAGCCGTGCCAACCATCTTTGCAAGAGGAACAGGATCGGCCACCCGCACGCGCGAAGGCTGTCCATCGCCATGGCGCACAAAGGCCCCTGAGCCCTTTTCAGCATAGGTGAATTCATCGCAGATCGGATCATAGAGCACTCCTGCAACCGACTCGCCTTTGCTGACGACGGCTGCCATGACCATGAAAAGCGGCATGCCTCCCGCAAAATTAAGCGTGCCATCCACCGGGTCGACAATCACAGCAAGGTCGGCCGTTTCAAGCTTGTCGAGCAGTGTCGGGTCGGCGGTTGCAGACTCCTCGCCCACAAACAGGGCACCCGGAATGACGGCGTCCATATGCGCCTTCATCATCCGCTCGGCAGATTCATCTGCCTCGGTGACGAGGTCGGTCGCCTCGGATTTGACCCGCACGTCGCCCTCACCCAGCTTGCGGAATCGGGGCATGATTTCGGCCTTGGCAGCCTCGCGCATAAGGTTGGCGAGGCCATCCACGTCGATCTTGGTCATCAATTGTCTCCAGCGCCAAGCGCCATGAAGTTGAAAAGTTTGGGGTCGAGAAGGTGGCTCGGACGGACATTCCCGAGCGCACGGATCATGACATCCTTGCGGCCGGGCATGGTTTTCTCAAAGCCATCGAGCATGGCTTTCATGGCATTGCGCTGCAGCCCGTCCTGGCTGCCGCAGAGATCACACGGAATGATGGGAAAGGCCATGGCTTCAGAAAAACGGGCCAGGTCATCCTCGGCGCAGTAGATCATCGGCCGCAGGACCTCCACATCGCCCTCGTCATTCATCAACCGCGGCGGCATGGCAGCGAGCTTTCCGCCGTGGAAGAGATTGAGGAAAAAGGTCTCAAGACTATCTTCGCGGTGATGGCCGAGCACCAGGGCCGAGCATCCCTCCTCCCGCGCAATGCGATAGAGGTGGCCACGCCGCAGCCGCGAACACAGCGAACAATAGGTCGCGCCGGCCGGCAGCTTGTCGGTGACAATCGAATAGGTGTCCTGATACTCGATGCGATGGGCGATGCCGTTCTTGCTCAGCCAGTCGGGCAGGATGTGCTTGGGAAAGTTCGGCTGGCCCTGATCAAGGTTGCAGGCCAAAAGATCGACAGGCAAAAGGCCGCGCCATTTCAGATCTAACAGCAGCGCCAGCATGCCATAGGAATCCTTGCCGCCCGAAATCGCCACCAACCAGCGTTCGCCTGGCCGCACCATGCCGAAGGTATCGATGGCCTCGCGCATCTGCCGGATCAGCCGCTTGCGCAGCTTGTTGAATGCCACTGATGTCGGGACATGGGCAAACAGCGGGTGGGCGCCGGAGAGGTCCTCATCGGCGGCGTCGGACGCAGGTTCGAGCGCGATCTGATCCATGGCGAAACTCCTGGCTGCCAGCGCCGTTGCTGATAGCGTCTTGGGCCGCTGAGGGGAAGCAGTTCCATAGTTCTATCGCAAGCTTTGACTCAGACGGACGCCTCCACGCCTTTCTTGCTTTGTAAGATTTACGTCAGTTAGATGACACAACCTCACCGAACATCAGGAGTCGCGCGGTGTTCCGTTCCTTCTTCCCGAATCCAAGGCTGTTTTTTGCTTCCGCGTTGGTGTGGATGCTATTCACAACTCTGGTCTTCCAGCTTGCTGGCGAACCGTTACGTGGAGCGATCAGCATTGATCGCTTTCTGACACCCACAATCTGCGCGCCAAGCGATGTGTCGGCGGATGCGGCAGCGACTACGGACACCACTGCCTCCACACAAACGGATGCGCCGCAAGTCAGCGCCCCAACTGCTACTGAAGGGGGCGCGACCGCCCAAGCCGCCAGCTGTGTGGCCGAAGATACGCGATTTCTCAATGGCCCGCGCATCTGGGAATACTGGTACATCCTGATCTGTTCGATCATTTTCTGTGTCTTCTGGTACTTCTACAAGCGCAACCAGTGGTATTGGTGGAGCGTGGTTGGGAGTACCGCGCTCTTGTTGATCACGTATGGTCAGGTTCAGGTCAGCGCCTTCGTGAACGACTGGCAGGGCGGCTTCTTCAATGTGCTTCAGAAGGCATTGAGCGAGCCGGGATCAGTATCTCCCGAAGAATACTGGCCTTATGTGGTTACGCTGATGGCAGTGCTCCTGCCCAATATCATCTTCCTCGTATTTGCTGCCTTTTTCACTTCGCACTACGTGTTCCGGTGGCGAAAGGCCATGACGGCTTACTACATGCTCTACTGGCCGGCCCTGCGCAGCACCGAAGGCGCAGCGCAACGCGTGCAGGAAGACACCATGCGTTTTGCCTCGATTGTGGAGGATCTGGGCACGAGCTTCGTGTCGGCACTGATGACACTGGTCGTGTTCCTTCCGATCTTGTGGGGGCTTTCAGCCAACATCACCGAGGTGCCCATCATTGGATCGGTCCCCGGCAGCCTCGTATGGGTGGCGCTGGTTGTCTCAGCGTTCGGCACCGGGCTGCTTTGGATCGTGGGTATCCGGCTGCCCGGGTTGAATTTTGAGAACCAGAAGGTTGAAGCCGCACTCCGCAAGGAACTGGTGTACGGCGAGGACAACGTGGACCGGGCCGACGCACCGACTTTCCGCGAGCTATTCGCCAATGTGCAGAAAAACTACTACCGGCTCTACTTTCACTACACCTACTTCAACCTCGCCCGCTATGCGTACCTGCAGGTTGCCGGATATGTACCCCTACTCACGCTGTCCCCCTCAATCCTCGCCGGAACACTGACACTCGGTGCCTACCAACAAGTGCAGAACGCTTTTGGCGAAGTGGCTTCTTCGTTCCAGTTCTTTGCCCGCGCATGGACTACCATCGTCGAACTGCAATCAATCTACATGCGTCTGCACCGCTTCGAGAGCTTCATCCCTCGCGATCAGGAACCGATCAAGGTATCCGTCGGGGATGCGGCTTCAATCTGAAGTATTGTGGTTCGCCTGAGGCGACCCACAATCCCAAAACAAAAGGGCCGCCCCGAGGGGCGGCCCTTTCGCTTTGAGGTTCGCGGCTATTAGCGCGAATAGAATTCGACGACCAGGTTCGGTTCCATCTGGACCGGATAGGGCACATCGGCGAGGGCCGGGACGCGCGCAAAGGTGGCGCTCATCTTGGCGTGATCGACTTCGATATAGTCGGGCACATCGCGTTCAGCCAGTTGGACGGCCTCGAGGACAACACCGAGCTGGCGCGAACGTTCGCGCAGTTCGACCTTGTCACCAACCTTGACCTGGTAGGATGGGATGTTGACGCGCTTGCCGTTGACCAGAACGTGGCCGTGGCTGACAAACTGGCGGGCGGCGAACACGGTCGGCACGAACTTGGCGCGGTAGATGATCGCGTCCAGGCGGCTTTCCAGCAGGCCGATCAGGTTTTCACCGGTATCACCACGCACGCGGGCGGCTTCGGCATAGAGGCGCTTGAACGCCTTTTCGGTGATCGAGCCATAGTAGCCCTTGAGCTTCTGCTTGGCGCGCAGCTGCAGACCATAGTCGGAGGTCTTGCCCTTGCGGCGCTGGCCGTGCTGGCCCGGGCCATAGGCGCGGTTGTTCAGCGGGCTCTTGGGACGGCCCCAGAGGTTTTCACCAAGGCGGCGGTCGATCTTGTATTTCACATCATGGCGCTTCGTCATCGCTAGTCCTTTCGAGACAATTTGAAAAGGCTGCGCCCTCCTCTGCCCGCGGTTGCCCTTGGGCCGACAGACCTCGCTCGATTGAGAAGATCTCGGGTGCGCCTATCGCCCCGGCAACGAACCGGGGGCGGACAGGTGGCCGCGTGATAGAGGGCAAAGCCCGATGAGTCAAGCGCCGTGCGGCTTTGGCGACGTTTCAGACCATCTTCCTGTCGATGCGGCGGGCCTTGGCGAGGCCGGGGAACATCAGCGGCCAGGTGACGGCGACAAGCATGGTGCCCGCGCCACCAACCGCCACCGCCGCTGCCGCGCCAATATAGAAGGCGACAACACCGGCACGGAACTCACCCAGCTCGTTGGAGGCACCAATGAAGACGCGGTTAACCGCCGAAACGCGACCGCGAACCTCGTCGGGCGTCCAGAGCTGCATAAGCGTTTCGCGCAGGACGACACTGACCATGTCCGTCGCGCCCATCAGCACCAGCATCGGGATAGACAGCCATGCGACCTTGGAAAGGCCGAAGACAAGCGTGAAGAGACCGAACAAGAACACGAAGACGAAGAGGATGCGCCCTGCATGGTCGCGGATGGGGAAGCGGGCCAGCGTAAGGGCCATGGCAATGGCACCAATGCCCGGGGCGGCGCGCAACATGCCCAGGCCCCATGGGCCGACCTCCAGAATATCGCGGGCGAACACCGGCATGAGCGCCACGGCACCGCCAAGCAGCACTGCGAACAGATCGAGCGAGATGGCGCCCAGCACGATCTTTTCGCCCCAGATGTAGCGGAAGCCGGCCAGCATGGTCTGCATCGAGGTGGCCTGATGCGACTCGCGCTGTGGCGGCTTGGGGATCAGCAGGACGCAGGTGATCGATACCATCAACAGGACGACCGCTGTGCCATAGGGCACCCAGTTGTTGATGCCGTACAGCAGGCCGCCGGCCACCGGGCCCAGAATGGAGGCCAACTGCCAGGCGGTTGAATTGATGGCAATGGCGTTTGCGAGTGCTTCGGGCGGAACAAGATTGGGCGCCAGGGAATCAACCGCAGGGTTGAGGAAGGCGCGCGCCAGCCCGAGGAAGACCAGAACGACAAAGATAGGCCAGATCTCGTGGCCCTGCGCATTGGCGAAAGCAAACAGGACAAAGGCACAAACCAGCTCGACGCCGAGGCATATCGCCATGATCATGCGGCGATTGAATCGGTCGGCGACAAGCCCGGTGACCAAAACTAGAACCAGCGCAGGCAAGAACTGCAGGAGACCAATCAGCCCGAGATAGAGCGTGTTGCCGGTCAGGTCATAGACCTGCCAGCCGACTGCCACCGACATGATCTGCACCGCGAAACTGGTGGTGAGCGCAGAGGCCCAGAACAGCCGGTATCGCAGGTAGGAAAACGCCTTGGTGCTGGGCGCGACGGCGGGGGAGGATGTGCTCATGATGGGCACTGCAATGCCATGTCAAAATGCCGCAGTCAAAGCCGCAACCGCCAAATCCGTCCAGTCGTGGCGATTTATTCTTCAGTGTTGCCGCGAACCAGATTGTGGCGCTCGTGCTTGCGGTCGATCGAGGAGATGACGCCGCGCATGGTGCGGATTTCCTGATCGGATAGCCCGGCGCGGGTGAAAATGGCGCGCAGGTTGTTGACCATCGTGGGCCGCTTGTCGTCGGTCTTGAAAAAACCCGTGCGATCAAGGGTTTCTTCGAGGTGGCCAAAGAGGCCGAGCAACTCCGAGCGCTCAGCGACAGGGTCGAGCCCGCCATCAAAGGGCAGAATCTCGCCCTTGTCTGCCTGCTGGCGCCATTCATACGCCATCAGCAAAACAGCTTGGGCGATGTTCAGCGAGGCAAAGGCCGCCTCGACCGGAAAGGTGACAATGGCATCGGCCAGCCCGACCTCTTCGTTGTATAGCCCCCACTTCTCGCGCCCGAACAGGATACCCGCCCCGGCACCGGTATTGATGTGGGAGACGATGCGCTTTGCGCCTTCCTCGGGACCGTAGACCGGCTTTTGCAGGTCGCGCCGTCGCGCGGTGGTGGCGAGGACCATCGAGAGGTCAGCGATCGCTGCCTCAACAGTATCGAAAACCCGAACGCGCTCGATCACGTGATCGGCGCGCGATGCGGCGGCCACGGCTTTTTCATTCGGCCAACCGTCACGCGGATTGACAATGCGCAGGTCCCAGAGGCCGAAATTGGCCATGGCCCGGGCCGCAGTGCCAATATTTTCGCCGAGTTGCGGCTCGCACAGAATAACGGCCGGCGCGGGCCGGAAGGTGATGTCCTGCGATGTGTCGGTGCCAGCCATGCGCATTTCCCCGTGTCCGCGGGTGATAGGGCGCAACGGGGCGAAAGATCAAGCCCTGGAAGGCGGACGAGTCACGCCACTCGGTGCACGCCGATGTCACGCACCTTGGGCGAGCGCTGCCATTCGCGGTTGAGAATGGCAAAATGCAGCTCTTCGTCCCATTCACCCTCAAAAAGCGCATGCTCGCGGAAATGGGCCTCAAGGCGCATGCCGAGCCCTTTCATCATGCGGGCAGACGCCTGATTGCGGGCATCGCAGCGGGCGAATATCCGGTGGAAGCCAAATTCGCGGAAGCCGAACTGAATGGCGGCGTGGACGGCCTCGGCGGCATAGCCCTGTCGGCGGAAGGTTGGGTTGAACACGAACCGCAGTTCGGCTTGGCCAGCCGTTGCGTCGTGCCAACGCAAGGACACATGACCAATCAGTTTCCCATCACTTTTGCGGACGACGGCCAGGGCCAGCGTATCGCCGGGACGGCGCAGGGCCACTTGATGGCGGAGAACGTCGAGTGCGGCGTTGCACTCGGCAAGGTCGCGCGCTTTCCAATCCAGGTAACGCTGTACTTCGGGCAGCATGTGATAAGCGGCGACCGCATCGATGTCGCCATGGATAAACGTTCGCAAAGAAAGTCTGTCGGTTTCAATAGGCAAAGCAGTCATATTCATCGCCTCCACCCTCCGCACTCAGTGGCAGAGAGGGAACGTTGTGGCGACAGAGGAGTTCCAGCCCAAAACTGGAAAATTCACGTTAGTCTGTCCACTCATCCTCAAGGATGGCATAGACGAACTCCTCGTCCCATTGCCCCTTAAACATGGCGTGGTGCCGGAAATGCGCCTCTCGCCGCATGCCCAGCCGTTCCATCAGGCGGGCTGAAGGCAGGTTGCGGGCATCGCATCGGCCGAAGACGCGGTGGATATCGAGACCACGAAAGGCCAAAGTGACCATCGCGGCGGCCGCTTCGGTGGCATAACCCTGCCCACCGAATTCAGGATTGAAAATGAAGCCGATTTCGGCCTGCCGGGCCTCGGCGGAGCGCCAAGCAAGCGAGACCTCGCCGATCAAAACATTGTCCTCCAACCTTTCGGCGGCGACAAAAATGGCATCTCCCTCCTGCTCGAAGGCAAGGCGGGCGCTGCGCTGCTGCACGGTTTCGGCGCAGGCTTCGCGGGTCAACGGCAGGTCGAAAAGATACTGCGCAACATCGGCGCGCTGGCGATAGGCGAAGACGGCATCGACATCGCCGCGACGCAGCGGACGGAGGCGCAAACGCTCGGTCAATATTGGATAATCAGGCAATTTCGACGTCATGAAAATGCTCTCCCATCGGCCCGATTAAGCCCAAGGGGGGCAAAATGCAAGTTGGGGCGCCTTGCAAGGGAAGGGGCAGCGTGCCAGCCTCAAGCATGGCCAAAACGAACCGAATTGTGCTGGACCTGACTGCCCGCTGTGCGTGTGGCGCGGTGAGCGTTGCATTAAAGGGGCCGATCTATTCGATGCTGATCTGCGCCTGCGAGGATTGCCAGAGGGCAACGGGCACAGGTCACTCTACGATTGCGATTGCAAGCGCCTCTGACGTTACGGTGACCGGGGAAACGCGCGGATTTGGGCGGATTGCGGCGTCGGGCGCGACGTTCACCCGGCATTTCTGCCCCGCCTGCGGCACGCCGATCTATGGCAGGTCAAGCCGCAACGAGCGATCCATCATGCTGCCGGTTGGGCTGTTTACCGGGCAGAACGACTGGTTTGAGCCGAGCCAGGTGATCTTTGCCCGCACCAGGCGCGGCTGGGATGTGATCGCCGACCACCTGCCGCGGCATAATACCTATCGGGAGCAAACCCATGAATGATCGGGATGAACTAGCATCGCGAGTGCGCGCGCTGGTGGGCGGCGACCCCGGCGTGAGCGAGAAGAGGATGTTTGGCGGAATTGGCTATTTCATCAACAATAACATGTTTTTAGGCGTCACCAGCAAGGGCGAGCTGATGGCGCGATTTGCCAGGGCCGACGAGGCGCATGCCCGCGCCTTGCCGGGCGCCGATGCCATCGACTTCGATGCCAAGAGGATGGCCGGGTTCCTCGTGGTCAATCGCGACGCCATCGAAGATGACGAGCAACTAGAGAACTGGGTGCGGCTGTGCCTCGGCTATGCCGCTACCCTGCCCCCCAAAGTCAAGACGGGACGCGGCTGACCACCAGCGAGGCGTTTACGCCGCCGAAGCCAAAAGCATTGACCATTGCGTGACTTACCTGCTTTTGCGTTGCCACCGTCGGCAGATGGAAGCGCGCGGCATCTTCATCCGGATTGGTCAGGTTCAGGGTAGGCGGAAGGGTGCCTTCGCGCAGGGCCTGAATGGCGAATATAGTGGCAATAGCGCCCGCCGCGCCCAGCAAATGGCCGGTTGCCGACTTTGTTGCGGAAATCGACAATTCTCGTCCGCTATGTTCAAAAATGTTCAAAATCGAGGCAATCTCTGCTGAATCTCCGACAGACGTCGATGTGGAATGAGCATTGATGAAGCCGATATCCTGAGGGGCCAGTCCAGCCATCTTGAGAGCACCGCGCATGGCGCGTTTGGCACCGTCGCCATCGGGCGGCGAGGCGGTGAGATGGTAGGCATCGGCGCTGGTGCCGTAACCGGACAGCACCGCCAGCGGAGTGGCACCACGTGCCCGAGCGTGGCTGAGCGTTTCGATGACGAGCACCGCCGCGCCCTCGGCAAGAACGAAACCATCACGGGCCTGATCGAGAGGCCGCGAGGCCGCCGCAGGATCATCGTTGTGGCTGATCGAAAGGGCACGGGCCGCAGCAAAGCCGCCAATGGTGACAGGATCGATGCAGGCTTCCGCGCCACCCACGATGGCAACCTCCGCTTCGCCTGAACGGATCAGGCGCATGCCATCGCCGATGGCCTGCGCCGAGGCGGCGCAAGCGGTGACCGGCGCGCCGAGCGGACCGCGAAAACTGCCGCGGATCGAAATCCAGCCGGCGGCCAGATTGGCCAGAAATGACGGCACGAGAAAAGGCGAAAGGCGGCGCGGCCCCTTTTCGTCGAGCGTACGGGTGGCCTCGGTCATGGCAGGAAAGCCGCCCACGCCCGTGCCGATGATGGTGGCCGTTGCCTCACGGTCGGCATCAGTCTGTGGGTTCCATCCGGATTGGGCCAGCGCTTCGGTGGCGGCGCCGATGCCGTAGTGGATGAAAGTGTCCATCTTCTTGATGTCTTTGGGATCGATGAAATCGAGTGGATCGAATCCATTCGGATCGCTGGCCCGGGACGGAACGAGGCCGGCGATGTGACAGGGCAATGCCCCCAGATCGACCCGGTCGTTGCGCCGGATACCGCTCTGGCCGGCGAGCAGGCGCTGCCAGCTGGCATCGGCGCCAACACCGAGGGGGCCGACGACCCCCATGCCGGTGACAACGATGGGATCGAATTGCTTGCTCATCCAGTTTCTCCTTCGTGTAAATACACAGTACTAGGCGCAATGCAGCAGAGCTGCGGCGCATTCAAACCTCGGCAAGGCGTTTGAGAACCTTGATGGTCGCGTCGAAGTCTTCGGGCGTCAGCAAGGCGCGCATTTCGGCCTGCCCCTGCCGCCAGATGGGGATGAGCTGGGCGACCAGCGCCCTGCCCTTCGGGGTCAAAGCACAGAGGCGGCCGTTGCCTTTGGGCGCATGCGCAGAACTGATCAGTCCCATGCGCTCCAGAAGATCGAGATTGCGCGTCAGGCTGGTGCGATCCATGGCGTTGGCTTCGGCCAGCGCGGAAACAGTCAGCGCCTCCTGCCCACCAACCTTGCCCAACAGCGAGAACTGCGCCGCCGTAATGCCGTAGGGGCGCAGCGCCGCATCGTATCGGCGGGTAACAGCCCGCGCCGCCATGCGAGCATTGGCCATCAAACAGGTGCTGAAATCATCGCTCATGGCCCAAATATGGTGTGCATATACACGGCGTCAAGTGGACGCTGACAAATGCGCCTCCCCTTTGCGCCCGCCCTGCCAGATGCTATAGCGGCCACAGCACGGTCCGGCACTCCGCCGGCACCACCTTTCTAGTTCTTCCGGAGCCGTTTATGAGCAAGATCAAAGTCGCCAATCCAGTCGTCGATCTCGACGGCGATGAAATGACCCGCATCATCTGGCAGGCGATCAAGGACAAGCTCATCCATCCCTATCTCGACCTGCCTATTGAGTATTACGACCTCAGTGTTGAAAACCGCGATGCCACCAACGATCAGGTAACGATCGACAGCGCCCACGCCATCCAGAAGCACGGGGTTGGCATCAAGTGCGCCACCATCACCCCCGATGAGCAGCGCGTTGAGGAATTCAAGCTCAAGAAAATGTGGAAGTCGCCCAACGGCACGATCCGCAACATCCTGGGCGGCGTGATTTTCCGCGAGCCGATCATCTGCAAGAATGTTCCGCGTCTTGTTCCTGGCTGGACGCAGCCGATCATTGTGGGCCGTCATGCCTTTGGCGACCAGTATCGCGCTACCGATTTCCGTTTCCCCGGCAAGGGTACGCTGACCATCAAGTTCACCGGCGAAGATGGCAAGGTCATTGAGCATGAGGTTTACCAGGCACCGGGCGCTGGGGTTGCCATGGCCATGTACAACCTCGACGACTCGATCAGGGACTTCGCCTATTCGAGCTTCAATTACGGCCTGGCGCGCGGCGTGCCTGTCTACCTGTCCACCAAGAACACGATTCTGAAAGCCTATGACGGGCGCTTCAAGGACATCTTCCAGGAGATCTACGAGGCCGAGTTCAAGGAGCAGTTCGAAGCCAAGAAGATCTGGTATGAACACCGCCTGATCGACGACATGGTGGCCTCAGCACTCAAGTGGAGCGGCGGCTATGTGTGGGCGTGCAAGAACTATGACGGCGACGTGCAATCCGACATCGTGGCGCAGGGCTTTGGATCGCTGGGCCTGATGACCTCGGTGCTGGCGACGCCCGACGGCAAGATCGTGGAAGCAGAAGCGGCCCACGGCACCGTGACCCGCCACTATCGCCAGCATCAGCAGGGCAAGGAAACCTCGACCAATTCCACCGCCTCGATCTTTGCCTGGACGCGGGGCCTCGCCCATCGCGCCAAGCTTGACGACAACGCAGCGCTCGCCAAGTTCGCGCTGACACTCGAAAAAGTGACCGTGGACACCATCGAAGAAGGCAAGATGACCAAGGACCTGAGCCTGTTGGTCGGCCCTGATCAGCCGTGGCTGTCGACCCTGGGCTTCCTCGATGCCATCGACGCCAACCTGCAAAAGGCCATGGCCTGACCCTTGGCGTCCGCAGAACCGATCCAGCTGGTTTCCACTGCGGACGCCAATCAGATTGCCTATATCGGCGTGGTGGCGGCTTCAGCCGCCGCCAATGCCAGGCCGGACCGGCCCATTGACTATCACGTGCTTTATACCGATGCCCCGTGCCCGGCCAGCCGGGCATTAGATGGATACCGCCACGGCCCGCTGCATGTGCACCTGCGCCATGTCGAGAACCCCTATGCAGATTTCGGCAATGTTGCAGCCCTGACGCCCGCTGCGCTTTTGCGGCTGGCACTGGGCGACCTGATCGGCGCGCCGCGCGTGTTGTATCTCGACGCGGACGTGCTGATACGCGGCGACCTGTCAGAGCTTCATGATTTTGACCTGCGCGGTGCGCTGGTGGCGGCAGGCCGTGACTATCCCAATCCGTTTTTGCTCGATGGACTGCACAAACCTGAAGTGGCACGGCTGGTGCATGACATCATGGGGCTGAACGCCGGTGACCTAGAAGACTATGTGAATTCGGGCGTGCTGGTCTGCGATCTCGATGCGTTTCGGCAGACAGGCTTTGCCAGGGCGGCATTTGCGTTTGTCGAACGACACAATTCACGACTGCGCTTTCGCGACCAGGATGCGTTCAATGCCCTGCTCAAGGGGAAGATCGCATTTCTCGAGCCAAAGTGGAACGCAATGATGCCGATGCTGCTCGCCAAAGGGCAATTTCCGCAGCTCGGCAAGTCAGCTGTTTGCGTGCACTTTTCGGCCGAATACAAACCATGGCTGCGCACCCGCAATATGCCCTTCTCCGGAGAATGGTGGCATTTTGCGCGGCAAGCGCCGACCTGGCCGATGATCTTGGCGGACTACCGATCCATGCTCCTGCGCACGCGTCGGCTGCCTAACCCGATGGTCATGCTGGATCATGCTCGCACGCATCACAGGTTGCGGGTGGCGAAGCCTCAAACCGGTTGACGAGGCGTAGATCTGCCTCACTCTCGACACCAAGGGGATCAATCTCTTGTCGGCAAATGAGGATACTGCATGCGCAAGCGGTACTGGGTTCTGTCAGGTTTGGCGCTGTTGTTAGGCGGCGTCTACGTTTTCAACGCCAGTTGGCGGATATCGCCGCCCGCCAACCCGGACCTGAGGCTGATTGCGCATCGCGGGGTTCACCAGACCTTTGACCGGACCGATCTGGATAACGACACCTGCACGGCGACGCGGATGGACGCGCCCAGCCACGACTACCTGGAGAACACCCTGCCCTCAATGCGGGCAGCGTTTGGTGCGGGCGCCGATGTGGTGGAACTCGATATTCACCCCACAACCGATGGCCAACTGGCCGTTATGCACGACTGGACGCTGGACTGCCGCACCAACGGCTCTGGGGTGACCCGAGAGCACGATATGGCCAGCCTGAAGGCGCTCGATGTCGGCTATGGCTATACCAGCGACGGGACGACCTATCCGTTTCGCGGCAAGGGCGTTGGCATGATGCCCGAGCTCAAGGAAGTGTTTTCCGGTGTGCCTGAAGGGCTGTTCCTGATAAACTTCAAGAGCCGGGAAGCGCGCGAGGCCCAGATGCTGGCAGACCTGGTGACGGCGCATCCGGATTGGGCCGGACGTATATGGGGCGCCTATGGCGGGGAGGAGCCTAGCAGGAAGGCGCGGGACCTTATGCCAGGCATCCGCACCTTCTGGCCCGGCGGCATGAAGGATTGCCTGTTCGGTTACCTGGCAACCGGGTGGATGGGGATGATGCCCGAAGCATGCCGCAACACGGCGATCCTGGTGCCGATCAACTTTGCGCCCTACCTGTGGGGATGGCCAAACCTGTTCATGGAGCGCGCAAGGGCGGCCAACAGCGACATCGTGCTGCTCGGCCCCTATGGCGCCGGGGACATTGGGACAGCAGGCATCGATACGCTTGAGCAACTTGCACTGGTGCCAGCCGAATTCGACGGCTTTGTTTGGACAAACAAGATAGAGATCATCGGCCCCGCGACAGTAGCACGTTGACTGCGACTGCCGCCTGTGGGGCGCCTCGCTGACATGGCATCCGTGCCAAAGCTGAGCCCGTCAACGTCTGAAACGGCGAAACTCCATGCCTAGGTGGAAATTGTCGGCGACGTGATGCATCTGCCATCGACGGGCGGCAGCATCCAACGTATACCATAGGTCTCTTCTCGACTCACCCCCCGGACAATCCGATGCCAACTGGCGTCATGTTTGCGCTTGTTGCCTATGCGCTCTACGCCTGCGGCGATGCCATCATCAAAGGCTTCGCCTCGAGCCTGAGCGTATTCGAGATGAGTTTTTTCATCGTGCTGTTCTCGATGGTGCCCGCCCTGTTCAGCAAGCCAAAGGGCGAGCACTGGCGGCAGATGTGGCAGATGAAACACCCTTGGCTGATGCAATTGCGCGGCATTACCGGTGTTTGCGCGTCGCTGTGTGTGATCTATGCCTTCACGCATGTCTCGCTGGCCGAAACCTATTCGATCGTATTCCTGACCCCGGTCGTGGTGGTGGTGCTTTCAGTGCTCTTGCTCAACGAGCACGTGGCGGTGCCGCGCTGGTTTTTCCTCGCACTCAGCTTTTTAGGCGTGCTGGTGGTGGTGCGGCCCGGCTTCCGGACGCTTGAACTGGGGCACCTGTCCGCATTTGCCTGCGCGTTCTTCGGGGCGAGTACCAACATCATCCTGCGCCACGTGTCGCCGCATGAGAAGCGGGTGACACTGCTTGGTGTAGCGGCCGCCTATGCGCTGGTCTTCAATGGGGTGATGATGTTGGTGGTGGGATTTGTGCCGCCGACGCCGTGGCAACTGTTCCTCCTGGCTTCGATCGGAGCGCTTTCCGGGACGGCACATATCCTATTTATCGCCGCGACCCGGCGGGCAGCGGCCAGCCAGGTGGCGCCGATGCAATACAGCCAGATCGTGTGGGCGATCTTGCTCGGGGCCGTCTTCTATCGCGAATACTCGGACGCGGTCACGCTGTTGGGCATGGCACTGGTGGTGCTGGCGGGCGTGCTCAACGTGATGTCCGACGAGACCCGCATTCGCGTGATTTCGCGCTTTGCCATCGGCCGGGCAACGCCCCGCGATCCGCCGCCAATGTAAGGGGCACCCTCCAGGGCGCCCCTGATCGTCAGGCCGAAGCGATGTGCTGCCGGATGGCCGCAACGGCATCGGCGGCCTTGGCGCCATCAGGCCCTCCAGCCTGAGCCATATCCGGACGGCCACCGCCACCCTGCCCGCCAAGCACGGCGGAACCGACACGCACAAGATCAACAGCTGAGAACCGCGCGGTGAGGTCATCGGTCACACCAACGGCGAGCCCTGCCTTGCCATCTTCGGTGACGCCAACAATGGCGACAACGCCCGAGCCGATCTGCTTTTTGGTCTGGTCGACAAGGCCGCGCAGATCCTTGGGTTGCAGGCCATCAACGGCGCGACCGACATAGGTAACGCCACTGACTGTCTCGGCCTCATTGCCACCCTGGGCAGAGCCGCTACCCATGGCAAGCTTCTGCTTGGCATCGCTGAGAGCCTTTTCCGAGCGTTTGAGCTGCTCCTGCAACGCTTCGATGCGCTCCAGCACTTCGTGGGGCGAGGTTCGCAGCAGGCCGGCGGCCGAATTGACCAGCGCAGTGCTGGTGTTGCCGCGATGGCGGGCCGCCTTGCCCGTGAAGGCTTCGATGCGGCGCACCCCGGCCCCGACCGCGCTTTCGGCGACGATGGAAATCAGCCCGATATCACCTGTGCGCTGCACATGGGTACCGCCGCACAATTCTACTGACCAACCAAGTCCATTGCCGGTAGGGCGGCCCATGGCGACAACGCGAACCTCGTCGCCATACTTTTCGCCAAACAGGGCACGCGCGCCGGATTCCTTGGCTTCTTCCACGCCCATGAGGCGGGTTTCGACCGGGGTATTCTGCAGCACGATTTCGTTGGCGAGGTCTTCGACCTCGGCCAATTCCTGTGGTGAAAGTGGCTTGGTGTGCACGAAGTCGAAGCGCAGGCGTTCGGGAGAAACCAGCGAACCCTTCTGGGCGACATGATCGCCAAGGATCAGCCGCAGTGCCTCATGCAAGAGGTGCGTAGCCGAGTGGTTGGCGCGGATCGAGCCGCGACGCGCGTGATCGACATTGAGCGCCAGCGGCGTGCCTTTGCGCAGCGTGCCCTTGGTGACCCGGACGCGATGAGCAAACACACCATGGTGCCGTGAGGTTTCTGTGACTTCGGCCACAATGCCATCACCCAGCAACTGGCCGGTATCGCCGACCTGGCCACCGCTTTCGCCGTAGAACGGGGTCTGGTTGAGGACGACAAAGCCTTCCTCACCCTCGCCGAGGTGATCAACGACACTGCCGCCCTTGACGAGAGTGGTGACGGCGCCCTCGGCAATTTCTGTTTCATACCCGAGGAATTCAGTGGGGCCGACGGCATCGGCAACTGCAAACCAGACAGCATCGGTTGCGGCTTCACCCGAACCTGTCCAGTTCTTGCGCGCCTCTGCCTTCTGCTGCTCCATGGCGGCGGTGAACCCTGCCTGATCGACACCGATGCCGCGGGTCCGCAGCGCATCCTGGGTCAAATCAAGCGGAAAGCCATAGGTGTCGTAGAGCTTGAAGGCGGTGGCGCCGGCCAGCGTATCACCATCGCCGAGGCCAGCGGTTTCATCTTCGAGAATCTGCAAGCCACGGCTTAATGTCTTGAGGAACCGGCCTTCTTCAAGGCGCACGGTTTCGGCAATCATGGCCTCGCCGCGCACCAGTTCGGGGTAGGCCTGGCCCATTTCGCGGACAAGCGTCGGCACCATTTTGTGGATGACCGGCTCGTTGGCGCCGAGGAGGGTAGCATGGCGCATGGCGCGGCGCATGATGCGGCGCAGCACATAACCGCGCCCCTCGTTGGAGGGCAGCACGCCTTCGGCAATCAGGAACGACATTGAGCGCAGGTGATCGGCAATAACGCGCTGGCTGACCTTGCCAGCGCCATTGATATCACTGCCGGTGGCGGCAGCGGCTGAGGCAATCAGAGCCTTGAACAGGTCAATGTCATAGTTGTCGTGCACACCCTGCAGCACGGCAGCGACACGTTCCATGCCCATGCCGGTATCAATCGAAGGGCGCGGCAGTGGCGAACGCTGGCCACCGGCCTGCTGTTCGAACTGCATGAACACGAGGTTCCAGATTTCAATGAACCGGTCGCCATCTTCTTCCGCCGAGCCGGGAGGCCCACCCCAGATGTGATCGCCATGATCATAAAAGATTTCCGAACACGGACCGCAAGGCCCGGTATCACCCATCTGCCAGAAGTTCGCGTCGGTCGGGATGCGGATGATCCGGTCTTCAGGCAGGCCGGCAATCTTCTTCCAGAGCGCGGCGGCTTCATCATCGGTATGGTAGACAGTGACGGACAGCTTGTCCTTTGGCAGCCCCCATTCCTTGGTCAGCAAGTTCCAGGCCAGCTCAATAGCGCGGTCCTTGAAATAATCGCCGAACGAAAAATTGCCCAGCATTTCAAAGAAGGTGTGGTGACGAGCGGTAAAACCCACATTGTCGAGGTCGTTATGCTTGCCACCGGCGCGAACGCACTTCTGCGAGGTTGTGGCCGTCGAATAGGTGCGCTTTTCAAGACCGGTAAAGACGTTCTTGAACTGCACCATGCCGGCATTGGTGAACATCAGCGTCGGATCGTTGCGCGGAACCAGCGGGCTCGAGGCGACTGCCTCATGCCCCTCTCGCGCAAAGTAACCAAGAAAGCTCGACCGGATATCGTTTACGCTCGTCATCTTATGCCTTCGCCGGAAAGGATGGCCATGCCATCCGCGGCCTGCCCGCGAGAAAGTATTTCGCGATCAAACCCCTTCACCCTGCCCGCCTGAACCTGATCAGACGAGCGCCCTGCCTTCTATTTCGATTGCTGTCGACCTAGATGGCTCAATTGCCTGATGACGCAGACAGGCCACCACATGCCCCACCGCCTGCGCCCCAAAGATGGCTGGGGTTGTAACGCGCGCAGGCCGTCTATGTCCAGCAGCCCGGACCCGCAAAGCACCGGAGCGCGGGGCCAAAATGCGAAAGGGCGCCGGTGACCCGGCGCCCTTCACGACATGCCTGCGAAATGTCCTATTCGTCGTCGCCCGCCGAGCCATCCTCGTCCGAGGCCACTGCAATCAGAGCATCGCCCAAAAGGCCCGAACTCTCGCGCACGCCCTTCTCGATTTCGTCGGCCACGGCCGGATTATCCTTGAGGAACTGGCGCGCATTCTCACGGCCCTGCCCTAGGCGCTGGCTGTCATAAGAAAACCAGGCGCCGGACTTTTCAACAATGCCGCTCTTGACCCCAAGGTCGAGCAGTTCGCCGGTCTTGGAGATACCCTCGCCATACATGATGTCGAATTCCACCTGCCGGAACGGCGGAGCCAGCTTGTTCTTGACCACCTTGACGCGGGTCTGGTTGCCCACGACCTCTTCCCGGTCCTTGATGGCACCGATGCGCCGGATATCGAGCCGGACAGAAGAATAGAACTTGAGCGCGTTACCACCAGTGGTGGTTTCGGGCGAGCCATACATCACCCCGATCTTCATGCGGATCTGGTTGATGAAGATGACCATGCACTTGGACTTCGAAATCGACGCCGTCAGCTTGCGCATAGCCTGGCTCATCAGCCGCGCCTGCAGACCGGGCAAAGCATCGCCCATCTCGCCTTCCAGCTCGGCTTTCGGGGTGAGCGCCGCAACCGAGTCCACAACCAGCACATCGATTGCACCGGACCGCACCAGCGTGTCGGCAATTTCCAGGGCCTGTTCGCCGGTATCGGGCTGCGAAATCAACAGTTCATCGACCTTGACGCCCAACTTGCGGGCATAGACCGGATCGAGAGCATGCTCGGCATCAACAAAGGCACAAATACCACCGGCCTTCTGGGCCTCGGCAATCACATGCAGGGTCAAAGTGGTTTTGCCCGAGCTTTCGGGCCCAAAAATCTCAACAATACGGCCGCGCGGCAGACCACCAATCCCAAGGGCAATATCGAGGCCAAGCGAACCGGTGGAGACCGATTCGATCTGGGCAATCGCTCCCTCGCCGAAGCGCATGACCGAGCCCTTGCCGAAATTGCGCTCGATCTGGCTCAAAGCCGCAGCAAGCGCCTTATCCTTATCCATTGATCCCCCGTCGATGACACGAAGCGGTGCATTCGCCATAGTTGGGTCTCCTTATTCCATGCCCGCCATGCCCGCGCAACGCGTCCGGTCGGTATCGGGTTTGCCAATCTGTATTCTTATTTTGTTCTCATTTTGTTTCGTCTCCGTCAAGCGGAAAATGAGAACAGAACGAGAAACAGAGTGCGGGGATAACTTTTGTTTGGCGCACGAATCGGCCGAGCTTTTCTCAAGCTGGTGCAGACGGGCCGTTCGCTGCCACGCCGGGGGCACATTCGACTGTTCAAACACGAACGACGCAGTGGTTGATTTGAAAAGCGACGTGTTGCGCCCGCTGAATGCACTATACCCTATGCCCGAAGCCATGGAACTGGCCTTTTATGAACCTGATCCAGTACCTTGACGAAAGCAACCAGCGCGCCGTTGGTGTGGTCAATGGGGCGGAAGTCCGTCAGGTCACCCATGCCCAAAGTGTCTACGACATCGCACTGGCGGCACTGAATGCGGGAACCACGATGGCGGACGTGATGGGGACCACCAAGCTTGGCCCACCCCAAAGCCGGGACGCCATCCTGATCGAGGGGCGCATCCTGCCGCCAATCAACCACCCCGATCCAGCGCATCTTTATGTGACCGGTACCGGCTTGACTCACCTTGGATCGGCGGCGACCCGCGACGCCATGCACAAGGGCGGCAAGGCAGACGAGAACCTGACAGATTCAATGAAGATGTTTCGCATGGGCCTTGAAGGCGGCAAACCGTCGCCGGGCGAGGTCGGCGTACAGCCCGAATGGTTTTATAAGGGCAATGGCTATACGGTGGTGGCGCCCGGCCGCCCGATCCCCTCACCGGCCTTTGCCAAGGACGCCGGGGAAGAACCTGAGATCGCAGGCATCTACGTGATCGACCAGCAAGGCAATCCGCGCCGGCTGGGCTTTGCGCTGGCCAATGAATTCTCCGACCATGTTACCGAGCGGGTGAACTACCTGTTCCTGGCACATTCCAAGCTGCGGGCCTGCTCGTTCGGACCAGAGCTTCGCGTCGGGGACTTGCCGCGCCATATCGAAGGCATGTCGCGCATCCTGCGGGGCGGAAAGGTGATCTGGGAAAAACCGTTCCTTTCGGGTGAGGACAACATGAGCCACACCATTGCCAACCTCGAATACCACCACTTCAAGTATGACCTGTTCCGCAATCCCGGCGATGTGCACGTGCATATGTTCGGCACGGCAACGCTGAGCTTTGCCGATGGGGTTTCGACCCAGACAGGGGACATTTTCGAGATTGCCGAAAGCCAGTTTGGCGCGCCGCTGCGCAATTCGGTGTCTTTCGAGGATGATCGCCCGGTGCGCGTCGGCAGGCTCTATTAGAGCTTCATGATCAAGGGCATAGCTGACCATCCGGAATCAGCGGGTTAACCTGTCCGCGCCCTGGTGGTGCGGGCAATGCCCTGATTGATAACTACGCGCATGGCCGCCCGGGCCGCATCCGGATCTCGTGCCGCGATAGCATCGGCTATCGCGCGGTGGGCGGCGACCGAGGCGAGATGCTCACTGCTGTCATCGGCCGGGGAACTGATGGTGAGCGATGAGACCAGCGCCACTTCGATCAACGTTGAAATCGAGCGCAGGAACGGATTGGCGGCAGCGCTGGCGACGCCGAGATGGAAGCTGAGGTCGGCGGCCACAAAATCGGCGGGCGAATAGTTTTCTGCCCCCATGCGATCGACGCACTCAAAAAGCCCTGCCAGTTGCTCAGGCGTATGGCGCAAGGCGGCAAGTGCCGCCGCCTCTGGCTCGAGCGCCAGGCGCATTTCTCCCAGCCATGCAAAAAAGCTGGCATCAAGCCCGGTTTCTGCATGCCAGATCAGGACATCGGGATCGAAGAGGTTCCACTCGTCGCGCGGGCAAACCCTTGTGCCGATACGGGCGCGAGCCTTGATCAGACCCTTGCCAGCGAGGGTCTTCATGGCTTCGCGCAAGACCGTGCGCGAAACGCGAAACTGCTCCATCAACTCCGCATCGCCGGGCAGGATGGCGTTTTGCTTGTAGCGGCCCGAAACAATATCGAGACCAAGCTGGCGCATGACATGGGCGGTGTGCGAACGCGCCGGACGGGTGGCGCTGAAATTATGGGAGGAAGATTGCCCGGGCGCTGCCAAATCAGGGTCCAACATGCAAGTGGCGAGGCGTCATGCTTGCCACATTCGCCCCCTGCCCTCCAGCCTTAAGTATGACAATTGCCGACAATGCAGCCGTTTTACCTCTGCCTGCTAACATGTCAGTTAGGAGGCGTTTGGAGGATGGCCGATGACGAATGCGATACGCGGGTTTGAAAAGCGTGAGATCGGCGCCACCGGACTGACGGTGACGACGCTGGGGCTTGGTGGCGCCACGCTGGCCGGAATTTTCACCAGCACGCCGGAGGCGCAGGCACGCGCCACCATTCAGCGTGCGATTGATATCGGCATCAACCTGTTCGACACCGCGCCGCAATATGCCTTTGGCCGCTCGGAACACCTGATGGGCGATGTGCTGCGCGGCCGGAGTAAGGGCACGGTGCTGGCAACCAAGGTGGGACGGCTGCTCAAGCCATTTTTCGGCCAGCGCCCGGAGGGTTTCAACTGGCCCGATGCCCTGCCCTTCGATCAGGTTTACGACTATAGCTATGACGGCATCATGCGATCGTTTGAGGACAGCCTGCAGCGTCTGGGGCTGAATGCAGTCGATGTGCTTTATGTGCACGATATCGGCGCGGCCACCCACGGGGCGGAGGGCAACAAACCCTATTGGGAGCAACTCAAGGCTGGCGGTTACAAAGCGCTGCGCCAATTGCGCGATGGCGGAATGATCAAGGCGATTGGCCTGGGGGTCAATGAGTGGGAAGTGCTCATGGACGCCATGGCGCTGGGCGACTGGGACGTTTTCCTGCTGGCCGGGCGCTATACCCTGCTTGAGCAAGGTGCGCTCTACCCGTTTCTTGAAACCTGTCTCGCACGCAAATCCTCGGTGGTGATCGGCGGCCCGTTCAATTCGGGAATTCTGGTGGGTGGATCGACCTGGAACTATGGCAAGGCCCCGGCCGAGGTGGTAGCGCGAGTGCAAAAGCTCGAGGCGGCATGCAAGGCCTTCAACGTGCCGCTGGCGGCGGCGGCACTGCAGTTCCCGCTGGCGCACAGGGCAGTGTGCAACGTGCTGCCGGGGCCACGGACGCCCGAAGAGCTCGATCAGATCGTTGCGTGGTGGACAACGGACATTCCCGATGAATTCTGGGCGACACTGGCCCGCGATGGCCTGGTAGCGCCAGGAACGCCCCTGCCCGGCGGACGCGTGGCGTAGCGCGGGCCTTATTGCCCCTAGATGCCGGTGGCGTCTTCGAGATGATGGCGGCGAATGCCGAAGAAGGCTTTCGCTTCGGCGATCTGGCGCAGCACCTTTTCGTTCCGCCCGGTGCCGCTGCGCTGGCCGACAATCAGCACGTTCTTTGGTGTGTGCTGGTCGGAGATGAACTCGAAAACCTTGGTCGAGTAGCCGAAATATTCGAGCACCAGGGCCCGGATGGCATCGGTGACCATTTCGGCCTGGCGCTCAGTGAAAATGCCGTGGCGCATGAGGTAATCGAGCGGCGTTGCAGCGCGTGCCGCCTCGATCTCGCGACGGATTTGCTTGTGGCAGCATGGGGCGACGACAATGAGCTCGGCTCCCGCAGCAATGCCCTGGGCAATGGCATCGTCGGTGGCAGTATCGCAGGCATGGAGCGCGATCAGCACGCTGGCACCGGCACTGTCAAAATCGGCAATCGAGCCCTCGGCAAAGCTGAGTTGAGTCAGGCAAGCTTTGTCTGCGACCCCATTGCACAGCGACACCAGATCGGGGCGGAACTCGACGCCAACCACCGATGCCTTTGAACCAAGGGTGTTGGCCAGATAGTCGGCCACCGCAAAGGTGAGGTAGCCCTTGCCGGCCCCCATATCGAGAACCCTGGTCAGCCGATCAGTCGGAATGGCCTTGAGCAGCGGGCTGAGGATTTCGACATAGCGGTTGATCTGACGATATTTATCCTGCGCGCTTGGCAGGACAGCGCCCTTGGGGTCAGTGATGCCGAGTTCGTGCAACCAACGATTGCCGCTTGCGGCAATGGCGCGCGACTTTTCGCGATCGTGGGAAAGCGAGGCCGGCGCCGTCCGGGTAGGCGGTGCCTGTTTCAACCGTGGGACCTTGCCCTGAAAATCCAGCGTCCAATCGGCATCAGTGGTGAACAGCTGTGCCAGCCGGAAATCCGGCCCGACCAGATCCGTCAACTTCCCACGCGCCTCGACCCAAACGTGGTTCTTCACGATGTCGCGGGTTTTGTGGTGAAAAGTGAAGCTGAGCTGCTTCTGCTGCTTGATCACTACCGGTTTGATATCGATCGACTTCAGCGTGGTATCGACCCCGGCATGCGCCTTCAGCGCCAGCGCGATCAGAGTGCCGTCGCCAAACGCGGTTTCTAGCGTTGCGAAGAATTGATCGGGTTTGGTCGGGGCGGTGTCGATGGCGGACATTCCAGTGATGGTTGCGCCCGATATAGGCGCATGCAGCCCCTTATGCCAGCATTTGCGGAATACCCTCGCCACACAAAGACGAGTGTTTTGCCAAGAACGCGCCTCACCCCCAACTTGACTCTCTACCTGGAAGGGATGGCGCCCCGCTCCTAAACCTCCGGCGTACTGCCCCGCCGGGCCGAGCCGAGCACTTCCTTAACCTTGGAGTTGATCTGGTCGAGCGAATAGGGCTTGGCGAGGAACTCCACGCTCTGATCATCGGCGATGTCTTTGCGCACGCTTTCCTCGGCATAGCCAGAGACAAAGATCACCTTGAGGTTGGGCATGCGCTCGCGCACCTTGATCAACAGCGCCGGGCCATCCATTTCAGGCATGACAACGTCGGAAATCAGCAGGTCGATACCGTCTTCGATTTCATCGAGCACCTCGAGGGCTTCTTCGCCCGATCCTGCCTCGTAAACTTCATAACCAGTGGTCTTGAGAGCGCGGGCGGAGAAGGCGCGTACGCTTTCCTCATCTTCGACAAGCAGGATGCGCTCGTGACCGGTAAGGTCCTTGACCGGCGCCGCGACGGCCTTGGCCACCACTTCGCCTTCCGTCTGCACATGGCGTGGCAGGAAAATTTTGAAAGTCGTGCCAACACCCACCGTCGATTCCGGATAGATGAATCCGCCAGTCTGTTTGATGATGCCATAGACCGTGGAGAGGCCCAGGCCGGTACCCTTTCCAAGCTCTTTGGTGGAGAAGAACGGTTCGAAGATCTTCTCCATGATCTCGGGCGGCATGCCGGTACCGGTATCCTCGACCTCGATCAGCACATAGTCGGCCGGTGGCATGCCGGTATAAGTCAGGCTGGCTGCTTCACTCTCGGTGATATTGGAAGTGCGGATGGTGATGGCGCCACCATTAGGCATGGCATCGCGGGCATTGACCACGAGATTGACCACAACCTGTTCGAGCTGGACGAGATCGGCCTTCACCGGCCAGACGCCACGACCGTGTGAAACGGTGAGCGTGTTCTGTTCGCCGATAAGACGCTTGAGCAGCACAGTGAGGTCGTCGATGTTGGTCGGAACCTCAAGGATTTGCGGGCGCAGAGTCTGGCGGCGCGAGAAGGCCAGCAGTTGCCGGGTGAGCCCGGCGGCGCGATTGGCGCTCTGCTTGATCGACATGATATCGCCAAAGGACGGATCGCCCGGTTTGTGCTTGAGCAGCAACAGATCGGAGAAGCCGATGATGGCGGTCAGCACGTTGTTGAAGTCGTGCGCCACGCCACCGGCGAGCTGGCCGACAGCCTGCATTTTCTGGCCTTGGGCGAACTGGGCTTCGAGCTTGCGCTGCTCGGTCATATCGAGTGCGTAGACATTGACCCGTTCCGGTGAACCGGTGCTCTCCTCGGAATGCGAGATATAGAGGCGGACCGCATGATCGCCCTCGCGCGCCAGAAGCGCGTCGACCGGCTCGATCTCGGATCGGTTTTCCCCAGCGGCAACAATCGCTTTGGCAAAGCTATCGCGGCTCGCCTCGGCAATGAGCTCGGCCATCGGTTGCATTTCGAGGCTCTTGGCCTCGCTGGCCCAACCAAAGATGCGGCTGAACGGGGCGTTGGTGCGCACGATACGCCCCTGCCCGTCGAGGGTGGCAATCGCAAATGGGGTATCGTTGAAAAAGCGCGAGAACCGCACCTCAGCTGCGCGCAGTTCTTCCTCGTTGCTATCGGAAGCGCCACGGCTGCGATCAAGCACCAGAGTGCGGGTTTCTCCCAATTCACCATCTGCGAGACGCGCTGCGCGGTGCAGCAGGCGCACGGGAAAGCTGGTGCCATTGCGGCGAACCAGATCGATGTCGATGATTTCAGTGCGGATTTCGCCGTCACTGCGACCGCGCATCAGCAGGCTGGCACCATCGCCGCGCACAATATCATCAAGCCGCAGGGCGCCGGATTCAAACTCGGCAAGATCGTGCCCGAGCCAATCGGCAAGGGTCGAGTTCAGATATTGCACCCGGCCCTCCGCATCGGCGGAGAAGAAGCCGGCCGGGGCATGATCGAGATAGTCGATGGCGCGCTGCAGTTCGAGGAAGGCATTTTCCTGGCTTTCCTTGTCGCGCGAGATGTCCTCAACCGACCACTGGATCAACGGGCGCTGCGTGCCATCGACCTGCGGCAGCGGACGAACACCGACCCGATACCAATAAGGTTTGCCAACAACGCCCGAAGCGGTGCCGAGACCTCCAATGATGCGCAGGTCCTCCACAGCGGCGCGGCCGTCGCGGGCGGCGCGGGACAGGCGATAAACCGACTCCGAGATTTCGGGCAGACCGGCAAAGAGCCGTGTAATGCCGACCGGCACCCCATCGCTCAGGGCACCGGGAAAGGCGCCATACTGTGAGTTGACGTAGGCGATCTTGCCTTCCCGATCAGTAACGACGATGCCATAGGGCAGACTGTCGATGACGGAGCGCGAAAGAGTGCGGGTTTCATCGGTGCCCGAGTAGCGGAACAGTCCTGCCGCCAGCGCGAACAGCGAAAACACGCCGATAACCGCCAAAAGCCCAAGGAACAGCAGCACAAGGTCGGGAGGAATGGCATCGCCACCCAGCGACAAGGTGACGGCGATGACGATGAAAAAGACGGCCAGGGCCACCACACGCCACAGTCCGGCACCACCGCGCGACTGCGACATCAGGGGATCGGGATAATTGTCCTGATTGAGGGGGGATACCGTCATGCAGAAAGGTGCTCCGCGGTCTGCCTAGGGCCCGAATCAGGCGCGTTACCAAGGTCTAGCAAATGGCTCCCGGCGTGGGGAGGCCGAACCGGCATTTGCACAAGCGATACGGCCGATCAGGCCTTCGCCGGACGCCAGCCCGACTTGGACTTGAGGCGCATGACGTAGCCGATGACCTGGGCCACGGCCTTGAAGTGCTCGACCGGGATGACCTGATCAATTTCAACGGTGGCATAGAGGGCGCGGGCAAGCGGCGGGTTTTCAACGATTGGCACGTCATGTTCCTTGGCCAGCTCACGGATTCGAAACGCGATAGCGTCGGCCCCCTTGGCCACGCACTTGGGCGCAGGCATATCGCGATCATACTGCAGCGCCACGGCAAAGTGAGTGGGGTTGGTGATGATCACGGTGGCATTGGGCACCGACGACATCATGCGCTTGCGGCTGCGCTCGTTGCGGATCTGGCGGATGCGGCCCTTGATCTTGGGGTCGCCTTCCATCTGCTTGTACTCGTCGCGCACTTCCTGCAGCGTCATCTTCTGCCGGTTCCACCAGCGCTGGCGCTGATAAACGAAATCGGCAATGGCGATGATTGTGACAATGGCGAGCACCGCCCAGAACACCTTTAGGCCAAGTTGCTGAAATTCCACCAGGATAAGCGCCGGTTCCAGCGTGATCATGGTGTCGAGTTGATCGCGCTCGGGCCAGAGCACGAAGAACATCACAGCACCAACCACCGAAATCTTCACGAGACCCTTGGCGAAGTTGACCAGCGCCTCCTGCGAGAACAGCCGCTTGAAGCCGGCCAGTGGCGAGACCTTGGAAAACTTGGGCGTAATCGGCTCGGTGGAAACCAGCGGCATGTGCTGGATGAGATTGCCGGCAACCCCGCAGGCCGCCAGCACCAGCATGGGAATGATGGCCGTGAGAATGATGGCTGAGAACAGGCCCCACATGACATTGGTCAACGCCGAGCCGCCGATCTCGAACTGATCGGCGTTGGCCATAAAGACTTTCAGGCTGTCCATCAGCCCGGCACTGGCCCAGGGCGCCAGCATGGCAAACAGGAACGCCGAACCGCCCAGGGTGAACCAGGTGCTGACCTCCTGGCTCTTGACGACGTCGCCTTTTTTGCGGGCGTCCTCGAGCTTTTTGGAGGACGGGTCCTCTGTCTTGCTCTCCTGATCCGGGGCTTCATCCGACATGGACTACCCCCTCATCAGGGCAAGGTGAGACTCAAAACTGGTGATGTAGAGCCCCATCATCGAGACCAGCAGAAGGGCAATCAGCGCCATGCCGATAAAGACGTTGGCTGGCATGGCGATGAAGAAAACCTGTAACTGCGGCATCAGCTTGGAGAGAATGCCCATGCCGAGATTGAAGATCAGGCCGTAGACGATAAACGGAGCCGACATCTGCACCCCAATGGTGAAGGCGTGGCTGACCGCCTGAATGGCCATCTGCGCGGCGTCATCGAACATCAACGGCATGCTGGTGGGGAAGACCACATAGCTGTCATAAATGGCAGCCAGCGCCATGTGATGCAGGTCGGTTGCAAAAATGAGCGCGACGCCGAGAAAGGACAGGAAGCTGCCGATGACAGCGCCCTGTATGCCGCCCTGAGAGGGATCGGCGGCCATGGCCGTGGAAAGCCCGGACTGGAAGGCAATAATCGCGCCTGCCACCTGGGTGGACATGACAATGATGCGGGCAATGCCCCCAAGGATAAGACCCACCGCAAGCTCATGCAGAAGCAGAGCCACCATGCCGAGCGGTTCCACCGGCATGACCGGCAGGCTTGAGGCGAGGAGAGGATAAAGCACCAGAGCAAAAGCCAGCGCGAAGGCCAGGCGCATGCGGGCAGGAATGGTCTGTTCGCCCAGGGCAGGCATCAGCATGAACATGGTGCCGACCCGGGCAAAGATCAGCATGTAAATAAAGGCGGCCTGGGGCAGCCAGTTGACCCCGAATGTCATCAGCCGCCCGTCACGATCATATCGGCGACGCGCGTCATATAACCGGCCATGGTTGCGCCGATGAATGGCAGCGCCAGCAGCATGGTGACGAAGATGGCCAGGATCTTGGGGACGAAAACCAGCGTCATTTCCTGGATCTGGGTCAGCGCCTGAAACAGTGCAATGACGACACCGACGATCAGGCCAACCAGCATCATGGGCGCCGAAACGATCACCAGCGTCCAGATCCCGTCACTGGAAATATCGAGAACTTCTGCCCCGGTCATCGCCCTGCCCTATCTTGGCGCGAGCCGATCAGATCGGCATGCGCAGGATTTCCTCATAGGCCGAGATCACGCGATCGCGCACAGTGACCATGCTTTCGATGGCGAACTCGGTCTGTGCCACCGAGGTGACAACATCGACGACATTGGCCTTGCCGCTGACCATATCAAGCGCCATTTGATCGGACTGCCTGCCGCTATCCACCACCGACTGAACGCTCTGCGCCAAAAGCTTCGCAAATTCATCGCCTTGACCCGTAGAAGCCATCTGATCGAGATTGGGCTTCGCGGACTGCGAAATGAGCTTCGAGGCGTTCCCGTAAGCGCTCAACGCTGCATTAAAGGGTGTGCTCATGGCGGTGATTCTCTCTTTTCAGAACCGGGGATAGATCAGCCCTTGAGGATATCGAGGGTGCGTCCGAGCATCTGGCGGGTGACGCTGACGACGTTCAGATTGGCCTCGTAGGTCCGCTGCGCCTCGCGCATGTCAGTGGCTTCGATCAGCGGATTGACGTTGGGATACTGCACATAGCCGCGCGCGTCGGCAGCCGGATGGCCCGGCTCATAGCGAACCTCAAAGTCGGACATGTCATAGGCAAGCCTACCGATCTCAACCTTGGTGCCCCCCAGTTCGTTGTCGAAAATGGCCTTGAAGGTCGGCATGCGGCGGCGATAGGGCTCTTCGCCCGGCGCCTTACCGGCACTGTCGGAATTGGCAATGTTTTCAGAAATCACCCGCATGCGCGCGGCCTGCGCGTGAAGCCCGGTGGCTGCGATGCGCAGCGAGGAATTGAAATCACTCATCGGACGCTCGACCTTTCAATCAGACATTCTTGCCCAGTGCGACGCGCAGGATGCGCATCGAGCGGGTGTAGAGGGTGGTGACGGCCTGGTAGTCCATCTGGTTGGAGGTGACCTTCATCATCTCGTCTTCCAGGGTGACCCCATTGCCCTCAGGCGTGACTTCAAAGCTGTTCATTTTGCGCGGGCCGAACCCGTCGCTGTCTATGCCCGCGACCGAAAAGTGGCTCGGCTGGGTGGCCGTGGTCGAGATTTGCGCGACAGTGAGGTTGCGCATATGGTCATCGAACGCGAAGGCCTTGAGATCCTTGCCACGATAGCCCGGTGTTTCGGCATTGGCGACGTTTTCGGCAAGCAGCCCCTGTCGGGTCTGGTGCCAGCGCATCTTTTCGGTGAGGGCCGCAAACAGCGGCATCTGGTTCAGGCCCATCGGCGGCATCTCTTCCTGCACTGGGCAAATTCTGCCGGGTCATAGTTAACGAGTCGTTAACCAGGTGCCGAATTGCCGGGATTGGCCTCGCAATTTGCACAAATCACGGTCTATATAGGCAGATTGTGCCGGGCGCGTTGCCACCGCCCCGGCTTGCGGCTGTTTTTGGGAGTGCGGTTATGCAGTTTTTGACAAGCCTGTTCGGCGGGTCGGAAAATTCGATTCTTACCTATATTTTTGCGCTGGTCGCCGTTTTGGCGCTGATTGTCATTGCGCTGTGGTTGATGAAACTGATGTTCAAGGCAACGGGCACCGTGGGCCGTGCCAGGAACCGGCGGCTCAGCGTCGTGGATTCGATGGCGCTCGACCAAAAGCGGCAGCTTCTGATTATTCGCCGCGATAATGTTGAACACCTGATCCTGACCGGCGGCCCGCAGGACCTGGTGGTTGAATCGGGCATTCCAGTTGATACGCAGGCGCCCCGCAATCCGACGGCTCGCCGTGGACAGCCACAGCCTGCACAAGCAGCTCCTGAGCCCACCACTCAGCAACGCGCCCCTGCCCCGCAGCGCGCCCCTGTTGCGAATCCGACCGCTCCGCAAGCGGTTGAGCAGGCAGACCGTCCGATGTCCCCGCTCGACCGGTTGCGTGATCTCGGGCGGCCCGCCGCTCAGCGCAAGCCGACGTCTCTGCGGCACACGGGCCTGATGCGCCCTGTCAGCCGGATGGAACCGTCACTTATCCCTGCAAACACCGATAATTCGGACGCGGGGGCAATCGACTCAGCTAAAACGGGCGGAGATGGCGAGCCTTTGGGACAGGTGATTGGTGAAACCGGCAGCGGCGGACAGCGCGACGAAGGACGTTAGTTCCGGGAACGGCCGCAACAGCTGGCTGCGCAAGGCCCTATGGCTGTTTCTGATCAGCATTGGCATCGCAACATTGCCCGGAATCGCGTTCGGGCAGGATGTCTCTATCGACTTTGGTGATGGCGCGACACTGACCGAGCGCGCCATCCAGCTGATCGGCCTGACCACAATCCTGGCGCTGGCCCCTTCTATCCTGGTGATGGTGACAAGCTTCACCCGTATTGTGGTGGTGCTGTCTCTGCTGCGCACGGCAATCGGCTTGCAGACTGCCCCACCGAACTCGGTGATGGTGTCGCTGGCACTGTTTCTCACAGCATTCATCATGCAGCCAACGCTGCAGGCCAGTTATGACGCAGGCATTGCGCCGCTGATTGCGGGCGAAATTGAGATTCAGGAAGCGTTCAACCGTGGTTCGGTGCCGATCCACGACTTCATGGCCGCCAATGTGCGCGACAAGGACGTGGAGCTTTTCTACGACCTGTCCAATCTCGAACTGCCAGCCGATGCCTCTGCCATCCCGCTGCAGATCCTGATCCCGGCCTTCATGATTTCCGAACTCCGGCGCGCCTTCGAAATCGGCTTCCTGCTCTTCCTGCCATTTGTCGTGATCGACATGGTGGTGGCATCGGTGCTGATGTCGATGGGTATGATGATGCTGCCGCCCGTAGTGATTTCACTGCCGTTCAAGCTGATCTTTTTCGTACTGGTGGACGGCTGGCACCTGGTGGCCGGTTCCATGGTGCGCAGTTTTGTCAGTGGATAGTCAGACAGCGTTTTCCTGCCGGGTGGCAGTCGCCGGCGTCAGGGCGCCGAGGCTGCTGTAGTACTCTTTGTATGAGGCGAGGAACGCATTGATGGAGTCGATGCTGGCGATCGCACTGGCAACCTTGCGGAACTCGGCGCTATCGGGCTGCACCGTGCTGGTGACAAAATCGAACATTGGCCACTCGGCCGATTGCGACATGCGGGGCGCATATTTGTCGCGCAGGCGTGACAGTCCCAACCGGTCATCGGACAGAACAAAACCCACGGCGGCCTTGATGATATTCATGCGCGCAGGCTGGCTGAGCGGCTCGGATTCGCCAGCATTATTGTAAAGCACTTCAATCAGTTCGGCGGCCTTGCTGTAGCGCTTGGCCGCCCAATGCGCATCGATGCGAAGCAATTCGACATCCCGCCCAACCATGTTGGACAGGAAGTCGAGCGCCAGTTCGTGGCGGCCTGCATCGATCAACGCGCGCGCTTCGAGCACACGGCGCTGGCGCTCAAGCGAGGGTGACAGGTCGGCCAGCCGCGTTTTGTTGAGCACCGTCAGCGCCTCCTGAGGGCGGCGGTCGGCAATCTCAATCACGGCGAGATCGGCGGCAATCTGAGCCTGAGCAACGCCTTTGAGACGGTTTTCGATCTGATAGCGCAGCAGGTCCGCGGCCTGGGACAGCAGGTCAACTTTGACCAGGCGGCGGGCCAGGTTGCGGATCATCTCATCGCCGCGCGAACCCGGCGGCGTGAGGTTGCGATAATCGTAAAAGAGGCTGAGCGCGTCCACCGGGCTCATCGTGTCGGCGCGCCCGTTGAGGTAAAGTTCGCCAAACATCTGCTGCGCCTGTTCGGCCATGGCGTTGCTGGGGGCGCTTTCGGGGTAGTATGACACCGCCTGGCGTACGGTTTCGAAACCGTCACGGTAGTCGGCATGCCGGAAATAAAGGTCGGCCAGCAGTCGCTGCATCTGAGCCTCAAGCGGTCCGCCGCGCCACATCAGCGATTCCGACGCCAGAGTTTCCGTCGCCTTGGCGAGATCGATCTTCCCCTCACCATTCAAGATCAGCAGTGTGCGGAACACCGCTTCGGCACGCGTCGGGCGGATATCGGCAGTGATAACCTGCCCATAGGTATCCAGCGCTTCGGCCTTGCGGCCCTGCGCTTCCGAAGTCCGGCCCGAAAGTAGCTGATAGAGACTGGCGTCCTCCGGGTTGAGCGAAGCGTACTCAATGCGCGACAGGAAGCGCCCGGCAAGCGTCCCATCATCACTTTCGACGGCGGCTCGGGTTGCGGCCAGCAGGAAGCGGGTCTGTACCCAGTTGGGGTAGCTGTCGGCAACCGCTTCGGCGCTCTGGGCATCCATGTGGGCGCCGTTGTAGTCCCCGGCTTCAGTCTTGGCGATGGTGCGCCACATCAGGGCGTCGGCTTCATTGGGAAAGCTGCCCGCATTCAGGATCGTCAGGGCCTCGCTCGACCGGCCGGCCAATGTGTTGGCTATGGCGAGAGTGAGCCGAGCGGCCTTCTTGAGATCATCGGACTTCAGGTCTTCGTTCAGAACCTTGAGAACGCCGATCGCCTCGAAGGAAAACTGATTGCCCACATAGAGCCGGGCCAGATCGAGGCGGGCCTTCTCGCGATCCTTGCCCTCGCTGCGCGAAGCACGATCAATCATTTCCTGGCTGGCCGATGCGAACTCGGAAAGGTCTGGCTTGGTCAGAAGGGCAAAATCGATGAAAGAGGCACGGGTCTCCTGCGAACCGTGTGCATCGACGGCCCGTGCCTGATCGAGTGCGGACACTGTCAGCCCGCCCTGCCCTGAAATCACGGCGAGCGACTGATCGACAGCAACTTTGATCGCGTCGGTCTGAGGCTTGATCACTAGCCCGTTGATGCTGCGGATAGCCTGAAAATCCACAAAGTTGAGATTGCGGGTCACCCCGCGTGCCGGTGGATAGGCGGTCACCACGCTGAGGAGGTCCCCGACAATCGGGTCGCGGAACTGGTGCACGCGGCCAGGACGCGCAAGATCAGCGGTGATCTCGAACTGGCCGAGGCCGTCGCGGCGGCGCACTAGGGACACAGGCTCGGTGGGTGAAAGCAGAAGGTCGCCAAGCGATAGTACCCACGCCCGCCCTTCGGAGCCCAGCGTTGCCAGCCGATCATTGGCAAGAGTGATGCGCACAACCTGGCTGTCACCGGCCGGCACCACCGAGAAATCCTTGGCCACCAGGTCCATGGCTTCGGACTGTTCGGGGTGCTTGATGGCCGTGGTTGTGTCGAACAGCATCCAGACCGTATCGCCACGGCGAAACACGGCAGACGGCGTGTCATTGTCGAATGGGAAGGTGATGCGAACCGTTGAACCGGACTGCTGCGCAAACGGAACAATTTCTGCCTGCGGCACTTCGGCGATCTTGGGGTCTGTGGCTTCGGGTTGTTTGACTTCAGTGGTTGCCGCGGCAAGATCGGCGGCGGTTGCGTCGGCCTCGGCAGAGACGGGGATTTCCTCCAACGGCGCGGGCTTGGCGAGATCAATGTCGATAATGTAGTGCCGCTTGTTGGAGGTGTAGAACCTCGGCACCACGCCTTCGGCCATCTTGAGCATCACGTGCGAACCATCGGGACCCACAACATTCTCGGCGCTGATCACCTCTGCCGGAAGTTCTGACTTCAGAGCATAGAGATCGACGGGGACTGGCCAGTCAAAATGCAGGTTGCCTTCGGTGCCCTCAAAGGTGAATTCGGCCTCGGTATCAGCGTTCCAGTTAAACAGCAGGCGCAGGAATGTTGGGTTTCGGCCAACACGCAACTCGGCGGCGGGTTTGATGAGGTCGGCTTCTTCTTTCTTGCGCTGCTGCGCGGCCAGCTCGGCAGCATACTTAGCGCGCTCGGCGAGCGCAGCGACCACATCGGGCGGCAGGGCGGGTGGCAGGCCCTGCCAGGTGGCGGGCATGAGATCGATGAACAGCTGCTCGCCGGCCACGATCTGATTGACATTAAGCTTGGTGCGCAAGCCGAGCCGGATGCCGGATTGGTCAGGATCGGTACGGGCAATGCTCACATAATCGGGCAGGATGGCGGGAATATCGGGCAGGACGACGTCGATGGGCTGATCGAAATCGATAGCAAGCACATTGTTGTCGTACTTGACCTGATAGGCCGGCAGGTCGAGCCGCTCGCTGAAATCGAGGATCAGGCGCGCAAACCCGTCTTCCTGCGTGACGAAAAGCTGCGCTTTGTCGAGTGAAAGTGCCGGAGAGGTCAGCATTCCGATGGCGAGCGCAAGCACAGCGGGCATAAGCCGCGCCAGCATGCACGGCATTCGCCGTCCGATTTTGTCCAATGCAGTCATTCTTGACCGCGACCCGCCTGTACCTTCTGGAGGGTACAAACTACCGGACCGGGACTTAACGCCATGTTACAGGAGGCGGCAAAACTTGAGCCTATTGCCCCACGATCTCGGGCAGCGCAGCGAGATCCTCAGGCGTTGCGGCAAGCTCGGTGCCGGGCTGATCGGCTGCCAGGCCAACGGTAAGCGCCTGCGCCTTTTCCGGCACCATCCGTGCCATGATCGGCGCCATCTTGCGCGGGTTCATCGCCCGAGCAACGCGCAGCAGCACATTGATGTCGAGATCATTCAGAATAAGCGCCGCCTCCTTGGGCTTCATGGTCTCATACATGCTGACCAGTGCCTTGAACTGCTCTTCCTCGGCGGCCTTCTTCTGATCGACGAGTGCATTAACCTGCGCCTGCAGCTGCTCCAGCGCCGCCTGACGTTCGGCGAGCCGCTTCTCGGCGGCCTCGACGAGGGCAGCGCGCATTGTGAGTTCAGATTCGCGGGTATCCAGCTCAGCACGGCGCTCGGACAGACGTTCAAGAATCTGCTTTTCGCTGGACGCTGCACCATTCAATTCCGAAAGCGGAACGATTTCGCCCTGCGCATTGGTGGCCATAGGAATGGCATCGCCGACCGGTGGGCAGTCCGCGGGCATTGCTGCGGCTTCGCCTTCGGCGGGCGCGTCGTGTGCGGCGGCATCACCCTCGCCGGGGGCAGCATGGCCAGCGTTGCCTTCGGCTGCAGCAGGATCCGCGGGGAGACAGGCCGGGTCAATGGCAGCGGACGCCTCGGCCGGAGCACCTTCGGAGGAGGGAGCATCGGCAGGGGCTGCCTCTCCGGCAGCGGGCGCTGCTTCACCGTGCGTAGCGTCTTCGCCTTCGGCGGCAGTCGCGCCATGGCCACCGGCGGCAGCATCCGTGGTGGGCAGGGTTGGAGAGGCATCCTCCATGACCGGGCTAGTGTCGGTCATGGTCGGGCCTGTATCGATGGCGCCGTCGGGCGTCAGGGAGGTCTCGCCGCCCGCCGGTGCGCCGCCATGCGCATCGCCAGCAGCTATTGCAATCGAAGTACCTGCAAGCACATAGCCACCCTGCGTAACCAGGCCAACTCCCTTGAAGATCAGGAGAGCGACGGCTGCAAAGATGACAACGGGCAGCAGGCGGATCTGTTTCATGCAGCCGTCCCCCGGATGCGCGGCCGGGACGCCAATTGAGCGAGTGCGGACTGCAGGCGATTGGGTTCGGGCGGCGCAGGCATGCGATCATCGGCCGGATCTATCTCTGGCTCGACGCGACTGCTCTGCTGGGCCACCGCAGTGATGCGCGCAATGCGCTCCATCAGCGAAGTGCCGGCGGCAACGTGATTGGCAAGCTGCACGCCAAATTTGTCGGCCTCGGCGAGGCGGGCCTGGAGAGAAAGATCGGCCTCCATGGCCGTGCCCTTGAGTTCCTTGACTGCGGCGTTGGCAAGATCGGTTGCGGCCACGAGGTCTGCCACCATCTGCCGCAGGGTATCGCGATCGGCATGCAGGCGCTTGAGGCGCTCATTGAGCACCACGCAATAGCCAATGGTGAGCATGAGCAAAATGGCCACAAGCCCTTCCACCACCACTCCAAACGGCATTCCGAACATCAGCGTCCCTCCTGGGTTTCGTCTATGGCTTCGAATGCCGCCATGGTGACTTTGGGTGGATTGAGCGGGCGCGTGACGCGCACCGAAACGTTGTTGCCGATGTGACCCATGATGGCCTGTGTCAGTTCAACATCGCCGCAGCGCAACCGAACCGGGTCCACCGGCGTACGGTCGAACATCACGGTCTCCCCAACCTGCAGCGCGAGGACGCGACTCAAAGGCAGATCGACCTCGTGCAGGATGGCTTCGACCTCAACATCGGCGGCAAAAATTTCAGTGGCCAGATGCCCTTCCCAGATCGGATCGCGGCCAAACTTTTCGCCCATGAACATCTGCAGCAACTGGGCGCGGATGGGTTCGATAGTGGCATAGGGCAAAAGGATTTCGATCTTGCCGCCGCGATCATCCATTTCAATGCGCAGCTCTATTAGAATGGCGGCATTGGCGGGACGCGAGATGGCGGCAAAGCGCGGATTGGTCTCCATGCGCTCGAGTTTGAAATTGACCTGCGTCACCGGCTCAAACGCACGGTGCGTGTCTTCAAGGATGACCTCGATCATGCGGCGGGCCAGGGCCATTTCGATGGTCGTATAAGGGCGGCCCTCGACGCGAATATTGCCCCCGATCCGCCGCCCGCCGAGCAAGACGTCGATCATGGAATAGATCAGGGAAGAATCGACCGTCAGCAGCCCGTAATTCTCCCATTCCTCGGCCTTGATAACCGAGAGAATGGCGGGCAGCGGTATTGAGTTGAGGTAGTCGCCAAAGCGCACCGATGAAATGGAATCGAGCGAGACTTCGACATTGTCCGAGGTGAAATTGCGCAACGACGTCGTCGCCAGGCGCACCAGCCGGTCGAAGACGATTTCGAGCATCGGCAGGCGTTCATAGCTGACAAGCGCGGAATTGATCAGCGCCTGAACGCCGGTCAGTTCAACATTGCCGCCAGCGTTTGAATCAAAGCCAAGCAGGCTGTCGATCTCGTCCTGATTGAGGACGCGGTCGGGGCCTTCGGCGTCACTGCCCTCAGCTTCAAGCATGGCTGCCCATTCGGCAGACATGCTGGTGTCAGGCTTTGCCGGACCTTCATCGGCCAGGGTGACCTCGTCGAGGCCCCATTCTGCGCTGAGTTTGTCCTGCTCGGTGGGCCCGGCCATTGCCAAATTCCTACTGGATCAGGATTTCTTTGAAGAGCACGCCGTCGATCTGCGCCGGAGCAATTGCAAGGTTCACACGGCGGCGCAGCTCTTCCTTCAGGCGGTAGATACCGGCCGACCCCTCAAGATCGCTCTTGCGCAACTCGCGCAGGTAGACCTGAAACGCGTCGATCACCTTGGCCATGCGCGGCTGGATGGTGGTCATCATCTCTTCATCGGCTACTTCGATGGCGATGGTGAGCTTCATGAATGCCCCCTGCCCGCTGCCCTCATTGTTGAGGTTCACGGTCATGGTTGGCAGGTTGAAGATAAAGGACTCGTGCGCGGGAAGAACCTCACCATGGGCAGCCTCTGGGGCGCCCTTGCCTGCAAACAGCAGTACATAGGCGCCACCGGCGGCCACAATGAGGAATGCAGCCGCGGCGATGATGATGAAGAGCATCTTCTTGCTCTTTTTCGCTTCCGGCTTTGCGCCTTCTTCGATTTCGGCTTCGGCGGCCATGGGCGCAGTTTCCCTTGCATATCCGGACGATTCCGGCCTTTCACCAGCTAAGCGCCCGATGGTTAACGATTGGTTACAATCTCGGGTCAAGCGGCAGAATTTGCCGGGTAAAACTTGCCGCGCTGGCAGTTCATACAATGCCGGCACTAATGGCGCATCGGCGCTATATCTATGATTTTATTCAATTTATCGGACTGGCATGGTTTCTGCAGTGTTAAGGGCAGATCCAGCGGCGTGGGGACGTCAGGTGGATCTGGGGATTAACACGGGGAACGCGCATGTCAGAAAACATGCATCTGATCAGCCTTTCGAGGCAGATCGCGCTGCAAAGGCAGATGGACGTGGTGGCCAACAACATGGCCAACGTCAACACCACCGGCTTCAAGGCCGAGAACCTGCTGTTTGAAGAATATGTGATGCCGGTCGCCAAGGACCGCGACTTCGCCATGCTCGACCAGCCCCTGTCTTACACGCAGGACTGGGCCACCATGCACGACATGGCCGCCGGTGCGATCACCCAAACGGGAAATGCGCTGGATGTGGCCATCCAGGGCGAAGGTTTCCTGACCGTGCAGACCCCCGCCGGTGACCGCTACACCCGGGCCGGGGCGCTGGCTATCAATGCCGAAGGCATTCTCACTGATCTCAACGGCTACCCCGTCCTGTCTGATGGCGGCCCGGTGCGGTTTGAGCCGACGGACACCGACATCGGCTTTGCCGCCGACGGCACAATTTTGAGCAGCAGCGGCGCCAAGGGCAAATTGGCGCTGGTTGAGTTTGCCGATCCGCAGGCCCTGAGCCGCGAAGGCGACAATCTTTATGCCGGAGGCACTCCGCAGCCAGCCGTCAACTCGCGAATCCTCGGCGGCGCCATCGAACGCTCCAATGTCTCGGGCGTCTCCGAAATGGCGCAGATGATCCGCGTCTCGCGCGCCTACGAGTCCCTAGCATCCCTCATGGAACGCCAGAGCGAGCTGCGCACCAGCGCCATTCGCCGCCTGGGCGACATGTCAGCGTAACAAGAGAGATTTTCAGCCATGCAAGCGCTCTATATCGCATCCACCGGCATGATGGCCCAGGAACGCAATGTTGAAGTGATCTCCAACAACATTGCCAACATGCGCACCACTGGCTTCAAGCGCCAGCGCGCTGAATTCCAGGACATGCTCTACCAGGAATATCGCCGCGCTGGCTCCCAAACCTCCGATGGCACGCAGGTGCCGGTCGGTGTCGAAGTCGGCTCGGGCGTGCGCACAGCCGCCACCCCCCGTATCATGAGCCAGGGCAACGTTGTGCTGAGCGAAAAGGATCTCGACATCGCCATTCAGGGCGAGGGCTTCTTTATGGTGCAATTGCCCGATGGCCGCACCGCCTATACCCGCGATGGGTCGTTCGAACGCGACTCCAACGGCCAGCTCGTCAATGTGAACGGCTTCGTGATCCAGCCTGGCATTACCATTCCGCAGGACGCCAACTCGATCTCGATCAGCCGCGACGGAACCGTGGAGGCTTTTATCGGTACGGACTCAACCTCCACCCAGCTCGGCCAGATTCAGCTGGCCCGGTTTGTGAACAAGGAAGGTCTACAATCGATCGGGGACAACAACTTCGTTGAAACCGCCGCCAGCGGCACGGCCCAGGTTGGCACGGCCGACGCCGATGGCATGGGCAACCTGCAGCAGCGGTACCTCGAAATGGCGAACGTGAACGCCGTGACAGAGATTGCCGACATGATTGCAGCGCAGCGCGCCTACGAAATGAACTCCCGCGTCATTTCCGGGGCCGACCAGATGCTGCAAGCCACAAGCCAGATGCGCTGAGGAGCTGAGTGATGAAATCAACCTTCGCCCTGAGCGTTCTGATCTCTTGCCTGTTGGCCTCCGTCGCAGTCGCCGCGCCCGTTCTCAAGGGCAATGTGATGGTAAATTCCGAAGTGGTAACGGTCGGCGACATGTTCGCCGACGCCGGAATGATGGCCGAGGAAGCCCTGTTCCGCGCCCCGGCCCCCGGCACTTCGGGACTTGTCGATATCAATGCCGTCCGCAAGGCAGCGGCCCGGATCGGTATCACCGATTTTGACGAAATGGGCATCGAGCAGGTGCGCGTGGCGCGCCAGGCCCAGATCGTGGACGAAACGATGCTGACGGACCTGATTGCCGCCGACCTGTCCGGACGCGGAATCTTGATGAACGGCGCCACCCTCGACACCGTCTTCGATATGCCATTCCAGGCGATCAACGCCGAAGCGGTAGACCAGCCAGTGTATCTTGCCAGCCTGCGTTACCTGCCAGGCAATGGCACCTTCGCGGCCCGCTTTATTGTGGCAGGCGTCAAGGAGCCGGTGGACGTTACCGGTCGCATCGATCTGCTGATCGAGGCCCCACACCTCGCTGCTTCGCTGCCCTCCGGCACGATACTTACCCCTGAAGATATCGAGATGCGCCGCGTGCCGCTCAAGTTCGCCGAAACCAACGGCTTTGCCTCGATTGACCAGTTGGTGGGGAAGGCACTGCAGCGCCAGAGCCGAGCCGGCATGCTGCTGCGCGCCGCAGATGTTGACGAGCCCATCGTCATAAGCCGCAACGAACCGGTGACCGTATTCTTTCGCAATGGCCCGCTCACCCTTTCAGTCAAGGCAACCGCGCTGAACGCGGCCAGCCAGGGCGAATCCATTCAGGTGATCAACCTCGCTTCAAAGCGCGTGCTTGTCGGCATTGCGGTGGGCAAGGGCACTGTCGAAGTCACTTCCAATTCCATGAACGTGGCCGGGCTCTAAGGCCAGCACGGGAGCAATGAAAATGAACGCCATCAAGATCGCCGCCCTTTTGAGCCTGACCGTGCTGCTCGCCGGCTGCAATACCATGAGCCGCCTGGCCAGCGTCGGCGAAACCCCGGCCCTCTCGGCCATCGAAGACCCCACCATGCAGCCAGGCTATCGGCCGGTGAACATGCCGATGCCGGTGGTTGAAGCTTCGGCCTACCAGCCCAATTCGCTGTTTTCGACCAATGCCAAGGGGTTCTTCAAGGACCAGCGCGCCCACAAGGTTGGCGATATCCTGACCGTGATGGTCTCGATCTCGGACAAGGCGCAGATCTCGAACCAGACGGCCCGCAACCGCTCGGCGACGAATTCGGCGGGCGCCGGTGGTGCCATCGGTTCAATCTTCAGCGCCGTGGCACCCGGTGTTGACCCGTCCGCTGCCATTGATGTGACCTCTGGCCAGGGCGATACCGGTTCGGGCTCAGTCAACCGCAAGGAGAGCGTCGATACCTCGGTTGCGGCCGTGGTGACGCAGGTGCTGCCCAACGGCAACCTGGTGATCGAAGGGCATCAGGAAGTGCGGGTGAACTTCGAGATCCGCGACCTGATCGTTGCCGGTATTGTACGTCCGGAAGACATCGGTGCGGACAATACCATCCCATCCTCCAAGATCGCTGAAGCCCGGATCGCCTACGGTGGCCGCGGACAGATCACCGACGTGCAGCAGCCGCGCTATGGCCAGCAGGTGCTCGACGCGATCCTGCCCTTCTAGTTCCCAATCCCAGTTTCCCGCCGCACAATCCCCCATTGGTGCGGCGGGCTCCGAGGCTCCAGAATAGAGTCCGGATTTGAGGGCGCAGCCATCCCCGGCTGCGCCCTTCCCCATTGTGCCGATCTCTACTATGCATGCCGTCCCAGCCTCGGAAGGTTCTTGCCATGTCGTTTGCCAAACTCGATGAACTCGGCCGCAAGCTTGAAGCACTTGAGCATGCCCAATCCATTCTTTCGGTTGATGAGGCGGTGCAAATGCCGGTGGGAGGCGGCGAAAAACGCGCCGAGGCCATGGCAATGCTGGCTGGCATGTATCACGAAATGGCCACCGCCCCCGAGGTCGCCGAGTGGATCAACAAGGCCGAGAATGAAGGTCTCGAGGGCGACCGCGCGCTGGCGCTGAAGGAATTCAAGCGCGTCCACACCAACATGACCTGCTTGCCGGGCGAGTTTGTGCGCCGCAAGACCATCGCCAACATGCGCTCTGAGCAGATGTGGCGCGACCTGCGGGCCAAGAACGACTGGGCGAGTTTTTTGCCCGCACTCGATGGCGTGATCGAGATCGTGCGTGAGGAAGCGCAATTGCGCGCCGAGGTGCTTGGCCTGGCGCCCTACGATGCTCTTATGGAGCAATATGACCCCGGCACGCGCGCGGCAGACGTGGCCCCGGTCTTCGCCACGCTCAAGACATTCCTCAAAGACTTCGTGCCTCAAGCACTTGCACACCAGGAGGAGAAGCGGGCGCGTCGGCCGGTCAAAGCCCTGGCGGGACCATTTGGCATTGAAAAGCAGCGCGAGTTGGGCCTGTTCATGATGGGGGCGCTGGGCTTTGACTTTACCCATGGGCGGCTCGACGTATCGCACCACCCCTTCTGCGGCGGTGTGCCGACGGATGTGCGGATGACGACGCGCTATCGCTCGGATGAATACCTGTCGGCACTCATGGGCGTGCTGCACGAGACCGGCCATGCCCTTTATGAACAAGGCCTGCCGAAGGAATGGAGCCATTGGCCGCTTGGCCGGGCGCGCGGCATGGCCATCCATGAGAGCCAGAGCCTATTTGTTGAAATGCAGCTGGCCCGGACCGCCGAGTTCTGGGAATGGGCCCTGCCCCAGGTCGGCCGACACCTCGGCGAAGGCGTTGTCGAAGGCTGGTCGGTCGAGGACATCCTGGGGCATGTCCACAACGTCAAGCGCGGCTTTATCCGCGTGGATTCAGACGAGGCGACTTATCCGCTGCATGTGATCCTGCGCTTTGAACTGGAGCAAGACCTTGTGGCTGGTAAGCTGGCGACTGCCGATATCCCTGAAGCGTGGGATGCAAAGATGCAGGAATATCTGGGACTTTCGACCATCGACAATCCTAAAGATGGCCCAATGCAGGACGTGCATTGGCCGGGTGGCGCGTTTGGGTATTTCCCCTCCTATACACTGGGCGCGCTGATTGCAGCGCAACAGTGGGCAGCCATGGAAAAAGGCAATCCGGGCGTTCGAGACGATGTGCGGCGCGGTGACTTTTCGGGCGTGAACCGCTGGCGGAGCGAGAACATCTGGCAACAGGCGTCGCACCATTCAACGCCGGATCTGATCAAGCGCGCCACCGGCGAAACGCTGAACCCGGAATACTTCATGGCGCATCTCAAGAAGCGCTATTTGGCCTGAACCTCTACCGGCACCGTCACCTCAAAGGCGGCGCCGCTCTGACTTGCGGCCAGGACGATGCGGCCGCCATGGGCCTGTAGCATGGCCCGCACAATATCGAGCCCCATGCCGGTGCCGCCACTCTCGCGCCGCGTGGTGAAAAACGGCTCAAAGACCTTGTCCCGATTGCCCGGCGCAATGCCCGTGCCGTTATCGGCAACCTGGATAACCAACTGATCGTCAGAGCGGTGTGCGGAGATGGATAGTTCCGTCGCGCCGTGCTGGGCAGCGTTATCTGCCAGATGCCCGAAAACAATCGCAGCCGCCTCTAGCGAGAGCGCGGTCGGCATGTCGGCGTCGCCGGAAACGGTAACCGGAATGCGGCCCAGCGATGCCGCGACCGCAGCCACCGTGGCGCCGCCGCCATCGAGAGGCACTTCGGCACGGGTGAGCGCGCGCAGCCGGTCAAGCAGAGCAGCAAGCCTATCGCTGTCGGCAATGATGTGGGCCAGGAACCGCTCGCGTTCTGCAGCGGTCATGTCGGCGTCACGCAGCAGTTCGGCGGAGCCCTTTATGCTGGTTAGCGGGGACTTGAGCTCGTGCGAAACGTGCGCGGCAAAGGACTGCACATAATCCGATCGCTCCACCAGCCGCTCGGCAAGGTCAAGGAAGCTCTGAGACAGCACCGCGATTTCGCGCGTACCCTGCTGGGCCGGCGGCCTGATCGCGGACCGGCCACCACTGCGGATGGCCTCGGTTGTGCGGATCAGGGCATTGATCGGCCCGGTGATGGTGCGGGTGAAGACGAAACCAACGACCAGCGTGATTGCAAACGCTACGGCAATGGCAAACAGTTCAACGGTGGTGAACTGGCTGTCCGTGGCGTTGAAGCTGCGAAACAGCACGACGACTGTCACCGGAAGCGCCAGAACGGCAATGAGGACGGCATAGACGATCATGGCCAGCGTTGGCCGCCATTTCCGGGCAATGCCTTCCATCAGAGGTCTGCCCCGAGCTTGAACCCGACGCCGTGGACCGTGGTGATCAGCGCCTCGCATCCGGCCCCCGCGAACTTGCCGCGAATATTGCGGATGTGGCTATCGATAGTTCGGTCGGAGACGTGGATGGTGGGACCATAGGCTGCCACCATGATCTGCTCGCGCGACAGAACCGCCTGCGGCCGGGCAACCAGCGCCTGCAGGATGGCGAATTCGAGCGCAGTCAGGTCGACCGCCCGCCCGGAGTAGCGCGCGGCATGCTGGACGGGATCGACTTCCAGCGCACCGAGCGACACTGGTGCCTCCGCACGACCAATCTGGCCATTGCTGCGCTTGAGAATGGCGTGGACCCGCGCCACAAGTTCGCGCGGGCTGAACGGCTTGGTGACATAGTCATCGCCACCCATTTCAAGCCCAAGAATACGGTCGATTTCCTCATCGCGTGCCGACAGGAACAGAATAGGTACTTCCGAAGTCTTTCGAATCTGGCGGCAGACCTCCAAACCATCAAGTTCGGGCATGCCGACATCAAGTACGATCAGATCGGGCGGAGTGCGGCGGAAGGCCTGCAGCGCCTCGCTGCCATTGCGGGCGACGGTAGTGACCAGCCCTGCCCGTTCCAGGGCAAAGCAGATCACGTCGCGAATATGCGGTTCGTCATCGGCAACGAGAACGCGGTGCGGCATGGCAGTTCCAGACTTTTGGCTCAGTTGTTAACCGGTGCGCGGGATTGTGCAAGCGGGCTGCCAGACTCAAGGTACTGGGCAATGCGCCAGTCGGTGAATGTCCAGGATCGCCAGTCTTGGGAGCGGTTGGCAAAATCATAAACCAGGTCCTCCCGCACCGCCACCGCAGCCGCCCGAGCCTGAGAAAAACGCACGGGAAGCCGTGCGATATAGGCATCGAGCACCGGCAAGGTGGACGGGCCGAGGATGCGGAAGTAATCGACATCCAGCGGCAGACCTTCGCCACTGATCTCATAGGCGTGATCGACGTTGAAACGGGCGATCAGGGCCGAAAAATCGGTGATGCTGCTGACAAACAAGGTGAGCATAAGCGCATAGAGGTTAAGCGCAATCAGCCAGTGATTGGATTTGCGCAAGCGGATACGCAACAGGATGAGCACCAGCCCGATGGCGACCAGCCCCATCCAGATGAAGGCGGCGGCCCGCAACTCGGTAAGCGAATAGAGCGACACATAAAGATCGAGCCGGATAATGGAGGTGAGAACCAGAAGGACGTTCTGCCCGATCCAGACGTAGACCAGAGCCCGGATCAGGGGCGACTGCTCACCGGCCCCGCCCCGGCGCATGGCGGCCAGTACAAAACCCGCGGCCAAAAGGGCCGTGATGATCAGAGGATAGGCACCGCGATGGGCATAACTGGCATAGCTCATCCCTTCGGGCAGGCCAAAACCGCGCGAAAGATAACCAATGTCCATAATCGTCTGCACCGCGAACAGGGCATTGAACACAATCAGGGAATTAAGGATTGCCGCCGGGCCAAAGATCAGGCTTTCGGGGCGCGCTGGGGCGACAGTTTCGGGCCGACGCTTCCAGCGCACGAGGCGCAGCGAGATGAAAGGCCAGGCAAAGCCGAAAATGATGAGCCAGAAGATGACCCGCACCGGATCGAGCAGCGCGGTCAGGTCGATTTGGCCAAGGCCCAGCGCAATGACCGGATTGGCTTCGCTGAAAAGGATGAGGAAAATGCCGGCAAAGACCGCCGGAACCACCCAGGTGAGCAGCTGCCGCAGCACGCGCTTACCCATGCCCGAGCCGGTCGAGAACAGCGCAATGGCATCGTAAAGCGGGCGGACCGGCGCAATAAGCACGAAGCGCCAGACCTGAACTGGCAAATCGAGCCAGGACCGGGACAATCGCCGCCATGCGGCGAGCGCCAGAATGGTGAGCCCCACAAGGGCCAGAAACACCGAAATAAGATGCGGCTTGATGAGCAAGGGCAAGCAGGCCGCCAGGGCGACGGCGAACCCGATTGCAGTCGGCACGCGGGGCGCAAGTCCGAAACGGACGAGAACGATAACGGCGGCCGCTACGACAAACAGTCCGAAAAGCCCGGCACCCGGCATGTGGCCGTAGACAAGCTGGTCAGCGGCCAGCACCAAACCAGCGGCGCCGAGCACGCTGGGCAGTACCCGCCGCACTGGCACCAGACTGATCGGCTTTGTCACCGGAGATGTATCGTTCGTCGGCGTGGTGCTTTCGGTCATAACTATCCACCGCAAGAGTTGAAATCGCCTCGAACCGTCGCGCGGCAGCCTCGACAGCGCGTGCCGTACCGGTGAGCCACCAGGCATCGTCGCGAATGCTGTCGGGCAGGAAAAAGGGCTGGTCGATGTGGACAGGCTGAGTGTTTTGCATGCCGCATTTGTGCCTGGTCGGCTTGCAGTTTTTGTGCAGGCGGTGCGGAGTTTTTGAGGATTTGGCAATGAGTGCGCGGGGTTGACATCGGCCCGGCGATGCCTATTTTCCGGCCCATACGCAACGCCAACAGGATGGTATGGAATGGATCGCAGCTGACCGGACGCCTCACCCGCTTCGCTCAACTGGATATTCATACCAATGCAATCATGCGTTTCGCTGAGGCAGCTCAGCTATTCCACGCCTGACCACAAACCGCTCTTCACTGATCTTGATCTCAGTTTTGGCCCTCGCCGGACCGGGTTGATCGGGCGCAATGGCACAGGCAAATCAACTCTTCTCAAGCTGATCAGCGGTGATCTGGTGCCATCTTCTGGCAGCGTGAGCCTGGCTGGCCGGATTGCCATGCTCGACCAATCGCCTGGAGTTACAACAGGTCGCACTGTCGCCGACGCCTTTGGAGTAAGAGCAGCTTTGGAAGCACTGGCGGGCTCGAACCCAGAAGACCTCGACCTCGACTGGTCACTTCCGGCAAGACTTGATGTTGCCTTGGCAGCGACGGGCATTTCGGGTCTCACCGCTCATAGGGACCTGGCAACTCTGAGTGGTGGGGAGCAGATGCGCGTGGCAATGGCGGCGCTGGTTTTTGGCGAACCCGAGGTGATCGTGCTCGATGAACCGACCAACAATCTCGATGCGAAGGGAAGGCATGCGGTCATCCGGCTGCTGCGCCGGTGGCGCGGCGCGGTGATCGTTGCCAGCCACGACCGGGCGCTGCTTGAACACGTCGATACCATCGTCGAGCTTTCAAGCCTTGGTGCCCGGACCTATGGCGGGAACTGGTCTGACTACGAAACCCAGCGCAATCTGGAACGCGAGGCGACAGGACGGATAGCTGAGGCAACCCAACGCACCTTGCGCCAGCTCGAGCGTTCGATACAGGCCAGAAGGGAAAGCAAGGCACGCCGGGACAGCGCAGGAAAGCAACGGGCCGGTAAAGGCGATCTGCCCCGGATCCTGGTGGGCAAGCGGCGCGACAATGCGGAAAAGACCGGCGGCGAACAGGCGCGAATTGCCGATCGGCAAAGGCAACATGCGAGCCAGGCACTCGCCGACGCACAGGCCGAGGTGGAACGGCTCACAGCGCTCAAGGTGGCGCTCTCTCCCACCGGCCTGCCGGATGGCCGCACAATTCTCGATGTCGAAGAAGTCTCGGGCGGCCCGGACAGCAGTGCGCCAATTGTCAGGAACCTGTCCTTTTCAATCATGGGGCCGGAACGGGTTGCCATCGTAGGGCCGAACGGCAGCGGGAAGACCAGTCTGCTCAGGATGATTGTGGGCGAACTGATGCCGACGTCCGGCGCGATCAGGCTGGGTGGCAACATGGCTATGCTCGACCAGAGCGTGAGGCTGCTCGAACCTGGGCTATCGATCCGGGACAACTTCAGGCGCCTCAACGCGGGCAGCGACGAGAATGCCTGCCGGGCCGCGCTCGCGCGCTTCCTGTTCCGCGCCGATGCAGCCCTGCAACTGGCCGGGACACTCAGCGGCGGAGAGAGATTGCGCGCGGGGCTGGCCTGCGTTCTTGGCGGCGGCCGGCCACCTGATCTCCTGATCCTGGACGAGCCGACCAATCATCTCGACATCGCAGCCATCGAGGCCGTCGAATCCGGTCTGCGTGCCTTTGACGGGGCCCTGATCGTTGTCAGCCATGATGCCAGGTTTCTCGAAAACGCGGGCATTTCGCGACATATCACAATGGCAAGTACATAAAACAAAGGCCCGCTTGCGCGGGCCTTATGCTTGTCTGTTCAGTTGGCGTGCTTTCAGTCGTCGCGGTAAACGCGTTCGCGGCGCTCGTGCATTTCCTGGGCTTCAAGCGACAGCGTTGCAATCGGACGGGCATCAAGCCGGGCAATCCCGATCGGGTCGCCGGTTTCCTCGCAGTAGCCGTAGGTGCCGTCCTCGATGCGCTTTACGGCAGCATCAATCTTGGCAATCAGCTTACGCTGCCGATCGCGGGTGCGCAGCTCGAGCGCACGATCGCTCTCGGACGACGCCCGGTCAGCCATATCCGGATGGTTCTGGCTTTCTTCCTGCAGGTTATCGAGAGTTTCGCGGCTTTCGCGGAGGATTTCCTCACGCCAGGTTTCGAGCTTCTTTCGGAAGTACTCGCGCTGGCGCGGGTTCATGAACGGCTCATCGTCAGTCGGCCGGTAGTCCAGTGTAGAGAGTTCGGCTTGCATAGAAGGACTCAACTCCAAAGGGTGTCCGAGGACGGCCCTATATAGTGTCCGCACAAACGCGCCGCAAGCTGGTAAAGAAAGCGTAATTAACATCATCGCCGCAGTGTTCTGACTGCAACAGTTACTTGATCAGATAGTGGGAAAACGCCCGAGCTTTGCCAATTCAACCCGCGCCCTGAGCTCGATATCGTCAAGCACACGATCCAAGCCCGGCTGCGTCTTCTCGCGGGATTGGGCGATCAACTTCATCAATTGATCGAGCTTACCGGGATTGATCCGGCCCATGATCAGATCGGCTTTGAGACTGTCCAGAGTATCGAGCAGATCGCGGCCACGCCGAACCACGCGCTGCTTTTTCTGCAGCGGATCTTCTGCCGCCTGAAGTGCAAGGAGAGCATCAATGCCGGCCGCAGATGCCGCGGGCGCCATCGACGCGGCGCGCGCGGTCTCTCCCGGGCCGGATGGCTGGAAAGCCACCCCGGCACCACTACTGCGCGCGGCACCGTTCTGAGTGCCAACCTGACCGGTACGGGCGTTGCCCTCGATGCGCAATTCTGGACTCGGTTCGAAGCGGTTGTTGATACCGGCAAAATCTGCCGCAAGCTCTTAACAAGTCATTAATTCACCCGGCAAGTTTTGCTCTGCGGGCTAGGCGGGCGTCATCAGGCAGAAGCAACGCTGCCAGTTTTCGCTTTTATTTTCAGTTGTTTGTTGGCCAACGCGGATTCAATTCCGCATTTGGCACGATTTTCGCAACACAGGAGGGGACGAGGCGGTTCATGGGGATGAACTGCAGAATACGGGGAATCTTTATGAAGCACCGGACCCTCAGACGCATCTGCGCTTCTGCACTGGCCGCGCTGTCCATGTTGACGCCGCTTGCCGATGCCTATGCTGCAACTGCACGCATCAAGGACATCATCGATATCGAGGGCATCCGCGAGAACCAGCTGGTTGGCTATGGCCTTGTGGTTGGCCTGAATGGCACGGGCGACGGGCTAACCAATTCGCCCTTCACCAAGCAGAGCCTGCAGGCCATGCTCGAACGGCTTGGCGTCAACACGCGCGGCGAGAACATGCGAACCGCCAATGTCGCCGCCGTGATCGTGACCGCCAACCTCCCCGCATTCTCCACCCAAGGCAGCCGCCTCGATGTTTCGGTTGCCGCGCTTGGCGATGCCAAGAGCCTGCAGGGCGGAACTTTGCTGGTAACGCCGCTGCTCGGCGCCGATGGCGAGGTCTATGCCATCGCCCAGGGTTCGGTGCTGATCAACGGATTTCAGGCCAATGGGGATTCGGCGACGGTAATTTCTGGCGTTCCGACCACGGGGCGCATTTCATCGGGCGCGCTGATCGAGCGCGAGATCAATTTTGAGCTCGGGGCCCAGCGCTCGCTGCGGCTGGCATTGCGCAACCCCGACCTGACCACGGCGCGACGGGTGGCGCTGTCGATTAACGACTTTGTCGGCGTCCCCACAGCAACGCCGGAAGACCCCTCGACGGTGCGCGTTACCCTGCCCCGAGGGTTCAATGGCAATATCGTCGACCTGCTGACCGACATCGAGCAGTTGGTGGTGGAAACCGATATGCCGGCCAAGATCGTGATCGACGAGAACTCCGGCATCATCGTGATGGGCAAGGATGTGCGGGTTTCAACTGTCGCCGTGGCGCAGAGTAACTTGACGGTGACGATTGCCGAGAACCCCACGGTGGTTCAACCGGCTCCGCTGAGCCTAGGCGAAACGGCGGTGCAGCCTTCAACGAACCTTCAGGTTAACACCACCAACTCCAATCTCGCCGTCGTGCCCGAAAGCATCACCCTGCAGCAGCTCGTGGACGGGCTGAATGCACTGGGAATACCGCCCCGCGACATGATTGCCATTCTGCAGGCGATCAAGGCGACCGGGGCGTTGCAGGCCGAAATCGAGGTGCTGTGATGATCACCAAGGTGACACCGGGCCAGCCCCTCCCACCGGCAATGGACAAGCTTTACCAGCAGGCCAAGGAGCTTGAGGGCGTGTTTCTCAACACCCTGGTCAGCCAGATGTTTGCTGGGATCAAGACCGACGGGCAGTTCGGCGGCGGGTATGCCGAAGAAACCTGGCGCAGCATGCAATCCGAACAATATGCCAATCACATGGCTGAGGCAGGCGGCATCGGCCTAGCCGACCAGTTGATGACCGACCTGCTTGCACTGCAGGAGGCATCACAAAATCAGAACAATAATTCAGGCACTTACAAGGGATCAGCCCAATGACCGCCGCACACCGGATTGCCACGCTCGATGACCTGCCGGCCAACGACCTGTGCGTGCGCGCCGAGACGGCGCTGACCGCCCTGGTTGAGGTGATGAACGCCGAGACCACCCTGCTCCGCGCCGGACGCTTCCGCGAGGCGGGGACGCTGACGGCCGAGAAGACCGCGCTGGCGCAGGACTATGTGAGCTTTGCGCGCTCGGTGCAACGGCAGTTGCCACGCCTGAAAATCGAGGCGCCGCAAGCACTTGTGAGGCTCCAGTCGGGCCACGAGCGGCTGGCGACGCAGATGGCGGAGAACCTGCGGGTGATCGCGACGGCGCGCAATGTGACCGAAGACCTGCTGGCCGATGTTTCGGCAGCAGTCGGCCGGGCGTCACGCGCCAAGACCTATGGTGCCAGCGGAGTCCTCAACAATGCCGCCGCAAAGCCTGCCAGCGGGATTGCAGTAAACCGCGCGCTCTAGAGAAAAAACCAGCAGATTCAGAGCGAAGTCAATTTTACGAAAATTGCGCGCTCTACTGTAAGCCCACTGTAAGTTGCTTGACTTAGCATGCATCAGCTAAGGCAGATCAACGCGGGATAGCGGCAATGTTCAGCGCCAGTATAGCGCTACAGCCCATCGCAACGGACCTATCGCACGCCACGCCCCGGCCGCGTGTTGAAATGGGTGCGACTGCTACCATCCGCCCCGAACTCGGCCTGGGTCAGCCCCATCCTCAGCAGGCAGCGCCACAGGGCAAGGCCATCAAGCAGGGCGCAGCACCCGAGGCGGATGCGCCTGAAACCCCCGCGCCACCTGCGGTTCCGGCGGAAGAGCCCCTGCCCCGCGGCGCCATGTTTGCCGCAGCAATCATCGCCGGTCAGCTCTCGCCCAAGCCAGAATCGATGGAAGAAGTAGCGCTGCGCGCCGGCATTGGCTGGACGCCGCCGGACTCGGATTTCCGTTTAACGGATTTGACAATTTAACGAACTCACATTCGGCCAAAATGGCGTTTTCTTTCGTAAATTCAACATATTAGTTGATTTACGGATTTCAACAATTTTCGGCAGAAAGTGTACGTTAACTATCCAAATTCGCTCCTTATTAACCATTCTTTACAAATTCCGGAGCATAGTCAGGCCAACGTCTCAGGAGAGGCGCAGACACGATTAGGACCCTAGAAAGGGAAATCCAGATGGCCGAAATTTCATTGTCAAAGGCGGTTCGTTCGAACCTGCTCAGCCTTCAGTCCACCGCCAATACGATGGCAAAGACGCAGGAGCGTCTGGCCACCGGTAACAAGGTGAACTCGGCTCTCGATAACCCGACCAACTTCTTCACCGCCGCATCGCTGAACAGCCGCGCCGGTGACATGGGCAACCTGATGGACTCGATGTCGAACGGCATCAAGACCATCGAAGCTGCCGATAACGGCCTCTCCGCCATCACCAAGACCGTGGAATCGATGCAGTCGACGCTGCGTCAGGCCCGTCAGGACAAGTCGTTCAAGAGCCAGTCGAACGCGATCGATGCAACCACGATTGGTACGACGACGATCAAGAACCTGTCGTTCTCGGGTGGCGCGGTTGGCACGACCCCGGTCGATATCGCTCTGAATACGATTAGTGTTGCGGCAACACCGGCAACCTTGTCCGGCACTGGCGGTACCGATCTTTCAGTTGCCGATCCCGACCTGAGTGCTCTGTCCGGTCAGACCGTTACCCTGACCTCGGGAACCAATACGGTTTCCTATACCTTCACCGGATCTGCAACCGGCCAGAAGGCCGCGATGCTGTCTGCCCTGGGCGCCAGCGGGTTTACTGTAGCCGGTGCGGCGGGCGGCCTGAATGTCACCCGCGCCGACGGCGCGCAGGTCACGGTCACAACTTCGAACGGCGCAGTGGCTACTGCAATCGGTATTGCCAACAACACCACGTCAACCAACGGTGTTGCAGCGGTCACCGGTGCGGTCAAAAGCGTCGATGCCCTGGTCAATGAGATCAACAGCAGCACCGCACTTGAAGGCAAGATCCGTGCCTCCAATGACAGCGGCAAGCTGCGCATCGAGAACCTGTCGACCGAAAGCCTGACCGTCGCCGGCATTGGCACGGACGGCGAAGTTGATGGCACGACCGGCACCACGTCCATCAACGGCAACGAGGTTCGCAAGAACCTGGTCAAGCAGTTCAATGAACTGCGCGATCAGCTCGACAAGCTGGCTGATGATGCCTCGTTCAACGGTATCAACCTGCTGCGCGGCGACAAGCTGAAGCTCACCTTCAACGAAACCGGCACCTCGACCATCGACATCCAGGCCAAGGAGCCCGACGGGACGCCGACTTCGATCAACAACACCACGCTCGAGATTGCATTTGCCGTCAATGCCGACTTCGACAATGACGCTTCGCTCGATGCTCGCCTCGACAAGCTGGCAGATGCCCTCGGTTCGCTGCGTTCACACGCTTCGTCCTTCGGTTCGAACCTCTCGATCGTGCAGAACCGTCAGGACTTCACCAAGTCCATGATCAATACGCTCGAAACCGGTGCAGCCAACCTGACCCTGGCCGACACCAACGAAGAGGCGGCAAACCTCCTCGCCCTGCAGACCCGCCAGCAGCTGTCCTCGACCGCCCTGTCGATGGCTTCTCAGGCCGACCAGGCCGTGCTGCGCCTGTTCGGCTAAGCGACGGCAAACAATTGAAATTCAGAAGGCGGGCTCCGGCCCGCCTTTTTCGTCTCTCATGTAAATATACCTATTCAGGACAGTTTCTTTAAGATTCTGTTTGCACCCTTTCTGGCAAGGTGCTGAGAGCTCTGAAGAGCGACCGAATAGTCAAAGTCCCAGAAAGGGACCGCCAGAATGGCCGATATCTCACTTTCCAAAGCGGTTCGCTCGAACCTGCTCAGCCTTCAATCCACCGCATCAACCATGGCCAAGACCCAAGAGCGTCTGGCCACCGGCAACAAGGTGAATTCGGCTCTCGACAACCCGACCAATTTCTTCACGGCAGCATCGCTGAACAGCCGTGCTTCGGACATGGGCAACCTGATGGACTCGATGTCGAACGGCATCAAGACCATTGAAGCTGCCGACAATGGCCTCTCCGCCATCACCAAGACGGTGGAATCGATGCAGTCCACCCTGCGCCAGGCGCGGCAGGACAAGTCTTTCAAGAGCCAGTCTTTCACGCTTGACGGTGCCGCCACTGGATTGATGTCATTTTCTGGCGGCGCCGTTGGAAGCACCCCGGTTGACATTGCGGTTGGCAGCGGCGGCGCAGTCCAATCCGCACTGGCTGCCAGCGCAGACTATACAAGCCCGGGTACCAGCGGCAGCCTGGCGCAAACCTATGTCGCCAATGGAACGGCCTGGGCCGGCAGCGACGCGATGGGCTTCGGCTTCACGATCGATTCGGTTTTTGTTCCAACCATGACGATGACCCAGGCTGATGTGCTGGCGATCGGGAATGGTGATGCGGTTATTGATAGTGGCAATGAATTTGCAGCCGCGTTCAACCACATGGCAGAGGCCGCAGGCAACGATGATGTCGTTCAAGCAACCTTTGACGGCACCTCAATCACCTTCACATCCGTTGCTTCAAGCGGCGCGTCCTCTACGGTGGAAATCGACGCGTTCAACGCAAATCCTGATTCAGGCGGCAATATTTCCACTGGCTATGGCGTTGCCGTTGGCGTGGGCACTCCTGGAACCTCCGGAACGCCCAAATCGATTACTATTTCCAATGGCAGCTCAACGGCCAGCATCACGCTGAACGGGTCTAACGCACCCGATGCCGCAACGGCACGCAGCTATATTCAGTCGCAACTGACTGCTCAGGGTGTCACAGGCATCACCGTGGGCGGAACGGGCAATCGTATCGATCTGACCGGCGCATTGGATGGGTCCAATACCATATCCGTCGGCGGCGCTGATGCCGATGCCGTATTTGGTGCCGCACCAGGATTGACCGCAGGTACACAGGCCGGCACCCGCTCTGTGGACGCTCTGGTATCGGACATAAATTCGAACTCATCACTGGCCGGAAAAATCCGCGCCTCCAATGACGCAGGCAAGCTGCGCATTGAGAACCTTTCGACAGAAGACCTGACCGTAGCCGGCATCGGCACCGATGGAGAGATTGACGGCACGACCGGCACTTCGTCCATCGGTGGCAACGAGGTTCGCAAGAACCTGGTCAAGCAGTTCAACGAACTGCGCGATCAGCTGGACAAGCTGGCCGACGATGCCTCGTTCAACGGTATCAACCTGCTGCGTGGCGACAAGCTGAAGCTGACCTTCAACGAAACCGGCACATCGACCATCGAAATCCAGGCCAAGGACAGCGATGGCAATGCCAGTTCAGTCAACAATACAGAACTCGGCATCGGGGCGGCGGCAAACGCCGACTTCGACAATGACAGTTCACTCGATGCCCGGCTTGAAACGCTCTCGGACGCGCTCGGGAAACTGCGCTCGCAGGCTTCGTCCTTCGGTTCGAACCTCTCGATCGTGCAGAACCGACAGGACTTCACCAAGTCCATGATCAATACGCTCGAAACCGGTGCCGCCAACCTGACCCTGGCCGACACCAACGAAGAGGCCGCAAACCTGCTCGCCCTGCAGACCCGCCAGCAGCTGTCCTCGACCGCTTTGTCGATGGCGTCGCAGGCCGACCAGGCCGTGTTGCGTCTGTTCTAGCGCCCTACCCTAACTAGAAGCTTCCAAGGCGGGCCAAAAGCCCGCCTTTTCTTTTGCGTCCAACGTTGTGGACGTAACTATACTCAGAAAAATGCGCCTGGTTAACGATTTACTACGGTGAATTCTTTCTTAATCGGCGAAAATTTACCTGCATTTTCAATGTTATAACATAGGTTATCTTGCCGCATGTTCGGTTCCGAAACATCGATATTCAAATAAGTTCTAGCTGTGCTGTTAAGGGCTCATTACAGGATCAGGAGGATATTTGCCGGGTAGTCTCAGGAAGAGGCACAGACAGTAAAACATCCCCAGAAAGGGAAACTCCAAATGGCCGATATCTCTCTCTCGAAAGCAGTTCGCTCGAACCTGCTCAGCCTCCAGTCGACCGCCTCCACCATGGCAAAGACGCAGGAGCGTCTGGCCACCGGTAACAAGGTGAACTCGGCTCTCGATAATCCGACCAACTTCTTCACCGCCGCATCGCTGAACAGCCGTGCTTCGGACATGGGCAACCTGATGGACTCGATGTCGAACGGCATCAAGACCATCGAAGCTGCCGACAATGGCCTGTCGTCGATCACCAAGACGGTTGAATCGATGCAGTCGACCCTGCGTCAGGCCCGTCAGGACAAGTCTTTCAAGACCCAGTCCCTGGCGATTGACTCGGCGACCATTGGCACCTCGTCCGTCAAGAACCTGTCGTTCTCGGGTGGCGCGGTTGGCACGACCCCGGTCGATATCGCTCTGAACACGACTAACACGGCGGCTACACCGGCCACCCTATCGGGCACTGGCGGCACCGATCTTTCAGCTGCTGATCCCGACCTCAGTGCTCTGTCCGGTCAGACCGTTACCCTGACCTCGGGAACCAATACGGTTTCCTATACCTTCACCGGATCTGCAACCGGCCAGAAGGCCGCGATGCTGTCTGCCCTGGGCGCCAGCGGGTTTACTGCAGCCGGTGCGGCGGGCGGCCTGAATGTCTCCCGCGCCGATGGCGCTCAGGTCACGGTCACAACTTCGAACAGCGCAGTGGCCACTGCAATCGGTATCGCCAACAACACCACTTCAACCAACGGTGTTGCAGCGGTCACCGGTGCGGTCAAAAGCGTCGATGCTCTCGTGTCGGAAATCAATTCCAACACGTCGCTGGCTGGTAAGGTTCGCGCCTCCAATGACAGCGGCAAGTTGCGCATTGAGAACCTGTCGACCGAAAGCCTGACCGTGACCGGTGTTGGCACGGACGGTGAAGTTGACGGCACGACCGGCACCTCGTCCATCGGCGGCAACGAGGTTCGCAAGAACCTGGTCAAGCAGTTCAACGAGCTGCGCGATCAGCTCGACAAGCTGGCAGACGATGCCTCGTTCAACGGTATCAACCTGCTGCGTGGCGACAAGCTCAAGCTCACCTTCAACGAAACCGGCACTTCGACCATCGACATCCAGGCAAAGGATGCTGACGGCAATGCCACTTCGGTGAACAATACCGAGCTTGGCATCACCGCTGCTGTCAACTCTGACTTCGACAGCGATACCTCGATCGACAGCAAGCTAGAAACCCTTGGCGATGCCCTCGGCACCCTGCGCTCGCAGGCTTCGTCCTTCGGTTCGAATCTCTCGATCGTGCAGAACCGTCAGGACTTCACCAAGTCCATGATCAATACGCTCGAAACCGGTGCCGCCAATCTCACCCTGGCCGACACCAACGAAGAGGCCGCAAACCTCCTCGCCCTGCAGACCCGCCAGCAGCTGTCCTCGACCGCTCTGTCGATGGCTTCGCAGGCCGACCAGGCCGTGCTGCGTCTGTTCTAATCGAACGTTTGACGATCAAATTGAGGAAGGCGGGCAAGGTGCCCGCCTTTTTCATGCCCGCATGGTAGCGCTTTAGTCACCTCGCGGCGCCATAATGGCCGCTTCAGATCCTGCAACGGGCCCACGACATGTCGCTCAAAGTTGAACTCAAGCCGGGTGAACGCCTGCTGGTTGGCAACTGCATCATCACCAATTCCGATCAGCGCACTCGCCTGTTCATCGACGGCAAGGCACCCATTCTGCGCGAGAAGGATATCCTGACCATCGAGAGCGCCGACACCCCGGCCAAGCGCATCTATTTTGCGGTGCAATTAATGTATGTTGGCGGAGACACCGAAACGCTCCGTAAGGATTATTTCTCTTTAATCAATGACATAGTGCGTGCCGCGCCTTCGACCACCCCAATTGTGGACGCAATCAATAACGAGATATTAACTGGAACGCTGTACAAAGCTTTGAAGGTCGCGAAGAAGCTCATTCAGTACGAACAGGACATACTCGCAAATGCAACATAGTGCAGCGCAGGCCTACCAGCAGGTTGGCCGGCAGACAGTCAGCCCCCGCGTTCTTGAAGCCAATTTGCTCTCCAAATCCGCTGGCAATCTGCAGCGTATCCGCGACGACTGGGACAACAGCAAGGGCGAGCTCTACCAGGCCCTGCTCTATAACCGCAAACTCTGGAGCATCTTCGTCCAGTCCGTGACCGGCGAAGCCAGCCAGCTGCCCACCAAGCTGCGCGAGAACATTGCCAACCTCGGCATCTTCGTGATGAAGCAGACCATCGCCATTCAGGACGAACCCAAGCCGCAAAAGCTCGACGTGCTGATTTCGATCAACCGCGAGCTGGCCGCGGGCCTTCGCGCCAGCGCCTGATCGGGACCCTGCCCCAAATTCAAAGCCCCCGCGCCAGATTGGCCGGGGGCTTTTTGTTTGCCGGGGTGGCAGAGCCTATTTGAGGTAGTTGACGAGCGAAAGCTGGCTGATGGTGGCGGTGGTGTTGTAGGTCGCCTCGAGCCGGGTTTTGAGCGTGAGGAGCTGCATGGCGATTTCTTCCATCGGCGCTTGTTCAAGATCGGCCAGCATGGTCTGGAGCTGGCTCGAATAGGTGGTGTGGCGATCATCGACGTTGCCCAATGTGGCCTTGGCCACGCCAAGCTCGACCGTGATCACCTTGATCGAACCGGCATTGACGTTGTTGCTTTCCGAAAGCCGCGAATTCTGGCGCTGCGCCATGGCATCGAACTTGCCGCGCGAAGCATCGGTGACCGAGGCCGACGGCGGGTAAGTTTCGACAGCCATTGAGGCCAGACTGCGCACCAGACCCACAAGGCCGGGCTCATTGGCGCGCACGCCATAGTTGACCGTGGTTGAATCATCGATCTTGGCGGCAACAGACTGGCGGGCCGGGGTGGTCGATGGGTCGCCGGTGTACCAGGCAATGGTGTCGGTTGCGGTCGCTGGGGTCAGCGCCGTTGCGGCACCCGGGGGGCCGACGACGCGTTGGACGGGTTGGCCGGCGCTGTTGAAGAAGTTGTCGGCCGCTGCAAAAGTCGATGCGGCAGCCAGGCGCGACTGGCCCTCGAACTGCAGCGTGGTCTTGAGGCCAGCCTCGAAGTTGGCGGCGGTTGCGGCCGGGTCCGCGCCGATCTGGAATTCACCGGGCTTGGTCGTTGGACCGCTGACGGCGGTCATCACAATGCTCTCATTGGTCCCGTCGGGCATGGTCATGCCAAGGGTCACCCGCTGGCCCGGTTGCGGCAGCGCGGTGAATTGTACGGTCAGCGATTGCGGCGCGCCGGTGGGATTGGTGGTGGTGATCGAGGAGGAATCGGTCGAGATCGTCGAAAGCTTGAAGCCGAACGGATGCGCGCCGTCTTCGGAAAGGGTCACGGTATCTGCAGCGACCGCCGTCGTCAGCCGCCCCTGAAGGGCCGTGCCAAGGTCGGCGGCCTTGCGTTCGGCAACGATGGTGCGGAAGCCGTCGCGGCCATTGGCACCGTCGAGTATGGCGCTGATGGTCTGCACCGGGGGGCGGTCGGTGACGTCACCGCCCATCACGTAGCGGCCGTCGGCTTCGGTGTTGAGAAGGGTCAACACCTCATCGAGCTGCGCGAACGCAAAAGTCGGCGCGGTCTGGAGGTTGATGTTGTTTGTGCCATAGCCACCGACGGCGACAGAAGTCCGCGCCGTGGACTGGATCTTATCGAGCCGGGTCATGGCGTTGTCGAGAAAGCTGAGCCGGGTCGAGACGGTATCGATATTGGACTGGTAGGCCGAAACCCGGTCGAGACGGGCATTCAGGCTGAGCGAACTCGAACGCGTGCCGCCCATTTCGGCGAGCGTTGAATACTTCTGCCCGGTCGCCAGCTTGACCTGCAACTGCTGGAGCTGGGCGTTCATCTTGGAGACGGCAGAGAAGCCTGCGCGGGCCGGAAAATGCGATCTATTGACGATCATGATGGCCTCAAATCTGCATCAGGGTATCGAGGAGTTCCTGGACGATCGAAACCACCCGGGCATTGGCCGCAAAAGCATTCTGGAGTTCCATCAGCCGCGCCATCTCCTCATCGACATCTACGCCGTACTCGCCCTGCAGCCGCTGGTCGAGTGCTTCAAAGGTCAAGGCGTGCGATTCCTCGTCGCTCAGAGCGGCACTGATCTGCGAGCCCTGGAAGTTGACCATCTGCGAGACGAAGTCGCCGACATTGCCACTTAGCCGCGCATTGCCCGATGAGGAAGCAGCATCCTGACCCGAGGAAAAGCGCATTGTGTTGAGCTGGCTTAGAACCTTGTTGGCGCGCGCGGCGTTGCCAAGCGAGTCACCGGGATTGGCCTGGACCAGCAGCTGATTGTTGGCCAGAACAGCCGAATTGATGGTGATGCGGCCGGCAAAGCCGCGTTTCTGCGTGTCGCCGACCAGGCTGTTGGTGAAGTCGGCATTGCCGCTATCGACAAACAGCGAGAAGGCCAGTTGCCCCTGCGTGGACGTGGCGGTGGTGCGGGTGGCGAGAGCTTCGACATTGGTGGTGCCGGCGGTACCATCGTCGAGGACACGCAGGGTCGAACCTGAAGGGTTGGTGATCTGCAGGCCCGGCAGCTTGGCGCCAAGATCGGTGGCAATCGAGGCCATGCTGGCACCGGCCGAGAACCCGAGCACGCGGTGGCCGTTGGTATCGATATAGTCGAGCGGCAGCTTGTTGGCGTCATCGACGCGCACGATGCGGACGTTCTTGGTCACCCCGTTCTGGGTGTAGCTCAGAAGCGCATCATTGCCCGGGCGCAGCGTGGACAGGTCAATATCAAACCCAGCGGCCCCAGAACCGCCGGTGGCAGGCGTGCCAGAGGTTTCCACCGTTGAGAATGCCTGCGCCAGAGCGGCGGCGACCTCATCGAGTTGCGCCTGCGTCTGCACAAGGGTTTTGTCGCGCAGCTCGACCAGGGCGCCGACCTTGCCCGACTGCAGCACTTCGCTACCCACCAGATCGAGCCGCATGCCCGACGGGGTGCGCAGCGTCAGGCGGCCAACGCCATTCTTGAGCGGATCAAGATCCGACGTCGCCGATGGGGAGAGCTGGCCGGCGGGCTCAAATTCGAACACTGACGCTTGATCATCGAGCAGGCCGACGCCGGAGCGGGTCGAAAGCGAAACGGTGCCATTGGCACGATAGTCGGCCTTGACGTCGATGAGTTCGGCAACCTGCGACACCAACCGGTCGCGCTGGTCCATCATCGTGGCGCGAGAGGTTTCGTCGGTACCGGTATCGAGGATGCGGGCGTTGATCTGTTGAAGCGCAGAAAGCTTCTGGTTCAGCTGACTGACGGCATCACCAATGCCGCCCTCCGCCTCCTGGCGCAGGCCCTGAACCGAAGATGTGAGGCGATTGAGCGTTTCGGCCAGCCCCTGCGCGCTGCTGAGAACTTCGGATCGAGCGGTGAAGCTGTCCGGGCTGGTGGCCATGGCCTGCAGCGAGGACTTGAACTTGTTGAACTGGCTATCGACCGAACCGGTGGTGCCGACCTTGCCCATGAAGGTCTGAAGCCGGTTGAGGAAATCGGCGCGCGTAGACGCGTAGCTCGAGTCAGCGACTTCGCGGGTGTAGTAGGATTCAAGGCTCTCGGAGAAGGCGCGCTCCACCTGCCCTGCGCGGACAGAGCTGGAATTGCCCGAGCGATGATCAACAACGGTGAGGGACTGGCGATGATAGCCCGGCGTGCCCGAATTGGACACGTTGCGGGACAGGATATCCATGCTCCGCTGGTTGACATTCATCCCAGACAGAGCGTTGCCGAGCGTTGCTGAAAGTCCCATTGGCCTATCCCTTAATCACCTTGGGCCCCGGCGCGTGAGCCGCGCCGGGTCAACTCGTGTGCGGCCCGCCTAGCGGACCATGTTGAGGGCTTCCTGCAGCATGTCGTTGGCTGTCGACACGATGCGGGTGCCGGCCGCATAAGCCTGCTGGGTAACGATGAGCTTGGTGAATTCCTCGGAGATGTCGGTGTTCGAGGATTCGAGCGAGGACCCGACCACACCGGTGCCATTGTCGAGCGAAGCCTCACCCGATTCCGAGGTGGCCGCGAAGGCGCCGCCGTCGATGCGCTTGAGGCTGTTGGCAGCGTTGAAGTTGGCGATCACGACCTGCGCCAGTTCAACCTGCTGACCGTTGGAGTAGGAGGCGACAACGCGCCCGCCATCATTGATGGCAACAGACTGGAACTCGCCAGCGCCATAGCCATTCTGGCTGAGCTTGACCGAGGCGGTGCCATTCGGATTGGAGAACTGTGTCACCCCGGCAGCGCCGTGGCGCAAGGTGATGTTGCCCAGGCTGACGCCGTTGATGGTGACGCCGGAGAGCGGAACTTCTTCGATCGGCGGCGTCATCGAGCCATCGGCACCGAAGGTGTAGTCCTGATTGACCCGGGTCCACATCGGGCTGGTGCCGGTTGCGGCACTATCAGACAGATAAAAGAGATTCCAGCGATCGACACCGCCGCTTTCGGCGCTATTGATCTTGGCCCAGCGCAGCTGCACATCGACCGGCGAGCCGTTCGATGCATAGACGGTGATGGCACCACCCTGGATCGACTGCGCCTTGAAATCGGCATCAGCGCTGGCGGCAATGGTGGGCACCCGCACATTGAGCGAGGGCCGGACCGGGTTAGCCACACCGGCTGGAAGCGCGAGGCCGGTCGCGTTGCCACCCACGGTCATGCTGGCCGTTGTATTGGCGCCAAGGGTAGCCGTAACAGTGCCACTGACCAGGCTGACCGAGGCAGTGGTGGCGAAGGTACCGCCATTGGCGCGGAACTTGGCCTGAATATCGGCAAGGGCCGTATCGATGGAAACCGGGCTGGCGGTCTGGACATCAATACCCAGATTGCCCGGCGTGGTGGGCACAAACGGCCCGCCGTTGCCATCATAGAATTCAAAGGTGACTGTATTGCCGGACCCTGCCTTGAGAGTAAGGGTCTGACCGGCAGTCATGACGGTGGCGGCGTTGGCGGTGCCAGTCAGGCCTGTAGCACCGGCGGCAGTCGCGGGAGTATCAGGCGCCACTGCCATGAAGCTCGACGGGCGCAGCAATTCGGAGCCCACCACGCCCTGCTGGTAGTTCTTCACCTTGTTGGGAAGCTGCGGCAGGTTGAGCTGGTAATTGAGGCGCGTCGTGGGCTGAGCGGGCAGGAAGTTGGAGGAGATCTGGATCACTTCCGGAACCGAGCCCGACACGTTGCCGGTGGTGGGGTCGATAGGAAGGCCCTTGAGGTAGTAGCCCGAACCGTTGACCAGGTAGCCCGACTTATCGACATCAAAGTCGCCGCGCCGGGTATAGAAGTTGGCGCCCGAAAACTGGGTGGCGCCGTCGGAGCGGCCGACTGCAGGCTCAACGACAAAGAAGCCGTTGCCGCTGATGGCCATGAAGGTTTCCTTGTCGGCGGTCTTGATATCGCCGCCCAGGTCGTTGGTAGCGCGTGACTGCGAGAGCACCGCACCTGCCGACTGGCGCTTCAGCGGCGCATCGGGGATGAGATCGACAAAGTCGGTCTCCATCCGCTTAAAGCCGGTGGTCTGCGAGTTCATGATATTGCCCGAGATATTCTCGAGCGCGAAGGACTGGGCCCGCAGACCCGTAACCGCCGTCGAAAGTGCGCTGTAGATACCCATCGTTACTCCATAGCCCCCAGTTTGGGAAAAACACCTGTGTGCCAACTTCAATGCAAGCACGATGCCAGATTCACAGAGGCTTGATTTAATTGATCTTTCACACCCACCTCACATCCCCGAGGCGACCCAACCCGGCAAATGAGTCAGCGTTGACGGCAGAATTTGCCGCCCGCCTCCGCCTTGTGCGCATTTGGCAAAATCGCTAAACGCAATTGGCTGGTGACAAGGACGTGCAGTCTGATGCTGTTTTCTTCGGTGGATGAGTTCATCAAGGCCCCGCGCCGCGCGGTGACCGTGTTCGGCATGGCGGGCGTCGGCAAGACGCGGCTGGCGGCGTTGTTGCGGCAGAACAGCTGGTTCCACTATTCGGTCGACTATCGCATCGGCACGCGACACATGGGCGAAGCCATTGTCGACAATTTCAAGATCGAGGCGATGAAGGTGCCGTTTCTGCGCAACCTCTTGCGCTCGGATTCCATCCGGATTGAATCCAACATCTCGTTCGCCAATCTCGACCCGCTTTCGACCTATCTGGGCACGCCGGGCAATGCCAAGAAGGGCGGCCTGCCCCTGCCCGAATACCAGCGGCGGCAGGAACAGCATCGCGTGGCCGAGATCGCCGCACTGCTCGATATTCCACATTTCATCAATCGCGCCGGCAGCCTTTATGGCTATGACAACTTCATTGCCGATACGGGCGGCTCGCTGATCGAAGTGATTGACCACAACGATGCCAACGATCCGGTGGTCAAGACGCTGAGCGAGCACACTGCCCTGCTCTACATCCGCGGCACCGACAAGGATGCGGTGGAGCTGATCCGCCGCTTCAAGCAAAGCCCCAAGCCAATGTACTACCGACCCGAGTTTCTGGTGCAGAAGTGGGACGAATACAAGGCGCTCAATGGCATCGAAAACGATGATGCCGTGGACCCCGCCGGGTTTGGCGCCTGGGGTTTCGAGGCGCTGCTGCACGACCGCCTGCCGCGCTACCAGGGGCTGGCAGACAATTTTGGCTACACTGTCGAAGCCGAGGACCTGGCCACGGTGCGCGACGGAGACGAATTCATCGATCTGATGGCAAACGCGATTGAGGCCCGAATGCGTTAGCGCGCAAGCGCCGATTCATCGACCGTCCGTACCATTCTCAAATCGAGGCTTTTGCTATGCCTATTCGCATTCCCGACAACCTGCCCGCCCGCAAAACGCTGGAGCTTGAAGGCGTTGCGGTGATGGATTCAACCCGCGCCGCAAGGCAGGACATCCGCCCGCTCCAGATCGGGCTGCTGAACCTGATGCCCAACAAGGAGCGCACTGAGACCCAATTCGCGCGCCTGATCGGCTCGACGCCCCTGCAGGTGGACCTGACACTGGTGCGGGTAAGCGATCACATCTCCAAGAACACCTCGGAAGACTATCTCAAGACCTTCTACCAGACCTGGGAAAACGTCCGAGAGCGCAAGTTCGACGGCTTCGTGGTGACCGGCGCGCCGATTGCCGGCATTCCCTTCGAGGAAGTGCGCTACTGGAAGGAAATGATCGAAATCATGGACTGGACACAGACCAATGTGCACCACACCATGTTTATCTGCTGGGGCGCGCAGGCGGCGCTACACCACTTCCACGGCGCCAAGCGCTATCGCATGGAGAAAAAGGCCTTTGGCGTTTTCCGCCACAAGGTGGTGAACCCGCGCTCGCACTATCTGCGCGGTTTCTCCGACAGCCCGATGATCCCGTGTTCGCGCTATAACGACATCGACCGGACAACACTGGGACCGGACCTCGAAATCCTGATCGATAATCCCGAAATCGGCGTGTGCTTTCTCGATGATCCCAAGCACCGGGCGGTGCACATGCTCAACCACCTCGAATATGACAATCGTTCGCTGGCCGATGAGTATCAGCGCGATGTGGCGGCCGGGCTCGACACGCCACCGCCCGCCAACCTGTTTCCCAACGGCGACACAACGGCAGAGCCGGAGAACCGCTGGCGCAGCCATGCGCATCTGCTGTTCCAGAACTGGATCAACGAGCTTTACCAGACCACGCCCTATAACCTCGACGAGATCGGAAGCTGACACCCTGCCCCCGCCCGCGTGGCGGGGGCATCTTGCATTGGCGGTCCAAGCCCCTACGTTATGGCCAACGCAACGGGGACGCCGATGGCACAATCACCGACAACGCTTGTCGATGAACTCGGCATAGCCCTCAACAACCTCGCCGATGCCGCCACCGGAACGTTAACGCCAACGCTCAGGCTCGGCGTGACCGGGTTGTCGCGAGCGGGCAAGACCATCTTCATCACTGCTCTCGTGCACAACCTGTTGACCGGCGGGCGGCTGCCTGGCTTTACCCCCATGGCAGAAGGGCGCTTCATCGGGGCCCGGCTGGCCGAGTATCCCGATGCCGCGATTCCACGCTTTGCCTATGAGCAGCACCTGGCGGCGCTGACCGGCAAAACGCCGAGCTGGCCCGAGAGCACGCGGCGCATCTCGCAGTTAAGGCTGACGCTCAAATACCAGTCCAACAATTGGTTTTCGGGGTTCACCGGGCATTCGAGCCTGAACCTCGATATCGTCGATTATCCCGGCGAATGGCTGCTCGACCTGCCGCTGCTGACGCTGAGCTTTGCCGAGTGGAGTGCGCAGGCGCTGGAGCGCGCCGGGCGGCATGGGGCCGAGGCCAGGCCGTTTCTCGATGTGCTGGCCGGGATCAATCCGCAGGGTGAAGCAAGCGACATGGCCGCCGAGGCGCTGGCCGGGGCATTTACGCAGTACCTGCGGGCCAGTCGCGAGGATGGGCGGGCGTTGTCGAGCCTGCCGCCGGGACGCTTTCTGCTGCCCGGAGACCTTGAGGGATCGCCAGCACTGACCTTCGCGCCGCTCCCGGCCATCGGGCAGCCAATCCGCTCTTCGAGCCTCTATGCCATGCTGGAGAGGCGCTATGAGGCCTACAAAGACCTGGTGGTGCGCCCGTTCTTCCGCGACCATTTCGTCAGGCTCGACCGGCAGATCGTGCTGGTGGACATGCTGCGCGCGCTCAATGCCGGGCCCAATGCGGTCAGCGACCTCGAAACGGCACTGACCGATGTACTCGGCTGCTTCCGGCAAGGCAGTTCGAACGGATTGAGCCGGCTGGTGTCGCGGCGGATAGACCGCATCCTGTTTGCAGCCACCAAGGCCGACCATCTGCATCACTCAAGCCATGACCGGCTCGAGGCGATCCTCAACCGACTGCTCGCCAATGCCAGCCGCCGGGCACGGTTCGCCGGGGCCGAAACGCGCTCGCTGGCCATGGCCGCCATCCGGGCGACGCGGGAGGGCAGTATCGATGAAAAGCGTGAAACGCTCAATGTGATCATCGGCACCCCGATGGCCGGTGAGCGCATGGGGGAAACCACTTACGACGGAAGATCGGAAATCGCCTTGTTTCCCGGCGACTTGCCGGAAAAACCGGAATCAGTGTTTCAGGATGGAAAGGTGGCGCTGAATTTCCTGCGCTTCGAACCACCACGCGACCTCAGCCACAATGCCGAGGGCGCGGTGGTGCTGCCCCATATCCGTTTTGATCGCGCGCTGGATTTTCTGATTGGAGACTGGCTGAAATGAAAGAGCCCGTGGCCCGCACCCTTGCGCCAGACACCAAGCCGGACGAGACGCTGCGCACCCCGCGTGCCTATGAGGCGGAAGCGGTGGGTGATGGTGCGGAGGCCGATCCTTTCGGAACTGAGGCGGCGCTGGACGATATCTTCAATCCACCCAAGCGCGCCAACATCTTTGCACGCATCTTCTGGATCGCAACCGGCATTCTGGTCACGATGGGGCTCGGGCTGGCCCATGACATGCTGCTGCGCGACCTGTTCGCCATCGACGAATACCTCGGCTGGTTCGGCGTGGGTGTGGTTGCGCTGTTCTGCATCGGTCTTTTCGGACTGATCGTGCGCGAGATCATGGCCGTGCGCCGCCTGCGCAATCTCGATGACATCAAGAAACAGGCGACCGAGATTCTGGAGAGCAAGATTGCCATCGAGGGGCGCAGGCTGCTGCGCGAGATCGATGCCATCTACGCGCATCGGCCGGACCTGGCGCGGGCGCGGCAGACCATCAAGGACAACCGCGATGTCCAGTTCGATGGTGACGCCATCATCGAATTCGCCGAGCGCACGCTGATGGCTTCACTCGATGAGCGCGCCAAAGCGCTGACAGCCGCATCTGCGGGCCGGGTAGCACTGGTGACAGCGGTTTCGCCGCGGGCGCTGATCGACCTGGCTTTCGTGGCCTATGAGAGCGTGCGGCTGGCGGGAGCCATCGCGGCCCTTTACGGCGCGCGGCCCGGCGTATTGGGTTACTGGAGGCTGGCGGGGTCGGTGCTGGGCCATCTCGCAGTGACCGGGGGGCTGGCGATGACGGACGGGCTGATGGAACAGGTGATCGGCCAGAGTTCGCTGGCGCGCTTTTCGGTGCCGCTGGGGCAGGGACTGGTCAACGGCCTGATGACTGTGCGCGTCGGCATCGCCGCCATGCGAGTGGTGCGTCCCCTGCCCTTTTCGGCGCTGAAGCAACCCATGGTCCGGGATTTCATTGCCGGGCTGGGTAAAGTGACGGTCGAGCAGGCCCGCGGCTACAAGACTGCCCGGCGCAAATAAGGCCGCGTGCCGACGGGCACCTCGGTGACACCGACAGGCTGGTAGAACAGCGACACTTCAGCGAGCGAGCCTTCGCGCAGCGCCTTGCGGGTCGGTTCGTGCGTGACCACAAAGCTTGAAATGCCACAGCGGCGCATCAGCGGGATCTGGTCGGAGAGCACGTCGCCGACAGCGCGAACTTCACCGTTGTAACCAAAGCGCTCGACCAGCAGGCGGGCGGTGGAATAGCCGCGCCCATCGGTGAAGCCGGGGAACTGAATGGCGACCGACGCAAAGCGGGACAGATCACCTTCGACATCCTCGATCTTGTCGCCCGGCACAACCAGCAGCCCGAGCGGATGCGGATTGGCGAGGAACGCGGCGCGATTGGCAACAAATACGGGCAGCGGCACATGCTTGTAGCGGGCGCTGGCCGGATCATCGCCATCAATCCAGGGATGGAAGGGGTCGGCCATGAAGGCCCCATCCTTGAACAGGTGATGGTCGAGTTGGGCCATGGGTGAGGCAATCGCTCCGTTGAAGTCGAAGTGGATACCACACTCTTTCTTGTTCAGGCCACGCCAGCGGCCGGCGCGCGGATCCTCGCCGTCGGCCACGACCGAGGTGCAGGGCGCGCAGCCGATGGATTTGTAGCCGCGCGAAAACAGCGGGTGCTCGGGCAGACCGTGATCGATCTTGTATTGATTGACGTCTGCATCGGAGAAATAGGCCAGAGGATTGACCTTGATGCGGTCATCGCTGGTCAACTCGAAATGCGGCAGGACCCCGCGCTCCTTGGTCTGGAAGCGCTTGCGACCGGTCACCCAGCCACCGAACATCTCGGTGATCGGCTCCAGCGGCTCAGTCTTGCGGATATGGCAGCAACTGTCCGGATCGGTTTCCCAAAGATCGCCATTGGGATCGAAGCGCTTGAGGTCGGCCGCATCGGGATAAATGGCGGTGACATTGGTCAGGCCGAGCTGAGCCTTGAGCGTTTCGACGTAGGCAAGGGTTTCGGGGAAGTGCTTGCCGGTTTCGAGAAAATAGACCGGTAGCGCCTTATCGACCTGCGAGACGAGGTGCAGCAGCACTGCCGAATCCGCGCCGAACGAGGACACGATGGCGAGGTCACCGGGCAGGATATCGTCGGCTGCCTGCTTGAGGACGCCGAGAGCATCCATTTCATCGAACATGCCGTTAAGCGCCAGAATACCCAGCGCACGCAGTTTGTCGGGCTTGGGGGCGGCTACGGCCAGGCTAGGCATTGCCATAAAGAGCCTCCTTGAACGGGGCTTCGCCGAGACGGCGGAACGCAGCGATGAAGGGTTCTTCAACGCCCTGCCGGTTGGCGATATAGGTTTCGACGAGTTTTTCGATGACGTCCGGCACTTCCTCGGCCACGAAACCGGGCCCGAGGATCTTGCCGACCGCAGCATTCTCAGTCGCATCGCCGCCGAGCGTGATCTGATAGAGCTCGGTGCCCTTTTTCTCGACGCCCAGAATGCCGATGTGGCCCACATGGTGGTGCCCGCAGGCATTGATACAGCCGGAAATCTTGATCTTGAGATCCCCGATCTGCTTCTGCCGTTCGGGTGCAGCAAAACGCCGGGAAATTTCCTGCGCGATGGGGATGGAGCGCGCATTGGCCAGCGCGCAGAAATCGAGGCCCGGGCACGCAATCATGTCGGTGATCTGACCGGCATTGGCATCGGCTAGACCTGCCGCAACCAGGGCATCGTAGACTGCGCGCACGTCGCTGAGGGCAACATGGGGGAGAACCAGGTTCTGCTCATGGGTGACGCGCAGCTCGTCGAACGAATAGCGCTCGGCGATATCGGCCACCGCATCCATCTGCGCGTTGGTGGCATCGCCGGGCGCGCCGCCGATGGGCTTGAGCGAGACGGTGAGACTGGCATAGCCGGGCTGGCGATGGGCAAACAGGTTGCGTTCCAGAAAACGCCCATAGGCCGGATCGAGGATTTTTTCCCGGGCCACATCCAGAGCGAGGACCGACTGGGACGCGAAGGCAGGGGGTGCAAAATAGCTCGAAATGCGGTCGAGTTCTGTCTGCGGCAGGGTGAGGACGCCACCACGCACCTGCGCGAACTCTTCTTCGACCTGACCCTTGATGGTCTCAAGGCCTTCCTCGTGCACGAGGATCTTGATGCGCGCCTTGTACTTGTTGTCGCGGCGGCCATAGCGGTTGTAAACGCGCAGGATGCTTTCGAGGTAGGCGAGCAGATGCTCGTTGGGCACATAGCCGTTGATCAGCTTGCCGATCATCGGGGTGCGGCCAAGCCCACCGCCGACATAGACCTGCCAGCCGATATCGCCGGCACCGTTGGTGGCGGCCATCAGACCGATATCGTGAAACTTGATGGCGGCGCGATCGTTGGGCGAGCCGGTGAGCGCAATCTTGAACTTGCGCGGCAGATAGGTGAATTCGGGGTGCAGGCTCGACCATTGCCGCATGATTTCGGCAATCGGACGCGGATCAATGATCTCGTCGGCGGCAGCACCGGCAAACTGATCGGTGGTGACATTGCGGATGCAATTGCCCGAGGTCTGGATGGCGTGCATCTCGACCGAAGCAAGCTCTTCAAGAATTTTCGGGATATCGCGCAGCTTGGGCCAGTTGAACTGGATGTTCTGCCGGGTGGTGAAATGGCCGTAGCCCCGATCATAGGTGCGGGCAATGTGAGCCAGCATGCGCATCTGGCGCGAGGACAGAGTGCCATAGGGCACAGCGATGCGCAGCATATAGGCATGCAATTGCAGGTAGAGCCCGTTCATCAGGCGCAACGGGCGGAACTGCTCTTCGTTGAGCTCTCCGCTCAACCGGCGGCGCACCTGATCGGAGAACTGGGCAGTGCGCGCCGAAACAAAGGCGGCATCGAACTCGTCATATCGATACATGGCTATCCTCATCGAGGTGCTGACGCTCGAACACCGGTGCCGTCGGGCCCTCGGCGCGGATGCGTTCGCGAATGCGGTCGGCAACGATCCGGCCATCGACAACGGTGACCGTTTCAGTATCGAGGCTGAGGATGCGCAGGGCCTTTTTGGTAGCAGCCATGGCCGCTTCCTTGGCCTCAACATCGGCAGAACTGAACAGGCGGGCGGAGTTGATATCCTCAACCCACTTCCCGCTGGCATCGAGATAAACTGTTGCCCCCGATGTCAGCTCGTTGCCGGTGAGAATTTCGAGATGCGCCATAGACTAAGCTACCTTGAAGTGTTGTGCGGCAAGACCGGCTGCATCGGCCCAGTCGCCATGAGAGACCGAAGCCCCAATGAGGATGACCGCCGGGCCATCGCTGAAAGCGGCGGCGCCCGAGACCAGATCGGCCAAAGTGCCGGCATAAAGCGAGCGGTCGGCGCGCCCGGCATTGACGACAATGCCGACGGGTGTGGCAGCGTCGGCGCCTTTAGCGATAAGCGCAGAAGCGACCTCGCCAGCAATGGACTTGCCCATGTAGAGCGCCAGCGTGAGGCCAGCGGCAGCCAGGGCGGCCCAATGGGTCACCTCGGTGTCATCGGCGCCGTGGGCAGTCGCAATGATCAGACCGGAGGACACCCTGCGCAACGTAACCGGCGTTGCCGTATCGGCAGCCGCAGCGAGCGCGGCACTGACGCCGGGCACGATTGAATAGTTAAGGCCCGCCTTGCGCAGCGCGGCAATTTCCTCACCGGCGCGGCCAAACACCATCGGGTCGCCGCTTTTGAGGCGAGCAACGCGCTTGCCCTCGCGGGCGAGGCGGACAATCAGGGTGTTGATCTGGGCCTGACTGAAAGAATGATGACCCTTGGCCTTGCCGACGCAGACCTGTTCGGCATCGCGGCGCCCCATCTGAACGACGGCGGCAGGCACAAGCTGATCGTGCACAATGACATCGGCTTCCTGCAGCAGCCGCTGGGCGCGCAGGGTGAGCAGATCCTCCGAACCCGGCCCGGCCCCGATGAGCCAGACAACACCCTGCCCTTCGGCCTGCCCGGCATGGGCCAGGAGCAATCCCTCGGCCGCTGCATCGCCCTGCCCGTGGGCGACGGCGCGCTCTATTTCGGGCGAAGCAAGGAGGGTTTCGTAAAAGCGCCGGGCAGCAGGCTTTGACAGCAGCGCCGACACACGATGGCGCAAGGTGCCGGCGAGCCTGGCAATGGCGCCGGCCTGCGGGGAGAGCATGGCCTCGATGCGGGCGCGGATCAGCCGGGCCATGACCGGCGCATCGCCCTCGGACGAAATGGCAACGGTCAGGGGGGCGCGATCCACAATCGAGGGGGTGTAGAAATCGCACTCGGCAGGCACATCGACCACATTGAGCGGGATGCGGCGGGCGCGGGCCTCGCGAATGGCGGCCTCGCCATCGGCGCCTTCTTCAGCAACAAATACCAGCGCCGCCCCATCGAGATCGGACGGAGTGAAAGCCCGCTGGTGGATTTCGCTGGCAAAGGCGGAAAAGTCGGCTTCGAGGTGGCGGGATATAATCACGACTCTCGCAGTCGTCTTAGAGGCCAACCGGGCTTTGTTGAGGGCTTCTTCTCCACCGCCGATTATGACGATGCGCTGACCCTTGACCTTGTAGCTCAACGGAAATGTGTTGAGTGCACCCATTGGAACCCTTCTGGAATGAACCGGACCATAAGGGAATCCGGGCCTTTGCCGCAAGATATTGATATTCAATAGCTTTTATATTTCCCCTGCGGGGCGGCGTTTAGAACGGGCAATCGGTGGCCGCTGAAGGTCCGCCAAAAGAATCCGCAAAGCGGGCGATTGGTGGAAAGGCGGCCTCAGCCCTGACGGCTGGGCACGTGCACGACCAGCCCGTCCAGGGCATCCTTGACCTTGATCTGGCAGGACAGGCGGCTGGTAGGCCGGACCTCGAAGGCGAAATCCAGCATGTCTTCTTCCATCACCGAAGGGCCGCCGACGGTTTCGGACCAGGCCTCATCGACGTAGACGTGGCAGGTGGCGCAGGTGCAGGCACCGCCGCACTCGGCAACGATGCCGGGGACGCCAGCATGAATGGCCGTTTCCATAACCGTCGAACCGACAACGCCCTCGGTCTCGTAGGTCGTGCCGTTGGCTTCGATGAAGGTGATCTTGGTCATGGGAGCGCCCTAACAAATGGATGGGCGGCATATAGCCAGCATGCGAACACGCCGCAAGGGCACATCAGGCCGCATGCAACGGCAGCGCCTCCGCAAACCCGTGTGGCAGCGCTTCGGGGCGACCAAGGAAATAGCCCTGGAACAGGGTAGCCCCCATTTCGATGGCAATAAGCAGGTGCTGCTGATTTTCGATACCTTCGACCAGTATCGCACTGCCTTCGGACAGGATGGAGCGGGCCATGACGCGCAGCATCTTGCGCCGGATGGGGTCATCGGCAAGGCGGCGGAAGATGGCGCCGTCGAGCTTGACGATTTCTGGACGCAGATCGTGGAAGCGCCCGAGACTGGAACTGCCGACGCCAAAATCATCGATGGCAACGCGCAGACCCAGTTCCCTGAGTTTGGCACACAGGCGCAACAACACATCCTGGCTCAGAACGTCCTCTTCGACGATCTCGCAAATCAGATGCGACGGCGAAAGGCCGAAATCGGGCAGGACGCGGATCATGTGATCGAATTCACGCTCAATGACCGCGAACGAGTGGAAGATGGCAGGGTTGACGTTGATGAACAGATTGCGCCCTTCAGGCCGGGCCAGCCCATAATTGGCCAGGTGAAGCGCCGAACAGAGGCTTTCCACAAACAGGCGGTCGGGCCTGTCGACGGCGGCGAACAGCACATCGGGAGACACCGGCTGACCATCGCGGCACGACCGGATCAGCCCCTCGAAGGCCGAAATGTCCAATCCTTCACCACCCAGGCGGTAAATTGGCTGGTAGGCACTGCGCAACTCATAGGGACCGTAACGGCCCACACGCAGGCCTTCTTGGGTGGTAAGGATCGCATCGGAAACAAATTGCGGGCGATCCATCCTGCCTCGGTCGAGCGCCTGCGGGTCCTCATAGACCTGCGATAAAGGCGCTCACTTCCTGCACTGCCATATCTATATCGTCAATACGTTCGGGATTAACCGGCTGGCCCGAGCGCAGTTCACTTTCTGCAATCCGCGCCAGATCCGCAATGCCCCATGCACCTACGCCTGAGGCGGCGCCTTTGAGCGTATGCAGATGCATGAGCAATTCAGGTACGCTGGTTGAACGCTCGATGCGGGAAAAATAGGTCTGAGCCGTCTGATCAAACAGGATCAGGATTTCCTTGCCAAGCTCACGATCACCGAGCGCCTGCCTGGTGAGGTGATCCATGTCGACTGGACGCTGGCGCAGCGGCAAGACATTTGACGCCGGGGCAGCGGTAACCGCAGTACTGCGTACCATTCTGCGATCCCTTCTGGGCGGGCGCACTCCGCCCTTATCCACAAGCCTAACGCCCTCCGATAAATAGGAGATTAAGCCTTGAGTACCGGAGTTTGCCTAGGAGACCGCCCAACAAAGGTGACCACAAAATTAACCTATGATTAAGAAAGGGTTCGGTTTGCATCAAATTGAATGTATAAAAGCTGATAACCGGCGCGCGGCGGCGTGGGTGAAGGGGCAATTGCGCAGCATTTGCATCAATTTGTACCCATTTGAAGGTCTGACCGGCAACGGGTGGCCTTCATGATATCGACGCTTGCCGCACGATCGCCTTTAGAGCCGACGCGAGAGTTGTAAAGAGTATGGCGAAGAAACCGACCACCCCCGCACATGATCCGGCCGCGTTGGCATTCTCGGCAGTCGAGGATGCCCTCAAGGACTCGGTGTTCAACCTCGATGAACCCGGCCCAGAGCGCGCAACGATCCGTCCCCAGGGGCGTGACAACGGCGCGCGCAACGAGCAGCAGCGCACCGCCGACAAGTTTGCCGCCCAGACGCGATCTGTGGCCAATGACGACCGGTTCCAGTCGAGCAAGATTCTTTACAGCCTGCAGACCAAGCCCTCGGCCCGCCCCACCTGGCTGGCGCTGGCGATCTCGGTGGTCTGGGTGGTCGGCGTGCTTTTCGCGGGTTGGTCGCGCTTCAATGCTCTGCTGAGCAGCGGTCAGAACGCGGGCAATATCTTCGGCTCGCTCGATTTCATCGTCTATCTTTCGATCCTTGTGCTGCCGGTTCTCGGCTTTTTTGCTGTTTCGACGCTGGTACGCCGCGCCCAGGACCTGCGCCTCGCCGCGACATCGATCACGCATGCCGCGTTGCGGCTGGCCGAACCTGAAACCACCGCTGCCGAAAAGGTTGCTTCGGTGGGTCAGGCGGTGCGCCGCGAAGTCAATGCGCTCGGCGACGGGCTTGAACGCGCCCTCTCCCGCGCTGGCGAACTCGAAGTGATGATCCACAACGAGGTCACCGCGCTCGAACGCACCTATTCGGAAAACGAATCCCGTATGCGGGCGCTGATCCAGGAACTGGCCAGCCAGCGCGAAGCGGTGATCACCAATACCGACCGCGTGCGCGAAGCCATCACCGAGAGCCACACCGGACTGGTGTTCGACCTCGACATGATCAGCCAGCGCATCGCCGGAACGATTGTCGAGAGCGGCGGCAACCTCTCCAAGGCGCTCGAAACGGCAGGGACGACACTCCATACCGGCTTCGGCGAACGCACCGAGTCGTTTATTTCGCTGATTGACGGGCGCACCAAGGACCTGATCAACGCGCTCGACGACAGCGCCGGCCGCCTGAACATGACGCTGGAAGATCGCACCTCGAACATTTCGGGCGCGTTCGAAAGCCGCACATTTGAATTGTCCTCGGTGATCGAGGGCCGCATGCAGGCCCTGACCGAGGCGCTCGACAGCCGGGCCGTTACCCTTTCTGACGCCATCGACAATCGAACCTCCTCGTTGGCCAAGCTGCTCTCGCAGGGCGGTACGACGCTTCTCGACCAGTTGCGTGACCGTGGCCATGAAGTGTCGGGCGCGCTAGACATGATCGGCAGCCGCATTTCGGCCGATATCACGGGCCGCGCGCGCGAAGCTGAGAACCTTTTGACCACGCTGACCCGCCAGCTCGACGAGAGCGTGTCGATCCAGATCAACGCCATGGAAAGCCGCATGCAGTCGGCCATGATCGAGATCAGCGGCCAGTTGGACGACACGACCGAAAAGGCGCGCGTGACCATTGCCGGTGCCGGTTCGGAAACGCTTGGGCAGTTTGACTCCCGCGTCAGCGAGATCGCCCATGTGGTCGATACCCGTGTCCAGGCTCTGGACGGCATTATCGGGGACAAAGGCGACCGCCTGATCAATGCCCTCGACAAGCACAACGCCAATTTTGCCGCCCGTGCCAACGTGCTGGAAATGGCACTGGACGAAAAGTCCGGCCATTTCAACGACATCGTCGGCCAGCGTACCCGCGAAATGACCGAAACGCTGGGCGCCCGCGCCAAGCAGATCACCGAAGCGATCGGCACGCGCTCGCGCGAAATGGCCGATACCCTGGAAGGGCATGTCAACATTCTGTCCGAAGCGCTCGACAGCCGGACGCAGGAATTCGACAAGACCCTGGCCACCCGCACCAAGGATATGCAGGAGGTTCTGGCCGAGCGCACCGAGCAACTCGCCAGCGCGCTCGATACCCGGACCGATCAGGTCGGGGCTATTCTCGACAGCCGTACCCAGCAGGTTGCCACCATGATCGGCACGCGCTCATCCGAACTTTCGGATGCCCTTGGCATGCGCACCCAGCAGCTCTCTGAGGCTTTGGGCAGCCATACGCTGGGCATTGCCAATGCCATTGGCGACCGCACAGCTGAACTGGCCCGCATCATCGACGCACAGGGCAATTCGGCCCGCGACAAGATTGAAGCCTCGCTGCGCGGCGTGACCGACACCATGGCCGATCGCGCCAACTCGGTGTCATCGATCATTGCGGCCAAGGTGGCCGAAGTGAACGAGAACCTGGGCCGCGGTATCGAAAACGCCGTTGTGCGCATTGCCGACGCCGAAAGCGGCGTGACCGCCCGCATCGACAGCGCCGCCTCAACGGTGGGCGAGAGCGCCCGCAAGGCTGCCGACATCATCGAAACCGGCGTGAACTCGGCCCGCAAGGCCATCACCGACATGGTGGATCAGCGCCTGGGCACCCTGCCCGAGGCGATTACCGCCCGCGCCGACATCACTGCCGAACGGCTGGCATCGCTCAACACCGCGATCAACACCTCGCTGGTGCAATCGATGGCCGATCTCGAAGCTGGCGCCGACCGGATTGAGGAAACCATTGCCACCCGCATCGTGGCGGCAACGGCCAATATTTCGACCGAGGTGACCGCGACTGCCAACCGGATGGATGGGGCCGTGCGCGCCGCGCTCGACCAGATCAATGCCGCTGCGGCCTCGATCCAGGATCTGGTTGAAGTCAAGGCGGTGAATGCTGCTGAAACGCTGAGCACGCAGGTGGCCGACCTCAACACCAAGGTGGGTAGCCAAACCAACGCCTTTGCCGCGCTGGTCAGCGAAAAATCTGATCAGTTGCAGGCCGTGCTGCAGAGCCACGGCAATATCCTGCGCGAAGCGCTGGGTGAGAATGCCCGCGAAGCCGAAGCCATCATGCAGGTTTCGACCTCGCGCATCCTGACCGATGTGACTGCGGCACTGGGCAAGCTGAACGACAGCAATATCCTGCTGCAAAAGGTGCTCGACGCCTCGACCAGCAACCTGGCCAATCTCGAAACCAGCGTGGCCAACCAGACCGCGACCTACTCCTCGACTGTGCGCGAGGCCATCGGCTCGACCGAACAGGCCGGCAAGCTGGTGAGTGAGCACGTAACGGCCCTGCAGAATACCATCCGCTCGATGGTTGGTGAGTTCGGCGCCATTCTGGGTAACCTCAACGCCGAGACCCTGTCGATCGACAAGGCGGCGCAGAATCTGGCGTCGACCACCGGCTTTACCATCGACACGCTGGAAACGCGCCGGGTAGCGATGGACACTCTGGCCTCGAGCTTTGCAGCCCGCGCCGATGACATTGATGGCCGCATGCGCACCTTCGCACAGGCGATTGCCGACACGGTCAACGAAACCGAGGGCCGCTTGCTCAATGCCCGCCGCTCGATGGAAGATGCGCTGTCGGCAACCTCGACCCAGGTGGCCGAAGTGCTCGATGCCACGACCGGCACGGTTACAGACGCACTGAGCGCCAACGCATCCCGCGTTACCGACGCCCTCTCCTACAATGCCCGCCAGGTTGAAACCCTGCTGGCCGAAACCACTGCCAAGGTCGATACCACGATCAATTCGGCCTCGGGCCGACTCGGCACCGTTTTGGCGGAATCGACCAATCTGGTGCGCGACGCGCTGGAAGACGCCGGTGGACGTGTCGAGAATGTGCTGGCAAGCACCACGAGCCGCGTGGCCGAAGTGATCAACACCACATCGGCCAAGGTGACCGATGCAGTTGCCGAAAACACCATGCGGTTCAACGATGTGCTCGCCGACACCTCAGGCCGCGTCAAGGTGGCGCTCAGCGACACCGCCGGGCGCGTCAATGAAGTGCTGGCCGATACCTCGAACCGCGTGACTGAAGCCCTGACCCTGACCTCGGGCAATGTGTCGAACGTCATGAACTCGGCGACCAACACGCTGGCCGATGCGATCAACGCCAATTCGAGCACGGTTGCCGACGCCCTGGCGGCGACTGGCGAGCGTGTGACGGCCCGCCTCGGCGAACTGCGCGAGACGGCCGGAAGCGAAAGCCAGCGCGCCGACGAATTCCTGCGTCAGACGCAGAAGGCCATGATGGAAGAAATGCAGCGTGCGCTTGAAGACGCCACCAAGCGTTTCAACGACACGGCCAGCGCCATGCGCCTGACAGCCAAGGAAGTCAGCAGCGAACTCGAAGCCACGCGCTCCGAACTCTCGCGCGGGGTGATGGAACTGCCCGAGGAAACCCGCGCCAGTGCCGCCGCCATGCGCCGTGTGGTCGCCGAGCAGATCGAGGCGCTCAGCGAACTCAATGCCATCGTGCGGGCCCAGCCGGCCACCCACGACGTCAACGACCGCCGCCCTGCCCCGCGCCCCGCGGCCCGCGAAGAGAGCTATCGCGAACCGCCACGGGCCGAACCGACCCGGGTTGAGCCCGTGCGCCAGCCCGAACCTGCGCGCCCGGCTCCGCAGCCTGGCCCTTCGTTCCAGATGCAGCCGCCGGCTCAGGCCGCCCGCCTGCCGGAAAGCCGCCCAGTGATGGATGCGCGCCCGGCCCAGCAGGCTGCACCGGTAGCGGAAGCCACGCGCGATGGCGAAGACAGCAATGGTGGATGGCTGCGCGACGTGTTGCGCAATGCCACGGCCAAACAGGCCGGTGCCGGCAACGCCATGACCGGCCTGACCGAAGACATTGCCCGATCGATCGATGAAAATGCCCTGGCCGAGGCATGGGCGCGGTATCAGGCCGGTGAAACCAACGTGTTCTCCCGCCGGATTTATTCCCTGGCCGGGCAGCAGACCTATGACGACGTGCGCAAGCGCCTGCAGCGGGAACCGGATTTCGCCCGCACCGCCGCCGCTTACATGTCGGACTTCGAGCAGTTGCTCAAGCGCGCCGCTGGTGGGGCCAATCCGCAGGCCGAGACCCGCGAGATCCTGCTTTCGGACCGCGGCAAGGTCTACACCATGCTGGCCCATGCAGCCGGACGGCTGGGTTGATCGAAAGCAGGTCCGGACAGCGGGCGGCGACCTCGAAAACCTCCAGCAGCGTCAAACTGATACGGCCCCATCGCACGATGGGGCCGTGTTTCATTGCCGGTCAGGCAGCCGCCTTGGGCTGTTGCAGGCGCAGCGAAAGCCAGACACAGAAGCCTCCCACAAGGGTATAAGCCGCAAGGACGAAGAAGGCGTGTTCGCCCATGCCCGCCATCAGCCAGCCGAACGCCAGCAGCGCAACCACGGCCATGGCCTGTTGCAGGGCAACAAAAAAGCCCTGGGTTTCGGCGGCGATCGACTCATCGGTCCAGTTGCCGATGAACTGGATGCAACCAAGGAATCCAACTGCGTAGGTGACGCTGTGGGCCAGTTGCAGGATGATGAGCACCGGCACCGGCGGAACAAAGGCATTCATGATCCAGCGGATGCAGGCGGCGAGCGAGGCAAACAGAATTACCTTGCGGGCCGAGAAGCGATGGGAGAAACGCCGCCAGGCGAACATCAGAATGGTTTCGCCAACCCCTGCCAGCGCCACCAGCGGCCCAATGATTTCGCCGGGCACACCCTGGCGCTGCCAGATCAGGGCGCAGAAGGCATTGAACACCGCATGGCTGGAATAGACGATGGAAAAGCCGACCAGCGGCAGGACAAACCATGGCTTCATGACGGCGCGCAGGCGCGAGACATCCTTGATGCCACCGGCCACCACCTCACCTGCCGGTTCGCGGAAGCGCGGCAGGATCAGGGCGGCAAAGGCGCGGACAGCGGTGAGCCCCACGAACAACGGCACGAAGGCCCCTGCCCCAAACCCGGCCACAACAAAGCCTGCGGCAGCATTCAGCGTCATGTACCCGACAGTACCCCAGGCCCGCAGCGCGCCGAAATCGGTGCCGCGTCGTTTAGTGAGGCGCAGGGCGGCCGCATCGATGACCGGAATAACCCCGGCATTGGGCAAAGTCGCCAGGGTCCAGACCACAACGATGCCCCAGAAGTCGGAGACGAAGAAAAGGGCCATCGAGACGATGGCGCAGACGAAAGAGCTGTAGACAATCATCTGCCGCCAGTCGCTGGCTTTATCGGCCAGCCGCCCCACCAGCATGTTGATCAAAAGCATGGCAAAGATCGGGGCGGCATTGATGATGCCGATCTGCTCGGAACTGATGCCGACCGAATTGAGCCAGAGCGGCAGGGCCGTGGCGGTGGCGCCGCCGCTCATGAACACCGTGGTGTAGAAAATCGCGGTGCGGCGTTCGGGATTGAGCACTGCGGTGCTCTCTGTAGAAGTCATGATCGGCTCCGGGCGGCGGACGCCCATACGAGAGGGTTCAGGCAGAACTGAGAGTGGTGGCGCGCGCAGGCTTGAGCCAGAGCGAAAGCACAAGGCAGGCGGCGGCGATGGCGCCAAGCAACGAGGCGAGCAGGAAGGCCTGCGCGCCGAACGATGCCGTCAGCCAGCCAAAGGCGAGAAGCCCAATCACCGACATGGCCTGCTGCAGCACAAAGGAAAAACCCTGCGCCTCGGCAGCAATGTCGTCGCTGGTCCAGTTGGCTATGAACAGGACCATGCCGAAATAGCCCATGGCATAGGTAACGGCGTGGCTGAGCTGGAGGATGAACAAGACCTCAACCGGCGGATTGAAGGCCATGATGGCCCAGCGGACCACCACAACCAGGGCAGCGGCAAGGATCATCTGGCGGGCGGAAACCCGGCCGCCGATGCGCCGCCAGAGGAACATCATGGTCGCTTCGGCAGCCGTTGCCGCCCCGATCAACGGTCCGATCATCTGCTCGGAGATACCGTGATCTTTCCAGACGACAGCGGCAAAGGCCCCAAGAATGGCGTGGGTTGCGTTGATCAGCGCGAAGGCAACCAGCGGCAGGACGAACCAGGCCTTGAGCACTTCCTTGAGCCGGCCGGCCCGCGGCGCATGCTCGGGCGCGGGCGTTTCGCCGGCTGGAGCCCGAAAGCGCGGGAGCTGGAACGACGCAATCGCGCGCAGGGCAGAGAGGATGACGAGCAGTGGCACAAAGAACCAGGCGCCAAGCCAACCCGTAAGCACGCCGGTGATGATGGTGACAAAAACGACTCCCACCGTTCCCCAGGCACGGATGAAGCCAAAATCGCCGCCGGTGCGCTGGGTCAGGCGGACGGTGGCTGCGTCGACAACCGGGGAGATTGATGCGGAGGGGACCATGACCAACGCCCACACGAGCAGGATGCCCCAGAAGTCATTGACGAAGAACAGGGCCAGCGGGGTGAGGGAGGCAATGACGGAGAGGATGATAATCATCTGCCGCCAGTCGTCGGCCTTGTCGGCGAGCCGACCAATGAAGAAATTGATGCCCATCAGGATCAGCACCGGCAGGGCGTTGATCATGCCGATTTCGTCGGGCGAGATGCCCTTATCCGTCAACCAGATGCCAAAATAGACCACACTGGCGCCCGCCGAAAGGAAGACGGTGAAATGATAGATGGACGCGCGCAGCTCCGGAGTGAAGCGCAGTGTCTGTCCTGACAGGACCATGATCGGAAGTGCTCCGGACAGAGAATCTGTCCAACGCTTTACTGTCCCAAGGTATTGGGCGATTGCAAGCCGGGCGCCCGCACTAACATGCTAATCAACACTGGCTGCTGCACTTTCCGTCCGCTCGTTGCGCGGGTGCATCATCATCAGCGATACAAAGGTGAGCGTTGCGCCCGCCAAGGCCATCAGCGCGGCCGCATAGAAGGTGGAAACGCCGATCTGGCCGTAGAGCCAGCCAAAGCTGATCAGCCCGACGACGCCCGCCATCTGGCGAAGCATGACCGAAAAGCTCTGGGCCTCGGCTGCCATCTTCTCACTGGTCCAGTTACCAATGAAGTTGAGGGTGCCCATATAGGCAATCCCAAACGTCGCCATGTGCAGGCCCTGAAGCAGGACAAGGCCCCAGAGGGGCGGCTCCATGGCAAAGCCAGCCCAACGCACCACCCCGAGCAGGCAGGACACCAGAATGAGATGCCGCGCCGCAAATCGCCGGGAAATGCGGGCGAAGAACAAGATAGCCAGAATTTCGGCAACGGGGGCGACGGCCCACAGCACGCCGATGACCGAGCCCGGCAGGCCCGCCTTCTGCCAAACCAGAGCACCAAAGCCCATCTGCATCATGTGACTGCCATGGAGCAGCGCGGTACCCACAAGCGGCAGCAGGAACCACGGCCTGAAAAGGTGCCGCGCCGTATCGGCCATGAGGGGATGGCCCGTTCGAATGGCGGGGGCTTTATCCTCATCGCCCGGCTGGGCGCGGAATAGCGGCAATTGCAGCGCGGCCGCGGCACGGATGAAGCTTACTGCGACGATGAGGGGCACAAAGACGGAGGGCCCGAGATAGTCGAGCGCTACGCCTGCCAGCAGCGTGACCGCAATAAAGCCGTAGGTGCCCCACACCCTTACACCGCCAAAATCGACGCCGATGCGGCGCGTCATGCGCAGGGCGGCAGAATCGATAACCGGCCCGATGGCCTGGTGCGGAATGGTGACCAAAGCCCAGGCGATCAGCAGCGCCAGGTAGTCATTGGCCGCAAACAACAATAGCGGGGTAATGGCAGCGATGACCGACCCACCAACAATGACCGAACGCCAATCCTTGGCATGATCGGCGATGCGGCCGACGGCCACATTGAGCAGAATCATCAGGAAGACAGGCAGCGCGTTGACGAATCCGATCTGGGTCGAGGACAGGCCTTTTTCGCTCAGCCAAATAGCGAGGAAAGGGTTCGAGATCGCCGGAGTGCAATAGAAGGTGGCGTAGAAGATAGCGGTGCGCGCCGAGGGCGATCGGAAGTTCATCAATCTGGGAGAGCTGTCAAAGGATCGATACGACCATGCGCCCTCACGCAGGAGGTGACAAGCGTTTATGACAGTTTTGTGTCGCGGCGGCTCAGGTTTTGGCGCGGCGCAGGCGCAGGCGGCGCGGCTCACGAACGGCGGCCATTTCGGTCCACTGGATGAGCTCGAACTGCCCATCGAACTCTTCGGCAACAGCAGTACAGCTTTCCACCCAGTCGCCGGTATTGATGTAGTGAATACCCAACCGGTTGTGCATGTCTGCGTGGTGGATGTGGCCGCAGATAACGCCATCGACGCCGGACTGGCGCGCTTCGAGCGAGAGCGCTTCTTCGAAGCGGCCAATTACGCTGACAGCGTTCTTGACTTTGTGCTTGGCCCAGGCCGACAGTGACCAATATTGCAGCCCCAAGCGCCGCCGCACCCAGTTGATGACGATGTTGACGCGCAGCGCCAGGCGGTAGGCCCAATCGCCCACATAGGCCAGCCACTTGGCGTGGGCCACTACGACATCGAACTGGTCGCCATGCATGACGAGATAAGTCTTGCCCTGGGCCGTGGTGTGAATGGTGCGATCGACGAACTCGACGTCGCCGAAATAGGTGCCGAGATATTCGCGGATGAACTCGTCATGGTTGCCCGGCAGATAGACGATCCGGGCGCCGGCGGCGGCCTTGTCGAGGAAAATCTGAACGATTTCATTGTATTGGGTGGGCCAGAACCAAGCCTTGGACAGCCGCCAGCCATCAAGGATATCGCCGACCAGATAGATGGTTTCGGCATCGTGCGAACGCAGAAAATCGATGAATTGCGCCACGCGGGTAGGTCGCATGCCAAGGTGCACGTCGGATATGAACAGCGCCCGGACGCGCCTCACCTCTCGGGTCTCACTGGTCAATCAACTCTGCCTTTTTGTTCCGCACGAGCGTAACCGGGCGCAGAGCCCCCGCGCCCGTCCGAAAGCCAGCGGGATCAGGCCCGCAAGCCACAGCCCTAACCCAGCAGGCAGCCGGGGGCAAGGCAAAGCGGGATTTGTGAACGGCAAAACGGCGGTGAGCCCTACTGTCCGATGCGCCGCTTGAGAGCGACGATGCGATTGTAGCTTTCCTCGATGCGCTGGGCGAAGGCCGGGTCGGCGGCGGCTTCGGCAACAAGGATATCGCGGATCTCGTCGCCAAGACCGGCCCGATATTTGGCCGTGTTGGAGAATAACAGCACATCCATGCCTGCCCGCACGGCCCGGACCACGGTATCCCTGAGCGAAAAATGCTCGCGAATGGCCCCCATTTCGAGATCATCGCTGATGACCACGCCGGTATAGCCAAGCTCGTTGCGGAGTACGCCGGTGATCCACTCTGGCGAGAGGCTCGAAGGCAGTTGCAGATCCCCTGCCGAATAGCCTGCGTGGTAGAGGTGTCCGACCATAACGAAATCGGCCAGCCCCTGCCCGATCACGACCCGATAAGGCTCGAGCTCGGACTTGCTCCAGGTCCTGGTGATATCGACAAAGCCCTCATGGCTATCCTTGGTGGATGACCCATGGCCGGGGAAGTGCTTGAGGGAGGTCAGCAGACCAAACTGATGGTGCGCCTTGATGAAGGCGGCATCGTAGGCGGCTACGGTTGCCGGGTCGGCGCCGTAGGAGCGGCCGAACTTGGCGATAACCTGATTGTTCTTGTTGATGTTCAGGTCCGCCACCGGCCCGAAATTCACGGTGAACCCCAGCGCGGCAATCGCCTTGGCCATGCCGGCATAAGTCTTTTCCGCCTCGGCAGGTGACTGGCTGGCGGCGATATCGGCGGCACTGGGCAATTCGGCGAAACCGACAGCCTTGGTCAGGCGCTCAACCACACCACCTTCCTGATCAAGCGTGATGAAGGGCGGCAGGCCTGGAGACTCGGCGCGGAACGCGGCGTTCATGGCCTTGACAGCATCAAGCGAGGCAACGTTGGTCTTGAGGTACATGACCCCGCCAATGCGCCCTTCAGCGATAGCCGCGCGCAGAGCCTTGATCGGCTTGGCATCGGCGCTCTGCCCCTGAAAGCCCACCACAATCATCTGCCCGGCCATTTGTTCGATGGTGGCGGCCTGGGCGGAAAAGGCCATCGCTGCGCCGAGAATGAGGGCGGCGAGGCACGAGGCAAGGCGAGATAGCATGAAGGGCGTTCCGGTTCGGTGATTCTGGGCCGAACCGTGCCGGGCAATTGCGGCGAAAGCAACGTCCGGCAGGCGATCAGAGCCCGATGCCGAAATACCCCAATGCATCGCCGATCTGTTCTTCCTCATAGCCGAAATGAGAGAGCAGAACACGCTCAAGCGAGTCGTAAGTGGCTGTGCAGACTGTGAAATTGACCGGGTGCGGATCGTTGGCAAGGGTGTTGATCGCCGCAACCAGCCGCACCAGCAGCTCATGAACGATAACGTGTTCTTGTTCGAGCCGGTCGGCCACGGCTTTGTAGGCCGGAGACTGCGCCCGCAAGGCGGGGAAGATGTGCTGGTCTTCAATGGAATGATGGATGTTGATGATCTGACAGTGCTGGCCGCAGAGATTGCCGAACTGCTCGTAGTTCTCGATCATCGAAAGCGAGGCGGTTTCGGCCTTGATGGCATCCGCGGACTCTGCGCCGGACTTTGCCCGGTCTATCAGATCGCGCAGCACCTGCATCTCACTGCGGAAATGATTGTGAATCATGACCAGATGCCGGCCCGGCGCGCGCTGGGCGGTGGTCAGCCCGGTCAGGGGCGGGACTTTGGGGCGAGTGGTATCGTCGAGAAAGCCGATATCAAGCTGCATGGTGCGATCCGGTGTCTGTGTAACGACCATATCGGACCGATTACACCAATAGGCAAGGCCGGGGCCTATTGCGCGCGATTTTGCTTCGCGCCACTGGAGCAACGTGCTAAACGCCCGCTCAGCCGAAGCTGGTCTGCCAAGACCGGCCGCTGGTCAGGTCCGATGTTGGGGGATTCCACCCTTCCGCATCGGACCACTAAAATCCCCAAACACCCCCTGAAAAACACAGGGCGCCCGAAGGCGCCCCGCTTTGATTTGCCATGACGTCCGGCGTCTACCTGTTCTGCCGGTTGGCGATCAGATCATCGACCACGGCCGGGTCGGCAAGGGTCGAGGTGTCACCGAGGGCACCGTAGTCGTTCTCGGCGACCTTGCGCAGGATGCGGCGCATAATCTTGCCCGAGCGGGTCTTGGGCAGGCCGGGAGTGAACTGGATGAGATCTGGCGTGGCGATGGGGCCGATTTCCTTGCGGACCCAGTTGCGCAGCTCGACGCGCAGTTCCTCGGACATGGTCTCACCCGCCATCAGGGTGACGTAGGAATAGATCCCCTGCCCCTTTATATGATGCGGATAGCCGACCACGGCGGCCTCGGAGACCTTGGGATGGGCGACGAGCGCGCTTTCGATCTCGGCGGTGCCCAGGCGGTGGCCCGAAACGTTGAGCACGTCATCGACGCGGCCGGTGATCCAATAATAGCCATCCTCATCGCGGCGGCAGCCATCGCCGGTGAAATAATAGCCCTTATAGGTTTCGAAGTAGGTTGAAACGAAGCGCGCGTGATCGCCGTAGACGGTGCGCATCATGCCGGGCCAGCTGTCCTTGATGACCAGCACGCCCTCGGCCTTGGTGTCCTTCTGCTCGACCCCTTCGGGCGAGAGAACCACCGGCTGCACGCCAAAGAACGGCTTAGTGGCCGAACCGGGCTTGGTGGGAATGGCACCGGGGAAAGGCGCGATCATGTGGCCGCCGGTCTCGGTCTGCCACCAGGTATCAACGATCTCGCAGCGGCCCTTGCCCACGTGCTTGTGGTACCAGAGCCAGGCCTCGGGATTGATCGGTTCGCCCACCGAACCGATGAGCCGCAGCGATGACAGGTCCGCCTTGTCGACCCACTCGGTACCGGCGCCCATCAGGGCGCGGATGGCGGTGGGGGCGGTGTGGAAGATGTTGACCTTGTGCTTGTCGACCACATCCCAGAAGCGCCCGGCGTCGGGATAGCTCGGGATGCCCTCGAAGACGAGCGTCGTCGCCCCGTTCTGCAGCGGCCCATAAACGATATAGCTATGGCCGGTGACCCAGCCCACGTCGGCCGTGCACCAGTAAACCTCACCATCCTGGTAGTCGAAAGTGAGCTGGTGGGTGAGCGAAGTCCAGACGGCATAACCGCCAGTGGTGTGCAGCACGCCCTTGGGCTTGCCCGTCGAGCCGGAGGTGTAGAGGATGAAAAGCGGGTCCTCGGCATTCATCGGTTCGGGGTCGCAGAAGGGTTCAACGCCGGCGGCGGCTTCGTTCCACCACACGTCGCGGCTGCCCTTCATCTGCACTTCGGCACCGGTGTTGTGGACGACGAGGACCTTTTCAACACCCGGCGCATTCTGCAGGGCGATATCGACATTCTTCTTGAGCGGCACGGTCTTGCCGCCGCGCCGACCTTCATCGGCGGTGATGACAACGCGGCTGTCGCAATCGTTGATGCGGCCCGAAAGCGCATCGGGCGAGAAGCCGCCAAAGACCACCGAATGCACCGCCCCGATGCGGGCGCAGGCAAGCATGGAATAGACCGCCTGCGGGATCATCGGGAGATAGATGGTGACACGGTCGCCCTTCTTGACGCCAAGCGATTTCAGCACATTGGCGCAGCGGCAGACGCGCTCGTGCAGCTTGCGGTAAGTGATCAGCTCCTGCGTGCCCGGCTCATCACCCTCCCAGATGATGGCAACCTGGTCGCCGCGCTTTTCGAGATGCCGGTCGATGCAGTTGTAGGAAAGATTGAGAACGCCATCCTCGAACCATTTCACCGACACATTGGGATATTCGAAGGTGGTATTCTTGATCCTGGTGGGGAATCTTACCCAATCGACGCGCTTGGCCTGCTCGGCCCAAAAGGCATCGGGCTCACGCACGGACCGCTCATACATGGCCTCGTATTGGGCCGCGTTCACATGCGTTCTGGCGACCGTTTCCGGGCGCGGCGGGAAAAGCAGATTCTCGCTCATAAATTTCCTCCCCAGGCTGAGCTCGTAGATTGGTTCTAGCCACTGCCCCCCAACAGCACAAGCAGACCACTTGCCAGATTGACCCAAACAGGCCAGTGTCCCAGCGTCCACCAGATACGTTGTATTCCGGTGTGGTTGTCTCTTCACGATTTGTGCGGCTTTCTCGGCGACAATGGCAGGCCATTGCAGCGCGGAGACCCCCTATGCCCGAGCTCGGAAGCCGCCCGGCGACCCTTGCCGATATCGACCTGGTGCACGCCGAACTGATGGCGGTGATCGATGAATCCGCCCACTATAACGACTTGTTCAAGGCGCACGAAAAGAGCCGACTGACCAAGGGCTTTTTGCGGGCGCTGATTGCCCACGACGCCTATCACGTGATCATCCTGACCAGCGACGGAAAGCCCGGCGGCGCCTTGGTTTCCGGGCCGGAATATGGGGCATTGTTCCGCTATTGGTCGTGGATTTTCCCGGCTTTCCGCGAAACGCGACTAGGCATGCACGGCATGCGGGTGTTCGACGCGCATTGGGACAACAACCGCTTCCACAAGGCCTTCACCTTCGTGCGGCCCGAGAACGAAGTGGCTCTCAAGCTGCTCAACCGCTACGGCTACGAACAGACCTGCATTCTGAAAAACCATATCTTCGGGCAGGATTATGCGGTGCTCGAAAAGACCTATACCAAGGCCATTGAGGGCTATGACCACGGCATGAGCATGGGCCGCGCCGCCAAGATTTTGCAGAAGGTCAGTGCGCTGCTGGGCCGCTAGACGGGACCGCTCTGGCGCGCGGCCAACTGTCGCATACGGGGAAACACCGAGACATCGAGCCCGGTGATGCGCAGTGCGGTGGCCCAGAGCGACACGGACCAGACTGTTATCGCCAGAAGCGCCGCCAGCGCCGCGCCAACCAGATGCAAGGCTGGCACCAATGCCAGATTGGCGAGCACAAGGGTGAACAGACCCAGGCCAATTGCGGGCAGGCTGGCATAGGGCCGGTCATTGACCGAAAGCACTAGCGACGCCGGGCCGATTGCCGAGCGCACCACCAGCGACAGGCACAGGATGAGTAATGGCACAAAACCGGCCTGAAAGGCCGGACCAAAGAGCATGAGCGCGAACTGCCCACCGATGGCAGTACACAACAGCAGCAGGACGGCAAGACCGGTGGCAACAAGATTGGCGTCACCAATCTTTCGCATGAAGCCGGGCCGATCCTTGAGTGCTTCAGCTTCGAATACATCGGGCAGCGTGACTGCATAGACGGCCGAGACACCGAAGGCGACCAACGCAAAGATGCGGGCGCAGACGCCAAAAATGGCCAGATCTTCGCGGCTGAGCTGTGGGGCGAGCAGGATCAGGTCGAGATCAAAGAAGAAATCGGTTGCCAGCGTGATGACCGCCCACGGCAAGGCGAAGCGCCACCAGCGCCGGGCTTCGCCGCGCAGAGGCGCATGCGTATCGGCGACAGTGGTCAGGGCGCTGACGAGATAGCCGGCCTGGATGACTGCGATCACGGCATAAAGCACACCCAGGATGGAGAGCATTTGTCCAAGGCTCTCGCCGCCTGACGACAAGGCGAGCGCGAGAGCCAGGCTGGCCAGCACGACCATGGGGCGGAATAGGGCGTCGGCGAAAAAGCCGGCATAGGGTCGCTTGAGGCCGACAAGCGCCGCACCGCTGACAAAGACCATGCCCGTGGCGGTTGCAAGCAGGATGACTTGCGGCCAGTAGGCAGCAAGCGTCTGCGCCACCGCGCCAGGCAGGCTGAGAATTACGAGATAGCCGACCGCCAGAACCGCAGCGCTGGCGCCCACATGCAGATAAGCGCGCCGAAGGAAGCGGCGCAGTTGGCGCACCTGTCCTTGAGCCCGGTACTCGGCTGCAAAATAGGCGGCCACGGTCTGAAAACCGAAGGGCATGGCCACCGCGATCAGGTTGACGGCGGCAAAGACCAGGAGGTAGTCGCCAAGTATTTCAGCACCCCACAGGCGCGCCAGGACCGCCTGGGCCAGGAAGATGAGCCCTGCCCCCGCTATGCGGACGCCAAAGATGATGGCGGACTGAGAGGCGAGACGCCGCCGCAGCCCCATCTTACTCTCCGAGATACTGGGTATCTGCTTCGGTTTGCGAGGGCCGGGTCGAGGGTTTGATGATGCCGACGAGCTTGTTGCGGGCCCGATGGTAGGCTTCGCGGGCAAAGAAAGCGCCCTGCCCAATCATCAACTGCATCGGGCTGGCCGCATAGTTGGCGACGCGCGGAATGGGCGTGATGACACCGGCATCGCCGACAAGGCCCTTCTTGAACTGGTGCAGGCCCTGGAAGCCGTCGGTGCCGCCAAGGTCGTACCATGAGGCGCTGGTGTTATCGCGCAGCCAGGAAATCACCCGCGACTGCATGAAGTATCCGGCGCGCAGCGGCAAAGCCTTGTCGTTGGTGGCGCCATAAAGATAAACGGCGGTATCGCCGGCGGTGAAGATGACGGCGCCGGCAACCAGCTCACCGTCATGCCGGACAAAGAACATCTGTGGGCGCAGGGCTTCAACGTCGATGTTCATCAGGTCGGTCAGCGTGTCATAAGCCGAGTAGTCGGCAAACTGCTTCCGATCCGTCATCGAGTGGTAAAGCACCTGGAAGTCCTCGAACCGATCACGCGGGGCGTGCTCGAAGGTGAGGCCAGCTTTTTCCGACTTGTTCAGATGGTAGCGCCACTTCTGGTGCAGGCTCTTGCGCTGTTCGGCATCGCTGAGCCGCAGATTGACGATATAGCGGTTGGGAAAGGCCAGTTCGGCGCCCGGGCGGAAGCCGCGTGCGAGCAAGTGCTCGTATTCTGCATTGGTGCGGCTGAGCGAAGCCCGTGGCAGGATGGAGAGCATCATGCCGCGCTTTTCGGCATATTCGGTGCGAAGAGCCTCAACCATGCCGGCGTAGACTGATGCGTGATCGGCGCGCGCGGGGTGAGACTGGATCGGGCCCCATTTGCTGATGGCGATCGAGCCGATACCAAGCGGCAGAGCCTGCAGCATGATCAGCGCCCCCCCGACCACAGCTTTCCCATCTGAAAATAGCACGGGCTCGAGCACAACATCGGGCCAGCGCCTGCGGGCAAAGGCAAACAACTGTTCCTGAACGACGCCGCCAAAGGATGAAATCGTCTGGTCCCACTCAGCCCCACCAACGGGGTTGATCGACAGGTGGGCCGGAACTGGATGGCTTGCGCCCGCCAAGTCGCTGGCGGCAAGGCGCATGCTGTTGATTTCAACCGTCATCGACATGGGTTCGCGTCCAAACATGGATTCTCGAGCCTGAAGCCTAGGCGATGGGGATGATCAAATTGCTATCGCGGCCGTTGGCGCCACCGGAAACTGCCGTTTTGGTTAAAAGAAAGGCCCTCGCGAAGGAGGGCCTTTCCCGGATGGAAATGGATAGGTCGTCAGAAGAAAGGAATGACCGGCAGCGTATGGCCGAGCAGTTCGTCTGCACCATGATAGACCATGCGCACAGCCACGAACAGAATGACCAGGAGACCAACCCAGGCGATCCAACGGTGCTTGTTGAGCAGATTGGCGATGAAGGCCGAGGCCACACCCATCAGGGCCACCGATAGCACGAGGCCGAAAATCAGCACTTCCGGGTGCGCGTGGGCCGCGCCAGCCACCGCCAAAACGTTATCGAGCGACATCGAGACATCGGCGATGATGATCTGAATGACCGCCTGGCGGAGAGTCTTGCGCGGAGCGCCGGATGCAACAGCCCCGTCTTTGTTGAGATCGGCATCAGCCAAGGCTTCGACGGCCGCCTGCTCCTCTACATGATGGACGTTGAGCTCCTGGTACATTTTCCAACACACCCAAAGCAGCAAGAGACCGCCGGCAAGCAAAAGACCGGTAATGCCGAGAAGAGTGGTGGTGATCAGCGCAAAGCCGATGCGCATGATAGTCGCGGCCGCGATGCCGATCAGAATGGCGTTGCGGCGCAGGTCTGGCGGCAGGCCCGCAGCGGCAAGGCCAATCACCACAGCATTGTCGCCGGCCAGAACCAGATCGATCATGATGACCTGGAAGAACGCACTCAGTGCATCGGGGGTGAAGAAGTCCAACGAGAGGCTCCGTTTTCTTGAACGATTTTGGTGCTTTGACCGCAACGTGAGCCGCTGGCCTTGGCGCGGATATAAGACGGCGGTTGGCAATTAAAAGGGGTAGGCCAAAGAAAATTACATTGAAGGGCAAAAAACACTTTGCCCAGAGCTGCAAACAGCCTTTCGGGCTATTTTTCCGTGATCTCTGGACGCTGCGTCAAACCAGTTCGATAAAAATAACATAAGCGCTGGACACGGGGGGAGCCCTTCGCTATAGACCCGCTCGGACCGGGTGTGTAGCTCAGATGGTAGAGCAGCTGACTCTTAATCAGCGGGTCCACGGTTCGATCCCGTGCGCACCCACCAATCCTCCCCTAACTGTCGAAATGCATCCGCTGGCCAAGGGTTTGGCCTGCGGTGGGAGATGATTTTCCGGTTCATGCCTGCAATGATGCCGCATTGCCCGGTATGGTCAGAAACGACACTGGATGGAGACCGAGATGGACGTGACCGCCCTGCTCTGGGTGCCGTTAAACTGGCTTTGGCTCAACAGCCTGACCATCATAACCGCGCTGGCCGTGCTGGTGGGGGGATGGCACCTGGCCCGCTTGGCCTCGCGCGCGGTACGCGGCTTGCTGCCCAAAGCCTATGGGGTGGACAAGAACTTCGCTCCACTGCTGGCGCAGGTCGCTCGCTACGGAATCATGGTCCTTGCGATCATTACGGCGTTGAACCTGTTCGGGGTGCAATCAAACTCGATCCTCGCAGTCGTGGGCGCCGCGGGCCTGGCGGTGGCATTGGCGCTGCAATCGACCCTGACCAATATTGCGGCGGGGATCATGCTGATCTGGCTCCGGCCCATTTCGATCGGAGAATACATTACCGGCGATGGCGTGGCCGGTGTTGTGGTTGAGATCGGCCTGTTTGGGACACGACTGCGATCAACCAGCGGGCTCTATATCTTCACTCCAAATCAGAAGCTCTGGGCCTCGGCCATCACCAACCACAGCCGCGAGCCACGGCGGCGGATCGATGTGAAAGTGACGGTGCCGGAAAGCATAAACATCGCCAAAGCCCGGCGCATGCTGCTCAAGATCGCCACCACCGACAAGCGCGTGCTGGTCGACCCGGCACCAACCGTGTTCGTCGAAAGCTTTTCAGGCTCGACCGTTTCCATGCAACTGCGCGCCTGGGTGTCGACGCCAGACTATCTCAACACCCTATTTGGATTGACCGAAGAGGCGAAGCTGGCGCTCGACAAGGCGCTGGTCGGGGACGAAGAGGGCAAGTCGCAGGTGGAGGTATCCCGCGACTATTCCACCCCCGGCCCCGATTCCAGCATGGGTTAGAGGTGGCCGTTCAGCCCCAGGAAAGCATCCTTACCCCAGCGGGCCTCGACCTTTGCGTTCTTGCCGCAACCGGCACGATAGCGCGCGTAGTGATCCGCATTAGTCTGGTAGAAATTCTGGTGGTAGGCCTCGGCAGGGTAGAACTCGGGCGCCATCTCGATGACGGTGGCGACTTCGCCATTGAGCGCCTTCGCCACTTCCACCTTGCTGGCTGATGCCAGATCGAACTGAGCCTGATCAGTGGCATAAATGGCCGTGGTATAGCTTTCGCCGAAATCGCAGAACTGGCCACGCGGATCGAGCGGATCGGTCATATGCCAATAGGCAACCAGCAGCTGCTCGTAACTGGTGACTGACGGATCATAGACGACGCGCACAGCCTCGCGGTGGCCGGTGGTTTCGGTGACTACCTCCTGATAGGTGGGGTTGACCACGTGTCCGCCGATATAGCCCGAGGTGGTCTCCAGCACCCCCGGCGCATGGTCGAAATCGCTCTCGATGCTCCAGAAGCATCCGCCTGCGAAAATCGCCACGGCGGTTTCCTGCGCAAGCGCCGCAGCGCCGCCGCCGATGGTTGAAGCCACCAGGGTTGCTGCCGCAAACAGGGCCGGACGGACTGAGGTTCTTTTCATTTCATGCTCCGCTGAGGTTTCCCAAGGGATGAACCAAGGCGGCCTCACGCGCAATGCAAACAAATGTGCACAGCGCGCGAGAGGCATTGAGTGATCAGACGCCCAGCAAGCCGTTGCGCCGGGCCCGGAAAGCTTCGAAGTCGAGCACATTGTTGGCCGCTGAGGAATCTGCCTGTTCCATGAGCGTGATAGTGCGCTCAAGGATATGCCGCAACTGGCGCGACCGCAGATCCGAGCCACTCAGAATATAGATTGCCCGCTCAAGATGATCGCGAGCAAGAGTGTAGGTTGGAAGCATGATGCCCCTCCGTATGGATGGTTCGAACCGCCCTTTCGAACCGGATAAATGAACTGAAATTGCAGCGCTAAAGTGCGTGATTCATGCCTGCGCATAAGTTGCTGGCGCGACTCGCATTTAGTTCAAATGCTCTGGAAGCGACCCGCGCCCGCAGAGGCCTTCCACGCCTCGGTTTTTGCCGCGCGGGGCTGTGCAAAACCACAGGGATGCCGCAATTGGCGGGCCTGTTTCACCGCACGGATTTCTTGGCCGTCAACAAAAGGCTGGTCTCGGTGGTGGCGATACCATCAATCTGACGGATGATACGCAGCAGGTCATCAAAGGCTGCAAGCGTCGTGGTCTCAATCTCTGCCACGACATCCCACCGGCCGTTGGTTGTGTGCAGACCGCGAATTTCGGGAATGCCCATCAGTCGCCGGATCACGGCATCGGCGTGCTTGCCATCCACTTCGATCAAGGTGACGGCGCGGACAGCAGGCGCCTGACTTTGCGCCTGAAGAATCAAAGTGAAGCCGGCAATCACACCCGAATGGATCATCCGCTCCATGCGGGCGCGCACGGTGGCGCGCGAAACACCGAGCCGCGCAGCAAGCTTGGCCACCGGCATTCGGGCATCGTCACGCAGCAGCGCGATCAGTTGATAGTCGAGATCATCGAGGCTGGCTTCGCTTTTTGGCATCGTATGCTTCTCACTTTGGTCAATCCAATGCACATTTCTATCACTTTTTCACCTTTTCGCCACCAGCTGGATACGTCACGCTGTTGTCTTCCAAGGAGGACCCTTCATGCTGCACGCCGCACAGCCCCGTCACCCCGCTCAATCGCAGCGCGTTGCGCTGATCGGCGTGCCAACCGATGCCGGCGCCAGCCGCCGCGGCGCTGTGATGGGTCCGGATGCGCTGCGCGTGGCCGAGATCGATGCGCGGCTCCAAGAGCTCGGCTTTGCGGTCGACGATCATGGCGATCTGGCGCCGCCCTCGCCGCGCAAGAGTGCGGCCCACGAGATCGACGCACTGGCTCGCCTTTCCAGCGCTGCCGGGTATGAGGCGCTGAACGGCGGCGCGCGCCCGATCTTTCTGGGTGGCGATCATTCGATTTCGATGGGCTCTGTGGCGGGTGTCGCGCGCTATTGCCGCGAACAGGGTCGCCCGCTGTTTGTGCTCTGGGTGGACGCGCACGGCGATTTCAATACGCCGGTAACCTCGGAAACCGGCAATATCCATGGCATGTCACTGGCCCTGCTCTGCGGTGAGCCCGAGTTCGCCGAGCAGTGCGATGAAAGCTGGTTTGCGCCGGTCGATCCGCACCACGTCACTATTCTGGGCGCGCGCTCGCTCGACAAGGCCGAACGCAACCTGATGCTGTCGCGCGGGGTATCGATCATCGATATGCGCCTGATCGACGAATTTGGCGTCTTGCCGCATCTGCGGACCCTGATCGAACAGGTGGCCGAAGTCGGCGGGCATCTGCATGTGAGCCTTGATGTCGATGCCATGGACCCTTCGATCGCACCCGGCGTTGGCACCACCGTGCCGGGCGGCCTGACTTTCCGCGAAGCACACCTGATCATGGAAATGCTCCATGATTCAGGGCTCGTGGGCTCGCTCGACATTGTTGAACTCAACCCATTTCTGGATCACGCCGGCAAGAGCGCGGAACTGCTCGTCGACCTGACCGCAAGCCTTTTTGGCCGCTCGATCATCGAGCGGCATATTCCCGCAAGCCGTGTGGACACGGCGATGACCCGCTGAGCGAACGCTTGGCACGAGGAGGATAGTATGACGCAGTTTATTGGTGTGGCCGAAATGGGGGAGCTCGTTCGCTCAACAGGGTTGGAGCGATTCCTCGCCGGTCTGGCTCGAACGATCGACGAGGATTTCAAACGCTGGCCAGAGTTCGAGAAGGAAGCGCGCCTTGCCAGCCATTCGCGTCAGGGTGTCATTGAGCTGATGCCAACCTCAGACGGAACCCTCTACAGCTTCAAATATGTGAACGGCCATCCCGGCAATACGCGGGCCGGCAAGCTGACAGTCACCGCCTTCGGCGTGCTGGCCGATGTCGACACCGGCTACCCCTTGATGGTGGCGGAAATGACATTGCTGACCGCCCTGCGCACCGCCGCAACTTCGGCCATGGCCGCCAAGGCGCTGGCCCGCAAGAACGCCCGCGTGATGGCACTGATCGGCGCTGGTGCACAATCCGAATTCCAGGCACTCGCCTTCCGGGCCCTGCTCGATATCGATGAAATCCGCATCTACGACACCGACCCGGCAGCGGTCGAAAAGTTCCTGCGCAACATTGGCTCCAATCAGGGACTTCGCGTGATTGCCGCCAAGTCCGTGACTGAAGCCCTCAAGGGCGCAGACATCGTGACCACTGCCACCGCCGACAAGGCACTGGCGAAAATCCTCACCCCAGACATGATCGAGCCCGGCATGCATATCAACGCCATTGGCGGGGATTGCCCGGGCAAGACCGAATTGCATGAAAGCGTGGTCGGCATGTCCAAGGTCTTCGTGGAATATCCGCCGCAGACACGGATCGAGGGCGAAATCCAACAGATGCCGGCCGATTTCCCGGTGACCGAACTCTGGCAGGTGCTGACCGGTGAAGCCGAGGGCCGCAATGGCGACGCCCAGGTAACCCTGTTTGATTCCGTTGGCTTCGCAGTCGAGGACTTTTCGGCCCTGCGCTATGTCCATGAGCTGACCGCCCGCCGTCAGACCCATGTCGATCTCGTGCCGGACATGGACGATCCCAAGGATCTTTACGCACTGCTCAATATCGCTTCGGTGTTGCCGCGCAGAATGGAAGCCGTGCGCGCCTGAACAATGGGGTGGCAATTGCGCCACCCCACCTCGACGCCCTGAATCAAGACTGTAAGATGCGGCCGTTAGTGCACAGGACGCATCATGAATTTGCTCACCCATATTACCGCCGGCCTGCCCGACACTGTTCCATTTGTGGGACCAGAAGCCATTGAACGGGCGGCGGGCATCAGGATCAGGGCCCGCATCGGCGCCAACGAAAGCCCATTTGGCCCGTCGCCGAAAGTAATCGCTGCCATGCAGGCAGCGGCCACCGACGTGTGGAAGTATGGTGATCCGGAAGTGTTTGACCTGCGAGCGGCGCTGGCGGCGCACCTGGGAATTGCCCATGCCAATGTGACGGCGGGCGAAGGCATCGACGGACTGCACTGCCTGATCGCGCGGCTGGTGATCGAACCCGGGGACGTAGCTGTAACCTCGCTCGGCGCTTACCCCACCTTTAACTATCATGTGGCCGGATTTGGCGGGCGGGTCGCTGCGGTGCCCTATGTGAACGACCACGAGCACATCGATGGTCTTCTGGCGGCGGCGCGAGCCGAAAAGGCCAAGGTGATCTACGTCTCCAACCCCGATAACCCGATGGGCACGTGGTGGAATGCCCGTGAAATCCAGCGGCTGATCGACGGCACGCCCGAGGAGACACTGCTCCTGCTTGATGAGGCCTATGGCGAGACTGCCCCCGAAGGCACGATGCCGCCACTGGATGTGAACCGGCCGAATGTGCTGCGGACGCGGACCTTCTCCAAGGCCTATGGGCTGGCGGGGATGCGGGTTGGCTATGTGATTGGCCCGTCGGGCTTGATCAAGGCGTTCGACCGGGTGCGCAATCATTTTGGCATCAGCCGGATGAGCCAGGCGGCGGCGTTGGCGGCTCTGGCCGACCAGAGTTACCTACAAGAGGTAGTGGCCAAAGTGGCGCATTCGCGCAACGAGATCGGCCGGATTGCGCGCGACAACGGCCTGATCCCGATTCCCTCAGCCACCAACTTTGTGGCAGTGGATTGCGGGCGGGATGGCGACTATGCGCTGCGCGTGCTCAAGGCACTGGAGGCACGTGGCGTGTTTGTACGCAAGCCAATGGCACCGGTGCTCAACCGCTGCATCCGTATCAGCGCCGGACCAGCGGCGGAAATGGCAGTGCTTGAAGCAGAGTTGCCGGGAGCGTTGCGGGCGGCTGGGTGAACGCAAGGCTCTGGGTGGGCCGCTCACCCCCACCCCATCCCTCCCCGCAAGGGGGAGGGAGGAAAGGTGGACAGTTTGCGCGCCCGCCCTGAGCGGCCCTCTGTGAGCGGTTATCCCGCCATTGCGCCCTGCGCAGAGGCGCCGCGTTCGATCAGCAGGCGGTTGTAGGCGTTGAGATAGGCGCGGGCCGAAGCAACGAGCGTGTCGGGCTCGGCAGCGTTGCCGGAAACAATGCGGCCATTCATTTCGAGCCTGACATGGGCGCTGGCCTGCGCATCGGTGCCGCCTGTGACGCCATCGACAGCGTAGAGCACCAGATTGGGCTGGGCATTCACCGCCTTCTTGATGGCATTAAAGATCGCATCGACCGAGCCGGTACCCTCGTAGGTGACACGTGCATTCTCGCCATCGACAGCAAGAGTCAGGTCGCACATATGGACGCCACCCGTGCGCGAAACGACCTGCATATCAACAAGCTTGATACGATCGCCAACCGAGCCGACTTCGTCATCGACCAGAGCAATGATATCGGCGTCGTAAACGTGCTTCTTGCGATCGGCCAGGTCCTTGAAGCGCTGGAACGCCTCCTGGAAGGCATTGTCACCCAGTTCGTAACCGAGTTCCTTGAGCTTGTCCTTGAACGCGGCACGCCCAGAGTGCTTGCCCATAACGAGCGTCGTTTCCTTGATACCGACGCTGGCGGGGGTCATGATCTCGTAGGTTTCGGCATTCTTGAGCATGCCATCCTGATGAATGCCGCTCTCATGGGCGAAAGCATTCTTGCCAACGATGGCCTTATTGTACTGCACCGGGAAGTTAGAAGCGGCAGACACAATTTTGCTGGCGCGGGCCAGATGGGTGGTTTCGATCTCGGTGTGATAGGGCATGGCGTCACCGCGTGTGCGGATGGCCATGACGATTTCCTCGAGCGCCGCATTGCCGGCACGTTCTCCGAGCCCGTTGATGGTGCATTCGATCTGGCGCGCACCGCCAATGACGCCAGCCAGTGAGTTGGCCACCGCCAGCCCCAGATCATCATGGCAATGGGTGGAGAAAATCGCCTTGTCGGCGTTGGGCACGGTGTTGATCATGTGACGGAACATCGCCGCATATTCCTCGGGCACCGCATAGCCGACTGTATCGGGCAGATTGATAGTGGTGGCGCCGGCCTTGATGGCGGTTTCAACACAGCGGGACAGGAAATCGAGCGGCGTGCGGGTGGCATCCATGGCCGACCACTCGACATCATCGATCAGGTTACGGGCCTGCGCCACGGTGCGGGCAATGATCTCGATAACCTCGTCCTGGGTCTTTTTCATCTGGTGGGCCAGATGGATCGGTGAGGTGGACACAAAGGTGTGGATGCGGCCGCGCCGAGCATGACGCACAGCCTCGCCGGCGCGATCGATATCAGCAGTGATGGCCCGAGCAAGACCGGCGATCACAGAATTCTTGGCGCGCTTGGCGACCGCTACGACCGCTTCGAAATCGCCATTGGAAGCGATGGGGAAGCCAGCCTCGATAATATCGACGCCCATGTCATCGAGCGTTTCGGCGACTTGCAGCTTTTCTTCAAGCGTCATCGTGGCACCGGGGCTTTGCTCGCCATCGCGCAAGGTGGTGTCGAAAATGAAGACGCGGTCTTTATTGGAATCGGTACTTGGGGCGGTCATGCTCTTGTTCCATCAAACGGCTCTCAGGGCTGAGCCCTATCGGCCGGACACTGTGTTCGGCTGCAAGTCGTTATCCCCTGACCACCCGTCTGGCTTTGCCAGACCGCCGGTACTCAGGGGCTGATAAGAAGGAGGAGAAGTGCGGAGGCCAGCAGAAGCCCAGATGCAATCATCAGGCGGGTCCGCAGGACCTCCTTCTGGGCGATTGCGATGGCTTTGGCGCGATTGCGCTGCATGGTGTGTTCCCGAATTCGATTGCAGGATGCGCGAAAATTGGCCGCGCCGCAAGCCTTCGACACCCGTCCAGTGATAATTTCGCAAAGAGACCCTTAAGAGTTAATCGCCACTCCAGGCAAAAAGCGGCATGCCGGGGATGACCCCCTCAAGCGCGAGCATGCGCTCCTTGGAGACAGAACCGCCGAAGGCCGAGAAGCCGCCAAGCTTATCGCCGCTGGCCAGCACGCGGTGGCAGGGCATGATGAGTGGAATGGGATTGGCCCCCATGGCCTGCCCGACCGCCCGCGCGGCGCTGATATTGGAAACCTTGCGCGCCACCGCCCCATAAGTGGTGGTTTCCCCCCAGCCAAGCCTGAGAACCTCGGCATAGACAAGGCGGTGAAATTCCGGCGCGCCGGTAAAGTCGAGGGCAAAGTCCGAGAAATCGACGCGCTCACCTGAAAAATAGCGCCTTACGTCTTCGGCCAGCGTGCCCAGTTCTGCAATATCGCCGGCCGCGGCCACACCGGCTCGCTTGAGAAGGCAGCGTTCGGTGGCGTCACGGTCGGCATCGGGCAACTGGAAGTGGGTGATGCCCGCATCGCCCCACGCGACGGCGCAAGTGCCGAAACTTGTGTCAATCAGGGCGTAGCGATGGGCGGGCACATCAATCCCCAAGGTCGAGGCTGCCCTCGCCCACGACAATCGCCGACCCACCGATACCAGCATGGGTCAGGACGTCATTCTCCTTGCGAATCTGCATGGTGATGGTGCATGGGCGGCCCATTTCAACGCCCTGGCGCAGCGCATATTCGGACTGGCCGTCGGCATAACCAGCGTGCTGCGAAACCAGCCCGATCAGGGCAGCGGCGGCGCTGCCCGTGCCCGGATCTTCAGTCAGGCCGCGGTTGACCCAGAACATGCGGGCGGCAAAGTCATGTTTCTTGTCCTCAGGCGTCTCAGTAAAGACATAAACACTGTGGTCGCCCATCGGGAAAGCCTTGTTCCAGTGTCCAGGGTTTGGTTGGATTCGGGCAAGCACGTCGGCAGAACGCACCGGCACAAGATGATAGATGACGCCCGCCGAATAGATGCCAGGGTGATAGACGCCGCAGTCGATATCTTCGAGGTCAATGCCCAACGCCAGAGCCATGGCGGTGCGGTCACCAAGGGGCCCCACCCTCTCGGGCAGGCGAGGCAGGCCGAAGCGGACCGAGGCGGTGTTCTTGGCGGCGTGTTCGATCAGGCAGGTGACCAGCCCGATTTTTTCCTCAATGCGGACAGCCTGCAGCTTGACCTGCAGGGCCAGAACCACCGCAGCCCCCACGGTGGGATGACCAGCGAACGGCAGTTCCCCAACGGGGGTAAAGATACGCACAGAAGCGGTGTGCCTTTCCGACTTCGGCTTCATGATGAAAACCGTTTCGGACAGATTGAATTCGTTGGCGATGGCCTGCATCTGGTTGTCGAGAAGCCCATCGGCCTTCGGAACGACCGCAAGGGGATTGCCCTTGAGGCGTTCGGTCGTGAATACGTCGAGCAGCAAGTAATTGATCTTCAACGTCGCCTCCAGGGCGCTAAGTCGTTATTGTTGCGTTATAAAGTCAAGTTCGAAAATCGATTACTCGTGCGGGAGTGCAAGGGCGGCGTGATCGACACCCAGGTGATGGCAGATCGCTTCCACCACGACCCCATGGTCCTGCCGCTCCGGCAAGCCTGACACTGTGATCGCCCCGATAACCCCGGCCCCTTCGACGCGCACCGGAAACGCCCCGCCCGCGAGCACATAGTCCGCCGGATTGAGTGCCCGATCCGGTGCAAAGCTGCGCGCTTCTCCAACGCGCTGCAATGCGGCACGATAGCTCGACTTGTGCAGCAGCTTGACCACGTTGGTCTTGCGCCGCACCCATTCGGCATTGTCTGCGGTCGTGCCATGGGTGGCGCAGAAGAACAGCACGCGATCCCAAAGCCGGACGTCGACCACCAGCGGTAGCGTGTCACGGACGGCGCGCGCGTGAATGGCGCTGCCGATGGCAAAAGCGACCGATTCATCGAAGCGCGAAAAGCCTAACGCCCGCTCCTGCGCGACAATGGCGGCAATGTCTTCGGCGACGCTCATGGTGTTACCCTTTCCTGCCAGGCACCGTAGAGCAGTTCACGGCTGGCGGGCTGTCCCTCGAAGTTGGGCTCACTGGGGTCAATGGCAACCCAACTGACCCGGCTTCTGGTCCAGATATTGCCGACCGGCTCGGCCCAGTCGATGTCGTCGAGCGTTCCGGCGCGCAGCACGGCCAGCGTATCGGCGCCCTGCGGATGCTGCCAGAGCCGGGTGAGGCAATTGGGGCAGTAGAACATCTTCACGATGCGACCGCTGTCGGCAGGCTTGTCGAGCGCCGCGGGTTCGCCGCTGAGCAGGCGAAGGTCGGCGCGATTGATCGGCATCGAAATCCCAAATGCAGCGCCAGAGAAGCGGCGGCAATCGGTGCAATGGCAGCGGTAAATCGCGTGCGGGGATGCCAACAAAGCATAGCGCACTGCGCCGCACTGGCAGCCGCCTTCAACGGGGAAATCAGGCAACTTCAAGATATGCCTCCATCCTGTGGATAATAATGACTTTTTAACGATAAACCCATTCATCCGCGGTTCAGCGGCAGGCGGCCACTAAGCGCCGCAATCGTTATTCAAATAACAGCTGCCTAACACGCAAGGAGCAATTTTATGAAAAACTATATCGGCCATCTCGTCCAGACCGCAAAGCGGCGCGCCAACGCCCGTTCGCTCTACAATCTGGACGACCGTATGCTACGCGATATCGGCATCACACGGGCTGAAATCAGCCTGATGATGTCGGGCAACCGCACCGCCCACACGCCGGCGCGGCCGGACCATGAATAGGTCATGCGCCACTTTTGATCGCAGCAAAAAGGGCTCCGTTTCCGGAGCCCTTTTCGTTTCTAGCGACGGTCCTTCGGTCGTTTAGTTCTTGGACTTGTCGACCAGCGCGCCGGCCTTGATCCACGGCATCATGCCGCGAAGCTGCTCACCAACGGCTTCGATCTGGTGCTCGTCATGCAGGCGGCGGGTGGCCTTGAAGCGAGCGCCGCCCCCGGCCTTGATTTCCTGCATCCACTCAGAGGTGAACTTGCCCGACTGGATGTCATGCAGCACACGCTTCATCTCAGCCTTGGTTTCGGCGGTGATGATGCGGGGGCCGGTGACGTATTCGCCCCATTCTGCCGTGTTCGAAATCGAGTAGTTCATGTTGGCAATGCCGCCCTGATAGATCAGGTCAACGATCAGCTTCACCTCATGCAGGCATTCGAAATAGGCCATTTCCGGGGCATAACCGGCTTCGACCAGGGTTTCGAATCCGGCACGGATCAGTTCGACCAGACCGCCGCATAGCACGGCCTGCTCGCCGAACAGATCGGTCTCGCATTCTTCGCGGAAGTTGGTTTCGATGATGCCCGAGCGGCCGCCGCCAACACCCGAGGCGTAGGCCAGCGCGATATCCTGGGCATTGCCCGAAGCATCCTGGTGCACCGCGATCAGGCATGGCACGCCGCCACCCTTCTGGTATTCGCCGCGCACGGTGTGGCCCGGGCCCTTCGGTGCGATCATGATCACGTCGACGGTCTTCTTGGGCTCAATCAGGTTGAAGTGCACGTTCAAGCCGTGCGCGAAGGCAAGGGCTGCGCCATCACGAATATTGGGTTCGATGTGGGCCTTGTAGATATCAGCCTGCAGTTCATCGGGGGTGAGGATCATGATCAGATCACCCCAGGCGGCGGCATCGGCCACGCTCATGACCTTGAGGCCCTCGCCTTCGGCCTTCTTGGCCGAAGCGGAGCCGGGGCGCAGGCCAATGACCACGTCCTTGACGCCGGAGTCGCGCAGGTTGAGCGCATGGGCATGGCCCTGCGAACCGTAGCCAACGATCACGACCTTCTTGTTCTTGATGATGTCCAGATCGGCATCCCGATCGTAGTAAACGCGCATTGCAGTCTCCCTTGATTGCATCAGGTTGTGGGCGTTCCGCCCGTTATTCGCGCCCGTAAAGGACGAAAAACTGTTCCGTGGCCGCCTTCACATCGGCCTCGACATTGGACTGCCGCAGCGTCTCGTCGCCGAGCAACAGCCGAATTTGCACATCGCGCACCACGAGCCCGAAGAAAGTGCGAAACGCATCCTCACTGGACTCAAAGCGCAGGAGGCGCGCATCGCGACCAGCCTCAAGCACCGGCTTGAGACGACGCCGGATCGCGAGCGGACCATTTTCGAGCACAATGGCCCCCAGCCCCTTCTTTTCGACCTGCGCCTGGCTGATGGCGAGGCGATTGAGCGTGATAGAGACATCGCCAACCAGCACACCAAGCAGATCGCGGGCGAACTGCTCGATGCTGGCGCGCAGGGCCCTGGCATCGAGCCGGGCACGATCAAGCGTCGGCATGCGTACCTTGGCGGCCTGCCACTGCACGGTGGCCGTCAACAAGCCATCGCGGTCACCAAACCACTTGTAAAGCGTTTCCTTAGAACAACTGGCGCGGCGGGCCACAGCCGTCATGGTCAGGCTGTCCCCGCCCTCAACAAGCAGTTCAAGCGCCGCCGTCAGCACCTGCTGCTGGCGGAGCGTCCAAACCTCTTCCTTGCTGGTCAACGCCATGCCCATCTGCCTGTCTGAGGCCTCTCCCACAGCCTTTGCGGCTGATCGATTTTCCGTACCGTACGGTACGGTTCGGTATAAGTCAAGTTGGGGGCTGACTTGGTTTGGGGCTCCAGCGACGAAATTCGGTCTAATTTTTAGCTCACCACTTGCTGATCAGATTTGGGCCTACCAGATCAGCATTTAACCCAAAGCCGCGCACGGAGCAGACATGACCTCGAAAGCCGCACTTTTTGCTCTGCTTGCGCTTTGGGGCGTTGGCACCTGTGCCGCCCTACCCGCAGTGGCGCAGGAGGCCGTTTCGGACAGCCAGTCCGAGCATGAGCCGGCCAAGCGCACGCTGACGAACCGGGTGTGGGTGAAGGCCGACACCCCGGATCTGCCTGGCGTGATGCGGATATTCCTGTCGGATGGCACTATGGTTTCGGATAGCTGCTGGGAAACCCATCGCCTGTCGCAATGGCGCATGACATCGGACACCGCCCTGACCTGGAACGAGGACGGCATGGATATCAATGCCGAAATCAGCGCCCTGACTTCGGGCGAGTTGGTCTTGAAGCTGGCACTTGGCAGCGAAACGGTCGAAGAGCGCTATGCAGCCGCGACCGTTCCGTACCTTTGTCCGGATATTCCGAAGTAGAACCCTCTAAACCGTCAGCTGCGTGCCGATTTCCACCACGCGCCCGGTCGGAATGTGGAAGTATTCTGTTGCATCAGTGGCGTTGCGCGCCAGTGCGATGAACACGCGATCCTGCCAGAAGCGCAACAGGCTGGGCTTGATCGAGGGCTTTAGCGAACGGCGTGACAGGAAGAACGATGTCGACATGATATCGAACTTCCACCCCAGCTTGCGGGCCAGTGCCAGCGCAGTAGGGATATTGGGACTTTCCATATAGCCAAAGGTGACGACAACGCGACTGAACAGTTCGTTGTAGGCCTCAATGACCACCTTCTCATCATCGGCGACACGCGGCGAAGCTGAGGTGCGCACGGTGAGAATGACATTTTGCTCGTGCAGCACCTTGTAGTGCTTGAGGCTATGCAGCAGGGCGGTTGGGGCGCCTTCGATGTCGCTGGTGAGAAACACGGCGGTGCCGGGTACCAGAGTGGGCTTTTTCTTCGAGAGATTTTCCACGAGGAACTGCAGCGGCACCTCATCGCGCTTGGTTTTGGCTGCGAGCCGTTCGCGGCCGCCAATCCAGGCAACTATGATCAGCGCAACAAGGGCGGCGACAACCACCGGCACCCAGCCGCCCTGGAAAACCTTAGAGGCATTGGCGGCAAAAAATCCGCCATCGATGATCATGAACAAGGTCCCGAACGCAATCACCACGGCCGGGTGCCATTTCCAGCTGCGCCACATAACAACGGTCAAAAGCGTTAGGGTGACCAGCATGACCCCCGACACCGCAATGCCATAGGCGTTTGACAGCGCGCCGGAACTGCCAAAGGCCAGCACCAGCAGAAGAACCCCGAACATCAGGAACGTATTGATCTGCGGCATGTAAACCTGGCCGCTTTGCGTGGCGGAGGTGTGGAGCACCACCATACGAGGCAGCATGTTGAGCGCAATGGCCTGCTGTGTGAGGCTGTATGTGCCCGAAATCACTGCCTGGCTGGCAATGACAGTTGCGGCAGTTGCGAGGCCGACAAACGGCACAAGCGCCCACTCCGGCTGCATCTCAAAGAAGGGGCTGACGACGTTCTCCACCCCGTGGGACAACACAAAGGCGCCCTGGCCGAAGTAGTTCAGCAGCAGGCACGGGAACACCAGGCCAAACCAGGCAACGACAATCGGCCTGCGGCCGAAATGGCCCAGGTCGACGTAAAGCGCCTCAGCACCGGTAACGGCCAGAAAGATGGCTCCGACGACAACAAACGCAATCCCGGCATGGGTGAGGAGGAACTGCAGACCCAGGATTGGATTGATGGCCCACAAGATCTGCGGGTGCCCAATGATCTGTGCCAGGCCCGATACGCCCAACGCAAGGAACCACAGGGCAGTGACCGGGCCGAAAACGACCGAAACCCTGGCAGTTCCAAAGCGTTGAACGAAGAAAACGCCCAGAATGATCACCAAGGTAATTGGCACCACAAAACGGCTGAGGTCGGGCGCAATACTTTCGAGCCCTTCCACCGCCGAAAGGACCGAGATCGCGGGAGTGATGATCGCATCGCCAAAGAACAGGGCGGCGCCAAGAATGCCCAATCCCAGAATCCAGGCAGGCGGCTTGGTAAACGTCTTTCGGGCCAGAGCCATCAGGGAAAGCGTGCCGCCTTCACCATTGTTGTCTGCCCGAGTGACGAAGAAAATGTACTTAACCGTAACCGTCAGCGTTAGCGCCCAGACGATCAAGGACAGCAGGCCCAGGATCTCCTCGCCTGAAGAAGCAGCGCCCGGCCTGACAGACATGGCTTGTCTGAACGCATAAATCGGGCTGGTGCCGATATCACCATAAACAACGCCCAAAGCCCCAAGCAGGAGCACCGGAAAGTCTTTGTTGCTGTGAGTGGCGTGGTCGCTCGCATCGGCCCCGGTGTCAGCACCGGTCGCATTCGTCTGCGTCATAAACCTGTTGCTCTTTTTGTTCAAAGGCGGGCGCCTTCTACACCCGGTGAGGTTTACACACAACACATTCCGATGGTGATGGTTCGATCACAATACAAAACGCCCCGCGCGCAAAAGCGGCGGGGCGTCGGGGAACGATCGGCAAGCGGGACGCATCCCGGCCTGAATGTTAAGCTGCCTTGGCCGTTTCGTTGGCGCGGGCCGACTGGGTGGCGTAACCCCACCAGATGAGCTGGTCGAGCATATCCTTGGCGGACGCGCCCAGCGACGCTTCAAGGTCGTTCAGCGTCTTGGTGCCGCCAAAGCCGGGGTGAACGGCGAAGAAATCGGCCCCGCCGATATGAACGGCAGAACGGGTGGAAACCATCTGCAGTTCGACGCCGATGGTGCGCAGGTTTTCGATGGCGCGTGCGCCGCCCACGGTGCCATAGCCTACGGCACCAAATGCCTTCTTGTTCCAGTTGGTATAGGCTTGGTCGAGGGCGTTCTTGAGCGCACCGGTGATCGCGCGGTTGTACTCAGCGGTCACGAAGATGAAACCATCGAACTCGGAGATCTTGTTCTGCCAGCGAACCGCTTCGGAGTTCTGGCTGGGCATCCATGCATTGGACGCCACTTCATCGAAGAAGGGCAAATTGTAGTCACGCAGGTCAACGATCTCGGCGTCGATCTCGGGGCGGGCATTCGCCTTTTCGAGAATCCACTTCGCCGGGGCCTCGCCAAAGCGGGTGGGACGGGTGGACGAAATGATGACGCCAATTTTGAGCTTAGACATAGGGCAACCTCTTTCAGGAACAAAAAGTAACTGAGGGGGAATATGTGACTACTAGATTCCTTCGCAAGGGGGCATTTTGGTGTTTTATGCGCACACGCACTTGCTTGAGCCACAAGCGCGTTTCTCAGGCACAAAACAGTGACTTAACGGAATGCGCGGCTTTGCGGAGGGTGAATATCGGATCTGTGGCGGGATCGATCCAGTGGTCAGTCTGGAGCAAAAGTTTGTTCGCAAAAGTTGATCAATCGATATTGGTTGTAGTTGAAACCAACGGCGCCGCAACGACTGGGTCAGGCCAGAATGTTGAGCCGTCGACGACGTTCGTCGAGGGAGACAATGATAATTCCACTGCCGATAATCAGTACGATTCCCGCGATGGCCAGTGTGTTGGGCATGGTGCCAAACACCAAGATGCCTGAGATCACGGCCCAGACAGTGAAGGTGTAATAAAATGGGGCCACGGTGCCAGTGGGCGCGGCGCGGTAGGCCAGGAAGATAAACAAGTGCCCCAGGGTGAGAAAGAATCCTGCCCCGACCGTGAGGCCGATTTCGGCCAGATTCGGAGGTGTCCACGCCTCGAAAGTGACGGTGCCGATCGTGGCGCCAATGGTGACGATGATCACCGTTGAAAAAGCAACAACCGGCCCCGGCAGAGAAGCGGGAACCTTGCGCCCGACGATATCGCGCAGGGCGACGCTCAGGGCCGACAGGAACCCGAGCAAAGCGTAGCCGGTAGTCGATGAGCCTGACGGTTGCGCGACGAGCAGCGCTCCCCCTAGACCGAATGCCATGAGCAACATGCGCAGCCAGCCGAGCTTTTCGCGATAAATCAGCGCCACTCCAGCGAGCAGCAGCAGCGGAGCTGTTTGCCCGATGGCCTTGATATCGGCGATCGGCATGTTCGCAAGGGCGAAGATGAAGGTGAGAACGGCCAGCAGTTCAAAGACGCTGCGCAGTGCCGTTATCGGGCTGAAGGCTGAGGCGATGTAGCGCCCGTTGCCGGTCGCCAGGACAAGCAGAAGACACCAGAACGATGCCCCTACCCCGCGCATCAGCAATGTCTGCAGCGGTGGCAATTGACTGGTGGCCAGCTTAAGCAGCGCATCGTTGACCGCAAAGGTGCCCGTGGCGAGCACCATCAGCACGACACCACGCAGATTCGACGAGGGGGAAGACACGCTGGGCACCTGCGCTGAATACACAATTTGTGTACACATGTTCTGGTCACCCGGTCAACCCGGTATACCAAAGGGCGGACCATCGGCCCGCCCTTTGGTGTGACTACATGCGCTCGGAACCGCGCGAAATGGCGGCAAGGCCGGTGCGGACCACCTCGATCAATCCGAGGGGCTGCATCAGGGCAATGAAGCTGTCGATCTTGGAGGGCTTGCCGGTAACCTCGAAGACAAAACTCTCCGTAGTGGCGTCCACCACCTGCGCGCGAAATGCATCGGCAAGGCGCAGGGTTTCGGAGCGGTGTTCGCCGGTACCGGCCACTTTGATGAGGGCCAGTTCGCGCTCAAGCGATTGCCCCTCTTCGGTCAGGTCGTGCACCTTGTGAACAGGCACAAGGCGCTCGAGCTGCAGCTTGATCTGGGTCAGCACCTTCGGCGTGGCAATGGTGACCATGGTGATGCGGCTCAGGCGCTTGTTGTGCTCGGTTTCGCTGACCGTCAGGCTTTCAATGTTAAAGCCGCGGGCCGTGATCAGGCCGACGACGCGCGCGAGAATTCCCGGTTCGTTGTCGACCAGCACGGAGAGCGTGTGGCGCTCGGGCTGGACGGTGTCCTTGGTGATAAAATAGGCCGACCCGGTCGGCAACAGATGTGCGTTCATGGCAATGCTCCCGCCCTGGCCCTAGACCAGCGCCCTTCCCTTTTCGTCGATGATCGAGCCGATATTGGCGGTATCGGGCAGGATGATCTCGTTGTGCGGCTTGCCCGAAGGGATCATGGGCAGGCAGTTTTCGTCCTTCTCTACCAGGCAGTCGAATAGCACTGGCCCGTCATAGGCCAGCATTTCGGCAATCGCCTCGTCGAGCTTGGCCGGATCATCGCAGCGGATGCCCTTTCCGCCGTAGGCTTCGGCAAGCTTGACGAAATCGGGCAGGCTTTCCGAGTAGGAATGCGCATAGCGCGAGCCATGCAGCAGGTCCTGCCACTGGCGGACCATGCCCATGCGCTCGTTATTGAGGATGAACACCTTGATCGGCAGCCGGTACTGCATGGCAGTAGACATTTCCTGCATGGTCATCTGCACCGAGGCTTCACCAGCGATGTCGATGACCAGTGCATCGGGATGGGCCACCTGCACGCCGACGGCTGCCGGCAGGCCATATCCCATCGTGCCCAGGCCACCCGAAGTCATCCAGCGGTTTGGCGCTTCGAAGGGGAAGTGCTGAGCTGCCCACATCTGGTGCTGGCCAACCTCGGTGGTGATGAACACTTCCTTGGATTGCTTGCGGGTGGCCTCGTAGAGCCGCCGGATCGCGTGCTGGGGCTTGATGATGGTGTCGGAATTCTTGAACCCGAGCGAATTGACCGCCCGCCACTTTCCGATCTGCTCCCACCAGGGCGCAATCGCCTCGGTGCGTGGCTGATTGGTCTTTGAGCGATAGATGCGGATCATTTCTTCGAGCACACGGCCGCAATCGCCAATGATCGGCAGGTCTGCCCGAACGTTCTTGGAGATTGATGACGGGTCGATATCGATGTGAATTTTTGTCGAGCGTGGGGAGAACGCATCGATACGACCGGTTATGCGGTCATCGAACCGGGCACCAATGCAGATCATCAGATCGCAATCGTGCATGGCAAGGTTGGCTTCGTAGGTGCCGTGCATGCCCAGCATGCCCAGCCACTGTGCGTTGGATGCCGGAAACGCGCCGAGCCCCATCAACGTGGACGTGACGGGAAAGCCAGTCAGCTCGGCCAGTTCGCGCAGGCTTTCGCTAGCCTCCGGACCCGAATTGATCACCCCGCCGCCAGTATAAAAGATCGGACGCTCTGCCTTGAGCATCATGTCGACGGCGATCTTGATGGCCTCAACGTCGCCATCCATGCGTGGCTGATAGCTGGCATGGCGGAAGGTTTCGAGGTTGGGCTTTGTGTAGGTGCCGAGCGCGAACTGGATGTCCTTGGGAATATCGATCACCACCGGACCCGGGCGGCCGGTGGTGGCGATATGGAAGGCCTCGTGCATGATGCGCGGCAGATCTTCGATCTTCTTGACCAGATAGTTATGCTTGGTGCAGCTGCGAGTGATGCCGACGGTGTCGCATTCCTGGAACGCATCCGAGCCGATCAGCGTGGTGGGCACCTGGGCGGTGATGCAAACCAGAGGGATGGAATCGAGCAGCGCATCGGTGAGACCGGTGACCGCATTGGTGGCCCCCGGACCTGAAGTGACCAGCACAACGCCCGGCTTGCCGGTTGACCGGGCATAGCCCTCGGCCATATGGGTTGCGCCCTGCTCGTGGCGCACAAGGATGTGCTGGACCTTATCCTGCTGGAACATAGCATCATAGATCGGCAAGGCAGCGCCGCCGGGATAGCCGAAAATATGCTCGACCCCCTGATCGATCAGCGCCTGAATCACCATTTCTGCGCCGGTCATCTGTTCGGCCATCATGTATTCCCTTCGTTCGCCCGCGCCCGGGGGCGCCCTCGTCAAACGCCTTGTTCCGGCACGCCGGAAAAAAGGCAATAAAAAAGGCCCCGTTAGGGACCTGGGTGCGCACCGTCATTCGCGGGGAATTACCCCACGTTGCCGATGCGCCTGCTAAGTACGATGATGGAAACCCGCACGGGACCACTCCACAAAAATCTGGCGCTATTGGTAATGGGGTGCGCGGGACAGTGTCAAGCCCCAAACCTTTGCCGCTAAACCGCCGTGTTCGAAACCGCGCGGGCTTTGCGCCGCTCAAGGCCGAGCTGGTGCTCGCGCAGGATGATGAAAATCCCGGCGGCCACGACAATCAGCCCGCCAACAATGGTCTGAACCGTTGGAATGTCGCCGAAGGCGACATATTCCACGACAAGCCCGAGCAGCATTGAGGTGTATTCGAACGGGGCGATCACCGACATATCGGCGTGACGGTAGCACTCGGTGAGAAGGATCTGAGCGATGCCACCTGCTACTCCGGCGGTGATCAGCATCGCCCACTGCCCCGGGGTCGGCCACACCCAGCCGAATGGTGCGCTCAAAAGCCCGGCAACCGAGCATGTGATGGAGAAATAGATGACGATGGTAGCGCTGCGCTCGGTGCGCACGAGATTACGGACCATAAGCATGGCGCAGGCACCGATTGCCGCAGACCCCAGTGTAGCGAGCGCCCCGAGCATGGCCCCATCAGCCGCGTTGATACCGCCCGAGAAAATGGTGAGCCGTGGCCACATGATGATCACGACACCCACCATGCCCACAATGACGGCGCTCCAGCGATAGGCACGAACCGTTTCGTTGAGGAAAAGTGCACTGAACACCACAATCAGCAACGGCATGGCGTAGTTGATGACAATCGTCTCGGGGAGCGGCAGCTTGGTGATGCCGTAAAAGCCAAGGCTCATGGCCGTGACCCCGATGATGCCACGCCACATGTGACCAAATGGCCGCGCCGTCTTGAGGCCGCCCGGCAACTCGCCCCGGGCCGCGAGGAAGACCGCTATGGGGAAAATGGCAAAGAAGGAGCGGAAGAAAACCAGCTGCCCCGGCGGAACACCCTCGGCAGCCTTGATCAACGCCGCCATGGCGACAAAGACCACTACCGAGGCAACCTTGAGGCCGATGCCAAGCATGACGCGACTTGGCGCCGCTGCACTATTATCAAGATCGGACATGGGGCTCGGAGTGGCGGCGCAAACGCCAGAAATGAATCAATGCATCAAGCCTAAGGCGAGGAGCTACGGCTGGCTACCCGCAGGCACAAAAAAGGCCCGGTTTGAACCGGGCCCTCTTCGAAACCGAGACGATCAACCCTTCGGGCAGTCGTCGATATAGGTCTTGCCGCGCGAGTTCTTGTAATAGCACTGTCCGGGCTGGTTAGCGACTTCGCCGATCACGGCGCCCGCAACGGCACCAACCCCGGCACCAATGACGGTGCCTGCAACCGTACCAGTGGTCACTGCGCCAACGACTCCGCCGGCCACGGCACCGACGCCCGCGCTCTGCTGCGTTGTCGTGCAAGCCGAAAGCGACAGCAACGCCGCGCCGAGGATGAGAATCTTCTTCATGAATGCCTCCGAGTAAACGCTTGGACCAAAAGGCCCTGTCTGCGGTCTGGCACCACGCCATTTGCAGAGGTGCCGCCGCTTGGGTTTGCCTCAACTGAAATGGACGACCCCCGAATTGGTTCCGCCGCCAACGTAGTTAAACGTACTGCGTGGCACAAAAGTGACCTCAAGGCCTCTTCCGAACGATTGCGACCACCAGCACCGCCCAGCCTGCAATCATCGACACGCCACCGATTGGGGCGGCGCCGGTAAAGAGGCTCATTTCGGAGAAATGCCTGAAGAGCAGGTCGCCTGCAAACAGGATGGTTCCACCCCCGATGAGCGCACCGGCGGCCCGCAGCAGGCGGGTGCGGAGACCGTAAAACCCAAGTGCAAGCAACGCCGGACCGTGGGCCAGCGCAATCTGGGCCGCTGAACCCAGCAGTCTCTCATCGCCCCCATGCGAAGCGGCGGCGGCCAGCATGACACCGGCAGCCCCGAAGATGGCCCCTAAAAGCGTGAGCCAGCGCGAAGCGGCATCGTGAAAAGTCATCTTCAATCTCCAAACCTGAGAAAGCTCATCACCAAAAATGATGGACCCTATGAAACTTTTGAAACTTGAACTGCAGCGATGATGCCCGCCCTTGCGCTTGGGCTGCAATCAATTAGTGCTCAGCGGGCGAGAGGATTTCATCATGACCGATGCCAACCTGGCCCGAAACGGCGAGCGCTCTGGATCATTTCACCTGTGGGCAGAGGAGGCGCGCAAGCTCTTCACGCTCGGCTGGCCGATCATTCTGGCGCAGCTGTCGCAGAATGCGCTGTTCCTGACCGACGTGATCATGATGGGCTGGCTGAGCCCGACGCACCTTGCGAGCGGCTCGCTGGCAACAGCGTTCTACAACGCTTTCCTGCTGTTCGGCATTGGAACGGTCAGCGCCGTCGCGCCGCTGGTGGCCCAGGCTCGCGGATCCGGTGATATCAAGGCAATCCGCCGCATAGTGCGTCAGGGGCTTTGGGCAACGCTGATCATTTCGGCCCTCCTGATCCCCGTGGTGCTGCAGGTGCGCCCGATCTTTACCGCGCTCGGCCAGGATCCGCAGATTATTGAATTGGCTGACAGCTTTTTGGCTATCGTCGCCTTTGTCTTCCTGCCGGGCCTGGGCATTATCGTGTTGCGATCATTTCTTGCCGCGCATGGTTCGACGCGGATTGTCCTGCTGATTTCGCTGGCCGGCATTGCTCTGAACGCGCTGTCCAATATGGCGCTGATGTTTGGGAATTGGGGCTTTCCACGGCTGGAACTGCGTGGCGCCGCGATTTCCACGCTGGCTGTGAACATCTTCATGTTCCTGGCCATGCTCACCTATGTGCAGACCCACCGACGCTTCAAGCGTTACCATATCATGGCCCGGTTCTGGAAACGCGACTGGAGGCACCTGCGCCAGATTCTGACTATCGGCACACCGATCGGGCTGACGCTGCTGGCTGAAGTCGGACTGTTTACTGCAGCCGCCTTTCTGATGGGGCGGCTGGGCGACAACGAGTTGGCCGCCCATGCGATTGCCCTACAAATTTCCAGCCTGACATTCATGGTACCGCTCGGGCTCGGGCAAGCAACCACGGTTCGCGTGGGGCTTGCCTATGGAGCGGGATCGGCAGAAGGCGTCCGCAAGGCGGGATGGACGGCGTTTGCACTGGGCATCGGTTTCATGTGCATTAGCTGCACCGCGTTCGTGCTGTTTCCGCACCAGTTAGTCGGGCTGTTCCTCGATGCCAGCAAGCCGCTCAACGCTGAGGCGATTGGGCTGGCGGCAACGTATCTGGGTGTGGCCGCCCTCTTTCAGCTGGTTGATGGAGCACAAGCCATCGGGGCTTCCAGCCTGCGCGGGCTGAGCGATACGCGAATTCCCGCGATGCTGGCGATCATCGGATATTGGGCCATTGGTTTCCCCGTCGCTTATGTGCTCGGCTTCGTATTCGGCATGCGTGGCGTCGGCGTCTGGCTGGGACTTGCCGCGGGACTGGCAGTCGTGGCAGTCATCCTGACCACCCGGTTTGCCCTGCGGGAGCGGCTGGGACTGATCAAAACGCTGACAAGGGGCACGGCACCCGCATGACCGAACTGCGCGCCTCCGAACTCAAAGTCGCCGAAGCATTGGCCAGACACGGTCTACCGGGAAAGGTTGTTGTACTCGATCAACTCGCCACGACCGCTCAGATGGCCGCTGAAGCGCTGGGTATCGAGGTTGGGCGGATCGTTAAATCGCTGGTATTCAAAGGCGCCACCAGTGGCAAACCCTATCTGATCCTTGTCTCGGGCGCTAACCGGGTGCACGAAAAGCGCCTTGGCCGCCAGTTGGGCGAAGCACTGGAACGGGCCGACGCCGACATGGTGCGCGAAGCGACCGGCTTTGCCATTGGCGGGGTATCACCCTTCGGTCATCCTGCTCCGCTCAATTCGGTGATCGACGAAGGGTTGTTCGCGTTTGAGACTGTATGGGCGGCAGCCGGGCAGGCGCGTTCGGTTTTTGAGATCACGCCGGCCGATCTCGAACGGACCACAGGTGCGCAGCGCCTGGTGGTCGTCTAGTACCCTGTTACGTTCTGCGCCAGATCCGACCGGGCGCGCTCGCCTTCGGGGCCTTTGAGTAGTGCGGCAGTCCGGAACATGGCCACCAATGCCGGGCAGCGCTCCGGAATGTCGGATTTGTTGTCGGCCAGAACCTTGAGATAACTTTCCGGCGCCCCGCCACCGACCATGGCACCCAGCACCGCGCTCCAGTCGTTCTGGGTGACCGGTCCATGGTAGTCGGGCGATTCAATAGCCGACACAATGGCTTTGAAGTAGGCCGCCGACTGAGTATCGAGTTGTTCGGAATAACGGGTAAGGCTGCCGGTTTCAAACAGGGCTGCGGCTCCATTCAGCGCGAAGTTTCCGCAGACCTTGGGGCCTTCCACCTTGAACACCGCGTCATGGAAGTCGGCGAGATGCAGCAGAATTTTGGACTGATCGGCCTGAGGTGCAAACGGCATACGATGGCGGTACTTTTTGCGCAGATCAGTTAAAAGCTTGAAAGCGGTCGCCTGCTTGATCTCATCCTTGACCGGCTTGAGCTCGATTTCCTTGATCGCTGCGGTCAAAGCCTTGAAATCATCGGGGAAATCAGCCTCGAGCACGGCGAACGTCTGCTCGTAGTTTTGGGCAAGCACCGTGCTCAGAAGCGGGGTCGCCGCAGGAGCATCCTGTGCCAGCGAATAAGAGGTAATGGCGAGAAAGGCGAGAGTGGCAAATGTGAAGCGCATGGGCCGAGTTGACGGAAAGCCGCGTGCTTCGTCAATCCCCCAATGCCGTGCCCCCGGGTGATGAGTTCAGCTCCAGCGGGTCGATCCAGATCCAGTCGCCCATGCGGTTGCGGAACCAGGTGCGTTGACGCTTGGCATATTGCCGTGTGGCGATGACCGCGCGCTCAACGGCTTCGTCCCGAGTCAGTCGTCCGTTCAGCCAATCGGTGATTTCCGGCACCCCGATTGCCTTCATCGCCGGTAGGGCTGGGTCAAGCCCAAGAGCCAGCAGAGCCTTGACCTCTTCGACAGCACCGTCCTCCAGCATGGTGGAGAATCGGCGGGCAATCCGCTCGCGCAGAATGTCGCGGTCCGGGTTGAGGACGATCCGTTCGACCGCAAAGCCATCAAGCAGTCCGCTTTGCAGATGATCCTGAAAATAGGCCAGTGAGCGCCCGGTTGACTGGAGCACGGCAAGGGCACGGACCACTCGTTGCGGATCGGGCGCACTCAGGCGCGCAGCCATTTCCGGGTCTTTCAATGCGATCAGCCGTGCCCGACCATCTGCGTCGAGGCGCGAAACTTCGGCCTGAATTTCCGCGGTGATCTCAGCAGCAACGGGCGGGACGTCGGCGAATCCGTTTGTGAGCGCATCGAAGTAAAGCCCCGTGCCGCCAACAAAAATCAATGGCCGCCCCTGCCCCGCCTCCTCAGCAAGAATGTCCTGCACCGCCGACAGCCAACCGCCAGTGGAGAAGCGTATGGCAGGATCGACCGTGCCATAGAGCCGATGCGGGGCACGTGCCATATCAGCCGACGAAGGGCGGGCCGAGAGGCGCTCAAGCACGCCATAGACCTGAAGGGCATCAGTGTTGACGATCACGCCGCCGCACGCCTGGGCGCGAGCAAGTGCCAGCGCCGACTTGCCGCTGGCGGTGGGACCCGCTATCAAAACCGCGCGCTTGACCGGGGCCGCGTTCGACACTTTTCCGCCTCCATAGAAAGTAGACCATGTCGGTTCTTTGCCTGATCGCCAACCCCGCTGACCCTCAATTCGAGATTGCGCTTGCCGGCCGGGTGGCCACCGAAACGGGCGGCCAACTGAACTGGCTGCACCACGGCATTGCCTGCGAGATCATCATGCCGAAGTCAACTGATCCGGAGGAAACGGCTCGGGCAATAATCGGCAAAGCCCCGATTGATGTCGCCTTCCTGCCCTACGAAGGGCGCCGCAAGCAAGTGCTGGTGGCCGATATGGATTCGACGATGATCAACGAGGAGTGCATCGACGAACTGGCCGATGCCGTTGGCATCAAGGCCGAGGTTGCCGACATTACCGCGCGCGCCATGAACGGCGAACTTGATTTTGAGGCCGCGCTCGACCAACGGGTGAAATTGCTCAAAGGCCTCGCAAAATCGAGGATCGAGCAGGTGCGTCGCGAGCAGATCACCCTTGCCCCCGGCGGTCGGGCGCTGATCCAGACCATGAAAGCTTATGGCGCCTATACCGCGCTTGTTTCGGGTGGGTTCACGTTCTTTGCCGACTATTTCGCCAAACGCATCGGGTTCGACGAGGCGGTGGCCAATGTGCTCGAATTCAATGGCGACCTGCTGACCGGCACAGTGGCCAAGCCAATCGTGGACAAGAATACCAAGCGCGAGCGGCTGTTGGCGCTCTGCGCAGAACGATTCGTACCGGTGGCGCAGTCTATGGCGGTGGGCGATGGCGCCAACGATCTCGATATGATCGGGGCTGCCGGCATTGGCGTCGCCCTGCATGCCAAGCCCTCCGTTGCGGCACAGGCCCGGGTCCGGATCGACCACGGGGATCTGACCGCCCTGCTCTATCTGCAAGGCTTTACCGAGGACGAAATCGTCCGATGAGACTTGAAACCGAACGCTTGATTGTCCGGAACTGGAAAGATGAGGACCGCGCGCCCTTCACCGAAGTGATCAGCGATCCGATAGTGCGCCGGTTTTTCCCCGAGGTCGGAACCCGCGCCGATGCCGACGCGGGGATCGACCGCGCCATTGCGCGGCTGGCCGAGCACGGCATGACCTTACAGGCGGTTGAACGCAAGGCGGATGGCGCCTTCATCGGCATGACCGGGCTTGCGCCGATCCGTGAGCCGATACGAAGCGCTATTCCCTCCGGCCCCGAAATCGAGATCGGCTGGCAACTCGGCAAGACGTTCTGGGGACAGGGCTATGCACCGGAAGCGGCCCGCGCGTGCCTGCAGTTTGCCTGGGAGGTGCTCAACGCACGCGAGATCGTGGCATTCACCGCCGCCGTCAATCTGCCCAGCCGCCGGGTGATGGAAAAGATCGGAATGGTGCGATCGGCTGCTGATGACTTCGACCACCCCGAAGTGCCCGAGGGCCATCTGTTGCGGCCCCACGTGCTCTATCGGATCGCCAACCCGAAGCTGTCCCTTTAGGGGAACTTCACCGCCACGAAGCGGCTGGCTCCACTCGGATCGGTGACTTTGAACAGCACAGCCGGACGTCCGGCCTCCTTGGCTTCACTCACCTTTTCGGTGACATCGGCGACGGTGCTTACCGGCTGCTGGTTGACTTCGATAATCACCAGGCCCGGCAGCATGCCCTTCTCATAGACGTCGGTACCGGGCGTGACTTCAATGACGACCACGCCATCAATGCCCTCAGGCAAGGCAAACTGTTTGCGGTGATCGTCGTTGATCGGAGCAGCATCAAAACCCAGCAGTTCCGGAAGGCCAGGCGCCGGGCCGACGGGAGGATCGGCGGGCCGATCGTTGTTTGGTGCGGGTGTTGTATCCTGAGGTGTGTCGGCGTTCGGCGGCAACGCCTCACCCACTTCCAGACGGCCGAGTGTCACGTCCAGCGTCACCTCGTTACCGCCTCGCAGCACCAGCACCTTGACCGCTTTGCCCACCGCCGTCTCGGCCACCACTCGCGGCAGATCGCGCATGCGTTCGATCGGCTTTCCATCGAATTCGAGAATGAGGTCGCCATCTTTGAGCGCACCCTCTGAAGGGCCGCCGGCCGTCACATCGATAACCAGCGCGCCGCGCGTGTTGGCGCGGCCAAGGCTGGCCGCAATGTCGTCCGTGACCTCCTGAATACCGACGCCGAGCCAGCCGCGCCGGGTTTCGCCATATTCGACCAGTTGCTCCAGCACCGGCTTGGCCAGGTTGCCGGGCACGGCAAAGCCAATGCCCAAGGAGGAGCCGCCGCGGGCAATAATGGCTGTGTTAATGCCAACGACTTTGCCGTCCATATCGAAAAGCGGCCCGCCGGAATTGCCCTGGTTGATGGATGCATCGGTCTGGATGAAGCTGTCATAGGGACCGGACTCGATGTCACGGTTGCGCGCTGAAACGATGCCCAGCGTCACCGAGCCACCAAGGCCAAACGGGTTGCCGATGGCCATGACCCAATCGCCGACCTCCGCCTCCTCGCTGTCGCCGAACTCGACAAAGGGAAGTTCCCGGCCCGCATCGACCTTGAGCACGGCAAGATCAGTCTTTTCATCGGCGCCGACAATGCGGGCCGGCAACCGGGTGCCGTCGGTGAGGAAAACCAGGATTTCCTCGGCGCCCTCAATCACGTGGTTGTTGGTGACGATCGTGCCGTCGGAATCGATAATGAAGCCGGAGCCGAGGCTGCGCGCTTCATCCATCTGCTCGGGGCCAAGGCCCTCGTTCGGGTTGTGCTCGTCAAAAAACTCGTTGAGTGGCGAACCTTCGGGCGCTTGTGGAAATGGCACGCCGGCTCCGCCATCAATGCGGCGGGAGGTGCTGATGTTGACGACGGCAGGAGACAGTTCGCGCGCCAGCTTGGCAACCGATTCAGGGCCCTGGGCAAGGGCCGGGCCAAACCCGGCGAAAAATGATGCCGCCAGACCGGCTATCAACATTGTACGAAAATTCATGTCCGTCTCCTGGCGCAAGTTGGCTCCCGGCAGCCACCGCATTTCTGGTTATACCGGCCAGAGTGTGCGTATGAGCCACAAGAGAACAAGCCCGACGCCAGCGCAAGACAGACCAATCACACGTATTTTTGATGCCGGCATGGCAAGAAGCGATGCCAGCATCTTTTTCATCTGGTCCGGAAAGGCTGCGTAGAGCAACCCTTCGACGGCAATCGCCAGCGCGACTGCCGTCGCCAGCGCAATCACTGCGCCACGGCAGGCTGGGCCGGTGTTTCCGCAGCCGGAACGGCAGCCGGGGGAGCCGGTACGGCGTCAGGCTGGCCCGACAGAATAGCGCCGGAGTTGACGTCGTCATTGGTGCCGAAATAGCGGAAGAAGGCCGAGTCAGGCGAGAGCACCATCGTGGTTCCCTCCGCCCCCAGAGCAGTGCGGTACGACTGCATGGAGCGATAGAACTCGAAGAACTCAGGATCTGCGCTATAGGCTTCGGCAAACACGGCGCTGCGGGCCGCTTCGCCCTCACCACGCAGAATTTCGCTATCACGGCGGGCTTCGGCCATGATCTCGACAGCCTGACGGTCGGCAACCGCACGCAGGGTCTGCGCAGCTTCCTTACCACGGGCGCGCAGCAGGGCGGCTTCGGCAAGACGTTCGGCCTTCATGCGGTCGTAGGTCTGGGCCGACACCTGATCAGTCAGATCGGTACGGAGGATCCGGACATCGACGATATCGATGCCCAGTTCCACCATGTCGCGGCGGATCAGATCGCGGGCTTCGTTCATCATCGCGGTTCGCTGATCGGAGAGCGCCGCGTTGAATTCCCGCAGACCATAGACCTGGCGCAGGGCGGCATCGAAACGCGTCGAAATGCGGTCTTCAGCAAGGCCGAGATCGCCCAGCAGGTTGGCACGGAACGAGCGCGGATCGGTGATGCGATAAGTCAGGAACGCATCGACTTTGTAGAATTTGCCTCCCGAAACCTGCACTGTCATGTCGGAAATGTCATAACGCAGCAGGCGGGATTCGATGATCTGCACTGAATCGACCACCGACGTGGGCAGCTTGAAATAAAGGCCGGGCTCTTCATAAACCTGGGTGATCTGGCCGAAGCGCATGACGATAGCCTGTTCACGCTCGTTCACGATGAAGAGCGACGAGAACAGCACGTAGAGCGCGGCGAGGACGGCAATGCCAAGAATGACAAGACGGTTCATGGCTTAGTTCCCCACAGCCGATTTGGAACGCAGTTCAGGCAGGGGCAGATAGGGCACAACACCCGTTCCACCCTGGCCGCTTTCAACAATCACCTTGTCCGAACCGCCGAGCACCTGCTCCATGGTTTCGAGATAAAGCCGCTTGCGGGTGACTTCCGGGGCCTTCACGTACTCGTCGTAGACTGAAGTGAAGCGCGCGGCCTCGCCCTGGGCTTCTTTGAGCACGCGATCCTTGTAGGCGGCGGCATCTTCACGCATCTGCGCGGCCTGACCACGGGCATCGCCAAGCAGGGTGTTGGTGTATTGGCGGGCTTCCTCGCGGAACCGATCTTCGTCCTGTTCAGCGCGCTGCACTTCATCGAACGCATCGGCCACTTCGGCGGGCGGCGCCACGTTTTCGATGGCAATCTGGCTGACGCGCACGCCAAGGCCGTAGTTATCGAGAATGGACTGGGTGATCTGCTGGACTTCGAGCGCAATACCGGCGCGGTCATCGCGGAAAATGTCCTGCGCCGGACGGCGGCCCACCACTTCGCGCATAGCGCTTTCAGCGACCGAGCGCACCATGTCATCAGGCTCACGCACCTTGAACAGATAGTCGATGGGACGGGCAACCGACCACAGCACCGAGAACTTCATGTCCACAATGTTCTGATCACCCGACAGCATCAGGCCCTCGCCGCTGCGGCTGCGATTGCCAGCGATGGAACCAATCTCGGTCTGGTTTTCAGTGATGGTGACCTTCTCGACGCTTTCAATCGGCCACCAATGGAAATGCAGGCCCGGTTCGGCCAGATCCGGCAGCGGCTGGCCGAAGCGCAGGCGCACGCCACGTTCCTGGGCGTCCACGGTGTAAATGGCGTTGAAGCCCCAGAAGGCGAGAATGACAAGAACGCCGCCCAGGATGGCCCATCGGCCACCCGGCATGCCGCCCTGGAAGCGATCTCGGCCGCGGTTCAGGATTTCCTCGAGGTTTGGCGTGCCACCGCTTTTGCGAGGGCCGCCGCCTCCGGGTGCCTGACCCCATGGACCGCCATTATTGTTGCGGCCACCGCCTCCACCACCATTGTTATCCCAGGGCATCTCTCACCTTTCGGTTGTTCTTGGATTTTTGCGTTGAACCTATATAGGCAAGGCCCATCACCGGATCAATGAGCGGCCCGGTCGTAAACCTTGATGCGAAAGGACGCAGTGTCCTTGGTCGAGGGGACAACTTCAGGCGTGTCTGCCACCTGCCAGATGGCAGGGTCTATGGCCGGAAACAGCGTATCGCCCGGAGGGGACAAGGCGACATGGGTGATGTACAGCCGGTCCGCACGGTCCATAAGTGCTTGATAGAGCACACCTCCGCCCCCGATCATCACCTCATCGGCGCCCTGCCCGGCGGCAACCGAGAGCGCAAGCTCAAGTGCTTCATCAGGGCTGGTCGCGACCAGAACGCCTTCGGGCCGGTAACCCGGATTTGATGAGACGACGATATTGGTGCGGCCTGGCAAAGGCTTGCCGATGCTTTCGAACGTCTTGCGCCCCATGATGAGCGGCTTACCCATGGTAATGCGCTTGAAGAAAGCAAAGTCGCCCGGCAGATGCCAAGGCATGGCGTTGGAAGCCCCAATCACGCCATTTTCGGCCACCGCAGAAATCATCGACACGCGGATGCTCACAGCCGCCCCAGCCTGTTAAGCGCATCGCCGCTGACCCGGCACGTGGTCCATTCATCATGCATCACAGCGCCCTGGGCGATGTAGAAATCAATGGAAAGCTTGTTCCAGTTCAACACCCACCAGGCAAGCCGCCCCAGACCTTCATTGATGCAGCGCCGCGCCAGATTGGCCAGCAATGCCTTACCAACGCCTTTCCCTCGCGCCTCGGGATCGACGTACAAGTCTTCCAGCCAGATGCCATGCCGGCCCTGAAAGGTTGAGTATGTATAGAACCAGAGCGCAAAGCCGACGGGCCGGCCCTCCCACTCTGCAATCTCGCAGAACACGCGCGGCTGATCGCCGAACAGGTCGCGGGCAATGTCAGCTTCGCTGGCGGTGACCTCATCGAGCAGCTTTTCATACTCTGCGAGGTCGCGCACAAAGCGCATGACCAGCGCAGTATCGGCCGCCACGGCGCTGCGGATGGTCAGGCTCATCAGGCAGCTCCGCTCAGTTCTGCTGACGTTCTAGGATCAGCACTTCCAGCTCGCGATCCCAGGGTGGGTAGAAATCCTTGACAGTCATGCGGAACTGGGTCGGGCTGATCTTTTCAACATTCTCGCCGCAGAATGAGACGAGGTTCTCGGGACGGCCCTTGTCGATGGTCAAGGTGAACTCGCCAATCGGCCCTCCCCAGTTAGCGCCCGTTGACCAGATGTATGACAGCCAGGATTCGGTGAAGGGCGCGCCATAGGGTTCAACGGGGTTAGGCAGCGTCTTTTTGACCGTATTAATGAAGCTTTCGTCGGTGCAATATTTCTTCTTGTACGTCGTGGCCGGATCGTAGTCGTCATAAGGCGGGGCGAGGAAGGTGACAGCCACTGTACCGCCAACGCTGGGCTTGTAAGTGTGAACGACCTCCACAGGTTCGCCGGCTGGGAACGTCGCCTCCCAGCTATAAGTCGAGCGCAGTGTCCAGGCCGGAGTGAGGTCGACCTCCCAGCCGCTGCCGGAATCGTATTCCATGGGGAACGCCATTCCGAGCTGTTCTAGCCGCTGCTTGTCTCCATCGCGCAGGGCATTGAGTGCGGTGTGTGTCGCTTCGCCAAACGGGGCAAGAGGCACCCCGAGTTCTCGCAGAACCGCGCTCTGGTCGATCCCTGCCGCAAAGGCGTATTGATGCAGTTCGGCAGCGACCGGCTCGCCATCGAAGCTGGTTTGAAAGCCGAAAATGTTCTCGGGGTCGTCGGTAGGGACCGACACCATGAAGTCGCCGCTGCCGGTGATATCGGGCATCGGGAAGGCGACCAGAATTGTCTGGTCGGTCTCGGCCTTGTTGAGGAACCGATAGGTCACGCGCACTTCTTCCTTGGACAGGAAAAGGTCCTCGGACTGCATTTCGATTTCGGGGTTGGTGATGAAGACCAGTCCGCCTGCCCCGAGAGTTGCCATGGTATCGTTGGCCACTGCGGGCATACTGGCGATGGCAAGGAAGGCGAGCGCGACAAGCGGGCGGATGATCATACGGCGACCTCGGCTTTGATGTGCGGGTGCGGATCATAGCCGGTGATCTGGAAATCTTCGAAGGTGAAATCGAAAATCGAATTCCGAGCCGGATTGATCGTCAACTGCGGGAGTGGACGCGGTTCGCGCGACAACTGCAGCTCGGCCTGTTCGAAGTGGTTATTGTAGAGGTGCACGTCGCCAAACGAATGCACAAAATCGCCAACTGCAAGGCCGGTGACCTGGGCAATCATGTGGGTCAGCAGTGCATAGGAGCCGATATTGAACGGCACGCCGAGGAACACATCGGCCGAACGTTGATAGAGCTGACAGCTCAGCTTGCCATCGGCGACATAGAACTGGAACAGGCAATGGCAGGGTGGCAGGGCCATGTCATCGACCTCTGCCGGGTTCCAAGCCGAAACGATATGGCGCCGGGAGTCCGGTTTGGTGCGGATTGAGTGCACAACGTTGGCGATCTGATCGATGGTGCCGCCATTGCCGTCAGGCCAGGAACGCCACTGCGAGCCGTAGACCGGGCCGAGGTCACCATTCTCGTCGGCCCATTCGTCCCAGATTTTGACGCCCCGCTCCTGCAGCCAGCGCACATTGGTATCGCCGCGCAGGAACCAAAGCAGCTCATAAATCACCGATTTGAGATGCAGCTTCTTGGTGGTGACCAGTGGGAAGCCTTCGCTCAGGTCAAACCGCATCTGGTAGCCAAAGATGGACCGCGTGCCGGTACCGGTTCGGTCGGGGCGGTCGGTGCCTTTCTCGATGATGTCGCGGAGTAGCTGCTGGTACTGTTTCATAGGGCGAACTCTAGTCGATTCTGTCTGCTTTCACACAGATTGCGGACAAGACCGCACGCCATTTGCATACTGGGGGCAAGGTCCCTATATTGGGCGTGCCGGCAACGGCTATGGCGATAAATGGCTATCGTAATAAACCCATCGGACCCGGGGGCAGTACCCGGCGCCTCCACCATTCTCCACTCCATGCGGGCGGAGCGCGTGGGGGCGAAACAGGATCGACGAGGGCGTAAAGGGTTCGCTTTTGCCCGGTATGGTTCCACCGTTATCGGACCATCCTTATAGTTGCTAATGACAACTATGCAGAGGCCCGTCTGGCTGCGTAAGCGGTTCGACACCTCGAACTAGAAGCCCTATGCCCTGTTGCAGGGGTATAGGCGGGGTCCGCAGGCACCTGGCAACAGAAGCCTGCACTTCTCTCCTTCGCCCTGTCTTTGCGCTTGAATTTCTGACCATATTCGCGCTGTTATGCGCCCTACTGGATTCCTGGTTATCGAAAGCGTTCCCATGGCCGAAGATCATATCCGTTACGACATTCTGGCCCAGGAAGCGTTGCGCGGCGTGGTGCGCAAAGTCCTGTCAGAAGTCGTCAAGACGGGGCTGCCGGGCGAGCATCACTTCTTTATTTCTTTCGTCACCCGCGCGCCGGGCGTGCGGCTGAGCCAGCGCTTGCTGGACCAGTATGAGAAGGAAATGACCATCGTGCTGCAGAACCAGTTCTGGGACCTCAAGGTTACCGATACTGGCTTTGAAGTGGGCCTGAGCTTTGACGGGCAACCGGAATTGCTGGGCATTCCGTTTTCAGCGATCAAGGGCTTCTTCGATCCCTCGGTGCAGTTCGGCCTGCAGTTCGATGTGGAACGGGCCGCGGGCGGAAGCGAGGACGATATCGCTGAGAGCAGCGAAGACGATGGTGCCGAAGACGCCCCGTCACCGGCGGAAACGCCCGGTGAAAAGGTTGTCAGCCTCGACGCCTTCCGCAAGAAACCCTAGTCGCATTTTGATCAAGCGATCTCTTTCGATTGCTGGGCACCGAACCAGCCTGGCGCTGGAACCCGAGTTCTGGCTTGGCCTTGAGGCCATGGCTGCTGCGCAGAATCTGCCGCTAACCGATTTGATCCGAACTATCGACGAGACCCGCGACGGGCCTAACCTCTCGTCATCGGTGCGGGTGGCGGTCTTGGGATGGTATCGGGAAAAAGCCGACCTCTAAGCTATTGCGCCGGCGGCAACTGCAGGTCGAGCGGCCCGGGTAAGCCCCGCTGTTCCAGCATTTGCTGCTCGGCGGCAATACGGTTAGCCTCAGCCTCCAGGGCAAGACGCTGCGCTTCCTGCTCGGCGGCAATACGGGCCGCCTCGTCAGCCTTGCGCTTTTCCTCGGCGGCTTTGCGAGCAGCTTCTTCTTCGGCAGCGATGCGGGCGGCCTCTGCTTCGGCGGCAGCCTTGCGGCGCGCCTCGTCTTCGGCCTGAAGTTGCTCAAGCCTATCGAGCTCGATTTCAAGGGCCCGCACCTTGATGGCATCGACCATGCTGGATATGCCGAGGCTGCGTTGCGGATTGAACAGCGTGCCTGAGAGCGTCGCAGTAACCCCGGCGGTCGTTTCGTTGATCAGGCCATCCTCACCCACGGTGCCGATAGGAGAGAGGGTGAAATCCCCACCCAGATTCAATTCGGCAAGTCTTGACGATAAACCCCCGAAGAGCCTGGCGTTTTCACCGTCTGCTGCCAGGTTCGCCACCCTCAGAACGCCACCGGCAATCGTCAGGCTGCCGCCAATGGTCTCGGCGTTGAACGGACCGCGGGTCAGGTTATCTTCGACAATGCCGGTAAAATCGGCAGGCTCAAGCTCAACAATGTTGTCCAACTGTGCAATCGCTGCGAACACGCCGGGGTCGAAGCCTTCGACCTGAAGCTGGTTGATCGAGAAGCTGCCTTCGCCGGTAAGGGCCGAAGCGATAGCCACAAAACTGGCACCGGTCGCGTCGACACGGATGCCAGCATCCATTTTCCCCTCAATCATGGCGGCAGTGGCATCGGGCAAGAGGGCATCGAGCGCAACACCCGCTAGCGTAATGCGCCCGGTCAATTGCTTGTCAGCCAGCGGACCAGCACAGCAAAGTGATGCATCAAGCGTCAGTTTGCCGTCGCCCAAAGTGCCCTGCAATGCCCGGATGCGGGTTGCCGTTTCGTCCCAGTCGAGGTCAAACGTCACATCGGTGGCCAACGCGCGCGCGCCTGAGGCAATCTCAGGCGCCTGCACGCTGATCCGCCCGGCGGATCGTCTCTGAGCTTCGCCCAAGGCCAGAGGACCGTCTGGCCAGATGCCGCCTTCCAGCCGCAGAAGCGCGGAGGGGCCGGCGAGGAAAGCACCAAGACCGGCGACGTCGACGCGCCCCGTCGTCAGAAGGCCGGAAACGACGGTCCTGTCGGTATCAAAACCAATCTGGAAATCGCCACTGAATGGCGCACCGGCCGAGGTGCCATTGACTTCGGCCAGCCCCAGACTCTTGCCGCCGACAAAACTGACGCGCGCCCTGCCATCGATCGCAGGTATCCAGATACTATCGAGCCCCAAAGCCTGGGCCAGGGCGGAAGCATCGGAAAGTGCGTACTTGATCGCGCCGCTGCCGCTTGGCGCGCTCAGGTCGCCGGGCATAACCGTGCCTTCAAAGCTCAATAGGTCAGTGCCGCCAGTGATGTTTATTCCTGTTTCAAAGCTGCCCCCCGCCACGCCATCGGCAGTGATGCTCACTGCCATGGCGCCGCCCGGGGGTACCAGGCTGACCGCGCCGAGCCCTAGCTGAGTTGTCAATGCTGCTGGATCATCCGATGTCAGGTTGATACTGGCTGAGAGCGGGCCGGCAAGCGCTGCGGCAATACCCTGCCCCAGTTGCGCATCAAGCGCCACAGTTGCGGCACCCAATGTACCGATAGCTGCGAGCGACTGCGCCCCATCCGCAGCCGGGGGGCCAAGGTTCAGCGTTAATTCTGCTGGGAAAGAGGCAGCAAGATATTCGCGCAACCGTGCCGGAGCGCCAAGCTGATCGTAGAACCATTGCGCGGCAGGAGCTTCGGCGCTCGAGACAATCAACCCACCATCGCCAGAGAGCCTTGGCGCAGCAAGCGTACCACTGGCGGTGAGGGCAACATCAAAACTGACGCCGCCAAAATCATCGGCAACAAGCCGTTCAAACTCGATTCCTGCGCCCGACCACGAGGCGATGAGCGCCAACCCCTTGGCGGGCATGCCAGCAATCTCAAGCGCATCCGCCGACGCATTGAGCGAACCATCGGGAAAGGAAAGGTTGAAGCGCTCGCCTTCAGACACCTCGGGCAACAGCGCAGCCAGCGCCGGACTGGTGAATTGATCGAGGATGCTGAGCCGGGCCTCAACATCAAGCCTGGGGACATCACCGGTGCTCACCGTCGCGCTGAGCATATGTTCTACGCCATTGAGAACAAAAGCGCCGCCCTCGATGCTTAGGACGTGATCGCCCAGCACCAGTCCGCCAGAAAGGCTGCCCGGCATATTGAACAACGGGTTGCCCTCGGGCGGCTTCCGCCAAAGCGCTGCAAGCGCATCGAGGCGCTGGGAACTGACCGAAAAACTGCCAGAGAACTGCGGCTGACCATCTCTGGAACCGAGTTGACCCTGAGCGGTGATCGCCGTCGCGCCGGGCAGTTGTGCGGTCAGACTGTCAAGCTGCCAGTCCGTACCATCGCTTACCGCCTCCACCTTGAAATCGCGCAATGAGAATGCGCGCAGATTCAACTCGGCCATATCGACGGAAAGCTTGCCGGGCACAGGGGGGACCGGGGGAGGCGGCAATTCGGAGATCAGCCGCACCAGTTCGAATGGCACCAACCCGGTTTCCTGGGTGGCATCACGGGGCGGCAGTGCATAGACACCGCCGGAGACAACAGCATCGAAATTGGTGTTCTCGCCGATATGGATGACTGCCGCCCCGGTAAACCGTGCACCCGCGCGATTCTCATCGGGCTGCAGGGTATAGGCCGAAAGCAGAATGCGATCAGGCCCAGCATCGAGCTTGCTGGTCAGCAGCAGGTCGCCCTGCACCGCCTTGGCATCAGCGGCCGGTGGCGGTGCCTGACGATAGGTCAATTGCCCGAGATAGCGCGGCGACGGGCCGGTTGTGAGAAACCCTTCGGCGGAAAGGACGAAGGCTTCACTTTCGGGCCGAATAGAGAGAGCAACTTGCGCTGCGCCGGCTTCGTCCAGGGCGCCGGTAGAGATTCTCACCCCGTACCGGCTTTGGGCATAGGCGGCCGAGCCCTGAAAAACAAACGGCCCTTGCAGCGCTTCCATGCTCAGGTCGCCCTGCAGGGCACCCGCCAGGTAGGTCTGACCCGACCGTGCATCAGTGATGCGCACCGCGCCCTGCTCAATTCGGGCATTGGCCACCGAAATATTGGAGCCCTTTACCTCATCGGCCAATTGCAGGCGGCTATCAAAAAGGCCGCTTTCATCGATCTTGAGATCGAGCACCGGTTTGGTGAGCACGAGCTTGGTCACAACGTAACGGTCGCGCAGGAAATCGAGCAGCGAGAAGTCGGCAACGACTTCATCGACCATCAGCAGTGGGTCTTCAGATGGGCCGACAACAATGTTGGAAAAGTGCAGCTCGGGCTGGGGCAGCAGGGAAAAACCGATATCGCCTACGATTTCGACCTTGGCGCCCAGAGCCTCGCTGGCGATCGCTTCCATTCGGGCGCGATACTCGCCCCACTGCACAAAGCGCGGCACCACAAACGCGGCGCTGAGCGCGATGATGGCAAGCAGGCCGATGATGACGTAAAGGCGGTTCAGCACGTGGCGGTGAATCTCCGGTCACTTTGAGTTTAGGCAAGTCCACACGGGCCGTCACCCCGCAATGGCCTGTGTACACTGCAAGAATATGTCCGATTGCGGACATTTTGCCCGCCTGAGGCGCGATAAGCCACCAATGCCGCACGGTTGAAGCGGCGGATGCCCGTTGCGAGACAATCACGGGCTTTTGGAGCGGCGACTGCATATACTTTTGACGCCACTCTCCCTATATTGCGAATGAGAACAAAATGAGATTCGTCAAGACCTGATGCCCGCAGAACCTGCCAACATTTCGCGCCCGTCGCGCGGCCCGATCACTAGCCAGTTCGGCAGGAATGACATCCCATATCTTGAGGGGCTGAACGAAGAGCAGCGCGAGGCTGTGCTCTCGACCGAAGGGCCTCTGCTGGTGCTGGCCGGGGCGGGCACGGGCAAGACCCGGGTTTTGACCACCCGCATCGCCCACATTCTGAACACCCGCAAGGCGCGTGGCTCGGAAATCCTGTCGGTGACCTTCACCAACAAGGCAGCGCGCGAAATGAAAGAGCGCATCGCCAAGCTGGTGGGTGCATCGGTCGAGGGCATGCCGTGGCTTGGCACCTTCCACTCCATCAGCGCCCGCCTGCTGCGGCGCCACGCCGAACTTGTCGGGCTGAAATCAGATTTCACCATCATCGATACCGACGATCAGTTGCGGCTGATCAAGCAGATCCTCGAAGTCGAGAACATCGACGAAAAGCGCTGGCCCGCAAGGCAATTCGCAGGAATGATGGACGCCTGGAAGAACCGCGGGCTGGGGCCCAAGGACGTTTCAGTTGCCGATGCTGGCGTTTTCGCCAATGGGCGCGGCGCGGTGCTCTATGGCGCGTACCAGGACCGGCTCAAGGCGCTCAATGCCGCCGATTTCGGTGACCTGCTGCTCGAATGCATCCGGCTGTTCCGCGAAAACCCATCGGTGTTGGCCGAGTATCACAACAAGTTCAGATATATCCTCGTCGACGAATACCAGGATTCCAACGTCGCCCAGTATCTCTGGCTGCGGCTGCTGGCGCAGGGCAAACCGGCGCCTGAGGCCAATATCTGCGTGGTCGGTGATGACGACCAATCGATCTATGGCTGGCGCGGGGCAGAGGTCGACAACATCCTGCGCTTTGAGAAGGACTTTCCAGGCGCCAAGACTATCAAGCTCGAACGCAATTACCGTTCGACCTCCAATATCTTGGCAGCAGCAAGCCATCTGATCGCCCACAACGAGGGACGTCTGGGCAAAACCCTTCAGACCGATGTCGGCGAAAAGGGCGATCCGGTCGGGGTCACCTCAGTCTGGGACAGCGAAGAAGAAGCCCGGCAGGTCGGTGAGGAAATCGAACAGTACCAGCGGCAGGGCGAAGCGCTCAACTCCATGGCCATTCTGGTGCGTGCATCGTTCCAGATGCGCGAATTCGAAGAGCGCTTCATCACACTGGGGCTCAACTATCGCGTCATTGGCGGTCCGCGCTTCTACGAGCGCAAGGAAATCCGTGATGCCCTGGCCTATCTCAAGGTCGTGGCCAACCCTGCCGATGACCTGGCCTTCGAGCGCATTATCAATGTGCCAAAACGCGGGTTGGGTGATTCAACTCTGAAGACCCTGTTCGACACCGCACGGCATCTGAATGTGCCTTTGACCAGCGCCATCCGCAGCCTGCTCGAAACCGAGGAGCTGAAGCCAAAGCAACGCACCACCCTTCGGGAACTGATGGGCCAGTTCGATAACTGGGCAGACCGCAGCCGCACCCTGCCCCACGCCGAACTGGCGCAGCAGATTCTCGACGAGAGCGGTTACACTGAGATGTGGCAGAACGACAAATCGCCCGACAGCCCGGGGCGGCTTGAGAACCTCAAGGAACTCATCCGCTCGATGGAAGAATTCGAGACTTTGGGTGGCTTTCTTGAACACATCGCTCTAGTGATGGACCGAGATACCGGCGAAGCCAGCGATGCGGTCTCGATCATGACGCTGCATTCGGCCAAGGGCCTGGAGTTCGACACCGTTTTTCTGCCCGGATGGGAGGAAGGCCTGTTTCCGCATCAGCGCTCGCTCGATGATGGCGGCCGTGCCGGCCTTGAGGAAGAACGGCGGCTGGCCTATGTCGGCATCACCCGCGCCCGCAAGCGCCTGCGGCTGTTCGTTGCGCAGAACCGGCGCATCCACGGGCTTTGGCAAAGCGCCATCCCATCACGCTTTCTCGACGAACTGCCGGCCGACGCGGTCGAGGTGAAAGACACCGGCTCATCATATGGCGGCTATGGCTATGGCGGGCGGACCGCTAACCGCTTCGACAAACGCGATCCGTTTGACAGTGTCTACGAAACACCGGGCTGGCAGCGGGCGCGAGCGCAACAATCCGCGCGCAAGAGCGCCGGGCCGCTGACGATTGAAGGTGACCTCGTCGCCCGCTCAGTGGACCTGGGCGACGGCTCCGCCTTCGCGCTTGGCGAACGGGTTTTTCACCTGAAGTTTGGCTATGGCAGCATCGCCCAGCTCGAAGGCAACAAGCTGACCATCGATTTCGAGAAAGCCGGCCGCAAGAAGGTGCTGGACGGCTTCATCCAGAAGGCGTGACTGCGAAGCCTTGTAGCGCTGGGTGTTCAATCATAAATCGCATCTTACCTACCAGACCATGGCACACGCGCTGCCGCAGACGAGAGACAAGGCATGATCATCACCACCACACCAACAATTGAGGGTCATCCGATCCGGGAATACATCGGCATCGTCACCGGCGAAGTGATTGAGGGTGCCAATATATTCAAAGACTTGTTTGCTGGAATCCGGGACATCGTAGGCGGTCGTTCGGGTGCCTATGAGGGGGCGCTGCGCGATGCTCGCAACGAGGCATTTCGCGAACTCGAGGAAGAGGCCACCCAGCGCGGGGCCAATGCGGTGGTTGCCATTGATATCGACTATGAGGTGGTTGGCGCAAACGGCTCGATGTTGATGGTGTCCGTCTCTGGCACAGCGGTTCGCATCTGACGGCCTCTGCTGTTAAAGCGAAGCGCTTCACCATCGCTGTGTCCGCGCATTGACTTAGCATCGTGCGGGCGCAACAAGGGCGCAAACCTCAAGCCCGGAACCCAGTATGTCTGAAACGCCCGAACTGTCGCAGGTCTCAACTGCCCTCAGCAAAGACCAGGCCTATGCTTTGGTCGATGCAGTTATGGAGCGTGATGACCTCGCCATCACCGCCTCGGCGCACGAGGATGTCGACACCGGCGAATGGGTATTCGAAGCGACCTGCGATTCTCAGCCTGATCTAGAAGGCTTTGCCGAGCTGGCGCGCCAGGTCTTGGGCGGCGAGGTCAGCTTTTCGGTAGAAGCCATCGACATGGCCGTTAACTGGGTTGCCAAGTCGCTTGAGGGCTTGGCGCCGGTCACGGCAGGCGGTTTTTATGTCTATGGCAGCCACGAGGCGATGCCGGTTCCACCCGGCCTGACGGGCATCCGCATTGATGCCGCCCAAGCCTTCGGCACCGGGCACCACGAAACCACAACCGGATGCCTTGAAGCGCTGGACCGGGTGCTCAAGCGCCACAAATTCAAAAATCCCATCGACATCGGCACGGGCACGGGCGTGCTGGCGATCGCGGCCGCCAAGCGATTGCGGGTGCCGGTGCTGGCCACTGACATTGACCCGATTGCCGTAAGGACTGCCGCTGAAAATGCAAATGACAACGGTGTTGGCCGGTTGATCCTACCACTCGAAGCCACCGGACTCGACCACCGGCAAATCACGGCGCATGGCCCCTATGACCTTATTCTGGCCAATATCCTGGCTGGGCCGCTGGCAGCCTTGGCCCCAGCGATGACACGGGTGGCGCTGCGCGGCGCAACCATCATTCTGTCGGGAATTCTCGACACACAGGCCTCGCGCGTCGTCAGCGCCTATGCCCGGCAATCCATGGTGTTGCGCCACAAGATTGTGCGCAAGGAATGGGTCACGCTGATTCTCGAAAAGATCTGAGGCCCGAAAAAAGCAAATCCCCGGAGGATGCTCCGGGGACGACAAACCAGGCACGGCATATGGGTTCGATTACGGCCGCTTGGTGATCGCGCCGATCATCTGGTGCTGAAAGCGAAAGTTCACCTGACGGGTGGCTTCGCGAGTGCGCGCACCAACGATACCATCCAGCGAACGGTGGAAATCATTCTTGGTTTCGGGCATCTCTGGTCTCCAATACAAAGTCCGGCAGCGCTCCTGCGCCGTCGGAGTGTATCTAGTGAGAGTCGCCGCCTCGCGGTAGCCCCGGTTGGGCAAGCCAGCCATGCCGCAAATGCAAAGCCGGTTAAGGCGACGTTACCGCCTGGCCTCGTGGCGCGGGTGATTCGGGCGATGTTCGAGGTAGGTATCGATATAGCGCTGGGCGCTGCGTTGACGCGCATCGATCAAGGCATCCAGCGTCTTGCGGAAAATCCCATTGGCCTGGAACAGGATAGCCTCCTTTGACTAAGGCGATAAATTCGTTTTAGTGTGACTATAGATAGCATGTTTCCGCTGCGGTGATCAGGGGCTCGCAAGCACACCTGCCATGACCGCAGCGCGCATCCCGAAAACAAAGAGACACCCATGTCCGACGCAAGCTTCCCCCCTGCCGTCTTCCAGAGCTTTGAGGAAAAATCCGATTCCTCAACCGTGGCGCCCCGGATTGTGGCACTGCGCGCCGAACTCAAGCGCGAAGGGCTCGATGCCTTCCTCGTGCCACGGGCAGATGTGCACCGGGGTGAATCGGTACCGCCGGGCGATGAGCGGCTTGCCTATATCACCTCGTTCACCGGCTCGGCCGGCATTGCCATCATCGGCTTGAACGCCGCCGGATTGTTCGTTGATGGGCGCTACACCCTGCAGGCGCCGGCGCAGACCGACACCAGCGTCGTAACAGTAATTGAGGCGGCCCAGGGCGGGCTTTCGGCAAGGATCGGTGAGTTCGCCCCCGAAGGTGGCCGGATCGGCTACGATCCCTGGCTGCACACCCCGGGCGAGATCAAGGACCTTGGCGAGAAACTGGCCGGTCGCGCGACGCTGGTGCCAACCACCAATTTGATCGATCGCATCTGGACCGATCGCCCCGGTGGTCCGGTAAGCCAGATCGACTTTCTCGGGCACAACCGGGCCGGTCGGACGGCGAATGACAAGATTGCTGAAATCCAGGCAACGCTGGCAGCCGAGAACGCCGATGCAACCGTACTGACCCTGCCAGAATCCATCTGTTGGCTGTTCAATATGCGCGGGCGCGATGTTCCTAACACCCCATTGGTGCTGGGCTTTGCCATTGTGCCGCGCCAGGGGCTGCCGACACTCTTCCTTGATGCAGCCAAGATCACCACCGACTTGCGCAAGGAACTCAGCGGCATTGCCGAAATTGCCGAGAGCGGCACGCTAACGGCCGAGTTGCGCAAGCTCGGCGCGGCCGACAAGCGCGTGATGCTCGACCCGGCCACGGCGCCGGAGGCCGTGTTCAACGCCGTGCGCTCGGTGAGTGATGCAGTGATCATCGAACGGCGGGACCCCGTCTCGCTGCCCAAATCGCGCAAGAATGAGGCCGAGATCGGCGGTATGCGGGAGGCCCATAAGCTCGACGGCATCGCGCTGGCCCGCTTCATGGCCTGGTTCGATGCCGAAGCGCCCAAGGGCAAGTTGACCGAAATCAGCATCGTTACTGCCCTCGAAGCCTTCCGGCGGCAGGAGGAAACCTGCGTCGATGCCAGCTTCGACACCATATCGGGCGCAGGCCCGAATGGGGCCATCATCCACTATCGCGTTTCGGAAAAGACCAATCGCCGCCTGAACCCCGGCGAATTGATGCTGGTGGACAGCGGGGCGCAGTACCTCTCGGGCACCACCGACATTACCCGCACCTTTGCCACCGGCCCGGCGACCGAGGAACAAAAGGACCGTTTCACCCGCGTGCTCAAAGGCATGATCGGGATTTCGATGGTGCGCTTTCCCAAGGGCACATCGGGCGCGCAGATCGACGTGCTGGCGCGCCAGCCTCTCTGGCAGGTCGGGCTTAAATACAATCACGGCACAGGGCACGGAGTGGGCGCATTCCTCGGCGTGCACGAGGGACCCACGGGCATCGCGCCGCGCTACCATCTGCCGCTTGAAGCGGGAACGATCCTCTCCAATGAGCCGGGTTTTTATGTCGAGGGCCAGTACGGCATCCGTATCGAGAACCTGATTCTGATCGTGCCGAGCACTGTGGGTGAGGATTTCCTTGAATTCGAGACCCTGACCCTGGCGCCCATCGACCTGCGACTTGTCGAACCCGCGTTGCTGCTGCCCACCGAACGCGACTGGCTCAATGCCTACCATGCCCGCGTGTTCGCGGAAATTTCGCCGCACCTTTCCGGGTCGGACAGAGATTGGCTCAAGCAGGCGACGCGCTCAATCTGAGAAACCGGTGCCGCCGGCGACCCCGGCGGCCTCAGTTCAGCAGTGGATCGGCAAGGATAGCCGTCAGCCGGTAGGGGTACTCAGCCGACAGTGATTCAAGATCGTCGACTTTCCAGGCCCCCTCTTCGATCACGAGCGAGTAGATCATTTCGCGCGGCTGCCCAAAATTCTTGAATGTCACACGCACGGTGCTGCGATCGCCATCGATGATCGGCTCATCGATCTCAAGGTCGGTAATCTCGAAATCCTGGCCATCAACGTATGGGTCAAAATCGAGTGCGCCGATTTCACCTTCCTCAGACCGTTGCATGTCGGCTTCGTAGAGAGCGTTGAGGGCTTCAGACCGCAGAGCCGCCTCATCCTCTGGTATCTGCCCGGCGATATAGGGTGCGTAAACCGCCTCAATCAGAGCCTGTGGCGTTTCCTGAGCCAGGGCAGGCGTCAGGAAGCCCAATAGAATGGCGGCGCCGGCGGCAATTATGCGCATGTTGATCTCCCAGGCCATCAATTGAACCAGAAGGCGTAGCCGAGCAGGTTGTCCCCAAACACCCGATTGGCGGCTTCAAACGAGTCTGCGCTGGCTATCGGGCCATCCTTGAGGAAGGGCAAGGCATCGTAGCCAGTGAGCAGCATGACAATGTCGGTGCGCGTGGCGTTGCTGAAATAGGCGTTGAGATCAAACCCCTGCTTGAAGCGCCAATGCGGGATCAACAGCTTGCCGGCGAGAATCTGGTCGGCAGTGTCGAGCGTTGCGCGCCAGGCGGCCACCATCGCCTCGCTCACCTCTCCGCCCGGCAGTTTGGGTGACTGCCTGGGCGATGGGATGAATTCGGCATTGTCGTCGGTTTCCGCCTCGATGGCTGACCAGTTGCGGCGTGACAGGGTGGTAATCGTCTGCAGACGGGTGAGAATACCCTTGAATTTCTCGGTATCGGTGATCGGCCAGTTCATGGTGTGGATGGCAGCGATTGCATCGGCGATCGCTGCGTCAGATTCCGGGTCCATCATCAGGCGGCCACCGGCAGCGTAGTCTTGCATCGGCAGGCCGGCCTTGGGAAACAGGCGGTGAAACGCCGAGTTCACAAGGCCGGAGAAATCATGGGCCAACATGAAATCGGCCTGGGTGGCGAATATCTGCGAATAGCCGGCCAGCCATATGGCGTCGGCACGGTCAAAGCCGAACGTCATGTCCGGCGCAATCGCTTCGGGGTATTTGGCGGCATCGCTATTGCCGTCGGGAGTATCCCGGGGCGGCATCGGGCGGTTAAAGCCTGCATCCTCACCCAGAACCATGGTGATGACGGCGCCGACGCTTTCGTTCTCGTCGCCCATACCATCGCCATTGATATCGATGCGGAACCTGGTTGGGTCGAGCATGACCACATAGTCCCCTGCCTCACCCGCGCTTTCAAGCAAGGGTCGCGCCGCATCCATATCGGTCACCAGCCTAGCAAGGATGCCGCGCACCTTGTCGTAGTCGAGCGGCTCAGGGTTGGGGTTGGACAGAACAGGAACGCTGAGTATGGGCCCTGCCCCAGCGTCATTGATGTTCAGTCCGTGGCGATAAAGCGCCTGCGAGAGATGCTCGATGCCGGAAAAGAATGTCAGCGTCCCCAGCCCAAACTGCGCCTCGGCATCGCCAGAATCGGCAAGTGGGCCAAGGGCCTCAAGCCCCTTGGCCAGGGTTCCGGCATAGAGCGCATCGCGAGTAATTTCCCCTGCCTCGCCCGCCAGGGTCGCTGGGGCGGAGAATAATGCAGCGGTGATGATTGCAGCAATCGGCAGGTCTAGGCGCATTGCGAACTCCTATCGGCTGACGAGATCGAACCACCCGTCTTCGTCGAGTACCAGAATGCCGAGCTCTTCGGCTTTTTTAAGTTTCGATCCTGCCCCCGGACCAGCCACCAGAATGTCGGTGGCGGAGGAAACCGAACCCGCAACCTTGGCGCCGAACCGCTCAGCCATAGCCTTGGCTTCGCCGCGAGTCATTTTCTCCAGCGAGCCGGTAAACACCACAGTCTTGCCGGCAACCTGGCTGTTGGCCGAAATGGTCACCATGTAGGGACGTGGCGACACTTCGGCCCGCAACGCCCGTAATGCAGCATCGTTACGTTGGTTGCCGAAGAACGATCTGAGCGAATTCAGCACAGTAGGACCAATGCCATCAACCGGCGGAAACGCCGCATCGTCACCGGCCGCCAACCGCTCGCCTGCCGCAACGAATGCTTCATAGGTGCCGAACGTTTTGGCAAGCAGCGCCCCGGTGGTTTCACCGACGTGCCGGATGCCGAGGGCGAAGATGAAACGATCAAGTTCAGGGGCGCGCCTGGCATCGATTGCAGCAAAAAGTTTGTCGATCCCCTCATAGGTGCGCTCTTCTGCACTGAGCACCTTCTTGCGCGCCTTGCCGGAGAGCTTTTCCCGCTCGGCTGCCTGCTGCTCCCGACGCTGGTGCAAAGCTGCCCGCACCGATTCAGGCCGCTGGTGCAGGGTGTAAATGTCGGCAGGCGTATGGATCAGGCCATGCGAGAAGAACAGGTCGATGTTTTCAGACCCCAGCCCGTCAATATCCATGGCATCGCGGGCCACGAAATGCCGCAGCCGCTCCACCTGCTGGGCGGCACAGATCAATTCGCCCGTGCAGCGGCGGCGGGCATCTTCCTTGCCGGTCTTTTCGTTGATTTCCCGAACCGCCTCAGATCCGCAAACCGGGCAGATATGCGGAAATACGTAAGGCTCCGAGCCGGTTGGGCGCTTTTCCGGAATCACTGCAACAATCTGCGGAATAACGTCACCAGCGCGCTGTACCACCACCGTGTCGCCAACGCGCAGGTCGAGCCCGCCACGGATCTCGCCGCCGAAGCTATCAAGGCCCTTGATGTAATCTTCGTTGTGCAGGGTGACATTTTCCACCACCACACCGCCGACCGTGACCGGCTGCAGGCGCCCAACCGGCGTCAGTGTGCCGGTGCGGCCCACCTGGATATCGATACCACGCAGGATGGTGCTGGCCTGTTCCGCAGGGAACTTATGGGCGATAGCCCAGCGCGGAGCGCGGGCCACGAAGCCCCAGCGCTCGCGCAGGTCAAGCCGGTTGAGCTTATAGACCACGCCATCGATATCGTAACCGAGAGTGGCGCGTTGCGCTTCGATCATTCGATAGTGCGCCAGCATCTCGGGCGTGGTTGTGGCGCAAATAGTTAGCGGGTTGATCGCAAAACCCCAGCGGCCAAACGCCTGGACAATGTCATACTGGTTGTCTGCCGGAAGCGTTGACGCTTCGCCCCAGCCATAGGCGAAGAACCGCAGTTTGCGTTTGGCAGTAATCGTTGGGTCGAGTTGTCGCAACGATCCTGCCGCCGTATTGCGCGGGTTGACGTAGACCTGCCCGCCCTCGGCCGCCGAGGCCTCGTTGAGAGCCTTGAAGTCGGCATGGGTCATATAGACTTCACCGCGGATCTCAATCAGGTCTGGCCAGTCGGTGCCTTCGAGCCGATGGGGGATGTCCTTTATGGTCCTCAGATTCTCGGTGATGTCCTCACCAACAGCACCATCGCCTCGGGTTGCCCCGCGCACGAACACGCCGTTCTCGTAGCGCAGGGAGGCAGACAGGCCGTCGATCTTGGGCTCGGCCGTGAACACAAGTTCAAGGTCCTTGTCGCGTTCGAAAAAGCGTCGGGCCCGGCCCACGAAGTCTTCAACGTCCTCGTCGGCAAACGCATTAGTCAGGCTGAGCATGGGCACGGCGTGCCGAACTTTGTCGAAACCTTCCGCCGGGGCCGCGCCAACTTTGTCGGAGAGACTGTCGGACCGTCGGATCTCGGGAAAGGCGGCCTCGATTGCCAGATAGCGGCGCTTGAGGGCGTCGTATTCAGCATCGGTGATCTCGGGCGCGTCATTCTGATGATAGGCGATGTCTGCCGCCGCCAGCAGCCCATGAAGCCGGTCAAGCTCGGCCCGCGCCTGGGCTTCGCTGAAGTTCTCGATCTCAGGTTCCGGCAAAGTCACGATACCTCCGACATCAAACGCGTTGCTGCAGCGCGAGCCTCTTCGGTGACTGTCGCGCCCGCCAACATGCGTGCCACTTCCTCGCGGCGAGCATCTAGCTCAAGCGGACGGACGTGAGTGCGCACAAATGCCCCCTCTTCCACGGCCTGCTTTTCGATGAGCAGGTGGCGCTGGGCCCGCGCCGCCACTTGAGGGGCGTGGGTAACGGTGAGGACCTGAACCCGCGCCGACAACCGCGCGAGGCGACGCCCGATGGCATCGGCAACCGCTCCACCGACCCCCGTGTCGATCTCGTCAAAGATCAGCACAGGCGCCGAGCCGCGGTCGGCAAGCACGACCTTAAGCGCCAACAGGAAACGCGACAATTCACCACCCGACGCCACCTTGAGCAGCGGGCCGGGCAAGGTGCCCGGGTTAGTCTGGACGTGAAAGGCTATCTGGTCGAACCCGGTGGCCGCTATGCGAGACTCATCGACCTGATGATCGACAATGAAGTGGGCCGAGCCCAGCTTGAGATCGGGCAATTCCGCCTCGACAGCGAGGCTGAGTTCCTGTGCCACCAACCCGCGCGCCCGGCTTAAAACTGAGGCGGCCTTGTCATACGCGGCCCGCGCCTCAGCGGCAGCGGTCTCAAGCCTGGCGAGGTTCGTTTCGCCACTCTGCAACGTATCGAGGTCGGTCTTGTACCGGGCCAGCACATCGGCGAGGCCGTCACAGGTCGTCTGGTGCTTGCGGGCCGCAGCACGCAGGGCAAACAGGCGCTCTTCGACCTGCTCAAGCTCGCGGGGGTCAAACGCCATTTCGCGTTTAAGCGTTTCCAGGGCGTCTGAGGTGCGGTCGAGCGAGACAAGCGAGGCGTCCAGCGCATCAACAATCGGCTGGAAGATGGCTCCCCCACTGTCAACCTTACGCATCAGGCGGCGCATTAGAGATGCCAGCGCCGGTCCGGGAGCGGTTGGCCCGTTGAGCATCTCGTCGGCCTCGCGCACCTCTTCGGCGGCGCGTTCAAGCTGCATCAGGTGCTGGCGGCGCTCTGCCAGTTCATCTTCTTCGCCGGCTTGTGGTTTGAGCGCGCCTAGCTCCTCTACCACATGCCGGGCATATTCCTCGTCGGCCTGCGCCTTGCGGACGGCCGCCTTCTGGGCCGCGACTGCATCGTCCGCTTCTGCCAGCAGTATATGGGCGTCGCGCACGGAAGCGCTCATCGCATCATGGCCGCCGAATGCATCGAGCAACGCACGGTGCGAGGCCGCGTCGACCAGGGCCCGATCATCATGCTGGCCGTGGATCTCCACCACCAGCGAGCCTACCTTCTGCAGCAACGCGGCCGATACGGGCTGATCGTTGATGAACGCTCTGGTGCGGCCATCGGCAAGTTGCACGCGGCGCAGAATGACATCTTCATCATCGGGAATATCATTGTCGCGCAACGCTTCGCGGGCAGGATGCCCCTTGGCAAGCTGTAGCACCGCGACCACCTGCCCGCTTTCGGCACCCTTGCGCACCAGAGACGCATCTCCGCGCCCCCCAAGTGCCAGCGTCAATGCATCCAGAAGAATTGATTTTCCGGCGCCGGTTTCCCCCGTCAGGACCGTTAGTCCTGAACCAAGGGACAGATCGAGCTGGTCGATCAGAACGATGTTACGAACCGAAAGCGCACTTAGCATGCCGGGAGCAGCCCTTTGACCCAGCGTGGCGGATTGGCCCCGTCACTGCCACCGGCTCACGCGGACCGAAACTTAGCCCGGAGCGGAACAAACAAGCAACGAATATTTGCAAGTTCCGCCCACGCGGCGCGATTGATCAGGTCTTCTTGAAGGACGCCAGGTCCGAACCCTGGTTCATCTGCGGGGCGAGACCCTGCTTTTCAAGCAAGGCGAACGCCTGCTTATACCAGCTGCTCGATGGATAGTTGTGCCCAAGAACGGCCGCAGCTGTCTGGGCCTCAACAACCAGACCAAGCGACAGGTTGGCCTCCGTCAGGCGATAGAGCGCTTCTTCGATATGGGTTGAGGTCTGGAACTGCTCGACGACAACGCGGAAACGATTGATAGCCGCTGCATACTGCCCATTGCCGAGATAGTACCGCCCGACGGACATTTCCTTACCGGCAAGCTGGTCGTAGGCAATGACAATCTTATCGCGCGCATCCTTGGCGTGTTCAGACTTGGGGTAGTTTGCAATCAGCATGGAATAGGTTTCGATCGCGTTCTGGGCGATCTGTTGGTCGCGGGTGATGTCCTTGATCTGACCGAAATAAGAAGTGCCCTTCAGATAAAGCACATAGGGCAGTTCTTTGGACGCCGGGAACAACGCGATATAGCGATCCGCTGCAGCAATCGCCTCGGGGAATTTGCCGATGCGGTAGTTTGCGTACACAGACATCAGCTTGGCCTTCTCGTTATACTCCGAGTAAGGGTGCTGGCGTTCGAGCTTTTCAAGCGTCTTGATCGCGGTCAGGTATTTCTGGGCGTCCATGTCCGCGAGCGCACTGGTATAGAGCGTCTCAGGCGGGATGATTGCCTCTTCCTTAATTTTGGGGGGACCGAACAGATTGCAACCGGCCAGGACCGCAACCAGCGCGCCAACCGCCAGGACCCGAAGGGCCTTGCTGGAAAATCCTGTAAAAGCGTTGACTGTCACGAACTGCCCCATGTGTTACGCACCGCGAGAAGAGACCAGCGGCCTAAAGTTCAATTGGATCAAAACTGTGGCGAATTGCCTGATAGGTCCTATCCGACCGAACGCAGATAGGGGCTGACTTCGATGCCATCCGGCATATCATCAAGCGCATCGAACGCGAGCGGCAGGTCTTCGGCACCAACTATCTCATAGTTAGCGTCGCTGGCAAAGAGCCCCGCCAGAACCAGTGCATTAAGCGCATGACCGCCTTTATACGACCGAAAGCGCCCGTAGATCGGCAAGCCACCGAGTGCCAGATCGCCGATAGCATCGAGCAGCTTGTGGCGGACGAATTCGTCCTCGTAACGCAATCCGCCGGGATTGAGGATGCGCTCGTCGTGGACAGTGATCGAGTTTTCAAGGCTCGAGCCCAGCGCATAGCCCGCCTGACGCAGCGCCTTGGCATCGCGCACAAATCCAAAGGTGCGTGCACGCGACACGTCTTCGCAATACCGGCGCGGCGTCCAGTCAAAAATCATGCGCTGGCGGCCAATAACCTTGCTGTCAAAGTCGATTTCGAGGTCCAGCGCCCGACCGTTATAGGGCTCAAGAGCAGCGGAAGCATCGTTGTTGCGAACCATGACGGCACGCAGAACCTTGATGTATTTTCGCGTCGCAGGCTGAACCACGAGGCCAACTGACATGATGGCTTCAACAAACGGGGCAGCACTGCCATCGAGAATTGGGCACTCGGCCCCACCAATCAGAGTAATCAGGGCATTATCGACGCCCAGGCCCGAGAGCGCGGAAATCACGTGCTCAATCGTCGCAACAGAAACACTGTCACCAAGGTCAAGGGTAGTGCAAAGCGTCGTGCGGGTAACACGCGAGAAATGAACCGCTACGGGGCCAGCTGTCCGCCCATCCTCAAGTTTACGTGCGATAAGATATCCACTGTCGGGCGCGGCAGGCTCAATAGTCAAAGTAACTGGCAGAGCGCTATGTACACCGAACCCACTGAACTCAAGCACACCAGCAAGGGTGCGCTGGCGCGCGGACAGCTTTTGCATGTTCGGAGACTCCGTACCCAATCGAACTAAGGTCTTACTCAAAAAAAACCCGGTGCGAAAGCCGCACCGGGTGAACTTATGCCCCGAAATAAATCGAGTGCTAACCGTGTTTGCGCAGGAACGAAGGGATTTCCAGGTGTTCCTTGGCAGGAGCAGCGGCCACCGGTCGACCGTATGCGTCGGCGTTGCCCTGCGCCCCGTCTCGGGGGGAAGAATTGTGTGAAACCCTTGGCGCAGCGGCCTCAATCGCGCTGCGCGCTGCTGCATCATCGGATGCAGTATAGCTGGTTTCATCGCCGCCATGATCGTCGGGAGCGCGCAGGCCGAGGCCGACATTCGACGCAAGCCGACGGAAGAGCGCACGCGCGTTCCGCGGTTCTGCATCATGCTTTTCATGCGCCTCCTGTGTCCGGCGCGCAACAACCGGGAGTTCCTCGGTCCGCGGCATGCGGCGCTGCCCGTCGGGACGCTCGGCGTGGGAGGGCACGTAGACGCTCGGAATCGGCGCTTCCGGGGGATACGTCGGCTCTTCCACGTGATGGTGACTGGCGGCGGGAATATATGGCTCGACCATAACGCCATCATCCTCGGCATAAGCGCCGTAGGGTTCGTCATAGTTGATTGCCTCGGCGACAGCCGCTTCAACCTGTGATTCGATATCAACCTGCGGCGCGTACGCCGTTTCCTGCATCGCAGGGCGCTTGACCGAAATCGCGCGTGCCGGGTTCGACTTCACCGGCTCCATGGCCTGCACCATGGTAGCATCGGTGCCCGTCGCCACGACAGAAACGCGGATCGTGCCATTGAGTGAAGGATCAAAGGTTGCGCCGAGAATGATGTTGGCGTCGGGATCGACTTCCTCACGGATGCGGCTTGCTGCCTCGTCAACCTCATAGAGCGTGAGATCCGGACCACCTGTGATCGAGATCAGCAGGCCGCGAGCGCCGTGCATCGACACATCATCGAGCAGCGGGTTGGCAATGGCAGCCTCGGCGGCATGGCGGGCACGGTCTTCACCGGATGCTTCGCCAGTCCCCATCATCGCCTTACCCATACCGCGCATGACGGCGCGCACGTCGGCGAAGTCGAGATTGATCAGGCCTTCCTTGACCATCAGGTCGGTGATGCACGCAACACCGGAATAGAGCACCTGGTCGGCCATGGCGAAGGCGTCGGCAAAGGTGGTCTTCTCGTTGGCAACCCGGAACAGGTTCTGGTTGGGAATAACGATCAGCGTGTCGACGTGGCGATGCAGTTCGTCGATCCCGTCCTCGGCCAGGCGTGTGCGGCGATTGCCTTCAAACTGGAACGGCTTGGTGACCACGCCGACGGTGAGGATACCCTGCTCGCGTGCGGCACGGGCAATCACTGGGGCAGCGCCGGTGCCGGTGCCGCCACCCATGCCCGCTGTGATAAACACCATGTGCGAACCCGAGAGATGATCGTTGATCTCATCGTAGCTTTCTTCAGCAGCAGCGCGCCCCACTTCTGGGTGCGAACCCGCGCCAAGACCCTCAGTTACGGCGACACCGAGTTGAATGATGCGCGAGGCTTTCGAGAGTGCCAGTGCCTGGGCATCGGTGTTGGCGACAACGAAATCGACGCCATCAAGCCCGGAATTGATCATGTTGTTGACGGCGTTACCACCTGCCCCGCCGACGCCGAAAACGGTGATGCGCGGCTTGAGTTCCTGGATGTCCGGAATGGTGAGATTGATGGTCATTTAAGGCCCCATAGGTGGCGTTTCGAACCAGTTTTAGTCGCCAATTCGTTAATCGAGCCCTAACAAAGCAACCAAATCCGTTAACGGCCGCGCAAATTGCAACTGAGCAGGCGCCAGTGTTGATCAGCGGTTAACCATGCGGCGGCCTTTCCCCGTGCGTTTTGGACGGCTATAGCCGCCAACATGCAGCTTGACGCCGACTGCCGAATTACATAACCTCTTATTTATATAACAAGTCAGTTACAGGATAGTCAGGACCCCGAGATGACCAAAATAATGCCTTGCCTCTGGTTCGATGAGCGCATTGACGACGCGATCAAGTTCTACACCTCAACCTTCAAATCGGCCCAGGTGCACAACGTCGTTCGGCATTCGCCCGACAAGCCTGCCTTTACCGCAGTGATCGAACTCGAGGGCCAGCGCTTCATGCTTCTGAACGGCGGACCGATGTTCAAGTTTAACGAAGCGGTTTCGTTCGTGGTTGAATGCTCGGGCCAGGAAGAGGTTGACTATTTCTGGGACATTTTGACTGCCGACGGCGGCGTGCCCAGCATGTGTGGATGGTGCAAGGACAAATTCGGCCTGTCCTGGCAGATCGTGCCCAAGCAGCTTTATGAGACCGTCGGCGGTTCAAATCGCGAAGGCGCGGCACGCGCCACCGATGCCATGCTTGCCATGACCAAGATCGTGGTTGCAGATCTTCAGAAAGCCTACAACGGCTGAATTAAAAGCTGTGACGCAACCATGAGCCGACGCGGGCAAGATAACCGTCCGTGCCGGTCAGCTTGTGCGATGCGCGTGGCTCTGAATATTCCTGCACGCAAACCTGTGGGTAGATCAACATGCCGGAGACCGTGGCGAAAGCTGCGGTCTTTGCCATTTCCGGCAGGCCCGCAATGCCCATCGGGCGGCCATTGCGCACGTTGCGCGCCAGAACGCGACGGGCAACTTCAGGAAGCCCGGTCAACTCGCTGGCACCGCCGGTCAGCACAAATCGGCGGCCGCAGACGTCCATCATCCCGGTGGCTTGCATGCGATCGCGAATGGCGGTCAGGATTTCCTCGATGCGCGGGCGCACAATGCGGGTGATCGTCGAGCGCGGGATTTGCCCGGGGGCTTCGTCAGCGGCGGCGCCGACCGGCACAATCGAAATCATATCGCGCTCGTCAGCCTGCCCGGGCAGCACGCTGCCATAGAAGGTCTTGAGACGTTCAGCATCCGCGACACCGACCGAAAGCTGGCGGGCGATATCGAGAGTCAGATGATGGCCACCGACGGCAATGGCGTCGGCATAAACCAACTGCCCCTCGGAAAAGACCGAAACGGTGGTTGTTGCACCGCCGAAATCGATGCAGGCGACACCGAGCTTGGCTTCATCGTCGACGAGCGTTGCAAGCCCACTGGCGTAGGGGGTGGCGATCAGGGCTTCTATCTGAAGATGGCACCGGTGCAGCACCAGCTCGATATTGCGCATCGCAAGCGTTTCGGCGCTGACCACCGCAACATCCACACTGAGTTTTTCACCAACCATGCCCAGCGGATCACGGATCCCCTTCTGACCATCCAGCGCGTAACCGATTGGCAACGCGTGAACAATCGAGCGTTCCGGCCGGACCGAACGATCGTTAACGGCGCGCAGCACGCGCTGCAGGTCGGCGCGTTCAACTTCCTGCCCGCCAAGCGAGACGGTGGCTGAGAATGTTTCCGAGCCCAGTCGACCGGCTGTGACATTGACGATAACCGACTGGACGGTGAGGCCAGCGGCGCGCTCGGCCATCCCCACAACCGAGCGGATGGCCTGCTCGGCCTTATCGAGGTCTGTAATGACCCCACTCTTGATGCCCGACGAGGGACCATAACCAAAGCCGATAACCTCGGCGGCGTGGGTGCGCCCCTTGAGAGCCTTACCCTCAGGGCGCGGGCTGAGGCGAGCGATGACACAGCAGATTTTGGTCGACCCCACATCAAGCACCGCGACAAGGGAAGTGCGTCCGGGCTGGAGTGGCTTGAGCCGCATGGTCATGGCGTCGGTCATCATGGCTTGGTGGTTCCTGCGGCATTCTCGGCCGGGGTCGCATATTCGCTGTCGGCAGGCTTTGGTGCTTTTGGCTTGGTCTTTGCGTCCTTGGCCCGCTGTTCGGCCAAAGCCTCGGATGGCTTGAGTGCCAGGAGACCCGGCACCCGCAAGTCAATCAGAGTGACGTCACGATCAAGCAACTGATAGTCGCGCTGGAGAATGACCAACTGCGCCAGCGCCTGCGCTACCCCCTGCTCCGGCAGCTGCGCCCGCATCCCGCTGTCGAAGATCATATCCCAACGCCGGTCGGCGATGCGCGACAGAGCAATCAGGCCGGTCTTGAGGCTGTCGAAGCGATCAAGAGCACGGATCATCACTAGCGCGTCGTCGGCGGCACCGTCGCCAACGACGAGCGGCAACTCTCCGTATGCGCCGCGATCTTCACCGATCTGCTCGCCTGCGGCATCAACGACAAAAGTCACGCCATCCACGCGCCAGCGCGCGACGGGCACCTTCTCGGTGATCGAAACAACAAGTTGCCCTGGATAAACCTTGCGCACCGTAACCGCATCAACCGACGGCAAGTCGGCAATCCGGCTACGTGCAGCTTCGGCGTCAAAATTAACTGTCGATGTACGCGGTTCGACTGCCAGGGCTTTGAAAATCTCGGCCTCGCTGGTCAGGGTCTGGCCGGTAATCTGGATCTGGTCGATGCCAAAGCCAGCATCGGCGAATTCACCCTGCAGCATCCCGCTCAGAGTCGCCACACCCGTGCCAATGGCATCCCGGGCTTCATAAACCGCCGTGACACCGACCAGCACTGCGGCGGCAGCCAGCAAGCGCAGCAGCACGCGCTTGTGCAAAACCCAGGCATGGCGGGCATTGACCAGCGCGCGGCTGGACGGCTTGCGGATTGGAACAGGCAAACGGCGCGGATCAACCACCACGGCTGTGGCGGTCATCGCTTTGCTCCCTACCTGTTGCAACTCGCGTCCTCCACCATCCAGGCGACCAGTTCTTCGAAGGAGTGCCCAGCGTGGGCGGCCTGCTCGGGTGCCAGGGAGGTTGGGGTCATGCCGGGCTGGGTGTTGATTTCCAGACAGACAAGCTCACCGTCTTCGCCCGCCTGATCGTTGTAGCGGAAGTCAGTCCGGGTGATGCCTCGACAGCCAAGCGCCACGTGCGCCTTCAGGCTCATCTTCTGCACTTTGTCGTAAATTTTCGGTGAAATCTGCGCAGGAATGACGTGTTTGGACCCACCTGCCGAGTATTTGGCCTCGTAGTTGTAGAAATGCAGGTCGGTGACGATTTCAGTCACCCCAAGGGCCACGTCCCCCATCACCGCGCAAGTCAGCTCGCGTCCAGCGATATAACGCTCGACCATCAGCATCTCACCGCCCTTCCAGTCCTCGCCTAGTATTTCCTGGGGTGGATGGCTCTGGTCGGCCTTGACGATGAAAATGCCAACGCTTGACCCATCGGCCACCGGCTTGATCACATAGGGCGGCGCCATCAAGTGCGATTTGGCAATCTCGCCCCGCGATGCCACCACATGATCAGTCACCGGAATTCCGGCAGCCTTGAGCATGATCTTGGTCTGGTGCTTGTCCATGGCCAATGCAGAAGCCAGCACGCCTGAGTGGGTGTAGGGAATTCGCAGAAACTCGAGAACGCCCTGGATGGTGCCGTCTTCGCCATAGCGACCGTGAAGAGCATTGAAGACAACGTCCGGCCTGATTTCGCGCAACCGCTCCGCAACGTCATACCCGACGTCAAGTTCGGTTACCTGGTAGCCTGCGCGGCGCAAGGCTTCGGCACAACCTTTGCCCGACGACAGGGACACGGCGCGTTCATTTGAGAGGCCACCCATCAGGACAGCGACGTGCTTGCTCATGCTCAGACCACTCCGGTGAAGACGTCGCCATCCAGAAACTCGCGGACTTCCTGCCCGGGAACAAAGTGACCCATGCGGCGGATTTCCCACTTCAGGTCGATGCCCGACTTTGCACGCACGCGATTGCGCACCGTTTCACCCAACAATTCGATGTCGTGCGCGCTCGCATCATCAAGGTTGAGAAGGAAATTGCAGTGCTTTTCCGAAACCTGCGCCTGGTTGATCGTCAATCCGCGGCAGCCTGCTTCATCGACGAGCTTCCAGCTTGAATGACCTTCCGGGTTCTTGAATGTCGAGCCACCGGTGCGCGCCTTGGTCGGCTGGCTCGCCTCACGGGTTTCGGTGATCTCTCGCATGCGATCAAGAATGGCAGTGGGGTCGCCAGGGAAACCCTTGTAGACGGCGGAGGTGTAGACTGCACCGCGCGGCCCGTTCGACTTGCGGTAGACATAGCCCATGTCCGCATTCGAGAGCGTAACGATCTCGCCCTGGCGGGTCACCGCACGCAGTTCAACCATGCGATCGCGCGTCTCGGTGCCATAGCATCCGGCATTCATGTAGAGCGCCCCGCCGATACCGCCGGGAATGCCGCGATAAAAGGTTAGACCGTCGATGCCTGCTTCGGCCGCGAAGGTGGCAACCTTCACATCGGGCATGGCCGCACCGACGCGAATCCGGTTTTCTCCCACAACCTCAGCACTGCCAAAACCTTTGGCTGACAGACGGATGACGACGCCATCAAGGCCGCCATCCCGGATCAGGAGGTTTGAGCCAAGGCCAATCACGGTGACCTTGATCGTCTCGGGCAGGTGCCTGAGGAAGAACTGCAGGTCCGCCTCGTCGGCAGGCTGAAAGAACAGCTGCGCCGGTCCGCCAACGCGAAACCAGGTGATCTCACTCAGCGGCTGATTGTGGATCAAGCGGCCGCGAACCTCTGATATCCAGGGCTCAAGGTCCGGGATCAGGTCCGGAAAGCTCATGGCAGAACCACGTCCTTGCCGGTCAGCGCGCCCAGTTCGCCGGGGAGCGCAGCGGCCCACTGCGTGATGTTGCCGGCGCCAAGGCACACGACATAGTCACCTTCGTTGGCGCGGCTGGCAATCAGCGGGGCCAGCGCCTCTGGGCGGTCGATCACTCGTGCGTCTCGGTGACCGCGTGCGCGGATGCGGGTGACGAGTTCCTCATGCGTGACGCCGGGAATCGGCTGCTCACCGGCGGCGTAGACCGGTGCGACAATCACCGTGTCGGCATCGTTGAAGCAGGCCGAGAAATCATCGAACAGGTCATTGAGCCGCGAATAGCGATGAGGCTGGACAACGGCAATTACATCGCCCTTGGCCGATTGCCGGGCGGCGCGCAGCACCGACGCGATTTCGACCGGGTGATGACCGTAATCATCGATCACGGTGATGCCACCGACGGTCCCGGTCTTGGTGAAGCGGCGCTTGACGCCTGAGAAAGTCTTGAGCCCCTTGCGGATCGCTTCTGCGGGTACATGCAGTTGGTCGGCCACCGCGATTGCGGCGGTGGCATTGAGCGCATTGTGCTCGCCAGGCATCGGCAGTTGCAGCCCATCGATCCGCAACTGGGTGAGGCGGATGCGGTCGCGGATTTCGACGGCGAAGTGCGAAATGCCGTCGATCACTTCAAGATCGACAAGGCGTACATCCGCCTGCGGATTGCGGCCATAAGTGATGACGCGGCGATCTTTGATCTCGCCGACCAGTGCCTGCACCTCGGGATGGTCGAGGCACATGACGGCAAAGCCATAGAACGGCACGTTCTCGACAAAGTTGAGGAAGGCCTGCTTGACCCCGGCGAAATCCTTGTAGTGATCGAGATGCTCGGGATCGATATTGGTGACCACCGCCACATCGGCAGGCAGTTTGACAAAGGTGCCATCGCTTTCGTCAGCCTCCACCACCATCCACTCGCCATCACCAAGCCGGGCGTTGGTCCCGTAAGCGTTGATGATGCCGCCGTTAATGACGGTGGGGTCTAGATTGCCGGCATCGAGGAGTGTGGCCACCAGCGTTGTGGTCGTCGTCTTGCCGTGAGTGCCGCCGATGGCGATGGCATTTTTGAAACGCATGATTTCGGCAAGCATTTCGGCGCGCCGCACAACGGGGAGCGCCCGGGCCCGCGCCGCCTGCAACTCGGGGTTGTCCTTCTTGATCGCCGACGACACCACGACAACAGCAGCGTCTTTCAGATTTTCGGCTTTCTGGCCGATTTCAACGACAATGCCCATGTCGCGCAGCCGCTGCACATTGGGGTTTGCGGCTGCGTCTGATCCACGCACGACATAGCCCTGATTGTGCAGGATTTCGGCGATGCCGCTCATGCCGATGCCGCCAATGCCGATGAAGTGCACCGGCCCGATGTTGCGCGGCATTTTCATGAGTAGTCCCCCGTAAAGTCCGTGTTCACCGGCCTGCGCCGATCCGTTCGGCAAGGTCTGCGAGCCGCTCCACCGCCTGCGGCTGACCCAGCCCCTTGGCCGCTGCCGCCGCAGCCATAAGCTGGTCTGGCGCGCGCATCAATGTCTCGAGGCGAGTCGCAAGGGAAAGCGGCGAAAGCGTGGCCTGTTCGCAAAGCCATCCACCCCCGGCGGCTTCGACGACGCGGGCATTGTTGGCCTGATCGGCATCAATGGAGCCGGGCAGCGGCACCAGGATCGCCGGCCGACCGATGACGCAGAGTTCCGCAATGGTCGAGGCACCCGAACGCCCAATGACGAGATGCCCCTGTGCAATCCGCTCGGGCAGGTCGTTAAAGAACGCAGCGAGCTCGACATTCACTTTGGCCTGCCGGTAGGCTTCAGCGACACGATCGAGATCTTCGGCACGGCACTGCTGCACGATGCGAAGCCGTGACCGAAGGTCAGGGGGCAGCATGGCAACGGCAGGTGGCACGAGGTCGGCGAAAGCACGTGCGCCCTGGCTGCCGCCGAAAATCACGAGCTTGAACGGCGCATCTGCATCAAGGCCAGGATAGGGAGTATCGCTGATCGCACGCACCCGGTCGCGGACCGGGTTGCCGGTGAGTTCAACCTTGGTGCCAAAGGCTTCGGCATGCCGGGTTCTGGCAAAGCTCAGGGCCAGCGTGCTGGCAAAACGACCAAGGGCCCGATTGGCCCGGCCCATCACGGCATTCTGCTCGTGCAGGATTCCCGGGATTCGCCGCACAGAGGCAGCGAGGAACGGCGGGAAGGTCGGATAGCCGCCGAAGCCGATCACAGCGCTGGGTTTGATCTTGCCCAGCATGCCCATGGCAACCCAGGTTCCCCAGGCAATCTTGGCGCCGGCAACGGCGAATTTAAGCGGATTGCGGATCGAGGGCGTTGCCGAGGGCACGATGTGAATGGCGCTGGCCGGAAACTGGTCGCCATAGCCTGTGACGCGGTGATCGGTCATCAGGTGGATATCGTGCCCGCGCCGACGCAGTTCCTGCGCCAGGGCCATGGCCGGGAACAGATGCCCGCCGGTGCCGCCTGCAATCAGGACAAACAGGCTCATTCTGCGGCCGCCAGGGCGCTGCGATAGGCAGGCAGGCCAGTGACCATACGCTCCTCGGGTTTCTTGCGGGTGAGCGCCAGCAGCAGCCCTGCCCCGAAGGCAATGGCGATCATCGAAGTACCGCCATAGGAAACGAATGGGAGCGTCATGCCCTTGGGCGGAATGAGGTTGAGGTTCACCATCAGGTTGATTGCTGACTGCAGGCCGAACTGAATGGCTAAGGTCGACGCCGCCAGCCGGGCGAACAGGCTTGATTGGCTCTGTGCGGCGATCAAGGCGCGGATGACGATGAAGGCAATCAGGCCCACCAGCACGAGGCAGAACAGGATGCCGAATTCGCCCGCCGCAGCCGAGAACACGTAGTCCGCATGAGCATCGGGAATGAGCTTTTTCGCCACTGATTCACCGGGGCCGCGCCCGAACCAGCCGCCTTCGAGCAGCGAGGAGAGCGCCCGGTCGATCTGATAGGTATTCCCGCCACCCTCTGGATTGAGGAAGGTATCGATGCGCTTGGCGAAGTGCGGAAAGAATATGTAGGCGCCAAAGCCGCCGACGACGGCGCTGCCCATGAGCGCCATAATGATCCACCAGGAAATGCCTGAGAGGAACAGCAACGCCGCCCAGGTCGCCAGCACCAGTGCCGTCTGCCCAAGGTCGGGCTGGAGCAGGAGACCGAGCACGATGACAACCATCAGGACGCTGGCGATCAGGCGTCCTGGCATGCCGCGATGGATCATGGCCTCCGAGAACAGCCAAGCTCCAATCACGGCAAACGCCGGCTTGACGAACTCTGACGGCTGGATCGACTGACCGGCAGCCGAAATCCAGCGCTTGGCACCCTTCACTTCCACACCCAACTTCAGCGTCGCCCACAAGAGCGCAATGGAAACGACGAGGCAGGCGAGCGCCCAGATGCGGGTCTGCCGCATGGTCATCAGCGAGGCCCCAACCATGACCAGCAGGGCCGGGATGGTAAAGAGCGCGTGGCGGATGATGAAATGCCACTGGCTAAGGCCGAGGCGCTCGGCGACGGGTGGGCTCGCCGCAAAACTCAGAACCACACCGCACGCCATGAGCAGCACAAGAGCCGCCAGCAATTCCTTGTCAATCGTCCACCACCATTCGGCGATCGGCGTCTTGTTTTCGCGTGCGAACATGGATTGGTGCCGCCCGGATGGGCGGCCTCCCGAGAGTGAGGGCTTCGGCTACCAATCTAAGGCCGGGATGGTTACCAGGTTGTCACCGGGAAACGCAAAATGCGAATCCCGGCCGTGACTGGTTAACGCAGCTTGAGCGAGCTGAGCCCAATCAGGGCAAGCACGAAGGCGATGATCCAGAAGCGGATCACAACCTGGCTTTCAGTCCAGCCAAGGTGCTCGAAATGATGGTGGATCGGCGCCATGCGGAATACGCGCTTGCCAGTGAGCTTGAACGAGGCGACCTGCACAATCACCGAAACCGCCTCAAGCACGAACAGCCCACCGATGATGGCGAGGACGATTTCGTGCTTGGTGGCTACCGCGATGGTGCCCAACGCACCACCCAGGGCAAGTGAACCCGTGTCGCCCATAAAGATCTGGGCCGGTGGCGCATTGAACCAAAGGAAGCCGAGCCCGGCCCCGATCAGCGCGCCGCAGACAACGGCCAGTTCACCCGTGCCCGGCACGTAGTTGACCAGCAGGTAGTCCGAAAAAGTCTGCGACCCCACGAGGTAGGCGATCAGGCCAAAGCAGCCCGCTGCGATCATGACCGGAACGATGGCAAGGCCATCGAGGCCGTCAGTCATGTTCACCGAATTGCCTGCCCCCACGATGACAAAGGCACCGAATGCAAAGAAGAACCAGCCAAGATTGAGGGCGAGGCCCTTCACGAACGGAAACAGCAGCGAGTTGGCAAACGGAGGCTCGCCCATGTTGGCAATCATCAGGCAGGCGACACCGGCAATCACAGCCTCAAGCAGCAGCCGTTGCCGGCCCCCAAAGCCCTTGTGCGACATGCGTGTGACCTTGAGATAGTCGTCGTAAAACCCGATGGCACCGAACAGAACTGTGACCATAAGCACGACCCAGACATAGCCGTTGGTCAGGTTCGCCCATAAGAGGATCGACACCAGTGCACCCGCCAGGATCATCAGGCCGCCCATGGTAGGCGTGCCCTTCTTGGTCAGCAGGTGGCTTGCCGGACCATCTTCTCGGATCGGCTGTCCGCGCCCCTGCTTGATGCGCAGCAGCGCGATCATGCCGGGACCGAAAAGGAATACGAAGAACAGGGAAGTCATCACGGCGCCGGCGGTGCGGAAAGTGATGTAGCGGAAAACGTTCAGAGCGCTGAGGCCGTCGCCCAACTGCCCGAGAAAATACAACATGGATCGGTGTGTCCTCGTCCCAGCGCGAACTCGATCAGGCGAATTGGTCGCGAATACGGCGGACCAGCGCTCCGAGCTTCATTCCGTTGGACCCTTTGACCATAATCGCGTCGCCATAGGCAAGGCTGTTTACAAGGCTTTCCGCGATCTCTTGCGTGGTCAGCGCCTGTCCGGCGACCATCCCGGGCCCAAGCGCAGCAGCAAGCGCCGCCATTTGCGGACCGATCAGATACACCCGGTCTGCGCCCGTCGCTCTAACCGCGTCAGCCAGGCTTTCATGCATCGCGGGCCCTTGCGGTCCCAATTCCAGCATGTCTGCCAGAACGAGGATCTTCTGGCCACCCACTGCCTTCTGTTGCGCGAAGACTTCCATTGCCGCGCGCATCGAGGCAACATTGGCATTGTAACTCTCGTCGGTCAGCACCAGAGGCTTTTCTGCGGGCCCGAGCACATGGCGAAGCCCTCGCCCCTCCTGGGCGCCGAAACCGGCAAGAGCCTCAATCGCGGCAGCGCGCCCTATCCCGCACTCATTAGCAACAATCAGGGCGGCCAGGGCATTGGACACCATGTGCCGACCGTGGGCACCGATGGCAAATTCAATGCTCTCGCTGCCATGGCGCACGCGTGCAATCGACATCACACCATCGGTTCGAATGTCCTCGATGTGCCAGTCGGCGCCAGGCGCGAAGCCGAAGGTGATGATCTTGCCGACATTCGCACTGTGCGCTGCAGCCAGCAGGCGGTCGAGGTGGCCATGGTCGGTATTGATGACGGCCGTTCCACCGGGTTCGAGCCCATCGAAGATTTCAGACTTGGCATCCGCGATGGCCTCGAGCGAGCCGAGCGTTTCGAGGTGAGCGGGGGCAATTGCAGTGATAACCGCGACATGCGGGCGCACGAGCCGGCTCAATGGCGTGATTTCGTGAGCGTGATTCATGCCCATTTCAAAGACCGCATATCGGGTCTCAGGCGGCATGCGGGCCAGCATCAGCGGCACGCCCCAGTGATTGTTGAAACTGCGGATCGAAGCATGCGAGGGACCGGCCATCTCAAAAATGGTGCGGATCGCTTCCTTGGTGGTGGTTTTGCCGACACTACCGGTGACACCGACGATGCGGGCGGCGCTGCGATTTCGGCTGGCACGCGCCAGATTGACCAGTCCTGCCAGCGCATCGGGAACGATGATCAGCTTGTCGCCGAGATCAACCGCCTTTTCCTGGCTGACCAGGGCCGCGACGGCGCCATTGGCAATGGCCGTGCGGACGAAGTCGTGCCCATCATGAACATCGCCCTTGATGGCAACGAACAAGGCGTCAGGGCCGATTTCGCGGGAGTCGATCGAAATCGAGCAGATGCCTTCATGTGAGAGGCCCTCGCCCCTGCCACCCGTGGCCTCAAGCACTTCACCAACGCTGAAGAGCCTTGCCATCAGCGTGGGCCGACAGCCTCAAGCACAACTTCGTGGTCGGAGAAGTGATGCTTGGTCTTGCCGATGATCTGATAGTCCTCGTGACCTTTGCCCGCCACGACCAGCACATCCCCGGGCTGCAGCTGACGCACAGCATCAATGATGGCCTCGCGCCGGTCGCCAATTTCACGCGCCGATGGCGCAGCAGCCCTGACTTCGCTGCGAATGGTTGCGGCATCTTCGGTGCGCGGATTATCATCGGTGATGGTGATGCGGTCGGCGAGGCGCTCGGCCACCGCGCCCATCATGGGGCGCTTGCCCTTGTCGCGGTCGCCACCGGCGCCGAACACGACATGCAGCTTGTTGGTCGCATATGGCCGGAGCGAGGTGAGTGCCGTTTCGAGCGCCACGGGCTTGTGCGAATAGTCAACAAATATAGCAGCGCCATTGTGCTCGGCCACCAGTTCGAGCCGCCCTTTAGCGCCCTTCAGGGTGGTGACTGCGGCAAGGGCAAGATCCTGCGGGGCACCCGATGCAATGGCCAGGGCCAGCGCCATGACCGCATTGCTGGCCTGGAAGCTGCCTGTCAGCGGCAGATAGAAGCTGACATGCTCTCCCACGAGCCGACCATGCACCCGCTGACCGTAGCCCTCGATCGTCACCTCGGTGATCTCGAAAAAAGCACCCTCGCGCCCCACTGTCAGAAGTTGCGCCCCACGATCGAGCGCTGCAAACATGAAGGGCTGATGTTCTTCGTCGTCGGTATTGACCACCGCCGCGCCGCCATCGGCCAGAAGGTCGGTGAAGAGCCGCAGCTTGGCATTGGCGTAGTGTGCCATATCCGGGTGGTAATCGAGGTGATCGCGGCTGAGATTGGTGAACCCGACGGCGCGGAACCGCAAGCCGTCCAAGCGGCGCTGGTCGAGGCCGTGACTTGAGGCCTCCATGGCGACATGGTCAATTCCCAAAGTCCGCAGCCGCGCCAGATCGCGGTGCAGGGACAGCGAATCCGGGGTGGTCAGTTCGCCCGGAATGAGCCCGTCCGAGGTTTCAACGCCAAGCGTGCCAATGCTGGCCGAATGCAGGCCGCAACCGGCCCAGATCTGGCGCACGAACGAGGCAACGGAGGTTTTGCCATTGGTTCCGGTGACCGCAACCACAGTGGCGGGCTGAGGGGCGAACTGGCGTGATGCGGCGCGGGCATAGGCGGCGCGCACATCTTCCACCAGGACAACAGGCACGCCGGGGTCAGACTCGGGGCGCCGGTCGGTGACCAACACTTTTGCACCGCGTTTGACCGCGTCGGACGCAAAGGCATTGCCATGCGCTGCCGTGCCGGGCAGGGCAAAAAACGCGTCGCCCTGCGCAATCGCTCGGCTGTCGGCATTGACGCCTTCAATATCGGTCAATGCGGGAATCGGGCTGCCACAACCTTCAAGCAGATAGGCGAGTGCGTATGACAAGGCGGGCAATCCTTCTGGACCCAATTAGCGCAGTTCCACCGGCAGCAGAGCGGCATCGGTCATTTCACTGAAATCCGGCGCGATACCCAGCATCGGCGCCACCTGTGCCACGATTCTCCCCGTGACTTCACCGGCATTCCAGCCAGCGGTGGTGCCCGACTGCTCGTTTTCGCGTTTTGGCTCATCAACCAGGATAACCATAGCATAACGTGGGTTATCCATCGGGAAAGCCGAGGCAAACACGTTCAGGTTCTTGCCCACTGCGTACCGGCCCTCAACAACCTTCTCAGCCGTGCCGGTCTTGCCGCCGGTACGATAGCCATCGGCCATCTTGTTCATGCGTGACCCGGACCCCTCCAGCGCATTCAGGCGCATCAGGTAGCGCATGTAGCGGCTGGTTTCCGGCTTGATGATCGGCACATACATGGCGCGCGCCTCTTCGAGCGAGCGCTTGTACATGGTGGGCTGAACATAGTTGCCATCGTTGACGAACGCCGCCATCGCCGAGGCCATGTGCATGGGCGTGATGCTTAGGCCGTGACCGAACGAAGCGGTGGCTGCAACAATCTCGGAGAATCTGGCGGGTACGTTCGAGCGGGTCTTCTCGGGCAACTCAAGTGCCAGCGGCGCATCAAAGCCGATGCGGGTCAGGAAGGCGCGGAAGTCATCCTTGCCCAGCGCCTGCATGATATGGATGGTGCCGATATTGGAAGAGTACTTATAGACCTCGGGCAGCGACAGGATGCGGTGCTTGCCGTGGAAATCGTCGATAGTGAAGCGCCCGAAACGCACGCCGAACCGGGCATCGAATGTGTCCGTGATCTTGACCCGGCCGCTATCCAGCGCACCAGCGATCGTGACCGTTTTCATCGTCGAACCGAGCTCGAACTTGCCCGCGGTGATCCGGTTCATGCGGCCTTCGAGAAGCGCGGTCGCCGGATCGTTGGGATCAAAATCGGGGAGCGAGGCCATGGCGATGACTTCGCCGGTGCGGATATCCAGCATCACCCCGGCAGCAGCCACGGCCTGATAGCGGGTGAGCGAGTCCACAAGCTGCTGGCGCATGGCGTGCTGCACGCGCAGATCGATGGAAAGCTCGACAGGCGTGAGTTCCTGCCCCCTTGCCAGTCCGATCGACTGCAGCAACGCCACATCCTCAGCGTCCATATGACGCTCGATGCCGGCAATACCCTGATTGTCAATATTGACCGCGCCGAGCACGTGGGCCGCCTCGGGACCGGCGGGGTAAAAGCGCTTGCTTTCGGTTAGGAAGTCGAGCCCGGGGATGCCAAGGCGCAGAATACGCTCCTGCAAGGCCGGCGTGAGCTCGCGCTTGACCCAGACAAAGCCCTTGTCGCCAGTGAGGCGCTTGCGCAGCCAGTCGCGATTGATATCGGGCATCACTTCCGACAGTTTCTCGACCGCCTCGTCGACGTCGATGATGCGGCGCGGCTCTGCATAAAGCGAAGGCACGCGGATATCGACAGCCATCTCCAGCCCGTTGCGATCCAGGATCGCCGGGCGGGTCGCCGTGATCACGTCACGCGTCTGACCTTCAATGGTTGAGTCAGCAACGACTGAACCGAGCTGTATGAGTCGTCCACCCACGATGCCGAACATGATCAGCAGAGCCAGAATGACCCAGCGGATGCGAGCCCTGGTCAGGTTGCCGCGCGAAATGCGCGCGCCTTCAAGCGTGATTGTGGGGTTTGGTTCGGTGATCATGGCCATTGAACTATTCCCCGATCATCTGGTCGGCCGGATCAACGCCCGCATCCAGCGATTCAAACAAGGCGTTAAGCGCATCGGTGTCTGGAGCAGCAGGGCGCATGGGCAGGGTTTCAAGAGTTACGAACTGCGAGGGCGCGATGGGCTGCAGACCAAGCGCTTCCTGGTGGCGCGCAACGATGGGAGCAACGTGGGCAGGCTGATTGAGGTAGGACCAGTCCGCCTTGAGCAAGGAAAGATCCGCCTCCTGGCGTTCAATCGTCGCCTGCAACTCAAACCTGGCGCTGGCCGTCTCCTCGACTGAATACTTGAGGGCGTAGACTCCAATAAGCGCCAGCAGTGCGGTGCCGGTGAGCACGATGTTGAGCGTCTTGATCATCGGGCACCCCCAATCCGCGGCACTGCAAGCCCGTCATAGCTGACAGCCCGCGCCGCCATGGACGTCCGCACGCCCATGCGCAGAACCGCCGATCGCGAGCGCGGATTGCGGGCGACTTCGCTGGTTCCTGCCTTGAGCCCCTTGGAGACTGGATGCCAGCGTGGCGGTTCGCTCGTGACCTGAGGCAGATGCCGCGATTGCGTGGCAGCGCCTTTCTCGGGCTCGAAGAAGCGCTTCACGATCCGGTCTTCAAGACTGTGAAAGCTGACGACAGCAAGTCGCCCACCCTCGGGCAGAAGCCGTTCGGCCGCAAACAGTCCCTCGACCAACTGGTCAAGTTCGCCATTGACGGCAATCCGCAGCGCCTGAAAGCTGCGGGTGGCGGGGTGCGCGTCACCCGGCTTGCGGCCGATGGCCTTTTCAATGACGCGAGCCAGTTGCGTGGTTGCGGTGATGGGCGCCTCGGCCCGTTCCGCCACAATGCGATGGGCAATCCGGCGCGACTTGCGCTCTTCGCCATAGGCATAGAGCAAATTGGCCAGTTCCTCCTCTTCGAGGTCGTTAACCAGATCGGCCGCGCTGATGCCTTCAGCAGCCATGCGCATGTCGAGAGGCCCTTCGCGCATGAACGAGAAGCCACGCTCTGCCTCATCAAGCTGCATTGACGATACGCCGATATCGAGCACGACGCCGTCCACCGGCCCCTGCCCTTCGGCCAGAACATCCAGCAAGGAGAAGGTGCCTGGCACGAAGGTAAAGCGCCCCGGAAAATCCGATGCAAGCGCATCGGCGTGAGGGCGGACATTGGGATCGCGGTCGATGGCGATCACCGAGGCTCCGGCCTCGAGCAAGGCGCGGGAATAACCGCCTGCCCCGAATGTGCCATCGAGAATGCGGGCGCCGGCAACCGGCGACAGGGCTGCCAGCACTTCGCTCAGCATCACCGGCAGATGCGGTGCGCTCGTCTCAGTGCTGTCGGGCGCTGCGCGCTGGCCCATGATTGTCCTGCTCTACCGGCGGCAAGCCGCCCGATTGCTGACGGTCATATCGAACGCCATGACCCACCGCCCCGCTGGCGCAGGGTTTGATCGCACATTGAACAATGGTGTTTAAGAATCTGTTTCCCTTAATGGACTTGCCCAAAGGAAATCTGCCAGTTGACCTGTAAGCCGGGTTCTGTAGGGCCGCGTTTCCGCGACGTGGTGACCATTCATCTGCGAGCCCTGTTACCAGGACCCTTGTGCAACCAACCCGGGTGACAAGCCTCGAAAACCGGCCGGGTTGCCCCGCGTCACCCCTATTTGGTCTTGCTCCCGGTGGGGTTTGCCGTGCCGTCCCTGTTGCCAGGTCCGCGGTGCGCTCTTACCGCACCCTTTCACCCTTACCCTGCATGCAGGGCGGTTTGCTCTCTGTGGCACTTTCCCTGGGGTCGCCCCCGCCGGCCGTTAGCCGGCACCGCATTTCGATGGAGCCCGGACTTTCCTCCCCGGCAGGTTACCCTGCCTGAGCGGCCACCCGGTCAACTGGCGCGGCCGTTTTGGGCGGCTTTGCGCCCCGCGTCAACCCATCAGGTCTCAGCAGGCGCCGGTAAAGCAGGCGCAGCCGGCTTAGTGATCTGGCCATAGGCATGATTGATCGCCGCCATCCGCGCGGTCGCAACTTCGATCAGGTCCTCCGGCACGCCCCTGGCGATCAGCCTGTCCGGGTGATGCTCGGCGACGAGCAGACGATAGACGCGGCGCACCTCGGCAGGGCTGGCCCCCGGATCAAGCCCGAGCACCAGGTATGGATCGCGACCGTCATCGATATAGACATGCTGGGCAGCGATTTGCTCAAAGCGTGCGTCATCGAAGCCAAATATGTCGCTGACCGACTTGAGGTATTCAAGCTCGGACTCGTGGATCATGCCATCGGCGGACGCGATGTAGAACAAGCCATCAAGCACGTGTTCCAGCGTTTCCGGAGTGTCGGCAAAAAACCTGCCGATCTTGCGCGCATAGCCCTGATATCCGCCAACATCCTGCTGGGCGAGCTGGAATACCCTTTCGACCTGCTCCGCGATCTCGGGGCCGAACTCGACAGTACGGTTGAACGCCCGAACTTCTGAGGCAGTAACGACGCCATCCGAAACCGCCATCTTGGCCGACAGTGCGATCAGCGCCAGCGTGAACGCAGCATCGCGCCCACCCGGAAGCCAGGTGTCGGGATCAAGGATATTGGCGACCGAGCCCAGCATGCCCTTGCGGGCCGAAACCGAACCAATCACCTCAGCCAAGCGCTGCCAGACAGACACCATATTCTCCGAATTGCCAGAAGCGCGGGGACGGAGCCAGGCAAAGGAAGCCCAGCGCCGCCAATCGAGGATGCCGCACACAAAGCGCCAAAGGCCGGTCTCACCGTGATTGCAGCATGTGGCACAGGCCATTTTACGCCCCACCGTAAGCACCGGATTACTCTGCCCACGCAGGGTCAAATCACGGCAAGGTCAAACCATACCTTACCGCACACTGGTTGAGAACTGCCCGATGTCAGTTCCCGTTGGGGCCTTCATCAAGGTAGAAGCCATCCGGATCATAGGCGCTCGATGGGCCATCGCTGAGCAGGCCTTGCTGGGCCAGGTAGTCGGCCAGCGAGCCCGATTCCCAACCGGCAAGGTCCTCCTCCCCGACAAACCCGGCAGGTGGGATGACGGGCTGACGTTCGACGGTCGCATCGTCGACAATGACCACTCGTTCAACCGGCCTGGGGCGCTGAGACGCTGGCGCCGGAATGGGCGCGATCAGTTCGACAGGATCAACCGTTGCTACGTCACTATCTGGCGTGCTGGCTGGGCTCTGATCCTGCGGCACCGTAGTGGCGGGCGCCTCCTCATCTCCCCCGGAGATGTAGGACGGCAGCTTTTTACCGCCACTGATGAACTTGTCGACCGGATCGCCGCTGGCGACTGCAACTGGCTTCTGGGCGGGTGGCGCGACCGCCTGAGACACCGGCTTGGCAACGGGCGCCTCAGCAACTTCGGGCTTGACGACTGGCGGCTTGGCAGCAGGGGGCTTGGCGGTGGGGGCCTTGGCGGGCTGTTCCGCCGGCTTGCTGGCCGTAACGATAGGAGCTGGCTTGGGCTGCGACGTGCGAACCTGGGGCACCGGAGCCTCCGAGGTTGTGGACGCACGCGGGTTGATGGCACCAGTAATGAAATCAGCCGAGGGGACGCCAACGACCAGCAACAATCCGGCCCAGGCAAGCCCGCTCGTCAATCGCCGGTTCAAAGCCATATTCAGTTCCTAACAGGTCTAGCGTCGGCGCACTCAAAGGCGACCATGATGGCCATTTTGTGTTGCGGCCCCTATGCAGCCTTTGCACGGCACGCCTGAACCCGGGCTGAACAGCGGCCCTCAGTGTGGGCGAATTCCCAGCAGGCGCGCCAGTGCCAAGACCAGGTTGGCGCGGTTGAGGGTATAGAAATGCAACTCCGTCACCCCGGCATCGACCAGTTCGAGCACCTGCTCTGCGGCAACCGCCGAAGCGACGAGAGCATGGGTCTCGGGGTCCTCGTCCAGTCCCTCGAAGCGCTCGGCAATCCAGGATGGGATCGACGCCCCGCAGCGCGCGGCAAAACCCGAGATCTGCTTGAAGGAATGGATCGGCTGGATGCCCGGTACAATCGGCGCGGTGATGCCAGCCTTGGTGGCGCGTTCGAGCAGCCGCCAGTAGTCGGCATTGTCAAAAAACATCTGGGTGATCGCCCGGCTGGCACCCGCATCGATCTTGCGTTTGAGATTGTCGATTTCGGCATCCCAGTCCGGGCTTTGCGGATGCTTCTCGGGATAGGCAGACACCGAAATATCGAAGTCCCCGATCCGGCGGATACCCGCGACAAGTTCGGCAGCGTTGCGATAGCCTTCAGGGTGCGGGACGAACGGGTGACCCACCCCTTCCGGCGGATCGCCGCGCAGGGCAACGATCCGATTGATCCCCGCATCGCGATATCCACGCACCACCGCATCGACATCATCGCGCGAGGCCCCAACGCAAGTCAGATGGGCGGCGGCAGGAACACCGGTGTCGGCCGTGATTTTGGACACCATGCGCAATGTGCGCTCACGGGTTGAGCCACCGGCGCCATAGGTCACCGATACAAAGCTGGGCTTGAGCGGGGCCAGTTTGCCCAGCGATTCCCAGAACCGCTCTTCCATGGCGTCAGTCTTGGGTGGAAAGAACTCGAACGAAATCTCAAGCGGCGCGCGCTGGCTGCGAGCCTGGCGACTGGCACGGGCGTCGGCGGTGGGGGTCATTTAGTTGTCCTTGTGCAAGTCGTCCACGAGGCGCCAGAGGCTGACGGTCAGGCCCTGTCCGCCATTCTGGCTGGGAAATGTCTTGATCGGCTCGGCACGCAGGTCGGCGGCCCGCGCCCAGGCAGCGATCTGGGCATCCGACAGGCCGAGGCGTCGGTGAGCGTGATGGCTGCGCAGGAACTCAAGCTCGTGTGGAGCAAAGTCAACAATGAGGATTTCCCCGCCCGCCCGCAGCGCAGGACGCACCTGCGTCAGCAGCCGACCCGGATCGTCAAAATAATGCAGCACCTGATGGATCACGATCAGGTCTGCCTTGCCCAGCGCCGGATCAAGGTTCGAAATATCGCCGAGGCGGACCTGGGCATGATTGACCCCGGCGGCCGCGAGCTTGGCGCGGGCCACAGCGATCATCTCGCGGCTGGAATCGATGCCGATGCCGCGTTTGTATGCGGGGCCGAGAAGTTCGAGCATGCGACCGGTGCCCGTACCCAGATCGAGCATCAGTTCACGCGGCTCCTTGCCAACAGTGGCCACGATGGCCGCCTCGACGGCCGACTCCGGAACATGCAGGGCCCGCAGCATGTCCCAGCTGTCGGCTACCTTGGCAAAGTACGCAGCCGCCTGTTCCTGCTGGGCGGCACGCACCCAATCGAGCCGCGAGCGATCGCGAAGCCGGTCGGGGTCATTTGCATCGAGGCGACTGATCAGCCAGTCGGCCAGATCCCTGCCGGCGCCCGCTTCGGCAAGACTGTAATAGGCCCAGGCACCTTCAGCGTTGCGAGCAATCAGCCCGGCATCGGCCAGCAACTTGAGATGGCGTGACACACGCGGCTGGCTCTGGCCCAATATCTCGGTAAGGTCCTTGACCGAGTGCTCGCCTTCGGCCAGAAGCGCCAGCAGCCGCAGCCGGGTGTCTTCTCCCGCCGCCCGCAACACCCCCACCAAAGACGCCAAGTTGGCCAAACCGCAACTCCGATCCATATAAAGATATCTTTATATGGTCGAGATTTGCCGGGTCTAGCTTTTTCTGTGCTGCCCGCGAACAAAAGAAAGCCCCGCTCAGTGAGCGGGGCAAGGTGACTTGGGAGGAATAAGGTCAGGCGGCGCCGACGGAGGCCTCTTCGCCGCTGTTCTTGCGGAACGAATGGGTGCGCCAGAGCTCGAAAATGCCAACCGCTTCTTCGCGGCTCAGGGCCTCGTAGCGGCGGCGGACATTGGTCTTGTCTGCCTCGGTCGGCAAGTCGCGCCAGGGCAGGCAGGCAACGATGGCCTCGAACATGTCGGGGGCAACGTTGAGAGCCCGCAGGGCAACCGTGACAGCCACGTAATCCTGCATGGCCAGCCATTTGACGAAGATTTCGGGGCCAATGCGGAGCTGGACGGTCAGCGCGGCTGCGGTGTGGTGACCGTAGCCAAAGCGGGCAAAGCGGGCGACAGCGCGCTCATCAAGCTGACGGCGATCGCTGAGCGCCTTGACCTGATTGTAAGCCACCTTCCATTCCTGGCTCGAAAAGCCGGCCCGGTTGCGCATGCGGTTGTAAACCACGGCGTTAACCTGGTTCATGGTGGCGGCATCAACACGGGCGCTTGTCCCGGCGACTTCCTCCATGACCTTGCCGCCAGCGGACTGGATGTGGTTCCGCAGTCGCGACCAGTCGATGTCGGTGCGGCCGCGCAGATCGGCAGCGATCTCCTGGTCGGTCACGGCGCGGGCAACGAGCTTTTCAAGCGTGGCCTGCCCGAGTTCAGCATTAGCATTGCGCACCAGCCGCACAACCGACGGCGAGCCGCCATGGGCCACCAGAGCATCCCCTACCCTTTCCGGCACGTGCGGACGGCCGGCGATGGCAACACGGTGCGCCTCGGACCGAAAGGTGATGATGTCGATCAGGTCATCATCGCTGAGAACGTTGGAGAATTCGAGCAGCGGCTGGGCCACCTCGATCTCATCATTGGCAAGCTTGACGACCACCATGCCCGGGGCGCGATCAAGCGGAGCCAGAAGTTTGGCCACGTGCAGGCGGGCCTCGACTTCAACCATCTCTGCCAGTTGACACAGAACTTCGTCATACTGGGCGATCTGGTCGTCGTCGCAACGCTCAGACACGTAGGAATACAGTTGCGCCATGTTCCGGAACAACTGGTCCCGTTCCACGATGTTGGCGTCTCCGTTAAGGACCCTGAAAGTCGAGAACGCGCGCTGGCCTTCATCTAGTTCTTGTTGCATGTCACCTCTCCCGGCTCACGCCGCTACTGACAGGGACCCTCGCATGTGAACTTTCGTTCCGGCTGAAACCAAGGCGTGGCAATTAATTCAAATTGTATCGAATTTCGGTCTGTGGAAAAGCAACAGCCCCCGCCCGGCTGGGAGGAGGCTGCGCTGCGACGATGGGCGATTAAGCCCCCCGGTTGAACTTATTCTGCCGCCGTGGATTCCCCGAACGAAACCGTGTCGGCCGCTGGCCGAGCCAAAGCAGCGCGGGCAGCGCGGATGCCCTGTGCATAGTCTGGGTGGATCAGCGCAAAGTGGGCCAGTTGCCGCTCGATGATCTCGTCGGGCACGCCAACCATTGCCGCAGCCAGGTTGGAATAGAGCCGTCCCTTGTGCGCATCGTCGAACAGGTTCCAGAGTGCGCGGGGCTGAGAGTAGTCATCATTGCCCTCGCGGTGGTTGTAACGGTCGGCGTCGCCCTGAATACGCAGCGGGGGTTCCTTCACCGACTTGTCCTCGACCGGACCGCCAAAGCTGTTGGGTTCATAGTACGCATCAGGATTGGGATTGTTGGGCGTAAAGCGCATCGCTCCGTCCTTATGGTAGTGATGCACCGGCACCTTGGGGGCATTGACCGGCAGCGCCTCATAGTGCGTGCCCAGGCGGTAGCGGTGGGCGTCGGCATAGGAGAAGACGCGGGCCTGCAACATCTTGTCCGGCGAATAGCCAATGCCGGGGACCTTGTTGGAAGGCGAAAAGGCCGCCTGTTCAATCTCGGCGAAATAGTTATCGGCGTTGCGGTTGAGTTCGAGGATACCAACCTCGATCACCGGATAATCCGCGTGCGGCCAGACCTTGGTGAGATCAAACGGGTTGTAAGCCGTCTTGTCGGCATCAGCCTCCGGCATGATCTGCACTTCCATCCGCCAGCGGGGGAACTCGCCGCGTTCGATGGTGCCGAAGAGCTCTTCCTGATAGCTCTCGCGGCTCTTGGCGATGACCTGTTCACCCTCGGCATTGGTATAGTGTCTATGGCCCTGCAGGGTCTTGAAGTGGAACTTGACCCAGAAGCGCTCGCCGTTGGCATTCCAGAACGAATATGTGTGCGAGCCATAGCCGTTCATATACATCGGCGCGACAGGCAGGCCACGATCCGAGAACAGGGTCGTGATCTGGTGCAGCGCCTCAGGGCTCTGGCTCCAGAAGTCCCACATCGCTGTTGCCGAACGCAGGTTGGTGCGCGGATGCCGCTTCTGGGTATGGATGAAGTCGGGGAACTTGAGCGGATCGCGCACGAAGAACACCGGGGTGTTGTTGCCCACGAGATCCCAGTTGCCTTCGTCGGTGTAGAACTTGAGGGCAAAGCCGCGCACGTCGCGTTCGGCATCGGCCGCGCCGGCTTCACCGGCCACGGTCGAGAATCGGGCGAGCATGTCGGTCTTCTTGCCAACCTGTGAGAAGATGCTGGCACAGGTATAGCGCGAGATATCGTTGGTGATGGTGAGTGTACCGAAAGCCCCCCAGCCCTTGGCATGTACGACGCGCTCGGGAATGCGTTCGCGATTCTGATGCGCCAGCTTTTCAATCAGCTGATAATCCTGCAGCAGCACCGGACCGCGGGCGCCGGCGGTTTCCGAATTCTGATTGTCTGATACGGGCGCGCCAGCGCTCGTTGTCAGGCGGGGACGATCGACCATGGTATTCTCCCGTTTGGTTTCAGCTTGGCGTTGTTTTGACTGATCGCCTTCAATAAGGCCAATTGATTGATCGGTTAAAAATGATTAGTTTTTCCGATCATGGCGCTCACACTCAAACAATTGCGGTATTGCCTGGCGGTGGCGGAGCTGAACCACTTTGGCAGGGCAGCGGAACGGTGCAGCATCAGCCAGTCGGCATTGTCGCAGCAAATCCTGCTCCTCGAGCAGGATTGTGGCACCGCCATTTTTGACCGGCTGGGCAAGAGTGTGTGCCTGACCCCGTTCGGCGCCGAATTCATCGAACGCGCCCGCGCTGTTCTTGCCGGGGCCGATGACCTTGAAACGTTCATGGCCAGCCAGTCTGGCACACCAAGCCGCCCGATCCGGTTCGGCCTGATCCCTACAGTAGCACCCTATCTGCTGCCGGTGATATTTCCGGCGCTGGTATCGGATCTGCCGGAATTGAACTTCATGATTTCCGAAAGCCGCACCAGCGCGTTGCTCGCCGCATTGGCCGATGGCAGCCTGGACCTGGCGCTGATTGCCACCGACCCGCCGACCGATGGCCCGCAGTTGCACGATGAACCCTTGTTCTCCGACGCCTTTGTGCTGGCCAGCCATGCCGATGCGCGGCAAGTCGAACCGGCTGACCTCAGCATGATTGCGCGCGACCGCATTATGCTGCTCGATGAGGGCCATTGCTTTCGCGATCAGGCAATCGCTGCCTGCGGGCTCGACCAGGAACCGGCAACCCGCACCTTTGCGGCCACTTCGCTTTCCACCATCGTTGAATTCGTTGCCAATGGTCAGGGGGTCACGCTGCTACCCGAAATTGCGCTGCGCAAGGAAGCAACCGATCCGCGTATCCGCATCACCAGCCTGATCGCTCCGGGTGCTGGTCGAGATCTGCGGCTGGTCTGGCGCACGGCAACGCCGTTCGGTGCAATCTTTACGAGTATTGCCGAGGTTATCCGGACGCGGCACAGGGCCGCCGCATCGGCTCAAACAGAATAAATCCGCTGCTCCCAAATGCGGACGCGGACGATTTCGCCAACGCGCAATTCGCCTTCGCGCTCGACCCAGCCCACCAGCCCGCGCTTATATTTGGCGGCTTTGACGAAACCGAATTCGAGATCGGGCCGGTCCGGCACATGGCGGACAATCGCCCGCCCAGCATGACGGCATGGGCCGTTGTCGCCATCGATGCGGACAGTAGCACCGCTCTCAAACATCAGTAGCGTGCGTGGCGGCAGGTGCGAGAGATTGGGAATGCCCGAGAGCACAATATTGCCCCCGATCCACTCCGGCGCCAGATGCGGCAGCTCGAGAGCAGCAGCCACCTCGTCAAGCTCGTGGCTCGACAGGATCGAAAGCTGACGCTCGTTGACCATTTCGGTGCCGCGCGGATACCAGGGCTCACGGGCACCACTCCTTCGCAAGGGGCCGAAGTGATTGTCTCCGGCAATGCCGCCATAGGTCAGCGGCAGCGGGTCACGCGGGGTGGAAACAAAGTCGTTTCCCGGCGCCCAATAGAGCCCCTCGATCCTGGCCTCGATGGTTTGGGCGGCAACGACGTCGCTCATGCAGGCTCCACCGGCTTTTGCGTGTGCTGACGGAAACTATCGAGCGAAAACACCAGGAGCGAAAGCCAGATCAGGCCGAAACTGACCAGGCGCGTGGCGTTGAGATGTTCGCCAAACAGCGTGATCGCCATCACGAACTGCATGGAAGGGGCGATGTATTGCAGCATGCCGATGGTGGTGAGCCTGAGCCTTTGCACCGCGAACGCAAACAACAGCAGCGGCACGGCAGTGGCCGGACCCGTCATCATCAGGAGGAAAAGCTTGGTAGGGTCAGCATGCGGCCCAAGGCCGGAGGTCAGGATGCTATAGCCGATATAGGCCAGCGCAATCGGGGCAAGGATCAGCGTTTCGACGAAGAGGCCCGCCGTTGACTGCACCTTGGCGGTCTTGCGGAAATAGCCATAAAAGCCAAATGAAAGAGCAAGGCTGAGGGCCACATAGGGGACCCGGCCAATGCCAATCGACTGGATGAGAATGGCAATGCAGGCAATCGCGATGGATACCGTCTGCCAGAAGTTCTGCCGTTCACCCAGAATCACCATGCCAATGGCGATGTTGACCAGCGGATTGATGAAATAGCCGAAGCTGGCCTCCAGAACCTGCCCGGTCTCAACCGCCCAGACATAGATCAGCCAGTTAACCGCCAGCAGCACGCAGCTGAGCGCCATGCCGCGCAGAACGGCAGGATTGCCCAATGCCTTGCGTACCTCGCCCATGCGGCGGCCAAGCAAAAGGATGGCGCCAACCAGCAGCAGCGACCAGACCGTACGTTCAGCCACAATAAGGGCGGCGCCAACACCATCGAGCAACTTAAAGAGCAGCGGCAGAAAGCCCCAGAGGCTATAGGCCAGAAGGCCGGCAAGCAGCCCGCCGCGCGCTTCGGCCGCACTCTGCGCTGGACTGGTGGAAGTGACCAAGGGCTGTACTCCCGCGCCGGGACGGCGGTTCTGCCCGGTTCACTACCAGCACCCCCGGCACCGGGCCAATCAGAGTTTGTGATCTGCCCCACTTAAATCGGTGATGGAGCCAACCATTCGAGCCAGCCCGCATTACCCCTAGATACTGCCATCACCAATACCCACGTGTGATAGCAGGCTGCTGGTAACCGCAAAGGAGACGATGATGAAAGCAATTGTGACCTGGGTGCTTCTGGCCGATGGCGGGCAAGCCCGCGTTCTCGTCAACGACGGGCCCGGAAAGGGGCTTTCCGCGGTCAAGGGGCTGAAGTTCGAACAGGATAACCTGCGCGCCCAGGATATTGTTACGGACAAGCCCGGCCGAAGCTTTTCGTCGGTTGGCAATGGCCGTAGTGCCATGGAGCCCAAGACCAATCCGGTCCAACAGCGCGAGGCAACGTTCGTTCGCAACCTGGCTGATGTGCTGGAAACCAAGCGAGCCGAAGGCGCCTTCGACCGCCTGATCATTGCGGCGGCGCCGACCGCGCTCGGCGATATCAGGCCGGCACTGAGCGAGGGCGTGCGCAAGGCGATTGTCGCCGAACTGCCCAAGGACCTGACCAATATCCCCATGGGGGAGGTGCCCAGGCATTTCGAAGGCCTGATGGCCCTCTAAGGGGCCACCTCGAAAATCAGTGCTTGGCCTCTTCGGCTACGCCGGTGATCGCATCGAGAAACTCGATCAAGAGCGGGTTGAAGAGGTCTGGCCGCTCAAGGCTCGGCAGGTGTGCCGTGCCTTCCAGCACCACCGCAAAAGAATCCTCGATCTCTTCGGACAGGATGTCGTGGCGTTCGATGATATAGGGAAAATCAAGTTCGCCCACGACCAGCAGCGTGGGCGCCGAGATGGCCGAGAGGCTGTCGAACGCTGGTTCGCGATCCTCTTCCTGCGTCAGATCCGGCTTGTGCAGCGCAATGCCGTTCATGTCGAAGAACAGCTCGCGCACAGCGCCACGGACCCGCCCGTTCGCGCTGGTAGGACCATCGAGCCAGGCATGTGCCTGAAGCTGGTTGATGAGGTCCCGGTCGGCGCGCTCGAATGCATCATCGAGCGCCTGCACCAGCGGTTCAATCTCGGGCTCGAACTCGGGCTCGTCGGAACCTGTGATCGAGGTGCCCACCAGAACCAGTCCGACGGTACGCTCGGGATTTTCCAGCGCGAAATCTATCGCAAGGCCGCCACCCATTGAGCAGCCCACGAGAACCGCCGCGCGGATATCGAGGTGATCAAGGACTGCTTCAAGATCGACGAGGTGATTGAACGGTTCGTCGTCGGAATGGGTTTCGCCATAGCCGCGCCGGTCGTAAGAAATCACGTGATAGCCCGCCTGCGCCACCGCCTGCATCTGATCGCGCCACATGCGCCGGTCGGCGACCCCGGCGTGCAGGAACACAACGGGCAGACCAATGCCGTCGGCCTCGCCGGTGAGAACGGCGCTGTCGAACTCCACTACAAATGGCTTGCCCATGAGCATACTCCTAAAAGATCGGGGGCTGGCCCTAGCAGAGCCGGCATGGGCTGTCTACCGGCCCCGCCTCAGGCGCGGACCGCGACGATGAACAGCCGGGGGAACCGCAGCAGCACCTTGCCATCGAAGGTCCTGGGATAAGCCTGCTCGATAAGCGCCTGATATTTTTCCAGAAACGCCCTGCGCTCGTCGCCCCCCAGCGGATCGACGAACGGCTTGAGGCCCGTGCTGCTGACCCATTCAACAATTGCTGCCGCATCGTCGAGCACGTGATTGTAGATGGTGTGCCAGATATCGAGGCGGGCCGCGTGCGGCTTGAGGGCATCATAATATTCGCGCACGGGTGCCAGCGGCTTGCGGGCGGCGTTTTTCAGGCGCTCGGCCCAGGGTCCGTCGGCGGCCACCTGCCGCATGAGAGCATGGGTGGGTTCTGCCATGTTGTCGGGCATTTGCACCGCCAGCACCGACCCAGAGCCCAGGGCCTGCAGCTGCCGGGTGAGAATAGCCAGATGATCCGGGATCCATTGATAGACGGCGTTGGCGAAGACAAGTTCGGTACCAACAGGCGGCAGCCACGCCGTCGCATCGGCCAATTCAAACCGCGTATCGGGCAGGCGCTGGCGGGCGGCCTCGATCATGGCGGGCGAGCTGTCCAGCCCAATCACATCGGACCGCTTGAATCGTTCGATGAGCAATTCGGTGGAATTGCCCGGCCCGCAACCCATATCCACCACCGAACGCGGCACGGTGACCGGCACCTGCGCCAGCAGGTCGCGCGCCGGGCGGGTGCGTTCATCCTCGAACTTGAGATAAGTGGTGGGGAACCAGTCGGACATGAAAAGCTCCGGAACGGCAGGGCCGGACTTGCGCCCGGCCCTGATCCTACTATCGTGTCAGTGGCTTGTAGGTGGCGCGTTTGGGATTGACCGCATCGGCGCCGAGGCGGCGGATCTTGTCGGCCTCATAATCGGCAAAGTTGCCCTCGAACCACTCGACGTGGCTATCGCCTTCAAAGGCCAGCATGTGGGTGGCCAGGCGATCGAGGAACATGCGATCGTGCGAGATGATGACGGCGCAACCGGCGAATTCTTCCAGCGCCTCTTCGAGGGCCGCCAGCGTTTCGGTGTCGAGATCGTTGGTCGGTTCGTCGAGGAGCAGGACGTTGGCGCCAGACTTGAGCATCTTGGCCAGATGTACGCGGTTGCGCTGCCCGCCTGAGAGGTTGCCCACCTTCTGCTGCTGATCCCCGCCCTTGAAGTTGAAGGCGGAGGTGTAGGCACGCGAGTTCATTTCGCGTTTGCCCAGCAGCAGGACTTCGTCGCCGCCGGAGATTTCCTCCCAAACGGTCTTGTTGGGACTCAGCGCATCGCGGCTCTGGTCGACATATCCGAGGTGCACGCTGTCAGCGATGGTGATGGTGCCGGCATCGGGCTTTTCCTGGCCGGTCAGCATGCGGAACAGCGTGGTCTTGCCCGCCCCGTTCGGCCCGATGACACCCACGATGCCGCCGGGCGGCAGCTTGAAGGTCAGGTTGTCGATCAACAGCCGGTCGCCATAGGACTTGGACAGGCCCTGAATGTCGATGACATTGTGCCCCAGCCGTTCGCCAGGCGGAATGATGATCTGCGCCGTGCCCGACTGGGTGCGCGCCTCGTTGATCTTGACCAGTTCGTCATAGGCCTTGAGACGGGCCTTTGATTTGCTCTGGCGCGCCTGAGGAGATTGCCCCATCCATTCCTTTTCGCGCTCGAGCACTTTCTGGCGGGCGGCGTCTTCGCTCTTTTCCTGGGCAAATCGCTTGGCTTTGGCGTCCAGATAGGCCGAGTAATTGCCTTCGTAAGGCACGCCGCGACCACGGTCGAGCTCGAGAATCCAGCCCGTCACATTGTCGAGGAAGTAGCGGTCGTGGGTGATGATGAGCACTGCACCCTCGAACTCACGCAGGTGCCGTTCAAGCCAGGCCGTGGTTTCGGCATCGAGATGGTTGGTCGGTTCGTCGAGCAGCAGCAGATCGGGCTTGGACAGCAGCAGGGCGCACAGCGCCACGCGGCGGCGTTCACCGCCCGAAAGCTTGGTGACGTCAGCATCGCCGGGCGGGCAGCCAAGCGCCTCCATGGCCACCTCGACCTGGGACTCGAGATCCCAGAGGTTTTCGGCGTCGATCTGATCCTGCAGCCGGGTGGCTTCATCGGCGGTCTCGTCGGAGTAGTCCATCATCAACTCGTTGTAGCGATCGACGATGGCCTTCTTTTCCTTGACCCCGGTCATGACGTTGCCGAGCACGTTCAGTGCCGGATCGAGCTCGGGCTCCTGGGCCAGGTAACCGAGCTTGGCACCCTGCGCCAGCCAGGCCTCGCCGGTGAATTCGGTATCGATGCCGGCCATGATCTTGAGAAGGGTCGACTTACCCGAACCATTGGGGCCGAGCACACCGATCTTGGCATCCGGATAAAAGGACAGGTGGATGTTATCGAGCACCTTCTTGCCACCGGCATAGGCCTTGGACATTCCGTGCATGTGATAGATGAATTGGCGTGCCATGGCCGCAAAACCCCTTGGACAAAACTGTTGGCGCCGTATTTAGGCCAAGGGCTTTGCACAAGCAATGCTGGCTCGAATGGCTTTGAAGATTGCGGCCTCAGGCCGCAACCTCGGTCATCAGCCACTGCCCGATGGGCCACATGGCCGAGTAATGGGCAAAGACGGCCTCGACGAAATCAGACCGGAGCGCCGCTGCGACCGGCATGTGCGTCTCGGCGTAAAGACCTTCGAACAGCATGAACTCGGCACGGCCTTCCGGGGCTTCATAGCCGCGCGGCATCAGCTTGCGCGTCTTGCCCCCGAGCGTATAGGGACCAAGAGAAGTCACCGCATTGCAGGCCGCGACCAGAGCCTTGCCCGAGCGGGGATGGATGATGGAATCGCGAAAGACCGCAAGCTGCTCCTTTTCAAGCCCGAACATGCCGACGCCCAGGTGCACATCGGATGCGGTCAGTCGAATCCAGAAGCCAGGCGCTTCCCACGCCTTGCGCTCCCCGTGCCAGAACATCATGTCGAAATGGTCCTTGTAGGGACGCTTGTCCTTGGAGAAGCGGACATCACGATTGATCCGCCAGATCGAACCATTGACGCGCGGTTCGAACTGCACGTCGGGCGCAATGGTGCGCAGGCGCGGTCCCAGATCGGAGATGAAAAGCTTGGCCGGTGCCACGCAGCCCTGCTCGTAAAGCGCCTTGTTGGCGTCGAACCAGGCTTTCTCGTTATGCGCAGCGATGCCGCGCAGGAATGCAAATGTATCTTCAGTGAAACCGGTAAAAGCGCTCATGGCCCGCCTCGTTTTCCCCATGGTTAGGGAGAACGGGGCGGGCAGGCAAGCGCCGAAAGATCAACCCAGTACGCGATAGCGGCGACCGTTGGCATTCTCGATGCGAACCGCTTCCCGGCGGGCGGGCGTAACGCAAACCACATCGCCGCCAAAAGCCTCGCGCCAGACAAAACCTTCAACGCAGGTGTTGGGGCCGTAGGGGCCGTAGCGGTCAACCCGGCGGTGCGCCATGCGATTTTCCTGCTGCGCAAGGCTGCGGGAGTTGGGGCGCACGCAGACATGGTCGCCCGGCGCAGCATCGCGCCAGACATAGCCGTTGATACAGGTATCCGGCCCATAGGGCAGCGGGTCGGCCTGAGCGACGGTGGTGGGCAGCGCAAAGCTGGTCAGTGCGATGGCGGCGGTGGCGAGCGCAGCGAATACGGTCTTCATTTGATGTCCCTCATTGATCACAACCGGAATTGTCCGGATTGAAACCAACATGATGGGCAGCAGTTGAGCGGGCGCTGAACCCGTCATTCATTTTGTTTTCATTGAATAAAATGCAATGTTTCCGAAATGGTGAGCATCCGATGGCTGAACTCGACGCTGAACACCGCAGGCAGATAGAGCGGGCGCTGGGCCGCCCCCTTGCCCCAGATGAGCTTGAACCTGCGGCCAATCCCGAAGCTATGCCCGCAGCGACCATGCTTGTTGCGCGCCAATTGCGCGGTCGGCAGCTGGTGCTTTGCGCCCTTTACCTCAAATCGGTGACTTCAATGACGGGTGCTGAAGCCATTGCCTTTGTCGACCGGATCGAGCCCCTGCCTGAAAAGTAGAGGCCCGCGCACCCCTCCGTGCCCGGGCCCCTGTTGATGCTGCCACCCTCATAGCAACACCGGATCCCTCCTCGGGATTTGAACCTAGGCCATCAGACAAGCGCAGCGGCGCGGCGGGCGCAAGGGGCAAAATGCACGCCAGCGTGCATTTTTTCCACCTGCACACTATTTGTGCAAACTATAGCGGCAAACCCGTACGGGCCTTTACCGTCCGGATGCTCATATTCGAATGCACCCGCGCCACCCCCGGCAAGCGCGCCACCAAACGCCGATGCAGTCGTTCGAAGTCATCATGATCGCGGCACACCACCCGCAGGATGTAATCGGACTGCCCCGCCATTAAATGACATTCCAGGACCTCGGGGATATCTTGCACCGCCGCCTCGAAAGCATCGAGCGCCGTCTCGGTCTGACTGGACAACCCCACCTCGATGAAAAACTGCATGGCAAAGCCCAGGCGGCTGGCATTGAGCAGGGCGTGATAGCCCTCGATCACACCCTTGTCCTCCAGCGTCTTGAGACGGCGGTGACAAGCCGACGCCGACAGGCCCACGGCCTCGCCCAGCTCCTGCACGCTCTTGCGGCTATCGTCCTGCAACACCAGGAGCAGCTTTTTATCAATCGCGTCGATCTGCAATGTCATTCGAAGGACATGCCTTTTGGCTCAAGAACATTCCATCACAATGCCAGCAGGCGCTGACTTTGCAACAAAATCCCGCGTGTTTCCTGTTCTGCTCGGGCATTGCCCAGGGAGGGGAAAATCATGCTGGTCGGCGTACCAAAGGAAATCAAAAATCATGAATACCGGGTCGGCCTGACCCCGGAAAGCGTGTCTGAACTGACCGCTGCAGGCCACAAGGTGCTGGTCGAAACCATGGCCGGTGCGGGAATTGGCGCCACCGATGCCGACTACCGCGCGGCCGGCGCCACAATTGCACCAAACGCGGCCGAAGTGTTTGGCAGTGCCGAAATGGTGGTCAAGGTCAAGGAACCGCAGGCCGCCGAACGCGCCCAGTTACGCAAGGGGCAAATCCTGTTCACCTACCTTCATCTGGCGCCCGATCCGGACCAGACCCGCGACCTGGTCAATTCCGGCGTCATCGGCATCGCCTATGAAACGGTGACCGACGCGCAGGGCGGGCTGCCGCTGCTCAAGCCGATGAGCCAGGTGGCGGGCCGCATGTCGATCCAGGCCGGAGCAACCGCGCTTGAAAAGTCGCATGGCGGACGCGGCGTGCTGCTTGGCGGCGTGCCGGGCGTGCAACCGGGGCGGGTGACTATTCTCGGCGGCGGCGTGGTTGGCTTTCACGCCGCTGAAATGGCGGCAGGCTTGCAGGCCGAGGTTACCATTCTCGACAGGAACCCCGCTGTGCTCGAACGGCTTTCAACCCATTTTGGCGGGCGTGCCCGAGTGCTGTACTCGCACAAGGCAGTTCTGGAAGACGCCGTGCAATCGGCGGACCTGGTGATCGGAGCGGTGCTGGTGCCGGGCGCCGAAGCGCCCAAGCTGGTATCGCGGGGCATGCTCAAGACCATGAAACAGGGTGCCGTGCTGGTGGATGTGGCGATCGATCAGGGCGGGTGCTTTGAAACCTCGCACGCGACAACCCATGCCGACCCCACATTTGTGGTCGATGGGATTGTGCATTACTGCGTGGCCAACATGCCGGGCGGAGTGGCGCGCACCTCAACCTATGCCCTGAACAACGCCACCCTGCCCCACGCCCTGCGGCTGGCAAACCTGGGCTGGCGCGGCGCGCTGCGGGCCGACCCCCACCTTAGAGCGGGGCTCAATGTGTTTGATGGGCACGTGACCTGCGCCCCGGTGGCCGAACTGCAGGGCTATGATCTGCTGACCCCTGACGCCGTGCTGGCCGCGTGACACGGCAAAGGGCGCGGCCAACCCGGCCGCGCCCCTTCATCATCAGGTCTGCTTAGAGCACGTAGACAACCAGGGTGCCACCGCGCTGATCGACGGCGATCACATCGCCGAAGTCATAGCGTGTGCGGCTCAACGAAGCAGCGATCAGGGCATCGGAGGCCGCAGCGCTCTGCAACCAACCAATGGCGCCATTGCCGCGCAGGCCAGCCCGGATACGGGACTTGGCATCAGGGCAGATCACGACGGGGACGATCTGCACATTGGCCGCCTTGCGCCACGCAGCCATTGTCCGGCCGGTATAGTTGCCAGAATTGATCAGCGAGACGATCTGCTGCAAGCCGGGCGTGACGCAATTGGCGCCGAGGCCGGCAAACATGCCGCCTCCGCCACCGCCGCCAGGGAAACCGGGACCACCAGGGCCGCCAGGTCCTCCCGGTCCGCCGGGCCCACCAGGGCCGCCGGGACCTCCGGGTCCACCCGGGCCACGCGGTCCGCCGATGCCGATGTCAACATCGAGCAGGTTATCACCACCGACGTTCACGCCGACATTGGCCAGGTTGCGGCCCACACCAACATTGGCATCGACAATGCCCCTGTTGCCGCCAACCTGCACGTCGGCATCCAGCAGAGAGTTGTTGCCGCCGACACTGGCGCCGATCCCAAGACCGCCGCCGCTTCCACCGATATCGAGATTAACCAGGGAATCGTCGTCATCATCATTGATGGACAGCAGGTTCCCCAAAAGACCGGCGGATACAGCCGGAGTTACCGCAAGGCTAGAGAGGGCAAGAAAGCTTGCAGCGAACATAAGTTGGACAGGCTTCATGACATACCTCCTTTCGCGCCGCCGACAATTGACGGCACTGTTGCGAACACAACAGCAACGAGAAGGGTTTCATGGAAATTGCGTTTTGCTATTAGATCTTGAGATGATTGAAAAACAGGCGGTTCTTACTCTTCCGTCAATCAACTCATTATTGGAATCAATTGATGATAAAGTGATTTTTGATTTTGAACAAAAAAGAGTGCGAGGCCTTACGGCTCTCGCACTCCTATCGGTGCCGCAGGCTGGGGAGCGTCGGCCCCGGCCCGCTTCATCCGATTCATCGGCTGGCCAACAACTGGCTGCCGGGTTTTCGCACGGAGAACGGCGCCACCCGACAATTGGTTGCACATACCGATACCCGCACAGGCCCGGGACGACGCGGGTGAATTCTGCGCCGGAGCGACCTGACCGATTTTCAGCGCTCAGTATTCTGCCTAGCGCTTGCGCACGGCCCGACAGAACTGCCCAGCGAACCGGCATCTCTCGTCCGGCAGCGCACCGTACAATGATGGCGAGGCCCTCGGACAAAACCAATTCGCGCAAAGATAACAGGGGTTTGTCAGCGGGGGATAAAGTCTGGCACGTGCCTTGCAAATCCGTTGGAGCGGGCGATGCACATTGTACTGTGCATCGGAGGGCAGGATCGAATGGCGTTAGAATTGGTGAGACGACATGCAAACAGGCGACGCTCATGGCTGTTCAGACGATGCGCATCAGCGTGATGAAATAAGATGATACCGTCCGCCAAAGGCGACCCCGCACCGTTGCAAAGAGCCCGGGGTGCAGGACGTATTGTGGTTGCACCACGTGCCGGCAAGACCCGGCTGCAGACCCTCTATCAGGATGGCTGCGCCAAGATCCGCCTGCCAAATACGCATGACGCTGGCCTGCAGGCCGTGCTGATCAACACCGCCGGCGGCCTGACCGGTGGCGACGAAATAAGCTGGCGCGCCGAGGCCGGAGAGGATGCAAAACTGGTGCTGACGACGCAGGCCTGCGAGCGCATTTACCGCTCGCTCGGCCCGGATGCTCGTATTGCTACCTACCTGTCGGCGGCGAACGGGGCCCATATCGACTGGCTGCCGCAGGAGACAATTCTGTTCGAGAATGCCCGGCTCAACCGCGTGCTTGAGGTCGATCTGGCAGGCACCGCCACACTGACTGCCGTCGAGGCCATCCTGCTCGGCCGCGAGGCCATGGGCGAGGAGGCGCGCGGTGCCCACCTCAGCGACAACTGGCGCATCCGGCGCAACGGACGGCTGCTCCATGCCGAATCCACCCGCCTGTCGGCCGAACCCCGCCAGCGCGACGGCTTCGCCCTGCTCGATGGTGCGAAAGCCTTTGCCACGATATTGCACATTGCGCCTGACGCCGAAGCCCGGCTAGCAACCGTGCGTTCGCTGATCCCGCACGGGGCCCGCGCCGCGGCCAGCGTCGTTGGCGAACGGCTGGTGCTGCGGGCGATTGCGCCCTCCGGGCTCACCTTGCGCCGCATCGTGGCCCCGGTTATCGCTTATCTCTCGGGCACCGGCGCGGTGCCCCGGCTCTGGCACATCTAGGACGCACCATGAACCTGACGCCCCGCGAAAAGGACAAGCTGTTGATCGCCATGGCGGCGATGGTGGCGCGCCGACGGCTCGAACGCGGCGTCAAGCTCAACCATCCCGAAGCCATCGCCCTGATCACCGACTTCGTGGTCGAGGGGGCCCGTGATGGTCGACCCGTCGCCGACCTGATGGAGGCCGGAGCCCATGTGGTTACCCGCGAACAGGTGATGGAGGGCATTGCCGAAATGATCCACGACGTGCAGGTGGAAGCTACTTTCCCCGACGGCACCAAGCTCGTCACCGTCCACCAACCGATCCGATGAGGCAGGCATCATGATACCGGGCGAAGTTTTCCCCAGGTCTGGCGAGATCGAACTCAACGCTGGCGCGCCGGTGGTGACCATCGAGGTGGCCAATACCGGCGACCGGCCGATCCAGGTCGGCTCTCATTATCATTTCTTCGAGACCAATAGTGGCCTGCGCTTCGATCGCGCAAAAGCCCGCGGCATGCGGCTCGATATTGCTGCCGGAACTGCGGTGCGCTTCGAACCGGGGCAGGCACGGGTGGTCAATCTGGTGCCGCTTTCAGGTGCGCGGACGGTCTTCGGCTTCCAGGGCAAGGTGATGGGCGCGCTTTAGCGGCTGAGCAACGCTTGCCCTATCGGGGTGACAAGGGTACATCGGTGCCTGATTTTCTTCGACAGGATGCCTGCCCATGCCCACCAAGGAAGATGACTTCAAGCAACGCCTCGCTGCTGTGCTCGAAGACCTGCACTCCCATGGGGTCGATGACGGCGAGGCCATGTTCCTGCTCGGCAGCTTTGCTTCGCGCATTGTTGCCGACAGCAAAAGCAAGTCCTGGGTCAACCTCAAATCGCGCATGAACATGCAGGACTACCAGTCCATGCTTAAAATGATGGAAACGCGCGGCAATGCCCTGGTCAAGGAAGGCAAGGGCAAGGCGGCCTATGCCATTCAGGCGCTGGCAGTGTCGCTGGTGGCGCGGGCCCAGAAGGACCCCGTCGTCCTCCAGGGCGACAAGCTGCTCGATAAACTGATCGATGCGTCCATCCGCCAGTATCGCAAACACGCTCAGCAATAACCAGCGGCTGTGCCCCGCGCGGGTTTCCGGGCGAGGTTTTGGTGCGGCGGTCTGGGGCAAAGTCGGCCTCAGTATGGGGTATATGGTTTGGTGCGAAGCGTCCTTTGCCCCAGACAATGGGGTTTTTCACGAGGGCGATCCAGGTGACGGACCTTAACCGGCAGCTGTCGCTATAGCCTCGCGCGAAACCAGGCGACCCCGGCTTCCCCATTTCCCTTCCGCTGATCGTTCGTTGCAACCACGCCGCAACGGAGGGACGGGGCAATGATGATGGAGATTGAGAAGGCGGGGATGAGTTTTGTTGCGTGGTCGATGGCTGCCCACCCCCACCCCTGACCCCTCCACCTTATGAAGGACTGTTTATTTGGAGAGCGCTGCACCCCCACCTTGATCCTCCCCCTGGCAGGGGGAGGAAACACGCAAGCCGTGAAACACGGGCTCCCTCCCACTCGAGGGGGAGGGATGGGGTGGGGGTGAGGGAAGCCACCCACAGTCCAATGTGAACACTCCCCCGTTCCAGGAGGAGGATCAAGGTGGGGGTGGCATAGTACGCCCCCTGCCTCCAAACGCGGCATTTTGCTGGACAGCCTGAATAATAGGCGGTTCAAATGAGCGACGCACCGATCCCGAAAGGCCGACCATGCCCGCCCGCATTTCCCGCGCCACCTATGCCGATATGTATGGCCCCACCACCGGCGACAGGGTGCGACTGGCAGATACCGAGTTGATCATCGAGGTGGAACACGACTTCACCACCTATGGTGAGGAAGTGAAATTTGGCGGCGGCAAGGTGATCCGCGATGGCATGGGCCAGTCGCAGGCCACCCGCGCCCAGGGCGCCGCCGACACGGTGATCACCAACGCGCTGGTGGTCGACCATAGCGGCATCTACAAGGCCGATATCGGGCTCAAGGACGGGCGCATTGCCGGTATCGGCAAGGCGGGCAATCCAGACACCCAGCCGGGCGTGACCATCATCATCGGCCCATCGACTGAAATCATCGCCGGGGAAGGCCGCATCCTGACGGCAGGCGGGTTCGACGCCCATATCCATTTCATCGCGCCTCAGCAGATCGAGGAAGCGCTGATGAGCGGGGTAACCACCATGCTCGGCGGCGGCACAGGCCCGGCCCATGGGACGCTCGCCACCACCTGCACGGGGGCCTGGCACATCGGGCGCATGATCGAGAGTTTTGACGCTTTTCCGATGAACCTGGCGCTGGCCGGAAAGGGCAATGCCAGCCAGCCAGCCCCGCTTGAGGAGATGATCCTTGCCGGTGCTTCAGCGCTGAAACTGCATGAAGACTGGGGCACAACCCCTGCTGCCATCGACAATTGTCTCACGGTGGCCGATGCGTTCGACGTGCAGGTGATGATCCATACCGATACGCTCAATGAAAGCGGCTTTGTCGAAGACACGGTGGCGGCCTTCAAGGGTCGCACGATCCATGCCTTCCACACCGAAGGCGCCGGTGGCGGGCATGCGCCCGACATCATCAAGGTGGCGGGGCTGCCCAATGTCATCCCCTCCTCGACCAACCCCACGCGCCCCTATACGCGCAATACCATTGCCGAGCATCTCGACATGCTCATGGTCTGCCACCACCTGTCGCCCTCAATCCCCGAGGACGTGGCCTTTGCCGAAAGCCGCATCCGCAAGGAGACGATTGCGGCCGAGGATATCCTGCATGACATCGGGGCGTTCTCGATCATCTCCTCGGACAGCCAGGCCATGGGGCGGGTGGGCGAGGTGCTGATCCGCACCTGGCAAACCGCCGACAAGATGAAGCGCCAGCGCGGGCGCCTGCCCGAGGAAACCGGCGAAAACGACAATTTCCGGGTCAAGCGCTACATCGCCAAATACACCATCAACCCCGCCATCGCCCATGGCCTGAGCCGGCACATCGGCTCCATCGAAGTGGGCAAGCGCGCTGACCTCGTGCTGTGGAACCCGGCATTTTTCGGGGTGAAACCCGAAATGGTGCTGCTTGGCGGCACCATAGCGGCGGCGCCGATGGGTGACCCCAACGCCTCGATCCCGACGCCGCAGCCCATGCATTACCGTCCGATGTTCGGCGCGTTTGGCAAATCGCCGGCGCGCTCATCGGTGACGTTCATCTCGCAGGCCGCGTTCGATAGCGGACTGCAGCAGCGGCTCGGCGTCGACAAGGCCATGCTGCCGGTGACCCACACCCGCAACATCGGCAAGGCCTCGATGATCCACAACGCTGCCATGCCGCATATCGAGGTAGACCCCGAAACCTATGAAGTGCGCGCCGACGGTGAATTGCTCACCTGCGAACCGGCCAGCGTGCTACCGATGGCACAGCGCTATTTCCTGTTCTGATCCGGGTCTGGCGCAAACCCTGTTTCTGGTTCAGGGTCGGCGGTTAGTGAAGGAGGATTGACCATGGTGCGATTCACGAAAGCCATTTTGGCCCTCGCCGCCCTTACCGGTTCGGCGCTGCCTGCGCTGGCGCTCGAAACCTCGACACAGGTGGTTTTGACCTTCGACGGCAATGCCGAACGCAATGTGGTGTCTTATCTCTGCGAAGGCACGGACGAGCCGATCCTGGTTGAATATATCAACGCCGCCCCGACCTTCCTTGCCTTCGTGCCCATTGATGGCAAGAAGCAGATTTTCGTCAACGTCGTTTCCGCCTCTGGCGCCCGCTATGCTTCGGGCGCGCTCGAGTGGTGGAGCAAGGGCCCCGATGCCACGCTGACCGATGTCACCGCGCCCGAAGGCACTGCCCCAATTGCCTGCAGCGAAGCGGCTGAAACCCCCTGACCAGCGCCCCCAAGGACCCCATGCTGCGCGTTACTGCCCACGTTCCGGCCGCCATGGCCAAGGCCCTGCCAATGCCGGCCGACATTGTTGTGCTCGAGCACGATGCACGCCGCCTGCGCCGCAAGCTGCTGGTGCTCCAGCACGGCGACGAGGTGATGGTGGACTTTGCTCAGACCACCACGCTCGAGCATGGCGACCGCCTGAAGCTCGAAGACGGCAGCAACATCGAGGTGATCGCGGCTGAGGAATATCTCTATGAAATCCGCGGGCGCAACCCCGAGCACCTGATCCGGCTGGCCTGGCACCTGGGCAACCGGCACCTGTCGGCCCAGTTGGAGCCCGGCCGCATCCTGATCAAGCGTGACCATGTGATCCGCGCCATGCTGGAGGGGCTTGGCGCTGTGATCCATGAGGTCAGCGAACCGTTTACCCCCGAATATGGCGCCTATCACAGCCATGGCGAGCCCGCGCACGCACTGCTCAACAAATGACCGAGCCGCAGGCGCTGCAGAAGCTGATGACCTGGCTGTCGCCGGCCTTTCCGGTGGGGGCATTCGCCTGGTCAGCGGGGCTCGAAACCGTCATTGCCACCGGCAAGGTGATGGATGCGGCGGCGACGCAGAACTGGATTGAAGGCGGCATGCACCATGGAGGGATGCGCACCGATGCCATCCTCCTCGCCCACGCCCATGCCGCCAGCGGCGATGCGGCAAAGCTTAGCGAACTGGCCGATCTCTGCCTTGCCCTGATCCCGTCGCGCCAACGGCATGCCGAAACCACCATGACCGGTGATGCTTTTCTCAAAGCGGCACAGGCCTGGCCCTCGCCCGCCTATGCCGCCCTGCCCCGGCCCTGCCCCTATCCGATTGCGGTGGGCGCCTGCGCGGCGGCGCACGGCATCGACCTCGCCGACACGCTGCTGACCTTCCTGACCGCCACCGTGCAAGGGCAGGTTTCGGTTGCCGTGCGGCTGGTGCCGATCGGGCAAAGCGATGGGCTGGCCATCATGGCGGCACTGGAGCCTGAAATTGCACAGTTGGCCGCCGCTGCGGCAACGGCAACGCTGGACGATCTCGGCTCCATCGCTTACGCACAGGACATCGCGCAGATGCTGCACGAGACCCAGACAACCCGGATCTTCCGCTCATGACCACCGGTATCGCCTCCATTGTCTTTGTGCTGCTGCTCGCTGTTTCGATGGCGCATTTCATGTGGGCCATCGGCCGCAAATGGCCGGTGAAAGACGAAAAGCGCCTTGCCCAGACCGTGGTAGGTTTCAAGGGCATCGAACGCATGCCGCCGAAACTGCTGAGCTTTGCGGTCAGTGTCATTGCGCTGGCCGCCGGTATCATTGGACTGTCGCTGGCTGACAAGCTCAGCGGCGGCTGGTGGCTCGATGCGCTCGGCATCCTATTCGGACTGGTGTTCCTGGCACGCGGCGTGCTTGGCTATACCGCCTATTGGGCAGCGCTGACCCCGGAAGAGCCTTTCCGAACGCTCGACCGCAAGAATTACTCGCCCCTTTGCCTGGTTTTGGGGTTAGGCTTTCTCACGCTGGTTATCCTGAGGTTGCTATGAGCACGAATGGTCCATTGCGCGTCGGTATTGGTGGCCCGGTCGGATCGGGCAAGACAACGCTTTGCGAAATGCTGCTCAAGGCGATGCGCGACCGCTATTCGATGGCCGTCGTCACCAACGACATCTACACCAAGGAAGATGCGCTGATCCTGTCGCGGGTGCAGGCGATCTCGGAAGACCGTATTGTCGGGGTCGAGACCGGCGGCTGTCCGCACACCGCCATCCGCGAGGATGCGTCACTGAACCTGGCGGCCATTGATGAGCTCAACCGTAAATTCCCCGATCTTGACGTGATCCTGATCGAATCCGGCGGCGACAACCTGGCTGCAACCTTTTCCCCGGACCTGGCAGACATCACGCTCTATGTGATCTCGGTGGCGCAGGGTGAGAAAATCCCGCGCAAGGGCGGGCCTGCCATTGCGCGTTCGGACTTGCTGATCATCACCCACACCGACCTTGCCCCCTATGTAGGTGCCAGCCTCGAGGTGATGGAGGCCGACACCATCAAGGTGCGCGAGGGCAGGCCCTATGTGTTCACCGACCTGCTGCGCCGCGAAAGCCTTGACCAGATCATCAGCTTCATCGAGCGCTTCGGCGGCTTGAAGGCGCCGGTGGCGGCCGAATGAGCCTGCCGGTGCCGCCGCACCTGCGGTTGCGCAAATATCTTGTCGCCGCACCGGCAGCGCCGATCTGGCCTGCGGGCATTGGGCCGGTCGCTTTCGATAGTATCGACGCGCACCGGATCCACGCTGTACTTGAGGAAGCCTTTCCCGGCTCGATTGCACCTTGTGCCGACTGGCTGGGAAACCTGACAAATGACGCTGAGTATGACCCGGCGCTCTGCGTGCCCGCTATCACCGCCGACGGGCACGTCGCAGGGTTCGTGCAGTGCTGGACGCCGGGTTTCGTCAAGGACCTGGCGGTCGCCAGAGCGTACCGGGGCAAGGGCGTCGGCATGGCGCTGATGCTGCACGCGCTTGGCCTCTTCAACGCGCGGGGCGTGCCGCATGTCGACCTCAAGGTTGAAACCGCCGAATGGCCCGCGCGCCGGCTCTATGCCCGGCTGGGCTTTGTCGAGGTCTAAAGGCCGGACTCCGAGGCCACCAGCGCCACCACCGAACGGGCCGGAAGCAATACTTTGCCGCCGCCCACCGCAACCGCCACCCCTGGTGCCGACACCAGATCGGGCCGCCATTCGCCGACAGTTTTCGGCAGGCTGGCATAGACATCGTGGTGGGTGCGGTTGAACCAGACCAGAACTTCGTCGCCGGGAATGACCAGGTGCATGCCCAGCACCCCGGCCTCGCCATGGTGCCAGTCGGCCTCGCCCATCACCCAGCCTTCCGGATGCAGCCAGGTGACATCGCGCAGGCCATGCCTGACCTGCCCGGTGAGGAAGTGATCGTGGGTCAGGGCCGGATGGGCCTTGCGGAAGGCGTTCAGACTGGCGACGAAGTCGATCAGCCCCGCGTCGGCGGCTCCCCAGTCGACCCAGGTGAGCTCGTTATCCTGTGCATAGGCATTGTTGTTGCCGCGCTGGGTACGGCCCATTTCGTCGCCCTGCCCCAGCATCGGCGTGCCACGTGACAGAAACAGCGTGGCCAGCAGAGCGCGACTATCGCGCTGCCGCCGCGCCAGTACGGCCGGGTCATCGGTCTGCCCCTCGGCGCCGCCATTCCATGAGGCATTGTGGTCGTGCCCATCGCGATTGTCTTCGCCATTGGCCTGATTGTGCTTGTGAGCGTGGCTCACCAGATCAGCCAGCGTGAAGCCATCGTGGGCGGCGACAAAATTGACGCTGGCCGAGGGCGTGCGCCCGGCGAAGTTGAAGATTTCGGAGCTGCCGGAGAGCTTGCTGGCCAAGGCACCGATCTTGCCCTGATCGCCGCGCCAGAACAGACGCACATCATCGCGATAGGTGTCGTTCCATTCGCGGAACGGCTTGCCAAAGCGCCCCAGCTGATAGCCGCCAGGGCCGGTATCCCAGGGCTCGGCGATCAGAATGCCCTTGCCGATCAGCGGATCGGCCTTGATCATTTCGAGCATTGGGGCCTGCGGATCAAACCCGGGCTGCCGCCCAAGGATGGTGGCAAGATCGAAGCGGAAGCCGGAAACCCCGCCCACTTCCATCCAATAGCGCAGGCTATCAATCACCAGCCGCTGCACCGCCGGATGATCGCAGGCCAGCGTATTGCCGGTGCCCGCATCATTGACCAGCCGCAACGCGCCATGCTCGCCCACGTGCCGGTAATACGTGCGGGCATCGAGCCCCTTGAGGCTGAGGATCGGCCCATTGGCATCGCTCTCCCCGGTGTGGTTGTAGACCACATCGAGGATCACCGAGATGCCGTTCTTGCGGTAAACATCGGTCATGGCGCGCAGGTCGGCAATGCCGCCCGGCATCAGGCGCGGATCGGGCGCGAAATAGCCGACCGGGTTATAGCCCCAGGCGTTGCGCAGCCCGAGACCGGGCAGATGCGCATCATCGATCCAGGCGGTGACCGGCATCAGCTCGACCGTGTCAACGCCGATGGACTTGAGGTGATCGATCACTTTCCGGTTGGTGAGCCCGGCAACCGTGCCGCGCAACAGGCCAGGCACCGCTGGATGCAGCCGCGTGAAGCCGCGCACGTTCAACTCGTAAATCAGCCCCGGCGACTTGCGGCGCGCCTGCGCGGGTTCGAACTGATCGTCGCAGACCAGCGCCTTGGGCATGATCGGGGCGGTATCGAAATCGGCAGACCGCGGCAGGGCCAGTTCCGGGCGGCGCTCGAACGGGCGGTCGAGGCGCTTCGCATAAGGGTCGATCAACAGCTTTTGCGGATCGAACAGATAGGCCTGCGCCGGATCATAGGGGCCATCGGCCCGCAGGCCATAGCGCTGGCCGGGCGCGATATTGGCCACCAACCCGAAATGCACATTGTCCTGATGGCCATCGAGCGCAAAGCGCGCAATTTCACGGTCCTTGCCATCGAACAGACAGACGAACACCGCCGAAGCGGTTTCCGAATAGACAGCAAAATTGACGCCATCGGGGGTAACGGTTGCGCCAAGGGCAGTGGGGGTCCCCCCATGGGGAACCCATTTCGGTTTGAGCGTGGTCATCAGGTCAGGTAATGACGGTGGGGGCGTCGCGTCCAGTGCCGACCTTGATCCCGGCGAGCTTTTCGGCCAGCGCAATCAGGGGCGCCAGCGCGGCCTGGGTTTCCAGGTCGTGCGGGCCATCGGGCGCCACATAGCGCTCGATATAGACCCGCAGCGTGGCCCCAACCGTGCCGGTGCCGCTGAGCCGGAGCACGATGCGGCTGCCATCGGCAAATCCGATGCGGATGCCCTGTCTGGAGCTGACCGAACCATCGACCGGATCGGCATAGGAAAAATCATCGGCATAGCTGACTTCGAGCCCGTCGAGCACCTGCCCTTTCAGTTCCGGCAGCCTGGTGCGAAGGGCATCGACCAGCCCGTTGGCGCGGGCGGCATCGACCTCTTCATAATCATGCCGCGTATAGTAGTTGCGGCCATAGGTGGCCCAGTGCTCGCGCACGATCTGGTCAACGCTCTGCTTGCGCTGGGCCAGGATGTTGAGCCAGAGCAGCACCGCCCACAAACCATCCTTTTCGCGCACATGGTTCGAGCCGGTACCGGCGCTTTCCTCGCCGCAGATCGTCACCTTGCCGGCATCGAGCAGGTTGCCGAAGAATTTCCAGCCAGTCGGCGTTTCGTGCATCTCGATGCCAAGCTTTTCGGCAACGCGATCCGCGGCGGCACTGGTTGGCATCGAGCGCGCAATCCCCGCAATGCCGTTGGCATATCCCGGCGCAAGCGGGGCATTGGCGGCCAGAATGGCCAGCGAGTCCGAGGGCGTGACAAAGCGATTGCGGCCGATGATCAGGTTGCGGTCGCCATCGCCATCCGAGGCCGCGCCGAAATCGGGGGCATCCGGCGACATCATCAGATCATAGAGGTCCTTGGCATAGACGAGATTGGGATCGGGATGACCGCCACCGAAATCGGGCAATGGCGTGCCGTTGATCACCGTGCCCTTGGGCGCGCCCAGCATGCCTTCGAGAATGGCGTGGGCATAGGGCCCGGTGACCGCATGCATGGCATCGAACCGCATCCGGAAGCCTGAGGCGAACATGTTGCGGATGGCGGCAAAATCAAACAGCGAGGCCATCAGCGCTGCATAGTCAGCGACGGGATCGATGACCTCAACGGTCATATCGCCCGATTTTTGCGTGCCGATGCGGCTCAGGTCGATGTCGGCCGCATCAGCGATCAGATAGCGATCAATGACTTTTGAGCGCGCGAACACCGCCTCGGTGATTTTCTCCGGGGCGGGGCCGCCATTGGCGATATTGTACTTGATGCCAAAATCGCCATCAGGCCCGCCCGGATTGTGGCTGGCGGACAGCACCAGCCCGCCGAACGCCCTGTAGTGGCGGATGACGTGGCTGGCGCCCGGCGTCGAGAGCAGTCCACCCTGCCCCACGATTACCTTGCCAAAGCCATTGGCCGCGGCAATCTTGATGGCGATCTGGATGGCCTTGTCGTTGAAATAACGGCCATCGCCGCCCAGAACCAGCGTCTGCCCCTCAATACCCTCGAGCACATCGAAAACCGACTGCACGAAGTTCTCGACATAGTGGGCTGCACTGAAAACGCTGACGCGCTTGCGCAGGCCCGAGGTGCCGGGTTTCTGGTCGCTGAACGGCGTGGTCTTAATCGTCTTTATCGTCGTCATGATCGCGTTTCTGCCCAAGGAGGGTGGCGTAAAGGTCGGCGTATTTTTCGGCGCTGCGGTCCCAGGAAACCTCGGACTTCATGCCGCGGCGCTGCATTTTCTTCCAGGTCTTTTCGTCACTAAAGAGCCGGATGGTGCGGGCAATGCCTTCTGCCAGCCCCTGCTCGTTCGCTGGGGCGAACTGCACGCCGGTGGCAACGCCCGCTTCAACCGCCGCATCGTTTGCATCGATGACGGTATCGGCAAGCCCACCCACACGGCTGACCAGCGGCACGCAGCCATAGCGCAGACCATAAAGCTGGGTGAGACCGCACGGCTCGAACCGCGAGGGCACCAGCATCACATCGGCCCCGCCCTGGATCAGGTGTGAGAGCTGCTCATCATAGCCGGTGATGATCGCAACCTTGCCCGGATGCCGGGCCGCCGCGCTGCGCAAGCCGTTTTCGAGCTCAGGATCGCCCGAACCGAGCACGCAAAGCGTGCCACCCTGCCCAACCAGCGCATCAACGCAGGCCAACAGCAGGTCCATGCCTTTTTGCCAGGTCAGCCGACTGACAACGCTGAACAGCGGACCAGACGTTGCCTCCAGCCCAAAACGCGCCATCAGCGCCGCCTTGTTCTCGGCCCGCAGATGGGCAGTGGCGTGGGAATAGGTGCGGGCCAGCGCCATATCGGTCGCCGGGTTCCAGGCTTCGATATCGATGCCGTTGAGAATGCCATGCAGGGCATCGGACCGGACATTGAGCAGGCCTTCGAGGCCCATGCCAAAGGCCGGGGTGCGGATTTCCTGGGCATAGGTTGGGCTGACGGTGGTGATGGCATCGGCAGCCTGCAGACCGGCCTTGAGATAGCCGACACCGCCGAAATATTCGATGCCCTCGCCATAGGCGTGGTCTGGCAGGCGCAGTTGACCGAATACATCGGACCCGAAATGGCCCTGGAACGCCAGGTTATGCACCGTCATGACCGTGCGCACATGATCGGTGGGGCCATATTTGACATAGGCCGCTGCCAGTCCGGCCTGCCAGTCGTGCGCATGCACGATCTGGGGGTGATAGCCGTCCACCATGCCTTCGGCGAGTTTTCCCGCCACCCAGCTCAGCGCCGCAAAACGCTTCCAGTTGTCCGGCCAATCGCGGCCATCGGGCCCCACATAGGGGTTGCCCGGTCGATTGTAGAGGTGGGGGGCATCGATGGCGATGATATCAAGATTGCCGGCCCGCCCGGCAATCAGCCGGGCGCTGCCATCGAAGAAGTCGCCGATCTCGGCCACCGCGCGTCCGCCCGAAAGCTTCTCCATCACCACCGGATAGCCGGGGATCAGGGTGCGCATGGATACGTCGGCCCTGGCCAGCGCCTCCGGCAAGGCGCCAGCGACATCGGCAAGGCCACCGGTCTTGATCAGCGGATAGACCTCGGATGCTACCGAAAGAACTTCGATCATCGGCTCGCTACATATTTGTCGATCATGGCCTGGGTGATCAGCGTAACCCCTTCGCCGGTGCGCCGGAACCATTTGGCATCAAACTCGGGGTCCTCGCCGACCACCAACCCGTCCGGCACTGTCACCCCTCGATCGAGCACCACTTTGCGCAGCCGGGCACCGCGGCCAATGGTGCAATAAGGCAGCACCACCGCTTCATGGAGTTCGGAATAGGAGTGCACGCGCCCGCCGGTTGACAGGAGTGTACGGTTGAGCGCGCCGCCTGAAATGATGCAATCGCCCGACACCAGCGACGACACCGCCGAACCGCGACGCCCGTCGATATCGTGGACGAACTTGGCGGGCGGGGTGATTTCCGCATAGGTCCAGATCGGCCAGTCGCGATCATAAAGGTCAAGCTGCGGGGTGACGTCGGTCAGATCGATATTGCCTTTCCAGTAGGCATCAACCGTGCCCACGTCGCGCCAATAGGCCACTTCCTCGTTGCTCGACCGCACGCACGAGCGGGTGAACCGATGTGCCCAGGCGGTGCCGTTCTTGACGATGTAGGGGATGATATCCTTGCCGAAATCGCGGCTCGAACCTTGCGTGGCCGCATCGCGGCGCAGCTGCTCCATCAGGAAACGGGTTTCGAACACATAGATGCCCATTGAGGCAAAGGTGGTGTCCGGCTTGTCTGGCAGGCCCGGCGGGTCCTTGGGCTTTTCGACGAAATCGATCACCCGGTCACGGCCATCGACATCGACACAGCCGAAGGCCGAAGCCTCCGAGCGCGGCACTTCCAGGCAGCCAATGGTCACGTCCGCGCCCGTATCCACGTGCTGGCGGAGCATGATTTCGTAGTCCATCTTGTAAATATGGTCGCCCGCCAGGATCACGATATAGCGGGCGCCGTAATCCTCGATGATGTCCATGTTCTGGTAAACGGCATCAGCGGTCCCCTCATACCACTGGGTTTCCGAAACCCGCTGGCTGGCTGGCAGCACATCGAAGCTTTCGTTTCGTTCGTGGCGCAAAAAGTTCCAGCCGCGCTGCATGTGGCGGATCAGGCTGTGCGCCTGATACTGGGTGGCTACCGAAATGCGCCGGATGCCCGAATTGATGGCGTTCGAGAGCGCAAAGTCGATGATGCGCGACTTGCCGCCGAAATAGACTGCCGGTTTGGCGCGCCGGTCGGTCAATTCCATCAGACGCGTACCGCGTCCACCGGCCAGAACATATGCCATCGCCTCACGCGCCAGTGGTGATGGTGCCCGATAGTCAGCCATAGTTACTCCTCCCTCGAAACCGGACGATGATGGCCCGGTTGTACTATCCCTCCGAACCGGCCTGTGCCGGTTCGTATTTCAGTATCAGCGTCGCCAGTGGCGGCAGATATAGCTCGGCAAAAGCGGCGGGCCCCTCGCCCGGATTGGTTTTAGCCACCACCAGCCCCTGGTTCCCGGTGTTGGTCCCGGAATACCAGCCGCTGTCGGTGTTCACCCGTTCGCTCCAGTTACCCGCCTTGGGCATGGGCACCCGATAGCCATCGCGCGGCACCGGCGTCATGTTCGAAATCACCACCACCGGTTCGGCCCCCGGTGCGTGCCGCGCCCATGCAAAAACCGAATTGGCGTGATCGTTCCCGATCAACCATTCAAAGCCTTCGGGCTCGTTGTCACGCGCATGCAGCGCCGGCAGTTCGCGGTAGACCACGTTGAGGTCGGCCACCAGCCGCCGCACGCCTTCGTGCATGGGCGCATCGAGCAGCCACCAGTCCAGCCCCTTGGCTTCGTTCCATTCCTCGCGCTGGGCAAATTCCTGGCCCATGAACAACAGCTTCTTTCCCGGCCAGGCCCACATGAAGGCATAGTAGGCGCGCAGCGAGGCAAACTGCTGCCAGTCGTCGCCCGCCATCTTGGCAATCAGCGAGCCCTTGCCGTGCACCACTTCATCGTGGCTGAGCGGCAGCACGAAGTTTTCCGAATAGCCGTAGAGCGCGGCAAACGTCATATCGTTGTGGTGGTGGCGACGATGGATGGGATCGCGGCTCATGTAACGCAGCGTGTCGTTCATGAACCCCATGTTCCACTTGAACCCAAAACCCAGCCCACCGGCATGCACCGGCGCCGACACCCCGCCCCAGGAGGTCGATTCCTCGGCGATCACAAACGCGCCCGGATGTAATCGATAGGCCTCGGTGTTGACCCTGCGCAGGAACTCAACGGCTTCCAGATTCTCGTTGCCGCCGTGCTTGTTGGGGATCCACTCCCCCGCGCGGCGTGAATAATCGAGGTAGAGCATGGAGGCCACTGCATCGACGCGCAGGCCATCGATGTGGAATTTTTCCAGCCAGAACAAAGCGTTGTTGACAAGGAACGACACCACTTCCTTGCGGCCGAAATTGTAGATCGCGGTGTTCCAGTCCGGATGGTAGCCCTTGCGCGGGTCAAGGTGCTCATAGAGCGCGGTACCATCAAAGCGCGCCAGCCCGTGTTCATCAGTGGGGAAATGCGCCGGCACCCAGTCGAGGATGACCCCGAGCCCGGCGGCATGTGCCTTGTCGACAAAACGGGCAAAACCGGCCGGATCGCCAAAGCGCGCCGTCGGCGCGAACAGGCCCGTGGGCTGATAGCCCCAGCTCGGATCGTATGGATGCTCGCTGATGGGGAGCATTTCGATGTGGGTGAACCCCATGTCGCTGACATAGGGGATGAGCTGTTCGGCGAGCTGGTCATAGCTCATAAACCCGCCATCGGCGCGGCGGCGCCATGACCCCAGATGCACCTCGTAAATCGACATCGGGCTGCGCCGCCAATCTTTGCCCGCACGCTCCTGCATGTATTGGGCATCGGTCCAGACGAACGGCGTCGGATCGGGCACGACCGAGGCGGTTCTGGGTCGCATTTCGGACTGGCGGGCGAACGGATCGGCCTTGAGCGGCAGAACCGCGCCATCAGGCCCGACAATCTCGAATTTGTAGAGTGTTCCGGTGCCCAGCACCGGTATGAACACCTCCCATACACCGGTATCGAGCCGTACCCGCATCGGGTGGCGGCGACCGTCCCAGTCGTTAAAGGGGCCGACCACGCTGACGCGGCGGGCATTTGGCGCCCACACCGCAAAATGCGTGCCGTGGATGCCCTCGAACTCCATTTCGTGCGCGCCGAGTTTGTCGAACAGGCGCAGGTGGCTGCCTTCGGCAATGTAGTAGTCGTCAAGCGGCCCGAGCACCGGACCAAAGCTGTAGGGATCAAGGATATCCCATTCCCCGCCAGCATTTTTGGCATGCAGCCGGATCGGCTGGCGCTTGTCGATGGCCACCAGTGCTTCGAAAAATCCCGCCGAGCTGCGCGGAACCAGGGGGCCCAGCGGCTTATCGTCGAGAGTGAAGGCGCTCAGGGTTTCGGCATGCGGCACGAAGGCGCGCAGCACCCAGTCACTCCCCACCTGCTGCAGGCCGAGCACGCCAAACGGATTGGCGTGGGTGCCGTTGCCGATGGCGTCGACCTCTTTGGGGTCAGCCTGCCAGTTTACCTTGGTTGCCACGTGTTTCTCCCCGCATTCTTCTTGTTATCGCGCCACGTTGCGACGCCCTGCGTCACGCCTTGGCCACGGGCACATTCCATATGTCTTCTGCATACTGACGAATGGTCCGGTCCGACGAGAACCAGCCCATATTGGCGGTGTTGCGGATCGCCATGGCGTTCCACTTGCGCTTGTTCTTCCAGGTGGCATCGACCACCGCCTGTTCTGCAACATAGGCATCAAAATCGCGCGCGACCATGAACCAGTCATGATCGTAGAGCGCACCCACCAGATCGCGATAACGGTTCGGATCATCGGGCGAGAACACGCCCGAGGAAATCGACTCCAGTGCTTCGCGCAAGGCAGGCGAAGCATCGATGGCAGAACGGGGCACTTCGCTGCGCGAGCGCTTTTCGGCCACCTGGTCGGCGGTCAGCCCGAAGATGAAGATGTTTTCAGCACCCACATGTTCAAGCATTTCCACATTGGCACCATCAAGCGTGCCGATGGTCAGCGCACCATTGATGCCAAACTTCATATTGCCGGTGCCGGACGCCTCCATGCCCGCCGTCGAAATCTGTTCGGACAGATCGGCGGCCGGAATGATGGTTTCGGCAAGGCTGACATTGTAGTTGGGCAAGAACACGACCTTAAGCAGACCCCTGACCGAGGGATCGTTGTTGATCACCTTGGCAACATCGTTTGTCAGTTTGATAATGAGCTTGGCGTTCCAGTAGCTCGGCGCCGCCTTGCCCGCAAAGATCTTAACGCGCGGCACCCAATCGCGTTCCGGATGCGCGCGGATTTCCGCATAGCGCGCCACGGCATCGATGACATTGAGCAGTTGCCGCTTGTATTCATGGATGCGCTTGATCTGCACATCGAACATGGCATCTGCCGATACCGCCACGCCCAGCCGGTCGCGGATCAGTTCGGCCAGCTTGACCTTGTTGGCGCGCTTTATGGCCGCGAACTGTTTCTGGAAGGTCGGGTCCTCGGCATGGGCAGCCAGCGCTGTCAACGCCTCGGTCCGGTCAAGGAATTCAGGGCCGATCCGATCGCTGATAAGCTTGGTCAGGCCGGGATTGCATTGCATGAGCCAGCGGCGCGGCGTGATGCCGTTGGTCTTATTGTTGATCCGGTCGGGATAAAGCTTGTTGAGCTCGGCAAAGACGGTTTTCTTCATCAGTTCGGTGTGCAGCGCCGAAACACCGTTGACCGAGTGCGACCCCACAAATGCCAGTTGGCCCATGCGCACCCGCCGACCGCCGTTTTCGTCGATCAGTGACACGCTGGCGATCTGTCCATCATTAAAGCCTGCGCGTTCCCGGGCTTCCTTGAGGATGTCGGCATTGATGGCATAAATGATCTGCATATGGCGCGGCAGCAGCCGCTCCATCAGCGAAACCGGCCAGCTTTCCAGCGCCTCGGGGAGAAGCGTGTGGTTGGTATAGCCGAATACGCCTTTGCACAGCTTCCAGGCCGTAGCCCATTCCACCCCATGCGTGTCCACCAGGATGCGCATGAGTTCACAGATTGAAATCGCGGGATGGGTGTCATTGAGGTGGATTGCCACCTTGTCGGGCAACGAGCCGATATCGCCATACTGCTGAAGGTGGCGGCGCACGATGTCCTGCAGCGACGCCGACGAAAAGAAGAACTCCTGACGCAGGCGCAGGGCTTGCCCCGCCGGCGTCGCATCGGCCGGATAGAGCACCCGGGTGATGGATTCGGCCTTTGAGCTTTCCTCGAGCGCACCGATGTGATCGCCCGAATTGAACTTGTCGAGCAGGATCGGGTCGATCGGCTGCGCGCTCCACAGCCTGAGCGTGTTCACCCGTGCCCCGCGCCAGCCCACGACCGGGGTATCAAACGCCACCGCCAACACGTGCTCGCTCGGCCGCCATTCATGCCGAACCGTGCCATCGGCCTCCTGGATCGGCTCGACATAGCCGCCGAACCCCACCTCATAGGCGCTTTCGCGGCGCTCGAATTCCCACGGGTTACCGTGTGCCAGCCATTCTTCAGGCAGTTCAACCTGCCAGCCTTCGCTCATCTCCTGCCGGAACAGGCCATGCACATAGCGGATGCCGTAGCCATAGGCGGGGATTTTGATCGAGGACATCGATTCAAGGAAACACGCCGCCAGACGCCCGAGACCACCGTTGCCAAGCGCGGCATCGGGCTCGAGATTGATCAGATCGCCCAGGTCGACATTGAGCGACTTGAGCGCATCGCGCACCGGCTCCATCAGCTGAAGATTGCTCATGGCGTCGCGCATCAGGCGGCCGATCAGAAACTCAAGGCTCAAATAGTAGACGCGCTTCTGGGAGGTCCGCCACGTTTGCCTTGTGGATTCCATCCAGTCGTCAATGATGCGATCACGCACAGCCAGAATGGTGGCCTTCAGCCAGTCATGCGGGCGGGCAACGATAGGATCCTTGCCGACCGAATAGGTCAGCTTTTCAAGGATTTCTAGAGCGAGCGCCTCGGTGGTGCGAGCACGGGGCTCCGGCCGGGGAGCGTCGAAAACAATCGGCTTTTGCGGCATTGTCGCAATCCAAGTTTCATGACGATGTATTCCCCTCTAGAGCCGTCACCTTGGCATGCAATCGATTTAAGGGAAACCCCCTTTGCCCGCATTAGCGCGCTGGCTCGGGGGCTGGGTCGAGCACCACGGGCTCGGATTCACGCCCGGCGACGCCGCCCTCCTCGGCCTGTTCGCGGGCATTGGAGAGCAGCAGATCGCGCCCTGCCATAATGCCGCCGAGGATCTGCGCCTCGAACCGCTCGGCATCGCGCCGCCGCACACCCGCCAGGGCCTCCGCAACTTCCTCCTCCTCGGCGCCCATGATGCGCATGGCCTGACCGCCGAAGGCCAGCGCCGATTCGAAGAGCTCGCGGATCTGATAGTCGATATCGAGCTTGACCAGTTCGATGGCATGGCCACGATCGAAGGCCCGCGCCAGCACCTTGACCAGCGGGAACTCGGACTTGACCAATTCGGCAATCTTTGTGGCCGCGTGCTTATCGTTGACGCAGATCATGATGGCATCGGCGGTGCCGGCACCGGCTGCATGCAGGATATCGAGCCGCGTACCGTCGCCGTAGTAAACCTTCATGCCGAAGCGCGACGCGGCGCGGATCATGTCGGTATCGCTATCGATGATTGAGACCCGGCAGCCCTTTGAAATCAGCGGCTGGCTGGCGATCTGGCCAAAGCGGCCAAAGCCTATGATCAGGATCTGCCCGGTCAGGCTTTCCACCATCTCGATGCCATCCATGGAAGGCTCGGTCTTGGGCATCAGCCGCGACATGGCCATGACCGTGAACGGCGTCAGCACCATTGAAATGATGACCGTGGCGGTGAAAATCGCATTGGTCGGGGCATCGATCAGTCCGACGGTGGCAGCCGTGCTGAACAGCACGAAGGCAAATTCGCCGCCCTGCGCCATCAGCACGGCGCGCTCGAGCGCCTCGCCGTGTGGCGATTTCAAAAGCCGCGCCAAAAGATAGATCACCGCGCCCTTGGCCAGCATGAAGACGACCACCGCGATGGCAACGGTCTGCCAGCTCTGCCAGACGACGGCCAGATCAAGCGACATGCCGACGGCAAGGAAGAAAAGGCCAAGCAGGATGCCGCGGAACGGTTCGACATCGGCCTCGAGCTGATGACGGAAGGTGGAAGTTGAGAGCAACACACCGGCAAGGAACGCACCCATGGCCATCGACAGCCCGCCGATCTGCATCAGCAGCGCCGCGCCCAGCACGACCAGCAGCGCTGCCGCCGTCATTACCTCGCGCGCCTTGGAGGCGGCGAGCAGCCTGAACACCGGGTTCAGCACCCAGCGGCCGACAAAACCGAGCCCGGCCACGCAGGCCAATGCGATGCCAACCCCAATCCACGGCGAGGTGCCATCGCCGGAGCCCGCCGAGGGCCCGAGCAGCGCGACAATGCCGAGAAGGGGCACAATGGCGAGGTCTTCGAGCAGCAGGATCGATATGATCTTCTGCCCGCCTGCGGTATTGAGATCACCGCGCTCACCCAGGAGTTGCATGACGATGGCGGTGGAGGTCAGCACGAAGCCGAGGCCAAACACAAAAGCGACGGCGGGGCTGAAACCCATCAGCACCCCGGCCCCAGTCAGCACGGCCCCGCAAAGCGCCACTTGCGCCACCCCGAGCCCGAAGATCTGCCGTCGCAGGTTCCAGAGCTTTGTCGGCTCCATTTCGAGCCCGATGATGAACAGGAACATCACTACGCCGAATTCAGACGCGTGCAGCACCGCCTGCGGATCGTTGACCAGCTTGAGCCCGAAGGGTCCGACCGCAAGCCCGGCGCACAGATAGCCCAGCACCGAACCAAGGCCGAGCCGCCTGAAGATCGGCACCGCGATGACCCCGGCCGCAAGCAGCGCGACCACCTGGATGAGATCGACGCCACCGCCGTGGGCGGCCGCTTCGGCCACATGAGAAATTGCTTCGCCAGCCATGCTGTGTCCTGCCGTGTTCAACCGGCAGACTGTTGTAAGGCTCAGAGGATTCCGTCAAGCCGGGAATGGATCAGGTGGTGGCACCGTCCGGCGCGGTTCCATCGGGGGGCACAAGGCGCTCCTGCTTGCGCTTTTCGGCGACCGGCGGTTCGGTCTCTTCGTCGGCTGCCTGCTCCTTGATCACCTGCGCCGCATTGGCCAGCACCAGATCCTTGTCGGACATGCGTGCGGTGCGGCGCACCGGCTTGCGCGGTGCAACCGGCTTGCGCGGCAAGACGTGGAAGAAAACCGATTGCAGGATCAGCAGCACTGGCACTGCCACCAGCCCGCCCACCGGCCCCCAGGCCCAGAGCGCAAAGGTAATGGAAAGGAAAATCATGAAGGGGTTGATGGTCATGGCGCGCCCCAGAAACTGCGGCGTGATGACCTGGCCCTCGCAGAAATTGATCACGAGGTAGCACCCGAGCGGCAACAGGATTGGCCCCAGCCCGGTCTGAGTACCCAGCCCGACGGCGAGCAGGATCACCGCCATCACCGCCTGCCCAACGTAGGGGATATAATTGAGCACGGCGGCCAGCGCGCCCCAGAGCAGTGGCGACGGCATGCCGATAGCCCACATGGCCAGCGTCACCGCCGTGCCGACGCACAGGTTGATCACCGTCACCGTGAGCAGGAAGCGCGAAACCTTGGCCTCCACATCGCTGAAGATGTGGGCGGTCCGCCAGCGCATGCGCCTCGAGACACAGATCGAGAGCACCGAAATGCGGATGTGCTCGCGGGTGGCGAGATAAAAGTAGAGGCTGGCCAGAAAAATCAGCACCTGTGCACCAATGGCGGGCGCCAGCATGGCCACGCTGGTCAGCGCGCTGCCATCTTCGACGGTGACGGTCATGGTGCCAGCGCCGCCGAAAATACCGGTGATCTGGTCCTGGAGCGCCATCAGCCATTGCAGCGGCTCCTGCCAGTGCTCCAGTTCGGTGCGCAGCTTCTCCCAGATCAAGGGAATCCGCGCCACCCACTCCGAAAGCGGGACGGCGAAAAGCGCGATGGCGGCAACGATCAACGCCAGAAACAAAATAACCACCATCGCTGCCGACAGCGCTGGTGGTACGCCGCGCGCCTCGATGGCATCGGCCACCGGCCCGAACATGAGCCCGATCACAATGGCAAGCACCACGGGGGCGAGGATGACCTGCCCGACCTGCATAGCGACCAGCGTCACCACAAAGCCGATCGCCACGATAGACAGGCGCGAGGCGTTGGCGAGAATGCGTTCGAACTGGCTGGTCGTTAAATCATGCGGAGCTAAATCCGGGGGCATCGACGCTGCAGACTTGGGCACGGATCAGTCTCCTTTGGGCAGCAAATGCACAAACGCGCAGAAGGTTCCAATCCAATACTTGCCCGGCCCGAAATCCGCCAATACAAGTCGATGCACAACGTGCACACCTCCAATCCGGGAAATAAAATGGCAAGAAAAATCATCATCGATACAGATCCCGGGCAGGACGATGCCGTCGCGATCCTTCTGGCACTGGCTTCTCCCGAAGAGCTTGATGTGCTTGGCATCGTGGCAGTGGCGGGCAATGTCAGCCTGGCCCAGAATGCGCGCAACGCGCTCAAGGTCGTCGAGCTGTCGGGCCGCACCGAGGTGCCGGTCTATGCCGGTTGCGAACGCCCCATGCGCCGCCGTCTGGTGACGGCCGAACACGTGCACGGCGATACCGGCCTTAACGGCCCCACCCTGCCGGACCCCAAGATCAAGCTGCAGGCCAAGCATGGCGTGGACTACATCATCGATACGCTGATGGAACATGAGCCGGGCACGATCACGCTCTGCACGCTCGGGCCGCTGACCAATATCGCCATGGCCATGGTCAAGGCGCCCGCGATTGTGCCGCGCATCCAGCAGATCGTGATGATGGCGGGCGGCTATTTCGAGGGTGGCAACATCACTCCCGCCGCCGAGTTCAACGTCTATGTCGACCCCGAAGCCGCCCATACCGTGCTGCGCTCGGGCGTGCCGATCACCATCGTGCCGCTCGATGTCACCCATGGCATCCTGACCACCCACGAGCGACTGGACCGCTTCAACGCCATCGGCAACCACGCCGGCAAGGCGGTGGCGCAGATGCTGGCCTTTTCCGAGCGCTTCGACCTGCAGAAATACGGCTCCAAGGGCGCGCCGCTGCATGACCCCTGCGTGATCGCCTATGTGCTCAACCCGATGCTGTTCGAGGGCCGCTATATCAATGTCGAGATCGAAACCGCCAGCGAGCTGACCGTTGGCATGACGGTTGCCGACTATTGGGGCGTCACCGACCGGCCCAAGAACGCCCTCTTCCTGCGCTCGGGCGATGCCGAAGGGTTCTATGACCTATTGATCGAACGGCTATCGCGGCTGCCGTGACAGGGCAATTGCCGCGCAACAACCGGACTCCCTGAGCATGGACATCTGGACGCTGCTTGCATTCACTGCCGCTTATGCCATTTCGGTTGCCGTACCTGGTCCCGGGATGGCAGCGGTCGTGGCGCGAGCCCTCGGCGGTGGGTTTGCCAGTACGGTTCCAATGGTCATCGGTATTCTGGTGGGGGACCTGATTTATCTGGCGTTTGCCGTCTTCGGTCTGGCGGCCATTGCCACCCATTTCGGCGCGGTTTTCACCCTGGTGCGTTTTCTGGGAGCGGCCTACCTGCTCTACATTGCCTACAAGTTCTGGACGGCACCTCCGGGCAGTGAGCAGATTGGGCCAAGAGGCGGCGAGAGCGCCTCAAGGACATTTCTGGCAGGGCTGTCGCTGACGCTGGGCAATCCAAAAACCATGGTGTTTTATCTTGCTCTGCTACCGACCGTTGTTCCGCTCGACCGGATGACGCCTCTCGCGTTCTCGGAACTGACTGCGGTGGTGATTGTCGTCCTGCTCATGATCGGCTGCGGATATGCGTTCCTGGCGTCAAAGGCCCGCGACTTCTTCCAGAGCCCGACAGCACTTCGCCGCCTCAACAGAACGGCCGCCGCCATCATGGCAGCAGCCGCCGGCGCAATTGCGCTGCACTAGGGCGTGCCGGAGCTTTCGGATCTTCCGCTCTCCGCAAGGCCGAGCGCCCCATCGGATTTGAACACCATCTGGTGGCTGCCAGTGCCCAGCGCCTGGATCAGGCGCGCCTGCAGCAGCGACGGATTGCCATCGTAGAGCCGCGCCGCATTGGCAAGGCTGCGCAGCACTGCATGCTCCCCGCGCGCTTTTTCCAGCTGCCGCTGCGCATCCTTTTGCGCCTCGAGAATGCCGGCATAGGCGCGCTTAAGATTGGCGGGCAGGATAATGTCCTTGATCCCCGAGGCGGAGACTTTAAGCCCAAGCGCTTCGGCCCTTTCGGCCAGCAGCCCGAAAAGTTTCGCGTCGGTTTCCTGCCGCTGATCGAGCAGTTCATCCACGCTCAAGCCGGAAACAACCTCGCGCAGGGTGCGTTGCGCCAGATCGTGGAACGCGACCTCGTAGTCGGTGACCTCTTCATGTGCCTTTGCCGGGTCGGAGACCGCATAGGTTGTTGAAACGCTCAGCTTTATCCCCATCCGGTCGCGGGTCATGATGTCCTGCGAAAGGAGATTGGCGATGGTGGGGCGCAGGTCGATGATCTCGATTTCGCTGAACCCCACGCGCACCTTGTGCCGCCCGGCGCCGAGCACCCGCACCAGCTTGCCACGCTCATAGTAGAGCCCGGCCTGGTAGCGATAGAGCGTTGCATGGCGCACCTTGCGCCAGCGCCAGACGAGGTAGACCACCAGCGCCAGGATAAGGACATTGATCACATGGGGCAGGATTTGGGTCACAAAATACATGGTTCGAAAGTCTCAAAAAAAATGGGGTGGGTCCCATGGCCAGCGCCTCGCACCGGAAGGGGAGGCAAGCCTGCAAGCCTGCCGGTTCGAGCGGCAATTGCCCGCCCCGGCCACAGGACCCGAATATGCTACGGTTAGCACGGGCGTTAGCCCACGCAGCTTACCCTCAGGCCACCCCTTATTGGCAGTGGCTGACAATGGCTGCATCGATAGTGCTAACCGTCGTGGACAAAACTGACAAGCTTTGCCGGCAGCAGGCCGCCCAATGCAGCGTCAATCCCTGAACCTTGCACGATACGCGCGCGGGGTCAGGCCCTTGAGCCGTTTGAACTGGCGATTGAAGTTGGCCAGGGAGTTGTAGCCCGATGCTGATGCGATGTGGTGGATCGGTTGGGCTGTGCTGGAGAGGCGTGCACAAGCGTCCCCGATACGGAGGCGCGTCAGGTAATCCGAAATCGTGCTTTGGGTGTGCTTGCGGAACAGCCGGTGCAGCCCCGAAACACTGAGCGCTGCCACATCGGCCAGTTCGGCCAGGCTGAGTTCGCGGGCATAGTGCATATGGATATGGGTCAGCACCCGGTCGATACGCTCGCGGTTCTCACGCGGGCCCGGTGCGTCTGCGGGCGTGCTCGCCAGCGTCGTTGCGTCTTCGTCGTGCGCCAGTTGGTTGAGAATGGCGACCAGACCGAGCAACCGGTCGGCCGGGTCGCGGTCGAACAGGGCTTCAAAATCCCGTCGGACCCGCGCCGCTGTGCCGGGCGAAAAGTGCAGTCCTGACGCGCCACGCATCAGCAGGGCCCGGATCGGGGCAAATTCTACGAAGCCGCCGGTCAGCCGCTCCACCCAGTCCGGCCCGAACCACAGCACCAGTGCCACAAAGGGTTGAGCGGGATCGATCCGCTCATTGGAAACCCAGGTATGCGGCAGGTTGGGACCAACCAGCACCAGGTCACCATCATCGAACTGTCCCACGTGATCGCCGATGAAGCGCTGGCCGCGGCAGTTCAGCGTCAGGGTCAGTTCAAGTTCGGGGTGGTGGTGCCACTGGAATGGAATGCCATCATCGAGCCGCCGGTTGAGCATGCTCCAAGAGGCATCTTGAGAGACCGGCAGCTTTTCAAGATAGGGCCTCATCAGGCCTCCAACCGCGAATTTACGCCAGAATAGTATCAGAATTAGCCAAGGTGCGACAACATGGGAGGCATTGGCCGGGCTAGCCTTGTGCATCGCCTGATCAACAGGGAACCGGAAATGGGAGACATCCATGCAGACCGCCATCAAACGCGACAGCCATCCGACGACCAGCGCCACCACCCAGCTCAAGGACATTCAGAAGACCTTGCCGCTGCGCGTTTTGTCGAAGGAGGACTGGGAGCACTGGATTACCCGTGGCTACGTGATTGTGAGGCAGGCGGTGCCTGCGGCCAATGTGGAGCGGCTTGCCGAACTGCTCTTCAGGTTTGACGAAAAGGACCCCAACGACCCTTCTACCTGGTATGCGCCGCAGCGGCGCGAACACAAGATGAAGGAGCTCAACAACACCGGCATGCTCGAAATCTACAATCACCAGTATCTCTGGGATAACCGGATGGAGAAGCGCATCTACGATGCCTTTGTCGATATCTGGGACCGCACCGATCTGTGGGTAACCATCGATCGCGCCAATCTTAATCCGCCAAAGAAGGTCAAGGGCAATCCCAATGGCTTCATCCATTGGGATGTCGATACCTCTATCCGCCCGCTTCCCATTGGTGTGCAGGGGGTGCTGAGCCTGAAAAAACAGGACGGCGATGTCGGCGGCTTCCAGTGCGTGCCCGAGCTTTTCTACAATTTTGAGGAATGGGTCAAAACCCAGCCCGAAGACCGCGACCCGATGCATCCGGACATGACCGGGCTATCAACCGTCAATATCAGCATGGAGCCGGGCGATCTGATGATCTTTAATTCCCTGCTTGCCCATGGCGTGCGGCCCAACCATTCGGACAACCGCATCCGCATGGCCCAGTATATTTCCATGCACCCGGCCGAATGGGACAACACAGAAGAGCGCATGGAGCGTATCCGTCTCTGGCGCGAGCTCGATCACCCCAAGCGCGATGCTTTTCCCGGCGACCCGCGTGAATGGGAAAAGCACAATGCCACCACTGCCAAACTCAATGCGCTGGGCGAAAAGCTGCTGGGCCTGACTCACTGGTAGTTTGACTTTTGCGGGGCGGCATGTGGACAGCCGCCCTGCCCCTTGGCCCTGCCGCACGCTTGTGGCAGAGTTGCAGGATTATAGACAAACCTTAGATTTGAATGTTTCAGCGTTTCCTGCCGCCGCCCGAACCTTTCCGGGTTGCCTATGTCGTCGACCCATCGACCGGCAATGCCATTCACCCTATCGCCATAGGGGATGGCCACGATGTGCGCTTCGCCCTGTTCTTCCGGGCCGGGGTCTACGAATTCGACACCACCCACCGCTATGTGGACGCCGCAGATGGCACCCATGTCGACTGGACGGTCAGCCTGCCCAAACCAAAACAGGACCCCGAGGACGAAACCCTCGAGGCCCTGATCGAACGCGGATTGCGGGTGCTGGGGCATCTGGGCGAGACCCCGATGCCGGTTGGCACGGTGCAGTTTACCTAGCTTCGGATCACGCCGGGCGCAGGCTGATCGGTTCGCGCTTGCACAGGTCATAGACCTGTTCCCAGCGGATATTCTCGTAAACGCCGATAGTGCCGGTGAAATAGACTACGGCGGTGCCCTTGCGGTCGCCGTCGCGCACCTGGATATCGGTGAAAGTGCCGCCGGATTGATACTCGCGCTTCACCTGCTTCTTGCTCATGCACTTCTTGCCGTTCTCATCCCGAAGGCCGCCGCCGCCATTGCCGAAATTGAAGCCAAAGGCCTGCGCGGGCTGGATGGAGGTTCCCGCGATCATGGTTGCGAGCGCGATGAGGGCAATATTGCGGGCCGAAAAGCGGCGGGTGGTTGCAGAGGCCATTTGAAAACTCCCAGGTCAAATGTGATTGCGTTGAATGACCCGGGTGTATCTGGTGCCATCTGAACCAGCGATTGAGGTTGGGTTCATCTGGTATTCATTTTGATGACCTCTGCCGTATCTTATTCCACTACCTCACCCGGACTACCCTTCAGCCTTCGCGCCGAAGAACGAGTTGCGGAACACGCGCCAAAGGATGCCCGGCGCAAACAGCGATCCTGGGCCGGCCTGCATGTTGATGACCTTGAGAAAGGTGACGTGGACCTCGGTATCCCGATGTGCGGCCCGCATGGCAGCTGCCGTGTAGCGGTGGAGAAGCGCGATACCCGGGGGCCGCTTGCCGGTGACTTCGGGATGACGAAAATCCTCGCCTGTTGCCATCTGCCAGGCCTGGTCGACGATCGGCGTGATCCGGCGCATGAAGCGCGGCAGGATTCCCTTGAGCGAGGCGTTGGGCGCTTCCAGCATGGCCACAAGCTGCTCGATTTCGAGACTGGAAACAGTCATCCCCTGGCCATAGATCGGGTTGAAGCTGCTGATGGCATCGCCGATGACGAGCAGGTTGTCTGGCGCCCGCTCAAGGCTCTCGTAGTGTCGGCGCATGTTCGAGGGGAATTTGTACTGGGTAATCTCGCCCGCTGGCTCTTCGTTTTCAATGATATTGATGGCCTCCGGCGCCGGGAGACTGCGGGCAAAGGCGCGGAAACCGTCCTCATCGGTTGGCGGATGATCGCCGCAGGTCCCCGCCAGTGTCAGGTGCCAGCGCCCGCCCTCAACCGGCATGATGGCCGACAGGCGCTTACCGGCCGGAGGCGTCGACGCAATCAGGTAAACCGGCGGCTCGGCATCATCGGGCACGCTGCGCTTGTAGAGCCGGGAGGAATAGCCGACATCGACGCGAACCTCGCTTTCGGCCGGTCCGGAGAAGCCAAGGATCTCCAGCCATTTTGGCAACTGTGACCCGCGACCGCTGGCATCGACAACCAGGTCCGCGTCAATCTGCTCGGGCGTATCCCGGCCCTTGGCCTGTGCCAGAACGCCTGTCACCGCTCCATCGCTGGCGGTCAGGCCCGAGACGGCCACCCCGGTGCGGATGGTGACGGCGTCGATCTTGGCCAGTTCCTGGCGGAAGGCCCAATCCAGCAGAGCGCGGCTGACCAGCGTGCCGGTGATCCCGCTTTCGCAAGGCGTTTCCCAATAGGCCCCATACTGGAAGCTCTTGAAGATATGCCCCAGGTCCTGATCGAGCACTGCGCGGTGCGCAACCAGGTGCGCCCGCGTGCCGGGCAATACGCGCTCCATGATCTGGAAGGCGCGCACCGTCAGCCCGTGGGCATGTTGACCTTGCGGAACGCCCTTTCGGAATCCGGGCTCATCCGGCATCTGGTCGCGATCAAGAACCGTTATGCGATCAAAGTGCCGCGCCAGCACCGCCGCCGTCATCAAACCCGCCACGCTACCGCCGATGATGACAGCATGCGCGCCCAATCTCTGTGATTTCTGCATGAATTGCCCCGACCAATGAATTTTGTGAAACGCAGTCAAAATAACGAAATCGGGCGATCAAGGGTGACCCGCCAAACGGACGGGCCCATTGGCCGCACCAGAATACGAACCTGCCGCAATGCCCCTCCCAGGCGCACGGCGGGCAGAACGAAACCATATAAGCATCAGAATCTTTGATGGAGCAATGGCATTTAACCGCCAGAACGCAGCCGCTGACGGTGCGGAGTCACAAAGGCGATGTAAATAATTATTGACATGATGTCTGCTGCACCTTACACCACCAATGTCAACTTTGCTTTACATGAGGCCGCGATGTCCTTCGAAGAAAAGAACGCCTGGAACATGCTGATCGTCAGCACGGCGGTTTATGCCGGCTACGCCTACGTCATCCTCAGCCAGGCCACCTCGATGCCGCTGAGCGAGGTGCCATATATGTGGCCGATGCTGTGGGCCATCGGCATAGCCGTCCTGATCATGCTCGGCGTGGTCATCGTCATTTCCATTCTCGCCCCTAAGGAGGCCGACAAGCGTGACGAGCGCGACCGTGTCATCACCCGCTTTGGCGACCATGTGGGCAACTCCTTCGTCGTTATCGGCGCCAACGCGGCCCTGTTTATGTGCATGGCGGAGCTCGATTATTTCTGGATCGCCAACGTCATCTTCCTCTGCTTCTTCCTGTCGGCGATCCTCGCCTCGATTGCCAAACTTGCGTTCTATCGCTTCGGGTTCCACTCATGGTGAAGCCTACCCAGATCACAAACTCGCTCCGACACCTGCGTTTCGCGCATGGTGAAATGACCCAGGCCGACCTGGCCGACCGTGTCGGTGTGACCCGACAAACCATCATTGCCATCGAACAGGGCCGCTATTCGCCCTCGCTCGAAATGGCGTTCCAGATCGCCCGTGTCTTCGGCGTGCCGCTCGAAGCCGTGTTCCAGTTTCCCGCAAAAGAAGGGGATGCCCCATGAAAGCTTTTTCGCAGCGCGCCTATGGCGGCCCTGAAGTCCTGAGCATGATTGAGCTGCCCAAGCCGGTGCCAAAGGACAATGAAGTTCTGGTCAAGATCCGCGCCGCCACCGTCACCTCGGGCGATGCGCGCATCAGGGGCTTTAACGTCCCGGCCCTGTTCTGGCTGCCCGGGCGACTGGCCCTGGGCATCCGCGGCCCGCGCAAGTCGGTGCTGGGCAGCGAGTTTTCCGGCATCGTCGAGGCCGTCGGTGGGGCGGTGAAACGCTTCAAGGTCGGCGATGCCATCTATGGCATGCACGTTTTCGATGTGCATGCCGAATACAAGTGCGTTCCTGAAACCGGCGCAATTGCCCTGAAACCCGGGAGCCTGAGCTTCGAGCAGGCAGCGGCCATTCCGTTCGGCGGCCTCACGGCACTGTACTTTCTGCGCGCCGCCAAAGTCAGTCGCGGCCAGAAGGTGCTGATCAATGGCGCATCCGGTTCGGTAGGCACCGCCGCCATCCAGATCGCCCGGCATTTTGGCGCCGAGGTCACCGCCGTATGCAGCGCTGCCAATGCCGAACTGGTCAAGTCACTGGGTGCCCGGCATGTCATTGACTACAAGGCGCAGGACTTTACCCGCGCTGGCGAAACCTATGACGTGATTTTCGACACCGTGGGCAGCACAACGCCAGGCAAAGCCAGGCAGGCGCTGGCGCCCGGAGGAATATTTGTCGCCGCACTGACCCGCACGCCCGAACTGGGCGGGATGATCCTGTCGGCAATCGGCATGGGACCCAAGGTCATCATCGGCACCGCAACGGAAAAACTCGATGACCTGCTGTTTCTCTCAACGCTGATCGCTTCGGGCGAGTTGGCGCCAGTGATTGACCGCACCTATCCGTTCGAGCAATTGCCGCAGGCCCACGCCCTCGTCGATACCGGGCGCAAGCGCGGCAACGTTGTCGTTGCGCTCAGCCCCTAAGGCGACAGGTTTGATGGCACGGGTGGGGCGGCGTAGAGCACGGTGATCTCGATACGCTCGTTGGCGGCCTGATAGGGGTCGTTGGGGAACAGCGGTTCGCCCGATGCCCGGCCGATGACGGCACTCACATGATCCTGCGCCAGCCCGAATTCACCCAGAATCGAGCGCACCACATTGGCCCGGTCTGCGGTGAGCTCCCATGCGCCATAGCGCGGGTTGGCATAGGTGCCGCCGGCCGAGGAATGGCCTGAGATGTTGATCTGATTGGGCAGTTTTTCGAGGATCGGGGCGATGGCAGCAATCGCCTGGCGTGTCACCTCGAGGGGATACTTCGATCCCTCGGGGAACATAGGACGACCTTCCTGATCCATGATCTTGATGTTGAGGCCGTTTTGAGTCTGCTCGACCAGAAGGTTATCGGCGACCTGCGCCACCTCTGGCATGGCCTGCCAGGCCTGCTTGATGCTGGCTGCTGCCGCGTGGAAAACCTGATCGCTTTGCGAACGCAGGTCTGTCTGGGATTCCTTGACGGCGTCGTTGACGCTGCCGCCCTGTCCACCCTGCCCGCCCATGGCCGCGTTTTCGAGGCCCTGGTCGGTGTTCTGCTGGGCGATTGAGACATCCTTCTGTGTGCTGTTGGCCGAACCGGCCATCTGCGCACCATCCTCGCCCAGTGACGTGCCGCCCATCACCCCGCCGGAACCGGAATTGGATTCGCTGACATTGGGCGGGGCAAAGTAATTGGCCAGCCCTTCCTTCTGTTCGGGGGTGGTCATGCTAATCAGCCAGAGCAGTAGGAAGAAAGCCATCATCGCCGTCACGAAATCGGCATAGGCAATCTTCCACGCCCCGCCATGGTGGGCATGCCCGGCCTTTTTGACCTTTTTGATGATGATCGGCTGGAAATTGTTGTCCATGGCGGTCAGTCCTTGCGCGAGGCCTAGGTCAGGCTGAGATTGGCGGTAGCCTGGTCGATTTCTTCAAAGGTCGGGCGGTCTTCCGACATCAGGCCCTTGCGGGCAAACTCGATGGCCATGACCGGCATCTGGCCCGACATGTGAGCAAGAAGGCCGATTTTCATCGACAGGAAATACTTGGCTTCCGCCTCAAAGATGTTTTTGAGCGACTGCGCCATCGGGCCGAAAAAGCCGTAAGCCACGAACACACCAAGGAACGTTCCGACCAGCGCGCCGCCGATCAGGTGGCCCAGCACTTCGGGGGGTTCGGAAATGGCGCCCATGGTCTTGATCACGCCCAGCACCGCGGCCACGATGCCGAGCGCCGGAGTACCGTCAGCCAGGGCCTGAACCGCTGACACGAGCCGTTCACGTTCCTGATGATGGGTTTCAAGCTCCTCATCCATCAGTGCATCCATCTCGTGCACGTTGTTGGAGCCCAAGGTCATCATGCGCAGATAGTCGCACATGAATTCCACCGCGTGGTGGTCCTTGGCGAAGGTCGGGAACTTGGCAAAGAGCGGCGATTCCTTGGGGTTTTCGATATGGGGCTCGAGCGCCAGCGTGCCCTTGGACTGCACCAGCTTGAACAGCGTGAACTGCAGGCCCAGCAGCTCAATATAAGCGGCCTTGTTGTAGCGTGGTCCGCGAAACAGCGTTCCAAACACGCCCGCGGCCTGCTTGAGCACTGCACCGGTATTGCCGATCACAAATGCGCCCATCGCAGCGCCGAGAATGATCACGCCTTCAAACGGTTGCCAGAGCACCTCGATGTGCCCGCCCATGGCCATATAGCCACCGAAAACGCTGGCCACGACAATCAGGATTCCAACTAAAAGCCGCATACTTACCCAAACTCACATTTCGAGTTCGCCTGCGGGCGCATCATCGGGTGGCTTTGCGCGAAACATTGCGCAGCCGACGCCAATAGAAATTCAACCGCCAGGCAAACTACCTGCCTCCGGCGCAATAAAGGGCTGTCATTTCCCTTAAAATACGCCGCTTTTCTGCCCCTGCTTTCAGAGCACGCCCGGCTGGTCCGGGCACGCGACTTTGATGCCGGCATTCTGCCGACGATCACGGAGGGCCAAGGCCGCTCCGACACATGCATTATTAGATGCTTAACCTTAACAGCCCGTTTATCGGGCCTCGCCGCACCCGATCACGACTTCGTATGCTCAGGCGACAAGGCTCATTGGCTGGTCGCTCGCCTCGCCGACATCGCCGGGGAAAAGCACATTGATATCAAGAATGCCGATGAGGCGGTCATCGACCTTGACGAGGTTCCTGAGCTTGCCCTGCCCCGCGTCGGCATTTGGGGCATCGCGCAACTGATCGCCTTGGATGAAGATGATATCCGAAACTGTATCGACCAAGAGGCCCACATCCCTCTTGCCCGGCGACACCACCAGCACGACGCGCCCGCTTGTGTCGTCCGAGCGCGAGTGGCTGCCCAGAAGGGTTGCCAGGTCGAAAACCTGCACGATCTTGCCGCGGATATCGAGCACGCCGAGGCTACCATGGGGCGCCTCGGGTACTTCGGTGATCGGCGACCAGCTGCGGATCTCCCGCACGGCCATGATGTCGACGCCATAGGCGCGATCCGATGAGGTGAAGGTTACGAACTGACTTGTGGCATTGATGGCGCCATAGCTTTCGGTTGCGGAAACGGGTGCCCGATCAAGATTTCCCATTTAGAATTCACTCCAATCCTGCTTGAGCGCTGCATTGCCATTGGTGAACAGGTTCTTGGCTGCAACCTTCACTTTGGCCTGCATCGCGCGGATGCCGCCGGGGCGCACCGGAGCAGCGATTGACGGTACTGCCTGCGACCGGTTGATGGCGAAGACCTCGATAATCTTGTCCAGCGCGTTGACCTGATTGTCGGTCTGCTCGATGGCCGCATTGGTCTCTTCCACCAGGGCGGCATTGTGCTGGGTCATCTCGTCCATCTGCCGGATGGCAGAGGAGATTTCGGTGATGGCCCCGGACTGTTCCTGGCTGGCAGCGGAAATACCGTGGATAAGAGCGGCACTTTCGCGCACACCTTCAATCATGGATGCCAGCTTGTGGCTTGCTTCTGCCACCAGCTTGGAACCGCTGGACACCTCCATGCCAGACTGTTCGATCAGCGCCTTGACCTCGGATGACGCGCTGGCTGCCGACTGAGCCAGGCGCCGCACTTCAACGGCCACCACGGCAAAGCCCTTGCCCGCATCCCCTGCCCGCGCCGCCTCAACGGACGCATTGAGCGCCAGAAGATTGGTCTGGAAGGCAATATCGTCGATCAGGCCGATGATGTTGGAAATCTTGCCCGAGGAGGCCGAGATCCGCTCCATGGCCTCGTTGGAGCGCTGCATCACCGCACCGGTTTCCTCGGCGGTGACCGAGATATCGCCCGCCTTGCTGCTGGCAAGACCTGCGCGCTTGGCGTTTTCCGAAACAGTGGTAGCCAGCTGTTCCATGGCGGCAGAGGTTTCTTCAATCGCGGCGGCCTGCCGGGTAGTGCGCTCAGCCAGGTCATTGGCACCCGCCAGGATCTCCCCAGTCGCGGTCTTGAGCGTTTCAGACGTGCCGCGCAGCTGCGTGACCACCGCCGTCAGGTTATCGACCACGGCGTTAGTGTCGGTCTTGAGCTTGTTGAACGCGCCCTTGAACTCGCCGTTCACCCTCATGGTCAGATCAGTCTGGGCCAGCGCAGCCAGCACCTGCCCGGTTTCCGAAATGCCGCGGTCCACGGTTTCAATAAGGCTGTTGACACTCCGCGCCACCCCGGACAGGTCTTGATCGGCAAAGCTCGAATGGATGCGTCCGGTCAGATCGCCATCGACAGCCTGATCGACCACGGCACCGAGCTCAGCCACCAACTTTGCCATGGCATCGGCGCGAATGCGGGTCTGCCCGGCGCGCACTTCTTCAGCCGCATTCATCTCGCGCACGGCAATGGCGTTTTCCTTGAAGCGCAACACAGCGCCTGCCATGGCGCCGATTTCGTCGCCACGGCCGGCATAGGGCACTTCGACGTCGAGATCGCCACCAGCCAGCCCGCTCATGGTTGCGGTAATCTGCCCGATCGGCCGCGTCACCCGGCGTACAACGATGGTCAACGCAGCCGCAATCAGTACCAGATTGAAGATCATCAGCGAGGCAGCAATCCAAACGCCCCGAGCGGCGTCATTGTGAGCTGTTTCCGCCTCATCTGCAGAGCCGCCGACATTGAGCTCGACACTGGCAAGCAGGGCCTCGCTGGCGTCGGCGAAAGCAATCTGCATCTCATTGGCGAGAAGCGCCGAGGCGTTCGCGGTTTGACCGGCATTTGAGGCATCAAGGACTCGCTTGTGCCCATCGAGATAGTGCCCCCATTCAACCTTGAACTTTTCCCAAAGTTGCCGTTCGGATTCAGACACGATCAGCGGCTCGTACACAGCAACCTGCCGGTCGATCTCGCCAAGCAAAGTCTGCATCGCACGCTCGGCATCGTCCTTGTCCTTACGGTCAACACTGAGCACGTGGTCCGCCTCAGCAATTCTGAAGTCAGACGTTAAAGTGTTGATACGATGCAAAGCATCAACTGAAGGCAGCCAAATCTTGGCCACGTCGGTCAGTCGCGTGTCGAGGCCCATAAGAACAACACTCGAAACAGCGCCTGCAACCAGTGTAACCACCGCAACTGCTGAGAAGAGTGCGAAGAGGATATTTCGAATATTCAGGCGGCTCATTCTCAAGTCTCCGTTTGAGATTACAAACTCTCATGACGGAATTAAAATGTCGTTTAAGGAATCATGAAGGATTGATGCATTTGCAACCTATTCAAACCGCCGAGGATAGCGAATAAGTAGTTGATATTAATACATTTATTTCGTAGGCAAGCGCTTCGCCGCCTTCCGCTGCGACGCAACGCGTCGCCATCTGGCAGAGCAAGAGTTTACTTACCGAACAAGTCGCTCGCGAAGGTTGCTCAAATATATTCTGCGCACGAATTTAATTACAGGAGCGATGCGCGCGATATTTGTACTGGCGGTGAGGACCTCGCCCAGTTGAGCGTGGCCTATGGCGCACCAGCAAGCAGGCGCGTTGCAAAGACATTGCATGCCTTTGAAACGGCACCATCGCTGGCTCAAGTCCAATGCGCCCCTCACCTGCCCCTTGGGCCGGAACGTTCGAACAGGGCTGGTAGGCGCGGAGGGAATCGAACCCCCATCTGAGCCGTTATGAGCGGCTGGCATTAACCGTTATGCTACACGCCCGCCGAAGCGGCACTCCGGGCTCGGCCCGAAATTCCCGTCCGCCCGGCGTAGGGCCATCGGCGAACGCGCCGTCATAGCAGGACCGTGGCCCATGTCAAAGCCCGCACGTCAGTGCAGCCTGTCACCAGTCTCGATCTGGCTGCGCGCCTGCCGCGACATGCGCACCAGGGTGATGTGCATATCTTCTGCCGATGTCAGGGGCGCATCGAACACTATCCGGCGCACGTCGTCGCCAAGGGCGAGGGTAATCCCCTCTTCATCAATGCCAGTCAGCACCCAGTGCCCTGCCGGAGCGTTCAGATAGTGACGCGCATAGAGTTCGATCGCTTCAGCATGGTCCGCATTCATATGGACGACCGCCGCTGCCTCTTTGCCGATAAGCGCCGGGGTCACGCCGGTGCGGGTCAGCAGGTGTTCGGCCTGCATCGCATAGGCCTTGCCAAACCCGCCATTGAGGCTCGCTCCCATCGGTTCGAGCCGGAAGAACCGGAAATCCCCCAGATCGACATAGAGCCTGGCCTTGGACTGATGATTGAGATAGCGCGTGCGCAACCGCTGATGTTCGGCGCCATCGCGCGGCACAGCCTCGGCCTCAGCCGAAATCGAAATGCGCGGGTGCGCCAGCGGGTCACCCTTCCCAACTTCCCCCACGAGCAGCGCGCAGCGCGGATTGGCCCGCAGCGCTGCTGTGTGCGGCGCGAGGCCCGAAACCAGCACAATCGGGGTCCCATCGATGTCGGTTGCCATCCCCACCCGGCTCACGCCCGGCGCGCCACTGCCTGCATCCACCACCGCCAGCGCCGCATGCCGCGCCGTCCGCACCAGTTCATGCGCCTGCAGGATCGCTGCACGATCGACCGGTTGCAGCACGGATTTTTCTTCGGCCAAGGCGGGCATCCATAAAGTTGAATATGATTATCATGAAATCACGGCAGCCTGCGTTTGACCAGAGAGTCATCGCGACAGGTTGCGAGAATCTTCGCGTCCCCGCAATTTGGCAGCAAGGGAGAACGCATGACCCAGGTCCAATCGCAGATCGGCATCGCCATTGAACAGTTGGCGGCAGAGCTTGCGCAGGCCATAGCAATGCAAGTGGGCGAACCCATGCCCGGCTTTGCCATTGCCCACAGCCTTATCGATGACGCAGTCACATTTACGCACTCTGGGCCAATTCCCGCGCAAGACCCCAACGACTTAATGCCCGACCGCCGCCTTGCCATCGATATGCTGGTCCGCATTTACACTCTGCGCGCCGCACGCATCGAGGCGGAAAGCGGTCGGGTACTACCCCCGCCGGTTGACTGGCGAGCCCAGCTGGAGCGCAAGGGGCCCGGTCGGATCGCGGGTGTGGTTGAAGTGGGACGAGGATGGGCCGATCTGGTTGACGCCATGCTGCACATGGCACCTGTCACCGTCAGGGACCTGAAAGAGAAATACGGCGGTCTGAGCGTCTATGCGCCCGGTGTGTTGAATGAGGAGCACCGAGCTGCAATCGGTTGCGCAGAATTCCTCTCCGAGTTCATTTGCGAGCAGTGCGGAGCGCCCGGGATCAACATGACGACTGGCGGCCTGGCACAGACACTTTGCAAGGACCCCGCGCCGCAATCCTAGGCAGAAAAATGCCGCGAGACCTTCGCCCCGCGGCATCGCACCCGATTGGCAAAGCGTCAATCAGCCTGCGGCAGTATAGGCCGTCTTGACCACGGTGAAGAATTCGGCGGCATAGCGGCCCTGTTCGCGCGGGCCAAAGCTCGAGCCCTTGCGGCCGCCGAACGGCACGTGGAAATCCACCCCGGCGGTCGGCACATTGACCATCACCATGCCTGCTTCCGCATTGCGCTTGAAGTGCGTGGCATATTTCAGCGACGTAGTGACAATGCCCGATGACAGGCCGAATTCGGTATCGTTGGCGGTGGCAAGGGCTTCTTCGTAGTCTTTGACCTTGATCACCGCCGCTACCGGCCCGAAGATTTCTTCGCGGGCGATCCGCATCTGATTGGTCGCACCGGTAAACAGCGCAGGCTGCAGGAAGTAACCTTCGGTCTGTCCGTTCACCCGATGCCCACCGGCCCGCAGTTCAGCCCCTTCGGCCTGCCCGATGGCGATGTAGTCCATATCCTGCTTGAGCTGGCCAGGGTCAACCACCGGCCCGATTTCGGTCTCCTTGGCCAGCGCATCGCCGACCCGCAGGTTCTTGGTGCGCTCGCACAGGGCATCGACAAACGCATCGTGAATGCCTGCGGTAACGATGACGCGCGAGGATGCCGTGCAGCGCTGCCCGGTCGAAAAGAACGCGCTCTGCGCCACCGTCTCGACTGCCACTTTCAGGTCGGCATCATCGAGCACAATGGTGGGGTTCTTGCCGCCCATTTCGAGCTGGAACTTGCGGCCCACTTCCACCGATGCCGCGGCCACGCGCTTGCCGGTGCCCACCGAGCCGGTGAAGGTGATGGCGTGGACATCTCGGCTTTCGAGCATGGTCTGCCCCACCACCGATCCCTTGCCCATCACCAGGTTCAAAACGCCTTTTGGCAGGCCGGCGCGATGCAGGATATCCACAATCGCCCAGGACGAGCCGGGCACCAGGTCGGCGGGCTTGAACACCACGGTGTTGCCATAGCAAAGCGCCGGCGCAATCTTCCAGGCGGGAATGGCAATCGGAAAATTCCAGGGCGTGATGATGCCAACAACGCCCACGGCCTCGCGGGTGATCTCCACCGAAACGCCGGGCCGTACGCTGGGCACGATTTCACCGGCCAAACGCAACGCCTCACCGGCGAAGAACTCGAAGATCTGCCCGGCGCGGGTTACCTCACCGATGCCTTCGGGCAGGGTCTTGCCTTCTTCGCGGCTGAGCAACCGCCCCAGTTCTTCCTTGCGGGCAAAAATTTCGTGTGCCGTCTTGCTCAGGACACCCCAGCGCTCAAGCAGGCCCGAGCGTGACCAGGCCGGAAAAGCCGCCTTGGCGGCAGCAATCGCCTGCCGGGTCTCTTCGGCGCTCGCCCGCGCATAGACCCCCACCACGTCGGCAACATTGGAGGGGTTGATGTTTTCGGACCCATCGGTCCCAACCCATTCGCCGTTGATCAGGTTCTTGTGCAACTCGGTCATGATGGTTTCCGCTTGTTCGTCAGAGAAGGCCCGCGGCGCTCAGGTCGCGCAGCAGGTGGCTGGTGCCATAGGTCCACGGCGGACACTGGGTCGAAAGCTCGACCCGGTTTTCCAGTGTACCCAGTGAGGGCGTCGAAATGGAGACGATATCGCCGAGCTTATGGGTGAAGCCCTTGCCCGGCCCGTCACGATCCTGCACCGGGGCAAACATGGTACCCAGATACAGCACCAGTCCATCCGGGTACTGGTGGTGTCGCCCCGTGGTAGCGGCAACCAGCGATTCCGGGCTGCGCGAAATCTTGCTCATCGAAGATGACCCGATCAGTTCGAACCCGTCTGGTCCCTTGACCGTCAATGACAGTTCGGCGCGCTTGATGGTGTCGATGGTAAAATCCCCGGCAAACAGCCGGACGAACGGCCCGAGCGACGCCGAGGCATTGTTATCCTTGGCCTTGCCCAGAAGGAGCGCTGAGCGCCCCTCGACATCGCGCAGGTTCACATCGTTGCCGAGCGTCGCGCCAATGATATTGCCCGCACTGGTCACCAGCACTGCAATCTCGGGCTCGGGATTGTTCCAGCTCGAAATCGGATGCAGCCCGACATCGGCACCATAGCCCACCGACGACATCGGCTGGCCCTTGGTAAAAATCTCGGCGTCTGGCCCGATACCAACTTCCAGATACTGGCTCCATACCCCGCGCTCGATCAGGGTGTGCTTTACCTTCATGGCGGTTTCTGAGCCCGGCACCAGTTCGGACAAGTCAGTGCCGATCAGCGACAGGATGTCTCCGCGCAGCGCATCGGCCCGGCTTTTGTCGCCACGCGCCTGTTCCTCGATCACCCGCTCGAGCAAGGACACGACAAAGGTAACGCCCGATGCCTTGATTGCCTGAAGATCGATGGGCGAGAGCAGCGACGCCTGATCTGCATCGCTCTTTTGCGACCAACTGTTGGCGATGATGGCATCGACAGGGCCAACGGCAACGCCCGAAGCGGCCTGAACATACCCTGCTGGGTCGGCCATTTCGGCAATGTCGCGCACTGTGGCAGCGCCCGTTGCGGTAATGTCGACCACCGTGCCATTGCGCACGGTAACCACACGCGGATAGGCAAAGCCCGGAACACGGGCACGGCCCAGCAGCACACCTTCGCTCGGAACGATCGTTTGGGACATCGGCATTTTCCGCATGAATGCGCCCGGGTTGCAGCGCAATTTTCTGACTAACCTGCTAGCCTGTTGGCTGTCCAGTCAGACTTACGCCTCCGCCTACACTTGATCGATTTTGATGTATTTGCAGATTTTTTCCTGCCCCGCCCAAGGAATTCAACTCCGGCGGCGTCTTATGTTCAAATGCCGGGAAAACGGCGCATTGGCCTTCAGGCATGCCGCAATACTGACGCATTGAAAAAACAACTCTGCCGCACGCAGCCCAAGGAGACTTCCCATGCGTCCATACTTTGCACTTGTTCCGCTCGCCCTTGCTCTGGGCCTGGCTTCCCCGGCACTTGCCGATGACCGGGCCCAGCCGAGCACCATTTCGATCACCGGCAGCGGCGAAGTGTCCGCTGTACCCGATACGGCAACCGTCACCTCGGGCGTTACCACCGACGGCAAAACCGCCCGCGAGGCGCTGGATGCCAACACCGCCGCCATGACGGCGTTGATTGATGCGCTCAAGGCGCTCGGGATCGAGGCCAAGGATATCCAGACCTCGAATTTCTCGGTCACCCCGCAATATGTCTACTCGAACGAGACCGACGCCAATGGCTATGCCAAGCCGCCCAAAATGGTAGGCTATCAGGTGTCCAATTCGGTCAGCGTGCGCGTGCGCGACCTGCCCAAGCTTGGCGAATATCTCGACAAGATGGTGACGGTGGGCGCCAACACCATTGGCGGGGTGACTTTCTCGGTCGCTGATACCAGCAAGATGCTCGATGAGGCGCGCAAGCTCGCCTTTGAATCGGCCAAGGCTAAGGCATCGGTTTATGGCGAGGCCGCCGGACTTGAACTCGGGCGCATCCTTTCCCTCTCCGAAAACGTCAGCTACGGCGTGCCCGAAGGTTACGCGGTCAAGGCGATGGATGCAGTTTCAGCAGCCCCGGTTCCGGTTCAGGCTGGCGAGATGACCTACTCGATCAGCGTCAACGTGCAGTGGGAAGTCACCGCAAAGTAAGCCCCCGCTGGCCCCGGTTCGCCGGGGTCAGCCGATCACCGCCTGATAGATCATGCGCAGCCCCACGATGATCAGAAAAACCGCAAAGGCCCGCTTGAGCTGTTTCTGGTCCAGCCGGTGCGCCAGCCCGGCTCCAATGGGCGCGGTCAGGCTGGCAACGCCACCGATCAGCAGCATCGCCACAAGGTTGACATAGCCCAGACTGAGCGGCGGCAATCCCACCTCGCCCCAACCCGAAATCATGAAACCGACCGCCCCTGGCACGGCCAGCACGACGCCAAGCGCCGAACCTGTGCCCACTGCCGTATGTGCCGGATAGCCGAAAGCCACCATGGTGGGCACGCTCAACGATCCGCCGCCAATCCCCATCAGGCTCGACACATACCCGATCAGGAACGCCGAAATGCGGTTGGTCGTCGGCGAGGCCTTGAGCTTTTCCATCATCCGGCGCTGCACCGGCAGGACCATATTGATGGCAATGAACATCGCCATGACGCCAAAGATGATCCGCAGCACGTCGCCCGAATAGAGCCCGGCCATGATCCCGCCCAGCAGCGCCGAAATGATCAGCGCCGGCGCCCAGAGCCTGAGCAGGGCCCAATCGACCCCGCCACGGCTGTTGTGGGCCCGCGCACTGGCCGAGCCGACGCCAACAATTGTGGCCAGCGACGTGCCCACTGCCACATGCATGACAATATCGCCATCATAACCAAGCGCCTGAAGTGAAAACGCCATGGCGGGAACTGTGATGATTCCCCCGCCGACCCCGAACAAGCCAGCGATCACCCCCGAGATCGCCCCAATGACCAGAAGGCCGGCCGCAAATGGCAGATAGACCATCACCTGTTCAAGCACTTGCGTCTCCGGTGGGAGCCGCATGAAAGCGGCATGAGGAACCCCTTTGGGCAGTTGCGCGTTGTAGACGCCAATTGCCTTTATCAAACAAGGCCAAACTGCGCCCCCAATGTTCAGGTCCGGTTCAGGCCGGATTTGCGAAATAGAGACTAAGTGGCAAAACAAAAGGAAACGAAAACAATGCGACTCCGAAATTGGCTCCTGACGGGCACCAGCCTGGGTATCCTGGTTTTTGCACCGGTCTCCGTAGCGCAGGCGCAGGACGCCGCGCTCATCGCAGCTTATGAACAGTTTGTGGTTGCCAGCTCATCTGGCGATGCAGACGCCACCGCCGTTGCGCAGGAGGCATTCCTTGCCGAATGCGCCCGCGTTGGCGTGCCCAATGCCGACGAATGTATCGCCCTGATCCAGAACGGCCCGGCCCCGGCGGTCGAAGAAGCCATGCCTGCTGAAGAGCCTGTGGCCGAAGAACCGGTTGTGGAAGAGCCAGTGGCTGAAGAACCTGCCCCTGAAGTGCAGGTTGAAGAAGCGCCTGTTGAAGAACCCGTCGCCGAAGAACCGGCTCCCGAGCCTGTGGCCGAGGAGCCAGCACCTGAACCGGTGGCAGAAGAACCGGCACCCGAGCCGGTCGCTGAAGAGCCGGTGGTCGAAGAACAGCCTGCTGAGCAGCAGACCATGGAAGTCCAGGTCGAGGAACAGCCCGCCGTGGAAGAGGCCCCCGAGGTTGCGCCTGAAGAACAGACCATGGCGCCCGCAATCGACTATGAAACCTCGATCCGCGGCCTTGTCGATACCTACAACCAGGCCGTTGCGGCCCAGGTGGCAGACGACAACTCTGACATCATCCGCGAAACCATCGCCACCCTGCCCGGCCAGATCGCTGATCTGTGCGCGCAGGCCGGCTTTGCCAGCACTGAAGAGTGCCTTGCCACCTACGGGCTTGAAATGGCCCCCGCTCCCGAAATCCCGGAAGGCGGCCAGATGGTCACCGAGCCGGTGATCGATCCCAACGCACAGCCGATTGAGCTCCCGCTCGACAATCTGCCTTCGGCCGAAGAGCCGGCGGGTGCCCTGCAGATCGAAACCATTCCCGATGTCGCCCCCGAAGAAGCCGCCCCGCTTCTCGACAGCGTCAAGGAAATCACCATCGACCCCAATAGCGGCGTCGAACCGGCAATCCTTGTGGAAACCCCAACCGAACCTGCAGCGCCGCCGCCGGTCGACGATCAGCAGGCCCAGGCTGCCATTCAGCCCGAAGAGATTGTGTCTCTCCAGGCCGAACAGGGTGAAACCCTGGCAGCACCGCCGCAGATTCAGGTGCCGCAGAATGTCACGATCATCAACAACGTGATCAACAACACGACCGTCAACAACACGGTCGTGAACAACACCACCAACAATACGACCAACAACAATGGTGGCGCGGGCAACGATGCTGCCAATTTCCAGCTGATCTTCCAGATCGGCACCCAGGTCATCATCAACAATCCGTTCCAGGATCGCGACCGCTTCGCCGATGATGAAGACGAGGTGTATTATGAGCAGCTCAGCCGTGGCCGCGTCCGCGAAACAGTCGAACGTCCCGATGGCTCGCGCATCGTGACCATTCGCAATCGCAATGGCGACATCCTGCAGCGTTCGCGCTTTACGCCCGACGGCCGTGAAATCGTGCTGGCCTATTTCGACGACCGTTACGATGAGGACCTGCTCGAATGGCGCGATCCGGGTGATGAACTGCCCCCGCTGTTCCTGACCATTTCGGCCCGCGACTATGTGCTCGACGCCGAAGAGGCCGACGAGGAAGACGTGGAAGTCTTCTTCCGCCAGCCGCCGGTGGAACAGGTGCGCCGCATCTACTCGATCGATGAAGTCAAGCGCTCGGCCCGTCTGCGCGATAGCGTGCGTCGCCTCGAAGTTGGCGGTCTGACCTTTGACTCCGGTGCAGCAACCATTGCCCGCAGCCAGGTGGGCTCACTGTCCAAGGTCGCCGCTGGCATGCTCGCGCTGCTCGAACGCAATCCGGCCGAGACCTTCCTCATCGAAGGTCACTCCGATGCCGTGGGCAGCGACATTGCCAACCTGCGCCTTTCCGATCTGCGCGCCGCCACCGTTGCCCGCATCTTGACCGACTTCTACGACATCCCGGCCGAAAACCTGGTGACGCAGGGCTATGGCGAGCGGTTCCTCAAGGTCAAGACTGAGGAAGCCGAACGGCTGAACCGCCGCGTCACCATCCGCCGCATCACGCCGCTGATTACGCCCGTCGCAAGCCGCTAAGGCGGGTCAGTGCCAACGAAAAGGCCGGGGGAAACCCCGGCCTTTTTCATGCGCCCGCGCTGGTCTCTAGAGCATCGAGCGGGGTGGCATCAAAACCGTCGAGCCATCGCCGCACTTCGGTATGCAGCGGCACCGGATTGAGGTAATGCCGACGCTCCCGCCCCACTTTGCGCGCCACGACAAGACCGGCGCCTTCGAGCACCCGAAGGTGCTTGCTCACCGCCTGCCGGGTGATGGTCATCCCCTCGCCGAGCGCACTCAGCGTCTGCCCATTGCCCAGCCGCAGTCGGTCCAGCAGGAGCCGGCGGCTTGGATCAGCAAGGGCGGAGAAGACGAGGTCACGGTTCATGGCGGTCTTTTTGCAACCAAATGGTTGCATGTCAAGGCAGGGTGACACGCCATAAACAGAAGCGGCCACCCGCCTTGCGATGCGGGTGGCCAACAAATAGGCTTGAGATTGCTGACTACTGCTCGTCGCTGGCGCTGATGATCACGCGTTCGCAGGCATCATAATAGATATGGAAAGGATGCACTTCCCCGTTCCGCATTTTCTTTGACGCGCCAAAGGCAAACTGGCCTTCGGGCGGCGTCGCGCCACCGAGCGGATTGATGTTGAAAAATTTCATGCGGCGCAGGGATTTTACGGCCTGCTTGTAGCTTTGGCACTCGTCGTCATCATGGTGGGAGCCGCCGCCAAAGAACTGTGCGCTGGCCGCCTGAACGGGCGCTACGGCAGAGAGTGCCGTGCCAGCGAGAACGGCAGCCAGAAGAACATTGCGGGCAAGGGCAGTAACGCGAAGGGACAATTCGATCTCCATTAGTATTTTCGGGCAGCACGCGCTGCGTTCAGGTAATGGAAATGCTGATATCTCGTCGCATCTGAACATATTCAGATTGTCGCATTCATCTGCGCTTCAGCTTGCGCCCACTTGCCGATTGCCGTGATCCTGCTTATCTCGCAGGCAGCCATCGTCTTTGCCCGGAGCAGCCCGTGAAGCGCCTCGAGATCCTCATCGAAACCGTCATTCTGGCCTCACGCTGGCTGCTGGTGGTCTTTTATCTCGGCCTGGCGCTGGCGCTTGGTGTCTACGCGGTCTCGTTCGGTGGCAAGCTCTGGGAGTTCGTTTCCAACGTGCTGGTGCTGGATGAAGCCGATGCCATTCTCAAGATGCTGGGGCTGATTGATGCTGCGCTGGTGGCCAGCCTTGTCGTCATGGTTATCATCTCAGGCTACGAAAACTTCGTCTCCCGCTTCGACAACGAAGCCACGGTTCACTGGCTGGGTAAGATCGATGCCGGATCGCTCAAGATCAAGGTGGCGTCGACCATTGTGGCCATTTCCTCAATCCACCTGCTGCAGATTTTCCTCAACGTCGACAAGTACGCCAATGATAAGCTGATGTGGTTCACGCTGATCCACATCACCTTCATTGTCTCGGCCCTGTTCCTGGCCCTGATCGACAAGATTTCCGGCTACAGAGGCGTTCCGCCGACCGACTGATTTTCCGGGAACCAATCCGGAAGCTCCCCGTTTATTTGCCATACGGTACTCAAACAAAGGAGCTCATCATGGCCATCCCAGAACGCGATACCGTCTACACCAATGACGGCGTCAATCGCACCGTTTACACCCGCCCCTCTGGCAGCAATACCGGCTGGGTTATCGGGGGAATTGTCGCCCTTGCGCTGATCCTGATTGGCTACATGGTCTATTCGGCCAACACTGCGCCCAGCACCAGCGTCAATATCGACAACCCTGCCGTGACCACCCCGGCAACTGATCCGGCGATCACGCCCGCGCCGATGACCGAGGCCCCGGCCGTCGATACCAATGCGGCTCCGATGATTGAAGCCCCGGCCACAGACGCAGCCCCGGTGACGGAAGCGCCGGCCGTTGAGGCCCCTGCTCCGGCCCCCGCTGCTGATCCGGCCGCCCCGGTCCCCGCGCAGTAACTTTGAGCCTCAGCACTCCCTCTAAGGTTCGATCGAGCCCCGGCTGTTAGCCGGGGCTTTTTGGTGTTCCGGTGACGTCTTGTGATCAGTATTTTTACATGGCATTCAGGCACGCGACCTACTCAGTCCCACGGCAAACCATGCAGATCTACTTTCTCAATCTCGACCGACGCAAAGATCGGTTTGAGCATCTGAGTAGCCAGTTGGAGGCGCTTGGTTTGAGCGGCCAGCGCGTGCCTGCGCTGACGCCTGCCGACCTCGAGCCAGCGTTGATTGCCCGCCATTGCGACCGCACCCGTATTCAATCCGTCACGCCCACTGAGCTGGCCATTTCCATGAGCCATCGCAGGGCCTGGTCGCTCATGCTCGAAGCCGGCCATCAGCGCGCATTGTTCCTGGAAGATGACGCCGTGCTAACCAGGCGATTGCCTGCGGTGCTGCACGCCGCAGCAGGTGCCCCTTTCGACCTGCTTAAACTCGACACCTCGCGGGAAGTCATCGTTCATCGCTTTATGGGGCAGGAGTTGTGCCCCGGCTTCGACCTGCACCGACTTTACTACTATCACTTCGGCAGCACCGGCTATGTGCTCGATGCCACATTTGCGCGCCGCCTGCTTGCCGATGAGAGCTGGCTGAACTGGCCAATCGATGATGCTTTGCAGCGCCCCTTTGGCCCGCTATTTGGGTCGTTCAGGTTTGCCCAGTGCGTTCCTGCCCCGGTGATTGCGTTGGACCGGCTAGCGCCGAACGCGGGCGGTATCGCCGCCAGCGATGCACGGCATGACGCCAAGGCTCTCGACCTGCCGCAGGACCGATTGCATCGCCTGCAGCGCTACCTGGCGTTGCGCTGGCGCTATACGCGGGAGTCAGCCTTCGCCGATTGGGGCAGCATCTTCGGCGGGGCCGAACAGAGCGCCATCGCCTTTGCCGATGACTGAACCTATCGCCGCCGCACGGGTTGGCGCACGATGGTCTTGAGTTTTGATGGTTCGGCCTTGCGGGGGTCGCCCAGATAAATCTCGTGGTGATGGCCGGTTTCCATGAGGCCATTGGCCGGGATGAACTCTTCATGCATGCGCCTGATCATCGGCGCCTCGTCGTCGTAAGAACCGATGTGCAGAAACTGCACTGACAGTCCCTCCCTTTCGCGCTCGAACCGCAGGCTCTCAGGCGCAGCGCCCAGCTTCCTGCCACTGACGGCAACCGCCTCGTCAAACATCTGTGGGGTCACGAAATCGGGCACCATCAGTTGCAGCGTCCAGCGCCAGTCCGCCTTCTTGCCGTCGATGAAACTCTTCATGTCATCGGCCCACCACAAAGCCTCCGACGGCGGCACCACATAGTCCCTGCCGAGCGTGCCCTTGCTGGCAAACTTGAGCGTATAGGCAATCGAATAGACCCAGCCCATCGCCCTTTCCCAATCCGGTGAGGTGTTCGGATCGCCACGGCCATCCACACGCACAAACTGCATATCAGGCACATCCACCAGCTCAAAGCCTCTCGACTTTGGATTGTAGAATTCCTTGAGCGTCTTCTTGAAATCGATCTTGTCCATGGCACCCCCCGGACCGTTTCAGACCATTAAATATTGGTCACAAACCCTATGTCATCCTTGCAGGATCACGGTTCAATCCCCAGATCAGGGCAATTGTAAATTCAAGCTCCGGAGCCCTGCCACGTGTTCAATCTCGATCAGATCGTCAAAGCCCTTCAGACCGACCAGAACACCCAGAAAACCGTGATGACCGGTGCCGCGGGACTTGCCGCCGGCATGCTGCTCAGCGGCGGCGGTCTAGGCAAGCTGCTGGGCAATACTGCCAAGCTCGGCGCTGCCGCGGCCGTGGGCGGCCTCGCTTACGGCGCCTGGCAGAACTATCAGCGCAACAAGGGGGCCCAGCCCGGGTCACCCGATGCCTTCATTCCCAAGCCGGCCGATACCCATGGTCAGGAAGAACTGGGCAAGACGCTGGTGCGCGCCATGATCGCCGCCACCAAAGCCGATGGCCGCATCGATGCCGAGGAAAAGGAGCGCATCTTCGCCCGGCTCGAAACCATGAACCTTTCGCCCGAGGAAAAGGCTTTCGTCTTCGATGAACTGGCAAGCCCACTTGACATTAACGCCGTTGTCGCCCGTGCCGACACCCCCGAGCATGCCACCGAAATTTACGCCGCCTCGCTTGTGGCCATGACTGCCGACACCGCATCGGAACGCGCTTATCTTGAAGCGCTCGCCTCCAAGCTGCGGCTCGATGCGGCGCTGGTGGCCGAAATTCACAAGTCGGTCGCAGCCCCGATGCAGGAATCGCCATTGCCTGCCAGCAACGTCTGATCCGGCACCGGGGCACCGTGTGCCCCGGTTACTTCCGTGTGCCGTCTTGATCGCGCGCGCATCCAGGGCCAAATCTTGGGCACAATCGAAGGATCACGCCCATGAAGATCGGCCTTTACTCATTCGCCGAAAACACCCCGGACCCGCTCAACGGCGGGCATCTGCAATCGCCTGCCGACCGGCTCAAGGACCTGCTGGAAGAAATTGAACTGGCCGATCAGGTCGGCCTCGATTTCTATGGTCTCGGCGAGCATCACCGCCCTGACTTTGTCGCCTCCTCCCCGGTGACGATCCTGGCGGCGGCGGCCGCACGGACCAAGTCGATCCGACTTTCGACCGCCGTGACTGTTCTAAGCTCGGAAGACCCCATCCGCGTCTACCAGCAGTTCTCCACCCTAGATCTGCTCTCGAACGGCCGGGCCGAGATCATGGCCGGGCGGGGGTCTTTCATTGAAAGTTTTCCACTTTTTGGTCACGAGTTGAGCGACTACGATCAATTATTTGAAGAAAAGATCGAACTTCTGCTCAAGATCCGCGAGGGCGGAAAAGTGCAGTGGCCGGGCAGCACCCATACCAAGCCCATCCCGGGAATCTCCATATATCCCAAGCCCATACAGGATCCGCTGCCGCTCTGGATCGCGGTCGGCGGCACGCCGAACTCTGTCGCCCGCGCCGCCTACTATGGCTTGCCCCTGATGATCGCCATCATCGGCGGCGCCCCACGCCAATTCGCCCCTCTGGTTGATTTCTATAGGGAAACTGCCGTCAAAGTCGGCCGCGATCCATCCGTGCTCCCGGTCGGCATCGCCTCCCACGGCTTCATCGCCGACGACAGCCAGGATGCCCTCGACACCGCCTTCCCGGCCCATCACGAGGCCATGAGCCGGATCGGGCGCGAGCGTGGCTGGGCCCCGGGCACCCGCGCCCAGTTCGACAACGGCGCCACCCCGCAAGGCGCCTATTTCATCGGCTCGCCGCAACAGATCATCGACAAGATTTTGTTGCAGCATGAATGGTTCAAGCACGATCGCTTCGGTCTACAGCTGAGTGTCGGCACCCTGCCCCATTCCAAGGTCATGCGTGCCATCGAACTGCTCGGAACCGTCGTTCGTCCTGCCGTCCAGAAGGCGCTTGGCAACCAATAGGCGTGACAAGCTATCCGGGCCGGGGCATCATCCGGCCATGCCAGATGTTCCGGTCCGCTATCCGTTGTTTGTGGCCCATCGCGCCGGGCTTGCGCTGCGCCTGAGTGATGAAGGTGTCGAGATCGCTGACGGTGCGATCTGGTATTTCGTCGATGGCAAATGGGGTTACCGCAAGTTCTCTGACATAAGCGCCATCAATCTGCAGGCTGGAGGCGGCTTTGGCGGGCCGACATTTACCGCCTGCACCATCACTTTCCGTGACAGCCGCAAGGCCAATATCGTCAGCACCAATGAGTGGGGACACGCCGACAGCGACCGCACCGCTGCATACGACAGCTTCATCGATGCCTTTCATGCCGAATTGATCGCTGACGGTGCGGCCCGGCAGATTGCCTTTACCTCCGGCATTGGCGGCAAGCGCTCTATCGTTCTGATCATCGCACTAGTGCTGGCCGTGGCGCTGTTCGTGCTGACCCCGCTAGTCCTCTGGGCCATAACTCGCGACACACAGGCGTTCTGGCTCACGCTCACCGGCGGGCTGTTTATCTGGCCCGCCATAAGGATGGCGCGCCGCAACCAGCCGGCGACCTACAGCCCGGAGGCTCCACCGCACCTATTGGGCTGACTACTTCACCCGAACGATGGATTTGATTGCCAGCGGCGGCAGGCCGGATTTTTCGGAGATTGCGCGATCCTGATCCATGATCGCTGTGCGCGCCGGCTCATCACCATCAAGTCCACCAAGCAGGTCGGCCGGAACCTTGCGGTTCGAGCGCTGGCTGCCATCTTCGTAGATGACGTTGAACATGACGAATTCCTGGCGGGCAGTCGGCTTCTTGGCCATGGTCGAAACTCCTGTTTGTGCAGGCGCAAGGCACCTGCATAGCCCGTCGCTGGGGCTGTTGATTTGTCCGAAGTCAAAGGCCGCGGCAGATTATCTGCCCGCGTAGCCTTTCAATGAATGCAACACGGGCTCAGCCCTGGGCGAACATCCTCTCGCCCTGCTCGTCAACGATCTGGCGGCCTTTGGCCAGGGAGAGCGCAGTCAGTTGTTCCTTGTCAGATATACGGTCGGCGCGCACGAAGCGATAGGTCCGGGCCTCGCCGCCGACGTCCTTCTCGATCACTCCGGCCAGTTGATACTCACTGCCCACGCGCATCTCGATCGATTTGACCACGAAGCCCTTGTAGACCTCTTCGGCCAGAACGCGCTCAACGCCATCATCCTGCGCCTTGCTGCCGCCACCAAACAGGTTCTTCCAAAACGACATCGTCAGCTCCCTTGTCCGGCCTGAGCCGATATAGTGCAGTCTCTTAGCGCCTTCGGGGCGGTGCGGGCAACCGCAGCTCGCCGCGTTTTTCAAGTTCCTCGCGCAACCAGGCCGGGGAAAGATCGAAGTGATTGGGCCAGGTCGGCACACCATATTCGAGCCGGACCTCACCAAAATACCGCCTGTCGCGCAGCTCCCGGCCGGTTCCCGGTTCTTCGATCAGAGGCGCGCAGTCAAATACTCCGAACGTTCCGTCACTGAACTGGAGTTGCAGTTTATAGGGCGGCGCGGTGCGCACGGAGGTGACTTTAAGCAGTGCCATGGCCTCCAACTCACCCAGTTCAACCTGAATCTGAAATACAAAACGGGGGCACAAGCCCCCGTTCCGACTCTGTATTTTTGCCTAGGCTAGTTGTCCAGGAAGCTCCTGAGCTTGCGCGAACGGCTCGGGTGCTTGAGCTTGCGCAATGCCTTGGCTTCGATCTGGCGGATACGCTCGCGCGTCACCGAGAACTGCTGCCCCACTTCTTCGAGCGTGTGGTCGGTGTTCATGCCGATGCCGAAACGCATGCGCAGCACGCGCTCTTCACGCGGGGTGAGCGAGGCGAGAACGCGGGTCGTGGTTTCGCGCAGGTTCGACTGGATCGCCGCATCGATGGGCTGGATGGCATTCACGTCGGGGATGAAATCCCCCAGGTTTGAATCCTCCTCGTCACCGATTGGGGTTTCTAGCGAGATCGGTTCCTTGGCGATCTTGAGGACCTTGCGCACCTTGTCGAGCGGCATCTGCAGCTTTTCGCTGAGCTCTTCCGGCGTTGGTTCGCGGCCAATTTCGTGCAGCATCTGGCGGCTGGTGCGCACGATCTTGTTGATCGTTTCAATCATGTGCACCGGAATGCGGATGGTGCGCGCCTGATCGGCAATGGAACGGGTGATCGCCTGGCGAATCCACCATGTGGCATAGGTCGAGAACTTGTAACCGCGCCGGTACTCGAACTTGTCCACGGCCTTCATCAGGCCGATATTGCCTTCCTGGATCAGATCGAGGAACTGCAGCCCGCGGTTGGTGTATTTCTTGGCGATCGAAATCACCAGACGCAGATTGGCCTCGACCATTTCCTTCTTGGCGATCGCAGCTTCGCGCTCACCCTTCTGCACCTTGTGAACGATGCGGCGATACTCGGTGATGTCGAGGCCGGTTTCACTGGCCAGCGTCTGGATCTCGCCGCGCAGTTCCTTGACGGTGTCGTATTCGCGCTTGACGAATTCGGCCCAGCCTTTGCCCTCGATCTGTGCAACCTTGTCTTCCCAGTTCGGGTCGAGCTCGGCGCCATAGTAGACCTGCAGGAAGGCATCGCGCTTGACGCCATAGCTCTCGGCAAGGCGCAGCAGGCGGCCTTCAAGACGCACCAGGCGCTTGTTGATGTCATAAAGCTGCTCGACCAGGCTTTCGATACGGCTCTGGTTGAGCGAGAGCGACTTGACGTCGGTGATCACTTCATCGCGGAAGCCCTCGACCTTTTTGAGGTCCGATGCGCTCGATGAGCGGTCGGCCATGCGGTCTTCGGTGTGGCGATCCTGGATCTTGCGCATCTTGCCATAGGCTTCGGCGATGCGGTCGAAGGTCTCCACAACCTGCGGCTTGAGTTCGGCTTCCATGGCCGACAGCGACAGCGAGTTTTCGAAATCGTCGTCGTCGTCTTCCACCGGGTCCTGCGGAGCCTGCGGCTCTTCGGGCACGTAGTCGTCGTCTTCGTCGCCGCTCGATGGGCGCTTGGCCTTGGGGGCGGGAGCAGCCACAGCCGGTTCCGGCGCAGCCTTGAGGTCCATCAGGTCCGGCGAAATCGCCGGGGCCTGCTTGCCCTCAGGGCCGGCATAGGTGGCTTCAAGGTCGATAATGTCGCGCAAAAGGATTTCGCCCTGCGCCAACTGGTCGCGCCAGATGATGATGGCCTGGAAGGTCAGCGGGCTTTCGCACAGCCCTTCGATCATGGTTTCGCGGCCCGCTTCGATGCGCTTGGCGATGGCAATTTCGCCCTCGCGGCTCAGAAGCTCAACCGACCCCATCTCGCGCAGGTACATACGCACCGGATCATCGGTACGATCGCTGCCTTCACGGGTGTTGGACTTGCTGGCAACCGCAGTGCCGGTCTTTTCGGCAAGCTCGGTGCTCTCTTCCTCGGCGGTATCGGGCTCGGTCTCCTCGACCTCGTCCTCATCAACGACGTTGATGCCCATATCCGAGAACATGGCCATGAAATCTTCGATCTGCTCGGAGGTTACCTCCTCCGAGGGCATGACGGCATTGAGCTCTTCGTAGGTGACGTAGCCGCGCTTCTTGGCGACCTTGATCAGCTTTTTGACGGCGGCATCGTTTTGATCGATCAGCGGGCTGTCCTGGGTCTCAGGCGTAGCGCCGGCCTCAGGCTTCTCGTTGTCTTTCGTGGTCTTGCTTGCTGCCTTTGTGGCCATCTGGTGCTCCATCGGGACCCGAGAACCTCATGCCGAGGGTGGGCGCCGATACTCTCTTAGGTGGTGATAGCTCAAGACAAGGTAAAGGGTTTCACAACGTCACATAAACGTGGTTCGTATCCGGACAGTTTCGATTCCACGCTGCAAAGGCCTGCGCCTGTCCATACGCAAAATCGCGCGAACTCGCCGCTTCCTAGAAGCTGCGCGTCGCGCGTCCTGATAACGAACCAAACCCTTCGATCAATGCCTCTGTGCCATCGACAGTGGTAATTTGGCTCTGGATGTCGCGCAGCCTTTCAAAGGTTTCTTCGCTCGGGTCTTCGCCCAGCGCCAACTCGGCTGCTTTCAGTTCCCTATTTAGCTGAACAGATTTGTAATGCAAGGCCAGGGCATGTTTTAATCCTGTCTCGGCATCAATTTCAGCAATCTCCGCCCCGCTCTGCCAGACCCCCTGCCGGGCCAGCAAGGCCTTGAGCCGCTCCACGGTCTCGCCAAAGCCACGCGCGCCGAGCGCAGCCAGCAATGCCGTGCTGTCGATTTCATGGTCGGCCGTCACCAGGTCGAGCATGGCTGTCAAAAGGTTACGCGCCGTCGGCGAGGCAAAATCGAGGGCGGCGAGCGCTTCCAGCCGGTTCTCGGCCAGTTGCGGATGATTGACCAGGCTCATCAGGATCGCCGCTTCGCGCGGGCTGACATCGCTGGCCAGCCCGGGCTTGAGCAGCCGCGAATTGCGCAGCGTATCGGACACTACCAATCGCGGCGTTACGCCGGGTCGCCCTTGCCCGGAATAGCCACCCTTGCCTTGCCCGCGCCGGTTCTCATAGCGATTGCCAGCACGCAAAGGTGCAAAGAAGGCCGAGAGCTTTTCGTCAAAGGCCTGCATATAGTGGCGTCTCACCGACTGATCGGCGATGGAATTGGCGCGCTGGCGCAGGCGCACCTCGAGCGCTGCCCGGGCTTCCGGCGTCTCGGGCACCAGGCCGCCGGTCTCCATGGTCCAGATCACATCCGAAAGCGTCCGCGCCCGCTCCAGCACATCAGCAAACGCCTGCCGTCCCTGCGCCTTGATCAGATCATCAGGGTCCTGCCCCTCGGGCAACGTCGCGATCCGCACGGTCTGCCCCGGTTTGAGCAGCGGCAGGACGATATCGGCGGCGCGCTCGGCAGCCTTAAGGCCTGCCTTGTCGCCGTCAAAGCACAGGATCGGGCTTTCGCTCATGCGCCAGAGCAGGGCCAGATGTTCTTCGGTCAGCGCCGTGCCGAGCGGCGCGACCGTACCCTCAAACCCCGCCATTACCGCCGCAATAACGTCGAGGTAGCCCTCGACCACGATAACCGGCTTCCCATCGCGCGCCGCCTGCCGGGCCGTCTGACCGTTGTAGAGTGTCATGCGCTTGGAAAAGAGCTCGGTCTCCGGCGAATTGAGGTATTTGGCCGGCACATCCGGGCTCAGCGCGCGACCGCCAAAAGCGATGATCTGTCCGCGAAAATCCATGATCGGGAACATGACGCGGTTGCGGAACCGGTCATAAGTCAGCGGATCATCAACGCGCGTGGCCACCAGGCCGGTGTCGATCATCTCCTGGGCCGAAACGCCATTGAGGGCCAAATGCTCCTTCAACCCATTGCGGCTGTCTGGGGCGAACCCGATGCGAAAACGGGTCTGGGCCTGCGCCGAGACACCACGCTCGAACAGATATCCGCGTGCCCGCGCCCCCACGTTATGAGCCAGCGCCGCCTCGAAGTACTTGGCGGCCAGTTCCATCACATCGATAAGGCTACGCCGGGCTTCCTGACGCTTTTCGGCTTTCTCATCGCGCGCCGGCATGGGCACGCCCGCCATTCCAGCAAGTTTTTCCACCGCCTCTGGAAAGCTCATCCCAGCCTTTTCAGTCAGGAACCGAAAGTGATCGCCGTGCACGCCGCAGCCAAAGCAGTGGTAGTTGCCGCGTCGGTCATCGGCGTGAAAGCTTGGGCTCTTTTCGCCGTGAAACGGGCAGCAGGCCCAAAAATCGCCGCGCCCCGGCTGGCTCTTGCGCTTGTCCCAGATGACGTGCTCGCCCACCACCTGCGAAATCGGCAGGCGCTGGCGGATTTCATCCAGAAACTGGTCGGTAAAGCGCATGGCCTCTAGGTAAGCGGTTGGGGCGCGAAAGTCAGCAGCAGCCCATCACGTTTTCCCCGTCCCCGTCAGGCGCTGCGATAAAGCCGCAGCGCCAGCGCGAACAGGCCCACTGAGAAAATCACCATCAGCAGCCCGCCGAGCATCACCAGGGCGAGCGCCCCGATCATGGGTGCCAGCAGCAGCAGAATGCCAAACGCGATATAGGCCAACCCGCTCAACATCACCGGCCAGACATGCGCATAAAGCGCCCGCTCCCGCCAGATGACGACAATTTCCATGACACCAACGAGGATGGCCTGCGCGGCCGCAATGTAAATCAGGATGGTCGTCGTCAGGATCGTGGCGACGATCGGGCTGAGCAGCACGAGGACGCCAAGCAGCAGGGCCGCCGCATTGCGCACGATATCGAACCAGAAATTGCCGGTCCTGGCGCCGCCAAACGTCAGGCTCCACAGGCCGAGCACGCCATCTATCACCAGCATGGCGCCACCAAGAATGACCAGCATGGTCAGGGCGGCAGCGGGAAATACCATGGCAAACAGCCCGCCCAGCAGCATAAGCACTGCGCGCAGCCCGGTGGCCCAGGCGTATTTCTTCTTGGTTGCGGCAGAAACAGTCATTTCGCCCTCCGGAATTTGGTCCCTGCACCAAACATAGGCCGGGGGGGCGACAGTTCCAAGCCAGACCTGTTGGTCAGGCGCGCTTAACCGGACACGTCGAAAGGCCCAGGATCGAATAGAGCGGGCACGTACCCACCAGGCCCGTGACCAGCGGTACGACCCCGATCAGCAGCGCCCAGCGCCAGCCCGCATCCGGAAACACAAAGAACAGTCCCAAAAGCACCAGCCCCAGAATAACCCGGATGGCGCGATCGATTGTGCCTACATTGTTCTTGAACATCTTCGTCTCCACTTTGCCCGGCCGCGCCGGTTCTGATGCCCGTTTATGAAGGGTGTGGAGAGCATTGTCGGTGACCTAGTCACCAACTCGCGTCTGTTTCAGCAAGTTTGCGGATGCCGCCCCGATTGAGCAGATGAATTTGCCCGCGCTCGAGCCGCACCAGACCCTGCTTGCTGAGATTTTCGAGACGGCGGGACACAACTTCACGCGCCGACCCAATCGCCGAGGCCAGGTCCTGATGGGTCGCCAGTGCCACATCGCCGTCTTCCGCCCTACGCAACAGCTCCGCTGCCAGCCGCGCTTCGATGCTGACAAAGGCCACCTGCTCGAGCACGGTTGTTACATCGGCAAGCCGCACACCGAACGAGCGGAAAACAAAGGCCCTGAAGCTTGGCGAATCAGCAAGCAACTGGCCAAAAGCGGCGCGTGGCACCACCAGCAACTCGCCGCTCCCCCGTGCCACCCCCTCGGCCGAATAGGCCTGCTCGCCCAAAAGGCAAAGCGTTGTCTGCACACAGGTCTGGCCGGGCTGCACCTCATAGAGCAGAATGGCCCGCCCGCCCCTGCCCGTCAGGTTCACCGAAATGGCGCCGTCGAGCAGCAACACGAACCCCTGGGCCTCGTCGCCCGGCCTGAACAGCACCGCACCCGCCTTGACCCGGTGAACGGGGAGCGTCGAAAGCGCCGCATAGGCGGCATCATCAAGGCCGGGGATCAACTCATGCAGGCGCGAGTTCAGCATCTGCTGCCTAGCCTGCCAGCGCCGACTTGACCCTGGCGCTCGCCTTGCCCATGTCGATCTGGCCCGGGTAGTCAGCCTTCAGGCTGGCAATTACCTTACCCATGTCCTTGGCGCCTTCGGCACCGGTTTTGGCGATGGCGGCCGCAATGGCAGCATCGACCTCTGCTTCGCTAAGGCCCTTGGGCAGGAACTCGCTGAGAATCGCGATCTCTTCCTGTTCAACTGCGGCCAGATCGCCACGGCCAGCCTGGGTGTAGATCGCCAGGCTTTCTTCGCGCTGTTTGACCATCTTCTGGATCAGCACGACAATTTCACCATCGCTGATGGCGCCGCGATTCTCGGTGCGCACGGCAATGTCGCGGTCCTTGATGGCCGCACTGATCGCCCGCAGCGTGGCCGTGCGACGGGCATCGTGCGCCTTCATGGCCGCCTTGACGCCTTCATTGATTGCATCGCGCATGGATGTCCCCTTTTCGGATCGGTTTTATCCGCCCATATACCCCATTATTGGCGCAAAGCCACTTGCGCCATGGGGCTGCCGCTTCTATGAGAAGCTCTTAACCTGATACCCTGAGCCTTTGGAGACCACCCGTGACCGGCTGGCAACAATCCCCCGCGACCGCAGTTCTGATCCTGGCCGACGGTACCCGTCTTGAGGGCCGCGGCATCGGCGCAGTGGGCCATGCGGCTGGTGAAGTATGCTTCAACACTGCGATGACGGGCTATCAGGAAATCCTGACCGACCCCTCCTACGCCGGTCAGATCATCACGTTCACATTCCCCCATATCGGCAACGTAGGCACCAACGACGAGGATATCGAGACGGTCAACATGGCCGCACTCTCGGGCGTGCGCGGCTGCGTGCTGCGCGCCGATATCACCAACCCGTCGAACTACCGTTCGATCCAGAAGCTCGATGCCTGGCTCAAGGCGCGCAATATCATCGGCATCACCGGCATCGACACCCGAGCCCTCACCGCCCGCATCCGCGAGAACGGCATGCCAAACGGCGTCATCGCCCACGCTCCCGACGGGCAATTCCACGAGCCATCAATCATGGCCGAGCTCAAGGCCTTCCCGGGCCTGGAAGGGCTGGACCTGGCCAAAGAAGTCACCACCGCGCAAACCTATCACTGGGACCAGACCGGCTGGAAATGGAACGAGGGCTACGGCACGCTTGAAGACCCCGAATTCCACATTGTGGCTGTCGACTTCGGCGCCAAGCGCAACATCTTGCGGTGCCTCGCCGATCAGGGTGCCAAGGTGACCGTGGTGCCTGCCACCGCCACCGCCAAGGAAATACTCTCTCACAATCCGGACGGCGTTTTCCTATCCAACGGCCCGGGCGATCCAGCCGCGACGGGCAAGTATGCAGTTCCCGCCATTCGCGACCTGATCGCCACCGGCAAGCCGATCTTTGGCATCTGCCTCGGCCACCAGTTGCTGGGGCTTGCCCTGGGCGGCACCACATCGAAGATGCATCAGGGCCATCATGGCGCCAACCATCCGGTCAAAGACCTGACAACGGGCAAGGTCGAAATCACCTCGATGAACCATGGCTTTGCCGTGGACGCGGCCAGCCTGCCTGCCGGCGTCACCCAGACCCACATTTCGCTGTTCGATGGCTCGAATGCCGGACTGTCGGTCGATGGCAAGCCGATCTTTTCGGTGCAGTACCACCCGGAGGCCAGCCCCGGCCCGCGCGACAGCCATTACCTTTTCACGCGTTTCATCAATCAGGTGCGTGTGCAAAAGGGCCTGCCCGAGAAGCCCGAGTTCGCGGCTGCAAGCTAAGCGGCCTCGGAAACTACCAGCTGGTCCCGACCTGCGTCCTTGGCACGATAGAGTGCGCTGTCGGCCTTGGTCAAAAGATCAGACAGGTCGTAGAGACCTGACGACATGCCAATGCTGATCGTAGGTTTGATTGTGCCGGGCTCAGCATTGATCGCCACCAGCCGCATGGCATGGATGATCCGTTCGGCGATGAGCCGCGCATGGATCGGCGATACATTGGGCAGGAACACCGCGAACTCTTCCCCGCCGTAGCGGCAGAAGAGATCATCGCTGCGCAAGCACCGTGTGACGGCATGCGCGCCAGCCACCAGAACCTGATCGCCCACCGCATGGCCGAACGTGTCGTTGATGCGCTTGAAGTGGTCCATATCGAGCAGCAGCATTGCCACATCGCTATGTGACTGGGCCGCATTCTCAAGAGCCCTGTTCGCCAAGCGGGCAAACTCCGAACGGTTCAGCAGCCCGGTCAGCCCGTCACGCGTCGCCGCCTTGTGCAGCTCAAGTTCAGACATTTCCTTGCCGAGCGCGGCCATGGAGAAGCTTGAGATGACAATCAGCAACAGCACAGCAATGGTCGCGACCTCAGCGCCGGTGCCGCTTGCAAACCGCGATTCTGCGGGACCGTTGACGACGAACCCGATCGTCCGTGCCAGGTAGAAAAGACCCGCCAGTCCCCATACCGCGGCCAGAACCACATGGTTTTGCAATCGCGGGCCGGCCGGCCGCCAGCAGGCCCATGCCGCGAGCAGCACATAAACCGAAACCGCCAGGCTGAACGGGGCAAAACCGCTCCACGAATTGTAGGGCTGCGCAAACAAAAGCGTGCCCACAACGATCACCGCCGGTGGCCCGCCCCACAGCGCAATATGGGTCGTTCGCCCGCTGATCCGCCTTGCGCCCACCCACAGCATGGCGCAGGCCAGCATGGCAAAGCCATTGCCCAGCGCAAACAGCCAGGGCGCAGAAACCGCGGCCATGCCAAAGGCCAGCCCCGAGACAAAAGTAAAGATGAACGCCAGCCCCCACCACTGGTAGCCCGGCTGATCGGCGTGGCGGCTGACATCAAGCATGAACAGCAGCGCAGATGTTGCGCTCACCAGGCTCGATACGAACAACAAGGTCTGAATATCGAGCTGCATCTGGTTCCCGCCCAAAATCGCGAAGACTTTAGAGGCAGGACATTAACGTGCGGTTCAGATTTTTGCGCCTGCCACCGTTACTTTCAGGCCCGGCATGCCACACACTTCAAAGCCTTTGTCCCTCGCGGCAAGCGCAAACCCCATCGCGCCAGCGTGGAACTTGTAGGCGTCTTCGGGAAACCGCACACCAGCGGCCACGACGCGACTGTCAATGAGCAGGAACCGATCACCAACGGTTGTGAGTGGCGCGACCCGGTGATGGCTGGCAAAAGCCAAAGGGTACCGGTTAGGACCCTGCGGCGCTTCTACTCGACCAGTCGCGCGCGTATTGCGGTAAAGGTATTTGAAGTGGTCGCTCGCTACCAGAAACGAGTGGCCATTCAGATCCTGCCCATCCTGATTGGTGACAAATGCCGTAACAACGGGCTGGTTGGCCGACAGCAGTTCCTCAATTGCATTGGGAGGCGTCGAAATCACGCTTCCAGATATCAATAGGCAATATTCAGAATGGGGCGCAGCATGTTCGAGCGCCGCATTTATGCGCCCTACATCAGACAATGCAGATTCTTGAATCCACTCGATTGATCGATCCCGGCCAACGAATGAGGCCTGCAACTCCCGAAAAACCGCCTCGGTTCCACCTGACGCAAACAACCGGGTTTTCGTCATTGGATATGAGAAGGCGCAGACCGCGTCAGCCAATCGCTTTGGATCAACGCAATCAGACAAATTCAAGAGCAGCGATACTTCGGGCTGCCGCTGTGATGCAGTCGGCAACTGGTGTTGGTACACAATGGCAGGGGCGCTGATGACAGTTTTGGCCAAGTCAGGCCTGCGCAACTTTCGCCATGTCCAATGCAGAATATTAGGAAGCCGCCAGAACTCAGGGCCATTGTAGGCTATGGGCTTGAACCAAGAATTCCGCCACAGATGCGAGACCAGAGGAGGTTCCTCGTATCCGATGACGGTGAAGTGCTGTGCAATGGCCTGAGCGAATGCCGGGCGAGTTGGCCAACGAACGTTCGTGTTGGTGATTGGGGACCAGTAGTTTGGCAAAAGCACTGCGGGCCTCATCGCGGGATCACATTGCAGCCCAATAGCGTTTAAAAAACGCGGCCCAGTTGCATCAATAACGTCTGGCCCATTGCAGTGCTTAAGTCGATTAATACATTCAAGCCAAAATGGATGACCTGGCGCGCTACCCATGAAAGCATTGCACAACAAGAAGGGCATACCTCTATAGCGGATCTCATTGTTGATCGCGTTCAGTTCCGGCTCAGCGCCAACAAAGCACTCCGTTCGATCCAGCAGTTCATCAATCCGGCGCAGCGGGTCCACATCCAGGTCAGAATAGATGCCGCCTACTTTGTGCAGAACAAAGAACCGGAAGGCATCTGCCCGGAATATCCCAGCAGGGTAACTATCAAACAGGTCCAGGTGCTCAGGATATCCTTCAGCGACAAGCGCGCGAATGGCAGCGTCGTCATAGAACCTGATATCCCAGTCTGGATGGGTCGCTTTCCATTCTGCGAATATGCGGCGACCAAGGCGCGGAAGCTGATTGTTCTTCCACGTAAAATGCAAAATCTTGGGGATAGTCATGAAAGGTAAAAGAAACCAATACTGCGAAAATGAATGAGGTAACTGAAAATATTACTTTTGAGTCAGCAATATAGACAGATATACATCCATATAGGCGGAATTGATTTAGATGTCAGCACTGAATGTATCGCAATCGCCCGGATTGCCTGTCGCCATGCCGCGCTGCAGCCAGGCCTTGCGCTGTTCGGCGGTGCCGTGGGTGAAGTTGCGGGGTGCTACGGTGCCGCGTGTCAGCGTGTCGTCGCCGATCTGATTGGCTGCATTGATGGCTTCCTCGACGTCGCCACTTTCCAGCAGGTCCTGCTGACCTGCATAGTGGGCCCAGACCCCGGCATAGCAATCGGCCTGCAACTCGACGCGCACTGAATAAGCGTTGGCCTCGGTAGCGCTCATCGACCCACGCCTGGCGTTGAATTCGCCCAGGGTTCCCTCAAGCGCCTGAATGTGGTGCCCAACCTCATGCGCGAGCACATAGGCCTGCGCGAAGTCGCCGGGCGCGCCGAACTGGCGGCGCAACTGGTCATAGAATGACAGGTCGATGTAGACTTTCTGGTCGGCTGGACAATAGAACGGGCCGGAATTGGCGCTGGCCACGCCGCACCCGCTCTGGGTCTGGCTGGTGAAAAGCACCACGCGTGGCGGCACATAGCGTTCCCCGATCTCGGCGAACTTTGCGGTCCACAGATCCTCAGTCTCCTTGACCACCACGCCGACGAAATCGGCGAGTTCATCCTCGCCGGCATCGGGCAATGGCCGGGACTGGCTCGAACCCACGCCGGACGTAGGAGTGCTGCCATCGAGCAAGGTGAGGGGATTGATCCCCATCGCAATCATGATCACGACGACCACAAGGATGAGCGCCAGCCCCCCCATCCCTCCGCCGGAGCGGCCGCTCGGAATGCGAAACTGCGGCCCGCGGCTGCCCCCGCCCAACGGGTTGAACCCGCCGCCGAGCCCGCCACCGCCGCCTTGGCCGCGACGATCTTCGATATTGCTGCTGCGTTCCCGACCGCGCCACTTCATCGCCGCTCTCCTCGTTCGTCCAAAATCATTATCAACAAGCTGCGCCCCGGCCAATCGGTTCCACAGGGTTTGTTGACAAAGCGCATGCCCTGAGCCTCAATGTCATCACTGCGTAACATCGCAACGTCAATTAGCGTCAGAAAGAGCGGAGCTTCCCGGGGGGAGTTTCCGTGCGGTCTGTGATGGGCAGTCTTTTGTTTTCAAAGTCTAAAGGAACACAACCATGTCCGACTTCCAGATTTCCCGACGCGCCTTTCTTGCTGGCACGGCAGGGCTGGGCGCACTCAGTGTCATGCACCCATTTGCAGCGCTTGCCGCAGCCAGCCAGGCACACCTGCGCATCATGGAAACCACCGACCTGCATGTGAATGTCTTTGCATATGACTATTATGCCGATGCCCCCAACGACACGATGGGCCTTGCCCGCACTGCCGCACTGATCCAGTCGGTGCGCAACGAAGCGGGCAATTCGATACTCGTCGACAATGGCGACCTGATTCAGGGCAACCCTATGGGCGACTATGTGGCCTACGACCGCAAGGCCCCCGAAGGTACCCTTCACCCGATCATCGCCGCCATGAACACGCTTGGCTACGAAGTATCGACGCTGGGCAACCACGAATTCAACTACGGGCTCGAGTTCCTCGACAACGCCATCAAGGGCGCCAACTTCCCCTTCGTTTCGGCCAATGTCATCAAGGGCGAAACGTTGGGCACCGATCCTCTGGCAGACGAAACGCTCGTCCCACCCTATCGCATCGTCGAGAAGGAAATTGTCGACGGCAGCGGGGCAAAGCACACCATCAAGATCGGTTTTATCGGCTTCGCACCGCCGCAGATCACCACCTGGGACGCCACGCACCTCGCGGGCAGGATCGTGACCCGCGACATCGTCAAATCCGCCGAAGCCTGGGTGCCCAAAATGAAGGCTGAAGGCGCCGACATCATCGTGGCGCTTTCGCACTCCGGCATCGATGGCAAGGGCCAGGTTGAAGGCATGGAAAACGCCTCGCTCTATCTTGCGGCGGTCGAGGGTATAGATGTGGTTATGACCGGCCACCAGCACCTCGTCTTCCCCGGTCCCGACTTCAAGGACGTGCCGGGCGCCGACATCGAAAAGGGCACGATCAGCGGCAAGCCTGCCGTGATGGCAGGGTTCTGGGGCTCGCATATGGGGCTGGTTGACCTGTTGCTCGAACGCGATGACGCAGGCAAGTGGACCATCGTTTCGCACACCGTCGAGGCCCGCCCGATCTCCGAGCGCGTCGACGGCAAGGTCAAGGCGTTGGTCGAGTCCGTGCCCGAAGTGCTTGCCGCCGCACAGGCCCCCCACGATGAAACACTGGAATATGTCCGCCGGGCCGTTGGTGAAACCTCCGCTCCGCTGCATTCCTACTTCGCACTCGTTGCCGATGACCCTTCGGTGCAGGTCGTCTCGCAGGCCCAGACCTGGTATATCACCCAGATGATGAAGGGCACCGAATGGGAGGCCCTGCCGATCCTCTCTGCCGCAGCGCCTTTCAAGGCAGGTGGCCGTGGTGGTCCAGACTATTATACCGACGTTCCCGTCGGCCCGGTGGCAATCAAGAACGTTGCCGATCTCTACCTTTACCCCAACACCATCCGGGCCGTGCTGGTCACCGGCGCCACCGTCAAGGAGTGGCTGGAGCGCTCGGCGGGCATCTTCAATCAGGTGACTGCCGGTGGTGCAGACCAGCCCCTGATCAACCCCGAATTCCCATCCTACAACTTCGATGTGATCGATGGGGTGACTTACAGGATCGATATCACGCAGCCCTCCAAGTATGACGGCAAGGGAGAATTGCTCAACGCCGATGCAAGCCGCATTGTCGACCTGATGTATGAAGGTAAGCCAATCGACCTCGACCAGAAATTCGTCGTAGCCACCAATAACTATCGTGCTGGCGGCGGCGGCAATTTCCCCGGCGTAACGGCAGACACCATCATCTTTGTGGGCCCCGATACCAACCGCGACATTCTTGTTCGCTTCATCATCGACAATGGCACGATCAATCCGGCCGCTGACAGCAACTGGTCGCTGGCACCAATTCCCGGCACGACGGTGTTGTTTGAAACCGGCCCCAAGGCACAGGAGCACCTGGCCGACGTGACTGCGGTCAAGGTGGAATATGTGGGTCAGGCCGAAAGCGGCTTCGGCAGCTATCGCATCACCCTGTAACCTATCGGGCCGGGGTGCACACCCCGGCCCATCAACTGCCAGCGCTTGCCCACCACCGGCCGTCATGTCATCACTGCCCGGCGATCGAAGGGCATGACATGACCGACCTGAAATTCCGTGACGCCACCCTACAAGATATCGGGTTCGTTGTCGGGCTGGCGCTCGCAGACTATGTCGGGGAGCCTCCGAAGTCGGTGCGCGCTTCGTCCGATCCTGCCTATGCTGAAGCCCTCACTGCCATTGCGGCGGACCCCAACAATCGGCTTATCATCGTCGAGAAAAACGGCGAACCGATCGGCACCGTCCAGTTGACATTCATTGCCAGCCTTGGACTGCGCGGCAATTGGCGCGGATTGATTGAAGCGGTGCATGTCATACCCGCTGAGCGGTCCAGGGGCTACGGCAGCACCATGATCAACTGGTGCATTGATCAATGTCGGCAACGCGGCTGCTACCTGGTGCAACTGACCTCCAACAAGGCCCGCACCGAAGCGCACCGTTTCTATGGCCGGCTCGGCTTTGCGCCGACACATGAGGGATTCAAGCTGTTCCTGTGACCAAGCTCTCGCGCCGGACGGCAACCCTGGTCGGCTTCACCGCCGTGCTGCTTTGGTCGTTGCTGGCCGTGTTCACGGCAGCCAGCGGCACCATGCCCGCCTTCCAGCTAACCGCCATCACCTTTGGTATCGGCGGCGTGGCGGGCGTGGGACTGTGGGCCTTCCGCCCTGCCGCCATCCAGTCCCTGCGCCAGCCGCTTCAGGTCTGGTTGCTCGGCGTTGGCGGGTTGTTCGGCTACCATTTCCTTTACTTCACTGCCTTGCGCAACGCTCCGCCGGTGGAAGCCGGGCTCATCAACTACTTCTGGCCTTTGCTCATCGTGGTCTTCTCGGCCCTGCTCCCGGGCGAGCACTTACGGGCACACCACCTGCTCGGTGGTCTTCTGGCTTTGGCCGGAGCCGCGCTCGTTGTCACCGGTGGGGCCGGATTTTCGTTCAAGGCCGAATACGCCATCGGTTATGCCGCTGCCATGGCTGCCGCCGTCATCTGGGCCGCATATTCGGTGCTTTCACGCCGGTTCGCCCATGTCTCAAGCGATGCCATCACCGGGTTCTGCCTCGTCACGGCGCTGCTCTCAGGCATTTGCCACGTCATGCTCGAGCAGACGGTGTGGCCGGAAACCACCTGGCAGTGGGGCGCCATCGTTGCCCTCGGGCTCGGGCCGGTGGGGCTGGCGTTCTATGTCTGGGATATCGGGGTCAAGCATGGCGACATCCAGGTGCTCGGCGCCGCATCCTATTCGGCGCCTCTGCTCTCGACCCTGTTGCTGATTGTGACCGGTTACGCCGGCTACAGTCATTCGGTATTAATCGCATGCCTCCTGATCACGCTCGGTGCCGTGCTGGCAGCAAAGGACATGCTGTTCAGGAAAGGTCGCTGAAGGTCCACGCTCAACCCTTGGTCAGGTTGGTCACGATGAAGGCCGCGTAGACAAGTCCGCCAGCAATCGCCAGGGGCTGAGCCCAGGTTTCAGGCACGGGAGCGATCCGCGCTTTCGCAAGCGCAGCCAAGGCCAGCAGCACCCAGCACAGGCCATGCGCCCAGCGCAGCACCAGCCAGCGCCAGCCTGTGACTGAACCGGTCAGGTCCCAGATCAAATAGATGGCGGCCACCAGGCTGCCGGCTATGGCCAGCAGGGTAAGCGGGATTCCGAACAGCTTTTCGTCAAGCATGGCTCGCCTCGGTTTGGAGCGAGTTTCCACACCTCAAAGTCGCGCACAAGCGAAGAAACCGGCGGCCGCAAGATTCTCTGCCCTTTCGACTGGCATTCCCAGCCCGCTTGGGCTAACAAGCCGCCTTAACCTACAGATTCCGTGCCGCACCGCGTCCGCCGCATCCCTTCGGCGTGCCCGAACGACAGAGAGTACCATGCCAAAACGCACCGACATCAAATCCATCCTCATCATCGGTGCGGGTCCCATCATTATCGGACAGGCCTGCGAGTTCGACTACTCAGGCACCCAGGCCTGCAAGGCGCTCAAGGAAGAGGGATACCGGATCATTCTGGTGAACTCGAACCCGGCCACCATCATGACCGATCCCGACCTGGCCCATGCCACCTACATGGAGCCGATCACCCCCGAGGTCGTGGCCAAGATCATTGAGAAGGAGCGCCCCGATGCGCTGCTGCCGACCATGGGCGGGCAGACGGCGCTGAATTGCGCGCTGTCGCTGCGCAAGATGGGCGTGCTCGAAAAGTTCGGCGTTGAAATGATCGGCGCCACGGCCGAAGCCATCGACAAGGCCGAGGATCGCGAACTCTTCCGCGACGCGATGAAAAAGATCGGTCTGTCGACACCGCGCTCCATGCTGGCCCACAACATGATCGAGGCCCTGCAGGCGCTCGACGTCATCGGCCTGCCCTGCATCATCCGCCCTTCGTTCACCCTGGGCGGCACCGGCGGCGGCATTGCCTACAACAAGGAAGAATTCCTCAACATCGTCGAGGGCGGCATAGATGCCTCGCCCACCGATGAAGTGCTGATCGAGGAAAGCGTGCTCGGCTGGAAAGAGTACGAAATGGAAGTCGTTCGCGACAGGAACGACAACTGCATCATCATCTGCTCGATTGAAAACATCGATCCGATGGGCGTGCATACCGGCGATTCCATCACGGTCGCACCCGCCCTGACGCTGACCGACAAGGAATACCAGATCATGCGCGATGCCAGCATTGCTGTGCTGCGCGAGATCGGGGTGGAGACCGGCGGTTCGAACGTGCAGTTTGCCATCAATCCCGATGATGGCCGCATGATCGTGATTGAAATGAATCCGCGCGTTTCCCGCTCCTCGGCGCTGGCATCCAAGGCCACCGGCTTCCCCATCGCCAAGGTCGCTGCGCGCCTCGCGGTTGGTTATACCCTCGATGAACTCGAAAACGATATCACCGGCGGGGCCACTCCGGCGTCGTTCGAACCCTCGATCGACTATGTGGTCACCAAGATCCCGCGCTTTGCCTTCGAGAAGTTCCCGGGGTCGGACAACCGGCTGACCACCTCGATGAAGTCGGTTGGCGAAGCCATGGCCATCGGCCGCACCTTCCAGGAATCGCTGCAGAAAGCCCTGCGCTCACTCGAAACCGGGCTGACCGGCCTTAACGAAATCGGCATTCCAGGCCTCGTCCCAGACGGCGACGCGTCGGAAAACCGCAACGCCATCCGCGCTGCCATTTCCATCGCCACGCCGCAGCGCCTGCTGTATGTGGCCGAGGCGATGCGGCTGGGCATGAGCGTTGAGGATATCTACGAGGCCTGCAAGATCGACCGCTGGTTCCTCGAGCAGATGCAGGGCATCATCGACACCGAGGCCAAGGTGCGCGAGATCGGCCTGCCCGACAACGCTCAGGCCCTGCGTTCGCTCAAGGCCATGGGCTTTTCCGACAAGCGTCTCGCCGACCTTGCCGGCCTCAAGCCTGCAGATGTGCGAAAGCTGCGCCACAGCCTCGATGTGCGCCCGGCTTACAAGCGCATTGACACGTCAGCAGCCGAATTCGCCTCACCCACCGCCTATATGTATTCGAGCTACGAAACCCCGTTCGCCGGCAGTGTCGACAATGAGGCACGACCATCCGACCGCAAGAAGGTGGTTATCTTGGGCGGCGGCCCGAACCGCATCGGGCAGGGTATCGAGTTCGACTATTGCTGCTGCCACGCCGCCTTTGCGCTGGCCGATGCCGGCTATGAAACCATCATGGTCAACTGCAATCCGGAAACGGTTTCCACCGACTATGACACCTCCGATCGGCTCTATTTCGAGCCCCTGACCGAGGAAGACGTCATCGAGATCCTCGAGCTTGAAAAGCAGAACGGCACCTTGCACGGCGTTATCGTGCAGTTCGGCGGCCAGACCCCCCTCAATCTGGCGGAAGCCGTCGAAAAGGCGGGCGTGCGCATCCTGGGCACCCAACCCGATGCCATCGATCTGGCTGAAGACCGCGACCTGTTCTCCAAGCTTTTGAACAAGCTCGAACTGACCCAGCCCAAAAACGGCATTGCCTATTCACTCGAACAGGCCCGGCTTGTGGCCGAGCGCCTTGGCTATCCGCTGGTCATCCGCCCATCCTATGTGCTTGGCGGCCGCGCCATGGCAATTGCCCACAGCCCCGCCGATTTCGAGCGCTATGTGCAGGATACCCTGACCGGCCTGGTGCCACCCGATATCCTGTCGCGCTATCCCAACGACAAGACCGGGCAGATCAACTCCGTGCTTTCGGACAATCCGCTGCTGTTTGATGGCTACCTTTCGGGCGCCATTGAAATCGACGTCGATTGCCTGTGCGACGGCAAGGATGTGTTTGTCTGCGGTATCATGGAGCATATCGAAGAAGCCGGGATTCACTCCGGCGACAGCGCCTGCTCGCTGCCACCCCAGCACCTTTCGCCCGAGATCATCGACGAGCTCAAGCGCCAGACCACCCAGCTTGCCTTCGCACTCAAAGTCGGCGGCCTGATGAACGTGCAATACGCGCTCAAGGATGGCGTCATCTACCTGCTTGAAGTCAATCCCCGCGCCTCGCGCACCGTTCCGTTCGTCGCCAAGGTCATTGGCGAGCCCATCGCCAAGATCGCCAGCCGCATCATGGCCGGCGAGAGCCTTGAAAGCTTTGGGCTGGTTGAGAAAAAGCTAGAGCATATTGCCATCAAGGAAGCTGTCTTCCCTTTCAACCGCTTCCCCGGTGTGGATACGGTGCTTGGACCCGAAATGAAGTCGACCGGCGAAGTCATTGGCCTGGACCGTGATTACGCCATGGCCTTTGCCAAATCGCAGATGGGGGCGGGGTCGAAAGTCCCGACGTCCGGCACCTGCTTTGTTTCGGTCCGTGATGCCGACAAACCGGCAATCCTCGATGCCATGCGGCATCTGGAGCGCGCCGGCTTCAAGATCATTGCCACCAATGGCACCGCCCGGTTCCTTGATGAGAACGGCATCACCGTCTCCAAGGTTAACAAGGTGGCCGAGGGTCGTCCGCACATTGTGGACGCCATGAAAAACGGCGGCGTGCAACTGGTGATCAACACCACAGACGGCGCCAAGTCGATTGCCGACAGCCGAGATATCCGCCGTACGGCGCTCCTGTCCAAGATCCCCTACTACACCACCATCCCAGGTGCGGTAGCTGCGGTCGAAGGCATCGTTGCGGTGCAGCAGGGCAATCTCGTGGTGCGTCCCCTACAGGATTATTTCGCGGCCTGAAAACTTCGGCTAGGCTCCCCAAAAGGGGAGCCGCCATGCCGAAGCCCAGTCACGAACCCGAACGCGTCGATGCCTATGCCGCAGGCCTTGAGCTGCATGCGCGCCATATCTTCGACCAGGTTCGCGCAGCCATCCACGCCGCTGCGCCCGATGTGACCGAAACCATCAAATACGACATGCCGCAGTTCACCTATGCGGGCACTTATCTCTATGTGGGGGCATGGAAAAAGCACATCGGCCTCTATCCGATCTATCCGGCCCCATCAGAACTTGAGGCCGAGATTGCGCCCTACCGGGCGGCCAAGGATACGGTGCAATTCAAATATGCCAAACCCGTACCGTTCGACCTGATCGAGCGGATTGCGAGGGCGCGTATCGACACCTCGCTGGGAAACCGGGCTTGACGTCTCACCGATCCGCCTCTACCTCTTGCGCACCATGATGATGACCCGCTCGATCCGTTTCGCCGTGTTCCTCCGCGCCTGAGCGCGATGTTGAAACACGCCTGAGCCGCGCCACGCGTCGGCTTGTTCCGCCATCTACCGATGGCACGCGAAACTGTGAGCAATCATGCCCAATCCTTTGAACGCGCTAACGCAAGCGCAGATCGAACAATTTATCTCCGCCGGCTTTGTCCGTCTCGACAATGCCTTTCCGCAAACGCTCGCCGATGCGGGCCGGGCCATTCTCTGGGCCGATACCGGCTGCAGTCCGGATGACCCTTCAACCTGGACCAAGCCTGTCGTCCGCCTCAACATGTATGGCCAGCCCCCGTTCCGCGAAGCTGCCAACACTCCGGCCCTCCATCGGGCCTTTGATCAGTTGGTGGGGCAAGGGCGCTGGCGGCCGAGCATGGCGCTGGGCACATTTCCGGTGCGCTTTCCCTCATCGGACGATCCGGGCGATGCCGGTTGGCATATTGATGTGAGCTTTGGCTTTGAAGATCCGGATTTCTTCTCCTGGCGCGCCAACATCAAATCGCGTGGCAGGGCTATGCTCATGCTGTTCCTTTTCTCCGATGTCGGAGAGGATGACGCCCCAACCCGCATCCGTGTCGGTTCGCATCTCCATATTGCCCGGCAACTGGCCCCGGCCGGAGAGGCGGGTTTGACCTTGCGTGAACTCGCAGCTGATGGTTTTGCCAGTACGGCTCACTGTCCTGAAGCCCTGGCAACCGGACCCGCCGGAACAGTCTACCTGTGCCACCCGTTCCTTGTGCACGCGGCTCAGCCGCATCGGGGCAAACGGCCGCGCTTCATGGCTCAACCGCCCTTGCTACCGGCCGAGCCACTGCAACTCGAACGCGCCGATGGCGCCTATTCTGCCGTCGAGACCGCTATCCGGATGGCACTGCAATAGAAAAAGGGCGGCGGGTTACCCCGCCGCCTTCCTGCCGTAACGGCAACATTTCAGCGCTGTGTGAAAAACCGGTCCACAGCCTCAAGGGCGGCATCGACCGCTGGCGCGGTCGCATCGAGATGAGTGACCCAGCGCTGACGAGTTCCGCCATAGGCCGATGTCAGGCCGATTCCGGCATCCGCCAGATGGGCGTTGAAGGGCGAGGCTATATCCTCATCGAGGGTCACCCACAGGATATTGGTCTGCGGCGTATCCACCTTGATGCCCGGATATTGTCCAAGGCCCGCGGCGAGGCGCGCAGCATTGGCGTGGTCTTCGGGCAATCGCTCGACATTATGTTCGAGAGCATAAAGCCCGGCCGCAGCCAGGATGCCGACCTGCCGCATCGCGCCGCCGAGCAGCTTGCGGACCCGCAATGCCTTTGCGATCAAATCTTTGCTGCCGACCAGCACCGATCCAACGGGCGCACCAAGCCCCTTGGACAAACAAATCGAAACTGTGTCAAAGGTGGAAGTCACCTCGGCTATGGCCACGCCCAGTTTGGCTGCGGCATTGAACGCGCGCGCGCCGTCGAGATGGGTTGCGAGGCCATGCTGGCGCGCCAGGGCCGTCGCATCTGCCATGTAGCTGAGCGACAGCACAGCGCCGCCATGAGTATTTTCAAGCGCAAGCAGGCGCGTGCGGGCGTAGTGAGGGTCGTCAGGTTTGATGGCGGCCGCGATATCGGCAAGCGCCAGCGTGCCGTCCGGCTGGTGGGCAATCGGCTGCGGCTGGATGCTGCCCAGCACAGCGGCGCCGCCCGCCTCCCAGCGATAGCAATGTGCCATCTGGCCGGCAATGTACTCATCTCCGCGCCCACAGTGGCTCATCAGGGCCGCAAGGTTCGACTGCGTACCGCTCGGCAGATAGAGACCTGCCTCTTTCCCCGTTCGCTCGGCCAGCACCGCTTCCAGCCGCTTGACCGTTGGGTCATCACCGAACACGTCATCGCCCACCTCAGCTGCTGCCATCGCGGCCAGCATGCCCTTGCTGGGGCGGGTGACGGTGTCGGAGCGGAAATCGTGCCTGATCATGAATCGCGTACTCTTATGGAGGCGTCCTTCTAACGTGGGGGCACCATCGTCGCCAGAGTAGTTACATCGGCAACCTTGTGGCATAATTTTCGGCCGATCACGCTCAACGGGTATTCGCGCCTAAGATTATTTTACAAACTGAGTATTCGCGAAGGCCGCGCGTCTCTATGCTTTGCCACGTCAGCAGTCATGCCACCCGCTTCAGTGCTAAGGCAGCTGCCGCAGACACGGCGCTGTGCCATATTGTCGCCATCATATTTTCAGGCTAGAAATTCTCAATCGAATATTGCGGCCGACCGTTCTTGCCTGGCGTTCCAAACGCGCCTGCTGACGTGACTACCCCAGAATTCGATTGAAAAAGGTCAAAGCCAATTGGGGTGGTGACCGACTAGAGACTGCGAGAGGGACTTACAATGGCTACCGGCACTGTAAAATGGTTCAATGGTCAAAAGGGCTATGGTTTCATTCAGCCCGATGAAGGCGGGGCGGATGTTTTCGTTCACATCTCCGCTGTTCAACGCTCCGGCCTGAATGGGCTCGATGAAGGGCAGAAGATCAGCTATGAGATCGTCAAGGACAAGCGGACCGGCAAGTCCGCTGCTGACAATCTGGTCGCCCAGTAACCTGACCTGGACCCAAGGATTGCGGAAGGCGCAGTGGGGGAGCTGCGCCTTTTTTATTTGCCAGCAATCCGAGCAACTCAAAAATTAGTTGCTTAATATACCGTTAAGCGCTTCTCTTGCCGATCGAACTCTTGGGGGCAAGTGAATATGCGCAATTTTCGAATGATTTCGTGCCTGACAGCCACTGTTCTACTGGCGGGATGCAGCTTGGTTACTGGTGGTGACCTGATCAGGCCCGGCGAGCCAACCGGCGTGATTGAAGTCATCAATGAAACAGACGGCGTCATCGACGTTGTCTTGATTTCAGACTGCAATGTCGGCAGCTATGGTCTTAATCGCCTGCCCGATGGCTATGGCATTGCGCCGGGTGAAAGCTACACGTTCACCGTCTCTGCCGGATGCTGGGATGTCGACGCTGGCTCTATCGGGGTGGGCGAAGCACGCCAGCGCATGACCGTGGAAGCCTATGGCGGCGTCCGGTACACCGTGAACTAAAACACCTGGGGCGGGTGCATTTGCGGCACCCGCCCCAGTCACTTCTGTGACCCCATCAGGCCGCAGGCTGGAACAGCCTTCTGTGCCAGAATGGACTGTGCTGATAGCGCGCCAGGGTCTTGGCAATGCCGAGTGCCGCTAGGTCGACCAAAGGTTCGACCAGTACGACCAACATATAGGCAGCGCCAAACGAGGCCGTGGCGGCAAGGTTCTCAGCCCCTAGACCGCCACCATAAAGGGCCCAAAAGGCCACCCACGCGACAATGCCACCCTGATAGGCCAGCGACAGTGAAAGCGCCTGAACATAGCTCACATCTTTGTATGCGGTCTGCTCGGGGATAATCCGGCGGGCGATTCCGGCCATCACAAACAGCGGCACGATCAGGGTTGTTACGTTCATGCCATACTGCGCCAGATCGTCGGGCGCAAAGAACAGCCCCTGCGTCAACAACCCCAGGGCCAGGCCAATCGCGGCCGGTCCGGCACCAAAGATCAGGAACAGCGTCGATCCCAGGATCAGATGCACTTCCGACACGCCCACCGCATGATGCGGGGCCAGTTCGAAGAACGCAAAAACCAGTGCTGTCGTGATCACTGACCGCAGGGCCAGAGGCACAACACCATCCCTGCGCAGCGTGTCGACTGCCATCTTGGCGGCCAGGCCGAGCGAAACGGCGGCCGTTCCGTAGCTCAAAACAATCTTGGCGCCGTCAACGACGCCGGGTTCAATATGCATGTCATCCTCGCTTCCGCACCCACCGTGCGGGCTTAGTTGTGGTTGGTGCAAGGCACCGGTTGGGATGGCAGGTCTCCTGACTTGCCGATTCTGGCTTGGCCCGCCTTCCCGGCATGTCGCCAGTGGCATACGGGGCCGCGCAATCGGCTCACAGTTGCGGGGGCAGTCACGGTTTTGGGCCCTGATGGGTACGCCTCACCGTATTCCCTTTTCATCCGCATTGCCTTGGGCGCTGCGGAACCATCGGCATAACGATAGTCGGCCCGTGCTATTCAAGCAAGGATGCTGATTAGGCTCTCAGCCTATTCGCCGACAGGTGCAACTCGAAGGATTTGCCCCGGACTTGCATCAATTGCCAGGTAGATCGCCCCGTCAGGGCCGGTCCGCACGTCCCGCACCCGGCCGAGTTGACCGGCAAACAGTCGCTCTTCCGACACAACCTTGTCGCCTTCCATATCCAGATGCACCATCACCTGCCCGGATAGCCCGCCACTGAGCAGATCGCCCTGCCACTGCGGAAACAGCGCGCCATCATAAAAGTCCAGCCCCGATGGAGAAATTGAGGGGTCCCAATAATGCAACGGCTGTTCAAGCCCCTCCTTCTGCTGCCCCACCCCGATCGTTACCCCCGAATAGTCGACACCATAGGTAATCACCGGCCAGCCATAGTTCCGACCCGCCTTTGGCATGTTGACTTCGTCGCCACCGCGCGCGCCGTGCTCAACGGTAAACAGTGCACCATCGCTCTCGCGCAGTGTGGCGCCCTGCGGGTTGCGGTGCCCCTTGCTCCACAAAGCCGGATGCCAGCCCTCGACTTTGGGATTGTCGCTCGGAATTGACCCATCGGGCGCAATCCGAACCACAGCCCCCGCCAGATCGGCAAAATCCTGCGCCCGGTCCATATCGCCGCGTTCGCCCAGGGTAATGAACAGGTTCCCGTCATTGCCGATCACGATACGTGAGCCAAAATGCCTGTTGGTGGTGGTGAACTTGTTCATGCGAAAGATCACCGCCTGATCCTCAAGCCGCCCGCTGTCACCCTCCAGCACCAGCCTGGCCGCCATCACCGCAGTTCCGGCACCGCGATTGAGCCCGGCGCTTTCGGCTGGCTCGGCATAGCTGAGGTAAATCCGTCCGGTCGTTGAAAAATCAGGCGCCATCGCCACATCGAGCAGCCCGCCCTGCCCGCTGGCCGCCACGCGCGGCACGCCCGCAAGCGGTGCGCTGAGCTTGCCATCTGCAATCAGTCGCAACTGCCCCGAGCGCTCGGTCACCAGCATGCGCCCATCGGGCAGGAACCCGAACGACCACGGATGATCGAGCCCGTCCGCCACAATGTTGACCGCCAGCTTGCCAGCGCTCGAATCGAAGATCCGCTCCTCGGATTGCGCCAGCCCGGCCGAACTGGCCAGCATCAGGCTCGTGGCGGCAAGCTGGAGAAATTTGCGAAGCAGCATTGGCGTGACCTCTTCTTGAAATGGCGTTTTCCAGAACGATATTGCTCAGCACTCTGCGGCAAACCTGAGACATAAACGGTCACTTGACCGCGGCGGTCCGGCTGGGGCAGGTTATCGCATCGCTTTCCCCAGCAGTATTCGCGACTCTTGCGCCGAACAGCTTGCGGCAGAAAGCATCGATTTGACTTAAGCCAGTAGCGCTAGCGTGCACTGGCGGGCATTTACGGAGACTGAGAATGGACAAGATCCCGATGACGGTCGGCGGCCACGTTGCACTGGCAGAAGAGTATCGCCGTCGCACCGCCGAAGACCGGCCGTCCATTATCGCAGCCATTTCCGAAGCGCGTGCCCACGGCGATCTTTCTGAGAATGCCGAATACCACGCCGCCAAGGAACAGCAGAGCCTGAACGAAGGCCGCATCCAGGAACTCGAGACCATTCTGGCGCTGGCCGATATCATCGATGTCAGCAAACTCACCGGCTCCACGGTCAAGTTCGGCGCTACGGTCACCATAGTTGATGAAGATACTGAAGCTGAGCGCACTCTCATGATCGTCGGCGATGCAGAAGCTGATGCCAGCGCTGGCCGCATCTCGCTCTCGTCTCCCATTGCCCGCGCCATGATCGGCAAGGAAGTGGGCGATTCGTTTGAAGTGTCGGCGCCAGGCGGCTCCAAGACCTACGAAATCACCAAAATCAGGTTTGGCTGAACCAATTTACCCGGTCCGTTCAGGGCTGCAGCACTGCTGCACGCCCAAATCACGCAGTCCCCTGTGGCCAACCGTCATTGCGGGCAAACCCGGCCTTGAAACAACCCCATTGCGCCTCCTATTTTAGCCCCGTCATAATGGGTTAGTGCGGAGAGCGTCGCGATGCATGCAAAGGTTGTGATCATTGGATCGGGTCCGGCCGGCTACACGGCGGCAATCTATGCGGCCCGCGCCATGCTCGAGCCGGTCATGATCCAGGGCATGCAGCCCGGCGGTCAGCTCACCATCACCACCGACGTCGAGAACTATCCCGGCTTTGCCGACGTGGTTCAGGGCCCGTGGCTGATGGAGCAGATGAAGGCCCAGGCCGAGCATGTCGGGACCAAAATCGTCAATGACCTGATTACCTCGGTCGATTTCGACGTGCGTCCTTTCCGGCTGCATGGCGATAGCGGCACGGTCTACACCTGCGATGCCCTGATCATTGCCACTGGCGCCCAGGCCAAATGGCTGGGCCTGCCCTCGGAAGAGAAGTTCCAGGGCTTCGGCGTTTCGGCCTGCGCCACCTGCGATGGATTCTTTTATCGCAACAAGCAGGTCGTGGTCGTTGGCGGCGGCAACACCGCGGTCGAGGAAGCCTTGTTCCTCACCAATTTTGCCTCGAAGGTCACTGTGGTTCACCGCCGCGACGAATTCCGCGCCGAACGCATCCTGCAGGACCGGCTGTTCAAGCACCCCAAGATCGAGGTGCGCTGGAATACCGAACTGGCCGATATCACGGGCGCCGTCATGCCGCCATCGGTCAATGGCGTGGTGCTGCGCAACGTCAAGACCGGCGAAACTGAAACTCTGCCGGTCGATGGCGTGTTCGTGGCCATCGGCCATGCACCGGCTACCTCAATCTTTGCCGGCAAGCTCGACATGAAGCCGGGCGGTTACCTGCGCACGGTTCCGGGCGGCACGGCCACCAACGTGCCGGGCGTGTTTGCCGCAGGCGACGTTTCCGACGATGTTTATCGCCAGGCGGTTACCGCCGCCGGCATGGGGTGCATGGCCGCCCTCGAAGCTGAAAAGTATCTGGCCGCCCACGAACTCGCACAAGCTGCGGAGTAACAGGACACCTCATGCTGGACTGGGACAAGCTTCGCATCTTTCACACCGCTGCTGAATCGGGAAGCTTCACCCACGCCGCTGAAAAGCTTGGCATGAGCCAATCCGCCGTTTCCCGGCAGATTTCGGCGCTTGAGGACGATCTCAAGCTCAAGCTCTTCATCCGCCACGCCCGCGGACTGGTGCTGACCGAAGTGGGCGAACAGCTGTTCCGCACCGCCCATCGCATGCATTGGGAATTGCAGCAGGTCGAAACCCAGATGTCGGAAAGCCAGGAGGTGCCCACCGGGCCCTTACTGGTCACCACCACGGTCGGCATCGGCTCGACCTGGCTGTCCTCGCGCATCAACGAATTCTTGCTGCTCTACCCTGATATCCAGATCGAGATCAAACTCAACGACGCCGAGCTCGACCTGGCCATGCGCGAGGCAGATGTGGCCATCCGCCTGCACCGGCCCAACCAGTCCGAGATGATTCAGCGCAAGCTGTTCACCGTGCACAACCACTTCTATGCGTCCAAGGCCTATATCGCCGAGTATGGGGAGCCCAAGACCGTCGAGGATCTCGACAAGCACCGCGTTATTTCCTTCGGCGAGCCGGTGCCGTCTTATCTTGGCGACATCAATTTCCTTGAGCGTCTGGGCCGCCCCGATTCCAGCCCGCGCCGCCCCTCACTCAAGGTCAACGCCATTTATGGCATGATGCAGGGCGCCCGCGCCGGCATCGGTATTGCTATGCTGCCCGACTATGTCACCGAGGGCGAAACCGAACTGCAGCAGGTGCTGAGCGGCATCGAAATCCCGGCTTACGAGGCCTATTTCGTCTATCCGCCGGCGCTCAAAAACTCCAAGCGCGTCGGCGTCTTCCGAGACTTCGTCGTCGGCAAGGCCCGCGAGTGGCAGTTCTAGCCGCAAGCCTGCATCCAGAGGGTCCACCATGTTCCTGCGCCGCCTGTCCGCCGCCCTCCTGATCGTGGCCGCAACCGCCCCTGCGCAGGCGCAGATGGTGCAGCTTTCGGCCCAGCAAATCGGCGACATCTTCTGCATCGCGCGGCTCGGGAATGATATGGCGCCGGTTGATGGGCTGCTAAGCCCCGTGCTGGCTGCTGCCATCGGTTATGCCGAAGCCCGCAATGCCGTGATTGCCGCTGCCGCGCCCGACGAAAAGCCGCCCCTTGGCGATGGCGTACCCTGGCAGGCCTTTCCCGACTATGCGCCGGTTTGCACTGCCAGCGTTGCCGAACCCGACAGCCCCGAGCCGGTGGTCGATATAACCTATGCGTTCCCCGATCAGCCCGATGCCGGGTGGACCGACAAGTTGCTGCTGGCGCGCGAGGGCGAGGCGTTTCGCATCTACGACATCGCCTTCGACAAATCCGCTGAGTCACTGCAAGGCGTGCTTGCCGCAATTTTCAGCAATTGAAACAGCCCGCTTTGCGCCGGTTGTAGGTCAACCGCGCCCCACGCCATGCAACAGGCGCATGGCTGACATGACCGAACCCGGGTTGTTGGCACGGCGGCTCACGCATATATCCCCTCTCACAGCGGTCGGCGCTTCCCTCCCTCCCTTTGCCCGGCCGTTTGTTCCCTCCTTGGAAGAGTTTCTCTTCCTACTGTGGCTCCGCTCTCCCCTCGAGCGGAGCCATATTTTTTGCCTTCACGCTTTCATCTGCCGATTATTTGGGCAGATCAGCTTTATGCCTGCGTTTAGTGCATAGCTGGCATACCCAATCGCGCATTGCTGCATGGCTCGGCCGTCGGCATAGTCATTCTCAGTTGCTGACGCCTGCCCCGCATCCTCCTCCCGCGGCTCAGGTCTTGGCGCTCCGAACCCTGGCTGCACCTCCTCCCGCGGCGAAAGGTTCACCGGCGGCCGGCGTATCCTCCTCCCACGCCCCCGCCTTCTACTTTCGATTTCGGCCTCGGCCAAAGTCATAAGGCTCCACTCCTAGAGTGGAGCCTCTTTTTTTGATATTCTCGACACCCGCCGCGCCATGCCCAAGTCGTGCAGGGAATGCATGGCTGGCATGCCTCAGCCCGCATTGCTGAATCGGGTCTCCATCGCCATATTCCGATGGTCGCTGAGATGCCGGTCGTATCCTCCTCCCTCGGCCCTGCTGATCGCGACACTGGACGGAACCCGCATCCTCCTCCCGCGGCGACTGTTCATCGGCAGATGGCGTATCCTCCTCCCTCGCTTATCTGCCACCACTTTCGATTTCGGCTCCGGCCAAAGTCACAAGGCTCCACTCCCAGAGTGGAGCCTCTTTTTTTGCCCATGGCCCGACTGGTCCGTCGCTCTGCAATTTGTGCATGGCTGCGCTTCTGGCTTCGCGTTTGTGCTTTTGCTTCGGCCCAAGCATAACCATCTCAACACCTTGCGGCTCACCTCCAGGTCGCAACTTGATGGCCAACCGTTTCGGCGGAAGGTCTAAAGGCCCTGCCCATCCCCTCGGGCGGGGCCTTTGTTTTTCACGCACATGTTCTTTGGCGACCGCCGGGCTTTCGGCTAAGGTCAGGCATCCGCAAAACGGAGTAACCCGATGCGCATTCTCACCCCGGCCACCCTGTTTGCCGCAGCCCTTTTTGCTTGCGTGCCTGCGCACGCCGACGAGGCATCCGTCAATTCGGCAATCGATACCCTACTGGGCGATCATGAGCAGTACCAGACTGCCATCGAAGCCATCATCGATGCTGCAAGAAGCGGCGACGCGGAAACCTTTGCCGCCTACGTCAGCTATCCCATAACCGTTCCGGTCAATGGCGCGCCGCAGACCATCGAGACTGCCGACGACTTCGTCGCCAACTATGATGCCATTGTGACCGACGCGATCACCGGCACCCTCACCGGTCAGGACTATGGCGAACTGTTTGTGAATGCAGACGGCATCATGTTTGGTGCCGGCGAAGTCTGGATCAATGGCATTTGCACCGACACTGCCTGCAGCACCTTTGACGTGCGCATCGTCACCCTGCAGGAAATTCCAGACTGAACGGCAATATCTGCCGCACGGCGCATGCCCCAACCCGTTTCAGTGGCTACGACGCTGATTTGAAAGGTATCTTTGCCGACACTCCAATGGCACGCAACCTGCATGGCATGAACATATTGCCCAAGCCATTGGAGCCGCATCGTGACCAGCGTCAGCGCCACACCCTATACTGCAAGCTACGCCTCGATCCTGGCCAGCGCCCAGCGCCATGCCCAGCAGAACACGCCGACCGCCGCGACCGGTCCCAGCGATCCGGGGGCGACCACCAAGACATTCTCCGATGCTGCGAAAGCCGCGCTCGAAGGCAAAGACTTTGCCACGGTCATCGCCGATGCCCGCGTCACCATGACCAGGCTGCTCGCCGACGCCAAGCTGCAAAGCCCGCTCAAGGATGGAGCGCTGGCCATCGACATGTCCAAGGTTGACCGGCGTGAGCTGTTCGCGATGTCGACCAATGCCGAGCAGAAATTTAACGCCGATGAACAAAAGGCCGCCAGCCTCGAACTTCAGCGGCGGTTCGATAGCGCCCTTGCTGGCCCTGCCGCCGTGGCCCGTGTCACCGGTGACATCAAGGGCCTCTATTCTGCCGCCCTTGAGGCGCTCAATGCCATGAGTGGCGAAGAAAAAGCCAGCGCCAGCTGGGCGGATGCCAAGGCCGCTGTCGAAGATGGCCTTAAGCAACTGGCATCCGATCCCAGGAGCATGCCGAGGACGGCCGCAGCAGACCCCGTTGCCGCCTATCTCAAGCGCGTCGAAACCGGCGAGGCCGGTAAACTGCGGGAATTCTCCGCCGTGGCCAAGGATGTGCGAGCCGCTCTCGACAAGCAGCACGCCGACGCCAAGGCCGCCGGTAAGGACCTGATCTTTGATGGCAGCCGCAAATCCGGACAGCGCGCCGATCTCTCGATTTTCGACGCCCGGTCGCTCTCAGCCATTGTTCTGAACGAGGGCAATCAATTCAAGCCCGAGGAAGTGCGTGGCGCCCGAGACGAAATCCGCTCGCGCTCATCGACTGCCCTGCTGGCCGGCCTGAAACAGGCCAGCAACAGCGCCGACCCCACTGCTTTCGCCAAAAACATCATTGCCGCCTATGGATCCATGAGCGGCGAAGAACGCCAGGCTGCCGGGTGGAGCCCATCCTTCTACGAGAACGTGCTCTCGAATTACCAGTCCAGCGCCCGCATTGCCGAAATGTTCGGCGGGTCGGGCGGCGGATCGGGCGGACCGATGAGCCTTCTGAACTACCTTTAGTTCAGTTGATCCCAGCGCAGAACGACTGGATGCGCTTGACCGCCTCAGTCAGTTCAGCGTCTGACGCCGCATAGCTCAGGCGGAAATGCCCGGGCAGCCCGAATGCCGTGCCCGGCACCAGCGCCACCCCGGTTTCTTCCAACAGGGCCATCACGAAATCGCTGTCGGTTTCAAGCCGGGTCCCGCCAGCACTGGTCTTGCCGAGCAGCGCTGTGCAGGATGGGAACACATAAAATGCTCCCTCCGGCACCAGGCAGTTCAGCCCCTTGGCCGCGTTGAGCCCACCGACCACCATGTCGCGCCGCGCCTGAAACACCTGGCGCCATTCAAGCAGGAAATCCTGCGGCCCGTTGAGGGCTTCTACTGCGGCCCACTGCGAAATCGAGGACGGGTTGGTGGTCGATTGCCCCTGCAATTTCACCATTGCTGCGAGCAACGCCTTGGGCCCCGTGCAATATCCGATGCGCCAACCGGTCATCGAATGCGATTTCGACACTCCGTTCATGGTCAGCGTCCGCGCCTGCAACCGCGGCTCGACCTGCGCGATGGTGGCGAACTTGAGCCCGTCATAGACCAGAGGCTCATAAATATCGTCGGTCAGGATATGCACATGCTCGTGGCGCAGCAGCACCTCGGCCAGCCCCCTGAGCTCGGCCGCTGAATAAGCGGCACCCGTCGGGTTCGACGGGGTGTTCAGGATCAGCCATTTGGTCATGGGGGTGATTGCGGCGTCCAGCACCTCCGGCTTGAGCTTGAAGCCCGTCGTGCCATCGGCAACGGCAAATATCGGCTCAGCACCGCACAGCCGCACGATTTCTGGATAACTCACCCAATAGGGCACCGGCACCACAACCTCGTCGCCGGGGTTCAGGGTGGCCATCAGGGCATTAAAGATGATCTGCTTGCCGCCCGAGGACACAAAGCAGTCCGCCGCTGTCACATCGAGCCCATTGTCGCGCCGGAACTTTGCCGCCACGGCTTCCTTCAGTTCTGGAATGCCATCGACATTGGTATATTTGGTCTTGCCCGCATTCATGGCGGCAAGCGCGGCATCTTTCACGTTCTGCGGAGTGTCGAAATCGGGCTCCCCCGCTGACAGCGCAATGACATTGCGCCCCTCGCGCGCCATATCGCGCGCTTTCTGCGTAATCGCGACCGTGGCCGATGGCTTCACGCGCGACAATGCATCCGACAGAAAGGCCATGATTCACTCCCCTGCTCAGGCCGGGGAGTGATAGGGTTTCGCCATCGTCGGCACAAGCGCAGAAGAACGAAAGCTAGATAGCGACGCCCGGCTTTTTGGTCAGCGCCACGCCCTGCACCCGCCAGCCCTCAGGCTCTTCCTGCACTTGATAGAGCGCCGAATAGAGCTGCTGGTCCGTGCCTACGAAGTTGACCACCTGCATCACGAGGTTCTCGCCAAGCCGCTCGAATTTGCCAAAGCTGTGCGAGCTCGACTCCATGATCGGCGCATAGCCTGAGCTGATGATGGCAATAAAAAACGTTTGCGGATCGGGGAAGGTGTTCTGGAACGATGCCCCGGCAAAGCTGAAAGCGGTCGGAGCGTCCTTTTCCCGAAAGGCCTCGATCTGGCCGGTTATGGTGGCCTGCCAACCTAGTTCGGCCGACGCAAGATCCTGCGCAGAGGCGGCACCGGCAAACATCGAACTGAACGCAATCAACACGGCAAACAGTGGAGTGAGTAGTCGGCTGAACGACGTCATGGTCCCCTCCTTCGCGGGTTGCAGCACGCCCGGCGGTGGCAACCGCCACAGTATCGCCCTGAAATGGTACGCGCCCTGACCATGAAGCTACGAATGAAAACCGCATTCGCGTGGTTCTTTCACGGCCTTGTGAACAACCCCGGTGATGTCTGCATGGCTTCGATCCTTTCCCGCTTCAATAAACCAGCCGCTCTCGGCACCTCAGTCGGCCTCTTGCTCGCGCTTGCCGCCAGCGCCCTGGCGCTTCGATCTGGGCTGACTTTCGATCGTATTGCCGCCCTCGCCCAGGGCGTTGATACCGAGGTAATCGTGCTGTTTGTCCCGGCCTGTGCGCTCATGTTTGCCATCACCGCACAGGTGCTCTCGATCATCCTGTGCGGCGGCATGCCCGATAGCCCTGCCCCTGCTTCGCGCCCCATCCGCGCCTGGCAGGTCCACGAATAACCTCTTGGTCAAACGGCCTATTGTTCCCGCCGCCTCATTGGCGCACCATGCCTCGTCCGGGCATCCCGCATCGGCTTTAACCGGCGGCGGCCCGGCCAGAGGAGGGAATCAGGATGCAGGTCGACACTATCCTTCATAACAAGGGCGTCGTGGTGCACACCGTTTCGGTTGATGCGAGCATTGCCGACGCCGTGAAAATTCTGAACACGCACAAAATCGGCGCCGTCGTCGTCGTCAACGCCAAGGGCGGGGTGGCCGGCATCTTGTCCGAGCGCGATGTGGTGCGCCGCCTTGCCGATGATCCGGCAGAACTGCTCGCACGATCGGTGAAGGATTGCATGACGGCCAAGGTCATCACCGTCACCCGCAAGGCCAGCGTCGATGACCTGATGAATACCATGACCGCCAACCGCATCCGGCATGTGCCCATCGTCGAAAGCGGCAAGCTGGTCGGCATTGTTTCAATCGGCGATGTGGTCAAGCGCAAGATCGAAGAAACCGAGCAGGAAGCGCTGGCGCTGCGTGAATATATCGCCACCTGAGCGCCAACCTTACCGGCCTTACCAAAGGTTCATCTGCCCGAAAGGACGCGGAGAGTCTGCCTCCCATAGTGTGATGGTCGTCGGGTGCTCCAAACCCCGGCGACCCAGAACCATGCAAGGGAGCCCAGCTCAATGAAATTTCTCTCCAAGACCGCAATCGCCGCCCTTCTCACCGGCGCGATCGGCCTGGCCGCAGTCCCCACCGCCGCCTTCGCTCAGGATCAGGGCGGCGCCCCGCAGGGCCAGATGCAGATGCAGGGCGGCAAGCACAACATGCAGGGCAACAAGCGCTTCGGCGGGCAGGAAGGCCATGGCCAGCGTCACGCTCGCGGCGGCATCCTCGATCTCGTTTGTTCCGAGCGCGGTGCCGAGCAGCTTGAAATTGCCTTCGTCCGCCTGTCGCACCGCCTCGACCTGACCGCCGAGCAGACCCCCCTGTTTGACGATCTGAAGGCCACCGCGCTCAGCGCCCAGACCACGTTCGCTGATACATGCGCCGCCGCCCGACCCGCCAAGGATGCTGCTGCCAGGCCCGATCTGGTGGAGCGCATGAAGACCCGCGTCGCCATCGAAACCGCCCATGTCGAGGCCATCAACACAGTGCTGCCCAAGCTCGAAGCCCTGTTCGCAGCGCTTAGCGACGAGCAGAAGGCCAACCTTCAGCCCAAAGGTGATCGCGGCCAGAAGGGCCCCAAAGGCCCGATGGGTCAGATGGGTCAACCCGCCGATGCACCGGTAGAAGGCGAAGCCCCCGCACCCGCTCCGGAAGGCTAATTCCCAATCGGTCCGGTCTTTGCCCCATGGACCCGGCCGATCTGCCTTCCCCGAAACCCCGGCCGCCCCGCCGGGGTTTCTTTGCTGCTGCACAGCGGACACACAGTGTCGACAAGCACCTCGCCCCGGCTTGCCCAACCCCGCCGAAACCCTGTATCGATCACTTACCCTTCCAGTGAGCGATCTCATGTCCCTGCCCCTCGATAGCGCCAAAGTCCGCGCTCTGTTCCCCGCGTTTTCAGAACCGAGCCTTCAGGGCCAGGCCTTCTTTGAGAATGCGGGTGGCTCATACACCGCGCGGCACGTGCTTGACCGGCTCGATCACTACTATCGCGCCACCAAGGTGCAGCCCTATGGGCAATATGCGGCCTCGAAATCGGCCGGCGAAGCCATGGACCTTGCCTATGCCCGCATGGCGCAGGCCTTCAACGTCGGAGCCGACTGGATACACTTCGGCCCCTCCACCTCGGCCAACACATACGTTCTTGCCAATGCCTTCGGTGCCTGGCTCAAGCCCGGCGATGCCATTGTGGTGACCAATCAGGACCACGAGGCCAATACAGGCGCCTGGCGGCGTCTCGAACAGCGCGGCATTACGGTGCGCGAATGGAGCGTCGACACCCATTCAGGCCGCCTCACTCTGCCCGCGCTCGATGCCGTGCTGGACGAAAAGGTGCGGCTGATCGCCTTCACCCATGCATCCAACATCGTGGGGGAGATCAATCCCGTCGCCGATGTGGCGGCGCGCGCTCGCGCCATCGGTGCGGTGACGGTCGTTGACGGCGTTTCCTACGCGCCGCACGGCCTGCCCGATCTGCAAGCGCTCGGTTGCGACATTTATCTGTTTTCAGCCTACAAGACCTATGGCCCCCATCAGGGCGTGATGGCCGTGCGCCCGACATTGGGCATGGAACTGCCCAACCAGGGCCATTTCTTCAACGATGCCAAACCGCGCTACCGCCTGACCCCCGCCGGGCCCGACCACGCCCAGATCGCGGCCTCTGCCGGCATTCCAGATTATCTCGAAGCCATCGCCGCCATGTCGCCGGGCGATGGTTCGGTTGACCCCTTCCGCCGTGCCCATGCCCTGATGCGGGCACAGGAAATCGAACTGCTCAAGCCCCTGCTGGCTTACCTTTCCGGCCGCAATTCGCTACGGCTGATCGGGCCGGAAAACGCGCATGATCGCGCGCCGACGGTTTCACTGGCTTTGCCCGAACCTGGTGCACAGGTGGCAGCCCGCCTGGCCAAACACGGCATCATGGCATCCGGTGGCAATTTTTACGCCTACCGGCTGATGCAGGCCCTCGGCATCGATCCGGCTCATGACGTCCTGCGCCTGTCCTTCGTGCACTATACGAGCCGCGAAGAAATCGACCGCCTGATCACCGCGCTCGACGCCGAACTGCGCTGATCCAGATCGCATCTCCACCCCCCCCTCACCGGATCGCCATGACCCGCCCCATTGCCACGCTGCTGCTGCTGTTGACCACCATGATCTGGGGCTTTGCCTTTCTCGCCCAGAAATCTGCCATGGCCACCATGGGCCCGCTCACCTTCGCTGCCGTTCGCTATACCATTGGCGGTCTTGCCATCCTGCCGCTGGCCATCTGGGAATATCGCCGCCACCGCGCCGCGGGCCGGATTCAGCTCACCTCCCGGCATTGGGTGTTGATCATGGCAATGAGCCTGGTTTTCTTCCTCGGCTCCTGGCTCCAGCAACTCGGCCTTGCCACCACCACCGTCACCAATGGCGGCTTTCTGACATCGCTTTATGTGCTGTTCGTCCCACTGATCGCACTGGTCGTGCTGCGCACGCAGCCCCACCCGATCGTCTGGGTCTGTGTGCCACTCGCGCTGGGGGGTATCTACATGCTCAATGGCGGTGTTCACGGCTTCAACACAGGCGACCTCTACATCATCGCCTGCGCTGTGTTCTGGGCCATGCATGTTCTGCTGCTCAGCCATATCGGACGCGTCACCGGCCTGCCGATCTTCATCTCGGCCATCAGTTTTCTCGTCGCGGGCGGCCTGGCGACCATCTTCATGTTTGTGCTGGAAAGCCCCACAATCGAGGGCATTGCCGCAGGCTGGGGCCAGTTGGCCTATGCCGCCATTCTCTCAACGGCGGTTGCCTTTACGCTGCAGGCGATCGGCCAGCGCTACGTGCCGCCCGCCAACGCTGCCATCATCCTGTCAGCCGAAAGCCTGTTCGCGGCACTGGGCGGCGCCATCATTCTCGGCGAGCGCCTGCCTGCCATAGGCTATTTTGGCGCGGTGCTGATCTTTTTGGCCATTGTCCTGGTCGAGACCGTGCCCATCATGGTGCAGCGCCGCCGCGACGCTATTGCTGCCGGTTCAGCATAAACGACTTGCAGAACACGAACTTGCAGCCCGTGAGCTCGATCTGGTTTTCGTTGACCAGCTTGATCGTGCCGCCGAGCTTGTCGCCAAAATAGTCGACGGTGCCCTTCCACTCGTTGGCGCGGGTCGGGCGAGCGTTGGTCACGATATAGCTGCCCAGATAGGGCCGCGATTTGTCGTTGATCGGCTCATCGCTCAACCAGGCCAACTGCACGCAAAGATGCCGTCCGTCCTTGCAGAACGACACGTCATAGGCGGACTCGCCGCCCGCGGATTTCCAGTTGCCCTCTGGCGAGGCCGCCCCGGCGGCACCCACGTTGGCCAGCATCAATCCGGCCGCCAGCACACCTTGCAAAATAGACTTCATCTGTCTCTCCATACCGCCCGCAGAGATTGGCTAGCGCCCGATCGTGTCGCCATTGTGAAAATGTCTGACCGTCACGGCTTTGTCATCTGCACTGAGTAAACTTTTAACGTCCGCACCACCCCGTGCCGGGCCTGCCGGGCCGCTCGCCGCAACAGCTGCCCTGCATTGCGACAGGCCGCCAACCCTGTCGCGCCGATCCCCAATCGGCACCCCTGGCCGCCCCCGCCCGGCGGCCATTTTTTTGGTACCTGCGTCACTAACCTGTGGACCCGCCTCCCGCCCCTCTCGCCGTGCGCGCGCTGCTGGGCCAAAACCGTTGCTCAGCCCAACGGATAGACGATGGCCAAGCTCTATTTTTCCTATGCCGCAATGAACGCGGGCAAGTCGACGCTGCTGCTGCAGGCGTCCTACAACTACCGCGAGCGCGGCATGCACACCCTGCTGTTCACCTCGGCCCTCTATGCCGAAAACGGTGTGGGCCTGATCACCTCGCGCATCGGCGTCCACGCCGAGGCCGCGCTCTATCGCGACGGCGATGACCTCTTCGCCAATATCGCCAGCCAGCATGCAGACACCTCGGTCAGTTGCGTGTTTGTCGATGAGGCCCAGTTCCTCACCAGGGATCAGGTCTGGCAGTTGGCCCGGGTCGCTGACCGGCTCAAAATTCCCGTCATGTGCTTTGGCCTGCGCACCGATTTTCAGGGCAAGCTCTTTCCTGGTTCATCCGAATTGCTCGCTGTCGCCGATGTGCTGCGCGAAATCCGGACCATCTGCCATTGCGGCGCCAAAGCCACTATGGTCGTCCGCCATGGCGGCGATGGCCGGGTGCTGACCGATGGCGACCAGGTCGCCATTGGCAAGGATGTCTATGTTTCCCTCTGCCGCCGCCATTGGGAAGAAGCCACCGGCCGCTGGCCGCTCAAGGATTGACCGATGCAGACGCCCACCAACACCGAACCACGCGGCACGCTCACCATCCGCACCCTGGCCATGCCGGCCGATACCAATCCGGCCGGTGACATTTTTGGCGGCTGGGTAATGAGCCAGATGGATATCGCCGGCTCGATTGCCGCCGTTGAACGGACGCTCGGGCGCGTCGCAACCGTCGCGGTCGAAGCCATGACCTTCATCGCCCCGGTCAAAGTCGGCGATGTGCTCTGCATCTACACAACCATCGAGCGCATCGGCACCACGTCGATCACCATTGGCATGGAAGCTTATGCCCGCCGCAACCGGCTGGCCGACCGCGTCAAGGTCACCGAGGCCCGCTTTGTCTATGTCTCGCTCGGTCCAGACGGCAAAAAGCGCGCCATCGACAAGACCTAACCCGCCGCCTCGATCCGCGTTTCAAGAAACGCCCGCTCGACCGCATTCTGGCTCAACGCCAAAGCCCGAATAAATCCAGCTCGAGCGCCGGTCTTTTCGCCGGCACGCAACAGCATTTCCGCACGCGCCACATGCAGGCCTGGATGATGGTCGAGCCTGTCCCCGATGCTTTCGATTACAGAAAGCCCGGCCTCTGGCCCCTCGGCCTCCAGCACCGCCACGGCGCGATTGAGAGTCACGAAAGGCGACGGCTGAACCGCCTCAAGCATTTCATAGAGGGCAGCGATCCTCATCCAGTCGGTCATTTCTGCCGACAGCTTGTTCACATGCTCGGCCGCAATCAATGCCTGCAACTGATAGGGCCCGGCGGTTTCAGGCGAAATATCGCTCAGCAGTGACAGTCCCCGCGCGATCTCTCCGCCATGCCACAAACCGCGATCCTGCGCCGCCAGCAGGGTTAGCTGCCCATCCTCGCCTACCCGCGCATCGCGCCGCGCATGCTGGATCAGCATCAGCGCCAGGAGCCCGCGCACTTCTGGATCGGCAGGTGCCACCAGCAGCAGGGTTTCCGCCAGCCCGATGGCGCGGGTGCACAATTCTTCGCGCAACAGCCGGTCGCCAACCGCCGGGGCATAGCCCTGTGTGAACACCAGATAGACCACCGCCATCACTCCGGCCATGCGCTCTGGCCATTCGGCTGGTTCCGGCTCCCGGAACGGGATGCCCGCGTCGGTGATTTTCTGCTTGGCCCGCGTCAGCCGCGCCGCCATCGTCGGCTGGCTGGTGATGAACAGTCGGGCAATCTCTGGCGTGGTCAGCCCGCCGACCGCCCGCAACGTCAGGGCCACCTGGGCCTCGGTTGAAAGCGCCGGGTGGCAGCACATGAACATCAGCCCCAGCCGCTCATCAGGCATGGCGTCGGACCGGGCCATTTCCGCCTCCACCGTTTCGGCAGCCTCGAAAGGCTGCCGCCCGCGATTGGCCACGGCCCTGCGTCGCAATCGATCGAGCCCCTTGCGCCGCGCCGTCACATAGAGCCAGCCGGGCGCATTTGCCGGCACATCGAGCGCCCAGCGTTCGGCTGCGGCGGTGAAGGCATCCTGCAGACTCTCTTCTGCCAAGTCGAGATCACCGAAATCCTTGGCCAGCAGCGCCAGCACCCGGCTCCAGTGATCCCTGTAGGCTGCCGCTATGGCGGTTTGTGCGCTCAGCCCCGTCCCCCATGATCGACCACCGGCCGGATTTCGACCGTTCCCGATAGCATCTTGGCATATTCGAGCGCCGCGTCCATATCCGGCAGATCCAGAATATACTTGCTGCACATTCCAAAATTCTTTCCCCTGACAGCGGCTTTAAGCTCGTCAAGGATATTGAAATTCGCTGCCTTGCTTTAGGTTTCGACGGATCGGAAAATATGATGTATAGATGTTAGAAATTACAGGTGGGTTTCTATATTAATATAACGGATCAATAATGAAAAATTATTCAATCATTATTATAGCATCAATCTTGTTGATTGCATCATCAGTTGCAATTTTGCTTTGCGATAAATGTCAAGCGTATCTACGAGTTAATCCGAACATTGAATTGTTCAGACAATTGATTAAGCTGCACGACTATAGATCAATTGATCCAGTCGATGTGTCAAGTATTATTTGCACTCGATATGACGCTATATCACTTCTAGAAATATCGTCAACTGCCACAGCGATAGAGTATACATACTACCCAGACGGCGGTGGAGGGCAAGTGCCGGGAGACGAATTTTGGTCTTACGATCAGGATATCGGGATCCTATATCGAGTTACACTTTTGATTCGAATAAATAGAATTGAAGGTAATTGCTACGCACAAATAAGATCTGTTCCTATGTTTCCGTGATTTTCGCAAACAACGATTTATAGAAATGCCTTAATCCCCCAGATGCTCCGCCGTTTCCGAAAACGGCCCGTCGGTGATCACCTGCCTGCCATTGTGGGTGCGCACGGTTTTGGCCGTATGCCCCCGCTGCAGTTCCTCGCCATTCATCGGCACGCCGTCGCGCGCCATTTTCGCGTGTAGCGCATCATGCTCGCTGGGCAGTGGCCATGGCGAAACCGGCAGGCCGGGCCCGGGCTCGTCATTGCCCATGATCATCATCACAAACCGCATCGGTTCAGCTCCGCGCCGGCATCAGCACCACCGGCCGGATTTCCACCGTCCCGTTGATGGTCCTGGCATAGCTGATGGCCTCGTCGAGATCGGCCACATCGATGATGTAGAAGCCCCCCAGGTGCTCAACCGTCTCGGCAAACGGCCCGTCGGTGATGTGCGCCTTGCCGTTGCTGGTGCGCACCGTGGTGGCCATGCTGGTGGGGTGCAGCTGTTCGCCAGCCCGCATCTGGCCCTTCTGCACCAGCGTGCGTGCCAGGGTCAGGTGCTCGCCGTTCATCACGTCGCGTTCTTCGGGCGTCAGCCGGGCTTCTTCATCTTCATTGCCATAGATCAGCAGCGCATATTGCATTGTGGTTCCCCAGTGTTGGTGCAGCATTCTGTGCCGCATATAACCAAGACGCGGCCTTCGGCGGCAAATCGACAAAACCTTCAGAAAAATTTTCGGGTCGCTCTCAAACCCGGCCCGCTTGCCACAGTTTAGTTCCAATATTCAGCATCCATTCAACTTAAAGCTGGCTATTGTGCAATCATCCGATGGATGCGAGGGCATCCCGGGGGGCAATCGAGGAGAATGATCGTGAACCTGAAGGGCATTCTGGCCGTCGGCATCGCCGCAGCCGCTCTGGTCATCAGCGCAGGCGCGGCTCTGGCCGACCCTGCCGTCGCCACGTCGAGCGTGAATGTGCGCTCCGGCCCCGGCGGCAATTTCAAAGTCATCGCCAAGCTTTCGGCGGGCGAACTGGTCGAAGTCAACGAGTGTCAGGGCGGCTGGTGCTTTGTCGAACGGCAGGGCACCGATGGCTGGGTCAGCGCCAGCTATCTGCAGGCCGCCGACGACTACGAGGAAGAAGAAGAACCCGCGCCCCCGCCACAGAAGCCGGGCCAGCCGCAGGTCAATCTCGGCGTCACCATCGGCCCCGATGGCAAGCCGTCCGTCAGCTTTGGCATCAACACCCCGCAGCCCAAGCCTGTTCCCAAGCCCAAGCCGCCAACCGTCTGCTTCTTCGACAAGACCAATTATGCCGGCAAGAGTTTCTGCGTACCGGCTGGTACGGTGGCCGATTCCCTGCCCGGCAATTGGGACGACCGCATTTCCTCGATCCAGGTGCTCAACGGCGCAACCGTTGATGTCTGCTCCGAGGAAGACGCCTATGGCTATTGCGCCACTTACACCAAGTCGCGCCCCACCCTGCCCGGCCAGATCAACAACGATATTTCGTCTTACGAAACCTACTGATCCTGCCCACGCCACGGTCCCTCTCCCACCCGGGAGGGGGACTGTTTAATTGGAGTGCGCCGCACCCCCACCTTGATCCTCCCCCTGGAAGGGG
>JAYRZB010000003.1:0-405552 GCA_041916675.1 Devosia sp. | reverse complement strand
AGCATTGGACGCTCGCGGATCGGGAACCGATGAAAAATGAACTGAAAACTGATCCATCCAATCCTCCTAAGAGGCTTCAGAATCCAATTCGCCAAAATCCGCAACCCATATGCGATTCCCCTGCCCTTGCGGGGAGGGATGGGGTGGGGGTGTGGGGAGCCACCGGCAGTCCAACGTGACCGCCCCCTTGCGGGGGGGCTGTTTATTGGGAGCGCGCCGTAACCCCACCTTGATCCTCCCCCTGGAAGGGGGAGGAAACACGCAAGCCCTGAAACACGGGCTCCCTCCCTCTTGAGGGGGAGGGTTGGGGTGGGGGTGTCGGGAGCCACCGGCAGTCTAATGTGAACACTCCCACTTGCGGAGAGGGCCCGGTTAATAGGCGCGGGCGACGTAGAATTCGGCGATATCGGAGAGCAGGGTGCGCATGCGCGACGCTGGCAGGGTTTCCAGCGCCGCCCGGGCCGCGCTCACATGCCCCTGCGCTTTTTCGAGCGTGCGCTCCAGCGTTTTGTAGCGGTTAAAGATCGTCACCACCTGGCTCAGGGCGGCGTCGGTGGCCTCCGGTTTGCCCAACGATGCGGTGATGATCTCGCGCTCTGCCGGGTTGCATTCGGCCAGCGCCATGATCACCGGCAGCGTCATCTTGCCCTCGCGCAGGTCATCGCCCACGTTCTTGCCCAGCGTGCCGCTCTGCCCGCGATAGTCGAGCACATCGTCCACCAGCTGGAAGGCCAGCCCCAGTTCCATGCCATAGCTGCGCATGGCGGCGCGCCCCTTGGCGTCGGCCCCGCCCGCCATGGCGCCCACTTCGGCCGCCGCTTCAAACAGCATGGCGGTCTTGGCGCGGATCACCTGGTCATAGTCTGCCGCCGTCGTCGTCAGGTCGCCGGCCTTGGCCAGCTGAAACACTTCGCCCTCGGCAATCACCGCCGCAGCGCTCGCCAAGACGCCCAGCGCATCGATATCGCGGGTTTCAACCATCATCATGAACGCCTGCCCGAGCAGGAAATCGCCCACCAGCACGCTTGCCTGGTTGCCCCAGATCATGCGCGCCGCCGGGCGTCCGCGCCGCAGGTCGCTCTCGTCCACCACATCGTCGTGCAGCAGCGTGGCGTTGTGCATGAATTCCACGGCAGCGGCAAAATTGATCTGGTTGCCATTGGCCTGCCCAAACACCTGCGCTGCCGCCACCGTCAGCATCGGGCGCAGGCGCTTGCCACCGGCATCGATCAGATAGCGCGCCAGCTCGGGCACCATTTCAACGTGGGAATCGGCGCGTTTCAGAATCAGGGTGTTGACCTGGGCCATGTCGGCATGGGTTGCGGCAACAAGCCGGTCCAGCGCGCCAGCGCCTGCTGTTTGGTCCGCCACTGTCAAAACCGACAAAGCCATGCCATTCCTTGTTTGCCGCACGCGGGGCAAATCCGGTTGAGCCGCCCGGCAGCCCCTTTATGATAGCTGTTCCGAACTGGCCCGATTGGGTGCGATGTCCCTAGACCAAGCCGACATTATTGTAAAACACCAATCAACGACGCGCGATGCCTTTTTGGGCGGGCGGTTGATTGTGTCGCAGCCCGCCGCGGGCTTCCGCGCCGGGCTCGATAGCGTGCTGCTCGGCGCTTCGGTTTCGCCGCGCGCAAAAAGCCTGCTCGATCTCGGCGCTGGCGTTGGCACCGCCAGCCTTGTCGCGCTGGCCGATCTGCCCTTGCTTTCTGCCACGCTCGCCGAGCGCGATGCCGCAACCGCCGCCCTTGCCGCCGCAAATATCGAGAGCAACGGCTTTGCCGCCCGCGCCAGCATCGCCATCACCGATATCACCGCCAAAGGCGCGGTCCTTACCGCTGCCGGGCTGCAGCGCGATCACTATGAAACCGTCATCGCCAATCCGCCATTCTTTGCCAGCGGGCGCGGCACCACGGCCCCCGATTCGGCCCGCGCCGATGCCCGCCACATGCCCGCAAACTGGCTCGATCTCTGGGTCAAGGCCGCCGCCACCTGCGCCGCGCCGGGTGGGGAGATCATTTTCATCCATCTGGCCGAAAGCCTGTCCGTGCTCCTGCCTGCCTTCGATCAACGCTTTGGCGCCCTCACCATCCTGCCTTTCACCCCGCGCCCCGGCGAGGCGGCCGGCCGCGTGCTGATCCGCGGCATCAAGGGCTCCCGCGCGCCCCTGCGCCTACTGTCCACCGTTCCGCTGCATGGCCCCGATGGCCGCGCCTTCCTGCCCGAAATCGACGCCATTTTCCGCGGCGCTCGCCGTCTCGACTGGTAATTGCGCCCCCGCTACCCCAAATCCACTTGTGCCCCCTCCGGGTGGGCGTGACATACTGGTTTGCGGGAAAAGCCAAATCGCCGGAAAATCGCCCTCGCAGGATAAAAAGCGCAGTCCAATCAATGTGTTACATTTGCAACTGTGTAACAGATTTTCAAATTCTGTCGTATTCTGCGCAATAATATCCGATAACGTCAAAACAACGCGCGAAAGTGGAAAAAAGTGACGGCCATCGCCCTGAGAATCATCATCTTTCTGGTTATCGGCGCGGTCGTCTTCTTCGGCGTTCGCCGCATCTGGCGGGACTTTTCCGGCCACTTCAAAGCCGAGGAGCAGCAGATCCGTCAGCGCGACCTCAGCGAGCGCAGGCGCCCCGATGTCATCGACCTCAAGCGCTCCGACGATGGGGTCTACCGTCCTCCCGGCGACGACGAGCCCAAACGCTAGCCGGAACAGGCCGATTGACGCGCCAAACCGGGGCCACTAGGGTCGCGCCGCCTCTGTAACCGGACCGCTTTCATGACCAAGCCCGCCTATATGGACCCGAGCCGCTCCTTCCAGGGGCTCATCCTCACGCTCCAGCATTTCTGGGCCGAACAGGGCTGCGTCATTCTCCAGCCCTATGATATGCAGATGGGCGCCGGCACCTTCCACACCGCCACCACCTTGCGTGCGCTCGGCCCAAAGCCGTGGAACGCGGCCTATGTGCAGCCCTCGCGCCGCCCCAAGGATGGCCGCTATGGCGAAAACCCCAACCGGTTCCAGCACTATTACCAGTTCCAGGTCATCCTCAAGCCTTCGCCCGACAACATCCAGCAGCTCTATCTGGATTCGCTGGCCGCCATCGGGCTCGATGCCAAACTGCACGATATCCGCTTTGTCGAAGACGATTGGGAAAGCCCAACCCTGGGCGCCTGGGGCCTCGGCTGGGAATGCTGGTGCGATGGCATGGAAGTGTCCCAGTTCACCTATTTCCAGCAGGTCGCCGGGTTTGAATGCAATCCGGTCGCGGGCGAGTTGACCTATGGGCTCGAACGTCTCGCCATGTACCTGCAGGGCGTCGACAATGGCTACGAGCTCAACTTCAACGGCGGCGAAGGCGATGCCAGGGTCACCTATGGCGATGTGTTCCGCCAGAACGAGCAGGAATTCTCGCGCTACAATTTCGAAGCCGCCGATACCGACATGCTCTTCCGTCACTTCGCCGATGCCGAAACCGAGTGCCGCGCGCTGCTCGACAAGGGCCAGCAGGGCGACAGGCACCTGCTCGCCGTGCCCGCCTATGAGCAGGTGATCAAGGCCAGCCACGCCTTCAACCTGCTCGATGCCCGCGGCGTCATCTCGGTCACCGAGCGCCAGAGCTACATCCTGCGCATCCGCGACCTCGCCAAGGCCTGTGGCGGCGCCTGGCTGCAAACCGAAAACGGCGGCGCGTCGGCCTGATCGTTTCGGCTCTCAACGGTTTGACCTTGCCCCGCGCCGGTGCCAATGTCGCCCGCGTGCGTCGGGCACCATTTGCATAGGGGAGTTCCCATGACCGGGCTTGTCATTCTGGCCATCATCGTCGCCATCGCCGGCTACGTCATCTACATCTACAACAACCTGGTCTCGAACCGGCAGCTCACCAAAGAGGGCTGGTCCGGCATCGATGTGCAGCTCAAGCGCCGCGCCGATCTGATCCCCAACCTGCTCGAAACCGTCAAAGCCTATATGGGCCACGAGCGCGAAACGCTTGAAGCGGTCACCAGGGCCCGCGCCGCCGCCCAGGCCGGTGCCAATGCCGGTCCCGCCGAGCGCAGTGCGCTCGAAGGCGCGCTGTCCGGCGCCCTTGGCCGCCTGATTGCGGTGGCCGAGGCCTATCCGGACCTCAAGGCCAACACCACATTCCTCGAATTCCAGTCGGCCCTGCAGGGGGTTGAGGACGAGCTCCAGCTCGCCCGCCGCTATTACAACGGCACCGCGCGCAACCTCAACGTTGCCATCGAATCCTTCCCCTCCAACCTGGTCGCCAACGCCTTCAAGTTCACCACCGCCGAGTATTTTGAGCTCGAGAACGAGGCCGACCGCGCCGTCCCGCAGGTCAAGTTCAACTGATCGTGCCCAAAGTGATCCGCCAGTTCTTCCGCCTCACCCTCGCCGTTCTTGCGCTGGTCAGCGTCAGCTTTGCCGTCGAGGCGGAAGAGGCGATCACCAACTTCACCTCCGCCATCGTGCTCGCCACCGATGGCTCGGTCGCTGTCACCGAAACCATCACCGTCAACGCCGAGAGCATCCAGATCAGGCGCGGCATCTTCCGCGACATCTTCACCGAGTTGCGCAACGATGATGGCTCGCGCCTGCGCTCCAGCCTGAATGTGGTCTCCGTCACCCGCGATGGCCGGCCTGAGCCCTATGCGACGGAAAGTATTTCCAAGGGCACCCGCATCCGTATCGGCGATGCCGATGTCTTCCTCTCGCGCGGCACCCACACATATATCATCCGCTATACCATGACCCGCATGGCCCGGCGCTTTGCCGATCACGACGAGCTCTATTGGAACGTCACCGGCAACTTCTGGGATTTCCCCATCAACCGCGCCAGCGCCACCGTCACCTTGCCCGATGGCGCCATCATCAGCGGCGTCACCGGCTATACCGGGGTGTTCGGCTCGCAAGCGCAGGACCTCACCAGCACCCGCACCTCCGATACCACCGCCAGCTTTGCCGCCCGCAACCGGCTCGATCCGGGCGAGGGGCTCACCGTTGCCGTGGCCTTCAACAAGGGCGTCCTGGCCGAGCCGGACGGCGGCCAGGGCCTTATCTACTGGCTGTCGGACCATCGCGACGTCGTCCTGCCCTCCATCGCGGTGCTGATTGTCCTCCTCTACAATTTCCTCGCCTGGCACTCGGTCGGCCGCGATCCCAAGAAGGGCACCATCATCCCGCTCTTCCATGCCCCCAAGGGCATGTCACCGGCGCTGGTGCACTATGTGCGCGAATATGGCTGGAAGGGCATGGGCTGGAACGCCTTCACCGCCGCCATCTTCAACCTCGGGGTCAAGGGGCTGGTTGAAATCGACAACCAGGGCAAAACCCTCACCGTCACCGCCACCAATGCATCGGCCCCCGCCGATCTCGGCCCCGGCGAAAAGGTGCTCCACGCCTATTTCACCCGCGAGGGTTCAGTCACCGTCAACAAGGCCAACGGCCCCGAGCTTGCCAAGCAGCGGCAGGCCTTCACCTCGGCCATCGAGGCGGAGAACAAGTCCAAGTTCTTCGTCAACAACACGCTTTATGGCTTTCTTGGTTTCGTGCTGGCGCTGGCCTGCCTCGGCGCTCTGGCCTTCTTCGAAGTGCTCAGCGTTGAGTGGCTGATCATCGCCGCCGTCGCCGGTGCCGCCATCGGCGTTGTCACCGCGCTCATCAAGCAGGTCTGGCAGGCAGCCAGCTATCTGCGCTTCGTCATCGCCGCCTTTGTCTTTCTCGGCGCCTCCAATGTGCTCGGCGGCGTCTGGACCATGTTCAGCGATGTCTCGATCGATACCGGCGCCATCGCCGCTATCTCGCTGGTCGCCATCACCATCATCTTCGCCCAGCTCATGCGCGCGCCCACCGTCTCGGGCCGCAAGGTGATGGATGAGATCGATGGCTTCCGCATGTATCTCGATACCGCCGAAAAGAACCGCCTCAACCTTGTTGGCGAACCGCCCATGACCGTCGAGCGCTTCGAAAAGATCCTGCCCTATGCCATCGCGCTCGGCGTGGAAAAGCCCTGGTCCCAGCACTTTGAGGGCGAACTGGCCCGCCATGCGGTGGCCGATGCTGCGCCCGACTACAGCCCGCGCTGGTATCGCGGCCGCAACTTCTCAACCGGCGGCTTCTCCAATTCGGTGGCGGCCATCAGCTCTGGCATGAGCGCGGCCATGATCGCCGCCCAGCCGGCCTCGTCCTCCTCCTCTGGCTTTTCCAGCGGCGGTGGGGGCGGGGGGTCGTCCGGTGGCGGCGGCGGCGGTGGCGGCGGGGGCGGCTGGTAACGATCGCGCAGTTTCCCGCCCCGTCGGGCATGGACTTTAACCCCCTGCCTTGCTAGGCAATCCGCCATATTCCAACGCCCGGACCCGCCATGCCCGAACTCCTTCTCGAACTGTTTTCCGAGGAAATCCCCGCGCGCTTCCAGCGTCGCGCCGCCGAGGATCTCAAGAAAGCCGTCACCGATGGCCTGGTCGAGGCAGGGTTGCTCTATGAAGGGGCCAAGGCCTTCGCCACCCCCCGTCGGCTGGCGCTGACCGTCTCGGGCCTGCCCGCCCGCTCGCCCGATACCCACGAGGACAAGAAGGGCCCGCGCGTCGGCTCGCCGAAGCAGGCCATCGATGGTTTCCTCAAGGCCGCGGGGCTCACCTCCATCGATCAGGCCAAGATCGAAACCGATCCCAAGAAGGGCGAATTCTATGTCGCCCATATCGAAAAGAAGGGCGCCCCCGCCAACGAGATCCTGTCGGCGCTGCTGCCCAAAGTGATCGCCGAATTCCCCTGGCCCAAATCCATGCGCTGGGGCGCGGGCAAGCTCAACTGGGTGCGCCCGCTGCGCGCCATCACCGCCACCTTCGGCACCGAAACCGAAGACCCCGAAATCATCAGCTTCGCCGCCGATGGCCTGGCCTCGGGCCAGACCACTTATGGCCACCGCTTCATGGCCCCCGATGCCATCAAGGTCCGGCGCTTTGATGATTATGTCTCTGCGCTCGAAAAAGCCCGCGTCGTGCTCGATCTGGATCGCCGCAAGGAGATTATCCAGGCCGATGCCGGCCATCTCGCCTTCGCCCAGGGTCTCACCGTCATCGAGGATGCCGGGCTGCTCGAAGAAGTGGCCGGGCTTGTCGAGTGGCCGGTGGTCATGATGGGCTCTTTCGATCCGGCCTATCTCAGCCTGCCCGAAGAAGTCATCATCGCCACCATCCGCGCCAACCAGAAGTGCTTCTGCCTGCGCGATGGGTCGGGCAAGCTCGCCAACCGCTTCCTCCTGACTGCCAACACCCTTGCCGAGGATGATGGGGCGACCATCATTGCCGGCAACGAGCGCGTCATCCGCGCCCGGCTGTCCGATGCCAAGTTCTTCTACGAAACCGATCTCAAGACCCCGCTCGAACAGGGCGTGCCCAAGCTCAAGGATACGGTTTTCCACGCCAAGCTCGGCAGCCAGTTCGCCCGCGTCGAGCGGCTGCAGAAGCTGGCCGGCGAAATCGCCCCGCAGGTTTCGGCCAATCCCGATCAGGCCCGCCGGGCTGCCCTTTTGGCCAAGGCCGATCTCGGCACCGGCATGGTCGGCGAATTCCCTGAATTGCAGGGCCTGATGGGCCGCTACTATGCCACCGCCCAGGGCGAACCGGCTGCCATCGCGCAAGCCATCGAGATGCACTACAAGCCCCTCGGCCCCACCGACAAGGTGCCCACCGAGCCGGTGTCCATTGCCGTCGCCCTGGCCGACAAGCTCGATCTGCTCACCGGCTTCTGGGCCATTGATGAAAAGCCCACCGGCTCGCGCGATCCCTTCGCCCTGCGCCGCGCTGCCCTCGGGGTTATCCGCATCATCACCGAGAACAAGCTGAAGTTCCCGCTCGCCGTCGAGCCCGACCTGCTGGCCTTCTTCCACGACCGCCTGAAGGTTTCGCTGCGCGATGCCGGGGCCCGGCACGATCTGGTCGATGCCGTCATCACGCCCGCCAGCAACGACATGCTGCAGGTCTCCCAGCGCGTCAACGCGCTCTCAAGCCTGCTGGCCACCGACGATGGCAAGAACCTGCTTTCGGGCTATCGCCGCGCCGTCAACATTCTGGTGGCCGAGGAAAAGAAGGACGGCAAGACCTTCGATGGCCACCTCGATCTCGGCGCCCTCAAGACCGGCGAAGAGCAGGCCCTGGCCCGCGCCGTCGAAATCGCCCATGCCGGGGTCAGCCACAAGATTGCCTCGGGTAATCACGTGGGCTCGATGACCTCGCTCTCGGCCCTGCGCGAACCGGTCGATGCCTTCTTCGAAGCCGTCCTCGTCAACGATGCTGATCCCGCCATCCGCGCCAACCGCCTCAACCTCCTGGCCCGCCTGCGCGACACCATGCACCTGGTCGCCGACTTCTCGAGGATCGCTGGCTAAGGGGCCTCATGCAGGGCGTAGTCGGCGGGCTTCCCGCCGAGCTTGGCGACGCTCACCGATAGTCTTTGCCTGAAGCTTTCCATCAGCGCTGGGTCCAGTTGCTCAAGGCTTTGCGCAATGGCCTGCTTCCATGCGGCGCCCCGGTCCATCGCCTCCATATAGGCGTCGGCCAATGCCTCGTGCTGGCGTAATTCCAGCATGGCTTCGATCAGCGATGCGGCCTGTTGCAGATCCTTCCGGCTCTTGGCCGTTCCATTGTCATCCTTGCGGCGGCGCGAGGCGACAATCAGCTTGTGGATCGCGTAGCGCTCGGGGGCAGGCACCAGTACGGGTACTCCCGCGCCATGCAGAAGCACAGCACGCACGGGCTGGTAAATCAGATAATCCAGAAAGCGCAGCGGCTGGGCAGACGCTCCTCCCAGCGCAGGCATGGGCGTTGGGTGCCCTTCATATTCGTCCGATCCCCGATTGGGCGTCAGGAACTCGACACGATAGCCTGAGCGGGTGACGAACTTGGTGCTGTGGCGCTGGTCGTTGTGATGCGGAATGTCGCGGAAGGTGGGGTCAATCGCGCGGATAGCGTCCAGCACCGGCGGCATGCTGTCCTCAACCGCCACCGAGATCGAATGGAACTGGGCAAAGTCGGCATCGTCGGTCTGCATGCTCGGATTGGGCAACCGAACACCGAGGAGCGCTGAATAGCATTGAAAGGCGATCGTTCCTACGAGCACGCCTCTCAGTCGGAAGAATCCGGCATTGGCCAGTGTCTCGACAATATCGCCTGCCATCTGGTCGGGCCGGGGCAGGTAAGCGTCTCGCACCAGGGTTGAAACCAGCTTCCGTCGCGCTCTTGCATCGGCCTTGATGTCCTTGAAGGCCTCTACCCGGCTGGTGATTTCGGGATCATCGACTGGCCCCACATACTGGCGCTGCTTGCCACCTTCGGCGGTGTCGCGGTCATAATACCAGTAGCGCCTCCCACGGCTGTCCATCTTGATGAAGCGACCATCCAGAGAAAACTCGCTGGTGAAAGCGGCATCAAGCGTGCGCTCGGCCAGCTCGGAATATAGGATCTGGAATGAGTTGGCGATGATTTGCATCTGCTATTACCAGTTTCGCAAAACTGGTAATAGCACAATCGCTTTGCCCGGTCACCTCATCGGCAATCGCCGTTATAACCGTCGCTCAAAAAAGTTATAACGCTGCTGTTATGACCAGTTTCGCGAAACTGGTCATAGCGCCCTCAGCGCTTGGGCTTGAACGGCTCCATGCCTTCATTGGCCAGCTGGTCGGCGCGCTCGTTGAATGTGTCGCCCGCGTGGCCCTTCACCCAGTGCCAGGAAATGCTGTGGCGCTTCACCGCTTCGTCCAGCGCCTGCCACAGCTCAACGTTCTTGACCGGCTTTTTGTCGGCGGTCTTCCAGCCGTTCTTTTTCCAGCCGTGGATCCAGCTGGTCAGCCCGTTCTTCACATATTGGCTGTCGGTGTGCAGTTCGAGTTCGCACGGGCGCTTGAGCGCGTTGAGCGCCTCGATCGCGGCGGTCAGTTCCATGCGATTATTGGTGGTCAGCGCCTCACCGCCCTTGAGTTCCTTGATATGCCCGCCATATTGCAGCACCGCCCCCCAGCCGCCGGGGCCGGGGTTGCCTGAACAGGCCCCGTCGGTATGCACCACAACCTTCAAGTCAGGAAACTGCCACGCGCAATTCACGCGGCACGTTGAAGGCAATGTTCTCGCGCGCCGTGGTGCGGGCTTCCACCCGGATCTCGAAGCGCTGGGCAAAGGCCTCGATCACTTCATCCACCAGCGTTTCGGGTGCCGAAGCCCCCGCCGTGATCCCCAGTGTCCTGATGCCTTCGAACCGGCTCCAGTCGATCACGCTCGCCCGTTCCACCAGCACCGCATTGGCGCATCCGGCGCGCTGCGCCACTTCCACCAGCCGCACCGAGTTCGAGCTTTCCGGCGCCCCGACCACGATCAAGGCATCGACCTCCGCCGCCACGCTCTTGACGGCTTCCTGCCGGTTGGTTGTGGCATAGCAGATGTCTTCCTTGTGCGGCGTCGATATCGCCGGGAAGCGACGGCGCAGCACATCAACAATGGCGCTGGTGTCATCCACCGAAAGTGTTGTCTGCGTCACAAAGGCCAGGTTGGCGGGGTCGCGCGGCACGAACGCCTCGGCATCCGCTTCGGTTTCGATCAGGGTCACAGCACCCGGCGGCAACTGCCCCATGGTGCCGATCACTTCCACGTGTCCATGGTGGCCGATCAGCACAATCTCGCGCCCTTCGCTGAAATGGCGCTGGGCTTCCACATGCACCTTGGTCACCAGCGGGCAGGTGGCATCGAGAAAGAACATCTCTCGCGCCCTGGCATCCTCGGGCACGCTCTTGGGCACGCCATGGGCCGAAAACACCACCGGCTTGCCGGTGTTGGGGATTTCGTCGAGTTCTTCGACAAACACCGCGCCTTTGGCCTTGAGCCCGTCCACCACATATTTGTTGTGCACGATGGCGTGCCGCACATAGACCGGCGCGCCATATTTTTCGAGCGCCAGCTCCACAATCTGGATGGCACGATCCACACCGGCGCAAAATCCGCGCGGCGCGCACAAAAGAATGTCGAGTTGCGGCCTTGTTTCCATTCTAGATCAGATGCTTTCTGGGGCGCGCCAAGTCAAGTCTTGTTGCGGCTCCACGGTTGCATAGGCAATATATCAGAACTCTTGACCCAAGGACTCCCCGGTGAGCCTCGCCCTGGAAATGTTTGCCGTCGCCCCCGCCTTGGGCAGGGCCAACCTGTCGGCCTACCAGGCGCAGTTGCTCATTGGCAAAGTCCGCTTCGTGCACGAGGCGGTTGAGGCAGGGCTGCCGGTTGCGGCCACCATTGTTCTCACCCGCGCCGCCTGGGAAGGCCTGCAGGCCGAGCGCCTCAAGCGCGACAATCGCCTGCGCACCCATTGGGTGGCGACGCTTTTCAAGCTCGTGGGGCGCAGCGGGTCACCGCCCGCGCTTGTCGTCCGCACCTCGGCACAGGTGCATTCGGCCGGGCTGATGCCAGCCAAAAGCGGCATCACCGCTCCGCGCAACGAGGCCGAATCGGTTGATCCCGCCCGCCCGCTGGCCCGCGCCATCCAGGATGCCTTTGATAGTTACGATGGTCTCGGCCGCCCCTGGGGCAATGCGCCGAGCCCGGCCCAGCGCGGCCGCCAGATCGTTGCCGTTCAGGCCATGGTTCACGGCCCACTCACTCAGTTCCTCACCCGCGACACCCAGACCGGGGCTTTCGGTCCGGTGCCGCTGGGCAACGATACCGGCATCGCCTTGCCCCCGGGCTGCGCCGCGTTCGCCCGCGCCCTCGATGCCGCTGCCGGCGAGCACCTGGCCTGCCTGGTGGCCCTCGAAGATGGCGAACTCAAGTTGCTCTCGGCCCGCCCGATGCAGGTTTCCGCCGCCGCCGAGCTTGAAGCGGCGGTGGATCGTGTCGCCCGCAATGTCTGGACCCCGCAACAGGCCGTTGCCCGTATCAACCCGGCCCGCCTGCCGCAGCTCCTCCATCCGCGCCTCAAGTCCGATGCTGCCATCAACCCCATTGCCTCAGGTCTTGGCGTATCCCCCGGCGCTGCCTCGGGCATGATTGTTTTTACCGCCGAAGATGCGGCCCGCCTGCGCGCCCGCGGCAAGCATTGCATTCTGGTCGTCACCGAAACCGGCCCCACCGATATCGAGGGCATGAAGGCGGCCACCGGCATTCTCACCGCCAAGGGCGGCATGACCAGCCACGCCGCCGTGGTGGCCCGCATCACCGGCAAGCCCTGCGTGGCCGCCGTGCGCAGCCTGCAGATCAATCTGGCCGATATGACCTGCCGCCTCGGCGAAAAAGAACTCCGCGCCGGGGACCGCATCACCATCGATGGTTCCGATGGGGCCATTTATCCCGGCGCCCTGCCGCTCAGTCAGCCCCATATCGGGGGCGCCATCGGCAAACTGCTCAATTGGTCCGATGTCTCGCGCAAGATCGCGGTCCGCACCAATGCCGAAACCATTGAGGCCGCCCGCACCGCGCTCACCTTCGGGGCCGAAGGCATTGGCCTGGCGCGCTCCGAACACATGTTCTTCTCGCCGGAGCGCATGGTCGCCCTGCGCCGCATGATCCTGTCCGAGGACGAGGCCGATCGTGCTGCCGCGCTCACCGGTCTCGTCGATTTCCAGACCGGCGATTATGCCGATCTCTTCTCCACCATGGCAGGCCGCCCGGTGACCGTGCGCCTGTTCGATCCCCCGCTCCACGAATTCCTCCCCCGCACCGATGAGGATATCGAAGAGACCGCCAACTCCCTCGGCCTTGGCGTGCGCGCCCTGCGCCACCGGCTCGAACGGCTGGCCGAAATCAATCCCATGCTCGGCCATCGGGGCTGTCGGCTCGCCATCACCTATCCTGAAATCCTCGAAATGCAGCTCCAGGCCCTCGCCGCCGGCGTGCAGGCCGCCCTTGAGCGCCAGACCGAGGCGGTCATCATCGAGGTCATGGTGCCGTTCGTCTCCACCGCCTCCGAGGTCAACTGGATCCGCGAGCGTGTCTTGGATCTGGCCCAGCGCGGGGGCTTGCTCACCGGCACGCGTGCCCTGTTTTCCTTCGGCACCATGATCGAGCTGCCAAGGGCCTGCCTGCGCGCCGGCGACATCGCCCAGGCCGTCGATTTCTTCTCCTTCGGCACCAACGACCTGACGCAAACCACCTTCGGCATCTCGCGCGACGATGCCCCGGCCTTCCTCGCCGCCTATCAGCGCAAGGGCATTTACGAGCACGATCCTTTCGTGACCCTCGATCAAAAGGGCGTCGGCGAACTGATAGCGTTGGCCATCGAACGGGGCAGGGCGGCCAATCCCAACCTCAAGGTCGGCATCTGCGGCGAACACGCCGGCGATCCCGCCTCGCTGCGCTTTTTCGCCGGTCTTGATATCGACTACGTCAGCTGCTCCCCCTACCGCGTCCCCGTCGCCCGCCTCACCCTGGCCCAGGCGGCCAAATAGCCTGCGGCCGGCCTGCAATTGTGCACGCGCCGATTGATTTGCACCCAAACACTGTTTTCGGAATATGCCATGCCCATCATCGACAAAAAGCGCCTGATCCCGCGTATCCGCAAACTGGGTCTCACCTTTCCCCTACGCCCCCTGCTGCTCGCCGTGCCGCTGGTGGCCGTGTCGATCATCGGTCCCCTGATTACCCCCTATCTGACCGGCCGGGTGATCGATGGCTTATTGTCAGAGGCAGATCAGGCAACGCTCTATCTCACGTGCGCGGCCATCATCGTCATTCTCCTGCTCAGTGCTCTTGCCAGCGTCGTGTCCTCCCGCTTGGTCCTTGGCTATGGCTATGCCCTGTCGCGGCAACTCTTGCAGCGCGTCTACGATGCGCTGCTGCGCATGCCCTATCTGTCCTATTCCACCATCAATTCCGGTGTCCTCGTCAGTCGGCTCACCAGCGATGTGCGCATGGTCGAGCCGATTTTTGTCGAGGCGCCCATAGGCGTCTTTCGCGCCGTACTCACCCTCCTCTGCATCGCCACGGTGCTTCTTGTCACCGAGCCGTGGTATTTCGTCGTCTTTGCCGTGGCTCCATTCTCGTTTGTCATGGTCCGGTTCTCGCAAAAAAAGATCGATGACTACATCGGGCGTTCCTTTGAGTATGGTGCCGAACTATCCGCCCTGATTGAATCAAGCACCCACGCCAGTGCCATCGCGCTGATGCGCCAGGCCCGCGCCACCGTCCGTCAATCGAGCAGCTTTGCGACACTCTCAACCCGCACAACCGGGGTTGCCGCGTTTCTCGATTTCTGGCGCTACAACATCACCACCGCCTACAACCTCAGCTTTGCGATCTTTGCTACCATCGTCCTGCTGGTGGCCGTCTATCTGGTTGGTTCAAGCGTTTCCACGGTCGGGGCGGCGGTCACGGCGTTGCTCTACCTCAACCTCGCCCGCGCGCCGCTTTCCGAGATCCAGGGCCTGCGCTATCCGATCTATCGTGCCTCGGTCGGCCTCAAGCGCCTCGAGGATGTGCTGTTCTCGCCCATTGCCGGGCTCACGTCGGTCGTGGCACCCTCACAGCCTGCGACAGTTGCAGCACAGCCCGACGTGCCGGTCGTGGCTTTCGAGAGTGTCTCCTACGCCTATCCGTCACGGGCCGAGCTCTCAATCGAGGGCCTCTCCAATGTCGGCTCCACCGTCGGGGCATCCGGATTTGTCGATGCTATTGCATTGACCCGCCTGAAGACGCTCGAACCGGCACCAGATGATGGGCGCGCCGCGTCCATGATCCTCTCGGGCGCCTCCTTCGAGATATCGAAGGGTCAGGTCTGCGCCATCGCCGGCCGTTCCGGTTCTGGCAAATCCACCGTTGCCGCGCTTGCCTGTGGCTTGATCCGCCCGACCTCGGGCCGCATTCTACTCAACGGGGCCGATACAGCCTCCCTTGCAGATGAAGAGATTTGGGCGCACCTCGCCTATGTCAGTCAGGATACCTATCTGCGCGATTCAACCCTGCGCGAAAACCTGTCCTATTTCCATCCGGCGGCCACCGAGGCCGAATTGATGGATGCTTGCGCCTTCGCTGGCATCGCTGATCTGGTGCGCAGCCTCCCCGATGGCCTCGATACGGCAACGGCATCCAACGGCGCGTGCTTTTCCGGCGGCGAACGCCAGCGCATTTCGCTCGCCCGCGCGGTGCTCAAAAACACCGATTTGCTGATCCTCGACGAGGCGACCTCCCATCTCGATGCCGAACGTGAAAGCGATATCATCGGGCGCATTGCCGAACTGGCCTCGCAAAAGGCCATCATGATCATCGCCCACAGCCGCGAAGCGGTGGCCCGCACCAGCATCATTCACCTGCTCGAAGGCGGGCGTATCGTTGAAAGTGGCGCTCACGCAGCGCTTCTGGCGGCCGGAGGCGCCTATGCCCGGAATTTCCAGGCCGGCTTCAAGGACACCTGACTTCGCCCCAATCCTGCCGCCGTCACGCCACGCGCGCTTCGTGCTGCCGCCATAACCTCAGTGTTTACCTGCCGCTAACCCTAATGGGCGATGATCAGCATCGTCGGCAATTGCTGCGGGAATTCAGTCAAATTCTCGCGGCAGCGTCTGCCGGCGCGTTGTGTTGTGCGAGTAATGCGTTTGATGGCAAAGCCCACCCGGCCCGTCGCGGCCAAGGCTCGACCGGACTATCGTTCCGCCAGGTTTCTGGCCGGGCTGGTGGTCTCGGTCCTTGGTTATGCGGCCCTTGTGGGCCAGGCGCACGGCCCCGCCGATGCCATTGTGCTGCCCGATCCGGCAGCGGCCCCGGCGCTGGTTGCCAGCCTTTCCTATTCGGGCGACGACGTCACCATCACCGGTTCGGTCGATCACATGTTCGAGGCGGTCAGCTTTGTCGGTCCCAATCGGGCCGAAAAGCAGAACCGTGCCCGCATCGATGTCGATGTGCTCAGCGTCGCCCGCAGTTTCGATGAAGTGCGCCTGCGGCTGGCCGCGCTGCGCAATGGCCCGTCCGATCCGGTGGATGGCGAACAGTCCCGCCTGGCCGACCTTGGCGCCCCCGCCTTCGAAGATGGCCCGCGCATTTCGGTTGCCGCCATCGATCCGTCGCTGATTTCCTCATCCTCGGCGCTTGATGCCATTGATGGCGCCGCCACCGGCGGCCAGTCGATTGCCCCCATGCCGCTGCTGGCCTCCACCGATCTGGCCTATGCGCGCGCCAATGCCCCGATCACCGAATTCGAGGTCAAGTCGAAGTCGGGCAAGGTCTATTCGGAAAAAGAACTCTGGTGCCTCGCCACCGCCATTTACTTCGAGGCGCGCGGCGAAAGCTATCGCGGGCAGGTTGCCGTGGGGCAGGTGGTCATGAACCGCGTCGCCCATCGGCTCTATCCCAGCACCATCTGCGGCGTGGTGTTTCAGAACCAGTCCTGGCGCAATCGCTGCCAGTTCTCGTTTGCCTGCGATGGCATTCCCGAAACCATCAACGATCGCAAATCCTGGGCCCAGGCGCAGGAGATCGCCAAGGGCGTGGCCAAGTCAGAGCTCTATCTGACCGAAGTGGCCAACGCCACGCACTACCATGCCAGCTATGTGTATCCGCACTGGGCGCCCAAGCTGAAAAAGGTCACCAAGATCGGCCTGCACATCTTCTACCGCTTCAAGCGCGGTTAGCAGCGCTCAGTTGCTGATGGAAATGCCATTGGCAAAGTCGTGATAGCTGAACGATCCTGCCGGGGTCACGCTCATCGCCGTCCAACCCTCGGTTGCCGACCACGAGCTGAAGTGGAATTTCGCCTCCGGCTCGCCGGTCGGCACCACGTGGATGCCCGGATATTTCACATGCGGGGAAAACAGGGCCTCGCTGGAATAGGTGCCCGAAACCGTCGTCGCCACGTCGACATAGCTCACCTGGCCATATTCGACCTTCTTGATCCGCGTCACCGATAGTGGCTCGGAAACGGCCCCATCTTCATAGCTCACCGCATATTCGCGGCCCTCGAACTTGACGAGGTTGCTCAGGTCGAGTGCCGGGGCAATGGTCTGCACCAGTTCGGTTGCTTCAACCACATCCGCCACAACGTCGGTGGCCATGGCACTGTGCAGCCACAGCGGCGATGTCAGTATTCCCGAAACCGCAGCGGTAACGGCCGCACCCAGAACCAGTTGGCGCATGAACCTGCCCATGTCTTGCTCGATCAATGAAGTATAATTTTAACACTTCATTAACCGTCGGGCCAGCAGCGCGTCAAAGCCGACGCAGATTCACCATTAACGCGGTAAGGTTTGATTAACCCTGTTCCTGCGCTTGCAGCGCGGCATTGAGCGATTCGAACGCATGCACGAACCGGTCATGCGCTTCCCGCGTTGGCCAGGGGCGGATCAACAGGTCGAAATGGTCGAGGTCGAAGGCCGGCAGGCTCGGCTCGCCAAACAGCTTGCGCGCTTCGATCTGCTCAAACCCTGCCAGGTGCACGGCTTCAAAGAACGCCGCTTCCTTGTCCGAGCGCTTGATCTGCCGTGTCAGGGCGGCCGATGGCACCGCCGGCAGCGAGAAGCGCATGTGCACCGCACCCAGCAGCCGGTTCTCCACTTCCTTGTAATTGCCGCCCATCACCGTCTTGAACGGCGAAATGATATCCCCCATCACATATTCGGGTGCATCATGCAAAAGCGCGTACAAGCCATCGCGCGGCGTGGCGCCCGGACAGATCGCCTGGAAAATTTCCAGCACCAGCACCGAGTGCTGCGCGACAGAAAAGGGAAAATCGCCCTGCGTCTGCCCGTTCCAGCGGGCAACGCGCGCTAGACCATGGGCAATATCGGACAGTTCGACGTCGAGCGGGGAGGGATCGAGAATATCCAGCCGCCGCCCGGACAGCATGCGCTGCCACGCCCTGTCCTTGGTCTTGGCCATCTTCACCCCGGGGAATCGAACCGCTTATGGTCTTTTAATCAGCCTCTGCCGATTCCCCAAAGCCATATCGCGCCCATGTGGGCAGGTGCAGGCGCACTGTCTTGCCATTGACCGTCGCCGCATCCGCATCGGTGATCCGGTCGAGGCGGATGATCGCAACCGCCTCCCCGTCCGCCACCGCGCCCACCGTGCCCGCTTCGCGCTCACCGGCCATCACCGCCGCCCCGGCATCGGCGTCAACGAGCCCGCTTACCACCACCGGCCGCCGCCGCGCCGTGCCGCGATGCTTCATCCGGCTCACCACTTCCTGCCCCACATAGCAGCCCTTGGCGAAGTCTATCCCGTCCAGAAGGTCCATGCCGATATCGTGGGCAAAGGTAGTGTCGGGGGCAAAGTCTTCGCCCAGTTCGGCAATCCCCGCCGCTATCCGCGCCTTGCGATAGGCCGCATCGGCCACCCAGCCCGCCTCGCGCGGCCCGATAACCCGCGTGCCCAGCCTCACCGGCCCGAAATCGGCCTGGTGGCTGATCGCCTCATGGCTCGCCTCCGCCCAGCCCACGCTGTGGCTCTCGCGCAGGTCATCGATCACCACCTGCGCCCGCAGCCGATACATCCGCATGCGGCGGAAAAAGTCATCGGCAACCGAATCATGCACGTCGAGCCAGATCGCCTCTTCGGCCCATCCGGCCAGTCCCTCGGCCAAAATCTTGCCCTGCGGCGTCAGCAGCGCCCACCAGGTCGCCGGCCCGGGGCCAGCCGGAATGCGTCCGGTCACCACATCGTTGAGCAGCTTGTGCGCATCGGGCCCCGAGAAGCGGAAAACGGCGCGATCGGGGCGAAGCGAAGTGGCCATGGCGGCTCCAGACTGGACGGGGCGGGCGGGCTTGCCTAAAACCCCTCAGGCGGACAAAGGGGACCTCGCAGACATGGCGCACTACGATGTGGTTTTCAAGAACGGCACGCTGGCCAATCACGATGGCATTGGCGCCGCCGATGTCGGGGTTACAGGCGGACGCATCGCCGCCCTGGGCGATCTCTCGGCGGCCTCGGCGGCCAGCATCATCGATTGCACTGGCCTGCACGTCCTGCCCGGGGTCATCGATACCCAGGTGCATTTCCGCGAACCCGGCGCCGAGCATAAGGAAGACCTGCAGTCCGGCTCGCTCTCTGCCGTCATGGGCGGGGTGACGGGCGTGTTTGAAATGCCCAACACCTCCCCGCTCACCGTCACCAAAGCCGCCTTCGAAGACAAGATCGCCCGCGCCACCAACCGCATGCACTGCGATTTCGCCTTCTATATCGGGGGCACGCACGAAAACGTTGCCGACCTGCCCATGCTCGAAAAGCTGCCCGGTTGCGCTGGGGTCAAGGTGTTCATGGGCTCTTCCACCGGCTCGCTGCTGGTCGCCGACGATGCCGGGGTCGCCAAGATCCTGGCCGCCATCACCCGTCGCGCCGCCTTCCATTCCGAAGACGAGTTCCGCCTCGAAGAGCGCAAGCCGCTGCGCATCGATAACGATCCGCGCTCGCACCCGGTCTGGCGCGATCCCGAGGCCGCGCTCAAATGCACCCGGCGCCTCGTCGCGCTGGCCCGCGCCGCTGGCAAGCGTATCCATGTCCTGCACATTTCGACGCGCGAGGAAATGGCGTTCCTCGCCGATCACAAGGACGTCGCCAGCGTCGAGGTCACCCCGCACCACCTCACCCTCGATGAAACCGCCTATGTCAAACTGGGCACCTATGCCCAGATGAACCCGCCTGTCCGCGATGCCATCCATCGCGAAGGCATCTGGGCCGGGGTCAGCAATGGCGTCGCCGATATCCTGGGGTCAGATCATGCCCCCCACACCCACGAGGAAAAGCGCAAGCCCTATCCGGCCTCGCCCTCGGGCATGACCGGGGTGCAGACGCTGGTGCCGATCATGCTCGATCACGTCAATGCCGGGCGCATGAGCCTGAACCGCCTTGTCGATATGACCAGCGCCGGGCCCAACCGCCTGTTCGGCATCGCCCAGAAGGGCCGCATCGCCGTCGGCTATGACGCAGATTTGACCATCGTCGATCTCAAGCGGCGCGAGACCATCACCAATGGCTGGGTGGCCTCGCGCGCCGGCTGGACGCCCTATGACGGGGTCACGGTCACCGGCTGGCCGGTGGGCACCATCATCCGCGGCAACACCGTGATGTGGCAGGGTGAACTCGTCACCCCCGCCCAGGGCCAGCCCATGCGCTTTCTCGAAGCTCTATCGCCCGAGGCTTAGTCGCCGCGCACGAACGAGTTCCAGTTCCCGTCCTTGCCGATGATCAGCCGGTAGCCGTAGTAGGCGCCGGCCTCCTCGATCGATTTCATGGCATCATCGCCACCCACAACGAAAGCATCGAGCTTCTGGTCGAGGGTCAGCGCCGTCACATCCGGCATTGCAGCATGGTAGGGCCAGATATAGATCGGGTCATCGGTTTCCGGCCCCATCACCGCATAGGGGGCTTCGAGCAGGTTCACCATGCGCGCCAGCAATGCCGGGCCCTCGCCGTCAGGTGAGGATTCGCGCAGATACTCTATCGGCCCGTTCGGCATTTCGCCAAAGGTCAGAGTGGGTGGAAACTCCTGTTCCTCGATGATCGAGGCGAAGTATTCCACATCCCCCGTCCGCGCTGCATCGAGCAGGGCATCGCGCTTGGCGCGCACTGCGTCGGGCAGGTCATCGGGGTGGCTGTAGACCACATATTGCTGGTCGAGCGGAAGGTCGGAAACATCCTGGGCAAACGCGCCGCCCGGGATCAAAAGCGTTGTTGCAAAAGCAATAAAAGCGAATCGGAAAATCTGATGTTTCATGATGGCGGAGTTCAACACTGCCATTATGTCAGGATCAAGTTACTGCAGCGAACGCTCGAGATTGTATTCGCCCGAGCGAATGCGGTCGGGCAGGGTGGCCACAAGGCTCGCGGTGGCTTCTTCGCCAAACGTCTTCACCAGCGTCGCCAGCGCCGCAAACAGTGAGGCATGCGCCAGCGCCTGGCTCTCCACGCCATCTTCCTCAGCCGTGTTCCAGGCCTCAGCCAGATATTCGAGCGCCAGCTGCCGTTCCTCGCGGTCGCGGTCAAACAGGCTGCCGGTGCTGGTGGTTGAGAACATCGGGTTACTCACGCGTCTTGAGTCTGGGGTATCATGGCTTGTACCCGACCGTCCGCCAGAAGTAACCGGAAGGTTAATTTTATATCTGGATTTATCCTTAATTCACTCGGCGTAACGCGTATGGATGTCCCGCGCCGTTTTTTCCGCTTCCACCAGGAGCCGCTCGAACGCCTCCTTGGCCGAACTGGTGCACACGCGATAAAGCCTTGAATAGGCCGAATATCCGGCATTAAACGCCCCCGTCAGCCGCTGGCGGCGATCCTCGTCGGGCTCATCGAGATTGATCAGGTCCTGCGTCTGCGCCCGCCAGTCCTCGTCGCCGGTTTTGCACAGGGGCTGCAGAAAATAGAGGCTGCCCATGATCTCGGCCAGCCGTTCCATCTGCCGCTGATAGGGCGGATCGACCGCCAGGCCTGCCTGCGGTGCAAAAGCCAGCATGGCCGTCAGGCAAAGCAGACCGATAAGGCGTCGGGCGTGGTGCATTCTCGATATCTACGGAAGCCGGGATCGGCGCGCAAGCGGGCGCATCATTTCTGCACCTGCCCCAAAAGCCTGAACCCTTCGGCCACAATCTGCGCCAGCCGCGCCGTGGTCTTGAGCCCGGCCACCTCGCTTGCTGTGCACCAGCGCCATCCCAGAACCTCATCGGATGGCGTTGGGGCGCCTTTAAATTCACAGCTGGCAAACACAGCCAGCTTCCATTCACCGGCGCTGCCGAAGGTTTCCACCGACACCGGCACCAGCCCTGTTACCCTCATCCCCAGCTCTTCGCCGATCTCGCGGCTCGCGCAATCCTCAATCGCCTCGCCGGTTTCCCGCTTTCCGCCCGGCAGGGTCCACAGGTTGCGATAGGGCGCCCGCGCCCGCTGGATCAGCAGCACGCGCCCATCCGCAATCATGGCCACACTGGCCGCATTGGCTTCGTCCAACGGCAATTTCGGCTTTTCGGTTTGCGATTCCTGATGCGCGAGCATACCTGTTTCTCAGCGCAAAAGGAGATCGCCATGTGCGGCCGTTACGCAGCCACCCTGCCGCCCGAAGCTATGCTCGAACTGTTCAAGGTCACGAACCAGATCGGGTTTCCCGAGCGCTTCAACGTCGCCCCCACCCAGCCCATCGTCACCATCTGGGAGCAGAACGGCCAGCGTACCGCCCAGCTCGCCCGCTGGGGCTTCGTACCGCACTGGGTCAAGGACCCGCGCGAGTTCCCCCTGCTGGTCAACGCCCGTGCCGAATCGATGGCCGAAAAGCCCGCCTTCCGCGATGCCCTCAAGAACCAGCGATGCATCGTTCCGGTCAGCGGCTATTACGAATGGCACACCGGGCCCGACAAGAAAAAGCAGCCCTACTACATCACGCTCGTCGATGATCAGCCCATGGTTCTGGCCGGGCTTTATTCCAACTGGCATGGCCCCAACGGCGAAGAGATCGATACCACCGCGCTCATCACCACCAGCGCCAATCCCGATGTCGCCTATATCCACGACCGCATGCCCGCCATCCTGCCGATGGACAAGGTCGATGAATGGCTCAACACCCGCGAGGTAAACGCCAGGGCCGCCCTGCAACTGGCCCTGCCCCTGCCGCCGGGCAGCGTCAAATCCCACCCGGTCTCCACCCGGGTCAATTCCGCTCGAGATGATGATCCGGGCCTGATCGAACCGATCACTCTCGAACCGTCCGCCCACGCCGAAAAGCCCAAGCCCAGGCGGGCAGGCGGCCAGATGGACCTGTTCTAGCCCAGCACCTTGCCTGGGTTGAGAATGCCCTTGGGGTCGAGCGCGCCCTTGATCGCCCGCATTATCTCCAGCGCCACCGGGTCCTTCACCTGTTTGAGCAAGCCGGTCTTGAGCTGCCCGATCCCATGCTCAGCCGAAACCGAACCGCCCAGTCGCAGCACAATCTCATAGAGCACGGCATGCACCGGCTCCGCCCCGGCCATGAACGCCTTTGGGTCTGCCCCCACCGGCTGGGTCAGGTTGAAGTGGATATTGCCATCCCCCATGTGGCCAAACGGGCAGGGGCGAATGCCCGGCACCAGCGCCTCGACCGCCGCAATCCCGGCCTCCAGCAGCTCCGGCACCTTGGCCACCGGCACCGATACATCGTGCTTGATCGATGCGCCCTCGCGCGATTGCACTTCCGACATGCTCTCCCGCGCCGTCCACATCCGCGCCCGGTCCGAGAGCGATTCAGCGATCACCGCATCGCTCACCGTGCCGGCTTCGAACGCTGCTTCCAGCCCATCCTGCAATGCGCCCGCCGCCGCCCCCTTGGGCCGCGAAATCTCGATCAGCACATACCAGGGCGACAGGCTCGTTGTCGGGTCGCGGTCGAGCATGCTGTGGGTCAGCAGCATGTCGATCCCAAAACGCGGCATCAGCTCAAACGCCGTCAGCCGCCCGCCCGCCCGCTCGCGCATTCCATAGAACAGCGTCAGCGCATCGGCAGGCGATGCCACATTGGCAATCGCCGTCTCGTGGCCTTCTGGGCTGGGGTAAAGCTTCAGTGTCGCCGCCGTGATAATCCCCAGCGTGCCCTCGGCCCCCACCAGCAGGTCTTTCAGGTCATAACCGGTATTGTCTTTCTTGAGCGCGTTCAGCCCATTGTAGAGCCGCCCGTCCGCCAGCACCGCTTCCACCCCGAGGCAGAGGTCGCGGGCATTGCCATAGGCCAGCACCTGCACGCCCCCGGCATTCGAGCTCAATACGCCCCCGATCTGGGCCGAACCCTGGCTGGCAATCCACAAGGGAAACATCGCTCCCGCCGCCTCGGCGGCCTCATGGGCCTGCTGCAGGGTCAGCCCAGCCTCGACGGTCATATACCCAGCATCGGCATCGAGCTGCCGCACCGCGCGCAACTTGCTCAGGTTCACAATCACTTCGTGCCCGCTCAGCGGCACCTGCCCGCCGACCAGCCCGGTATTGCCACCCTGCGGAATCACCGCCACCCCATGCTCATGGGCCAGCCGCATCACCGCCTGCACCTCGGCAACGCTGCGCGGTTGCACCACGGCCCGCGCCCCGGTGTGGAAGCGCCGCCGTGGTTCATCGATGAACCGCGCCATGTCGCCGGGCGCCGTAATCACGGTGCCGCAAATACTGTTCAGGGCTGCAAAAAGCGCGTCGTTGGTCATGCTCATGGCGGGCGACCATAGTGGCAAGTTCACAGGCCGGAAAGGGAGAACTTGCCCCATTCCGGCCCCTGTGCCACAACCGGTCCGACGACGGCAAACAAGGAAAAATCTGATGTCGCAAGGATTGATGGCCGGTAAGCGCGGCCTGATCATGGGCGTGGCCAACAATCGCTCCATCGCCTGGGGAATTGCCAAGGCGCTGCATGCTCAGGGCGCCGAGATCGCACTCTCCTATCAGGGCGAAGCGCTCAAGAAGCGCATCGATCCGCTGGCCGCCGAACTCGGTTCCGATTTCGTCGTCGAGTGCGATGTCACCAACGACGCCGCCATGGACGAAACCTTCGCCCAGATCGAAAAGCGCTGGGGCAGCATCGATTTCCTCGTCCACGCCATCGGCTTTTCCAACAAGGAAGAGCTCGAAGGCCGCTACATCGATACCACCGCCGCCAATTTCGAATTGACCATGAACATCTCGGTCTATTCGTTCACCGCCGTGGCCAAGCGCGCCGAAAAGCTCATGCCCAACGGCGGCTCGCTTTTGACGCTCACCTACTATGGCGCCGAAAAGTACGTGCCCAACTACAACGTCATGGGCGTTGCCAAGGCCGCGCTCGAAGCGTCGGTCCGCTATCTGGCCGTTGATCTGGGCAAGGGCAATATCCGCGTCAACGCCATCTCGGCTGGCGCCATCAAGACCCTGGCTGCCTCCGGCATTTCCGGCCTGCGCGACATGCTGCACTGGCAGGAGGCCAATGCCGCGCTCCGCCGCAATGTCACCATCGAGGATGTCGGTGGCTCCGCGCTTTATTTCCTCTCCGACCTTTCGGCCGGCGTGTCGGGCGAAATCCATCACGTCGATGCCGGCTTTAACGTCGTCGGCATGAAGCTGATGGATGAGGACGCACCGCAGGCCTGATCGGCCCAGCACCCGGGAACACGTCATGCCGCAACTGGTCTGGCCGGAACTCTATTTCATCCGGCACGGTGAGACCCCCTGGAACGCCGAACGGCGCTACCAGGGTCGGCAGGATATTCCGCTCAACGCCAAGGGCGAAGGGCAGGCCAGTGCCAATGGCCGTGCCCTTGCCGCCACCTTCCGTGAGCGCGGCATCGATCCGGCCCGGTTCGAATGGCACGCCTCCCCGCTCACCCGCACCCGCCAGACCATGGAGCGCATCCGCGCAGGGTTCGCTGAGCCCTTGCCCGAGGTGCAGTTCGATCCGCTCCTCGTTGAAATTTCCTTCGGGGCGCTGGAAGGCCGCCTGTTCGACGAACTGCCGCCCGGCATTGCCGCCGCGCCGGGCTCGCGCGATGCCAGCTACTGGCACTTCCGCCCCGATCAGGGCGAAAACTACGACGACGTCGCCCGCCGCCTCGTGGCATTCGGCGAAAAGCTCAGGGGCCCCGCCGTCGTCGTTTCCCACGGCGGCGTCGCCCGCACCCTGCGCGCCCTCATCGAAAACGCCCCCCGCGACCAGGTCATGAACTGGACCCCGCCGCAGGATGTCATCATGCACTTCCAGCACGGCGTCCTCGAGTTCATCGAGGGCGGTGGTGTCTGACCACCACGATTGACGGAACCCTCCCCGCTCCCTAGAAAGCGGGCAAGCTGAGGGCGCGCCATGTCGTTCAATACATTCGGACATCTTTTCCGCTTCACCACGTGGGGCGAAAGCCACGGGCCCGCGCTCGGGGTGGTGATCGATGGCTGCCCCGCCGGCCTGCCGATCAGCGCCGAGATCATCCAGCGTGATCTTGATCGCCGCAAGCCCGGCCAATCGCGCTTCACCACGCAGCGCCGCGAAGACGATCTGGTCAAGATTCTCTCCGGTACCTTCGAGGACGAGCGCACCGATGGGCTGCGCACCACCGGCACGCCGATTTCGCTGATGATCGAAAACACCGATCAGCGCTCCAAGGACTATGGCGATATCCGTGACAAATACCGTCCCGGCCACGCCGATTTCACCTATGACCAGAAATACGGCATCCGCGACTATCGCGGTGGCGGCCGCTCCTCGGCACGCGAAACTGCCGCGCGCGTTGCCGCCGGCGCCGTCGCCAAACTGGTGATTCCGCAGGTCAGGATCCGCGCCTCGCTGGTCCAGATCGGGCCGCACAAGATCAACTATGACAATTTCGATTGGGCCGAGGTCGATCAGAACCCCTTCTTCTGCGCCGATCCCAAGGCCGCCGCCGACTGGGAAGTTTATCTCGATGGCATCCGCAAGGCCGGCTCATCGGTTGGCGCGGTCATCGAGGTTGTCGCCGAGGGTGTGCCGCCGGGCTGGGGCGCGCCCATCTATGGCAAGCTCAGTTCAGATCTGGCATCGGCCATGATGTCGATCAACGCCGTCAAGGGCGTCGAAATCGGCGCGGGCATGGAAGCGGCCAGCCTCACCGGCGTTGAAAACGCCGATCAAATGCGCGCGGGCAAGACCGCGCCCTATTTCCTGTCCAACCATGCCGGGGGCATTCTGGGCGGCATTTCCAATGGCGATCCGGTGGTGGTGCGCTTTGCGGTCAAGCCGACCTCGTCGATCCTTACCCCGCGCCAGACGGTCACGGTAGAAAACGAGGACACCGATATCATCACCAAGGGCCGCCACGATCCCTGCGTCGGCATCCGCGCCGTGCCGGTGGGCGAGGCCATGATGGCTGTAGTTCTGGCCGATCATTTCCTCCGCCACCGCGGCCAGATGGGCCGCGATGGCGGGGTTGGGTTTTAGCCTCAGAAGCGCTGCGGGGCTTCCGGCTCGTTCTGCAGGATCGCCTCGATCCTGGCGATCACATCGGCGGTCAGCTTGTCCTTGTGCTTGAGCGCAGCCAGGTTGTCCTCAAGCTGGCTCAGGCGCGATGCCCCAAGGATCACCGTCGATACATGCGGGGTGCGCAGGCACCAGAGCAGCGCCAGATGCGTCAGCGAAATCCCCACCGCATCGGCAAGCTTGGCGAGCTCCTTGACCTTGCTGAGCTTGGCCGCGCCTTCTTCGCTTTCCAGCCGCGCCCGCAGCCATTCATAGCCGGGCAGGCTCATGCGGCTGTCGGCGGGAATGCCGTTGTTGTATTTGCCCGTCAACAGCCCTGAGGCCAGCGGCGACCAGATGGTGGTGCCGAGCCCAAAAAGGTCATAAAGCGGCAGATAGTCCGCTTCCACCTTCTTACGGTTGAACATGTTGTATTCGGGCTGTTCCATCGTCGGTGGCACCAGGTTGTTGGCCCGCGCCACGCCCCAGGCTTCCGTCAGCTGCTGGGCGCTCCATTCCGAAGTGCCCCAGTACAAAATCTTGCCCTGGCTGATCAGGTCGTTCATCGCCCGCACGGTTTCCTCAACCGGGGTATCAATGTCGGGCCGGTGGCAGAAATAGAGATCGAGATACTCAACCTGCAGGCGCTTGAGCGCCGCATGCGCCGCATCGGTCACATGCTTGCGCGACAGGCCCTTCTGTGTGGGCTTGCTTCCGCCCCAGAACACTTTTGACGAAACGATATAGCTGTCCCGGCTCCACTTGAGCTTGGCCAGCGCCTCGCCCATCAGGGTTTCCGAAGCACCGGCTTCATATCCTTCGGCATTGTCGAAAAAGTTGATGCCATTGTCATAGGCATGGGTCATCAGCTTGCGCGCATCGGCCTGGTCGACCTGCTTGCTGAACGTCACCCACGAGCCGAACGAGAATTCGCTGACCTTCAGGCCAGATTTGCCCAATCGACGGTATTCCATTGCCGCACCTGTGTTTTCTGGTTGTGTAAAAGCTTAACGCCTATCAGCCGATTGCGGCTGCAACAAGCTCAGCCGATTTGTGGAAAATCGCCACCGTTTCGGTATTCCCGTCCCCGCCCGCAATCGGGGAGGGGATGGAGAGCCGGTGCGCAAAGCCCTGATCCACCATGAAGGCGATCACGGCCTCGACCGCCCCGGCAATGGCTCCGGGGTCGGTCACCACCCCGCCCTTGCCCACATTCTCGCGCCCCACCTCGAACTGCGGTTTGATCAAAACCACCGCATCCGCACCGGGTCGGCACAGCGCTAGCGGCGCGCCCAGAACCTTGACCACCGATACAAAGCTGATGTCGCAGACCAACAGGTCAATCGGCTCGGGGATCAGCACCGCCGTCAACTCTTTGACGTTCTGCCCCTCCATCGACACCACGCGGTTCGAATTGCGCAGACGCGGGTGCAACTGGTCGTGCCCCACATCGACGGCGTAAATCTTTGCCGCCCCGCGCTCCATCAACACCTGTGAAAACCCACCGGTCGATGAGCCCGCATCGAGGCACGTTGTGCCCTCAACCGCAATCTGGCCCGCGTCCAGCCCGGCGATCAGCTTCAGCGCCGCCCGCGACACATAGTTTGCCGCCGGATCGGCCAGGGCCAGCACATCGTCCTGGTTCACCATCTGGTTGGGTTTGATGGCTTTTTCGCCATTCACCGTCACTGTGCCGCGCAGAATGGCGTCACGGGCCCGGGCGCGGCTCGGCAGCAGGCGGCGCTGTTCCAGCGCCTGGTCGAGCCGCATGCGGTTGCTCATAGCCCGGCCAGGCGCGCGATCTTGGCCTTGGCCGTTTCCGTGTCCTCGCCATAGGCAATCGTGCCCACGAACGCGCCCTCTGCGTCGATCATGAACGTGGTTGCCGTGTGGTCCACCAGATAGGTGCCGCTGCCATCGTCCTCGCCCTTCTTGGAATAGACCCCGAAGGCTGCCTTGGCGATTTCGACCTCTTCCTCGGTACCGGTCAGGCCCTCGACGCCAGTGAATGACGAAAGGTAGAGCTTGAGCGCCTCGAGCGTATCGCGCTGCGGGTCAACCGAGGCAAACACAATCCGCAACTGGTCCGGCGTCAGCTTCAGCTCATCGCGCAGCGCCGTCATTTCCGATAGCGTCGTCGGGCACACATCGGGGCAGAACGTGTAGCCGAAAAAGATCAGCGTCGGCGCGCCCTTCAGGTTCGCCTTGGTAAAGGTGCCGCCCGCCGTCGAGTTCATGGTGAACTCGGCACTGGCAATGCCAATGGGCCGGGCAGGGGGCTTGAACACGAACAGCGCCGTGGCTGCCAGCGCGGCCAGCGCCACCAGCACCCAAAGGATCATGCGGAACCGGCGCAGGCCGGGCGATGCGGTTTCGGCCATGCTCAGGCGTCCAGGGGTTCGGTGCCGGTGGCCTTGCCATCGCGCGACAGGGTGATCTTTTCGATCCGGGCTTCCGCCGTCTTGAGCAGCGTTTCGCAATGGTTTTTCAGCGCTTCGCCACGCTCGTAGATCGAGATCGATTCAGCCAGCGGCGCCTTGCCGCCTTCGAGCTTGGCCACGATCTGCTCCAGCTCATTGAGCGCCTGCTCAAAGCTCATCGATTTGACGTCGGTGATATCGGCCATGGCGCGTCCTCTAGACTCCGGGCGGTAAGAAGGTGCCGTCTTTTAGCATTGCCACATGGCTTGTCACCCCTTCGGCGAGCCCTTTGCGATCATATCCGCCTTCGAGCAAAGACACGATCCGGTTATCGGCCCGCCGACCGGCCAGGTCCATCAGCTTGCCGGTCAGCCAGGCGAAGTCCTCGGCATCCCAGTTCAGCTGCGCCAGCGGGTCGCGCTCATGCGCGTCGAACCCGGCCGAGATCAGGATGATGTCAGGGGCAAAATCGTTGAGCGCCGGCAGGATGGTGCCTTTATAGGCCTCGCGCATTTCCGCCCCGCCGCTGAACGGGGCCAGCGGCGTGTTCACGATATTGCCCACCCCGGTTTCGTGCGGGGCCCCGGTGCCGGGGTAGAGCGGCATCTGGTGGCTCGAGGCATAGAACACGCTCGGGTCATCCTTGAAGATATCCTGCGTGCCGTTGCCGTGGTGCACATCAAAATCAATGATAGCGATGCGCTCTGCCCCATGCTTGCGCTGCGCCAGCCGCGCCAGGATGGCAATGGTGTTGATCAGGCAGAACCCCATCGGCCGGTCGATTTCGGCATGGTGCCCCGGCGGGCGGATGGCGCAGAACGCATTGTCCACCTCGCCCAGCACCACCGCATCGAGCGCCAGCATCGCCCCGCCCAATCCGGTTGCCGCCGCATCCATCGAGCCTGACGAAATGAATGTATCCGGATCGAGCTGGCCAATCCCTTCCGCCGGCCGGTGCTTGCGCAACAGTTCGAGATAGGTCTTCGAATGCACCAGTTCGGCCAGCATCAGGTCACCAGATGGCGCATCGCGCCGCACCAGGTCATCGAATGCCGGGCGCGCCAGTGCCTCATCCACCGCGCGGATACGGTCGGGCCGTTCTGCGTGGCCCTCGGGCGTAACATGGCTTTCAAAATTGCGCTGGCTGACCAGTAGGGTCGTCATGGCATCCCCTTGCGGCACAAGTGCCTTCTTGACGTGGCAGCGCCCCCTTGTCAAACACCGCCCATGGATCAGGCAAAACCAGCGCAAAATGATGTCGCCGCCATGGCCGCGCGCCTGCGCGCCGGGGGGCTCGTCGCGTTCCCTACCGAAACGGTTTATGGCCTGGGCGCCGACGCCACCAGTTCCGATGCCGTGCTCTCGATCTACGAAACCAAGGGCCGCCCGCGGTTCAACCCGCTGATCATCCATTGCGCTGATCTGGCCATGGCCGAAACCCTGGTTGCATTCTCCCCCCTTGCCTGGGCCCTTGCCAAACGCTTCTGGCCCGGCCCGCTCACCTTGGTGCTGCCGCGCCAGGCGGGCGGGGGCCTGTCCGATCTGGTCACCGCCGGGCTCGATACGGTGGGCGTGCGCGTGCCCGATCATCCGCTGGCTCTGGCGCTCATCCGCGCCGCCGGCATTCCTCTTGCCGGTCCCTCGGCCAATCCGTCGGGGCGCCTCTCGCCCACCACCGCCGCCCAGGTGATTGCCGGTTTTGCCGACGCCGTGCCGGTGCTCGATGGCGGCCCCTGCCGGTCGGGGGTGGAATCGACCATCCTCAAGGTCGATGGCGATACCGTCACCCAGCTGCGCGCCGGGGCGCTGGCCCGCGCGGAGATCGAGGCCCACCTCGGCCGCCCCATCGCCATTGCCGCCCCCAATGCCGAAATCAGCGCGCCGGGCATGCTGGCCAGCCACTATGCGCCCAATGCCCGCGTGCGGCTCAATGCAACCAGCGCCATGCCCGGCGAGGCTTTCCTTGGCTTCGGCCCGCTGCCCACAGGGCTCACGGGCCCGGTTGAAAACCTGTCCCCCGCTGCCGACCTGCGCGAGGCGGCGCGTAACCTGTTTGCCATGCTCCATGCGCTCGATGCGTCCGGCGCCACCGGCATTGCCGTCGCCCCGGTGCCCGAAACCGGGCTTGGCGAAGCCATCAACGATCGGCTCAGCCGCGCCGCCGCGCCCCGTCCCTGACATCGAAGTTTTTTTACCCGGCCTTAAGTGACTGTCGCGCAAGGTAAACTTGGGCAATACGTCATCACGTGGGGGCGCGTGTTGGAATCCGAATTCAAACGTGTGCTGGGCACAGCGCAATCTGCCGTCGGGCTTCTGGCCCGCAGCACCATTGCTCCCGAACCCCCGGCCTATGGCATTGTCTTCCGCTCGCTCGAACTCTCCGCCGATGCCGTCTGCACGCCCGAAGACCTCGATGCCGTCCGCCGGGCCGCCGAGCGGCGGGCCGAGGCCGCCGATGCAGGCCTTGAGCGGGCAGAGGTGTTCTCGGCCAGCCTCGATGCCGTTGCCGAAACGGTCGAGGCAGCCTCAGCCATCTCGGCGCGCTTTGATGCCTCGCTTGCCACCGCCGGCCAGGCGCTCGACCCTTCGCACATCGATGCCACCGCCCTTTGCGAACTTCTCAAGCGCCTGATCACCGAAACCGACCGTGCCAACTCCGCCAATCGCGGTCTGATGGCCGAACTCGAAAACGTGCGCCAGCAACTGGGCACCCTGCAGGCCGAAATCGAATGCGCCCGGCACGATGCCTGCTCGGATGGGCTGACCGCCATTCCCAACCGCAGGTATTTTGACCGGTCCCTCGAAGGGATGATCAGCCATGCCGTTTCGGCGGGCGCGCCCATGGCCATGCTGTTGCTCGATCTCGATGATTTTCACGGCTTTAATGCCCAGTTCGGCCACCCGGCGGGCGATGCTGTGCTGCGCCGCGTGGCCGGCATCCTTGCCGGTCTCGTCCGCCCGGGCGATCTGATTGCCCGGTTCGGTGGCGAAGAATTCGTCGCCGTCCTGCGCGATGCGGATGAAACCGGCGCCGAAAGCTTCACCGCCCGCTTCCGCCAGGCCCTGTCACGCCTGCCACCGGCGGCGCCGGGCGCCTATGCCGTCACCGCCTCCTATGGCATCGCCGCCCTTGCGCCGGGCGATACCCCCGCCACCCTGATCGAACGCGCCGACCGCAGCCTCTACGCCGCCAAGCAATCGGGCCGCGATCACCTCGTCACCGCCCAATCCCTCGCCACCCCCTCCATCCCCGACACCCCCCTCGCCGACGAACGCCAAAGCCTGCTCGATCTGCTGGCTGATATTTGAGGGGGGTATTTTTGCCGATCATTCGCGAACGAGTTCTCTGAAGTCCGACTCCGTTGCAAACTGAATTGTCGATCCTTTGGCCGAAAGGCGTTCTGCGTCTCGGAGATTGGAACTTTTACCGTCTGCACCCACGACGCCCGCAACCAACTCTCCAACCACAACCATTGTGGTCTCCTTTGATACGCGCTTTCTGACTGCTGCACCGGCGGTGTGGGCCATGTCGGCCAGATCATTTTTATCGATACTGAAGTTGCCGGTAAAAACGATGCAGTGGCCCACCAATGGGCCGTCACCGTCGCCTTCGCGAGTTACATCTCGTGTTGAGCCTCTGTACCCGCCGCGTGAACGTGGTGCACTGGCCGTCGCCCATTCTTCAATTCCGGTGCCGGTCTCTTGCATTGCCCTGAGCATGATGCGGCCCGCCACTCGGGCATCTTCCAGTGCGTCGTGATGGCGAAGCGCGAAGTCGAAACGGGTGGCAAGATTCTTGAGGCCGAAACCACCTTCATCGCGCAAGTGTGGCCACACTTTGCGTGACACAAGGCAACTATCCACCCAGCGACATTGAAAGGTCTCCAATCCGTAGCGCGACGATGCTTGGCTGATCGCAATCCGGTCAAATGAATGGTGACTTAGAACATGTCGCCCGGCCAGTATCTTGGACAGGCGTGCATGAACCGCTGGGAAGGTCATGGCACCTTGAACGCTGGATGCGTCGATCCCGTGAATACTGGTATTGATGGCATCGAAATCCTCTTCGGGATCAATTAGAACCACATCGGCGGCAACCTCTTGGTCGCCATCAAAAACCACCACTGCAATCTGGCAGATACTTCCCTGCCTGCGATTGGCCGTTTCAACATCGAGTGCTGCAAATCGCACGGCACGCCTCATGAAACCGGAAAAATATGCCGGCATCATGAGGTTGGGTCGCGGGTCAGTCAACGGCGATAGACGCGGACAACTCTATTGCGCCATGGCCCCAGATTGCTCCGGAATGTGAATCTTGACCTCTCCATTATTCAGAAAAATGCTCTTCGCAAACACGCTCAAGTCGATGGAATTGGGCATCCGCACATCGTTCAGGTCGGGGAGCGCTTTTATCTCGGGATTGTAGCGACGATCGATCTGCGCAATGAACAGCATGACAAGGCCCTTCAGCGCAGCGAACTTCCTGAGGGCCATGATTTGCTCGCTGAGGGCAGGATTTGATCGTCTGTGATCGAGAGACTGTAGATAGTCTACGACAACCACTGTTCCCTTCTCGGCATGCCCGATCCTACCCGTGATGAATTCGGCGGAAATGTCATCCGATCCGTCAAACTCGAACCGCTCGTCAAGCTGGGCGATATTGTAGCCAATTGACCCAAGGAGTTCGTCGACTTCTTCCGACGTGCATTCGAAAGAAAAGAAGTATGCTTTGCGACCGGCGTTGGCGGCGATGGCCGCAATCTCTAACGCAAAAAGGGTCTTTCCTTGCCCCGGCCGGGCGCCCACCAAGGCGATTTCGCCCGGCTTTAACCGGGTAAAGAGCCTCGCCGCGGGCGATTGGGCGGCGTGTCGCGCTGCCAAACGACTCCAACTGCCATAGCCTTGGCCAATGGCAACCCGGTCAAGTGCCTCGTTCAGCGGCAAAGACTGGGCGCGGGCCAACTGCCTGGCCGTGCGCTTCAGAACATAGATTGGAACACTCAGCTGCATCCTGAACCTCCTATAGCGAGCTAAATAGGCAATCCCTCCTTTTGCCGTCGCTCGAACAGTGGTTCGGTGCTCAATCAGTCCTGTATGCGATCTACTTTCCCGGTGGAGGGGGGAGGCGAGGACTTCGCCAGAATCACATTCTAGCAGCAAAGTTCAGCGTTGTGTGCTTTTCTTAGCACGTCCGACCCCACCAACGGTCCACCTTTCACGCTGCTGAACTTCATTATTCCCGTACCGCGCGCTCGGCCTAATCTCCCACTACTGTCCTGGATCTTTGATCATCGTTCACCCTCCGTCCAGCACCTTGGTAAACCTCACGCCGCCCGCCAGCGAGCGCGTGAATCCGAGCCGTTCATAGAACCGTTGCGCTTCAAGATTGTCTGCCCGCGCGGCAACAAGAAAATATGTGCAGCGGCGGGCCAAGGCCATATCCATTCCCGCTTTCACCAGCGCCGTGCCAACACCCTGCGTACGGTGTTCAGGCGTGACATAAAGGTGGTGCAGGTCGATACCGCGGTGGCTGAATTGGGCGCGGTATAGCGGGCAAAGCGCCGCATATCCCACAAGCTGCGAGGCGGCCTCAGCAACAAGCATGGAAATCCATGGCGTCTGACCGAACAGATCCTGGTGCAAAAAATCTGGGCTGGCCGTCGCGGTGTCGCCGTGATGGGCCGCCAGTTGGCCGATAAGCTCCACAAGCTGGGGAACATCGGCCGCCTGGGCAGAGCGGATAGCAAACTCTTTGATCTTATCAGTCATGGTGTCCTCACGTGTGCCGTGAGGGTCAAACAATCCGCCTCAACGGCGGCATTGGTTATAGAACCGGGCCGCGCCTATTGGGCAGCCGGATAATAGCCATTGATGGAAACGGTCTTGGCGATCATGTGATCAGGTTAGCCGATGCCGGTCCTGCTTTCAATGGATATGCAAGCAGCCCCACAATCGCAGCCTCGCTTGATTTCGCCTTCTGTTACTGCTCTATCCGCCCACTCACGCCCCCCCCCCGGAGCCTCCACCCATGTCCACCTTTTCCGGCACCCATGCGTCCAGTGCTTATCTGCAGGGCCCGCCGCGGCAGGTGCCGGGGTTTGAGAGCCTGCATCGCATGGTGTCCATGCTGCTGGCCGAGCGCGTGCCGACAACCGGGCGCGTGCTTGTGCTTGGGGCAGGGGGTGGGCTCGAGCTCAAGGCGCTCGGCGATGCCCATCCGGGTTGGACGTTCGATGGGGTCGATCCCTCGGCCGATATGCTGGCGCTGGCCGGGCAGACGGCGGCGGCGCATATGGAGCGCATCGGTCTGCATCACGGCACCGTCGAAGCGGCCCCGCCTGGCCCGTTCGATGGGGCGGTGTGCCTTTTGACCTTCCACTTCATCCCACTGGCCGAACGGCTGGCAACGCTGCAGGCATTGCATGCCCGCCTGCGCCCCGGCGCGCCGCTGGTTCTGGCCCATATCAGTTTTGATCAGTCCGAGCCCGCGCGGTCCGCCTGGATCGCCCGCCACGTCGCCTATGGCGCGCCCGATGTCACCGATCCGGCCCAGCTTGCCAGCATGCATCAGGCCATCGGCACAAGGCTCACAGTCCTCTCGCCCGAAGCCGAAACGGCAATGCTGGCCGAGGCCGGGTTCACCGGCATCAGCCTGTTCTATGCAGCCCTGAGCTTTAAGGGCTGGGTCGCCTACGCCTGAGCCTGGCCCTAGCTGTCGCGCACCTTGTAGGCCTTCTGGTCGCGCCAGAAGCGCATCAGACTTTCAAGGTCCGGGTCGCCGCCTTCGGGCAGGACGATGCGCAACTGCGCATAAAGGTCGCCCTCGCCATAAAGCCCCTTGCCCTTCAGGCGCAGGGCCTTGGCGGTGTTCACGCCCGGGGGCAGGGTCAGCTCCACCGAACCGCCGAGCGTCGGCACCCGCACCTTGGCCCCCAGCACCGCCTCATAAAGCGTAATCGGCACATCCACCCGCAGGTCCTTGCCGTCGCGGCGCAGATGCTTGTGGCGCTCGAACTTGATGGTCACGATCGCATCGCCCGGCTCGCCGCCCAGCGGCGAGGGCAGGCCCTGGCCCTTGAGCCGGATCTGCTGGCCCTCCTGCACCTTTTCGGGAATCTTGACGTTGAACATCTTCCCGCTTGGCATGCGCAGCGCCACCGTGGCGGCGGCATGGGCGTCTTCAAGCGTAATCGCCGCTGTCACCGGGGCATCCTCGCCCTTGGGTGCTGCCCCGCCGCCCATCGGGCTGGAGGCGCCGGTAAACGGGTCCCACCCGGCCGATTGCGCGCCCGGGCGGCGCGTGCCGCCGAACCCGCTCATGAATTCTTTCAGGATGTCTTCGGCGCTGAAATTGCCCGCCTGCGTGCGGCCGCGCGGGCCGCCACGTGCTCCCGCGCCGGCAAAGCCGGCAAATTTGGGCTGGCCGCTCTCATCGATTTCGCCCCGGTCATACTGGGCGCGGCGGTTGGCATCGGACAGGAAGTCGTAGGCCGAAGAGATTTCGGCAAACTTGGCCTGTGCCTTGGGGTCGTCCTGGTTCTGGTCTGGGTGATGAGCCTTGGCCAGTTTGCGATAGGCGGACTTGAGGTCCTTCTCGCTGGCTGTCCGGGGCACCCCCAGCACTACATATGGGTCGCGCATGGGTTCCTGACATAAGAATCGTGGTACGGTTGCAACACCGCTGGTTGAATTCTATATGGCGACGCCCTGCCGCCTTGTCCAGCTTGGCCCGGATAATCATTTCACCGCCGCGAAAGCCCATTCATGACCGCCACTTCCCTGTCCGAGCGCCTGTTTGACGATGCCGATGTCGCCCCCATCGATCCGTTTGCCCTCTTCGAGGAATGGTTCGCCGAGGCCGGCAATTCCGAGCCCAACGATCCGAACGCCATGGCGCTGGCCACTGTCGATGAATTGGGACTTCCCGACGTTCGCATGGTGCTTTTGAACGCCCGCGATGCCCGTGGCTTCACGTTTTTTACAAATTTTGAAAGCGCCAAGGGCCGTCAATTGCTGGCGCAACCGAAGGCAGCGCTGCTGTTTCACTGGAAAACCCTGCGCCGCCAGGTGCGCATGCGCGGCCCGGTCGAAATCGTCACCCCCCAAGAGGCAGATGCCTATTTCCATCGCCGCCCGCGCGGCTCGCAGATCGCATCGTCGGCGTCGCAACAGTCGCGGGCTTTGCCAAATCGCGCCACCCTCGAACAGCGCGTCGCCGCGCTGGAGGCCAGCCTCGGCGATGCCGTGGTGCCGCGCCCGCCGCACTGGTCCGGGTTCCGGCTTTTGCCGCAGCAGATCGAGTTCTGGAAGGATGGTGCCTTCCGCCTGCATGATCGCATGGTCTTCACACCCACCGGTTCGGGCTGGTCGCGCCAGCGCCTCAACCCGTGAAACCTTGCGGGCTCGGGCACAAAATGGAATGGTCGCGGCGTTGGGGTCTGGGGCGGTCTGATGGCTGATAGTGCTGCCGAAGGGCGGGTTGGCAAGGTGCGGTTCACCGGTGATCGCGGTGAAATGTTCGGCATCCTCACCCGCGGCTACCTCATGATGCTGCCAACGCTGGGCGTCTATCGCTTCTGGCTCGTCACCTGGAAGCGGCGCTTCTACTGGTCCCATACCGAGATCGATGGCGATGCCCTCGAATATACCGGCCATGCCATGCAGCTGCTCATCGGCTTCCTGTTCGCGCTCGCCTTCTTCCTGCCGCTCTATCTTCTGTTCTTCTACCTCTCCACCCAGCGCCCAGAGATCATCGTGGCCGGCTACGCCATCATCGGCGTGCTGCTCTGGTTCTTCATGGGCTACGCGCTCTACCGTGCCCGCGACTTCCGCCTGTCGCGCACGCTCTGGCGCGGCATCCGGTTTGCGCAAAAGGGCAGCGCCTGGTCCTATGCCATCCGCCGCTTCTTCTGGTCAATCCTCACCCTTGTCACCATGGGCCTGGCCTATCCGTTCATGTCGGCCAGCCTCTCGCGCTACAAAACCGGCCACACCTGGTATGGCGACCGCCAGTTCACCTTCGATGGCTCCTGGAAGCTGATCGCCGGGCGCTTCTATGGCTTCTACTTCACCACCCTCGCCGTCATCATTGGGCTGGTGGTCTATATCGGCTCGGTCCACGGCTTCAAATCCAGCCCCCGCATCGGGGCCGATGGCATTGTCATCCTGCTCACGCTTGCTGCCATGGCATTGCCCTTCCTCGGCTACTTCGCCATCCGCGCCGCCGAGACCGGTCGCGTGCTGTCCGCCATTCGCTGCGGGGCGGCCCGCGTCACGGTCAAGCTCTCGGGGCTGACCCTGCTGTGGCAGTTTGTCGTTTACGTTCTAATGTTGTCAGTCTGCGTTCTATTATTTTCAATAATTGCAGGAGTTGGTGCGTCTTCGTTAATTCTCGAAATTTCCCGCCAGGGTAGCGACTTCGATCCTGCTGATTTTGCTCGCATTTTTCAGTCCAGCATTATTTCCGTCATTGCGCTGGCCCTTGGCTACATGGTCCTGCTCGCCAGCTTCGCCGCTATGGCAGAACTCTACCTTTCCCTGGGGTTCTGGAAGGCCGTGGCCAATGGCACCACCATCGAAAACGTCGATAGCCTGCGCAGCGTCCGCGCCGGGGCCGAAGACACGTCGCTGGCCGGCGAAGGCCTTGCAGATGCCCTGAATGTGGGGGCTTACTGATGCAGATCACCGGCCGCTATACCGATGGTCACACCGCCAACGTGCACGATGTCACCTGCCGCATCGAGTCCGCCGGCACCAGCCTTGCCACCCTCGTTATCCTCGATGCTGCTGATGGCAACGAGATCACCCGTTGGCGCGCCGCCGATGTCTCTCCCCTGCACGCGCCGCACAATCAGCTGCGCATCGGCGTTCATGGCCATCCGGTGGGCGAACGCCTTGTGGTGCGGTCCTTTGAGCAGGTGCGCGCCGCCCACGACATGCTGCCCGCGCTGGCCGAAAAGCACCGGGCTGACCGCAACAAGCAATTCAGGCTCGCCGGCATCGCCACTCTCGCGCTGGCCTCGGTTATCGGCGCCTATCTCGTCGGCGTGCCGCTTCTGGCCAGCCGCATCGTCCATCTCATTCCGGCGGAGTGGGAAACCCGTATGGGCGATATGGTCTCCGAGCAGATTGAAAGCGCCCTGAGCGAAAACGGTGGCTTTGAAGTCTGCGATCCCGATCCGGACAGTCTCGCCAATCGCGCCATCGCCCGCTTTGCCAATGCTGCCATGCAGGGCACCGGTTCGCCATTCAACACCAGCATCACGGTGATCCGCAGCACCGTGCCCAACGCCTTCGCCTTGCCCGGCGGCAGATCGTTCTACTTTTCGGCCCTGCTCGACCAGACCGAAAGCCCCGATGAATTCGCCGGCGTCATGGCCCACGAGCTTGGTCACGTCGCGTACCGCCACGGCATGGAACAGCTGATTTCAACCGCAGGCACCGGCCTCCTAATCGGCTTCGTGCTCGGCGATATGACCGGCATTTCCGTTGCCGGCGGTATCGGTTCGGCCCTTATCGATAGCCGGTTCTCCCGCGAGGCCGAGCGGCAGGCCGATCAGTTCGCGGCCGATGTGGCCCGCCGCATGGCCTTCCAGCCCGTCGCCCTTGCCGATCTGCTTGAACGCGTGGCGGGCGATGATGCCTTCACCCGCGCCTTCGCGCTCCTCAGCACGCATCCACTCACCGCCGAACGGCGCGCCGCCCTCGATGCACTAAAGGTCGCCGACAGCGCCAACCTGATCCCCCCTTTCACCGATGCAGAGTGGCAGGCCATCAAATCGATGTGCGGCAAGCCGACCGGCGGCGATGGCGGAAACAGTGGGACTTCTGAACCCGAAGACGACAATCCCGCCAAGAACAGCGACAAGAACCGCTCGCGACCCTGAGCGCGAATTCTGGAACAGACCTAATGCGCATTCTCATCCGCACATCGAAATGGGCGATCTGGTCGCGCCGCCTTGGCAGCCTGTCGATTCCACTGCTCGTCATTCCGGTCTTTATGCATCGTGGCGAACTCATCAGTTCCGATCAATTTACCCTCATCGAAGCGGTGGCGCTCGGCGCGGCGGCGCTGGGCTTGCTGTGCGGCGTCGCCGCCTTTGTGCGCATCTGGTCCACCGGCGATCGGGGCTGGGGCAGGGCGATGCTGGGGTCGTTCCTCAGCCTCCTCTGCCTCACGCCCCTCGCCATTGCAGGCTATGCCGCCTATCGCTACCCTCAGGTCACCGACGTTTCGACCGATTGGGCCAACCCTCCGGTGCTGCTCTCGGCCTTCCCGCAGCCCCCGGTCGCACTCGATGCCGAGCGGACGGCCACAGTCTTCCCCAATGCCCGCACCCGCAACTACCTGCTCGATTCCGATCAGCTGTTTTCCCTGGTTGAAACCGAGGTCAAGGCGCAGGGCTGGCAGGTCATATCCACCTCGGTCTCGGCGGGCCTGCCAACCGCCGTGCAGCTCAATGCCACCGCACAGACTTTGCTGGGCTGGAAAGACGAGGTCGCCATTGAAATCCGGCCCACTGCCGATGGATCGAGCCTTGCCATGCGCTCGGCATCGTTGACCGGCATCCACGATTTTGGCGCCAACGGCCTGCGCATCGAAGCCTTCATGGTGGCCATCGATAATGCGGTGACCGCGCTTGTTCGCGACACGCCGGTGGCTGTTCCCGCCGAAGACAGCACCGAGCCGCAGGAAGTCACCACCGGCGAAGATGGCGCGCTCGATAACGCCGTCGAACCCCCGCCTGCTGAAGAGGTGACGCCTGATGCACTGGCCCCGGCACCCGAGGGCTAGCTGCGGGTCAGCCGCCGTCCCAGCGGCGTCCAGCGCTGGCTGATCTTCCCCTTGTCGCTGAGATACTCAATATGGGCGTCGAGCGTCATCAGCGCGGCGCGGCGCAGCCGCCCGCTCAATTGCGGATAGATGGCCGCCAGCAGCCCTTTCCGGTCCTGCACGCCTTTGCCAAGGCATTCCAGGATCTGCTCATTGCGCGCCTGCCGGTGTGCCAGCAACGCACGTGCATGCCTTGGTCCATCGGCAATCTCTCCGCCATGCGCGGGCAGGTAGTGGCTGAAGGGGGCATCAGCGGTCTTGATGATCGAAGCCAGATAATCCGCCATCGACCCATCCGGCACCGCCACCAGCGTACTGCTCCAGCCCATCACATGGTCGCCGGTAAACATATAGGGCGTGCCCGTCACCCCGAACGACAGGTGGTTGGCGCAATGGCCCGGCGTCGCCAGCACCTTGAGCGCCACCCCGCTGGCATCGGTGCTTTCGCCATCGGCCAGCACCCGGTCCGGCACCAGTCCCCAGTCAGATGAGCCTTGCACCGGGTTGATCTCAAAAAGCCGGACCGGCCGCGACAGGCGGTGCGGCCCGCCAGACCAGATCGGGGCCCCCGTCGTTGCTTTCAGCCGCTTCGCCAGTGCCGAATGATCGGTGTGGGTGTGGGTCAGCACAATGGCATCGACCTTGCGGCCATCGATTGCCACCATCAACGCCGCCAGGTGCGCCGGATCATCGGGTCCCGGATCGAGCACGCACACCCTCTCCGTGCCGATCAGAAAGCTGTTGGTGCCGGTAAAGGTATATGCGCTGGCATTGGGCGCGGTCACCCGGGTCAGGGCAGGGGCCACCTGCACTGCTTCGCCCGGGGTGCATAGGAAATTGGTCGAGAGAACCAGCGTATCTGTTGTGGGGGCCATTGCCTTCCCGGTGCGCTAGGGACTATGAATTCGCCAACGGAATCCTGTTCAACGGAAGGTATAGCAATGGCTCTGGCCTTGACCACTCCCAACACCATTCTGGGCACCTATGCGCCCAAGAGTCAGGCCGCGCGCGCGCTTTATGCGGCGGCCACCGTGGTGCTCGGCACCCTGCTGCTCACCCTCAGCGCCAAGATCAGCGTGCCCGTGCTGCCGGTGCCGGTCACGTTGCAGACCTTCGCTGTCGCGGCTCTCGCTGCCGCCTTCGGCTGGCGCATTGGCGTCGCCACCGTCGTCCTCTACCTCATCGAAGGCCTCTCGGGCCTGCCGGTCTTTGCCACCGGCGGCGGGCTTGATTATGTCTTCCGCCCGTCCTTCGGCTTCCTCGTTGGCTACATCCCGATGGCCTACACCATCGGCCGCGCGGCAGACCTTGGCGCATCGGGCCGCATTGTGGCCCTGTTCGCCGCCATGGTGGCCGCCGATGCCGTGGCCTTTGCCTTCGGCTTCTCCTGGCTGCTCGTTGTCGCCACGCTGATCGAACAGCAGGGCGGGGCGCTGCCCGCATGGCTGGCCGGTTCCGACCTCGTCACCGCCGCCTTCGAAGGCGCCGTGAAACCCTTCGTTCTGTGGGACCTCGTCAAAATGGCCTTCGCCGCCATCACCGTCACCGGCGCCTGGGCGCTGCTGCGCAAGAAGGCCTGATCAGTTCAATCAACCCGACTTTTCAGGGGCTGGCCTTCGGGCCAGCCCTTTTTGTTTTTGCGAGCGCTCATTCCATGGCCGACCGTTACAATTGAGCGATTATGGCATGGCCACCGCGTTCCGAGGGGCACGGTGTCCTGATCTGTTGCTGTCCAAATGTCACTAGCGACATGGATGCCGCAGTTCGCGTCCTCCGGACCCCTAACTGCGCCGACCGCCCGGTGGAGCAGAATTCATCCGGGCTTGAGAAGAGGCCATTCGAACGTTTCGCCCCGATGGAATACTCGAATTTCTATCGTCAGGTTCGGAGCAAACGGTGGCCTATCAACCTCTTCACAATGAGCTTGCTCCAGACCCATACAGGGCGGCACTCGATTTTCACGCCCTGCCTGTTCCAGGTAAGCTTAGGGTAGGCGTCAGCAAGTCGTTGGCGACGCCAGAGGCGCTTGCGTTGGCCTACTCTCCCGGTGTTGCCGCGCCATGCGAGGAAATTCAACGCGATCCGGCCAAGGCACATCTCTATACCGGCCGCTCCAATACCGTCGGGGTCATCTCAAATGGCACCGCGGTTCTTGGCCTCGGAAACATCGGGGCGCTCGCTAGCAAGCCGGTCATGGAGGGCAAGGCAGCGCTCTTCAAGGTATTCGCCGATATTGACGCCTGGGATATCGAAATCGATGAGAATTCCCCCGAGCGGTTTATCGGTATCGTCCGCGCACTCTCCCCATCGTTCGGCGGCATCAATCTTGAGGATATCAAAGCGCCTGAGTGCTTTGAAATTGAACGGGCTCTGCAGGCTGCGCTCGACATTCCGGTATTTCATGACGATCAGCATGGCACGGCAATCGTGCTGGCGTGCGCGGTCGCCAATGGCCTGTTCCTGACCGGCCGATCCATGTCAGCTGTCAAGATATGCACATCGGGTGCGGGTGCTGCAGCGATTGCCTGCATGAATCTGCTCGTTGATCTGGGCGTGCAGCGAAAGAACATCTTCATCAGCGATTCAAAGGGTCTTGTAACCACCCATCGAAGTGGCGCACTTGATCCGTGGCGAGCGGCATTCGCCCAGCATTTGCGGGCGGCCGATCTTGAGGAGGTTATGGAGGGCGCGGACATATTCGTGGGCCTTTCACGACCCGGGGCCCTGACTACGGGCATGCTGGACCAGATGGCCGCACGACCGCTGGTATTCGCCTTGTCCAACCCTGTCCCGGAAATGATGCCCGAAGACATACTGGCGTGTCGCCCAGATGCAATTGTGGCAACCGGGCGGTCCGACTATCCCAATCAGGTCAATAACCTGCTTTGTTTCCCCTATATCTTCCGAGGTGCTCTCGACTGTGGCGCCACTTGCATCAACTCAGAAATGAAGCGTGCCGCCGTTGAGGCGCTCGTGAACCTGTCGCGGCAGGTTGAGGCGGGTAGGTCTGCAAAGTTTGGAACGGACAATCTGGTTCCCTCCCCATTTGACGCGCGCCTGATTACAGCCATAGCGCCAGCAGTGGCATTAGCAGCCGCCCGCTCTGGAATAGCCCAAAGGCCGATTGCGGATATCGATGCCTATCGTGCCCGTTTGCGCGATCGTGCGCGTGTTGGTGGGTGGCAGTCCGGAAAGCATCCCTCATGACCCCAGCTTAAGAGTGGATGAGCGCATCTCATTTGACCCGGTCGGCTCGCCGCACGAAAAACGGCAGCCTGCGGTCATCCGCACCCCTTGTCAGCCCGAGGTTCAAGGTGAGCTACCTACGAATAACGAATGTCACCAAGTCATTCGGCCCGTTCCGCGCCCTTGACGGGGTCACCTTGAGCGTTGAGCGGGGGCATATCCACGCCATTCTCGGCGAGAACGGAGCGGGGAAAACCTCGCTGATGAATGTCATATACGGCCTTTACGGCCCCGACGCCGGTGAGATCGCAATCGATGGTCTGCCGGTATCCTTCAGGTCGCCCGCAGATGCGATCAAGATCGGCATTGGCATGATTCACCAGCACTTTCAGTTGGCCAATGCCCTGAGTGTAGTCGAGAACATCGTGCTCGGATTGCCCGGTGGTGCCAGGCTCGATCTGTCAGGGCATGCGAAGCACATCCACGAACTATCAAAAAGCTACGATTTCGACGTCGACCCCTGGGTGCCGGTCTGGAAGCTTCCAATCGGCATGCGTCAACGGGTTGAGATTCTCAAGGCGCTCTATCGGAAAGCATCATTACTGGTGCTTGATGAGCCAACCAGCGTTCTTGCGCCGCAGGAGATCGACAGTTTCCTGGCCGGGCTCCGCCGCATGCGAGACATGGGGCACACCATCCTGTTCATCACACACAAGCTTGAAGAGGTCATGGCAACGGCCGATCGCGTCTCGATCATGCGTAAGGGGCGAGTGGTGGCGGATGTGGAAACCAAAGCAAGCAGCGCCAAAGAGCTGTCAAACATCATGGTCGGGCGTGAGTTCACAAAGGCGTCGCGCTCTAGCGTAACTGGAAGCCCTGTCAAGGTGTTGGAACTCAAGGCTGTGAGCGCTCTCAATGATAGGTTGGCGCCCGCACTGCACTCGGTCAGCCTTGCACTTTCCTCCGGTGAGATACTGGGCATCTCCGGTGTCGATGGCAACGGCCAGGCCGAACTCGCCCAGGTCATTGCGGGACTCAGGCATGTGACGTCCGGAGATATCGAACTGGACGGCCAGAGCATTCTTGGTCTCAGTGTTCGGGATCGGATCGTCAAGTCGCAGATATCCTACGTGCCAGAAGATCGGCATTCGACAGGGCTCGTTCTTGACTATCCGATCGGGCGGAACCTGATCCTGCGGGATTTCGATCGCCCCCCGATCAGCCGGTTTGGCTTGATCGATCATCGCGCTGTCCAGATCCGCGCTGGGGAGATGGTTGAGCGTTTCGATATCCGCACTCCGGGCCTCAATCAGCCTGTGCGCCTGATGTCAGGCGGCAACCAGCAAAAAGTTATCCTGGCTCGCGAATTGTCCTCGCGACCAAGGGTCTTGATCATTGCTCAGGCGACCAAGGGTCTCGATGTGGGGGCCATTGCGTTCGTCCAGAACAAGATCCTCGAAGAAAAGGCCCGGGGCGCCGCCATTATCTACATTTCAACCGAGCTTGAACACTTGGTCGAGATCGCGGATCGCGTCGGCATACTGTGCGCCGGGCGACTGAGCCCGATCATGAGGGCTGAGGATGCCACTTCAGAACGCATTGGGCAGTACATGGCCGGTCTTTTTCAAGAGGTTGCATGATGGTTCTGATTGCCTGGGTCTATCGGCTGCGCACCTTGCTTGCGGTACTCTTGGCGCTAGGGCTGGGGGCGCTGCTCATGATCATGGTTGGCTCCGATCCCATCAAAGCCTACCAGACGCTCATCCATGAATCGTTCTTCGACTACTATGGTGTCGGCAATACTCTGGTCAAAACGACTCCAATCCTGCTGGCCGGCTTGGCGGTGGTGCTGCCCTTGCGCGCAGGCGTCTACAACATTGGGGGCGAGGGGCAGATATACCTTGGGGCGCTGTTCGGCACGCTGGTGGGTCTGGCGCTGCCAGACGCCCCCGGCGCTCTAGGCATTCCCGCCGTCATGTTCGCTGCAATGGCGGGAGGTGCGCTTTGGGCGGCCATTCCGGCCATCTTGCGCGCCTATCGCGGCATCAACGAAGTCATCGTGGGCCTGCTACTGAATTTCGTGGGTATTCAGGTGGTTTCCTTTGCAGTCAGCGGGCCGTTGCTGGCCCCATCGGCGCCCTATCCGTACTCCGAAGAGCTTTCCCAAAGCCTGCATCTGCCGCGCATCATGGCACGCACCGATGCCCATATCGGCGTGTTCATTGCCGTATTGCTCGCAATACTGGTCTATCTCTACTTCCGGTTCACGCGTGGCGGCTTTGCCATGGAAACCATAGGCCACAGCCCCGAAGCGGCCCGGTATGGCGGCATTTCGGTTCGGGGGCAGATCCTGAAGTCAATGATGCTTGGCGGAGCGGTTGCCGGCCTTGCTGGCGGCATCGAGGTGATTGGCGTCAAGTACCGCCTGTTTCATATGTTCAGCGCCGGCTACGGCTACGATGGTATTGTCGCGGCGTTTGTCGCGGTGGGATCCCCCCTGGTCTTGCCGCTCGTCGCGCTCTTCCTCGCTGCGCTCAAAGCTGGCGCGGGTGCCATGGAACGCGGAGCCGGAATTGAGCGCTCAGTTGTGGAAGCCATCCAGGGACTGGTGGTCATACTCGTGGCCGCCAGTCTGGCCCTGCGCAATCCAGGTGTTCTTTCCTTGTTTCAGAAGACGCCCATTCAAGCTGGAACGACCAGCAAGGTCGCTCGCAGTGATAGCCCGACAGGGCGCAAGGAGATCGCATAAATGGATTTCTTGACCGACCCCGCGCTACTGGCCGACTTCATTGGTTCAGCCGTGCGCCTTGCCGTCCCCGTTGCCTTCGCGGCTCTTGGCGGCGTTCTGGCGGAGCGAAGCGGCACGATCAACATCGGATTGGAAGGCGCGATGCTTTCCGGCGCCTTTGGAGCCGCCGTAGGTTCGTTCTATACCGGCTCGGCTCTTGGCGGCATCATCGGCGCGTTGTTCTGGGCCGGCATGTCGGGCTTTGTCCTCTCGCTCCTGACCGTAAGACTCCGGGTGAACCAACTGGTGGCAGGCATTGCTGTGAACCTGCTGTGTCTTGGCTTGACTTCGTTCTTTGCCCGTCAAGTCTTCGGTGATGATCTCGGCCGGGCGTTTGTTGCCGGCTTCGACAAGTGGGAAGTGCCGCTTCTATCGCGTATTCCCCTGCTGGGGCCGATCGCCTTCAATCAGGACGCCCTGGTCTATGCGCTGTATCTGCTGGTACCGCTTTCGATCTGGTTCCTGTACCGGACAGGGTGGGGACTGAACCTGCGTGGCACGGGTGAGAACCCCAAGGCCGCCGACACAGCTGGCGTGCCGGTCTATGCCCTTCGAACCATCGCGCTGGTCGGCTCGGGCATGCTTGCGGGCTTGGGTGGAGCTCACATGGTCCTGTCACAATTGCGGCTCTTTGCCGAGGACATGAGTGCAGGCAAGGGCTATATCGCCCTGGCGGCGGTCATTCTGGGCCGGTGGAATCCGTGGCTTGCAGTAAGCGCGGCGTTGTTCTTCGGACTTTGCGATGCAGCACAACTGCGACTGCAGTTTTCAAACCCGACCGTGCCCTATCAGGCTTTTATCATCTTGCCCTATGTGGCCTCAATTATTGCCCTGATCGTGTTCGTTGGCGCCTCCCGCCAACCTGAATCCCTGGGCAAAGCCTATGATCGTGAAAGTCGATAGTAGAGTTTGTCTCATGAGTGGACAATAACAATTCAATGCAGCTGCCGCTACCTCGGAGATAGTATTTGAGAACGCAGAAGCTGAATAGCTTCGCAGGCGTACCAAATCTAAAGGGAGGTAGAATATGGTAAATCGGCGATCTGTTCTCATCACTAGTGTGGCGGGAATGTTTGCTCTGAGTCTTGCTCCGCTGGCTCGCGGCCAGGACAAGTACCGTGTCGGAATTGCCATGCCTGGCACAATAACCGACAAGGGCTGGAGCGAGGCAGCATTCAAAGCTCTTGAGCGGGCTCGGTCAGAGCTTGGCATTGAGTTCTCCTACGCGGAGAAAGTCGAGCAGCCAGATCAGGTGGAGGTCCTGTCCGACTATGCTCGGAAAGGCTACAATCTGGTGATCGGGCACGGTGGTGAATTCCAGGATGCGATATCGCGGATTGCCGTCGATTTCCCGGAGCTGAAGTTTGTCGTGAATAACGGCGGCACCACCAGCACCAACGTGGCCATCGCAGACTTCCATTTTGCTCAACTTGCCTATGTCATTGGCTATACCGCTGCCAAAGTCTCCAGTACCGGCAAGATTGGCATTCTTGTCGCGCAGGAGTTCAAGTTCACTCTGGATTCGGCGTTCGGCTTCCGCGCTGGCGCCGAGGCGGCGGTGCCGGGAACTGAGGTGCTCTACAACGTCATGGGTGACTGGAACGACGTCAGCAAGGGTAAAGAAGCGGCTCTGGCCCAGTTGAGCCAAGGCGCGGACGTGCTGTGGCCCACCATGGATGGTGCTAACGTCGGCGCCCTCCAGGCCGTTCAGGAGAAGGGCGCAAAGGCCATCGGAATCTACTACGACGCAATCGTGGATTGGCCGGACATCATGGTCCAGTCGGCCATCCTTGATGTGACTGAAAACATGCTCAAGTACCTCCGGCTGGCTGTAGAGGGTAAGTTGGAGGGAACTCGTATGCGCGCAGATCTCACAGATGAAAAAGTGATGAGGATCGGCAGTTTTGGTCCCACAGTGGGCGAAGATGTCAAGGCGGACGTGCTGGCGTTGGTCGATCGTCTCAAGAGTGGTGAGATCAACGTGCCTGAGGGTTGATCGGCCGGTGCGCTGACTGTTGAACTTACGGGGCCGCGCGGCGTTGTCGCGCGGCCCACTTTTCATACTTGGTGCGTTGAGATTCCTGCATGGCCCTGCGACAAACTCGAAATTGTCGCTTTCTTGCACTGCCTCTAGCTGTGAGCCTACCAACTTCATGGAGCTCCGCATGACTAATATTCTTCATATTGACGCCAGCGCCCGCCAGCGGTCCCTCTCACGTAGCCTCTCGCGTAACTTCGTTGATACGTGGCTTGATGCCAGGCCCAGCGACACGGTTACCTATCGAGATGTCGGCGCAAATCCACCGCCTGCCACTACCGAGCCGTGGATCGCTGCGGCCTTTACCAAGCCGCAAGACCGAACGGCCGATCAGGTCGAACTGTTGAGCCTTTCGGATGCGATGGTGGACGAAATCATCGCGGCAGACCTCATTGTTCTCGGCACCCCGATGTACAACTACGGAATGCCTGCCGCTCTTAAGGCCTGGGTTGATCAAATTGCCCGGGTCGGTCGGACGTTCTCGTTCGATCTGACGCGGGGAGACTTTCCAATCGAACCGATCCTGAGTGGAAAGACCATGGTGCTTCTGACTGCGTGTGGCGAATTCGGTTTCGAGGTGGGAGGCGTGCGCGAGAGTATGAACCATCTGGCAACGCACATCGAAACAGTAAAACACTATTTCGGCGTGAAGGATATTCATCACCTCCAGATCGAGTACCAAGAATTTGGTGGCGAGCGGCACGCCCAATCCATTTCCAGCGCCCACGCCGCGGTGCTGCCGCTGGTTAAGCGTCTCATCGATACAATCGGCGAGAGCTCTGGCGCTCGGGCTGCCGAATAGGATTTGCTTTGAAACTCATCTGTCCCGGCGTTTTGGATTGCGCGAGAGGTCTTGCTACGGGGGCCTTCAGTGCAACTGAGCTTGCCGACCGCATTCTTAGCAACCTTGATGCCGCGCCGTTTGCCTTTATCAGCTTTGATGCAGGTGCCTTCAAAATGGCAGCGGCCCAAAGCGACGCGCGCAGGCGCGCCGGATACACCCTTGGCCCCCTTGATGGCGTTCCCGTCGCCATCAAGGACAATATCGATGTCGCGGGGCAGGTTACCACCGCAGGTGCCGCACTACGTCGGAACGAACTGCCAGCAAACGCCGACGCGGCAATCGTTGCAAAGCTCAAGAGGGCTGGCGCGCTTATAGCTGGAAAGACCAATCTCTCTGAGTTCGCCTTCTCTGGGATTGGGAGCAATCCTCACTTTGGCACCCCGCATCTGCCGGGCCGCCGGGATAAAGCGCCAGGTGGCTCATCCTCGGGTTCTGGCGTTGCGGTGGCTGCGGGGTTGGTCGCAGCGGCCGTGGGAACAGATACGGCAGGCTCAGTGCGTATCCCTGCCGCATTCAATGGCATCGTGGGCTATCGTGCCAGCCGGGTGCGCTACGAGATGGACGGAGTGTTCCCGCTTGCCCCAAGCTTCGATACCCTGGGCCTGCTGGTCAGATCGGTCAATGATGCCGCCATGCTCGACGCTGTGGCGGTAGGGAGCTCGGCATACGTTCCGTCGAGAGGGTCTGCAGCCCAAACACTGGTGTATGATCCCTCGGTCCTGCCGCTCTTGACGCTCTCACCAGATGTCGCCCGCAGCTATGAAGATTATGTCGAACGATTGTCGGCGGCCGGGTTCCGTATTGCCGAGCGCCAGCTGGACTTCCTCGCTGACACTATCCTTCAACTGCAAAGTGGCTGGCCCGGTTCTTTTGAGGCATCGGAGCTGGTGGGTTCCCTTTCACAGGGAGCAGAACAATCTGAGCTCGATCCCCTGATAAAGGCGCGCCTGTTGGCGGCGCGAGGTTATGATCGGACCTGGTACGAAGAAATGATGAACTATCGCCGCCAGTTGCAGTCGGATGTTCAGCGGGAGTTGAAAGGGCAGATAATGCTTCTTCCGACCGTTTCTCACCTGGCACCGGGTCTAGGCCAATTGCTTGAAAATCCTGAGGCATTTGCAGTAGGCAATCTATCTGCCCTCCGCCTGACTATGATCGGGAGTTTCCTTGATATGCCCACACTGGCAGTCCCCACGGGCCCGCTGGGCGGCCATCTAGAGGGCTCGGTCAGCATGATGGCGCCCAGTGGCATGGATGGGGCGCTGTTGGCGACTGGTTGTGAAATTGAACGCCGGCTTGGCCGGTTATCTGTCTAGATTTTCTTCAGTTCGATAAGACTTTCCTCATTGGGTACCGACCCGTGCATACCGCTAGGCTTGGGAAAATAGTCCGGAGCGGCCCATGCACTCGATTGACACCTCGTTTCAGCCCAGCCGACCTGATGGCACGAACCCGACGCTGAAAAGTCCGATTTCCGCCGATGGCAGGCCAATTGACGGGCATATTTATACTATTCCTGCCCGTCAGGGACGAGCAGTACGATTGGAGCCCGGTGAGGTCTTGACCATCATCAATACTCACGGGACCCAGGTCTGTGATTTTTGGGCGTTTGCTGCCGACGACGTGCGCGAGTTCCTTTCGATGCCACACCTGCACGGTATGATTTCCGGGATTTATCCGCGCCCGGGTCATAAGCTGGTGTCAAATCGTCGGCGCACTTTGATGCACTTCGCGCACGACAGTTCCGCCTGCACCCACGACACCGTGATCGCTGCTTGCGATACCTACCGTTACCAACAGCTCGGCGTAAAAGGCTATCACGACAACTGCACCGACAATCTACGCATGGCGTTGCTTGCCATCGGCCTAAGCGCGGCCGAGATTCCAGCTCCGCTGAACTTCTGGATGAACACCCCGGTCGATGCTGATGGCATAGTACGATGGCTGCCTCCCCTGTCGTCTCCCGGGGACAGGATCGAGCTAAGCGCTGAAGTCCCGGTGATCGCGGTGATGTCTGCCTGTCCTCAGGATTTGGTGCCAATCAATGGCGTCGATAATCTACCTAGGGACCTTGCATTCTGTGTCAAAGGGTCCAGGGTTCAGCCATGATTGTCAATCCGATCAAATGGCCCAACGGTGCGCGCTGCGCCTGCGCAATTACCTTCGATATGGATGCCGATAGCCTGATCCATATTGCGCGACCCAAGGATAGCTTCAACCGCCTCTACCCAGTTTCCATGGGGCGCTACGGACCTAACGTAGCTCTTCCGCGCATTCTGGAAACGTACAGGCGCCTGGGTATACGACAATCATTCTTCATACCGGCTTGGACGATGGAACAGTATCCGGCTGCTGTTGAGGCAATCCTGGCGGGCGGGCACGAGATAGGCCACCACGGTTACATCCATGAAGACCCGACGACCGTCACGCCGAACGAGGAGCGCTATTGGTTCGAAAAGGCCCTTGAGGTTCACCGAAGGATGACCGGGGCGTTGCCCGTCGGCTATAGGGCGCCAGTCTACAATCTCACCATTAACACCTTAAGCCTTCTGATTGAGCACGGGTTTCACTACGACTCTTCGATGATGGCCGACGATATCCCCTACCGGGTCGTAACCCAGCATGGGTCGCTCTATGAGGCGCCACCACACTGGGGCACGGATGACTGGCCCGCGTTCGCCCATTTCGAAGAAATTGGCTATATGATGCCGGTCCGCTCTCCGTCGTCAGGCCTGAGTGGGTTCTTCGAGGAGTTCCAGGCACACTATGAATCGGCCGGCCTATGGATGCCTGTCTGGCACCCATTCCTGACCGGACGGCTGGCGCGTTGGTCGCAGGTCGAGAAGTTTCTTGAATCGATGTTGGAAACTCATCAGGTTTGGTTTGCGCCATTAAGAGACATCGTTGCCCACATTGAGGCAGAGCGGCAGGTGGGCGCAGTAGTTCGGGATGAACACCTCCCCTACTATGATCGCCCGATCGGTCTTGGACGCTAGATAGCCCATGCCCGCTCATGCGCCGATATAGCCCCACTAGGCAACACTGTTGCTTCGAAAATAGCTGCTTCCTGGCGGATCCAATCAATGAAATCGGCCTGGGACCGCTTCATTCTCCTTGCTGGCGGATGGACGATCCTGAAACCAAAGCCGTCCAGCGTTGGCCCCTCGATGGCCTGCAATGAGCCCGATTGGATGTCATCGGACACCAATACGTTCGAACAGAGCAGGGCCCCGATCCCCCGTTCCATCGCATGCATTGCCAGACTCTCATCATTGTACCAGCAAACTCGATACTGGGTCAAACCTTCAAAGCCAACTCGCTCCAGCCATTTTTCCCAGCTCGGGTAATTGTCTGCCCGGTTCTTCCAGCGATAGGCGAGCAGGCCGCGGGTCTTGAAGTCGGATATCTGCGGCTTGGCATTTACTGCATCGCGGCGATGCACCGCGAGATACCGATCTTCAAGCAGGTCGATACAACTTAGCGAAGCATCGGATGTCCGCCCGTAGCGAATTGCGAGATCGATACCTTGCTCATAGAGATCGGCCAGATCCTCGGTTCCCTCGACGTTGACGATAATCTCGGGATGCACACGGCTAAATCTCTCAAGCCGCGGCATCAGCCAACGTTCTGCGAACGCCCGTGTTGTTGAAACTGTGATCGATTGCCCGGATTTTGCGCTGCCAATCTCTTCAAACGCCTCGGCAAAGCGGTCAAATCCGTCCCGAAGCAGTGGGAACAGCCTCTCACCGATCGCCGTCAAACGAACTTCGCGCGGGGTTCGATCAAACAGCTTTCGGCCAAGCTGGTCCTCAAGGTTTTTGATTTGATGAGAGACGGCGGTCACCGTCACGCACAGCTCGTTAGCAGCCGAGGTGAAACTGCGGTTGCGGGCTGCTGCCTCAAAGGCGCGAAGTGCATTCAGCGGGGGAAGCTTTCGCATGGCTAGTGCCTCATGAAATCCGTTGAAGGTAGGGCGGAAGGGGAGGGGCAGGCACGACTGACAGAACCTTTAACCGGCTCAGGGTCCTCAAACCCTCATTGTTCAGGTGCCGCGTATGACTGGCCGCAGCACCTGCAAAGTCCTGGTTCTGAATGCAGCGCAGGATTGATCTGTGCTCCGCCAGGCCCGGATCGTTGGCATAAATCCCCACATGTTCTGCAAACAGGGCGTTGATGCGCAGCGGCAGACGTTCTTCCTGCAATATTCGCCAAGCACGCTGATTGGGGAAGTGCTTCAACGCGGCCTCATGGAGATCATTTTCAATAGCCCAACAGAGCTCAGGAGCTACCCATCCCTCAGCCTGGGCCGCCTCATCAATTGCTGATATCATCCTGCTGACCTCCGCTTGCGGCAGGTGCGGTGCAGAAACCATCAGCGCGTAGGGCTCGATCAGCGTTCTCAGTTCACGGTCTTCAGCAACCGCCTTGGCTGTCAGCGGACCGGCCCGCCAAGATCCATGCAATTGTTTCTCGACAAGGCCCGCATCTTTCAGGCGCGAAAGGACTTCGCGGACAATCGGCCGACTTACGGTGTGAAAGTCGGCTAAATCTTGCTCGCTGACCTTGAAGTGCCCAAAAACAACTGCAACTGAGATGGCCTCTTCGATAGCGTCTTTGATCGTGTCCGCTGCTGGTAACGTGGCGACAGCCGTGATTGGGTGTCTAGGTATGTCAGAGGCGCCAACCGTACGCTTTATGGCGAGGGGCGGCTCGTGGCCTTGTCCTCGAACGATAAAGCCCTGGCCCTCATTCTTCGCAAGCAGTCCTCTTGCAGCCAGTAGCGACATGGCGGAGCGTATCGTTGCGCGGCTGGCACCCAACAGCCCCGAAAGGGCGCCTTCCTTAAGGATGAGCCCAGGCTCAAGTCGGCCAGCGTCAATTGCATCTTCGATCTGCCTGGCGATGGATTGAAATACCGGCTGATCCAGGCTCTCCCTCGCCGATGGTTCCCGTCTCTGCCCCATGGTTGTCATCGGTCTCTAGCGTGGCACACCTAATTGACTTTTGTAATCACAATGCATTTAACTGCGCAATACACTTTATTGGAGAGTGCTTTTAATCATGGAAGAAGCCAGCGTGAGCATCGCCGCACCGTCCGTTCACACTGAAGAGCGGACCCTTACGGTGTTGGGGACGAGCTCCACGCTTATTCCCGCCGTTATTGAACGGGCCGAGCAGGACCTTGGAATTCGCATCACAACGCACGTGCTTGACGGGACCAGTGCGCACCGCCAAGCGATACTCAAGCCTGAGACTTACGATGTTTATGATCAGTGGTTCCACAACCTCGAACTGGTGTGGACAGCAGCCTCTTTGCAGCCCATCGACACCAGGCGTCTGCCTCACTGGTCGGCAGTTGGAGAAATCGAAGCAGCTCAGAAACTGGTGATTGAGCCGCCCAACGCGAGAGGGCAAAGCCCGAACTCGCTCTTGTTTGTTCAGTCAGACGGCGGTCTCGATCAACGACCTTCGAACTTGGTATCTATGCTGCCTGTCAGCCATGGCGCCGAGGCTTTTGGTTATCGTCGGCGTGACCTGCCTTCGGGAGCCTCTCAAGTTCGCGAGACATGGGCGTGGCTGCTCGACCCTTTGTTCAAAGGTGCCTGGCTACAAGACAATGTGTCAATTGGTGCGATCGAGGCCATAATGGCGGTCGAAGCCGCCGGGTTGCTGCACTTCAGTGACCCTTCCAATCTGACCATTGAGGAGATTGATCGGTTAATTTCGGTACTGCTCGAGTTTCGGCGGTCCGGTCAACTCGCGGGTACCTGGACGACTCCGGAAAAGCTGGCAACCCTGATGGGGCGTCGGCATGTCAGGATTTTTAGCCTGTGGACCTCGGCAATGGGGCAGCCGGAACTGATCAAGCACGATGTACGTGCCGCAGCCCCGGTAGAGGGATATCGCGGCTGGTACGGCGGCATGGGCCTCTCGCGATTTTGCCGCGGTGTTCGCAGAGATATCGCCTATGACTACCTGAATTGGTGGATTGATGGAGGTCCGATGACTGCAATTACGCGTCAAGGGTACTTCTACTCCTCGCACCGATTGGCCCGAAAGCATATGGATCCGGGAGAATACGCTTACTGGTACCTGGGCGAAGCCGCCGCTGACAAAGTCTACTCCAATCAAGATACTGTCATTGCAGTGCCGGGGGAGTACAGGAGCGGCGGGACATATATGTCTCAGATGTCGCGTATCGCAATCTGGAACTCGGTAATGGACGAACACAACTACCTATCCAGGCGCTGGAATGATTGCTTCGGCGATTGAACGTAAAGGTCAGTGTCTTACCGTGAGTCTCCGTCGACGCAGGATTTGCACACAAGCCTTGCGCCGTCGTGCTCAAGAAAGCGGACGCCTGGGTCAGCCACCAGGTCGGATAACCGGCAAACCTTTGGCTTAGTCATGCGCTTAGGCGGGTTCTTCTCCGAGCGAACTGTGACTATTCAGAGCAGCAAATCTTGTTCAACCGTGCCCGATTGAAATCCTGCCCTGTCGAGAGGCCGAGATTGATTGGTCAGAGAAGTGTCATTTGAACACCCTGCCCATCGCGGCCCTCCCGCGATCTCGTGCCAGACTTGCAAGGCCGCCGCTATGCATACCTTAATTGACCGGTTACAAGGCCGTAGCTGCTAGCGACCGAAGTCGGCAGCAAGGCCCTCACCGCGCCACCACCGGATCGGTCAAACCATTCAACCTGATCTGGTTCAGCTCGGCGGCGGAGAAAACGCCTGCACTGTAAAGCCGAAGATATTCATCGGAAACGCTGGAGCCAAACATGAGGACGTCATCGGTGTTGACCGTAACGATGACGCCGGCATCGTAGAGTGCCCTGATGGGATGGTTCGCGATACTATCGACCCGGCCCAGCATCACGTTGGATGTCGGACAGATGTTGAGCCGAATGTGGTGGTCCGCGAGGAAGCGCATGACGGCAGGCGATTGCGCTGCTGCAATCCCATGCTGCACTTCATCTAGACCCAGTTCTTCGACTGCCTGCCAAACGTCGTCGGCAGTTCCCCACTCTCCCACATGAGCCTTGAGCCGAAGGCCTTTTGCGAGGGCGGCTCTATAGATGGGCTTGAACACACCGATCGGCTGAGCCAGTTCGTCCGCGTAGAGGTCGATACTGCGAAAAGAGGCTGTCTCCAGCAATGGCTCGGTCCAATTGAGCAGGGCGTCAATCGGGCAGTGCCGGGATAGTCCCAATTGGGCAATCCAATCGATTTCAGGTGCCACACGCTGGTGGATTTCCCGCATGGCCTGAGTCAGTGCCGGAGCGTCCCCATTCCAAAGGGTTAGTGCCCAGGCATCTTCCCCGGCCTCAAGGCGCGTAACACCGTCATCCTTGGCCTGCACGAACGTTGCTTCGAGCGCCAGCATTCGTCCTGCGGCGCCTGGAAAGGCATCGCCGATCCTGTTGGCACCTGCCCATTCGTGCATCTCGTCCACGGAGGCCAAAACGCGATCGAGAGGAACAACGTCGATGCCCGTCCTCTCACGGACAAAGCTGCGACTGCCACCGAGGATTGCATGCGTATGAAGTTCGCTTTTGGGATACGCAATGAGCGCTTCGCGGTCGTGATTGGCGAGTGCGGTTTCAAATGTCATGGTTGTCCCCGCTGGTAGGCCGGGCGAGACCAACATCGCGGTCGCCGACAAGTCAATGACTGTCTTTTGGAGTGTTACAAGTCCGGGGCAAACAACCGCATTGGGGCGTCGTGCTGCGGCGACGACGCGAGACGGAGGCAGTTCCCGGCCCAATGAAGACACTCCGGCACTTAGTGCATCGACCCGAAAGCTGCCACTAATCCTGCATCATCATCGGAGTCTAAACAGCCCCAATCCCTCCATCACGGCCTCTTTGGTTTGTTCGGTTATCGCGCGGCCCTTGGCCGTGCCAACGCGCAATACATCCATCACGAAGTCAGGATCGCGCGCGAGTTCGGCACGGCGCTCACGGATCGGATCGACAGTGGCTTGCAAAATGGTGGTCAAGCGTCGTTTCAAGGCCATGTCGCCCAGCCCGCCTCGCCGGTAGTGAGCCTTTAACTCTGCAACTTCATCTGAGTTGGGGTCAAAGGCATCCAGGTAGGTGAAGACAATGTTCCCTTCGACCTGTCCAGGATCGGATGCTCGTAGATGGTTCGGGTCTGTATACATGCGCTGTACCGCTGCTTCGATATCCGCAGCGGTTGCGGAGAGCTGAATGGCATTCCCCTGCGACTTGCTCATCTTGCCCTTGCCGTCCACGCCGGGCAGGCGTGCCATATTTGACAACAGCGCGTTGGCTTCGGGCAGCATTTCCTGACCTGCCTGCCGGTTTAGTCGACGCACCAGCTCATTCGTCTGCTCAATGATCGGCAATTGGTCTTCACCGACGGGAACGACTGTCGCGCGGAACGCGGTAATGTCGGCGGCCTGTGCGGCCGGGTAGCAGAGAAAGCCTGCCGGGAGGTCCCGACCGAAGCCACGCATCTGGATTTCGTCTTTGATGGTAGGGTTGCGTTCGAGACGAGCGACGGACACGAAATTCAGATAAAGAAGCGTCAGTTCGGCCAGTGCGGGAAGCGCCGATTGAACGCAGATCGTCGTAAGATTCGGATCGATCCCAACCGCAAGATAGTCGAGTGCAACCTCCAGAACGTTGCGTCGAATTTTGCCCGGATTGTCGGCATTGTCCGTCAATGCCTGGGCATCGGCGAGAAGAACGTGCTGCTTGTGCGTCGCTTGCAAACCCACGCGGTTGCGCAGGGAACCAACATAGTGACCGAGATGCAGGGGGCCGGTGGTCCGGTCGCCGGTCAGGATGATGGGCTGGGTATTGATTGTCGAAGGCATGAGAAGCTCCGTGGATGGGAGCCGCTGCTTCGGATCGGGATCGGGGATATGACCGTGCCGCCAAAGCAGCGGCGCAAGGTCAAAGGAAATGACGGGCCGCGCTTAAAAAGCGCGCCACCAACGTCGTGCAGTGATCGCAGGTCGTTTCGTCATACGCGAACTATAGCACGCCTGCTCCACATTCCAAGCTGAAAGGCCAGCTATGCGGGTTCTTCGACTGCAAGCGGACAGGCAGCAAACCATCCCATTGCGGACGCCAAAATCGAGGAAGCAGACTGTCTGCTCGTGCCTCCCCTCGAATGGCGATCAACGTCGGAAACGGGCGCGATGCTGCCTTCGCGGCGACTGGTCGATCTCCACTCAGCGCGAAATCTGGTGCAACCGTGTCGGTATGAAAAACCCCGACCTCGCGAGAGGCCGGGGTTGATTGGTCGGAGTAGAGTGATTCGAACACTCGACCCCCTGCTCCCGAAGCAGGTGCGCTACCAGGCTGCGCTATACTCCGTCAGGCCGGAAGAGTTTGAGGCGCAGCGGGCCGGGTGATCGCTGCAAATGCTCCCGAATGCGGCGCTTTATACAGAGCCGCGGCCTGCTGTTCAAGCACTCATGCAGGCCATTTCGCGCGGTTGCGCGCCCTGATCAAACCGTGTAGGAACGCACGCGCTTTGGGGCGTCGCCAAGTGGTAAGGCAGCGGTTTTTGGTACCGCCATTCCTAGGTTCGAATCCTAGCGCCCCAGCCAATCCTTCCAGCAAAACTTTAAGTGCCAAGCTGAATCGGGCTGGCAAATATTTGTTGCAAGTCTTTGTGTTTGTCGCACCTTTACCGCAATGTCTCTCAAACATAAGCTCGCTGGGGCTGATGACTTTAGGGGAGACTGATATGCGGCGTCTTTTGGGATCGGCGTTCTGGGTTGTTGCCGCCCTGTTCCTCACCTTCAGTCTGGCCGGTGCGCAGGCCGCCGAGCGCAGCACCACAATCAAGCCCGACACCGACCTCCCCGGCTTTGACTATCAGGTCATCAAGGGCACCAAGCTTCCGGCCTGCCAGACGGCCTGTGAAGGCGACAACCTCTGCCGGGCCTTCACCTTCAATCAGAAGGCCGGATGGTGTTTTCTAAAAGGTGGAGTAGGGCAGGAGACTGCCTTCAAGGGCGCAACCTCGGGCGTGATCGCCATGAGCCCGTCGGCCGAAACCATTGCTGCCGAGCGCACCGCTGAAATCCCGTTCCCCGCCTACGACCTGATCCAGTCCGCCCAATCCTTTGCCGCCGATCTGGCCCGCACCGACCCAGCGCCCGAAGGTTTGGAATATGCCGATCTGGTGGCGTCTGGCGATCAGGCTGTCGAACAGTCCAATCCGGCCGGCGCCTGGGTTTCCTACCGCCAGGCGCTGGGCATTATGCGTAACGATCCCGCGCTCTGGCTCAAGCTTTCCGATGTCTCGCTGGCGCGTGCCAAGGCCGAGCAGCAGGCGGGCAATTCCAGCTACGAGTTTGCGTCCACCGCCTCCTATTCGGCACTGAGCGCCTTGTTGCTGTCCGAAACTGTCGAGCAGCGCTCCGGTGCTTTCGCTGCGCTTGCCCGCGCACTGGCCGTGCGCGAGATGTGGCGCGAGTCCATTGCCTCCTACCGCGCCAGCATTGGTCTGGTGGACGACGAGACCCTGCAGGCAGAACTCGATGCCGCCGTCGCCGAGCATGGCTTCCGCGTCACCTCCAACGTGGTCGATGCCGAAGCGGCAACGCCACGCATCTGCGCGGTGTTCTCCGAAACTCTGCCCGATGCCAGCACCGATCTGTCCGGCTATGTGGTTGTGGCCAACGCGCCCACCGCTGCTATCGAAACCCAGGAGAGCCAGATCTGTGTGGAGGGCTTGCAGCATGGTCAGCGCTACAACGTAAAGCTCCGCGCCGGCCTGCCCGCTGCCTCGGGCGAAACCCTGCAGAACGATGTTGAGCTCGATCTTTACGTTCCGGATCGCGCGCCGTTCGTCGGCTTTGCCAACAATGCCTACGTGATGCCTGCCGGGCTCGGCGGTGGTCTGCCGATCACTTCGATCAATGCCGAGATCGCCGATGTCGTGATCTATCGCATCGGTGACCGTTCGATTGCTGCCGCCGTGCGCAATGGTGTGTTCCGCGGCACGCTTGACGAGTACAAGGCCGAGGATATTGCCAGCCAGACCGGCGAAGAGGCCTGGCGCGGCCAGGTCGATCTGGCGCAGGGCAAGCCCAACGAACTGTCGACCACCGCAATCCCGGTGGCCGAGGTGCTCACCGACACGCAGCCGGGCGCCTATGTCATCACCGCCCGGGTCAATGGCGAGCAGCAGGAATACTGGCAGGAACTGGCCACCCAGTGGTTCATCGTCACCGATCTGGGGCTGACCACTGTTTCGGGCGACGATGGCGTGCACGCCTTCGTGCGCTCGCTCGATAGCGCTGGCCCAGTCGCCGGCGCCAAGGTCAAACTGGTTGCGGTCAACAATGAAATTCTAGGAGAAGCCGTATCGGATGCCGAGGGCCGGGTGACTTTTGCCCCCGGTCTGGCGCGCGGCGCAGGCGGGCGGGCGCCCCAGCTTCTCGTTGCCGAAACCGAAGGTGGCGACTATGCCTTCCTCGACCTGACCAAGCCTGCCTTCGACCTCACCGATCGTGGCGTTGAGGGCCGCCCCTCGCCAGGGCCGCTGGACCTGTTTGCCACCAGCGAGCGCGGCATCTACCGCCCGGGCGAAACGGTGTTCCTCACCGCCACACTGCGCGATCCGCAGGCCCGTGCGGTGCGCGATCTGCCCCTGACCCTTGAGATCGAGCGTCCCGATGGCGTCGTCGCCCAGCGCCAGGTGCTCAGCGATCAGGGTGCGGGTGGTTATTTCGCTGCCATTGATATGGTCGAAGGCGCCATGCGTGGCGCCTGGCAGGCCCGTTTCTATGCCGATCCCAATGCCGCCCCGCTGTCAAACGTCACCTTCCTGCTCGAAGACTTTGAGCCCGAAAGGCTGGCGTTCGAAATCAGCGCCGGTAACGGGCTTTTTGTTCCTGACACGGCTTCCGAGATCGCCATTGCGGCCAAGTATCTCTATGGCGCCACGGCGCCCGGGCTTTCCATCGAGGCAGACGTTGTTCTGCGGCCCAAATCAACGATTGCGGGCTGGCCGGGATACACATTCGGCCGCCTGGATGACACCTTCCAGACCGACCGGCAACCGCTGGGCATTGTTGGGGTCACCGATGAAGCCGGCGACGGTGTTGCCACCATCACTGTTCCCAGCCTGCAATCGACGACGCGCCCGCTCGAAGCCCAGGTCCTCCTGCGCCTCGTTGATACAAACGGACGCACCGTCGAACGCAGCCTGACCCGTGGGGTCGACTCAAGGCCCTACCACATCGGCATACGCCCCAGGTTTGATGAAAACGTCGGTCTGGCCGAAGGATCGGAGGCCAGCTTTGACATCAGCGCTGTTGATTCATCGGGCGGCATCGCAGCGGTTGGCGGTCTGAACTGGACGCTCTCCCGCCTCGATACCAGCTATCAGTGGTATCGCGATGGCAGCACCTGGAAATGGGAAGCCATCACCACCACCCGTGAGGTGGCCAACGGCCCGCTCAATCTCCTGAGTAACGGCCCTGGAACAATCTCAGCTCCGGTCGATTGGGGGCGCTACCTGCTCGAAATTGAATCCTCGGGTGAAAATGCGACGTCCTCAAGTTACGAGTTCTACGCGGGTTACTACTATGCCGAGGCTGGTTCGGATACACCCGATACGCTCCAGGTTGCACTCGACAAGCCCGCGTACAAGGTTGGCGATACCGCCGTCCTCAAACTCGATCCGCAGTTTGCCGGTACAGCGCTGGTCATGGTGGTCGACAATCGCATCATCGACATGCGGGCTGTGCCCGTGCCCGCCGAAGGCACGTCTGTTGATCTCACCGTCACCGAGGAGTGGGGCCCCGGCGCCTATGTCACCGCCGTGCTCTACCGTCCGTCCAGCGCTGCCGAAAAGCGCATGCCGGCGCGTGCCCTCGGGCTGGCCTTTGCCGATGTCGAGCCGGGCAACCGGCTGCTCAACGTGGCTGTTGATGCTCCGGGCGAGGCCTTGCCGCGACAGGCCTTCACCACCACCATCAAGCTCGATGGCGTCGCTGCCGGGCAAAGGGCCTACGTTGCCGTCGCGGCCGTCGATCTCGGCATTCTCAATCTCACCAACTTCAAGACCCCCGATCCCGATGGCTGGTATTTCGGCCAGCGTCAGCTTGGCATGGAGTTCCGCGACCTTTATGGGCAATTGATCGATCCTACCCAGGGCCTTGCCGGCGCCATCCGTTCGGGTGGTGATGGCGAAGCCTCGCGCCCTGGCACACCGCCGCCCACCTCGGTGCTCGTCGCCTTGCACTCGGGCATTGTCGAGGTTGGACCCGACGGCACCGCGACCGTGAGTTTTGAGATGCCCGATTTCTCGGGCACCGTCCGGCTCATGGCCATGGCCTGGACCGATACCGCCGTCGGTCACGCCGATAGGGACGTCATCGTGCGCGATCCCGTCGTGGTCACCATGTCTCCGCCCCGCTTCCTGCGGCTCGATGACAATTCGCGTCTCTTGGTTGAGATCAACAACGTTTCGGGCCCCGCCGGCGACTATCGCGTCGCCCTCGAAACCGGAAACGGCCTCTCGACCGATGCAGCAGAGACCATCGTCAATCTCGCCGCCGGCGGCCGCACCAGCCTCGATCTTGGCCTGCGCGGTGATGAAATTGGCGACCAGCAACTCACGCTCACCGTTACCGGGCCAACCGGCATAGTCCAAACCAAGGAGCTTACGCTTGGCGTGCGTGCCACCAGCGCGCCCATCACCACCAGCACTCTGCTCACCCTGGATCCGGGCAAAACGGTCACGATCGGTGCCAGTTACTTTGACGCCATGGCGCCCCACACCGGCTCGCTGACTCTGGCCATCGGGCCGATCGCCCGCCTCGACGTACCCGGCCTGCTCATGCAGCTCGATCGCTATCCCTATGGATGCGCCGAGCAGATTTCGAGTCGTGCCCTGCCGCTGCTCTATCTCAACGAAGTTGCCGAAATGATTGGCCTTGGGAGCGACGACGCGCTTAACGAGCGGGTCAAGGCCGCCATCACCAATATTCTGTCCAAGCAGACGTCTGCGGGCAGTTTCGGACTCTGGGGACCATCGAGCTACACCGATTTCTGGCTCGATGCCTATGTCACTGACTTCCTGTTGCGGGCACAGGCCGAGGGCTACGAGATTCCCGAACTGGCCATGACCATGGCGCTCGATAATCTTGCCAACCAGCTCTCCTACGCTTCCGACTTCTCCAATGGCGGCGAAGATATTGCCTATGCGCTCTACGACCTGGCCAAGGCCGGTCGTGCCGCCATTGGCGATCTTCGCTACTATTTTGAGGCCCGTCTCGATGCCTTCGGGTCGCCACTCGCCAAGGCCCAGCTGGGTGCCGCGCTCGCCCTCTATGGCGATCGCACCCGCGCGACCGAGGCTTTCGATGCGGCTGTTGCCGCCCTCGATGCCCCGGAAGACCGCAGCCGTTACCGCTCCGACTATGGCAGCCCGTTGCGCGATATGGCCGGAGTTGTGGCACTGGTGGCTGAGTTCACGCCATCTGGCATCGATCTTGGCGCGCTGACTACCCGCCTCGCTGACATGCGGGACCGGGCGGTCTACACCTCAACCCAGGAAGATGCCTGGACCCTGGTGGCCGCTGCGGCGCTGGCCAAGGACGCTGGCGATGGTTCTGTCAGCGTCAAGGGAGAATCTATCACCGGGGCTGTCTACCAGCGTTATGATCAGGAATATTTCGATGGCAGCGAAATTTCGCTCGCCAACAACGCAAACCAGCCGACCGAGGCAAAGGTATCGGTGACGGGCATTCCGCTCACCCCGCCCCCGGCCAGCAGTTCCGGTTTCACCATTTACCGGAATTTTTATACCCCGACGGGTGGTGATTTTGATCCGGCTCAGGATCCGATCACGCAGAACGACCGCTTCGTGGTTGTACTGACAGTCACTGCCGATGCTCTTGGTTCGGGACAATACGTAGTCTCCGATCCGCTTCCGGCAGGTTTTGAGATCGAAAACCCTGACCTGTCGGCTTCCGCTGGCGTGGGCGATCTGGCATGGCTGCGCACTGATATGCCTGCCCACGTGGAATCACGCACTGACCAGTTTGTGGCCGCATATCGCTACAGCTCGGCAGTGCCAACTTTCACCGCCGCCTACTTCGTGCGGGCGGTGTCGCCGGGCACCTTCGTTCTGCCTGGGGCGACGGTCGAGGATATGTATCGGCCCGACCTGCGCGCCAATACTGATGCGGGCACGATCGAGATCGCGCCCGCTGGCCTTGCCCCCAAGGTCAAGCCCGTCGATGATCTGACCGAGGATGTCGAACCCGTCGGAAAAGCCAACGACAAGGGCGCAAACCGGTGAGCAAGCGTCGGCGGCTGCTGGCTGCCGGTGCTCTGGCCCTATTTTGCCTCGCCACCGGCGGGGCAATTCAGGCCCACTATATGATTGCGGGCATCGAGCGTGATCTGCCGCCGCTGCCCAACCTTGCCGATCTGCCGGTTTCGGTCGCAGTGGTCGACCGGTCCGGCCAGCTGCTCCGGCCCTTCACCACCCGCGATGGCCGCTGGCGGCTGCCGGTCACCCTGGAACAGGTCGATCGCCGCTTCATCGAGATGCTGATCGCCTATGAGGATCGCACCTTCCGCGATCACCACGGCATTGCCTGGTCGTCCATGCTCCGCGCCGCCGGGCAGTTCGCAAGTGCCGGCGGGCAGGTGGTTTCTGGTGGTTCAACACTCACCATGCAGGTCGCCCGGCTGGTAGAAGGCGAACCGACCCGGAACCTTTATGGCAAGTTGCGCCAGATGGTGCATGCCCAGGCGCTTGAAGCGCAGTTGAGCAAGTCCGACATCCTCACCCTCTACCTCACGCTCGCGCCCTATGGCGGCAATATCGAGGGCATCCGCGCCGCAACGCTAGCTTACTTTGGCAAGGAGCCATCCCGCCTTACCACCGCCGAGGCTGCTCTGCTGGTTGCATTGCCGCAATCGCCCGAAGCGCGCCGCCCGGATCGCGACCCGCAGGCCGCGCTGGCCGCCCGCAACCTGGTGCTCGACCGGCTGGTGCAGGCCGGACAGATCACCGCCGAAGAAGCCGAATCCGCCAAGCGCGAGCCCATTCCGCTGGCGCGCCGCACCTTCCCCATGCTTGCCGCCCATATGGCCGAAGAGGCGCTTAAGGCCCAACCCACCGCGCGGCGTATAGACCTGACCATCGACAAGCGCCTTCAGCAGGCGCTCGAGCGGCTTGGGGCAACCCGCGCCCAGCAGCTCGATCCCAAAGTATCCGTTGCCATCGTTGTTGCCGATCAGGCCACCGGGCACATCCTGGCGTCGGTAGGGTCCGCAGGTCTGTTCGAGACCGAGAGCGATGGCTTTGTCGACATGACCAAGGCTGTCCGTTCACCCGGCTCCACGCTCAAGCCTCTGATCTATGGCCTCGCCTTCGAATTGGGCATGGCCCACCCCGAAAGTCTCATCGAAGACCGCCCCACCGCCTTTGGTGCCTATGTGCCGGTGAACTTTGACGGCTTTAGTCGCGGCACCGTCACCATCCGTCAGGCGCTGACGGAGTCGCTGAACATTCCGGCCGTCGTCGTGCTCGATGCAGTGGGCACCGCCCGCCTCGTGTCCCGGCTCAAACGGGCCCATGCCAATCCGCTGCTCCCCAACGATATGGCAGCCGGTCTGGCTGTCGGGCTCGGCGGGGTGGGTGTTACCTTGCGCGATCTGGTCTCTGTTTACGCCGCCATCGCTCGCGGCGGTGCGCCGGTGTTCCTGCGCGATGGCGTTGCTCCACTTGCCAGCGATCCGGCCGAAACCAGCGCTCCCGTGCTCGATGCCGCGGCGGCATGGTATGTGGCCGATATCCTGTCCGACGTGCCGCCACCGCTGAATGGCTCGCCGGGACGCATTGCCTACAAGACCGGTACGTCCTATGGCTACCGTGACGCCTGGGCGCTTGGCTTTGACGGGCGCACAGTCATCGGGGTCTGGGTCGGTCGCCCCGATGGAGCACCAGTCCCCGGTATGTCTGGCATTGAAACGGCCGCGCCGATCCTGTTTGAAAGCTTCGACCGCCTTGGCACGCCCGCCGTCCCGCTGAGCATGGCCCCTGCGGGCGTGATCATCGCGTCCAACAGCGAACTGCCAGCCCCGCTGCGGCGGTTCCGCCATCCTGATGAGCAGATGGTAGCGCGCAATGCTGCCCCCGAAATCGCCTTTCCGGGTGATGGTGTCGATCTCGATCTCGGTCTGACCACGGGGCAGGGTGGCCCGCTCATCATGAAGGTGCGCAACGGTGTCCCGCCCTTCACCTTCTTTGCCAATGGCACGCCTTTCGGGCGATCGGATTTCGCGCGGCAGGGCACTTGGGACCCCGATGGCCCCGGCTTTGTAACGCTTTCCGTCGTCGATGCCGAGGGCAGGTCTGACAATGTGACGGTGTTTCTCAACTAGGCAAAACCACGCTTTACGCGTTGCTGCACCGCGCAGATCAATCACAAAGTTCTCATCTAGCTGCACTCATCCATCCGCTGCGATCGCCCGTTAGAGCGTGTGATCCGGGTCGCAAAACAATCCCGGAGCGTCATTTACGGAGAAGCAGAATGAAGTTCCTTAAAGCCACCGCCGTTGCCCTGATGCTCGCTCTAACCCCGGTTGCCGCTACCTCTGTGCAGGCCGCCAATGTTGTCGAAACTGCCCAGGGCGCCGGCGTCTTCGGCACTCTGATCGCTGCTGCCACCGCAGCGGGCCTCGCCGAAACGCTTGCCACCACCGAGAACATCACTGTTTTCGCTCCCACCGATGAAGCCTTCGCGGCTCTGCCGGCGGGCACTGTCGAAGACCTGCTCAAGCCAGAGAACAAGGACAAGCTGGTGGCTATCCTGACCCTGCATGTGCTCGGTGCCAAGGTCGGTGCGGCTGATATCGCCGAGGGCACCACCGAAGTTGACACGCTCAACCCGGCAGCAAAGCTCAAGGTCACCAAGGATGCCAACGGCGTCACCGTTGCTGCCTCCAACACAGCCAAGGTTGTCACCGCTGACGTGGCTGCCGACAATGGCGTGATCCACATCATCGACACCGTCCTGCTGCCGTAAACATCTCCGGCACGTTCCTCCCGGACGGGCCTTCGGCAACAAAGAGGACGCAGCCCGATCCCCCGGGCTGCGTCCTTTTTAGTCTATGCCAGCAGCATCAATGACCGGGGTGGAAGCAGCAAGGCTGCATCGGTTGCAGCATCATAGGGCGCGGCATCGGGCTGGCATGTGTCAACTATAACCGACCAACGCTTGCCACCGCCGCGCTCAGGCAGGGCAAACTCGACCGCACCATCATGCGGGTTGAACAGCACTATCAGTTCCCACCATATGCCGTCCTGGTTCTTCAGGTCGTCGCGCGACAGCCGCACACCCAGCGTCGTCGCCCCGCCATCCTGCCAATGCTCTTCGAGCTGCTCGCCGCCCCGGGCATTGAGCCAAGTCACGCTCATCATATCCCGCCACGAACTGCGATGCAGCAGGGGTTGAGCGTGGCGGATGGCGATCACCTTGCGGGCGAATGCCGTCAGCGCTTCTCCGCCGACCGGCATTTCCGACCAGTTGATCCAGGAAATTTCGTTGTCCTGACAATAGGTATTGTTGTTCCCGCCCTGGCTCCGCCCGAATTCATCACCGGCCAGCAGCATAGGCGTTCCATGCGATAGCAACAGCGTTGCCAGCAGGTTCCGCTTCTGCCTGTCGCGGACCGCTAGTATCCTCTCGTCGTCCGTCGGTCCCTCGGCTCCGTAGTTAAACGAGCGGTTGTCGCTATGCCCGTCCGCATTGTTCTCGCCATTGGCATCGTTGTGCTTCTCGTTGAACGAAACCACATCGGCCAGGGTGAATCCGTCATGGGCGGTCAGGAAGTTGACCCCGGCCCAGGGGCGGCGGCCGCGGTGGTCATAGATGTCACCCGAGCCGGTAAAGCGCGCTGCAAAATCGCGCGCCGTATCATCACTGTCGCGCCAGTAGTCGCGCACGGTGTCGCGATACTTGTCATTCCACTCAGCCCAGCCCGGCGGAAAACCACCCACCTGATAACCACCCGGCCCAATATCCCAGGGTTCGCCGATCAGCTTGAGTTTGGCCAGTTCGGGGTCTTGGGCCATCGCGTCGAAAAAGCCGCCGCGTTGGTCAAAGCCGCTCGGCTCGCGCCCCAGGATGGTGCCAAGGTCGAAGCGGAAGCCATCCACATGCATCTGCCCTGCCCAATAGCGCAGCGAGTCCGTCACCATCTGCAACACGCGCGGATGGCTGGTATTGACGGTGTTCCCCGTCCCGGTGTCGTTGATGTAGTAGCGCGGTTCGTCCGGCATGGTCCGGTAGTACGAGAAGTTGTCGATCCCCTTCCATGAAAGGGTCGGTCCCAGCTCATTGCCCTCTGCGGTGTGGTTGTAGACCACATCGAGAATGACCTCGATCCCGGCATCATGAAACGCCCGAACCAGATTGGCAAAACCTTGGAGGCCGTTGGGGCCCAGATAGCGCTGCGCGGGTGCGAAAAAGCCGATCGAATTATAGCCCCAGTAGTTTCGCAGGCCTCGATTTAGCAAGAACTCATCGTCGGCAAACTCGTGGATGGGCAACAACTCAACAGCCGTGATGCCCAGGCTTTTGATGTAGTCCACCGCAGCGCTGTGACCGAGGCCCTCGAAAGCCCCCCGCATGTTCTCAGGCACGGCCGGATGCATTTGGGTGAAGCCCTTGACGTGCGTTTCGTAGAAGATGGTCTTGGTCCAGCCGGTCTGCGGCTTCTTATCTGCGCCCCAATCGATCGCATGTGGGTCGGTGACCACGCTTTTGGGCATGAACGGGCCACTATCGAGCCCGTTCATGCTGAGGTCCTTGTCGGGGTGATCGGCATCGTAGCCATAGAGCGCCGGTGACCAGTCGATCACGCCCTCGATCTGACGTGCATAAGGGTCGAGCAGGAGCTTGTTGGGATTGAACCGATGACCTTCCTCCGGCGCAAACCGCCCGTGCACTCGATAGCCGTAGCGCTGGCCCGGTCCAACTCCCGGCATGTACCCGTGAAAGATCTCGTTGGTGTACTCCGGCAGCGTCACGCGAGCGGTTTCTACGGTGCCGCTGTCATCGTAAAGGCATAGCTCGACACGCTCAGCATGCGCGGAAAACAGCGCAAAGTTTGTTCCCTCACCATCCCAGTTCGCGCCGAGCATGGTGAAGTTCCCAGCCTCAATTGGGCGGGCAATCATGGGAGTGTGTTTCAACTGGCAAACCGGAGGTGAATTACGACCAAGGTCAACGCTGCAGGTCGCAGTCAGTTCCGTCGCACCATCGATCAGTCTTGAAAGGATGCCGGTGTAAGAGTAGCGAGGAAAGCGGCCAATCCAGGCTCATTGACCAGTTGTGCCGCCTGGGGCAGGGCATACCAGCCCCTCGTGCGCTGCTGTGCCTCTGGCCACTTGTCCAGCGTCTTGCGCACGCGCAGGCCGAAGACGGTCACCACACAAGGCACCGACGTACCATCCTTCAAAAGCTTGATGTAGTTGTACCGCCCAAGGGTCCGCCCGCTGCATTCGCCGCGCACGCCGGCTTCCTCGAATGCCTCCTGAAGCGCTGAACGGCACTCGTCCTTGCCTTCTATGCGCCAGCCCTTGGGAATCAGCCAGTGTCGGCTGATCCGCGACGTGACCAGCAACACTTCGATCGACCCATCTTTGCGCTTACGCCACGGCAAAGCTGCAAACTGATCGGCAAATTCGATCTGCGGTTCAGCAATGGTTGCGGTGGCGTGCAATTGAGGATTGGGCACCTGAGAAGAGGTCGAAACTTTGCGTCAAAACTCGAGACCTGGTTCCGAAACAGCGCAAACGGCCGAATCGCAAGACATTGTGTCAATTCTGCACACGTTTGCACGTTCTGGCGAACGGAGTTTGATCCGGCAGTTCAGGGGCGCGGGCGAACCGATTTCCGCCAGACCGGTTCAGGCTGGAACTGGACCGCTGAGGCAGTTCCCCCGTCTATAATCAGTTGCACAATATGCTCTGCTACCTGCTCGACGGGCTGGCGGAAGGTGGTCAGTTCATATGAAGCCCAAGATGCCTGGTCGATGTCATCGAACCCGACCACACAGAGGTCTGTTGGCACCTCCAGCTCGAACTCGTAGCGCGCCGTATCAATAAAGCCACAGGCCAGCAGGTCCGTCACGCAGAACACACCATTCGGAGTGCCTGGACGGCTGAAGATGTCGCGTGCTGCTGCGGCGCCTGACTCATAGGTCGTCGATCCAGATCGCAGGATTGGTACATTGAGTCCCGCACTTTGCGCTGCCTCAAGAAAGGTTAGCTCGCGCAAGACCAGACTGGGCGTCCGCGCAGTCGAGGAAACAACCGCCAGCCGCTCACAGCCGGCGCGTCGCAACATAAAAAAGGCCTCTCCTGCAGCGTCGCGGCTGTCGACCATCACCTTTTGCGGCCCCACGATGTCATCATTGCGGTTGAGCAAAATGACGTGTTGCCCATTGGCGATGCATGTCTCAATCAGCGAGGCCGAAGGTGTGCCGGAGAGAACCACCGTCGCTGCGGCCCGGTAGTTCAGGGTCTGCCGCAGTGCACTTTCGACGCCACTTCCTTGCCCTTCGGTGTTGACGATCATGGCGACCTTACCCACCCGCTGCATGCGCCGGGTCAGAGCCTCAATCAGGGATGAGCGGAACGGTGTGTCGATATCTGAGGCCACGAGGCAGACTAGGTCACTGCGCTCGTGGATAAGGCTTCGGGCAAGGTGGTTGACATGATATCCCAAGGCCTCGGCTGCCTTGAGCACTTTCTGGCGCGTTGCTTCGGATACACTGGCCCCCTCAGTGAAGGTTCTGGACACCGCTGAGCGCGATACACCCGCAAGCTCTGCGACGCGCTGCGCGCTCACAAAGCCTTTCTCACGGTTTTCCGCTGTCATTGCTGCCCCCGCGCGCTGCCGTCGGATTGGCCATAACCATATGCGCCGTCACATTCAACCGTGTCGGATGCTGCAGCGCCCGGCTAATAGACGATGCGCCGAACCGGTTCAGGTTCTGGGGGAGTTTCAAGGTTGTCGCGATTGACCAGTCGGCCGTAAATTTCGCGTGCCGGCCCTTCGGACATGCCCTCTAGCAACCGGCCGGCCAGGACTGCCGGGCGGCCGGTCATGCTGTCTATGATCACCCAGGTCAATTTGGGTGGCACCTGGCGCAGCGAGTATCGGCCAGAACCGCTCCCAGCGGTGTCGGAAAGATCAGGGACGAACGCCATAAAACTTCACCATGCTGTCCGCGCCGGGACACAAACTCACGAAATAGGACAAAAGCGGCGCCAATAAATTCAATGCAATTGATTTGGCTTTTGCTGCAATTCCATAGCGCCGTCAATCGTTAGGCTCGATTTGTGATCTGGGCAGATGAGCTGGCGGAGACGTATCACCGCCAGCTCGTGTCAGGCAGGCATTGCAAGAATGCGCTTTACCAACGGTCGGTTGAGCGGCGTGGGAAGTACGAAAGCTCCGCTTGCGCCTGCCATCGCCTGGGTGGAATTGTCGTCAAAAGTCAGAGTCAGGTTGTGGTTCCCGGGCGGGAGTTGAAGGGTTACGACATCGGCGCTGCGAGCCGCCTCGCCTGCTCCGGTGACAACGTATGATCCCTTGATGGCCGAGATCATGGCGCCCCAGGCGAGAAATCCTACCGTTCCATCCGGCGACCAGGTTTGGTCCGACGAACTCAACGAATTGTTCGCCTGCAGCCACAGGTTGGTTGAGGTGCCGGTTGCAATCCCGCGCAGCCTGACCTCACGCCAGCCGTTTGCAAGAACGCTGACCAGGGCATCCGAAGGCGTTGCTCCGCCGGTCACAAAGCCACCCGTTACGAGATCCACCGCAATGCGGGCACCCAGTGCTGCGTCGGTATTGACATAGACAAAGCGGATCCCATCCGCCTTGAGGTAGATGAGCACCGAATAGGCGGTGCCCGCGCTGAGTGTTGCGGACAGGTTCATCACTCGATGAATAGCGCTGGCTGACGTCGGGGTGATGCGATCCGCCGTCAAGGTGCCGTCGGGCGAGAGTCCTGCATTGGTGGTGACTGAAGTGGCAAACTTCTGCCAGGTCGAATGCTCAATTTCCTGAGAGTACCGGACAACGTTTGTAGCCGCTGGTTCGATCAGCGCGCCCCGCTCGGTGCGCGCCAGGATGCCCGGCGCAAACAGGCGGAGCACGCCGGGACCGTCTATGCCGTACTTCTCGCTGCCACGCGCAACAGAAATCGCATCGGCGATAGGTACATGGCGGCCAAGACGCATGTAGCGACCATTGGCAAAGTCAGCCCCAAAGCTGGCACCGCCCGGCCACCAGGCCGGGCCGCTGATCTGCGGTTTGATGGTAAGACCAACATCTCCCATCAGATCAGCCCGACCATTGCGGTGGCGGTCGTTCCAGTTGCGAGCACGCGGCTGGCGCGGATCGGCAGCATTGCGCCCGATGGCACGCCATTGAGGGTGATGGTCGCGCCCGAGGCCAGAATGAGCGCTATGGTCCCACCGCCGCCGACATAAAGCGCGCGCGTCGTCTCTGGCAGGTCGTTGGCGTCGTGCGCGGTCACGGCAAAGCCATGACCGGCTGGGGCCGTGATGCCGGTAGCCCAGGTTTCGTAACGGTCAGTCATATTTATCCCCTTATGGAATGAGCAACGGCGAGAGACTGCCATTGCCCATTGCGGCGGGGATAAATCAGGTGCGACCGAACTCGTCTTCGATGCGAATGATATCGTCTTCGCCGAGGTATGACCCGGTTTGAACCTCGATCAACTCGAGCAGGATCTTGCCAGGATTGGCCAGCCGATGCGTACAGCCCAATGGCAGATAGATCGATTGGTTTTCCGCCAGCATGGTCACCTTGCCATCGACCGTGACCTCTGCTGTGCCGCGCACCACCACCCAGTGCTCCGACCGATGATGGTGCTTTTGCAACGACAATTTCTTGCCTGGCTTGACGAAGAGCCGCTTGACCTGAAAGCGCTCACCACTCGCTACCGATGAGTATCCACCCCAGGGCCGGTAGGCAGTCTTGTGAATTTCGGTCAACTGGACCGTTTCCGGGACAGATTTGAGCGACTTCACTACCGCGCCAACCTTCTGCGCCTCAGAAAGACGGCCAACGAAAATGGCGTCTTCACTGGCGATAACGGCAATGTCCGCAAGCCCCTCAATCACCACATGCGCCTTGTCAGATACAACAAGCGATCCCGAGGCGTTTGAGAAAGTCACCGGTCCCGAGGCGGCATTGCCAAGCCCATCCTTGCCGGATGCTTTCCAAACGGCATCCCATGCACCCAGGTCCGACCATCCGAAGTGGACTGGCAGGACGGCCGCATGCTGGGTCTTTTCAAAGATGGCATAGTCGACTGAAATGTTTGGTGCTGCCCCAAACGCGCCTGCATCAAGGCGGATAAAGTCGAGGTCGACCTCGGCGTTGGCCACCGCACCTTGTGCTGCCGCGAGCGTTTCGGGTGCAAGCGCCGCGCACTCGTCAACGAAGGCCCGCGCGCCAAACATGAACATGCCCGAATTCCAGGAATAGCCGCCTGCAGCGAGCATTTGTTCTGCCCGCTCGAGATTGGGCTTTTCGACAAACCGCTTCACCGAAAGGACATTGCCTGAAAGCGGTGCGCCAGCTTCAATATAGCCATAGCCTGTCTCCGGCTCGGTCGGGGTGATACCAAAGGTCACCAGATGCCCCAAGGCCGCGGCGCGACGGGCCTCATCGACAGCGTCCAAATAGCCCTGATCGATTTCAACCGCGTGGTCGGAAGGCAGCACATGGAGAATTGCGCCTTCGCCATGGATAGCCAACGCATGCAGTGCCGCCACAACCATGGCAACCGCTGTGTTGCGGGCAACTGGTTCAAGAAGGACGCCCCCCAGTGGAATATTGATATCCTGAGCCTGCTCGGCCACCAGAAACCTGTATTCGCTGTTAGTGAGCACTAAAGCAGGGGCGTATCGCGCCCCATCCGACACGCGCTGCAGGGTCTGCTGGTAGAGACTGAGAGGCCCGATCAATTCGATAAACTGCTTGGGCCGAGCTGACCGGGACATCGGCCACAGCCGCGTGCCCTGTCCGCCGGCCAGAATTACCGGGACTATCAAATCACTCATGCGAAACCTCTTCCGTCACACCGTCTCGGCCAAGGCATCGCGATAGATGCCTTCCAGTATTTTCAGGTTCATAGCGGGGTTATGGCGCGTTTCATAGTCGAGCCGCGCACCCCTGCCCAGCGTTTCAAGCAGGCCCGGTGTTCCAAATATTCGCCGGACGGTGGTTCCCAGGGCGTTCTCATCTCCCGTGGGGAACAAAAGACCGTTTTTCCCGTCAGAAATCAGTTCGGGCAGTGCGCCAATATCGGATGCAATAACTGGCAGCCCATGGGCAAAAGCCTCGGCCACCACCATTGGAAAACCCTCGTACCAGATCGAGGGTACAATCAGAACAGCACTCTGCGCCATCAGGTTGGAGACAGCCTCAGGAGCCATCGCACCCATGAACCTCACGTTATCCGGGGCCTCGATTCTCAGTTTGCCATCCAGTGGCCCGCTTCCTGCAATCGTCAATGGCACCTCGGGCAGGCTGCGCCAGGCCGAAAGCAAGGTTGCCAAGCCCTTTTCAGGCGATAGCCGTCCAACGAAAAGTGCGCCACGTCGAGGCGCTGCCTGATAACCAGGCTGCGCGAAGTTCCCCTTTACGACCAACCTGTCTGGGGGGAGGCCGCCCTCCACAAATTTGTTCCGCGCGAAATCCGACAAGGCAATGAAGCGGTTTACATAAGGAAACAGTCTGCGACTTGCCGCCGCCTGCATCCGCACGGTTGCTACGGTGGCGACCATCGATCCGCGATAGCAACGATGGACTATTGCATGCCTTCGCGACCCATGAACGCATGCCTCACAGACCTTCCCGCTTCTCAGGAACTGCGCATTGGCACACAGGAGCCGATAGTTGTGCAACGTTTGCACCACCGCAATGCCCCGCCTCGACGCCGCCATGTGCACCGCCGGGGTCAGCAGGGGGAAGAAGTTATGAACATGCAATAGTTCAGCGCCCGTGCGGTCGGCCAGCTCATCGAACCATTCGGCACGCGCCGGGTCGAAGGGCGCCCTGAAAAATGTTCCAGCGTACTGGCCCGGCGAGCGAATTTCAGAATTCGAAACCGTCTCAACGCGTATCAGATGCCCGGCCGCACTTAGAATTGCTGCCTCAGCCGCGACTACCGCATCTTCACCGCCGGCTTGCCGATACCGATTGTGCAGGACAAGAATATTCATGCCACCAACATCCATGGTATTGTCGGACAATAGCCTATGCCGGGGACGATTATGCAAGAGGTGGTCTTTGTCACGCGCGTGCTTGCCCACTATCGATTACCGTTCCACGCTCAGCTCAGGGATAGGCTGAACAAAAGCGACATCCGCTATCGCGTGCTATACAGCGCTGCGCCATCGGATGACGACGATATGGTCGGTCCCGCATCGCTGGACTGGGCAGAGCCGGTTCGTGCGACCTATTGGGGAAAAGCCTGTTTTCAGCATGTCCTGCGACAGGTTCACGGCGCAGACTTGGTGATTATTGGCCAGGAAAATCGCCTGCTGGTGAACTACCTGCTGCATGCATGGCGATGGTTCGGCGGCCCGCCACTTGCTTACTTTGGTCACGGGCGGAATATGCAATCGCGCAATTTGAACGCGCTGCCTGAGCGCTTTAAGCGGCTATGGACAAGCCAGGTCGACTGGTGGTTCGCCTACACGGCGCGCTGCGCCAAGGTAGTCGCCTCCGCTGGTTTCCCGCCCGAACGGATCACTGTTTTCAACAATGCAGTCGACACGAAAAACCTGGCACTCGAAGCCTTGGCAACGCAGCCGACTTTGGCTGCCTTAAGGCAGAAGAGGTTCGAAAACTCTGCGGCAATAGGGGTTTTCACAGGCACACTTCACCAATTCAAGCGTGTCCCGTTCCTGATCGAAGCGGCCGACTTGATCCGCGAGAAAATCCCCCAATTTCAGCTACTTGTGATTGGCGGCGGAATCGAATCCGAAACCTTAAGATCGGCCTCCCGCGACCGTCCATGGCTCCATATAACCGGGCCGCTTCACGGCAGAGAGAAGGTCGAATTGATGGCGCTGGGTTCGGTCTACATGATGCCCGGGCTCGTCGGCCTTGGCATCCTCGATGCCTTTGCGCTTGGCCTGCCTGTCATCACCACGCGCCTGCCGTACCACAGCCCCGAGATCGATTACCTTGAGGATGGTATCAATGGACTGATGGTGGATGACCCCGAGAGTGTCTTGGCATATGCCGAAGCCGTTGTGTCGGTCCTGGAGGATCGGGCACTTGCATCGAGGTTACGCGTCGGCGCGCTGGCCTCGGCACGAGATTTCACCATTGAAGCCATGGTTGATTGCTTCGCTGCAGGTGTTATTTCCGCCCTCGCGGCAAACCACGCCAGCAAAAGCGCCAAGAACGGATAGGCCGCATAAGGTCCTGACGCAGACTCTGCGAAGCCGTTTAGCGCGACGAAGCAGGCGATTGCGCTTGCCACCAGTCCGAATGCGTTTCGAGACAACCGCCTTGGCAACATCGTCAGCCGCGTTAGCCAGAAAGCGTAGGCCAGCATGGCAGCCCAACCCAGGTCAAGTGCAAGTGCCAGATAACCATTATGCACTTGCCGCGCGCCTTCCCAGCCGCTGGCCGCGCGCATGGCATTCACCACAGCCTCGCCACCGCCTGTGCCATAGCCGTGGCCGAGAACGTGAGTTTGCACGAACGGGAGCGCCGACTGCCAAAGCTCCATGCGTCCGGAGAGTTCTGAATCACGCCCAAGCCCTTGCAGGATTGCGTTCATGTTCAGTTGCACCATGCCGAACGCGACTGTCACAAAACACAGGACCACAAACCTGCTGGCGAGATTGTGCCGAAACGCCCGCACGGTGATGAAATGCACTATGGTGATTGCAAGTGCCCCCGCCACAGCCACGATCGCACTTACAGACTCTGCCTTCGCCAGGCTCACGCAACAAACCGCTATGGCCACTAAACGCAGGAAAAGTCTCTTCCACCCGCCCGGAAGCGTTGTTGCAAGCAGCAGCGTAACACCCGCCACCATGGCGAAACTGTTCTTATGGGTGAAGAAACCGCGCCATCGCCCAGCGTGCTCGCCACCCATAATTGCGTAAGGATGTCCGACTATCGCGAAAGACACCGAGGCAAGCATCGCTGCCAGCCCAAGGATTAAAAACACTTCAAGAGTACGCAACCCACCCAGCCGACGAACCAGCGTGTGCGCAACGGCAATGGTGATTAGCAGGTCTATGGCTGCTGTCACAGATCGTTCGGGGTCAACCGACCAAAACGTGGAAAGCATCGCAAACAGAGCGGACAGCACCAACACCGGGAAGCGGACAATCAAAAAGGGCAAAGTCGTTGTGCCGCGCGCCACACAATATGCGATCAGGCATAGCCGGGGTAAAATGCCCGCGACAATTCCAGTGTAGTCACCGGGTCTGCCCAGTGCGACATGCGCCTGGATATCGATGGCATTCAAAGCCACCGCGCCGGTGAATGCGAAAGCCAGCGCCGCGGCAACGTAGTCAATGAGTCTGCTCACGCCGCCATCGCTTCGTCGTAGAAATTTGCCAGAAGTTCAGCGCGCATCCGCTGATCGAATTTCTGGACGACATGCACTTCAGCACCAAGTGATAGAGGGCCCCAACGCACTGGGTCCGCATATGTCTCCGAAACTGCAGCAGCAAGTGCGCTGATGTCGCCCGGGGCAACGAGGCGGCCGGTCATCTGGTCAAGTACGGCTTCTTTCAGCCCGCCGTCTGCGTATGCGACAACTGGAGTTCCACGCGCCCCGGCTTCGATAGCCACCAGCCCAAAGCTTTCTTCCGTCGACGGCAGCACAAGCAAGCGAGACCGCGCCATGGCGTCGCGCACTTGCTGTTGGTCGACCATGCCGTGGAAGCGCAGGGGCAGGTGCTGCGCTGCGGCATCGCACGTCGCACGCAGTGGACCGTCGCCATAAATTTCCAGGCGCGGCACTGGACCTCGCCCTTTAAGCTGCAGGAGGGCCTCCAGCAAATCTGAGATCCCCTTCTGCGCAGTCAAGCGGCCGACAAAAACAATGCCGCTTCGCTCAGTGAACGGGAGAGACTGCGAGACCGGCAGTGGCGTTCCCAGGGCATGAACCGCCATCTTGTGCGCAGGAAATCCGGCCGCCACGGCCCTATCGGCAAGGTACTGCGAGACTGCAAGAAAGGCCGTCGCCCGTTCGAAAAGGCGTTTCCGCTTCCAGCGCCAATGCAGTCCATCACCTTTCGAAGGAGGGTTCTCAGCCAGTCGGACATCATAGCCGTGCAAAGTCACTGCCAAAGGCACATCCCAGCGATCAGCCAGCGAGAGCATGTCGAGTGCGTCGGTTGCAAAGTGGGCGTGGATCAGGTCTGGCCGCAAACCGCCGGGCAATCGGTCTCGTCCAAGAGCGCGGAACCCATATCGTTCGAGCCGTCCGGGCTCGCCCGTTCCGCAGGCCCACAGGTCAGGCGCGCGGTGCGTGCAAGTCTTCGGCGGCCGACGCAGCCCCATGGTTATTGCCATATGCCGCGTCAGTTGCGCGGCGTGCTCGCTGACAAACCCCTCGGTCGGGTGCAGCCAGTCTGACCGGTAAATAAGCACCTTGGCTGTCATCGCAGCAGGCGCCTCATGGCAAGCATCAGCACGAAGCGGGGCGCCATGATGAGATAGCGTTTCCACAGGCGGGCAGGTTCTTGCGCCAGGCGGTGCAACCACTCCAGGCCGGCCCGTTGCATCCAGAGGGGCGCTCGAGGAACTGTCCCGGAGTAGAAGTCAAATGCCGCACCCACCGCAATCAGGGTTGCAGGAACCTGCCGCACCAGGCGGCGCATAAGGACTTCCTGACGCGGTGACGAAATCCCGAGCCAGACAATGTCGGCGTTGCTCCGCCGGATGTCTTCTGCGAGTTCGGAGACGGCCACGTCGTCGAGATCGGTAAAAGGGGGTGACTGCGCCGCTACAATATTGACCCCGGGTATCCGCTGCTGTGCCTTTTGCGCCAGCTTTGCGGCGACTCCCGCCTTTCCACCAAAAAGATAGTGGCGAACCTGTCCCGGTCGCGACGCCAGCATTTGCGCCAGAAGATCGGGCCCGCAGGTGCGGCGAACGGGCAGGCCCAAACGCCTACCTATCCACACCAGCGGCATACCGTCAGGACAAACGACCGCTGCCTCGCGATGAACCTGCATCAGCCGCTGATCGTCTTGCGACCGCACGATGTTTGAAACATCAGGCGCGGTGATCATTCGGCCCTGCCCATCCTTCATCCAGGAATGGATGAGCGCCTCCACGCGGTCCAAGTCGGTGATGCTGACAGGGACGCCCAGCACGTCAAAGTGCTGCAGGCTGCCAGTCACTTGCTCGCCAAGTCGCCACCGGCTCGGCGACCTCCAATGAACACACTCGATGCAATTTGAATGCGCGGACGCATTGCCCCGCACCGCCGCGAAGAATACGCGGTTCCCCTCATCACTGCCCCCAACAGCTTTAAGTCTATGTTTTATAAATATATATCTAGAAAACTAGGCGGGTCGGCGTTGGCGATACCAAGTGACGAACGCCTTCACGCCTTCTTCAAGTGTGGTCTGGGGCACAAATTCCGTCAAGTCGCTCAGCAACCGCGTATCAGCTTCCGTTCCGCGAACATCTCCCGGCTGCGCCGGCAGCATTAGTCGCACTGCCGCCTTCCCGAGTGCCACCTCAATCACAGATACAAAGTCCAGCAACCTCACTGGTTTGCCTCCAGCAATGTTGACTGCCCTCCACGGTGCTACCGCTGAAATGGAGTCATTCACAGAAACAGCGTCCCCCGCGTTCGGAGGCAGCGGCATTAGCCGGCAAACGGCCTCAACAAGGTCGTCGACGTAGGTGAAATCGCGCTCCATGTTGCCACTGCCATAAATCTCAATTGGCCTGCCGCTCTCAATCGATTCAACGAATTTGAACAGCGCCATGTCCGGCCGTCCCCACGGGCCGTAAACCGTGAAGAACCGCAAACACGTTGTCGGAATACCATGGAGATGGGCATGTGAATGCGAAATTGCTTCAGCTGCTTTCTTCGTCGCCGCGTAGATCGAGATCGGGAAGTCAGTACGATCGGCCTCGGCGAATGGTTGTCTTGAATTGCCGCCATAGACAGCGCTGGTAGACCCAATCAAGAGGTGCTTCACGGGCAGTTTGCGCACGACTTCCAGCAGGTTGAAGGTGCCGGAAACATTGGCATCTACGTAGCTCTGAGGGTTCTCCAAGCCATATCGCACGCCGGGTTGTGCGGCCAGATGCACCACAATGTCGGGCGCGAAGTCCGATACAGACGTTTTGAGGGCCTCAGCATCTTCCAGCATAGCGTGGGCAAACGAAAATCCCGGAATGCCAATCAGGATCTCCAGCCGCGCTCGCTTGAGGGCCGGGTCATAGTACGCAGTCAACCCGTCGAGGCCAGCAACCGTATGGCCGTCGGCGAGCAGTCTTCTGCAAAGGTGAAACCCGATGAATCCTGCCGCGCCTGTTACGAATACCCTCATGAGGCATCCATTTCGGCTGGCCGATCGCCTGGCCTACCGATTCCCCAGTAGGAAAAGCCGACAGTCTCAAGCTTTTGGCGATCGAAAAGATTGCGGAGGTCCACAAGCACAGGCGACTTACACGCGCTCTTAAGCTCCAGCAGGTCGAGTGCACGGAACTCTGGCCATTCGGTCACGACCACCAGCGCGTCTGCACCCTCTGCGGCCTCATAGGCGTTTTCAGTAAGCACCACCCCCGTTAGCAGCGCCGCCGCCGGGCCCATTGCCTGCGGATCGTAGGCACGCACTCGGGCGCCCGCGCTCTGCAGCGACTGAATGATCGGAATGGATGGCGCGTCGCGCATGTCGTCGGTTTCTGCCTTGAACGCCAGCCCAAGGACTCCAATTGTCTTGCCAGCGACAGAGCCACCGCACGCTGCCACAATTCGCAAAGCCATGTTGGCCTTGCGCTTGGCGTTGATTTCGACCGTTGCTTCAATCAGGTGCTGAATGGCGCCGTGCTCCCGGCCGATGCGGGAAAGGGCCAATGTGTCTTTCGGGAAGCACGAACCGCCAAAGCCCGGACCTGGATTGAGGAAGCGGGAACCAATCCGGCTATCAAGGCCGATACCGTGGGCAAGACCGCCAATGTCAGCTCCTGCGACTTCGCACAAGTCTGCCATCTCGTTGATAAAGCTGATCTTCATGGCCAAGAATCCATTAGCGGCATACTTGATGAGCTCTGCAGTCCTCCGGGTGGTGAACACGATTGGAGCATCAGCAAGCGGTTCGTAAACCTCGGACATCACCTGCTGCGCGCGCTCGTCCTCCACCCCAACGACAATTCGATCCGGATGCATAAAGTCATCGATAGCGGCACCTTCCCGCAGGAACTCTGGGTTCGAAACCACGGTGAATTCGGCATAAGGGTTGACGCGGCGCACAATTGCTTCGACTGCATCTGCCGTGCCAACCGGTACCGTCGACTTGTTCACAATAACGGTGAACCCGGAGAGGCTCTTGGCAATGACTTCGGCCGCAGCGTGAACAAAACTGAGGTCGGCATGACCGTCACCCCGGCGGGACGGTGTCCCGACTGCGATAAAAACGATGTCCGCCCGACCGACGGCCTCAGGCAAGTCGGTGGAGAAATGCAACCGCCCATTCGCCCTGCAGGCTGCCGCCAATTCGGCGAGACCTGGCTCATATATTGGAATCATGCCGGACTGTAGGGCGGCGATTTTGGCAGCGTCGGAATCGACGGCTACGACATCATGACCGATATGGGCAAAGCAGGTCGCGCTCACCAGTCCCACATAACCTGAACCGACAATGGCTATCCGCATAGCTGGACTCTTATTTAAGCGGTGCCCTGGTGGGCCGCATTCAATTTACAATGTATACGCACATGGCAACGCTGCTGGGTTGCGCAGTGGACCATATCGCCCGATATTGAGAGAAGCGAGGCCACATACCGGCCCGGAGCATGCATTTGACCACTCATTTTGATCGCCGACCGGCAAAAGTCGTTGTCTTTTCAGGCAATGTTCACAGGCCGTCGCGGTCCCGGGCGCTGGGAGACTATCTGGCCAACCAACTCAGCGATTTGCTGCCAGTCCAAGTGTCTGCCTTTGATGTCGTGGACGCGGGGGCAGGACTCGGTGGAGCTTTTACCCGGGAACAACTCACTTCGGAGGCGCTCAATGCGGTTGAGGCGGTTGAAACAGCCGATGCTCTCATCGCAATCACCCCAGTCTATAAGGGCTCCTTTACCGGCCTGTTCAAGCACTTCTTCGATTTTGTCGGACCGCTTGCCCTTGTCGATAAGCCAGTCTTGATCGGAGCAACCGGGGGCGGGCACCGTCACGCGTTGATGGTGGAACATCAGATGCGCCCGCTTTTTGGCTTCTTTTCAGCGCTGACGGTACCAACGGCTGTTTACGCGACTGAAACGGAAATGACTGCGGACGTGCCGACAGATCCGGCGTTGATCGCCAGGGCAAGTCAGGCTGTCCGTCAACTCGCGGTTCTCCTGGAAAGCCGCGAGGCGGTTCAAGGCGCCAAGGCTGCAATAGAGCAGGCCAACCGCTACTTCTAAGTTCCCGGCTCGGACGCGCCACAATCTCGGCGCTGCCCGACATTAACACAAATCGGTTCAACGATTCGGGCCCTCGCCCAAACCATCAGCGGGTTGGTTGCCATGCATATTGCCAAATATTTTGTCGTCTATCACGACCAGCAGTGGAAAATCCGCTATTCGGACACTCTCTACGGACCATACGACAGGCAGAAGACCGCCATCAGTCAGGCGATCGATATGGCGTTGATTGTTGGCCAGGCCGGAGGCACTGCGCAAGTTCTCGTTGAGAACGAGCGCGGTGAGGCCCGCCTAGAATGGCCCTTGGCCCACGATCTTGCCTCATCCGAGCAGCAGGGGCTCACCGAACTTTCATTCGCGACCAGTCAGCTTGCTCAGGACCCGACTCCGCAAACAGCCGAGGCTGTTCACGTGGAGCCCCTAGTTCCCCAGCCGGACGTTGAAACCGTCTACCTGGACGATGACGTCGTGGAGCCCGAGCAAACGAGTGAGGAACCGATTCCGCCGGTCTAACGCGCAACCGGGCCATTTCATTTGAATGAACGACCCTTGAAATAGAGATGTGCTATCCAAGGGCCCTTCCAGGCGACGACCTCATGACCAGAGAATCAGGTCGCCGTTATCCTTCAGGCCAATCGCCGTGCTCACAGCAATTCGGTCGTCGGTGACCTCGTCAACGAAGTGGAAATTGCGGGTGTTGAAGATCACTGCAAGCCCTGCCTTCGGCGTAAATGACACCTTGTTGGCGCCCCTCACGACGGTTCTTGAGAACCCGTAGGATCCTTCCGGGTACGCATTGTCCTGCGGCTGCCATTGACGGTCATAGATGTGGGTCTTTCCGTGACCTTCTGGAGAGGCGCGAAGGTAGAGATTCCAGGAGAGCTGCTGGGTGATTTTCGTGACTTCCCAGTTCCTTTTCTGCTCGACGGGCGCGTAGTCGATATGGAGCAGTGTGCCCCGCTCAATCCGTCGCACCAGCCCCGAGTAATAGCGCCGATTTGAGCTGTCCCGGGCAACGTTCGCATTGCGGCCAGTGGTCGACGATAGCGCATCGACGAGCCGCTGAATTGGATCAAACGATGTCCCAAAGATCCGCTCTTGGACAGCGATTGCCTCGATATTCTGCTCGAAGTACGCATCCTGCGATAGTTTATCAAACTCGAATACTGTATTCCCGATGCGATCAATTCGGGGCTCTACATCTCGGTAGGAGCCAAAGCCTTCTTTGATGGCGCTTGAAACCAGAGCTTCACATTCTTTGATTGTTGCAAAATCTTCAATAAAGACAAATGGGATTTCATTGCGGAGAAGCTTTTCGAACGATCCTCTCGAGAATTCCTGCCCTTCCTGCGAAACCCACGCGCCCACGCGGTCTTCAACATCAATACTCATCTTTTGCCTCAATATATAAATATAAAATTGTTGTATTCTGTAACCTGATCTAAATCGGATGTGGCACTAAATGTCACAACTTAGATGCGAGAAATCGCGCCGCTTATTGCAAAATCTATCTGCTTCGACAAGTTGGCAATTTTAATTTGATTTGCTGGGTTTCTATTTTCCGATCCAAGAATCCCACTCTGGCATCCAGATGCTACGTAAAGGGTGTTGGATCTGGCTTGCCATCGTTCCGATGCGGAGGATCAGCAATATCCTGAATTGGTATGGTAGGTGGTCTTCTTGTTGACGCCCATCTGAGGGTGGTAGGTGAGGCGCGCAAAAGCAGCGCTGCCACCTAACCTGAGCCGGTTCACCAGATGTCTCCTCAGCGCCTAATAATGGCTGTGTTCTTCTTGCAGCCAATTGCCTTTGGCTCTTGGCTTGTTCGGATACCAGATATGCAGGCGTATCTTGAATTGGGTCCTGCGTTATTGGCGGTCGCGCTGCTGGGCATGCCGTTGGGGATTCTAATGACGCTGCCGTTTGCCGGGCGTCTCGTTGAGTGGTTGGGAGCCAGGCGCATCCTGATTTGGGGCTTCCCGCTATATCTGTGCGCAGTGCTGCTTCCTGCGCTTTCGAATAGTCTGTGGATGTTGTTTGGCACGCTGGCTGTTCTCGGCGTGGCAATTGCAACGCTAGAACTGGCCCTAAACGTCAAGGCTGACCAAGTCGAGAAGGCATCTGGAGCCATGATCATGAGCACATGCCATGGGTTCTGGGGTCTTGGGATCATGGCGGGAAGCTTGGCTGGATCCGGTCTTGCGGCCCTTAGTCTTTCCCCAGGGCATGCTGTAGCGATCGTCTCAGTTGTGCTCGTGCCGATCTGCATCATGGCTTCTTCCATGCTGCCAACGTATGCGCCAGATGCGCGCCAAGATGTGCCCTCAGAAAGCAAGCGATATGCCCTTCCCGGCGCAGCGCTGCTCGGAATCTGCTTCTTTACCTTCGGGATTACGATGACCGAGGGTGCCATTGCGGATTGGTCAGCGGTCTATCTGCGTGAAGTCTTTGGAAGTGACGCTGCGAGTGCTGGGCTAGGATACTCCCTTTTCGCATTGACCCTGGCACTGGGGCGCTTCGCTGGTGATCGACTGAAGGTGCGCTTTGGTGCGGTTTCGCTTGCGCGGGCCTGCGGCACTCTCTCACTTGCCGGCATTCTCCTGGTAGTCATGTCGCCTACCAGCCTCGTTACATTTGTGGGGTTCGCCTTGGTCGGACTTGGCGCCTCAGTTGGATTTCCGCTGGCGGTCACGGCGGCTGCGAGCCTGCCTGACCGCCCTGCCGCGTCCAGTGTCGCAGTTCTCTCATTCGTGGCCCTGATTGGCTTCTTGGTGGGGCCGCCGGTGATCGGCTTTGTCGCCGAAGTCGGTGGCCTGCGCCTAGGTCTCGCCATGCTTCTGCCCGGGCTGGCGATCAGCCTGATGCTGACAGGTAAGCTTACGCCCCAAGCCTCGGGGCCGACCGGCTCCGCAACTAGATGATACCGGAATCTCTTAGGCTCTGCGCGGCGTGCCCATGGGAAAGGGCGCATAGCCGATAAAGCCGGTTAGCTTCCATTGTCCGCCAACCCGGCGGACGAAGTAAAGCGTTTGCCAGTTCAGTACATCTTTCGAACCGTCTGCTCTTGCAATGGTGCCATCGAACTTTTTGTGTGCCACTGCAAGGTCGCCACTGATCTCGATATGCTGAAGCGTAGTGGCGCGGAAAATGCCCAAACGTTGATCCTCAGCATACTTTGTTTTGGCACTCTCGTTGGCCTGACGAAGCCATTCTCCTCTGTAAGCAGCAAGTGTCGGGAAGCCGATGCGCCAGTTGTCTGGATTGTCGGATCCCCCTGCATCTATGCCCAAGAAGCCTTCTTCAATGAAGTCGTCGGCAACCTTTTCCCAGTCGACCGATACGAAGGCATCGATATCCCGCTCGACCAGCATGCTCCAAATGGCACGCCTGTCTGCGTCATGTGGGAATGGGTTGTTCAGATAGGACATTGATGGCTCGGGAGATGGAGCGGATGCCGTGACGAGCCGTTTCCGCTGCTGAGTGAATGTTCAAAATTTACATTCGCATGTGTATGTCGTGCTTTCAAGCCGCAGCTACCAATAATGAACCGGTGAAGTGGGCGCGCCCACATTAGTCGTCTGCTTTGGTCAGGAGCGGGTACAATCCGCGTAATAAGAAGGCGAAAATATGGGTTTGTCGGCCGGGAGGCACTAAATCCACGGTGTGGTTTAGATTGGTATTAAAAACTGGCTGTTTCGCCCTTGACATAAACCACAAGGCGCTCATAATCGTGAAAATAGTTTACAAAAATCGCCTGGGCGGAAGCAATTCTGAACCTAGGGCGGCAAAAGGCGGGACAGGGGTTTGATGAGAGTAGGCATCGTAGGCCTAGGCTATCGGCTGGGCTATCTGGCGCATATCTTTTCAGAAACCGTGGATGATTTCACGGTTGCCGCTCACGTTGATCCGCATCCTGCCGGGCTGACCTATGCACAAGAACGCGGTGTCGGCGTTGGAAAATCCTACAGCTCTCTGGAAGCAATGCTTGATGGCGAGGTGCTCGATCTGTTGATGGTGGGTTCCCCCAACCACATGCACCTCGAGCATATTCGTGTCGGCCTGGAGCGCGGCCTCAAGATATTCACCGAGAAGCCGGTTGTGACAACGGTTGAAGAGACCATGGAGCTTGCGCGCCTCATCAGCCGCTACGGCTCAGACAACCTTATGGTTGGTTTGGTCCTGCGCTACGCGCCTCTCTACAAGGACCTGCGCCTGGCCCAAGCCGAAGGGTTGCTCGGCGATATCGTGTCCATCGAGGCCTCAGAGCATATCCCCCCTTACCACGGCGCCTTCTTCATGCGCGACTGGCGTCGGTACGAACGCTTTTCGGGCAGCTTCATGCTTGAAAAATGCTGCCACGACCTGGACCTCTACAATGGGGTTATGGGTTGCCGTCCGAGGTATGTGTCGAGTTTTGGTGGGCGCAAAACATTCGTGCCTAAGAATAAGCCCGAAGCGCAGGGCATCAACGACCTGGAAGTCTATTATCGGAAGCCGTCGGGCTGGATGGGCACCGACAAGGTGTTCGACAGTGATGGCGATATCATCGACTTCCAAACCTCAATGGTGGAGTACGAGAATGGTTCGGCCCTTTCGTTCCACACCAATCTCAACGTCCCGGACGATTTCCGCCGCTTTGCGGTCCTGGGTGCCAAGGGAATGGCAGAAGGCGACTTCATTCGCAATTACTTCAAGGTCACGGAAGCCCGTACATCCGAACGCAAGGTCGATAAGGTCTATTCGTTCACGGGTCTTTCCCAGCACTACGGCGCTGATGAGCAAATGGCCGAGGACATAGCAAAGCACCTCGTTCATGCCGATCCGTTGCCAGTTTCGGTGGTTGACGCTCTTGAAGCCGGGCTGCTGGCGATAACGATGGATGAAGCCCGCAGGACCCGGTCAGTGGTGGACATGACGCCAGTTTGGCAGCGGTTTGACGCTGCACTCTCGGGAAAGAACTGAGGAACGGGGCGATGACCAGGTCAAAGAGTGCGGCGATCTTTGCGGGCCTTCTTCTCTCCCCGGCTGTCATCTACATTTTGATCATCGTTGCCTATCCGCTGGTCGATACCATCAACCTGTCTTTCACCAATGCGGCTCTCAAACCGGCTTACGATTGGGTAGGTTGGGCCAACTACCAGAAGATATTCAAAGCCAATTTTGACGAAGTGATCATTCGCACTTTTGTCTGGACCTTCTTCTCGGTGCTGCTGAAAATGATCATCGGCACGTTCGGCGCTGTGATGCTGAACGCGGCCGTGCCCGGACGTGCGCTGTTCCGAGTGCTGACCATGCCGCCCTGGATCGTGCCGATGGCAATCGGGATTTTCATGTGGGGCTGGATGTATAATGGCCAGTTCGGCATGATCTCGGGTCTGCTGCAGAACTTTGGGCTGGTTGACGGACCTGTGGCCTTCATCGCCTATGGCGACACCGCCTTCTGGGCCACTATTGTCACCGACGTCTGGATTGGTGTTCCTCTGGTCACCATCTACTTCCTTGCGTCCATGCAGTCGATCCCGCGCGATCTTTACGAAGCGGCCTGGACGGACGGGGCAGGGCGTTTCTATCGCTTTCGGCGGATCACGCTGCCGCTGATGGTGCCAGCGATTGTCACAATGTCCATGCTGTCCCTGATCGCCACCTTCAATTCTTTCGACATCATCTGGATCCTGACCCGTGGTGGCCCTAGCGGGGCAACCACCACCATGATCATCGACACCTACAAGACCGCAATCGGTTCCTACAAATACGGTGAGGGCGCCGCGCGGGCGGTGATGATCTGCCTGTTCCTGTCGGTGTTTTGCATTGCCTACTTCCGGGTGGTCAGCCGCCTGTCAAAAGGAGAGGTGCGATGAAAGCCTCGAAGCCAATGATCGATCGCTACCGGTGGTACGAGTTGATCGGGATATATGCAGGGATCGCTCTTTTCCTGTTCTTCGTCCTGGCGCCCTTCATTGAAGGGTTTCTTGTGTCGCTGAAGCCACTGTCACTGCTGTTCTCCTCGCCCTACAGTTTCTGGCCCACAGGCGGGTCGCTGACGGCCTATTATACAATGTGGGAGAGCGTGCCGGGCTTTGCGCGCTACATCTTCAATTCCCTCTTCATTTCGGGTGTCGCAACCCTGGTGGTGCTTATCCTCGTGGTGCCCGCTGCCTACGCATTCGCGCGTTTTGAGTTCCCCGGCTCGGGGGCTTTGCTCGGCGCGTTTCTGGCGGTCAACATGTTCTCGGGCGCCGTGCTCCTGATCCCGCTCTATCGATTGATGCGGTCCATGGGGCTGCTCAATACCTACTTTGCTATGATTGTGCCGGGCGTAGCTTTTCTCATCCCGAGCGCCATCTGGCTGCTGCGGACCTACATGATGCGCATACCGCGTGAGCTTGATGAAGCGGCATGGGTAGATGGTGCCAGCCGTCTCTACACGCTTCGCCGCGTCATCCTGCCCATTGCTATGCCAGGCATCGTCGTTGTGGCGATCACCACCTTCATCGGTGCCTATGCACAGCAATTCATCTTTGCGCTGACCTTCAATTCCAAGACCGAGTTCATGCCGCTCGCCATCGGGCTCTTCGCCTATTTCGGGCGGCAGGAAGTGGTCTGGAATGAACTCATGGCCGCCAGCTTCGTCGGCATTGCCCCTGTGCTGGTGCTGATCGTGTTCCTGCAACGTTACCTCGTTGCCGGCCTGACGGCGGGTGCCGTGAAGACCTAACGGAGGGCGGACGGTTATGTCGAAACTCGTTCGAGCCGCCGGGGAGACTGAACTCGCTCCAATCAAGGAGCAGTATAACCAAAGGGATGGACTCATGACCAAACATACCAAAGTGCTCGCCGGCGCCTTTGCCGCGCTGATGGCCACAACGGCCTTCGCGATGGCTCAGGACCAGGTGATCTCATTCGTCGAATGTGGCGATGCGCCCAGCCCGGTGCACGTTGAAACCATCAAGAAGTGGGAAGCAAACAATCCCGGCTTCAAGGTTGAAGTCGAGGTCGTGGGCTGGGGCCAGTGCCAGGACAAGGTGACCACCCTTGCCGTCGCCGGAACGCCCGTCGGGCTTGCTTACATCGGTTCGCGTGCTCTCAAGCAGCTGGCGTCCAACGACCTGATCGTTCCAATGCCGATGACCGATGAGGAAAAGGCAGCCTATTACAACTACATCCCGGAAACCGTCACCTTCGACGGCACCCAGTGGGGTTCGCCGGTCGCCTTCTCGACCAAGGCGCTCTACTGGAACAAGGATCTGTTCGCGGCGGCTGGCCTTGATCCCGAAAAGCCGCCAGTGACCTGGGCTGAAGAAATCGAATACGCCAAGGCCATTGAAGAAAAGACCGATGCCGACGGCTTTGGTGTCGTGGCCAAGACCTTCGATAACACCATGCACCAGTTCCTCCACTGGGTTTACACCAACAATGGCTCGGTGATCGATGCCGAAGGCAATATCACCCTCGACAGCCCGCAGAATCTGGCTGCCTTGACCGCCTTGAAGGACATCACGGCGTATGCTGAAGAGGGGCCAACCGCCTACGAGCAGAACGAAGTGCGCGCCATCTTCCTTGATGGCAAACTTGGCATGATCCACGCAGCGTCGGGTGCCCGCAACCTGCTCAAGGATGCACCCTTCAAGTGGGGTGTTACCCTTCTCCCCCTCGGCCCCGATGCAAAGGGTCCGGGCACGCTGCTGATCACGGATTCGATGGCCGTGTTCAAAGGCACCGGGTATGAAGAAAAGGCTATCGACCTGGCCAAATTCCTGACCAACCCGGAGAACCAGGCGACCTACGAAGCCGAGCAAGGCCTGACCCCGCTTCGCCCCGGCCCGGCTGTGGATGCCATGGTTGCTGCTGACGCAACGTGGAAGCCGTTCCTTGACTCCATCGAATTCGGTGGTCCTGAGCCGCTGCTGACCGATTACCTTGGCCTGCAGAACGCAATGATCGAAATGGTCCAGTCTGTCGTGACCGGCCAGGCCGAGCCTGCCGCTGCGCTCACCAAGGCCGCCCAGGAACTCGAAGCGTACAAGTAAGTCTTCAGCGCCCGCCTGCTTGTGGGCGCCGCAAGTTGCGTATTGGAGGTACTCCCGTGCCCCCAATACGCTTTCTGCACGGGCCGAATGGTTTGCGCAGGCACCACTTCAACAGACCGTCCCAAAAGGGCGGGCGCGACGGAGACCAGCAATTGGGCCAGCTCACCCTTTCAAACCTGAAGAAGTCCTTCGGTGACGCCGATGTCATCAAGGGCGTCAACCTCGAGGTTTCCGAGGGCGAGTTTGTCGTTTTCGTCGGGCCATCCGGGTGTGGCAAGTCGACCCTTCTGCGTATGATTGCGGGGCTTGAGGATACGACTTCCGGCGACATCATCATCGGCGACAAGCGGGTGAACGACCTGCCGCCCGTCAAACGCGGCATCGCCATGGTCTTCCAGTCCTATGCGCTCTATCCGCATATGACCGTGTTTGAAAACATCGCATTTCCGCTGCGGGTTGAGCGCCTGGCCAATTCTGAAGTTTTAGAGCGTGTGGGCAGGGCAGCCAAGGTCTTGCAGCTTGAAACGCGCCTGCAGCAAAAGCCCGGAACGCTATCAGGTGGTCAGCGCCAGCGTGTTGCGATCGGGCGCGCTATTGTGCGCCAGCCCAAGATTTTTCTGTTCGATGAGCCGCTATCCAATCTTGATGCCGCGCTGCGCTCCGAGATGCGCATCGAGTTGATGGAACTTCACAAAAAGCTTGGAACGACGATGATCTATGTCACCCACGATCAGGTGGAGGCCATGACCATGGCCGACAAGATTGTCGTGCTCAATTCAGGCCGGATCGAGCAGATCGGCAGTCCACTGGAACTCTACGACCGGCCCGCAAATTTGTTCGTGGCCGAGTTCATTGGGTCACCCAAAATGAACATCGTGAAAGGCAAATGCCTAGCGGCCAGCGACAATCTCGTCACTGTTGATTTGGGTGATTTCGGAACTGTTGCACTCAAACGGCCGGGGCGTGCCGATCTGGTTGGCAAAGAGGTGTCAGTCGGCATTCGCCCGGAGCACCTTTCACTGGAAAAGGGCGACTTCAAAATTCGTATGCGGCCCACAATTGTGGAGCGCCTCGGTATCCACTCAGTTGCATATTGGCCCCAACCTTCCGGCAATAACTTTATTGCGCTGTTCGAAGGCAATCCTCCGATGCAGGAAGGCGCGGAAGTTGTGATCGGGGTCAACCCCTCCGATTGTTACCTGTTCGATGCCAACGGAATCGCGATACAGCCTGCCTCCTGAATTGACTCAGGACGCATCACCCGTCGGGGCCTCCGGCGCCAAGGAGTATCCTATGCTCGACCTTGTCGGGTATCTGCAGACCGAGAGGGAAGGCTTTAGCCGATCCGAGCGGCACCTGGTTGACATCATCCTCGGCGACATCGAGGCCGCGCTCGGTGCGTCAATCGTGGAGCTGGCCGGATGGGCCAGAGTATCGCCCCCGACCGTTACCCGATTTTGCCGGCGTATCGGGTGCCAGAGCTTTTCGGACTTCAAGGTCAGGCTGGCCCAGTCTCGGTTTCTGGGGCAGCGCTACCTGAAGCCGCCGGCCGGACCGGAGGCGGCGCACGAGATCGCGCGGCATATCTTTAATTGCGCTCAATCCACACTTTACAGCTTCTTCGACACTATCGACCATGACGCTATCGAACGCGCCGCTGATCGGATTGTTGATGCCAGCTATATCCTGTCATTCGGCTCGGGCGGAGCGTCGTCCCTTGTGGCCAATGAGTTCGAAACCCGGTTGTTCCGTCTGGGATTGAAGGTGACAGCTTCCGTTGACCACCAGGCGCAAATGATGCGGGCCGCCGGGGCGCCCAAGGGGACCGTGATCATTGCCTCTTCGATGAGCGGCAACAACGCGCCACTCGCCAAGACTCTGGCGATTGCCGGGGAGTACGGGGTGGGGCGCATTGTGCTGACGCGGCCGGGAACGCCTGTGGCAGAGCAAGCGGACGTTCTTCTTGCCATCGACCTGCCTGAAGAGTCCGACATCCTACGTCCGTCGTCGGCCCGCTATGCTTATATCGCCATGATCGATGTGGTGGCCCAGACCGTTGCAACCCGCATGAAGGCCCCGGCTATCACCGCCATGCGGCGCATCAAACACCAATTGATCGTCAACCGTGATGGCGATGATTCCCAGGCGCTGGGTGACTAGACGTCCAAGCCGAGCGGGTCTTTGACCATGGGCCAGATGGTCCGCCGCGCTTTTCGATAGGGCGTGGTTGCCGGTGTGTTCGGGTAGGGCTTGCCGGCTGAGCAATAGATGATCTCCGACGCAATCTTTTGAAATGAGTCGTAGAAGTGATTGGTCGACTTGATCAGAAGCACGGCTTTGCCGCGGGGATTGATCCCCATGACTTCAAAAAGTGAATAGTCAAAGCTCTGCGCGCGGGTCGAATTCAGGATAACCTCAAACTCGCCAAAACAGATCAGCGCTGCATCGCCAATGGGCGCGAACGAGGCGCCGAACCGTTGCTGGGCATTGGGCACAAGGCGCACCACCCGCACATGTTGATCGATAGGCGCGCCCGTGTTTGGCGCGGACTTGGCCCCAAATCTCAGAGGGATTTCTGCTCCCTCGCCGGCGGCAAAGCAGATCTGGACCGCGATGGGGTCCCAGATTGTACCGACGGCGACATTCCTGACGCCTCGTGCAATCAGTTCGGCGAGGAGGACTGTGGCATCGCCAGCCGTTCCACCCCCCGGATTGTCCCAGACGTCGGCAATAACTACCGGGCCCTTGCTCGCCGACAGTGCTTTTGCAACCGCCTCTTTCTCATCAAGCTGCCGGACCATGAACTGGCCGCGTAGCGAATAGAGGTCATGGCCCAACCTCTGGGCCAGAGCCGCGCCCGCGGCAGGTTTTCCGTCGGATACCACGATGACCTTGGTCCCCATTTCAGGGACATCTGCAGCCATAAAGCCATGGATGATGGAAATGGAGAGGATGTTCGGTTCAGATTTCTCAAGCGCATACAGGCGGTCAACAAAGGATCGCATTGGGTCGCGCGAGGTGGGGAACACATCGATCATCTGGCAGTCAAAGGTCGACATCACCGGTTTGACATTGCCGCGCAACGTATCAACAGCGATGCGCCACAAGTCCTCGGCGCGGTCGACGAAATCAGTGTGGGGAAATTCCTTGAAGGCGACAAAAAAGTTCGTTGCCTCAACGCGTTTTGCGGTCAAGTGGCTGTGTGGATCGAGGCTGGCGCAAACCAGGACCGACGGACCAACAATATCGCGCACCTCCGCCAGTAAGTCGCCTTCGCAGTCGTCATAGCCATTGGCGACCATCGCGCCGTGAAGTCCCAGCACGACGGCATCCACCGGCATGGCGGCGCGCAGCTGGTCCAGTATCTCGTCGCGCAGGCTCTCAAATGCCTGGCGGTTCAGCAGTCCTGCAGGGTCGGCCCAGGCCGCAGTGCCTTCAATCAATGTCCAGCCAAGTTCAGCGCAAACCCGACGACCAACGGTGATGGGTGCCGTGCATAGTGTCGGCGTCGACGGGTGTTGGCCAGGCGGGGCGTAGAGCGAGGCCTCAAAAGCGCGCCGGTCTACCGAGATCGGGGAAAAGGTGTTTGTTTCGGTGGCGAGGGCAGCGGTAAAAACGCGCACGGGCGTCAGTCTTTCGTAAGCTGGGCACTCACGGTCAGTGCGTAATTAATTTACACCGATCAGTGCTTTTTTCTGGAAAAGCGGACCTATCTCTGGAGATATGTCATCCATAAACGAAAGTCACTTACAAAAAATGGAGCCAAAGACGCCATGTCAATCAAACGCTACGGTGCCGAGAAGGCCGGTGCGGGAGGGCAGAGTTTGCCATTCGCGCGCGCAGTTGAAGCGGATGGATGGCTTTATGTTTCTGGCCAGGTAGCCATGAAGGATGGCGAGGTCATCCATGGCTCTATCGTTGAAGAAACGCATCTGACAATCAAGAACGTGATCGCTATTCTCGAGGAAGCCGGATACGGGCTGGAGCATGTTGTGCGCTGCGGTGTTTGGCTCGATGACCCGCGCGATTTCTGGTCTTTCAATGCCGTCTACAAAAGCTACTTTGGTGCCCATCCACCGGCGCGGGCGGCCGTTCAGTCGCATATGATGGTCGACTGCAAGATCGAGATTGAGTGCGTTGCCTATAAGAAGCCGGACTAGGGGAAACCGATGAGCCAGACAGTTGCCGTAGTGACGGGAGCAGGCGGCGATATTGGCCGGGCGATAGCTTCAGCATTGCTTGACGCAGGGCACGCAGTCTTTGTTGCCGATATCAGCGCTGAAGCCCTTGCGGTGACCGCCAAAGTGCTGGCCGGACCTGGGCGGGTGATCGAAACTGCCGTGGCTGACGTGACCGACCCGGCGTCGGTCGAGCAAATGGCCAGAGCTGCCATGGCGCTCGGGCCTGTTTCGGTACTCGTTAACAATGCTGGCGGTTGTATCGAGCCGAGTGTGAAGCAGGTTTCGCTTGAGAACTGGCGGCGGGACACAGCCCTCAATCTTGACGCGCCGATGCTGTGTTTCAAGGCATTCGAGGGCGAGTTGAAAGCCAATCGCGGCGCGGTGGTGAACATTGCGTCGGTCAATGGGCTCGGCGTTTATGGACATCCTGCCTATAGCGCTGCAAAGGCGGGCATGATCCACTTCACCAAGTTCGTTGCCGTCGAATATGGCAAGTTCGGCGTCCGCTCCAATGCGGTGGCTCCCGGTACCGTGCAGACTGGCGCCTGGAAGGCACGGGCGGCCGCCAATCCCAATGTATTCTCCGAGGCGAAACGTTGGTATCCGCTGCAAAGAGTTGCACAGCCCGAAGATATTGCCAATGCCGTACGCTTTCTGGCCAGCCCGCTTGCTGACGCCATTACCGGCGTAGTGCTGCCGGTTGATTGCGGCTTGAGCGCTGGTCTGGTGGAGTTGCCACGCACCTTCACCCAGTCTGCGGATTTCTAGGGCAAAGCTATGGCGATTGTTCCCAAACCGCCCGGACAATACCGGGCGGTTGTTCGTTGCGGAGAGGACGGTTTCTCGCTGAACGCATTCTGAACGCTGTTCTCAGGGTGGGTTCAAGCCCGCTGATGCATTTTCGGATCATCGAAACGAAACACCCACCGGGGAACACGATCATGAAAAAGAAACACGAACAGCTGCTGGTCGCCGCACTTGCCGGCCTCGTTATCGCCGGTGCTGCCGCCTTTGCCGTTCAGCCCGCCATGGCCGCTGGTTACACCGTCGACGCCCACGCCACCGTGACCGGCGTTGCAGACTGGGACCGCCTGAACATGCGCAAATGGCCCGCCTCTTACTCCAAGAAGGTTGGCAGCCTTGCTCCCGACGTTGCCGTCTGGGTCGACCGTTGCATCGAAGCTGACTACGGCGCCGACTGGTGCCTCGTCGAGCGCGGCAACAAGAAGGGCTGGGTCAATTCCAAGTTCCTGACCATTTCCGGCGACGACTGGGACATCTGAATTCTGTCTGCCCTGCTGCATCAGGGCACCTCTTCCTGCCTCCAGAGTGTTGACTTTACCGGCCTGCTGTTGTCCCTCAAGGGCATCACAGGCCGGATTTTTTTGATGCAAGCTAACCCCGTACTCGCAGAAGTCACTCGTGGAAACTGGGTCGAGAACCGTCACCGCGGCGCGTTCGTGGTTATGGATGCCGCCGGACGCATTGTTGCATCGGCGGGCGACATTGCACGGCCCATCTTCCCGCGTTCGGCAATCAAGTCCATGCAGGCGCTCGCCATGGTATCGTCGCATGCCATCGATCAACTGGGGCTGACAGACGAAGAGCTGGCACTTGCCTGCGCCTCGCATCACGGCGAAGAAGATCATGTGGCCGGGGTCACCCAGTTCCTCGATCGCATTGGGCTTGATGTGAACGCTCTGGAGTGCGGTGCCCATGCGCCAACCAATGCGGCGGCACGCCATGCATTGCAGGAAAAAGGTCTGGCGCCGAGCGCGCTGCACAACAATTGCTCGGGCAAGCATTCGGGCATGCTGTCGGTGGCCAAGGCGCTTGGCGTGCCGCATGAGCACTATGTCGATCGCGACCATCCGGTGCAGAAGGCGGTGCGCCGCGCCGTGGAGTCGGTGATCGGGCACGAGCTGACCGAAGATCGCTGCGGGACGGACGGTTGCTCAATCCCGACCTGGGCAGCGCCGCTGAGCAGCTTTGCGCAAGGCTTCGCGCGCATGGCAACGGGTGAAGGTTTACCGCAGGAGATCGCGACGGCCTCGCGCCGGATTTTCGACGCGGCGACAAGCCACCCGCACCTCGTGGCGGGAACAGGGCACATCGATACGGTCGTCATGCAGGCATTCGGCGGGCGCGTGATGCACAAATGTGGTGCTGAAGGCGTGGCCTGCGGCGCCATCCGCGACAAGGGTTGGGGCTACGCGCTCAAGTGCGATGATGGCAGCATGCAGGCATCCTATGCCATGGCGGCGGGCCTGCTGCTTTCAATTGCCGGTGGCAACGACATGCAGAGGCAGGCGCTTGAGGGCTTCGCGACGCAGCCCATCCGCAACGTTCGCGGAACGCTGGTTGCCAATCTGGCCGCAACGCCGGTGGTTCGGGCGGCGCTCAGCTGATCGTATTGCTCTCGATGCTGAGTTGCGGGTATTTGGCCGCGTCTGCAACAAGATCGGCCGACAGCACGTCGTCCCATGCCGCGCCGGCAATGGTGTAGCGTCGGGCGTCGGCAATCAGGTTTCCCGCAATCCGGGCGCTGCCGGCGTCCGGCGCGACACTGACCACAATGCCGGCTTCGACATCGCGCACGACGTTATCCGAAACCAGCACATTGCGCAGATAGGGGCCATAGCCGGCACCGATTCCGATCCCCGGAACGGCCTCGACGACATTGCCGGTGACTGCCGTGTCTGCCTCGGCAAAGATGCCGACCGGACTGGTATCGGGGTTGACCAGTGACGTTGGGGTGATGTTGCGCACGATGTTGCCGGTGCAGACAGCCAGGCGACCGCCCTCGTTGAAATTGGTCATCGAAATGCCGGTGGCGGCGCCATCAATGGTGTTGTTGGCGATGATCGAGCCGGAGAAGCCGAACTCTGAGAAGATGGCGCACTCGCCGGAGCCGATGCAAGCGTTGCCGGTGATGTGGCTGTTATTGGTGGCGTTCAGCCGCACAGCAGAGAAGCTCGATTCGCTGATGTGGTTGTTGGCGATGATGACCGAGTCGGCGCGGAAGACGTTGATGCCATTGCCATTCTGGCCGTTGCCACCGCCAATGCTGCCTGTGGACTTGATGATGTTGTCCGAAATGATCGAGCCGTCCTCGCCGCTTTCGGAGCGCCAGATGCGGATCCCGCCATTGCCCGAACCAGAGATCCGGTTGCCGCGGATCAGCAATCCACGGCTGTTCATGGCAAAGATGGCGTTGTCATCGGCCCCGAAGAGCGAGCAACCGGTAATTTCGGTCTCGGAATCGTCAATGCCGATGAGGTTGGTCGTTGACCCCGACATTTCGATGCCGCTGAGCCGTATCTGCGTACTCGACCGGATGCCGATCAAGCCGTTCTCGGATATCGCGGCCAGGCCATCAAACTTGAGGTCTTCGATCGTGGCACTGCGAACCTCATCGGCGATCAGGATTGAGCCGGTGGCGGCAAGCGTTAGGATCGATCCGCCTGGAATGCCCTGCAGGACCAGACCAGATGGGACGCGGATATTAGCGACGAGATAGGTCCCCGCTGGCAGAAAGAGCGGCTGGCCGAGCGAGGCGCAAAGATCGACGGCTGCCTGGAACGCAGGGCTCTGGTCATCGGCGCTGTTGGGCAGCAGGCCAAGGCTGACGGCATCGGGGCGCGTCTGTGCAATCGCCGGTGCGGCAAGGCCCGTGGCCCCGAAGGCGGAAAGACCCTTTATCAGGGTGCGGCGGGAGAATGGGCGCATGGCAAAACCTCCGGAGGTGCCCATGATGCGGGCGGCGGCGGCAGATTGCCAGCCGACAGCAAAGGTGTGGTGAATCTGGCAGGGAGTTTTCCTTGGCGTGCTGCAATCGGGGTGGGTATAAAGTGGCGGTCACACCAGAACACTCGGGGTCATGATGCTCGTTGACGACAAACTCTACCTGGGAACCAGCACGCGACCCGAATACCTCGCCCTCAAGTACGGCAACCGGCATGGCCTGGTAACCGGCGCTACCGGCACCGGCAAGACGGTGACCCTGCAGATCATGGCCGAAGGGTTTTCGCGCGCCGGGGTGCCGGTGTTTTGCGCCGACGTGAAAGGCGACCTATCGGGCATCGGTGCCATGGGCGATGCCAAGGATTTCCTCACCAAGCGCGCCAGCGATATTGGCTTTGACGACTATGTGCTCGATGTCTTCCCGGTGATCTTCTGGGACCTGTTCGGCCGCCAGGGCCATCCGGTGCGGACCACGATTTCGGAAATGGGGCCCCTGCTGCTGGCGCGCATCCTTGGTCTAAATGATACCCAGGAAGGTGTGCTGAACGTTGCCTTCAAATACGCCGACGATGAAGGCCTGTTACTGCTCGATCTCAAGGACCTGCGGGCGCTGCTGATTGAAGTCGAGAGCAAGTCGTCCGAGATTTCGGCGACCTATGGCAATGTGGCGACCGCCACCGTGGGTGCGGTGCAGCGTGCGCTGCTGGTGCTTGAACAGCAGGGGGGCGAGCACTTTTTTGGCGAGCGTGCCCTCGACATCAACGACCTGATGCGCAAGGACCGTGATGGGCGCGGCTATATTTCGGTGCTGGCCGCCGATGAACTGATGCGCTCGCCCCAGCTCTACGCCACCTTCCTGCTCTGGCTGCTTTCTGAGCTGTTCGAAGCGCTGCCCGAAGTCGGCGATCCAGACAGGCCAAAGCTCGTATTCTTCTTTGACGAAGCTCACCTGCTGTTCGATGGCGCCCCCAAGGCGCTGGTCGACAAGGTTGAGCAGGTGGTCAAGCTGGTGCGTTCCAAAGGTGTGGGCGTTTACTTCGTGACGCAGAACCCGATGGATATTCCCGAAAGCGTGCTGGCCCAGCTGTCCAACCGCGTGCAGCACGCGCTGCGCGCCTACACACCGCGTGAACAGAAGGCCGTTCGTGTCGCCGCCGAGAGCTTCCGGCCCAACCCGGCGTTCTCGACCGAAGAGGTGATCACTGAGCTCGGGACCGGCGAGGCGCTGGTTTCGGTGCTCGAAGAAAAGGGTATCCCCTCGATTGTGGGGCGGACGCTGATCCGTCCGCCAAGCTCGAGGCTGGGGCCAATCCTACCGGATGAAAGGCGGGCGCTGATTTCCAACTCTCCGGTTGCGGGCCTCTATGATGCGCCGGTCGACAGGGAATCAGCGTTTGAGGTTCTGACCAAACGCGCCAGGGAAAAGCAGGAAGACGAAGAGCGTCAGCGCATTGAGGATGAACGGACTAAGGCGGAGCGAACCCGCTATCGAGATGATCCGCCCGCCCGCCGCTCGACGCGGCAAAGCCCCACCGAAGCGGCGATCAATTCGCTGGCCCGCACCGTGGCCAACCGATTGGGCAGCGCGCTGGTGCGCGGCATTCTCGGCAGCCTGAAGCGTGGGCGGTAACGGACATGCCGAACACCGGTAAAGCCGCACTCGCCGTTTTTGCGTCCGACAAGGGGCCGGGCGATGCCGAGCGCGCCAGCATTATGTCGCAGGCCGGAACATACCTCGCCCGAAAGGGCGCGCGCATTGTCTGCCTTGCCGAAAAGGGCGTTCTGCCGGTGCCGCTGATCACCAGCGCCCGGGCGGCAGGCGGCGAGATCACCGTGATCGGCGACGAGACCATTGTGCTTCCCACGGCCCTGAGCAGCGTGCCGCTCGAAACCATCAGCGATGCCCGTGAGCGGATGCGCCGGGTGGCGGTGCTGGCCCATGGATTTGTCGGTTTGCCGGGGTCGCTGGCCTCGGCATCAAGCCTTTATGCCACCTGGGTCGAGGCGGGCGGTGGGGAAGGGCGCAAGGCGGTGGTGCTCTATAACCGCAACAACGCCTTTGAGATCATGCGCGGCTATGCGGCCGATGTGCTGTCGCACTCGATCAAGGGGCATGACCGGATCATCCAGTTTGCCGATTCGATTGAAGACCTTTGGAACCGCATTGCGCGCATGGTCCCCGAGTTGCGCGGTTAGTTGAGCGGCAGGCGCGAAAAGATCGACACCACGTTGTCCCCGGCCCGCGAATAGCTGTGTAGCGATGGCGGGGGAAAGGCGACACGGCCACGCCGCTCGGGGCCATGATAGCTGCTGTCAAGATGCCGATAGGCGATGCGGGCGCGCAATCGCGACAACACACGTTCGAGCAGGTATCGCGGTGACATGGGCTTGACGATGACCTCGTCGATGCCGACGCGTATGGCGTTGAGCCGCGTCTTTTCGTCGATGCTGCGGGCCAGCGCGATAATCTGGAAGTCGCGGTGATTGATCTGTTCGTCGTGCCGCAACTCGTGAGCGAGCCGGTTGGCGCGGGCTTCACCCGTGTCCAGATCGCACACCAGAACATCGATGGGTGTGATGCGCATGTAGGTGGTCAGGGCCTGTTCGGATTCGAACGGGCGGACGCGCAGCAGCGGATTGGCTGCCAATACCACTGACAGAATCGCAGACAGCGCCGGGTTGGCGGTCAGAACGGCCACGGTTTTCAGTGCTGCGCCCAAGTGCGGATTTCCTGATGGTTACTCCTTCGTTAACACAGCAGGTGGTTTTGCGGAACCGGGCGGGCCGCATTGTCCCAATGCAAAAGGCCCGATTGCTTAACAACCGGGCCTTCACAATCAGAATGCGGGTAGAGCTCAGCGAGCCGCTTCGAAAAGCTCTTCGACGTGTTCCCAGTTCACCAGGTTGTCGAACCAGGCTTCGAGGTATTTCGGGCGGGCGTTGCGATAGTCGATGTAATAGGAGTGTTCCCACACGTCGACGCCGAGCAGGGGCTTGGCATTGCCGTTCACCAGCGGGCTTTCGCCATTGGCGGTTTTGGTCACTTCAAGATTGCCGTCCTTGTTCAGGCTCAGCCAGGCCCAGCCGGAGCCGAACTGGGTGGTGCCGGCGGCGATGAAATCGGCGCGGAACTTGTCAAAACCGCCGAGGTCCTTGTCGATGGCCGCTGCCAGCGCGCCCGGGAGCTTGGTGCCGCCACCATTGGGCTTCATCCAGTTCCAGAAGTGCACGTGGTTGTAGTGCTGCCCAGCATTGTTGAAGAGGCCAGGATGCTTGCCGAAAGCTTCCTTGACGATATCCTCGAGCGCCAGGATTTCGAGGCCCGAGCCTTCCAGCAGCTTATTGCCATTGGTGACGTAAGCCTGGTGGTGCTTGTCGTGGTGATACTCAAGCGTTTCCTTGGACATGTAGGGTCCGAGCGCGTCGTAGGCGTAGGGGAGTTCGGGAAGAGTGAAAGTGGTGCTCATTGCAGCCTCCGTGGGAATGTGATGTGGCGCGCGGCGCCCAGAATTGGGGTGTCAGATATAGGCACTTTGTCAGAGGCCAACAACTCTAACTGGCAGGAAGTTTTGCCAAGCCAACGGCCCAAAGCGCAAAAGCCTGACCCAAAGCGGTTTCCTTGAGCCGATCGAAGCGCCCCGAGGCCCCGCCATGCCCTGCGCCCATATTGGTCTTGAGATATAACGGGTTGGCATCAGTCTTGGTTGCACGCAGCCGCGCGACCCATTTGGCCGGTTCCCAATAGGTGACGCGCGGGTCGGTGAGCCCGGCGAGCGCCAGGATTGGTGGATAGTCTTGCGCCGCCACCTGTTCATAAGGGGCGTAACCGGCGATGCGGTTGTAGTCATCAAGCGAGGTGATGGGATTGCCCCATTCGAGCCATTCAGGCGGGGTCAGGGGCAGGGTGTCATCGAGCATGGTATTGAGCACGTCGACAAACGGGACTTCGGCCAAAATGCCGGCCCAGAGATCGGGCCGCATATTGGCAATCGCCCCCGTCAGCATGCCGCCGGCCGATCCGCCCTGAGCAACAATGCGCCCCTTGCCGGTGTAGCCGAGGCCGATCAGTGTCTCGGCGGCAGCAATGAAATCGTTGAAGGTATTGGTCTTGTGCGCCAGCCGACCGTGCCGATACCAGCGATAGCCTTTTTCCATCCCGCCACGGATATGGGCGATGGCATGGACAAAGCCGCGATCAACCAGCGAAAGCGCCGACACCGAAAACCGCGCAGGCATCGACATGCCATAGGCGCCATAGCCATAGAGCAGACACGGCGCGGAGCCATCGAGCACCAGGCCCTTGCGATAAAGCAGGGTGACCGGAACCAGTTCGCCATCCGCAGCCTTGGCAAAGATGCGCCTGGTCTCGTAGTCGGCCGGATTGTGGCCGGAGGGCACTTCCTGTTCTTTCAGGAGAGTGCGGGCACCGGTTTCGAGGTCGACGTCGTAGGTGCGTGAGGGCGTGGTGGGGGAAGAATAGGTGAGGCGGAAGGTGCGGGTATCAAATTCGTATCCGACCTCCATGCCCAGCGAATAGGCTTCCTCGTCGAATTTGACCGTGTCTTCGTCGCCGGTGCGCAGGTCGCGAACGACGATGCGCGGCAGACCCTCGAAGCGTTCGAGGCGCAGCATGTGGGTTTCGGTGACGATAACATCGAGGATGAGGACGCCCGCCTGATGCGGCACGAGATCGGTCCAGTGCTCGGTATCGGGCGTTTCGACCGGGGCGGTAACGATCTTGTAGTCTTCGGCGCCATCGATATTGGTACGGATGTAGAGAAGGCCGTGCCGCTCATCGACGTCATATTCATGTTCAAGCCGCCGGGCCGAGACGAGCCGGGGGGCACCGCCCTTTTCGGCATCGATCAGCCAGACCTCGGAGGTCTGGTGGTCGTGGGTGTTGATCTCGATGAAGCGCCGCGACAGCGTTTCGCCGATGCCGACGAAAAAGCCGGGGTCCTTCTCTTCAAAGACGATTTCATCGCTCGACTGAGGCGTGCCCATGAGGTGGCGGCGAACGCGGAACGGGCGGTGGTTGTCGTCGTGCTCGGTGTAATAGATCGCCTTGCTGTCGGGCGACCAGACGGGGGAATCGGCGGCGTCCACCATCTTCTCTTCAAGATCGGTGCCGGTTTCGAGATCGCGGATGTGGATAGTGTAGTATTCGGAACCCTGCCGGTCGGCGGCCCAGGCCAGGAAGCGATGGCTGGGGTCGTGATCGGCACCGGCAAAGCCGAAATAGCCATCACCGGCTTCGAGGTTGCAATCGAGAAGAACGGTTTCCGGACCGCCATCGCGCGGGGTACGAACCATGACGGGATATTGCTGGCCCTCGATCATGCGCGAATTGTAGGCCCAGGGGCCATCGGGCGAGGCGATGCCGCTCTCATCCTCTTTGATGCGGCCGCGGATTTCCTTGTAGATGGTTTCGCGCAGGGCCTCGGTCGGCGCCTCGAAATGCGCCTCGACATAGGCGTTCTCGGCCTCGATGTAGGCGCGGATTTCGGAGTCGAGCGTTTCGGGGGCCTGCATGACCTCCTGCCAGTTGTCGGCGCGCAGCCAGTGATAGGGGTCTTGCCGAGTGATACCGTGGAAGGTTGCAACATGCGGCTTCTGCGCGGCGACGGGCGGTACGGGCTTGGTCATGAAATGTCCTGGCGGAAGAGTGTCCCCCTACCTAAGCGTTGGCCGGGAGACAGAAAAGCCCAATCGTCGCGCGGGCGGACGATTGGGCCGGGGCAGGCAGCATGAACTTCAGGTCTTGGGTTCGAAATCCAGCGCGACGCCATTCATGCAATAGCGCAGGCCGGTGGGCTGTGGGCCATCCTCGAACACATGGCCGAGATGGGCGTTGCAGTTGGCGCAGTGCACCTCGGTGCGGGTCATGAACAGCTTGCGATCAACGCTCATGCCCACCGCATCCTCGGAAATGGGGGCATAAAAGCTCGGCCAGCCGCTGCCAGAATCATACTTGGTATCAGCCGAGAACAGGGCTGTGCCACAGGCCACGCAATGATAGATGCCATCGCGCTTTTCCATGTTGAGCGGGCTGGTGAAGGCCCGTTCCGTGCCGTGTTCGCGGGTGACGTGGAACTGCTCGGGGGTGAGCCTCGACTTCCACTCGGTTTCGGGCAGGTCAAGTTTTGTGCGGTCGGTCATCGAAGTTCTCCGTTTGAAACCCAGATGTAGGGAGGGATTGGCACAACTGCCACTCAAATGTCTGTGCCTTTCCTGTCAGACAATCGGGGTTGAGACCGTTTTGTCTTGTCCCATCACCTTCGATTGTTAATCTAGCGCCACCGAATCTGCCCAGCGGCATGGGGAGCGGTTTCCAAAAGGCGTGTGACAGACTTGGTTCCTTCCATCGAAACAGCGGTTCTGTTGACGGTGCTGGCCCCATTTCTGGCTGCAATGTTTGCGCCTGCACTGCTCCGGGTTGCCGGTGGGCTGACCGGCTGGCTGCTGGCGCTGGTGCCGCTCGGCATATGCGCGTTCTATGCGCTCTCCCTGATTGAGGTTTCGGGGCTCGAAACCCTGCCGGTGACGATTGGCCCGGCGGTGCATGCCAATATCGCCCTGAACTTCTACCTTGATGGCCTCAGTGTCACTTTCGCGCTGCTGATCTCGGGGATCGGGGCGCTGGTGGTGATCTATTCGGGCCAGTACCTGAAGGGCCATGAGCATCTGGGGCGGTTCTACGCCTTTCTGCTGGCCTTCATGGGCGCCATGCTGGGGCTGGTGCTGGCCGACAACATGGTGGTGCTGTTCACCTTCTGGGAGTTGACCTCGGTCACCTCGTTCCTGCTGATCGGGTTTGATCACAAGCGGCAGGCGGCGCGGCGGGCGGCGATCCAGGCGCTGGTAGTGACCGGTGGTGGCGGGCTGGCGCTGTTGTTCGGCTTTGTGATCCTGAACATGATCACGGGTACATGGGACCTGAGTGCGATCCGCCTGACGGACCGGTATCTGCCCGCGCAGGCCTATCCGATTATCCTGACGCTGGTGCTGATCGGGGCTTTCACCAAGTCAGCGCAATTCCCGTTTCACTTCTGGCTCCCCAATGCCATGGAAGCGCCCACCCCGGTGTCGGCATTCCTGCATTCGGCCACGATGGTGCAGGGCGGGGTCTACCTGCTGGCACGGCTGAGCCCGACGCTGGGCGGCACGCCGATGTGGGGTTTCTGGCTTGGCTTGTTCGGCGGAGTGACGCTGCTCTGGGGCGCGATTGCGGCGCTGCGCCAGACGGACCTTAAACAGATGCTGGCGCAAAGCACCGTGGCATCGCTTGGCCTGTCGGTGATGCTGATCGGGATTGGCAGTGAAATCGCCATCACGGCAATGGTCGCCTACCTCGTGACGCACGCGCTTTACAAGGCGGCACTGTTCCTGATCGCGGGGGTGCTCGACCATGAAACCGGTCTGCGCGACATTACCGCGCTCGGTGGGTTGCGCGATCAGATGGCGGTTTCGTTCATCGCTACCGCGCTGGCGGTGGTGGCAATGGTCGGCCTGCCGCCGGCGCTGGGTTTCCTTGCCAAGGAAGAAATCTATAAAGCGGTATCCTGGTTCGATCTGTTGCCGCTGCTGACCCTGGTGGCCGGCAATGCGCTGCTCGGTGGGCTGGCGCTGTTGATCCTGATCAAGCCGTTCATGGGGGCGTCGCTGCCGACCCCAAAGAAGCCGCACGAGGGGCCGTTCGGCATGCTGCTGGGGCCGGTTCTCCTCGCGCTGGCCGGGATCGCGGCGGGCGTGATGGTGGGCTGGCTCAACCTCGCAATCATCGGTCCGACGGTTGCCGCGATCACGGGGCACGGCGCTGAACCGCATATGGGCTGGGCCATCGATTTGACCAGCATGGCCTTCCTGCTCTCGGTGGCGACCTGGGTGCTGGCCGGGGTGGTATTCTGGCGGGCCGACATGCTGCGCAGCCTGTTGCGGCGCATTGAAGCGAGGCTGGCGTGGAACCTAGACAAGGGCTTTGACGGGGCCATGTTCGGGCTGATCGGGCTGGCGGGCAGGGTAACCCGGCTCTGGCACCATGGGCGGCTTGAAGTCTACCTGTTTGTCGTCTTCATCATGCTGGCGGCCGCACTGCTCGGGCCGCTGCTGGCGATAAACGGGCTTGCCATCGCCCTGCCAACCGCCGGGCTGACCTTTTATGAATGGGGTGTGCTGGCCCTTGCTCTTGCCGGGGTCGTGGCGGTGCTGCTGGCGCGCAGCCGCCTGATCGCGGTGGTTTCGCTGGGGGTGCAGGGGTTGGCGGTGGCCATGATCTATCTGCTGTTCGGCGCGCCGGACCTGGCGTTTACCCAGCTGATGGTCGAGATTCTCTCGGTGGTCATTCTGGCGCTGGTGATGACTCGGCTGGACCTGGAAAAGCGCGACACCCGCGAGCTTGAGGACCTGATGCGCGATGGCATCGTTGCCCTGGCCTGCGGGGCCGGGGCAACGCTTTTGCTGCTGGCCGTGCTGGCTGGAACGCTGCCCAGCAAGCTTGCCGACTACTTTACCGCCAACAGTGTGCCGGTGGCCCATGGGCACAACATCGTCAATGTCATTCTGGTCGACTTCCGTGGCCTTGATACGCTGGGTGAGATCGCGGTGGTGATGACGGCCGGCATTGCGGTGCTGGCCTTGCTGCGCCGCCGGGCACGGCCGGAACCCGCGCCGGAACCCCGGCGCCCCGCATCGCGCCAGCGCGGGAGGAAAGCGGCATGAACACGCTGATTTTCCGCACCATTGCGCCGGCGCTGGTCGCTGTGATGCTGGTGTTCTCGGTGTTTGTGCTGCTGCGCGGGCACAACGAACCGGGCGGCGGCTTCATCGGCGGGCTGATCGCCGCTTCGGCGATTGCCATTTATGGCATGGCATCGGGCGTGCGCGAAGTGCGCCGCGCTTTCCGCATCGATCCGATCACTCTGGCCGGTTTTGGTCTGCTGGTCGCTGGGGCGGCAGGGCTGATCTCGTTCTTTTACGGCGCCCCGTACCTGACGGGGCTGTGGAGCTACCTGCAGGTGGGTGAAGCTGAGGTTGCGCTTTCGACGCCCATGCTGTTCGACATCGGTGTCTACCTTGTGGTGTTCGGCACCATATCGGCGATTGCCCTGGCGCTTGAAGATCAAGACAGGGGCGAAGACTGATGGAATTCGCGCTCGCCATCCTGATCGGGGTCTTCATAACCACGGCGGTGTTTCTGCTGCTGTCGCGGTCGGTCATTCGCATGCTGCTGGGGCTCGCGCTGCTCGGCAATGGTGTGAACCTGCTGATCTTCACTGCTGGTCGCCTGATCCGCGAGGTGCCCCCGATCGTGCCGGAAGGGCTGAAAGTGCCGGCCCAGGCCATTGCCAATCCACTGCCGCAGGCGTTGATCCTGACGGCCATTGTGATCGGCTTTGCCATGTTCACCTTCCTCCTGGTGCTGGCGTTCCGGGCCTATCAGAGCCTTGATGCTGACAATACCGACACCATGCGCATCGCCGAACCGGTCGGTGAGCCCAAGCCTCCGCTGAGTTACTAGGATGGAGGCCATGGCAAACACACCGACTGCCGCTGCGGACTGGGTGCTGATACTGCCCCTGGTGCTGGCCCTGATGGGTGCGGCGGTGCTGCTGATGGTGCGGCGGGTCCGAGGCGTGCAGGCAGCGTTTGCCGGGCTGATCGTGCTGGCCATGGCCGCCTATGAGGCCGAACTGTTTTTCCGCGTGCTGCAAACCGGACCGGTGGCGATGACCATGGGCAACTGGCTGCCCCCGTTCGGGATCAGCTTTGTGGCAGACGTGCTGGGGGCCGGGCTGGCGCTGACGGCATCGCTGGTGACACTGGTCATTCTCGTTTACGCGCAGATGGATCGGGAAGGCGTCGATGACAGCGACGGGTTCTATCCGCTGGTGCTGCTTTTGCTGGCGGGGGTAACCGGGGCGCTGCTGACGGGCGACCTCTTTAACCTCTATGTCTGGTTTGAGGTGATGCTGATCGCCTCATTCGGGCTGATGGTGCTGAGCGGGCGGGAGGGGGTGCTCGACGGCGCGGTCAAGTATGGCTTCATCAACTTTCTGGCCACAACGTTCTTCCTTGCCGGGCTCGGGCTGCTTTATGGCACGCTCGGAACGCTGAATATGGCCGACATCACCCTGAATGCGCCGGGCGCCAATCCGGCGGTGATGGCGGGCATTGCGGCCCTGTTCCTGTTGGCCTTCGGCATCAAGGCGGCGGCGTTTCCGGTCAACGCCTGGCTGCCGGCGTCCTACCATACGCCACCGGCGGTGATTTCGGCGCTGTTTGCCGGGTTGCTGACCAAGGTGGGTGTTTATGCGCTGCTTCGCACCATGGTAGCGCTGCTGCCCGAGATCTGGTCGGTGCTGTTGCCGGTGATCACCGCGGTTGTGATCCTGACGCTGCTGATTGCTCCGCTGGGCGCGATTGCCGAAACCAACCTGCGCCGGGCGCTGGGTTTCGTGGTGATCGGCGGCATCGGGGCGGCCATGGCCGGGCTCGCGCTGCCAACAGTGCTGGGGGTTGCCGGTTCGGTGTTCTACCTGTTCCACGCCATGGTGACGATGACGGCGCTCTATCTGGTTGCCGGGCTGATCGAGAGGGTCAGCGGGCACACCGATACGCGCCAGATGGGCGGGCTCTATGCGAGCCACGGCCTGATCTCGATCCTGTACTTCGTGCTGGTCCTGGCTGCCGCCGGTGTGCCGCCGCTGCTGGGCTTCTGGCCCAAGCTGCTGTTATTACAGGGTGCGGTGGAGGTCAGCGGGCTGTGGGGTGCCGGAGACGTTGATTATGTGGCGATCGGCGTTGCCGGTGCATTGCTGGTCAATGCCTTCCTGACCCTGATTGCCGGGACACGCTTGTGGTCGCATATCTTCTGGCGCGCCGGGACCGAAGGGGCCAGATCGGAGCTGCCCAATGAGAACCTGCGGCCGCTTTCGCGCCACGAGCGCAATTTTGGGTTGATGTCCGCCGCAGCGCTGACGCTGCTGATTGTCATTTCGGGGTTGCTGCCCGGCCTGCTGCTGGACGCGGCGCGGGTGGCTGCGAGCGATCTGCTGCAACCGGCCCGCGCGATTGCGGCGGTTGGCCTGGGAGGCGCACCATGACTCGGGCGCTGTCCATTGTGCTGCTGGTGGTGACATGGGCCGCCATCACCGGATCGTTCAACCTGCCCAACCTGCTTTTAGGGGCGGTGATAGCAGGATTGGTCGTGCTGCTGCTGCGCCGACGCCCCGGCTCGCCGCGTTTGCAGCGCAAGATTTTTGCAATCCTCCGTCTCGCCGGGCTCTTTGTCTTCGAACTTCTCGCCAGCGCGCTGGCAGTAGGCAGGCTGGTTTTGCTACCCAATATACGCGGGCATCTGCAGCCGGGGATAATTGCGTTTCCGATGCGGGTGAAAAGCGATGCCGAAATCACGCTTCTGGCCAACCTGATCACGCTGACGCCGGGCACGCTGAGTGTCGATGTGTCGGAAGACAGGACCAAACTCTATGTGCACGCACTCATGCTCAAGGACCGGCAGGCACTGATCGACAGCATTGCCAATGGTTTTGAAGCGCGAATCATTGAGGTGTTCAAGTGAGCGGCGCCGAGGCCCTGAACTGGGCCACCCTGATTGCGATGGGACTGCTTTTGGCGGCGCTGGCACTGACGTTGTTGCGGCTGGTGCGCGGGCCGACGCTGCCTGACCGGATCCTGGCGCTGGATGTGATGACGACGCTGGCGCTGTGTTTCATTGCCGTGTTCACGATCAAGACCGGGTTTGCGCTTTATCTCGATATTGCCATTTCGCTGGGGCTGGTGGGCTTTCTCGCCACGGTGGCGTTCGCGCGCTATGTGCTGGCGCGCGGGCAGGCCGAGCGGAGCGCAACCGAAGCGCCGCCAGTTGCAGCAATCGTGGCACCGGTTGTTGCAGAACCGGCCAAAAAACCGCGCAAGCCGCGGGAGAAACGCTCATGATCGTTGAAATTTTCCAGTATATCGCGGCGTTTCTGGTGCTTGTCGGCGGTATTTTCAGCCTGTTGGCTGCACTGGGACTGCTTCGCCTGCCAGACCTTTACACGCGCATGCATGCGGCATCAAAGGCGGGTGTAGTGGGGGCAGGCTTCGTGCTATTGGCCATTGCGCTGGCCGCATTTGACGGGCCAATTATACTGCGTGCATTGATGGGAATAGCGTTTCTGCTGCTCACAACACCGGTTTCTGCACACTTGTTGGCGAGGGCAGCTTACTTTTCGGGGCACAAGCCTGTTGAATTTACAGTCGTTGATGATTTAGGTAGTGATGCAAAGTCTGGCTTGTAGTATTGAGAAAATGTCATTTAGGTGCGTTACCGAATTTCTTTAACTCGTTGCCAGAAGCAACGATCAAACATAAACTCAGGATTGTGGCGTTAGTCCCCTCTGCGCACACAATAATACGAATGAAAGGTTCACAATGACCGACCTCCCTGGCATCGCCAACGGGGCTGATAACGATCTTATCGAGCTGAGTGCCGATATCGTCTGCGCCTATGTCAGCCACAATGCGCTGAGCGTAACCGACCTGCCCAAGCTGATCGCCGATGTGCATTCGGCCCTGCGCGGCCTGCACTCGACCGAAGTTCCCGAACTGGCCGAGGAACTCAAGCCCGCCGTTCCGGTGCGCAAGTCGGTTGCTGCCGACTACATCATTTGCCTCGAAGACGGCAAAAAATTCAAATCGCTCAAGCGCCACCTGCGCACGCATTACAATCTCTCGCCCGAGGAATATCGCGAGAAGTGGGGCCTGCCGGCCGATTATCCGATGGTTGCTCCCAATTACTCCGCGACCCGTTCGCGCCTGGCCAAGGATAACGGGCTCGGCCGCAAGGGTGATAAGTAGTCGTCCAATCTGCCTATCCGGCATCTGCCAGCGGCCACCCCAAAGGTGGCCGTTTGCTTTTCCACTGCCGCACAATGGCCCGAGTTCGGCCCCGTTAAGGCCCAGCGACGGGGCTAGAGACCGGTCTCACACCCCGGGGCGGGAAACAGACATAGAGACGGTATTGCATGCAGAAGATTGACGGATCGGCGCTGACCGGCGCCCTCGAATCATTGGCCAAAATTGAATCGGACCTGGTGCGCGAGCCCGACTGGCTCGCCGATGGCGGCAGCCGACGGGCCTATGTGATCAACGCCTTTGAGGAAGTCCGTGGGACGCTCGAGGGCATGGATCTGGCGCTGAGCGCGGCACGGGCCCAATCGGCAGCGGCCATGCTGGCCGGCGGCGAAAGCCCAACCGGGGCAGTGGTGCAGGGCGAAATCCGCGCCCTGCGCGAGAGTGTGGGCGAAGAACTGGCGGAAGAAACACTGTTCAAGCTCTCGCCTGATGATGCCGACCTTCTGGCGGTTTCGGAAGATGCCGGGCAATCGGGCGTAGTGCAGGGCTATCCGGTTGCCGCATTCGATCTCGAGGAAGCGGCAAGATGCCTGGCCTTCGAGCGCTGGACGGCGGCCATGCTGCATATGGGGCGGGCGCTTGATGAAGTCTTGCTGGTGGTGGCCTCGCGCCATGGCATCATGCCGCTGCGCGACTGGGCGCAACTGATCAAAGAATTTGACCAGCGCGTCGAGCAATTGCCGGTGGATGGGCGGGTGCCATGGTTTGAGGCGCGCCTGCTGCTCGAACAGCTGCGCGCTGGCTGGGGCAATGAGGCGCGCACTGCGCCGGACCGGGCAACCGAAGAGTCTGCCCGCGCCTGTTTTGCCGCACTGACCGGCTTTGTGCACAAGCTTGACGCCATGAACCAAAATCCACCGCCGGTTATCGAGCAACTTACAGCCTGAAACAGCCCGCCACAGGCCGCGCGCGCCGCTGATTGGCGCGCGTAGGAATTTGCACTTATCCCCGCACCATCATTTCGCCGATATAGGAATTATATCCTATTGCGGAGGATTTGAATGGATAAGGGTTTGTCGGTCTTGGGTGGGGGCAGGCGGTGGGGCGGCGGGCGGAAGCCGGACCGTGAGGCGCGCCTGGTGATAACACTGGTCTGTCGGCAGGCCGGTGTTGAGCCAGACATGCTCATGCACCGCTCGCGCTGCGTTGCAGAAGTGGCATTTGCGCGGCAATTGGCCATGTATCTGATGAACGTGGTGCTGCAGAAATCGATGACCGATGTCGGCCTGCTGTTTGGCCGCGACCGCACCACGGTGCGCCATGCCTGCGCTGTCATCGAGGATCGCCGCGAGGACCGGGGCTTCGACGAGGACGTGAACCGGCTCGAAGACATCATCAACGCCGCCATCGAGGCCAACCGGCACCAGGTGTTCCATGCAGTCGCCTGACCGCGCGGTGCTGCGGTTCCTACGCGCGCTGATGCCCGACCGGCGGGGCAAGCGGGAGGGCGAATATTTTGTGGTCGATTTCTCCGGCAGCCCGGTGCGGCTCGATCAGGGCACCGTGCGGCAACTGATCAGCCGCGGCGTGATGGCCGGGCAGGGCGGGCAATGCTGGGCCAATGACGAGACAGGGCCGTTTCTGGCGCGATTGAAAGCCAATACGCAGGACTTTGGCGCCCAGCACAGGATAGATGCGGAAGGGATTGACGGTGTGCATGTCAACCTTGCCGAAAGCCCGCTGGCGCGACTGGCGGCGGCCGGGCGCGGGGAGGCCGAGGCCTTTTTGCAGCCCCACCACATTGAGGCGGGCGAGCGGATCCGGCGGCTGGTGGAACAAGCCCATCTGCAGCAGCGGATCACCATGTCGTACTCGGCGTCGCACGTTGCCGGTGGTCAGCGGCAGGCCGGTACCGTTTCGGAAATCGCCAGCGCGGCGCGCAAGCGGCTGGCGGATATCTATAGGGTGATGCCCGCCGACTGCGCGGGGGTGGTGATCGATGTGTGCGGCCTGCTCAAGGGCCTGCAGGCGGTGGAAAGCGAGCGCGGCTGGCCCCGGCGCAGCGCCAAGCTGGTGCTGCGTATCGGGCTTGAGCAGCTTGCGATGCATTTCGGGCTGGCCGCAAACGCCAGCGGACCGGCAAAAGGCACCGTGAGGGCATGGCTCGAAGTGGGCGCGCGGCCCGAGCGCTTCGAATAGGTTCAGGCCCGGGCTTCCGCCTCGGAGCGAATGCGGTTGACCATGGCGACGAGGCCATTGGCGCGCTGCGAGGTGAGGTGCTCGCGCAGGCCCAGCTCATCGAAGATGGCGATGGCATCGGTTGCCGCAATTTCGGCAGCCGGGCGGCCCGAATAGAGCGCGATGAGCACGGCGACCAGGCCCTTGACGATCATGGCATCGGAATCGCCGCGATAGCGCAGGGCCGGACCTGCGGCGCCGTTGGCCGTATCCGAGACCAGCCAGACCTGCGAGACGCAGCCGTTGACTTTATTCTCGGCGGTCTTTTCCGTGTCATCCAGCCCGGGCAGGGCGCTGCCCAGTTCGATGATGTAGCGGTAGCGATCCTCCCAGTCGTCTAGGAAGGTCAGATTCTCGGCAATATCCTGGAAGGCCTGGGGATGGGTCATACCCCTATCTAGTCCACCGCGCCGGGCGGGCCAACCTTCTGGCGCAAAAAAAGAGCTGCAAGCGCGGGGCAGCGCACTTGCAGCTCGACCAGAGGTCGCTGGAGTAGCGTCGGGGGAAGTGACGCGACCCCTGGGTCAACCCATCCAATCCGGGCGCGGTCGGGGAAACGGCGCAACGGAACTTGTCGACGGAGTTTGCATGGGCGCGTCGACGGACGGGGTCTGTGGCATGGCGGCCAGCGACAGCACGGCCTGGCCGCCTGCACATTGGATGGTCTGGCACTCGCCATTGATGATCTGTTCGATGACCAGTTTCTGGCCGGTGGCCACAGCCTGGTCCTTGAGGGCGGTTGCACTGGCGCCAAGGTCCACGCCCGGTTTGATCACCAGGAATGCCACTGTCAGCCAGAATGCGGAACGCGCCAGAAACATGACGGATATACCTTCAATCGCTGGGGCTTCTGCCCCGATCGAGATTGAGCCTGCACCGGTCGGCTTAAGGGCGGATGCGTCAAACCGATAAAATTTTAGACAAATACCAAGCAGTTAACGCCGCGCCGGGGCGCAACGGCTTGTTTACGCTAACCCCAGAAAGCACCTGCGAAATCGGCCTTTGGCCGGACCAGCGCCTCTGAGGCGGCCCGGACTTAAGGGCGTATTAGGCGTTGGATGAAAGGGTAGCGCCAACAACCCCGACACCCCGGGGAAGCGAGTTTTTGTAATGCGTAGCCTGCTTGTTTTTGGCCTTGAGAAAGTCGCCGCGCCGGCGCCCATGGGCGGTAGCGGACGGCTGGAAGCCCTGCGCCGGCGGATGCTTGAGATCGGCGCCAAGCTGATCCTGGCTTCGAGCCTGGCCTGCGCACCGCTGGCCGTCTATGGCCTGATTCACGGCATCATGCTGCCATTCATCGTGGTGACCATTGCGCTGGCCACGGGCACGCTGACGCTGGCGCTGCACCATCGCGGGCTTTACGAACAATCGGCTGCCGGACAGGTTTATGGCACGCTTCTGGTCGGGCTGCTGCTGGCGCTGGCTGACCCCATGCTCGCCGACTTCGGCCTTGCCACAGCTTTGCTGGCGCCGGTGCATGCGGCGCTTTTGGGCCAGCAGGGGCTCAAGCGCCGCAGCTGGATCGGGCTTGCCGCGGTGGTGGTGCTTTCGGCGCTGTCGCTCAGCGGTGTGCCGGTGTGGATGGAACCCTTCCAGCCCGAATTCGGATTTCTGGGTATGCTGAGCTTTGCGGTTTCGGCAGGCGTGGTGGCGCTTTCGGCCACGCGGATGAACGCGGTGTTCGAGGTTTACGACAAGACCCAGGTCAACGCCTATCGCCACCTGATCGAGCATGTGCAGGATGCGGTGATGCGGTTTTCGGGCGCGGGCGAGCTGCTGTTTGTGTCGCGTTCGGCCGAAAACCTGTTTGGCTGCCGCCGCTACGAACTGACCGGGAGCAGCGTGGGTGAACGGATCCACGTGCTCGACCGGCCCGCCTACCTGACGGCTTTCGCCGATGCCAACCAGGACGGGCAGTCACGCACCATCGAGGTGCGCATGCGCAAGGATGATCCGAGCGTGAAGGTGCCGCAGTTCCTCTGGGTCGAGGCGACGCTGTCGCCGGTGATCGAGAACGCTGATTCGCAGGCGCGCTACGAAGTGGTGGCGCTGTTCCGCGATGTGACGGCCCGCAAGGATGCGGAAAATGAAATGCGCGAGGCCCGCCGCGTGGCCGAGGATGCCTCGACCGCCAAGTCACGGTTTCTGGCAACGATCGGCCATGAATTGCGCACGCCGCTGAACGCCATCGTCGGCTTTTCCGAAATGATGACCAGCAGTATTGGCGGGGAACTCAGCCCGACGCACCGCGAATATGCCAAGTTGATCCATCAAAGCGGCAGCCACCTGATCGATGTGGTGAAAACGCTGCTCGATATGTCTCGGCTCGAGGCAGGCAAGTTCGAACTGCACACCGACAGCTTCGCCCCGGCAGTGCTGGTTGAGCCTTGCCTGAAAATGGTCGATCAGCTGGCGCGCGACCGGCAGGTGACGATTTCCACCGATGTGCCGGCGCATTTGCCCGCAATCGTGGCCGATGAGCGCGTATGCCGCCAGGTGCTGATCAACCTGCTGTCGAACGCCATCAAGTTTTCGCATGAGGGCGGATCGGTCCGCGTGACCATGAAGCGCCAGGGCCAGTATCTGAACCTGTCGGTGATCGACCAGGGCATCGGCATGACGCCTGAGGCGGTTTCGCGGGTGGGCGAGGCTTTTTATCAGGCCCATGACGGACTTTCCCGCCGTTATGAAGGCACCGGATTGGGGCTCTCGATCGTCAAGGGACTGGTGGAACTGCACGATGGCAGCCTCAAGGTGATGTCTGAACCGGGCGTGGGCACAACCATGACTGTTTTGCTGCCGGTAAACGGTCCAGCAATAAAAGTGGACGAAACTGCCACCGTTACCCCCCTCCGGCGCGAGCCGGCGGAGCAGATCAGTCCGACATGGCCAGAGCAAAAAAGAAACGCACTATGACCACCGCAAATCTTTCGCACCTGCCGCTCGCGGCGGGAAGCGCGCTCCTCCATACGGCGGGGCGCGTTGGCGTCTGGGCCATCAGCCACTATTTCCGCGCGCCGCTGGCCAATACGGCTATTCTGGCGATGATGACGTTGACCGCCATGGCTGGCTCGAACGCGCTCTATCACCAGACGGCGCGGCATCCGGCCCCGTTTTTTGCCCCTGCCGTGGCCGAAACGGCGGCGGTGGAAGAAGAGATTGCCGTGCCCGCCGTGCGCACGGTGAAACCGCGTACCGTGGTGCCGCAGGTGACCGAAAGCACCGGCAGCATCAATCCGCAGGCCGTGCCGGAAACCCCGATCGGCAATGAGGAAGTGTTTGCGCTGCAGAAAAAGCTGCTCGAGCTCGGTTTTTTTGAAGGCACGGTCGATGGCTATTACGGCCCCAAGACCGCCGCTTCGATTCGCGCCTTTGAGCTCAAGATGGGGCTGAAGCCCCAGGGGGCGCTGACCCGCGAAATTACCGAAACCATCTTGCAGGCTTCCAGCATTGAGGCTGTCGCAACGCAGCCTGCCGAGCCCGTGCAGCAGGTGCAGGTGGCCCAGCAGCCGGTGGCCGAAGCGCCGGTTCAGCAGCCGGTGCGGCAACTGGCGGTGATCACCGAGCCGACACCAGAACTGCCGGTGCAGAAGCCGGCGACCCGGCAGGTGCAGACCCTGCGCATCGTGCCGCAACCCACGGTGAGCCAGCAGGCGACCGCGCCAGTGGCAGCCGACCCGGCCGAAGAAGTATTCGATGCCGCTGCCGATACGGCGGCCGGCACGTTCGATGCCATAGCCGGCATGGTGCAGGACCTCGCGGAGACCCGCACCGTCAACCAGGTGCCAGCCCAGCAAATCCCGACCAGAGTGGCCTCGATTGCGCCGCAGCCAGTGACGGCGGTAGCGCCAGCGCCCGTGGCGGCTGAGGTGCCTGCGGCCACCGACCTTGCCCTAGTGGCCAAGGTGCAGCGTGGCCTCGCCAGCCTTGGCTTTCTGGCTGGAAACATCGATGGGGTCGCTGGCGAAGCCACTTCCAAGGCCATTCGGAATTTCGAGGTCTACTACAACTACAATGTGACCGGCGAAATCACCCCTGAACTCGTCGGCATGCTCAAAGCGGCTGGCGCGGCGATCTAGCCGTGTCCGCACTCCGCTCGGACCTTTGGGTGTCGGCTTTCGTGCGCCGCCACAACGACCTGGGGCATATGTGCGTGGTCTCCCGGCGCGGCGACCCCATTGCTGGGCAGATCTTCATTCTCGTCGATCACCTGACCGGCCCGGTGTCACTTTATACGCCTGCGCCCAACGCCATGATCAGTGAAGCCGACAGTGCCGACCGGGTGTTTGAATGCCGGTTCGACCATGTTGAGGCAAGCAAGGCGCGCGAGCGAATTGTGCGCGAGGAGCGGTTCGACACCGACATGTGGGTCGTCGAACTCGAAATGCGCCAAGGGGATCTGGGGATCACCACCGTCCGCAAAGATTGATCGAGGTCAATGTCTTGATCGGCTAACGGCGCTTAACTGGCTCCAGCAAAAGGAGAGTCAGATGCCGCCCGAAAGCATGGTTATCGTATCGGTTGTCGTTGCCGCGTTCCTGGTGTTCATGATCACACTGGGCTGGGTGCAGCGGCGCGCCGGTGGTGGATTGGTACACGCCGACAAGTCCGAAAAATAAACGCGCGCCAGTGTCCCCTCGCTGACGTGCATGACACAACGCCGCCCCATGAGGCGGCGTTGTTGTTTTTGAAATGCGAAACCGCCTAGCTGGCGCGGCGGACGCCGATGCGGGCGAGAGCTTCGATGGCTTTGTCGATGGCCGGATTGCCCACCGTGGCCACCTGCGGCGTGCGGCGGCTTTCGGCGCTGAAGGGCTTGTATTCGGGCTTGGTAAGATCGAGCAGGTTCACATCGCCGCGCCAGGCGCTCATCAGGAAAGCCATGGCATCGATCGAGATCGTATCGAACATGCGGGCGAACTCGGACAGGGCCTTGGAGCGGTCGTCGTCGTGCGAGGTGGCGTGGATCAGGACCTTGAGGCCATCATAGGCCGTACAGCCGAACGAGCGCAGCACCACGAACAGGGCCGCGCCGCTGATATCGTGGGCGATCTGCCCGCAACGCACTTCATCAAGCCCCGTGATCTGGTGCAGAAGCCGGGTGACTTCGGGGCGGCGGTTCTCGGAGAACAGTTTCATCAGCGCCTGCGTCAACTCGTTGGCAGCAACGGAGAGCTGTTCGAGCGTACGCTTGATCGGCGCCTGCGGCGTGTTGCGCTGGGCAAAGGAGTTGATGACCTTGAGCCGATCTTCTTCCTTAAGGTCGAAGAAGGCCGGGGCGAGGAGGGCGCAGTCGAAATCCTCGCGGGCGGCCAGGGCCCAGGCGACCTGATGATCCATCTGGGCGGCGCGGGCGAGGGCAGACAGGTAGGGCCCGCGCGGCGCAATGGTGATGTTGACCGCAAGGGACCGATAGACCTTGCGGCTGTTCATCTGGAACAGGCGTGCCAAGACCACATTGGTGAGGTCCTTGCGCCGGGCCAGAGTGGCGGCAATGGCGATGTCGTTCCTGTCGAGCAGCGCCATCATGGTGATTTCGGACAGCTCGGGCGCGGTGCTGAGGAAATCGGAGAGATCCTCGCCAATATTGTCGATCACCAGCCCTTCAAGGACAGGCGACAGGCTTTCGGCGCGACCCAGCGTCGCTGCGGCTTTGGCGCGGGCCGAGGGCGCTGCCGTGGGGAACAGGCGCTGCACCAGGGCAGTGAACTGTTCGATTTCGGACTGGGTGGGTTTGCCGCGCCGCGCATAGGCATCGCAGGCCGCAACCAGCAGGGTATTGGTGCGGTCGACCCCGCCGGTCTCGATGAGCAGCTGAAAAGTTTCGTAAGGCTGAAAACCAAGCATTTTCGGGGACCTGAGGGTGTGCGAGTCGCAGAGATTTCATACAGAGTGACTATTTCCGCAAATTCGTTAGCAGACTGTTAACCTTGACGATCTCTTAATGAAAACATTCGGAGGTGCGTCGCTCCGGTTCAAACCGGGACAGTGGAAACACTGATCCGGACAAGGGTGAATGGAGGCGAGCTTGGGAAAGCTGGTCCAATTCGAGAAACGCGAACGTCCAAGCAAAGCCAGACCCGAACCGGTCGAGGCCAGAATTCTCATGTTTACCGGGGTGCGATATGAACGCGGCGGACTGCCCCGACCTGGCAAGCCGGCACCGGCGGGTTCGAAGCGCAAACGTGGGTAGGACAGTTCTGCGTGTTGCCGCTGCCGCCGGGCTGATCGCCCTGGCGCTGATCACCTCGGCCTGCACAAGGCCGATGGGCGATTTCGAACGTGCCCGCCCCGATGCCACCCATGACAGCATCATGCCCACCGTTGGCGGTTGGCGCGCCAAGCTCAACGGTGAGCCGGTTTCGGATTTCAACCTGACGGACCAGGAAACCGAGATGCATGACCGTGTCTGGCGCTTCCTGATCGCGGCCCATTCCAAGGACTGGTTTTATGACCTTGCGGTTGAACTCAAGCGCACGCGGCTGTCGACGGCCAGCGACACGCGCTTTGCGCTTGACCGCTATTACAAGTGGCTGCACCAGACCCAGTACGCATCATCGCGGGTGCGCTATGCCACTGTGCTCGACGATGTGAACGACGACATCGCCACTCTGCCGGACACCTTCAAGGCGATCTGCGCCGTGATCGAGATCGATCAGCAACGGGCGCTGGCGGCGCGCAGCCAGGGGAGCCTCGGGGAGAAGGTGAATGCCGACATGGTGGCGCGGCGCGAAGAGAACGAGGCCAATATCGGCTGGTTCACCCGCGCGCTCGACTATCGCTACCAGAGCTATAACTATGCGCTCGACCTGCTGCTGGTCGAAACCCCGCATGAAGAGGCCCAGCCGGTCGATATACGGCTTGGTGACCTCGAGGCCTATGTGCAGGCCGCCAAGCGCCGCGACTTCTGCGGCCGCGTGGTGCCTGGCAGCCATCAGGTGTCGAGCAACATTATCCCCTCACGCTACTCGACCTATCATCCCGACGCCGAGCAGGTGGTGCAGAAGTAGAGCTCAGCGCGAGCGCGCCGAGAGCCTGACTTCGGGGGTGTAGGCGAAACCCTTATCGAACGGGTAGGTGGGAACGGCTTTTCGCAGGCGGGGCAGGCGTTCGACGAACTGGTCGACGACGCCGGGCGAGAGGGCCATCAGGCTGGGATTGGCGATGGGGGCCAGCTCGGGCGAGAGGTAGCCGGACTTGACCACCAGGATGCGCGCGGCACGCGGATCGAGCCCGAGCCGGGTGAAATCGGCAATGTTGTGGAACGGGCGTCGCCGGGCTGTGAGGACCAGCGTGACGCCAGCGATGCGCACCACGGCCTCGCGCAGCATGGGTGTGGCGGTGTCGAGAAGGAACAGCACTTCGGTTTCGGCTGTGACCGGCGTACTCGATGGATCAAGGCTGGCCCCGATGCGGAGGCTGAGCCGCGCGCCGGGGCCTGCTGCATAGGCAGCATCGGTGGCGGGCCGGTCGGTGATGCCAGCGAAGATGACGTCCTCGGCGCCCGCCGCAAGCAGGGCGGCCAGCACCTCGGCCCGGTCACCAACGCCACCGCCGGTGGGGTTGTCGCCGGATTCAGCGATGATGGCGGGCCCGGTCGTGGCGGCCATGGCGGCGCTGACGCATTCGGCGATGGTGCCGGTGGTGGTGCCGAACACAAAGTTGTCGCGCTCGGCCCAGTAGGCGTTGGCAAGGCGGGTGGCTGCGGCTGAGAGTGCTGGCAGGTCGGTGCCGGTGAAGATAGCGGCAGCGGTGGCGCGCGGTTCGTCGGCCCAGACATAGCCCACCATCAGCGACGCATCCCAGATGCCGGGGGTCTCGTAGGCGGGCAGGGCGGCATAGAGCGAGCGGGCCGGTTCATCCTCGGTGCTGGTGCGCTCGCCGGGCAGCACGACCGGAATGGGCGCCCAGACAAGCTTTGGCCTTATGCACTCGCGCAATGCCCGCACCAGCATGGCGACGGCGCGGCGCATGGTTTGCTCCACATCGATATGGGGGGCGGTGCGATAGGTGGAGAACATGTCGAGTGCATCGATGATGGGCTGGCTGACATTGCCATGCAGATCGTAGCTCGCCGAGATCAGGCAATCGGGACCGACCAGTGCGCGCACGGCGCCGATGAAGTCGCCCTCGGCATCTTCCATGCCCTCAACAAACATCGCCCCGTGCATGGCGAGGTAAACGCCATCGAGCGGCAGGAGCGTGTGCAGGCGGTTCAGGATCTCGGCCTTGAACCCGGCATAGACCGAGGCTGCCACCGGCCCCCCGGCAATGGCGCGGGCGTGGAAGGTGGGCAGGAACTCGGCGTCGTATTCCTTAAGCCAGGCAAAGTAGGGGTCGGCCAGCATGGCGGCATCGGACAGGATGCGGAAATCAGCTGCCTGGGCCAGGACCGGATTGTAGGTGCTGCACTCGGTGTGCAACCCGCCAAAGGCAATGCGCATGATGACCCTAAGTGGAATGGAAGTGGTATGGAGTTGGTAGTATTGGCGCGGTCAGGCGGCAGGCGCAAGGGGCGGGAAGGAATTATCCCGGATGAAACGGACGACAGGTTTTGGCTGACGCATTCGCCCGGCGGCACCCGGATTGTCACCCCGCAGGGTTTTGCCGATAGTTAGCGCAGGAATCGGGGACTGGGAGGCATCTTTGAGCAAGACGTGGGTTTGGGTTGGCCGGGTGATGAGCGGGCTGTTTGTGCTGTTCATGATCGGCGCATCGCTGGTGCCGAAGTTCTTTATCCAGCAGATCGCGGCCGATAACCTGACCGGGCTCGGCTGGCCGCCTGGATATGTGCTGCTGATCGGGTGTATCGAGTTGATCGGGGTGGTGCTCTATGCCATTCCGCGCACCAGCCTTTTGGGCGCGATCTGGATGACGGGGTTGCTCGGTGGGGCGATGGCGACACAGATCAGGGCCGAAAGCCCGCTGTTCAGCCATATCCTGTTCAGCGTTTATCTCGGCATTTTCATGTGGGGCGGGCTGTGGCTGCGCGATGCAGCGGTGCGCAACCTGTTGCCGTTCAAGCGCTGATCAGCGGCGCCTGAACACGGCGGGGCGCTTCTCCTTGAAGGCGGCGCGCCCTTCTTTGGCATCATCGGTGGCAAAGCAGATGGTTTGCAGGTCGCGCTCGTAAGTGATGGCGTCGGCAATCGACATTTCCCATGCTGCCCGCAGGTTGAGCTTGGCGGTTTCAGCGGCAATGGGCGCGCGTGCGGCGATGGTGTGCGCGAGCTTCTTGGCCTCGGGCATGAGATCGGCCTGGGGCACGACCTTGCTGACCAGCCCCCAGCGCTCGGCGGTGGCGGCATCGACCGGATCGCCGGTCATGATCATGAGCGCCGCATTGGACGGGCCGATGGCGTGGGCGAGGTTGACGGCCATGCCGCCGCCGCCGATCCAGCCGAGCTTGATCTCGGGCGCAGCAAAGCTGGCATTGGATGCGGCGAGGCGAATGTCGCAGGTCATGGCGGTTTCGAGCCCGCCGCCAAAGGCATAGCCATTGATCGCGGCAATCGAGGGCTTGAGCAGGTCGCGGATGGCATCGCAATAATCGGGACGATTGCGAAAATCCCAGGGGGTGGCGTAGTCATCGAGCGTGCGAATGTCCGACCCGGCGCAGAAGGCTTTTTCACCCGCGCCGGTGAGGATGACGCAGCGCACGCTATCGTCGGTGTTAAAGCCGGTGACGGCGGCGACAAGGGCGTCGGCCATCTCCGGGGTGACGGCATTGAGCTTTTCGGGCCGGTTGAGAGTGATGATCCCCACGAACCCTTCGCGCTCGACCCGGATGTTCTCGCTCATTTTGCCGTCTCCCAACTAGCTGCCCGCCGAAACGGCGCCCGAGGCCAAGAGGGCCTCGATGGCGGCTTCATCGTATCCGGCTTCGCGCAGGACATCGCGCGTGTGCTCGCCGGCCAGGGGCGCGCCGCGATCAACACGCGATGGGGTTTTGGAGAACTTGATGGGAAAGCCCGGGGTTTTGACGTGGCCTTCGGTGGGGTGGTCATATTCGACGAAGGTGCCGTTGTGCTTGATCTGGGCGTCGTCGACGAGATCGGCATAGCCATAGACCGGGCCGCACCAGATATCGGCGGCGCGCATCAGGGCCAGCCATTCCTCGGAAGTCTTGTGTTTCAGCTTGTCGCGGGTCCTGGCAAAGATTTCGTCGCGGCGGGTCCAGGTGTCGGTCTCGTCATCCATGGTCAGAAACGAGTCTTCGCCAATGACCTGCCCGAGTGTCGCCAGCTTGGGGAAGGAGACGATGATAAAGCCATCGCTGGTGGCAAAGGCGCCGTAGGGCGCGCGGATATAGACGTGGGCATGCGGTTCGGCTGAGCGGGTCTGTGGCTTGCCCGCGACGGTGAAGACAGACAATTCCTGCATCTGCAGGGCGGTGATGGCATCGAGCATGTTGACCTGCACCAACTGCCCCTCGCCGGTGCGCTCGCGGTGGAGGAGGGCGGCCAGCGCGCCCTCAAAGGCGGTGTAGGCGGTGACGGCATCAACGAGATACTGGCCCGCAGCCGCAGGTGGCTCGCCCGCTCGGCCGGCCGAGAGCATGGCCCCGGACATGCCTTGCAGCACCAAGTCCTGCCCCGGGCGGTCGACATAGGGACCATCTTCGCCATAGCCGGACATTGAGACATAGACGAGGCGCGGATTGATTTTGGAGAGGGTCTCATAGTCAACGCCAAGCCGTTTAGCGACGCCGGGGCGGTAGTTCTGCAGGAACACATCGGCGGTCTTGACCAGTTCGAGCAACACCGCCTTGCCATCGGCGGACTTCAGGTCGACGGCCAGCGAGCGCTTGTTGCGGTTGAGCGAGAGAAACGAGACGTTGATCTTGTTGCCGCGCGCCCCGCCCGCCGAAACATGGCGCTGCCATTCGCCGGTGACCGGCTCGACCTTGACCACATCGGCGCCAAGATCGCCAAGGCGCTGGGCGGCAAAGGGCCCGGCCATGGCAATCGAGCAATCGAGCACGCGGTAGCCGCTGAGAATACCCATCACAGATCCGATCAGTTCATGACCCAGCCGCCATCGATGTTGATGGTCTGGCCGGTGATAAAGGAGGAGGCGTCGGACGAAAGGAACATCAGGAGGTTCGAGATGTCATCCGGACGGCCGCGGCGCTGGAGGGCCTGGTGGTCGTAGATGCGCTTTTCGTAGGCGGCGAAATCGGCGTGAATCTTTTCGGCGTCGGTGGGGAACGCCCCGGGGGAAATCGCGTTGGCGGTGATGCCGTACTTGCCGAACTCGCGGGCCCACGAGCGGGCGAGGGCAATCAGGGCGCCCTTGGACTGCACATAGGGCGTGAGATCGGACCAGCCGCCTGAAAACGTGATGGATGCAATGTTGATGATGCGGCCGCGCCCGGCATTCTTCATGTGCGGCAGCGCCACCTGCACGCAGACAATGCCGGCATCGACATTGATGCGCTGGACCAGTTGCATCTCTTCGATGGTGAACTGCTCGAAGGGCTTGCTCGGATAGATGGCGGCGTTGTTGATGACGATATCAAAGCCGCCGACCTGATCGGACAGCGCTTCGAGACTTTTGCGCAGGCCCGCGAGCTCGGACATGTCGAGCCGGGCGATGATGAGGCCGGGCAGACCCTGAGCGGCGGTGCGCAGGGCCTCGATCTTTTTGGGGTCATTGTCGACGGCCACGACTTTTGCGCCGGTGCGCAGGAAGGCCAGCGTGGTTTCGAGCCCGAGACCGCCGGCGGCACCGGTATAGAGGATGGTCAGGCCCGCAATGGAGCCGAAATGGTCGGTGCCTGCGCTCATGAGCGGCCCTCGATCTTGCGGTGGTTATTGGACGGCAAGGGGTAGTCCTCGTCTGGTTGGGGTGAAATGGCGCGGATGCGGGCCTCCGAGGCCCTGATGGCATCGGCTCCATCGAGCACGCGGAAGGTGGTGTCGTAACGCCGCTCATCGCCATGGCGCAGCCAGATCATTTCGCCGCGCTCGCGGGCGGCGAGGTTGCCGAGCACATGATGGGTCGACGGTTCGATGCCGAGCGCATATTGCCCGGCCTGCAGGTTCTGCCATTCGTAAAGGCAGGGGAACTGGTCTTTGCGGGTGGTGACCTCGAAGCCGAGCCCGATGCGATCGTTGACCAGCGCCACCGGCTGTTCGCCAGCGGGATTGGCGGCCAGCTCGTGCTGCCAGACCTGTTCGTGAAAATCGTGCTGCGGGGCGGGCAGGGTGCGGTAGCCGACGTTCTGCTTTTTGTAGGTCTCCCCGGCATGAGCGGCCCACACCACATCGGTGATCGGGGCGAGGTAGCGCGAGCCTTCGTCGAGCACCGGGTGGGCGAGGTTGATGTGATAACAGTACATGTGCGGGGTGTTGTAGAAGCCGTGATTGACCACGCGGTCGGTGAGGCGGAACTCGTTGGCGCCCACATCGGCTTCGATGCGGCGGATGAGGTGCAGGTCCTCCCCGAACACGGCGGACTGCTGCACGATGCCTTCGGCCCAGAGGGTGCAGCGGTCGCCATCCCAATGCTCGCCATAGCCGGTCAGGCGGGCAGGGATGGTGCCGACGCGGCCGTGCAGCGAGTGCTTGACCGTTGGCTTGGGGCCGTAGATGTAGCTGTCGGCGGGTACCTCGTTCATGAACAGGATGTGGTCGAGCCCGCAGGTGACCATCAGGCCGGAAAATGACCGCGCCCAGGCCAGGCCGCCTTCGCCCTCGTATTCGTGCAGGCCCGGATTGCGGAAGCCGGTGGGCGAGTGCCAGCCGATGGCACGGCCATTGTGCTCGCAATCGGCGATATCCATGGCCCGATCGATCAGCACGGTGAAGCGCAGGCCCGAGCCGGTGCGGAATTCGAGCAGGCGCACACCGCGCTCGACGCCATCGCCCAGTGTCATCAGCCGGACGCCGGCAAACTGGGACAGCATGCCGGCGCGTTCGGCGAGCTGACGGCGGGTGAGTGTGGTGTTGTAAAGATCGACCATGTCTGGTTCCGCTTAGAGCCCGTGGGCCTTGAACTTGGCATCGAGGAAGGCCTTGGAGCGCGGCACGTCGGCCTCGTCGAGGTGTTCGATGATGACCGGGATATTGGGGTGCTTCTCGGACAGGCGCTGGAGATAGAGATCGTAGTTCAGCGCGCCGGTGCCAGGGGCGTTGAGGACGATTTCGCCGACGCCGCGGAAGGTGTGGGAGGCAAGGGCATCGGCATCGCCGATGTCGGCATGCTTTTCGGACTTGTCGCCGTCCGAACGGGCGACATCCTTGGCGTGGGCGACCTTGATCTTGTCGGCAAGGGTATCGAAGACCTGGTTGATCACCTTGTCCATGTCATCGATGTTGTGGCTCTCGAAATAGTTGGTCGGGTCCATCAACAGGCCAAGGCCGGGGTGATCGACCTGGGCGAACATGCGCACGGTTTCCTCGACGGAGCCGACGACGTTGTTGACATAGGTTTCGAGGCAGAAGACGGCGCCGTGATCGTAGGCTTCCTGCGCCAGTTCGGCGATGACCTTGCGGCAGGTTTCGAAGCCTTCCTCGCTGCGGTTCTTCGGGTCGCTCATCCATTCGGACTGCGTGTTGTAGGTGCCGGTTTCCGAAATGACGTAAGGCGAGCCAAGGTCGCGGGCGTGGCGGATGATCTCCTTGAGCCGGTCGATATTGGCTTTGCGATGCGCCAGGTCGGGGTGGATGATGTTGGTGTAGCCCGACACGCAGCAGATCGGCAGATTGTGGTCGCGGAAGGTATCGCGGACCTTCTTGGTCTTTTCCTTGGTCAACTGGCCGTAGCTGAGGTCGATATCCTTGAAGTGCAGGTCGAGCTGGACGGTGTTGAAGCCATAGCCGCGGATGAGGCGGGCCGTTTCCTCCAGACCGTAGGGGAAATAACCGGTGAAAATGCCGGACTGCATCATTTTCTCGTCCTCCCTATTTCGTTGAGATTTCGCTGAGCTTGACGGTGCGCCGCTCGGCCATGGATTTGTAACCGGCCTCGACCAGCGCCATGGTCTTGACGTTGTCGGCGACGCTGAGTTCGGGGGTGGTTCTGCTTTTCAGCGCGTATTGAAGCTGTTCCATCACCCCGATGAAGGCGTGCGGGAACCAGGTGGTGTCCCAGTGCGGGGTGACCCATTTGCCGCCGGTGGTTCTGGCGGAATTGTAAGTCAGGGTGGACGGCTTGCCATCGGGCCAGCCGATGGTGCCCTTAGCCACGCCCTCGGTGCCTTCAACGCGCCAGGCGATGAAGATGTCATTCTCGTAGCCGTCCTGGCGCGGGCCGCTCCAGACGTCCTCGAGCGAAACGGCCATCACCCCGTTCTTGAAGTTGAGGGTGGAAACGCAGATGCCATCCTTGTGCTTGAAGGTGGTGCGCGGATCGGTGCGGGAGAGGGTGGTGATGTCCCTGGGTTCGCCGAAAAGGAACCGCAGCACATCGAGGTGATGGACGCTCATGTTCGAGAGGGTCAGGCGGTCGTACTCGGCGAGGAAGGTCTGCCAGTGCGGGATGGCGTGCATGTCGATCTGGGCAAAGACCACCTCGCCGAGGTCGCCGGCATCGAGGATCTGCTTGAGCACGCGCATGGACTGGTCGAAGCGCATGTTCTGGTTGACCGAGAGCACCTTGCCGGCGGCTTTGGCTTCGTCGCGCAGCTTGATGGCCTGCTTGAGCGAGAGCGCCAGCGGCTTTTGGGCGAGGATCGCCTTGATGTGCTTCTGCTTGAGCGCGTGGCGGATGAGGGCGGGCTGCAGGTCGGGGGGATAGGCGATATCGAGGATTTCGATGGACTTGTCTTCGATCAGCGCCTTGGGCGTGGGATGCACAACCGCAATGCCATAGCGTTCAGCGATCTTGCGTGTCTTTTCGAACGTGCGCGAAGCGATGGCGCCGACCTTGAACCCGGCCTGCCGATAGGCTTCGAGGTGCACCTCGGCCATGATCATGCCGCCGCCAATGCAGCCGATGGTGTAGCCCTTTTCGCGGACGGTGACGTCCGGCGCAAACGCGATCGCCATGTTCCCTCCCCGGGCCGGTTGTGGCGGTGCGCATGCGGCGCTGCCGTCCGGCTGTGCTGATGGTCGGAGGCTGAATGCCTCGCAGGCCATCAATTTACATCATTATGACGCAACAGAATGAGGGTAGGATCGATTTATGTCAACACGCGGTGAGGGTGGAGGGGGTGTCGCGCAAGATGGGCAGTGAGTTAAAATATTGAAAGATATTGTTTAAATTTCCGATATGCCGCACGGGGATGCAATACTCGGCAGTCGGAGGGCGCTCGAAAAGACATCATTTTACATCATTTTGTTTTGTGCTAGGCTAAGCCTTGCCTGCCCGGCGACTCGCGATAGATGTGGGTGGGCAAAACGGAGCAGACGTTCGCGTGCGATCAACACTGGCAGATGTGGCAGAGGCGGCAGGGGTTTCGGGCGCAACGGTTGACCGCGTGCTCAATGGCCGCCCCGGCGTGAAGGAGCGCACGCGCCTCGCTGTGATCGAGGCGGCGCGGCGGCTCGGCTATCTGCCGCCGGGGACCGAGCCATTGGTGGCGGGCGCCGTGGTGCAGGCCGAGTTTGTGCTGCCCGCTGGCACCAACAGCTTCATGCTCAAGCTGGGCGCCGAATTGCGGGAACAGGCCGGGGCGCGCAAGGATATCGAGGGGCGGTTGCACCTGATCGAGGGCTTCAACCCCGAGCCACTGGTGAAAAAACTCGCCTCCTTCGAGGGCAGGACCGGCGCGGTGGCGGTGATTGCCGTCGATCACCCGACGGTGCGCGATGCGATCCGGCGGCTGGTGCGATCCGGGGTGCAGGTGATCACCCTGGTGTCGGATGTGCAGCACGTGCCGCGCGTCGGCTATGTTGGGATCGACAACCGCACCGCCGGGCGGCTGGCGGGCTATATGATGTTCCGGTTCCTCGGCAAGGGGCGGCACAAGGTGGCGCTGTTTGCCGGGTCGATTGCCTATCGCGGCCATGAAGAGCGCGAGATGGGGTTTCGGCACATTGTGTCCGAGCATGCTGACCAACTCGAAGTGGTCAGCTTCAGCGAAATCCAGGACGATGACGAACGCGCCTATGCGGCAGCGCGTGAGCATCTGGCCCGGCACCGGGATCTGGCGGCCATCTATAATATCGGGGCGGGCAATCGCGGGATCGCGCGGGCGCTGGAGGAAGCGGGGCGTGCTCAGGAGGTGGTGTTTATCGGGCACGACCTAACCGAGTTCACCAAGCAATACCTGCTCGCGGGCGTGATGGATGCGGTGATCGACCAGAACCCGCGCGTCGAGGCGCGTGAGACGCTTGAACAACTGGTGCGGGCAGCGCGCGGGCAAAGCTGGAGCGCGCATCCGCTGCGCACGCAGATTATCCTCAAGGAAAACCTGCCGGACGAATTCACCTAATCGAGGTGATAGATCTCGGGCATGAAACTCCACCATTCGCCCGGCGCGGCGGTGGAGAGCGCGGCCTGGCACGGATCGGTGAGAGCCAGCCAGCGTTTGGTGATGGCCTTTTCGCCCAGCGCCTGCATGTCTGCGGCATAGTCGGTGCCGCCATATTCCCAGTAGCCGAACAGCAGGTTTTCGGGTTCGCGCAGGTAGATTGAATAGTTGGCGATGTGGGCGTCGCGCAGCGCCTGGTCCATTTCAGGCCAGGGCTGCGCGTGCAGGGCTTTGTATTCGGCAAGCTTTTCGGGACGGACGGAGATGACCATGCCCATGCGCTGGCTCATGGCGACCTCAGCGCACCCGGGCCGACTGCAGGCGGTGGCCGAGCAGGGCAAGGATGATGATGATGCCGGAGATGAACTGCGTATAGAACCCGGACAGGCCCGCCGCGATCACCCCCACATCCATGAGCGTGACGATGATGGCGCCGAGCACGGCCCCAACAACGGTGCCGATGCCGCCCCAGGTGGGCGTGCCACCCACAAAGATGGCAGCCAGAACGATGAGCAGCATGGCATCGCCGCTGGTGGGCCACCAGGTGTAGTTGATCTGGATCGAAATGACCCCGGCCAGCGCCGCCCCAAGCCCCATGAAGGCGAACAGCAGGCAGCGCGTCCAGTCGACATTAATGCCCATGGCGCGGGCGCTTTCGGGATTATCGCCGATGTGGTGGACGTGGATGCCGAAGCGGTGGTGCTTGTAGATGGCCCAGCAGCCGATGACAAAGACGGTGGCCCAGACCAGGTGGCCCGGAATGCCGAATATATCGCCGATGAAAATCTGCCGGAACGGACTATCGCGCAGCTCAAGGACAGCAATCGAATTGCCATCGGTGAGCACGAACATCAGGCCGCGCAGCATGAAATTGACGCCGAGCGTGGCCACCAGCGAAGAGAGCTTGCCATAGACCACCAGCGCGCCGACGCAGAGCCCGACCAGCACGCCGCCGCCAAGGGCAATGAGGAAGGACACAAATGGATCGACCCCGGCATGCACGGCGCTGGCAAAGAACAGGCCCGAAAGCCCCATGACCGACGGGAAGGACAGATCGATCTCGCCCGCCGTGACCACAAACACCGCCGGAACCGCCAGCACCATGGCGATGGGCAGCGTGGTGGCCACCGAATAGTAGATGCGGGTGCCAAGAAAAACCGAGGGTGCCATGAAGGCAAAGACGGTGAGCAGGGCGACAAGGAACATCAGGGTGCCGAGCCAGAGCCGGTTGTCCTTGACGTAGCGGCGGATCGCAGTATCGCCGCCGCCAGCGCGGGCATCGTAGAATTCGGTGACCGCCTTGCCGTTGTCCTTGTCAGCATCGAGCGAGGGCGCAGTGGGGCTGGTGCTCATGGTGCGGGTCTCCTGGGAGGTCATAGCATGTCCCCGATCTCTGGGCGGGCGCCGTGGGCGAGGTCGCCCATGTAGCGGGTGAGCGAGAGGGCCGAGCTGACCTTGTCCTTGGTGATGTTGAGCACGTTGGTGCCCCGGTCCATGACCACGAAGCGATCGGCGATATCGTAGACGTGCTGGATGTTGTGGCCGATGAAGATGACCGACTTGCCGGCCGCCTTGAGCCGGTTGACGAATGAGAACACCTTGTTGGTCTCGGTCAGCGACAAAGCGGTGGTGGGTTCATCAAGAACGACCAGTTCGGCATCGTTATAGATGGCGCGGGCAATGGCCACGCCCTGCCGCTCGCCGCCCGAAAGATGGCCGACCACCGAATCCGGCCCGATGATCTTGGAGGTAAAGCCGATCTCGTCCATCAGGCGCTGCGCCTCGCGGCGCTGCTTCCGAAGGTCGACAAAGCCGAGCATGTTGGATAGCTCGCGGCCCATGAAAATGTTGGCCATGATCGACTGCTGCACGGTGAGGGCGCGGTCCTGGAACACGGTCTCGATCCTGGCATCGCGCGAGCGCTGGGTGTTCCAGTTGGCCACCGGCTTGCCGCGCACGATGATTTCGCCCGAGGTGGGGGTGTGCAGACCGGCGAGGACCTTGATCAGCGTCGACTTGCCCGCCCCATTGTCACCGAGCAGGCCAAGGACCTCGTTCTCGTTGACATGCAGATTGACGTTTTCGAGCGCTTTGACGCGCCCGAACATCATGGTGATGTTCTTGAGCTGGATGATCTTTTCCATGGGCGCTTCCATCGGTGTGAAGGCAAGAGAGTGCGGCGGACACCCCGCGCAGGGGATGCCCGCCGCGTTTGCGTCAAGGGAGCTTAGCGCAAACCACGTTCGGCGAGGGCGCCGACCTGTTCATAATTATCGGGCGTGATGAAACCGGCACCGGTTTCAACATCGATGGGGGTGAGGCCCAGCACCTTCTGCTGGCAGAGGCTGACCACCGGCAGGTAACCTTGCTGGAAGGGCTGCTGGTCGGAGGTGAGCTGGACCCAGCCCTTCTTGAAGCCATCGATGATCTGCGGGCTGGCATCAAAGCCGATGTTGATCACTTCGCCCGGGCCTTTGCCGGCTGCGGTCATATAGGCTTCGGCATTGCCCAGCTGCTGGCCGCCGGCATAGACGATGGCCTTGAGGTCGGGGATCTTGGCGATGACGGCGGTGATCACTGGGATCGCCAGGTTCGGCTCGCCACCATATTCGTTCTTGTTGGGGATCTGCTCAACGATCAGGCCAGCCGCCTCGAAGGCTTCCACGGCGCCGAATTCCCGGGCCGAACGTTCTTTCTGATCGAGCGGAACCAGCACACCGGCATGATCGCCGGCCTTGAGGCCGAAGCGCTTGATGGCTTCGTTGGCGACGGCCATGCCCTGGGCTTTCAGATCATGCACGCCGACAAAGGCGCCGCCGAATTCGGCCGTCACGTCGGGTACGGGCGAATTGATATAGGCCATCAGTACGCCAGCCTTGGCGGCTTCTTCGGCGATGGGGGTGAGTGCGGCTGTGCCGGGGAAACCGTAGGTGACAATGCCATCCACCCCCTGGGCGAGGGCTTCGCGCATCTGCTGGACCATCTTTTCAGAGTTCCAGCCCGAATAGACCACTTCGAGCGTGGCGCCGGTATCAAGGGCTGCCTGATCGCCGCCGGCCTGGACGACGGCGGCGAACGTATCGCCCTGCGCGCCGCCAGCCATGAAGCGGATCTTCATGCCCGAGCACCACTTTTCGCCCAGCGGCTCGACGGCCGAGGCCGGGGTGACAACCGGCGCAAGGCCGATGCCGGCGGTGAGCACAAGCGCGATGGCGGTCTGTGCGAACCTGGTTGCAGTCTTCATGCTAGGTCTCCTCCATGAGTGGGGTGGGACGGTGTCCGGTTATGCCCGGTTCGCCGCCAGTTTGGGCGCTTGCCTGACGCGCGGATTGAAAGGGGCCTGCCCAAGCTCGTCCCGGGGCAGCAGTTCGGGCCGCGACCATTCGCGGCGGGACGTCTCGCTGAGCACCAGCCCGTGGCCGGGACGGTCGGGCGCATGGGCCCAGCCATCGCGGATCAGGATCGGCTCTTCGACGAGATGGTCGAAATTCTGGAAGGAATATTCAAGCCACTCGACCTCGGGCAGGGCGCAGGCCATATGCACGCCAACCTCGAGGAAGGTGTTGCCCAGCGTGACCGGGATGCCAAGCTCGGCGGCCAGCCAGCCAATGCGCATGACATCGGTGACCTGGCCATGAACGTTGAGAATATCGGTGCCGCCCGCCTGCATGAGCGCACGCTTGCCCGAGGCATCAAGATATTCGCCCGAATTGATCAGCGTCCACGGCGCGCTTTCGCGCAGCAGCCGCAGGCCATCGTAATCGCTGCGCAGGATGGGGTCTTCGACCCAAAGCAGGTCGTAACCGGCGCGGCGGATGGCCTCGAGCTTGACCAGCGCCTCCTTGGCGCCCCAGGCCTCGTTGGCATCGATCATGAACTGCGAGCCGGGGCGCACCGCCTTGGCCAGAAGATCGAGCCGGTGCAGATCGCGCTCGAAATCGGGGTGGCCAACCTTGATCTTGAAGGCTGTGTAGCCCTGGGCACTGGCGTGGGAGAAGAGATCGGTGAAGTCTTCGTCGGACAGGTGGAAATCGAGCCCGCTGGCATAGGCCCGCACTGTGTTGCGGCGGCTGCCCAGCATCTGGTGCAGCGGCAGGCCCACTTCTTTGGCGGCCAGATCCCAGAGCGCCACCTGCAGCGCCTCGTGAAAGGGCAGGGTGTAGGCGCGCTGATTGCCGCCACGCGGGCGGCCGATGCGGTGGACGAGCGCGGCCGGTGGCTGACCATCGAGCATGGGCCAGACTTCGGAGGCAAACACCCGTTCGATCTCGACCTGGTGGGGGAGGGGAAAAAACAGTGTTTGAATAAAGCCCAAACCCACCTCGCCGCTATCGGCAATCAGTTCGAGCGCGGCTACATTGACATCGTCCGCACGCACCTGGCTGTCGCCAATCACGCGATCGCGGGCGAACTGAAACCGGGTAATGCGGAAATCTTTCAGGCGCATGCGCTGGAATCTCTAATCGACCAAGTGCGTCATCTGATATATCAGATTGAAAGTGTAATAGACCAGTAACGGGGAGGGCGCAAGTGCCTGACGATCAGAATTCGGCTGTGGCCAAGGCCGGCGATGCGCGCGGAAGCGGACGGCTGAGCGATACGGCCTATACGCTGATCCTCGAAAACCTGTTCGCCCGCCGCCTGCCGGCGGGGGCCTTCGTGTCGCAGAACGACCTGGTGAAACTGCTGGGCATTCCGGTGGCGCCGCTGCGCGATGCCCTGAAAATCCTTGAGACGGAAGGGGTTCTGACCATTCACCCGCGTTCGGGCATCCAGTTCGTCAAGCCGGGGCTGGAACTGACGCGCTCGACTTACCAGTTCCGCGCCATCCTCGAACGCGCCGCAGTGGCGGTCTATGCCGAAACCGCCGACGATGAGGAACTGGCCGAAACCGAAAGGCGCCACCGGCAGGTGATGGAGGCGATCGAAAAGGACGGGCTGACCGATGCGGCGCGGGCCGAGATCGAGGCGCTCGAACTGGTGCTGCACAACGCCATTATCGCCAGCCTGAACAACCCGCTGATCGAAACCAGCTACAAGCGCATGCACAACTACCTGCGGCTGGTGCGGCTCGATCGCAAGCTGACGGCGCCACTGGCCCAGCGCTCATTGCGCGAGCACATGGAAATCATCCTCGCCTGCCGCGAGCGCAACCCGGAAAAAGCCACAGCCGCCCTGCAGGCCCACTTCACCGCCGCCCTGCAGCGCCACATGGGGATGTTTTAGGGGGGCTCACATCGCTTGGTACGGCGTCCGTTTCAAGGTCGAACTGCGCCAGCCGCGCGCGGGGTTGGTGGCGAGGTATCGAGGGTGGCTGACAAAGGTGGGGTGAGGGCAGCTCGGGGTGGGGTGCTGCGCGGGGACTGTTTGTTTGGAGCGCACACACCCCCACCTTGATCCTCCCCCTTGCGGGGGAGGAAACACGCAAGCCGTGAAACACGGGCTCCCTCCCTCTTGAGGGGGAGGGATGGGGTGGGGGTGTGGGGAGCCACCGGCAGTCCGATGTGAACACTCCCCCCTGGAAGGGGGAGGAGACACGCAAGCCGTGCCGAAAGTCCTCCCTCCCCCTTGCGGAGGGGGATGGGGTGGGGGTGAGGGGAGCCACCGGCAGTCCAATGTGAGCACTCCGCGCTGCGCGGGGTTAGTTGAGCTTGGCTCCCAGTTCTTGAACCCAGATTGAACCGGCGTTGAACTGCCAAGCCGGATCTATGGTGATGATCTTGCGGGTCGGGGCGAGCGGTGAATGGCATGTGATCCAAGGTTTGGGCGGGCATCTGGTATAAGGCAGCCACATAGCCCGCCAGGCTACCAGCCAAAGAATGGATATCCAAAGGTCAGCTGGTTTGTTCCTCTAATGGCGGCTTGATTTGACCGTCCATTTTATATGCGGTCGCGCTGAAGCCGAACGATGATTCAATCGATTCAATTAGTTCAGCGCCACACGGAACTGCGACGTCACTGCCGTTTGGCGTGCGATTCTGAGTTTGCATAAAGACAATACTCGGCAATCAATAAAGTCATCCCGTGACACAAAAATATTTACTGGCCGGTGGTAAAATCTGAAACGTAAAAATGATCCCACCTGTAAGACCCACGAAATCGGTTGTCTGTTATGTCAAATTTGACAGGTTTGTCCGCCATCCAGGGTATTAAATCTCGCATGACATATGACACGGCTTCATTTGTTGCGGATATTCGTATTGAAGTCACAGTTGCGACTTGGTCGGCAATGGGTTCAACGATTAGTCGACCGGTTGAATCTGGCTTAGGGAAACGAATTATTGCAAACTGCATGGGCCTCACGGTGCAGTCAAAGGGCGTCACCATGAGGTTGATCATATACGCACGATCGTCTCTTGAAGGAGGCAGGCACTGATTCAGAAGACCAGAGAACCCGCCTACTTTCGCACTTAGAGACCTGCGCCTGAGAGCAATTAGCCTTTGACCATCTTTTATATCGAAGACAAGCGCTTCACCTTTAAAAATATTGCGATTTGTTGCGCCAGCGGAATAAAAAGATAGAGACAAGGCGTTGCTGACATTCCAAACACTGGACGATGTGTAGTAATCCCCACTGTATGCGATCTGCATTGTAATAACAAAGTTGCGTGATACATACGTGGGCCCAAAGGTGAGCCAAATAATCGCCATTGTTGCTAGTGAGGTAGTAACGACGATTGCGAGTGCGCGCTTCATTGTGACAGGTTTCCGCAAAGTCCAGAGGCGCGTGGCTGGTATAACAAGCGCCACAAGATTTTAACAAACTCACCTTCGGCAAATCCAAAGAGGTCGAAGATTATAGAATTTCGAGTGGATATTGCAAAGAAATACGCTAAATATTATTCAGTGGTAAAATCACGAACGTAGTAGTGATGACGATGTATACCAACGCGATAGCGTCCAGAAGTTAAGTCAAAGTCCGGTTTATATTTGCTGAGCCATGGATACATTGACCTAATGTTGTTCGTTATTGAGTTATTTGTTGATTTTATATGCAATGAGGATATGTATATAATATTGTAGTCAACTTCATTAAAATTATCAGGAACAGAATTGGTGGCCGGAGGGGAATATATAAGATGAAGAAAGGGCCTCTGAAAATAGCAATCAAAATCTGATTTTCCTATATTGTTCAAATATTCGCGGGAATCCTTGCTATCTCCGATGCACTCATTTGGAAATCCTCCTAATCCATTAGATGAGAAGTCGTTCTTGAATCTGCGCAGGGCTAGTATCGTAGTTCCATCGGGCAACGAAAATCTGAGAGCTTCGCCACGTATCTTATTGAAGAAGGATTGGGGGGATGATGAACCCAGGCCAAATTCGCGGGCAGTTTCAAGTTGCCACACAGCTTGGGCCTTATGAGCGGCGCCTTTGTACATCAGGGTCGCAGTAACAACAAAACGCGTCGATGCGTAAAGCGGGCCAATCATATAAGCCCCCATCACGCCCAGCAGTAAAATGGTCCCGAAAACTATAAGTTTGCTCAAATGGATGACTGAGGTCTGGAAAGGCATTGAATTGGTGGCAGGCAAGAATGACGCACTTACTCGCAATGTGCCAATTTTCCGTTTGTGACCACTAAGAATTGGGCACGCAAGAACATATAGAATGAGTCAAATCTGACCATATCACCCCTCCTGTCGAACTGCGCCAGCCGCGTGCGGGACTGGTGGTGCGGTATCTGGGGGTGACGAAGGTTGGGTGAGGGCAGCGCGGGTGGGGCTGCGCTGCGCGGGGACTGCTTATTTGGCGAGCGCCGAACCCCCACCTTGATCCTCCCCCTGGAAGGGGGAGGAGACACTCACGCCGTGCCGAAAGTCCTCCCTCCCCCTTGCGGGGAGGGATGGGGTGGGGGTGAGGGGAGCCACCGGCAGTTCAATGTGAGCACTCCCCGCTGCGTGGGGTTAGTTGAGCTCGGCTCCCGGTTCTTGAACCCAGATTGAACCGGCGCTGAACTGCCAGGCGGGATCGATGGTGATGATCTTGCGGGCAGGGGCAAGGCCGTCGAAGGGCAGCGCAGACTCCATGATCCAGTAGCCGGGTTCGGACGAAGCGACGGCGGAGGGTTCGGTCTCCTTGCCCCAGGGGGTGGGGCATTCGCCCAGTTCGGGGCAGGGGCCGACCCAGATGGGTGGAGTATAGGGACCGATGACGATGGGGGGCGCATAGGGGCCGATCCCGGTGATGATGGGATCGACACCAAAGCCCGAGGCGTGGGCGGCGGTGAGAGAGCCGACGAAAACCGCGGCAGTCAGGAATGTTCTAGCGATCATATTTACCACCTGAAACAAAGGGTTGAAGCATGGCAGGGTGCGGTGCGCTGAACTGGTGCAGCCGCTTTTCGATCCGGGGATTCTTCGGCCCGCCCGCCCTAAGGCCGGTCTGATACTCCTCGAATAGCTTGGCCAGGGTTGTCTTGGCCTCTTTGATCAGGGCGTGAACCTGGGCGCCCGGGACGGAAAAATGCAAGATCTGCGATCCCTTTCTGCCTTCGACATCGTAATCGACATGCAGGTTTGCAAGCAGATCAGGTGAGTGCGTTGAAAAATGCTCGACGAGTTGCGACCAGACCGGCGCCTGCTGCTCGCCGGCATCGAACATGACCTGGCTCTCAAACAGTTCGCCGGGCGCAAGGGTAATGCCGACGATGGTGGCCGGACCGTCCTTGCGGTCGAGCAGGCCCATCCAGACCTCATCATCGGTGCGCGGATCGGCCTCGGGATTGTTGATGCCATCGGAACGGCGGCCATTGGCAGGGTCGAGGCTGACCCGCCATTTGCCATCGAAACGGTGGCCTTCGACAAACAGGCCATCGGCCTTGCCGGGCAGTGGAATGGGGGCAAAGGTGAGCCAGAGCGCGCGGAGCGTGACCGGCTTGCCGATGAGTTTGCGCGCCCGGATGCGCGCCGGCATCATCGAAACAAAGGTGCGCGCGTGCTTCCAGGTGTCGTTATCGCGGATCGGGTGCAGGCGGGTGCGCAGGTCGATCTTGTCGGGCACGTCGAGCTCAAGCACCGGTGTGCCGGGACCAAGGATATAGTCGGCCGGATCGAGCCCAAGGGTGGTGCAGAATTTTACGAGGCTGGCCCGGGTCGGCTGATTGTCCTCGGATGGTGCGGACTCGATTTTGTAGATGGCCTCGCTGCCCATCGAGGCGGCGGCGCGCATTTCATCGTGCGTGTAGTGCGCCGCGCGTGCTGCGGCAAGGGCCAGGTGGTCCCAGATAATCATGATGAATGGTCTCCCCGTTTTCCCCCTGTTTCGACGGTTTTGGCCGCCTGACTGTCGAAAGGGTCGCCCTCATTGTGGACCCGTCCGACAGATCGCAGCACTGTTGGAGCCGAATAAGTCGAACTCGTGACCGGCCCGCTGCAGGCCCGACATGGAGACCAAGATGTTGAATTTGAAAAAGATTGCCGCCGTCGCCACCCTGACGCTGCTGACCGCGGCCCCGGCGCTGGCCCTGACGCCCGCCCCGGTTCTGCCCGAAACGCCCACTGCGGGCTGGAAGCTGGTGCCGCCCTGGTGCCCCGATCCGCGCGTGGCCGGCGGCCTGATCGCCTGCCCGCCGGTTTGCCCGGAATGGCAGGGCACCGCCTACTGCCTCGCCGACCATGCCCTTGAGCGCATGCTGGCCGAGAAGCTGGCCAAGTGGGGCTGGAAGTGGGTGCCGGTGATCCCGGTGGTGCCGATCGTCCCCGTGGTGCCGGTTGATCCGGTCGATCCCTGGGACCCCTGGGGCCCCATCGACCCGCGCGCCGGGATGATGGAGGAGATGACCCGGCAGGGCTTTGCCGGCTGACACTGAGAGGGGCGCCCGTGCGGCGCCTCTTTTTCGTGGGCGGGAGGTAGAGGATTTCACCGACCCACGGGTGATGGCGTTTGTTCAGGCACAGCGCAGGTGATTAGTGAAGCATGATGCTTGCTAAGCTTATAATATCATTGCATATTCAGCCATGAGTTTGAATGATTTTTCAGAGCTTTGCCGCGCCGCCGTGGGCATGACGGTCTCCTATGTCTGGCGCGGCTACGGGTCGGCGTTGTTTCTGGAACTCGGCCAGCTCACTCCAACGATGCGGTCCAGTGGCGAGGCTGGAGCGCCCGACGGCGAGATTTCCATCATGATTGAATGGGGCTGGCGCATCGAGCAGGGCGTCACAATTCAATGTGGCTGTTGGAGTGACGAAGCGCTTTGGCAGCCGTCTTTTGCGGGCCTTGTTGGCCACAAAGTGACCGAGGTGACGATTTTTGGAGTGTTGCCGGAGATAACGCTTTGGCTCGAAAGCGACCTTCGTGTGTCGTCTTTCATGGTCGCAGAGGGAGATCCTGTGTGGGTCATTTTCGACCGGCGCAACCCTCCGCTGCGCTGGTACGCAAGCCGATCAGGCCGAATTACAATGGAGATTGATCCAGCCAAGTCATAGCGACCAAGCCTGAGCCGAAAGAACGCAGTACCTCTAGGGACACGGACAGTCTGGCACGACCGGGCGTTGGCTATTGGCACCAACTCGCGGTTGGTTGTAGCGGCTGACACCCCTCACTCGATATTGGAGCAGACGATGTCTTTGAGCGCTGCTTCGAAGCGGGGGCGCATGATGGGGTGGGGGACGGCGAGGCGGATGACGGCGAAGACGTCGTCGGCGGCAGACTCAACGATCAGCAGGCCTTCGGCAATATCGAGCTGCTGTTCGGCCAGCATGCGGGTCTGGGCGGCGTTGAAAATGCCCAGATCGAGCGTCTGGCCGATGCCATCGCGATTGGTGGTGGAATAGATGACGGCCCCGGCGCGGTTATAGACCGCCAGCGACCAGTAACCCTGGGGCAGCACGCCGCTGACCACGCCCGGGCCCTTGCGCAGATCAACCTGGCAGACCGCATAGGCAAGACCCGGATCGAGCCGGAGCGGATTGGGCTGGCCGGCCTTGACTTCGGGCAGCACGGCGACGGCATCGGTGGCGTTGAGCGCGGTAACCTTGCTCCACACATCGCGGGTGGCGAGCGGGGGCAGCGCGAGGATGACGCTGAGGTGAATGATGGCGCCGAGCACCGCGCCGGCAATGATCCAGATCAGGGTACGGGCCATCAGCACTGGCTCCGCGTGATCGAGGGCAGGGTCTGGACGGTTGAGCCGACGCTGGAAAATACCGAGGTGTCGTAAAGGGTGAGGGCGAGGACGAAGGGGCCGGTGCCGGTGATTTCGAGCCAGTTGTAGGGCGCGAGCGCCGTGCCGACGCCGATGCGCAGCGAGCCATCTTCGGCCCGGACGATGCGGGCGCTGTGCATTTCGAGCGGTGTACCGGGGCTGGCGATGTTGGTGCCGTTGCCATCGAGGGCCTGCAGCGTCCAGAAGGTGGCAACCGGCGTGGTGCCGGCCAGCGTGTACTGGCAGGCACGATCAAGGGTGCGGCCCTCGCTGTCGTGCGAGGCGATGAATTCGACGCCTTCGCTGGCGCCAAGTTGCAGGGCGCCGGTGCGCGAGAGGAAGGCGCTGGTATAGGGGTTGGGATCGGGCGCACCGACATCGGGCCAGGCTGCCCACGGACCCACCCGCAAAGCGCCGAACAGTCGCCCGTCGGTGAGCGCGAAATAGCTCAGGCCAAAGCCCACGCCGAGCGCGACCACGATCATGACCAGCAGGTGGATGAGAAAGCGCAAGGGCTAGAGGCCTTCCGGCGCGGCGAAGGTGAGCGCAGCCTGATCGGCCACCGGTGCGGCGGCGGCCTGCGCGGACTTCAGGCGGTCGGCCACTTCGAGAAGCTTCAGGGCCGCTGCGGGCTTGAGGCCGGGCGGGCGCTCGGCGGTTTCGACGGGAGCTGCGTTGGGGTCTGCCTCGGCCACAATGAACGGTTCGGGGGTGAAATCAACGCCGGGGACCGGCTTGATCTCGATATTGGTGTGGGCATAGGCCATGAACTTCTGCCAGGTCAGGGCCGGAAGATTGCCGCCGGTGAGATTGTTGGTGGGACGGTAGTCATCGTTGCCGAACCAGACGGCGGCGACATAATTGCCGGTAAAGCCGCAGAACCAGGCATCGCGATAGGACGAGGTGGTGCCGGTCTTGCCCGATACCGGGACGCCGGGGACATCGGCCTTGCGCCCGGTGCCCGAGGTGACGACGGCGCGCATCATCTGGTTCATGTTGTTGGCCACTTCCTCCGACAGCACGCGCTCGCGCGGGGCATCGGCATCGAGCTCGTAGAGCACGTCGCCGCGCAGGGTGGAAATGCGGGTGATGCCGTAGGCCGGAGTTTTCAGCCCGCCGCTGGCAAAGGCGGCATAGGCCGAGGTCATATCGAGCACGCTGACCGAGGCCACGCCCAACGCCAGCGAGCGGGTGACGGGAAACTCGTTCTGGATGCCCAGCCGGTGGGCCATGGCCGCGATGGGGTCGCGACCGGTCTTGATCGAGAGCGTGACCGGCACGGTGTTGATCGACTGGGCAAAGGCCGAAATCATCGAGGTCGAGCCCTTGTAGTTGCGACCATAGTTCTGTGGGCACCAGTTGCCGATGCAGACTGGCCGATCCGAAATGGTGGAGGCCGGTTTGAGATCGAGCATTTCGAACGCGGTGGCATAGACGAACGGCTTGAACGAAGAGCCCGGCTGGCGGGTGGAGACGATGGCGCGGTTGAACTGGGATTTGCCATAGTCGGTGCCCCCGACCATGGCGCGCATGGCGCCGTTGGGCTCGGTGACGACCATGGCCGCCTGGGTGACCTTGTATTGTTCGCCCTGCTCGCGCACCACAGAGATGACGGCATCTTCGGCATAGGATTGCAGCACCGGATCGATGGTGGTGCGGACAACGAAATTGTTGGAATCGGTCAGGCCATCGATGCGCTGTTTGACCTGATCAAAGGCCCAGTCGAGGAAATAGTTGGGCGAGTTCAACTCGGCCGTACGATCGATGGGCGTGGCCGGATGGCGGCGCGCGGCAGTGACCTGGCCCTCGGTGAGAAAGCCGGCATCGACCAGATTGGTCAGGACCTGATTGGCGCGGCCGCGCGCGGCGGCGAGGTCGACGTGGGGGGCATATTTGGTCGGTGCCTTGAAGAGGCCTGCCAGCATGGCGGCCTCGCCAAGGGTAATGTCGGTGACCTTTTTGCCGAAATAGTACTCGGACGCGGCGGTGACGCCGAAATTGCCGCCGCCCATATAGGCGCGGTCAAAGTAAAGCTTGAGAATTTCGTCCTTGGAATAGTGCCATTCGAGCCAGAGCGAGAGGAACGCTTCCTTGATCTTGCGCTCAAGCGTGCGCTCGGGCGAGAGGAAGAGGTTCTTGGCCAGCTGCTGGGTGATGGACGAACCGCCCTGCACGCTCGATTCGCCCTGGGCGTTGACCACCAGCGCGCGCAGGGTGCCCATGACGTCGATGCCGAAATGCTCGTAAAAGCGCCGATCCTCGGTGGCCAGCGTCGCCTTGATCAGGAAATCGGGCATCTTGTCGAGCGCCACGGAATCATCGCTGCGGATGCCGCGGCGGCCGATTTCGTTGCCATACCGATCCAGAAACACCACCGAAATGTCTTCGGCCTTGTTGAACTGGCCGGACACGGTGGCATCAAATGCCGGCAGCGCCAGAGCCGTCATCAGCACGGCGCCAATGGCCGTAAAACTCAGCGCATCGGAAAACAGTTCGACAAACAGGCGTTTGAAGCCGCTGACATGGAAAATATCCATGAAATCCTGCAGGCGGCGATAGCCACGGCCGAAGGATTGCCAGAATTCATAAAGGAAGGAATCGAGCCAGGCGTCGGCGGCCAGCATGCTGGTCTTCTTGCGCCGCTTCTGTTTGTGGTAGAAAGGATCCTGCACCCTCATCCCCTGCCGCTGGCCGAGCGTGGATAATGCCGGGCCAATGCCTTTGAACACAAGGCGCTCGCTCGAATATGATCATGGCGGCCTTCGTGCAAGAGCATAGCCGCAACACACCAAGAAAGAGTAGCCGCCCGTGAACTTCTGGGAAGAAAAGACGCTGGCCGAAATGACCCCCGAGGAATGGGAAGCGCTCTGCGACGGGTGCGGCCGGTGTTGCCTTGTCAAACTCGAGGACGAGGACAGCGGCGCCATCATCACCTCGGATGTGCGCTGCAAGCTGCTGGACGGGGACACCTGCCGCTGCACCAACTATCCGCAGCGGCAAAAGCACGTGCCAGACTGCATCAAGCTGACCCCGGAGAATGTGCTGGAGATGGGCTGGATTCCCAACACCTGCGCCTATCGCCGGCTGGCAGAAGGCCGGGGCCTGGCCTGGTGGCATCCACTGGTTTCGGGCGATCCTGAGACCGTGGTGACCGTGGGCGTTTCGGTGAAGGGCCGTACGTTCAGCGAGCGGGATGTGAAGCCGGGTGAGTGGGAAGACCATGCGGTGGACTGGCCGGAGTGGGAGCCGCCGGATAGCCTCTAGGAACTAGATGCAATTGTGTAGTATTAAGTAGATATACTTAGTGATAGTGGGTAATTTCTGATTTCATCTATACGTATATGTTAAATAAGAGCTGACGAGAATGTAAAAATTATTCGTCACTGCGTGAATTTTGATTGATCCAAGTCAATATAGTTCGCCATCATAATTGTTATTGCAATCGCTATCATTGGCGGTGGGTGGGATGGCATTGGACAATCGCAACGGACCGATCCCTGAGGAACTCAGGACCCGGCTCGATTTCATCGGGCTTGATGAGGCTGCGCTGGAAAAGCTGGCGCGGGTGCAGGCGCATATCGACCGGCACCTGCCAGACGCGCTGGGAAAATTTTATCAGCGCATCATGCAGGTGCCGCAGGTATCGCATTTCTTTTCGGGCAGCGACCAGGTCAAGCGCGCCGAGAACCGGCAGCACGACCACTGGAAGGCCATCGCTTCCGGCAAATTCGACGCCACCTATATGGAGGCGACCAGGAAAGTCGGCCTGCGGCACGCCAAGATCGGGCTGGAGCCGCGCTGGTATATCGGAGGCTATGGCCTGATTGTTGAAACGCTGATCCAGGGCGTGATGCGGGACTACATGGCTGAGATGCTGGTGCCTGAAAAGCAGAGTTTCGGCCGCAGCAAGCCCAGGAGCCCGGAGGCCGTGCTGGCAGAAATCGACCTGCTGTCGGCCAGCCTGGTGCAGATGATAAAGGCGATGATGGTCGATATCGATATGGCCGTGACGGTCTATTTCGACAAGCTGACCGAGGAAAACGCCGAAAAGGAACGCATCGCGGCGGCCAAGACTGAACGGACGGTGGAACTGACGGGGCAGGTGTTGCGCAAACTCGCCGAAGGCGACCTGCGCAGCCGGATCGAAGATGCGTTCGAGCCCGAATTCCAGCAGATCAAGGATGACACCAATGCGGTGGCGGACCGTATTTCGGAAATCCTGATCAAGCTCAGGGGCACCTCGCACTCGCTGAAAACCGCAACGAGCGAACTGCTCACCGGTGCCAACGACCTGGCGGATCGCACCACGCGGCAGGCAGCAGCCATCGAGCAAACCAGTGCGGCGATGGAGCAACTGGCCACTACGGTGGCCTCAAACGCCGAACGTGCCGAACAAGCCAGCGGCCAGACCCGCACCGTGGCCACCATCGCCCACGAGGGCGGCATCGTGATGAACGATGCCAATTCGGCGATGGAGCGCATTACAGAATCGTCCCAGCAGATCTCATCGATCATCGGAGTGATCGACGACATCGCGTTTCAAACCAACCTGTTGGCGCTCAATGCTTCGGTGGAAGCGGCCCGGGCGGGGGAGGCGGGCAAGGGCTTTGCGGTCGTCGCCGTCGAGGTGCGCCGGCTCGCGCAGTCGGCGGCCGAGGCCAGCAAGGAGGTCAAAACGCTGATCGAGCGCAGTGCCAGCGAGGTCAAGGCCGGCTCGACACTGGTGGCCGACGCGACCGGCAAGCTCGAAAGCATGCTTTCGGCAATCCAGACCAACGAAACCATGGTCAATGCCATCGCCGATTCCAACCGGCATCAGGCATCGGCCATATCCGAGATCACCACGGCGATTCTGCAGATGGACGAGATGACCCAGCACAACGCCGCGCTCGTCGAGCAGACCAATGCAGCCATTGAGCAGACCGAAGGCCAGGCCAGCGAACTCGACGATATCGTGGCCGTATTCAGGCTCGAGGGCAGCCAGCACCTTAATATGGCAGCTTCGCCAAGGCAGCTGCGGCCAGCGCAAAGGCCCACAGTGGTGGGGAATACCGCCATCGACCGCGACTGGAACGAATTCTAGCCCTCCCTTGCGCAACGGGAAGCCGCGGCGGGCCACCGCTGCGGCTTCCACCTCCGGCCAAGATGAACCGAAAATGAACGGCGGGTTAGCCATATATTCAACATTAAACTGGCATTAGGTCGCCCAAACCAAAATTTGGAGACCTCTGATGTCCTTTTTGAACAAAAAGGCGGCGGTGGCCGCTCTTGCCCTCGGATTGTTCGCAACACCGGCTCTTGCGCAGGATCTGTCGCCGGTTGGCACCTGGCAATCGACGACCGGTGAATCGCGCTACAAGGTGAGCCTGTGCGGCGATGGCACCCAGCTCTGCGCCAAGCTGACCTGGCTGCGCCCGGATGCGCGCACGCAAGAAAATCTGCAGTATCTGAACAAGTTCGTGGTGCGCGGTGCGCAGGCGATCAAGGACAATACCTGGAAGGGCTCGGTGACCTATAACGGCGAGACGGTTTCGGGTTCTGTGACGCTGGTCAGCGATGAGCTGATGCAGCTCAAGGGCTGCAAACTGGCCTTCTGCCAGTCGGTCAAGTTCGTCCGCATCTGACCTGACCCAATCTTCCGGCGCTCCGTGCCGGAGACCCAGAGGGCCGCCACCGAGCGGCCCTTTTTTGTTGGTCCATTCGTGCGTCATATGTTAGACATTTGTTCAACATTGGAGCCGAGACACTTTTGGGCCGAGACACTTTTGGGCCGAGACACATTTGAGCCGAGACATGGCAGCGCCATCGAGAAAATCTGACACCAAAGCGCTTCGCGCGACGCCAAAGCCGGGCGTGACCGCGCGGGCAAGGCTAAAGCGCGCAGGCGGCTCGCTGGTGATGACTGTGCCTGCAAGCGCCCGTGATGCGCTTGGCCTGACCGAGGGCCAGGAAATGGCGATTTCGGTGCAGGGCGATACGCTTGTTCTGACCCCCACCCGCCCCGAAAGGCCACAGTACCTGTTGGCGGATCTGCTGGCGCAATGCGCGCCGAACGTGCCCCGCAACGATGAAGAACGGGCCTTTGCCGACGCCCCGCCCGTGGGGCGCGAGCTTTGGTAAGAAAACATGTTCCGGACCGGGGCGATATCTATCACCTGAACTTTGCACCTTCCGCCGGGCGCGAACAGCGCGGCCCGCACTATGGCGTGGTTGTATCGCCACGAGCGTTCAACGCCGTATCGAGCCTGCCCTTTGTCGCGCCGGTAACGACTGTGGGCAATGCCTCCCGGATGGCAGGATTTGCGGTTTCGCTGCAGGGGAGCGGACTGGGCGTGACCGGCGTGGTGCAGGTGGACCAGATTCGTGCCCTCGACCTTGTGGCGCGCGGCGCAACACCGACCGGCGAACGCCTGCCGGACTTCCTGATTGAAGACATTGTCGCCCGGCTTTCGGCCATTCTCCTCGATGAATAGCGGAGTTTCCCAACAACTTATCCCCGCGTGACGCTGGGGTGGTAGTGTTTGGGTATGGTCACAAAACTGCGTCGAAAGCGTGGGGCGGCGCGACATACGCTCAGCAATGAAAAATGGGTTTGGGTGCGGCGCCAGTTCGAAGAGGCGGGCGTGTCGCTGTACCAGCTGGGGCTGCAAGTCGACCTGCCCCGATACGAAATTGCCCAACGCGCCAAGGAGGAGGCCTGGACGTTTCGCGGGTATCCGCCGGATGCCGAATTGATGGTGGACCGGCTGATGACCCTGCTGGAACGGCAGATGCGGGAGCTGGAGAAGCCAATGGACAACAAGCCAGACGAGCTGGAGCGCGACAAGGAAGCAGCGCTTTTGGGATCGATGACCCGAACGCTGGAAAAGCTGATGGAACTCAAGCGCGGCAAGGGCGCGGACAAAGCGCGGGGGCGTGAGAATGTGGACATGGAGGCCCTCAGCCAAAGACTTAAGCAACGCATTGAGGAACTTAGGCGACGGTGACTCGGATGCGCTGATCGCCGTTGCCGAAAAGGCGGATATGCTGCGGCTCTACTATTCGTGGGCCCACTGGGCCCATGATGAGCAGTTGCCGCCCGATGGCGACTGGACGACCTGGGCCTTTATCGGTGGGCGCGGCGCGGGCAAGACCCGGGCCGGGGCCGAGTGGGTGCGGGAAATGGCGCTGGGGCCGCAGGTGATTTCGCCCATTGCCCTGGTCGGTGTGACGATGACCGAGGCCATCGACGTGATGGTGCGCGGGCAAAGCGGGCTGTTGCGGGCCCACCCTGAAAACGAGCGCCCGATCCTGCGGGGCACGCGGCTGATGTGGCCCAATGGCGCCGAGGCGCAGGTGCTTTCGGCATCCGACCCCGACATGCTGCGCGGGCCGCAATTTGCCGCCGCCTGGTGCGACGAGGTGGGCAAGTGGCCCAAAGGCGAGGAAGCCTGGGATATGCTGCAGTTCGGGCTGCGGCTTGGCCGGCGGCCGCGCCAACTGGTGACAACGACGCCCCGGCCAACCAAGCTTTTGAAGCGCATTCTGGCCGAACCGGGGACAGTGGTGACCAGGCTTTCGACGCGCGGCAACCAGGGGCATCTGGCGCCGGCGTTTCTGAAGGCGGTGGTGGCGCGCTATGCCGACACCGTGCTGGGGCGGCAGGAACTCGAAGGCGAAATGATCGAGGACCGGCCCGATGCGCTGTGGACGCGCCAGCTGTTTTTGGCGGCAGATGATGCGGTGGGGCTTGAGCGGGTGGTGGTGGCGGTTGACCCGCCGGTGACCGGCACGGCGCGATCGGATGCCTGTGGGATTATTGTAGCGGGCCGGGTTGGCGAAACGGCGGTGGTGCTTGAAGACCGCACCGTCAAACCGGCGGGGCCGCTGGCCTGGGCGCGGCGGGCGGTGGCGGCGTTTCATGCCCATCAGGCCGACGCCATCGTGGCCGAGGTGAACCAGGGCGGGGACATGGTGAAAGCCATCATCGGGCAGGTCGACCCGACCGTGCCGGTGAAGGCTGTCCGTGCCAATCGCGGCAAGTGGCTGCGGGCCGAACCGGTGGCGGCGCTCTATGCGCGCGGCCTGGTGCGGCACCGGCCCGGGCTGACGGCGCTCGAAGACGAAATGTGCGCATTCGGCGCGGACGGAAGGGCCGACGGACATTCGCCCGACCGGGTGGATGCGCTGGTCTGGGCGCTGACCGAGCTGCTGCTCAACGACGCAAGGCCAAGGGTGCGTGGGCTTTAAGCCCGGATTTTCGGAACAAGGATGGCAAAATGGCAAACTGGTGGGAGCGCCTCACTGGCGGGCGAACGCCTGCGCCGGTGGAGCGCAAGAGCGGGCAGGTGATGCTGAGCCTGGCGCAGGGGCAGGCAAGCTGGACCCGACGGGGTTTTGCCAGCCTTGCTGCCGAAGGGTTTATGCGCAATCCGGTGGTGTATCGCTGCGTGCGGATGATCGCCGAGGCAGCCAATGATGTGCCGCTGGTGGTTGAGGAAAACGGGCAAAGGCTCAATGGGCATCCGCTGCTCGAGCTCCTGGCCCGGCCCAATCCGCGCCAGTCGGGCGGCGAACTGCTCGAAGCAGTGTTTGCCTATCTGCAGACGGCAGGGAATGCCTATCTTGAGGCGGTGGTGGTGGATGGGCGGGTGCGCGGGCTCTACGCCCTGCGGCCCGATCGCATGCGGGTGGTGACGGGCAAGGACGGCTGGCCGAGCGGCTATGCCTATACCGCGGGCGGGCGCACGGTGACGCTCAGCCAGGAACCCGCGCCGATCCCCAAGGTGCTGCATCTGGCCCTGTTCCATCCGCTCGACGATCATTATGGGCTGGCCCCGCTCGAAGCGGCGCAGACCAGCCTTGACCTGCACAACGCGGCGGCCAGCTGGAACAAAGCGTTGCTCGACAATGCGGCGCGGCCATCGGGCGCGCTGGTCTATTCGGCGGCCTCGGGCAACCTGACCGAGGAGCAGTTTTCAAGGCTCAAGAGTGAGCTGGAGGCCAACTTCCAGGGTTCGGGCAATGCCGGGCGGCCAATGGTGCTCGAAGGCGGGCTGGACTGGAAGACGATTGCGCTGACGCCACGCGACATGGATTTCATCGAGGCCAAGAACGCGGCGGCGCGCGAGATCGCGCTGGCGTTCGGCGTGCCGCCGATGCTGCTCGGCATTCCGGGCGACAATACCTATGCAAACCTGGCTGAAGCCAACCGCGCCCTTTGGCGGCAGACGGTGATCCCGCTGGTGCGGCGGGTGGCCGACGACCTGGGCGTGTGGCTGGCCCCGGCCTTTGGCGGAAACCTGACGCTGGTGCCCGATCTCGACCGCGTGGAGGCGTTGGCCGAGGACCGCGCGGCGCTGTGGGCGCGCGTAGGAGCGGCAGGGTTTCTCAGCGACGAGGAAAAGCGCGGGATGCTGGGGGTGGGGCGGTAGCCCGAGGGGTGTTTATGTGGAGCGCGCCGCATCCCCACCTTGATCCTCCCCTGGCAGGGGGAGGAAACACGCAAGCCGTGAAACACGGGTTCCCTCCGTCTCGATGGGGTGGGGGTGTGGGGAGCCACCGGTAGTCCAATGTGAACACTTTCCCACAAGGGGGAGGGAGACACGCAAGCTGCGCCACCGGTCCTCCTTCCCCTGACCGTCCGCCGTCATACCGGCGAAGGCCGGTATCCAGTAAGCCCAAAGGGAAGTTTGGCCCCGTGACTTTGCCCACGCGCGGCTGGGGCCGGTCCCCGCCACGGTGGGTACTGGACCCCGGCCTGCGCCGGGGTGACGGCGGGGGTGGTGGAAATGGCCACTTACCAACCAAGGAACCAAGGCAATGGATGAGTTGACTAAGACCATCGCGACGCGGGGGGATCTGGCGCATTTGGCGCTGTTTTTGTGGGCGAGCGGGGCCAGTGGGCTGCTGTTGTGGACGCTGCGCGAACTGGCGGCGGCGAACCGGCGGTTCAACGAGTTTGTGCGGGAAATCGCGAGCCTGAACCGGCTCTTCAAACGCGGAGACTGACATGGCTAAAGCGCCGAAAAAGGGGGCCGAGGCGGCCCAGCAGACGTTTCGCCAGTTTGCCTGGCACCTGGCGAGCACGATTGCGCAGGCCAAGCAGGGCGGCAAGGCCGCTGGCGGAGGCAAGCGCTGATGCAGCCAATTCCGATCAACGAGGACGGGCGCTTTGCCGGCTATGCCAGCGTCTTTGGCCGGATCGACGATGGCGGGGACATGGTGATGCCGGGTGCCTTCGCCAAGAGCCTCAGGCAGCGGGGGCGGGCAGCGATCCGCATGCTGTTCCAGCACGACCCCAAGGAGCCGGTCGGCACCTGGCAGGCGATCCGCGAGGATGGCTTTGGCTTGTGGGTCGAGGGGCAACTGACGGGCGGAGTGCCGCGCAGCGAGGCGCTGAAGCGCCTGATTGCCGCCCGGGCGCTCGACGGGCTTTCGATCGGCTTTCGCACGATCAAGGCCACAAAAGCCAACGGCCACCGACAGCTCTGGCAGGTGGACTTGTGGGAAATCTCCATCGTCACGTTTCCGATGATGGATGCCGCCCGGATCAGCCCGGGCGCGGTGAACGACGACGCGGTGTCGTCAGCCATTCTGGCACTTCGCAACCAATAGGGACATTGCAATGACTGAAGCAGCAGGCGACCGCCTTGAGATCAAGGCCGGCGTGGCCTCGAATGAACGCGTCGAGGATCTGGCGCGGGCCTTCGAGGAATTCAAGCGCACCAATGATGCGCGACTGGGCGAAATCGAAAAGCGCGGCACGGCCGATCCTTTGACGGACGACAAACTGCGCCGCCTCGATGACGCGCTCGACCGCACCAAATCCATGCTCGATGGGCAGCGGGTCGAACGGGCCCGGCCGCGCCTTGAGGGCGGGGCGGTCGAGGGGCAGGATGAATACAAGGACGCGTTTTCGGCCTATGTGAAGCGCGGCGAGGAAAAGGCGCTCTCGATCGGCTCGAACCCCGATGGCGGCTATCTGGTGCCGGCCGAAACTGAGGCCGAAATCACCCGGTTGGTGACCCATATCTCGCCGATCCGCGCCATTGCCGGGGTGCGACAGGTATCGAGCGCGGTCTACAAGAAGCCGATCACCATCACCGGCCCGCAGGTGGGCTGGGTGGCCGAAACGGCGGCGCGGACGACCACCAACAGCCAGACCATCGATGCCCTGGCGTTTCCTACAGCCGAACTCTACGCAATGCCGGCGGCGACCTCGGCGTTTCTTGATGATGCTGCAGTCGATGTGGGGCAGTGGATTGCCGATGAGGTGAATGCGGCATTTGCGGCGCAGGAAACCTCGGCCTTCGTCAATGGCGATGGCGTGAACAAGCCCAAAGGGTTCCTCGCCTCGACCCTTGCGGCGGAAAGCGCCTGGAGCTGGGGAAAGCTCGGGTACCTGGCGACGGGCGCGGCCTCGACCCTACCGGTGGCCAATACCTCGGACCTGTTTGTCGACCTCGTCTATACGCTCAAGGCCGGATATCGCCAGAATGCGAGCTGGGTGATGAACCGCAAGACGCAGGCCACGATCCGCAAGCTCAAGGATGCCTCGGGCAACTACCTGTGGCAGCCGGCCGCGAGCGGCACTGGCCGCGCCAGCTTCATGGGCTTTGAACTGGTGGAAGCCGAGGACATGCCCGATATCGGCGCCAACACCACGCCGGTGGCGTTTGGCGATTTCCGCCGTGGCTACCTGATCGTCGACCGGCAGGGGGTGAATGTGCTGCGCGACCCGTTCAGCGCCAAACCCTATGTGCTGTTCTACACCACCAAGCGCGTTGGCGGCGGCGTGCAGGACTTCGACGCGATCAAGCTGATTAAGGTCGCGGCCAGCTAGGCCGGGACTTTGCCGGGCGCTTCGCACGGCCCGCCTGCCTCCCGGGTGGCTGCGGAGCGCCCAAGATCTCTCCAAACAAGCGGACATCGTGATGACCTCATATCTGTTGACCGGGCCGGTCAGCGAGCCGGTGAGCCTTGCCGAAGCCAAGGCCTATCTGCGCATTGACGACGGGGCCGAGGATGCCCTTGTCACCACCCTGATTGCAGCCGCGCGCCTGCATGTGGAGGGGATTGCAGGGCGGGCGCTGTTGACCCAGAGCTGGCGGCTGGTGCTCGACGCCTGGCCCGAGGACCGGCTGGTACGGCTGCCGGTGGGGCCGGTCATGACCATAACCGCCATCCGCGCCTATGATCATGCCGGCACGGCGCACGCCATCAACCTGGCGCAGTTCCAGACGCTGGCAGGCGAGAACCGGTTGCTGCTGCCGATATCGGTTTCCGGCATGCCGGTGACTCGCGAGCGGGCGGGGATCGAGGTCGACTATGTGGCCGGGTTCGGATCCGCCGCCGAAGTGCCGCAGGACCTGCGGCAGGCGCTGCTGGGGCTGATCGCGCACTGGTTCGAACACCGCGACGCGGTGATCGTGGCCGGGTCCGGGGCAGTGGTGCCGGTGGGCTTTGACCGCCTGATTGAGCGCTATCGCCAGGTGCGGCTATGAGCGCTGAACGCATGCCGCAGCTTGGCACATTGACCGACCGGGTGCAGGTGCGCCGCCGCGATACGGTAGCCGAAGTTGAGGGCGGGCATGGCACGGTTTATGTGCCGCTGGCGACCGTGTGGGCCCGGGTGCGGGCGCTCAGTGCCCGTAGCAGCGTGCTTGCCGATGCGCAGGCGGTGGCGGCGAGCCACAGCGTGGTGATGCGGTTCCGCACTGACCTCAAGCCCAGGGACCGCCTGATCTATCGCGGGCGCGTTCTCGATGTGCTGGCGGCTGAGGATATGAACGGACGCCGGGCCTATCTGCGGTGCCTGTGTGCAGAAGCGGCGGTGACGGGGTGATGGGGGCGTCAGGTATGGGCGTTGTTACCCCCACCCCATCCCTCCCCGCAAGGGGGAGGGGGGACATGGGGCACCACTTGCGTGTTTCCCTCGCCACGGCGGGGGAGTGTTCGTATTGGACTGCCGGGGGCTGCCCTCACCCCCACCCCATCCCTCCCCCTCAAGAGGGAGGGAGGCCGCGTTTCACGGCTTGCGTGTTTCCTCCCCCTTCCAGGGGGAGGATCAAGGTGGGGGTGCGGCGCTCTCCAATTAAACAGTCCCCCGCAAGGGGGAGGGGGGACTTGGGGCACCACCTGCGTGTTTCCCTCGCCGCGGCGGGGGAGTGTTCATATTGGACTGCCGGGGGCTGCCCTCACCCCCACCTCATCCCTCCCCCTCAAGAGGGAGGGAGGCCGTGTTTCAGGGCTTGCGTGTTTCCTCCCCCTTCCAGGGGGAGGATCAAGGTGGGGGTGCGGCTATGACCCATCCGATCATGCAGTTGCAGGCGGCGCTGGTGGCGGCGCTGCGGGCCGATGCGGCGCTGACGGCGCTCACCGGGACGCCGGCGGTGTTCGATGCGCCGCCCGAGGGGCGGGGGCCGCCCTATGTGGTGATGGCGCGGCACGATGTGCTGGACCGCAGCGGCGACGGCGCGCCGGGCCATGAACACCGGCTGATCGTGCACCTTTGGTCCGCATCGGCCAGCCGCAAGGCGGTGCTGGCGCTGGCCGAACGGGTGGGCGCGGTGGCGCTGGAAGCGGACCTTGATGGGGCAGGGCAGGCGGTGACGCACCGGCTGCTTGAACGCACCGACACCGCCATCGACCCGGACACCGGGCTGGCGCGGGCGGCGCTGAGTTTGAAGTTTTTCACCGAACCGAAATAGGACAAGGCCATGGCAGCCCAGAGTGGCAAGGATATGCTGTTAAAGCTCGACCAGACCGGGTCGGGCTCGTTTCTGACCGTGGCGGGCCTGCGCACGCGCAGCCTCGCCTTTAACGCGGCCAGCATCGATATTACCGATGCCGAAAGCGCCGGACGCTGGCGGGAACTGCTGAGCGGAGGCGGCATCAAGCGCGCCTCGGTCGCTGGGTCGGGCATCTTCAAGGACCAGGCATCGGATGCACAGATGCGCAGCCTGTTCTTTGCCGGGACCATCCGCAACTGGCAACTGATCCTGCCCGATTTTGGCACCATCGAAGGGCCGTTCCAGATCGTGGCGCTGGAGTTTTCGGCCGATCATGCCGGGGAAGTGACGTTTGAACTGGCGCTCGAAAGCGCCGGTGCGCTGAGCTTTGCGGTGCTGTGATGGCGAACCTGCATCGGGGTGAGATTGAAGCAGTGATTGGCGGCGAGCGCCTGACGCTGTGCCTGACGCTGGGGGCTCTGGCCGAACTCGAGGCGCGACTGGGGGCCGGGGACCTGGTTGGATTGGCCGAGCGCTTTGCCGGGGGACGGGTTTCGGCCCGCGACCTGACGGCGATACTGGGGGCCGGGCTGCGCGGCGCAGGGCATGCGGTCAGCGATGATGACCTGGCGCGGATGAGCATCGAAGGCGGGCTCAAGGGCGCGGCAGCGATTGCCGCAGCGCTGCTGCGCGCGACCTTTGGAGCGGAGACGTGACGGCGTTTCCCTGGGGGCACGCCATGCGGTTCGGGCTCGGCGTGCTCCGACTGGCGCCGCGCGATTTCTGGGCCATGACGCCGCGTGAACTGGCGATGGCGCACGAGGCGCTGACCGGGCATCGCGGCGGGGCGCCGGAGCGCGGAACGCTCGACGGGCTGATGGCCCGGTTTCCGGACATGGAGGCGATAGATGGCGGGACTATTTGAAGACGGAATTGCCGGGGAACTCAGCGACGTATCGCTCGAGCTCGACCGGATCTCGGACCTCGCCGACGGGGTGGCGCGGTCGCTGAGCAATGCGTTTCGCGGGGCGATGACCGAAGGTCGCTCGCTTAAGGGCCTGCTCGGCGACATTGCCAAGAGCTTTGCCGATATTGCGCTCAAGGCTGCCTTCAAGCCGCTGGGCAACCTGATTTCGGGAGCCATCGAGGGGCTGTTCACGGCCACCAACCCGGCACTGGGCGGGGTAACGCCGTTTGCCAAGGGCGGCGTGGTGGCCAGCCCCTCGTTCTTCCCGATGGGCGGCGGGCTGGGGCTGATGGGCGAAGCCGGAGCGGAGGCCATTCTGCCGCTGGCGCGTGGTTCGGACGGGCGGCTGGGCGTGGCGGGCGGCAGTGGGCGCGCCGTGCAGGTGACGTTCAACGTGAGGGCCAGCGATGCCCGCTCGTTCGTGGGGGCGGAGGCCGAGGTGAGCGCAATGCTGTTGCGCGCGGTGCGACGGGGCAGCCGGGGTTCGTAACCGCTCACCCCCACCTCCACCTCCTCCCCACAAGGGGGAGGAGAGCCGGCTGAGCGGGGTTGATGGAGCGGAGTACCTGCCGCCGACATCACTCAACCGAGTTGGGGAGGGAGGAACAGTGGCTGGGCCGGTGCGGTTCTGGAGATCAAACGAATGGCATTTCATGCAGTACGGTTTCCGCTCGATGTGGCGCTGGGCGCGCGCGGCGGGCCGGAGCGGATGACTGATGTGGTCACGCTCGCCAATGGCTCAGAAGAGCGCAACAGCCGCTGGGCGCATGCGCGGCGGCGGTACAATGCGGGCTACGGCATCAAGTCGCGGACGGAGATGCGCGCCGTGCTCGACTTTTTCGAGGAGCGGCGAGGGCGGTTCCATAGTTTTCTCTGGCGCGATGGGCTGGACCATTCATCGAGCCCGGATGGCGGGCCGCCGGGGCCGTTTGACCAGGTGATCGGCGAGGGCGATGGCACGCGGCGGGACTTTGCGCTGACCAAGATCTATGGGGCCACGCACGACCCCTATCACCGCCCGATCACCAAGCCGGTGGCGGGAAGCGTGGTGGTGGCGGTGGCAGGCGTGCCGGTAACCGGATTTGCCGTCGATATGCTGACCGGGACCGTGACACTGGACAGTGCGCCACTTGCGGGCGCGGTGGTGACGGCGGGGTTTTTGTTCGACGTGCCGGTGCGGTTCGACACCGACCGGCTCGACATCGAGCTGACGAGCTTTGACGCGGCTGAGGCGCCGAGCATTCCAGTGATCGAGGTGCGCGAATGAGAGCGCTCGAACCAGGTTTTGAGGCCCATGTCACCAGCGGGGCGACAACGCTTGCCAACGCCTGGCGCATCATCCGCAGCGATGGCGTGGTGCTGGGGTTCACCGACCATGATGAGGTGCTGAGCTTCGATGGCACCATATTCCACCCCGCCCACGGACTTGATGGTGGGGAGGTGGCGCAAAAGCTTGGGCCGCAGACCGACACCAGTGAAGTGGTGGGGGTGCTGCACTCCGAGGCGATCCGCGAGGACGACATTCTGCTTGGGCGCTACGATGGGGCGCTGGTGGAAAGCTGGCGGGTGAACTGGCAGGACACCGCTGTGCGCCAGCTGATGAGACAGACCACGGTGGGTGAAATCACCCGCGAGGATGGGGTGTTCCGCGCCGAACTGCGCTCGGCCCAGCAGGGACTGAATGTGGCGCGGGGGCGCATCTATCAGCCGCTCTGCGATGCGCATCTCGGTGACACAGCCTGTGGGGTGAATGTGGACGCTCCGGCTTTTCGCGGCACCGGGGCGGTGGCGGCGGTAGAGGACCGGTTCCGGATGGCGATCGATGGCGTCGAGGGGTTTGCGGAGGGTTGGTTCGGGATGGGGCAGCTTTTGTGGGCCGGAGGGCAGAGGGCAGGACTCCGCGATGCGGTTTTGACCCATACGCGCGTCGGGGGCGTTGATGTCTTCGGCTTCGGAGTACCGGTTGGCGACTGGGTTGTGGCGGGGGACGGGTTTGAGGTGTTTGCCGGATGCGACCGGCGGTATGCCACCTGCCGTGCCAAGTTTTCCAATGGCGTAAACTTTCGCGGCTTTCCGCACATTCCGGGCAGCGACTTTGTGCTGCGCTATCCCAAGAAAGGCGAACGGCTCGATGGCCGGGCGCTGCTGAAATGACCCCGGAACTGGTGGTTGAAGCAGCGCGGGCCTGGCTCGGAACACCCTATCGGCACCAGGCAGCGACGCTGGGGGCTGGATGCGATTGCCTGGGGCTGCTGCGCGCGGTGTGGCGGACCCTCTATGGAAGCGAACCGATGGCGGTGCCCAACTATCGGGCCGACTGGCGGGACGTGAGCCATGCCGACACCCTGCAGGCGGCGGCGCAGAGCCTGTTGCTGCCCGCCGAGGGACCGCCGCAAGCGGGCCAGGTGCTGCTGTTCCGGCTGCATAGCGCACTGCCGCCCAAGCATTGCGGCATTCTGGTTGCGCCGGATCGGTTCATCCATGCGCAGGAACAGATCGGGGTGGTGGAAGCCAACCTGACCGACAGCTGGGCCCGGCGCGTGGCTGGGCGGTTCGACTTTCCCTGAGGGGTGACCCTCACATTCAACAAACATCGGAGAGGTCATGGCAACGCTTGCGCTTTCGCTGGCCGGGCAGGTCGTCGGCGGCATGGTGGGTGGGCCGTTTGGCGCCACCATCGGCCGGGCGCTGGGGGCGCTGGCGGGATCGGCCGTCGACCAGATGCTGTTCGGGCAGGCGCCCGAGGGACGGCAGGGCAGCGACCTGAAACTGCAGGGTTCGAGCGAGGGCAGCCCCATTCCGAGGGTTTATGGCTGGAACCGGCTGACCGGCAACATCATCTGGGCCACCGAACTTGAGGCGATCAGCCCCGACGGCGCCGGGGCAAAGGGCGCCAGCCCGGCGCAGGAGGACGAGATTGCCGCCAGCTTTGCGCTGGCGCTTTGCGAAGGAGAGGTGCACCGCATCGGACGGATCTGGGCCGACGGGCAGTTGCTGGAAACCGAAGGCCTGTCGATCCGCAGCTATTTCGGGACCGAGGCGCAATTGCCCGACGGCCTGATCAAGGCCAAGCAGGGGCATGCACCGGCCTATCGCGGGCTCTGCTACCTCGTGTTCGAGCGCCTGCCGTTGTTGGCGTTCGGTAACCGCATTCCCAATATCTCGGTGGAAGTCTGCCGGGTGGTGGGGGACCTTGAGCCGGAAATCCGGGCGATCACCGTGATCCCCGGAGCAACCGAGTTTGGCTATGACCCGGTGCCGCGCGTGCGGGTGGTAAGCCCGGGCGTGACAGCCAACGAGAATGCCCACATGGCGCGCCAGGTATCGGACTGGACGCTGTCGATCGATGAATTGCAGGCGCTCTGCCCCAATCTCGAGCATGTATCATTGGTGGTGGCCTGGTTTGGCGATGACCTGCGCGCCAGCCATTGCCGGATCAAGCCCCGGGTGGAAAGCGCCGCGCGGCAGATTGAAGGCACGAGCTGGGGCGTTGCAGGACTGACGCGGGCGACGGCGCCGGTGGTGACCAGCCACGGTGGCGCTCCGGCCTATGGCGGCACGCCCTCGGACAATGCGGTGCGGGCCGCGATTGCCGATCTCAGGGCGCGCGGGCTCAAGGTGACGCTCTATCCGATGGTGCTGATGGATGTGCCGACCGGCAACAGCTTGCCCAACCCTTATGGAGGGACTGGGCAACCGGCTTATCCCTGGCGTGGGCGCATCACCTGCCATCCGGCGCCGGGGATGGCGGGCACGCCGGACCGGACGGCGGCGGCAGCAGCGCAGGTAGGTGTTTTTACCGAGGGGGCATGGGGTTACCGGCAAATGGTGACTCACTACGCGCAGTTGGCGGTGGCTTCTGGCGGGGTGGATGCGCTGATCATCGGTTCGGAAATGCGCGGGCTCTCGACGGTGCGCGGGAGCGGGAACAGCTTTCCGTTTGTTGCGGCGCTGGTGGCGCTGGCAGCTGAGGTGCGGGCCATTGTGGGGCCGGACACCCGCCTGACCTACGCCGCCGATTGGACGGAGTTCTCCGGCTATCAGCCGGGCGGGGGCGAAAAGTTCTTCCATCTCGATCCGCTATGGGCTTCGGCCAATATCGATGCGGTGGGCATCGACTATTACATGCCGGTTTCGGACTGGCGCGATGGGGACGGGCACGCCGACGCGCAGGCGTTCAACGGGCCCTATGATGAGGCCTATCTGCGCGCCAACATCGCGGGCGGGGAGGGGTTCGACTGGTACTATGCCAGTGACGCGGACCGGATTGCGGGCGTTCGCAGCCCGATCAGCGACGGGCTGGGCGAGGCATTTGTCTGGCGGTTCAAGGATATTGCCGGGTGGTGGGGCAATGCCCATCACGACCGGCCGGGCGGGGTGCGCAACAGCACATCGACAGTCTGGGTGCCGGGGAGCAAGCCGATCTGGTTCACCGAGCTGGGATGCGGGGCGGTGGATAAGGGCGCCAACCAGCCCAACGTGTTTGGCGACCCCAAGAGCATTGAAAGCGCAAGACCCTATTTTTCGACCGGTGCGGCCGATCCGCTGATGCAGCGGCAGGTGTTGCGCGCGCATGTGGCGCATTGGAGCGACCCTGCCTGTAACCCGGCATCGACGGTGTTTGATGGCCGGATGATCGACACCACGCGGCTCTATTTCTGGACCTGGGATGCGCGGCCCTACCCGGCGTTTCCGGCTGACCTGGAGAGCTGGTCTGATGGCGCCAATCATGCGACCGGCCATTGGCTGACCGGGCGGCTGGGCGCCATGGCCGCCGATGAGCTGCTCAAGGCCATCGCGGCCGACCATGGGGTGGCGCTGACAAAAGTCGATGCGCTGCCCCCGCTGGTGCACGGCACACAACTGGGCGGAGTGATGACCTGCCGCGAGGCACTGGCCGAGGCCTCTGGCGCGGCAGGGCTGATGATGCGCGACGGCGACACTGGGCTGGTGCTGGGCCGCGCCGTGGCGCGGCAGGCAGAGGCTGCGGGCGAATTGGTGGCCGGGGACGTGCCGCTGATGACGCGCAAGCGCCCGGACCCGTCCGAACGGATCGGGCGGGTGGCGCTGACTTATGTTGCCCGCGAGCGCGGCTATCTGACCGGCACCGTGACGGCCATGCAGCTTGCAGGTGGGGCGACCAAGGGCGAAAACTCCGGACTGGTGCTGGACCTCGCCGGGGCGCGAGGCACTGCCGAGCGGTTGCTGACCGACCTGGCGGCAACTCGCGAGACCATTGACTTGACCCTGCCGCCATCCATGGCCGGGCTCGAAGTGGGTGATGTGATTGCCGTTGCCGGACAAGACGATGGGCCCTTCGAAATCACCGAGATCCGCGATGGGCTGGCGCGGCGCGTGAGTGCGCGGGCGCTGGCCGGAACCGTGGCTGCGGCGATTGTGGCCGACCGCCCGCAGGCCAGCGCAGGGGCGGCAGTGCCGCGGGCGCAGCCTGTGGTGGCACTGGCGCACCTGCCGGGGCCGGGTGGATCCCGACTAATGGGCGCAGCGGTTTCGACCCCTTGGCCGGGCGACATCGTGATCAGCGCCACAGCGACCGGGGCAGAATTGCTGCGGCTGACGAGGCCGGGCGTGATCGGCGACCTGGCAGCGGGGATCGGCCCCGGGCCGGTGTGCACACTCGACCGGGGCACGCAAATGATGGTGCGGCTCTATGCGGGGCACCTGTCATCTGTGGACGACGAGGCAATGTTTGCCGGTGCCAATCGGATAGCGCTTGAGACCGATGCCGGGGGTTGGGAACTGATCGGGTTCGGTGCGGCCGAGCTCGTGGCGCCCGGTCTTTATCGGTTGACGCAGCTTCTGCGCGGGCTTGATGGCACCGACCAGATCATGGGGACAGCGAGCGTGGGGCGGCGGGTGGTGCTGCTCGACAATCGCGTGGTCAGCGTGCCGGTGGAGGCGGGCTGGTTGGGGCAAACGCTGGCCCTGCGGGCCTATGCCGGTGCCGCCGATGCAGTGGGGGCAGGGCTGAGCCTGACTTTGACGACCGATGCGCATGTGCCCTTGAGCCCGGTGCACCTGCGGGCGCGCAGAACCGGAAGCGATGTGGTGATGGGTTGGACCCGGCGCAGCCGCAGCGATGCCGATAGTTGGGCCATGGCCGAGGCGCCGCTCGATGTGAGCCCGGAAGCCTATCGGGTGACGGTGCTGGCGGGCGGGGTACCCGTACGGGTGATCGAGGTGGGGTCGCCGGGCCTGACCTATACGGCAGCCGATCAGACGGCGGACTTCGGCAGCCTGCCCTCCGGCTTTGATTTTTCAGTGACGCAGGTCAGCCCGGTCTTCGGGCCGGGCGTGGCCGCGATGGGGAGGTTCGATGCCTGAAGACAACCGCTTTGCTGCCTGCCTCGATGAAGTGCTGAAACACGAGGGCGGCTATGCCGACCACCCGAAAGACCCGGGCGGGGCAACCAATTTCGGCATTACCCGCAAGACCCTGGCCGCCTGGCGCAAGGTTACGCCATGGTGGGCGCTCGAAAAGGCCGAGGTGAAAGCGCTCGGGCGAGCCGAGGTCGCCGAAATTTATCGGGCCCAGTACTGGGAGCGCTGCCGGGCCGGTGAGATGCCGCCCGGGCTCGACCTCGCCGTCTTCGACTACGCTGTCAATTCTGGCCCGCAAAGGGCGGTGGCGACTCTGCAATCCCTGCTCAAAGTGCGGGCCGACGGCTATGTGGGGCCGCTGACGCTGGCCGCCATCGAACGCCGCCGGAAGGCGGGGGGAACGGGCCACCTGATCAGCATGCTGTGCAACAGCCGGGTGGGGTTTCTCAAGCGACTGGCGGCTTTTTCGACCTTCGGGCGCGGCTGGACACGGCGCGTCGATGCGGTGCGCGCCCGGGCGCTGGCAATGGCCGGGCACCCTGCGCAAGCCGGAAAATCTGTTTCAAACCAATGGAGTGGACCAATGAATGCACTTGCCGGATATAGGACCTATATTGTTGCGGGACTGATGCTGCTGAGCGGACTGGCCCAGCTTCTGGGCATGGACCTGCCTGCGCTCGATGGCCAGGCAGCTGGGCAATTGCTGATGGAAGCGCTGGCGATTATCTTTCTGCGCAAAGGGCTCAAGACCGAAATCGGGAATAGTTAGAGTCCCGTTCATCCAGCGTTCAGCCAGAACATATTAGAACATCCGGATGAAAAAAGCTGTTGTGACATTTCTGACCGCGGCCAGCCTGGCGACAACCATCGCCATGGCCGTGGGGACTGCGCCCGCACTGGCTGCCGACTGTCTGAACAACCGCGGCATTCAGGATGCAATCGCGTCGGGCGAAATTGCGCCCGTCGCCGTCGTGCTCGCCAATAATGGCGTTGGTGGGGACGAAGAAGTGCTCTCGGTCAAGGTCTGTGACCAGGGCGGGGGGCTGGTTTATGTCGTGGCCGTGCTCGGCCCCGATGGCGATGCCCGAAATCTGGTCTTGCCCGCATCCAACTGAGCCAATTAGATTGGCGGCGTCTGGCGATGGGGCGCTGGACACCCCACGCGATTCTATTGAAACCCCGGTTTGATTAGAGCCAGAGGCCGCCAATGCGTATTCTCGTCGTAGAAGACGACACCAACCTGAACCGTCAGATCAAGGAAGCCCTGACCGACGCCGGTTATGCGGTTGACGTGGCCTTTGATGGCGAGGAAGGTCATTTCCTCGGCGATACCGAACCCTATGATGCGGTGGTGCTCGATATCGGCCTGCCGCAGATGGACGGGCTGAGCGTGCTCGAAAGCTGGCGGCGCGAGAGCCGGGCCATGCCGGTTTTGCTGCTGACCGCCCGCGACCGCTGGAGCGACAAGGTGCAGGGCATCGATGCCGGCGCCGACGACTATCTGGCCAAGCCCTTTCATATGGAAGAACTGCTTGCCCGCCTTCGTGCCCTCGTGCGGCGTGCGGCAGGACATGCCTCCAATGAAATCGTCGCCGGTTCGGTGCGCCTCGATGTGCGCTCGGGCAAGGTGACGGTGGATGGCCAGTCGATCAAGATGACCAGCCACGAGTTGCGGCTGCTTTCGTACCTGATGCACCACAAGGGCAAGGTGATTTCGCGGACCGAACTGACCGAGCACCTTTACGATCAGGATTTCGACCGGGATTCGAACACCATCGAAGTCTTTGTCGGGCGCTTGCGCAAGAAGCTGCCCGATGACTGCATCCAGACCGTGCGCGGCCTCGGCTATCAGATCAACGAATAATGCAGAAGGGCTCGATCGCAGCCAATCTGTTCTGGCTGTCAGCGGTCTGGCTGGTGATCGCGCTGGTGGCGACGGCCTTTCTGCTGACCGAACTCTATTCGCGCGCGCTCGATTCAAGCCTCGGCGACACGCTGGATTTTCACCTCGAGACGCTCGTAGGGCAGACGCTGGAAGCGCCTGACCCGGCCAGCGAAGAGGTGAGCGTGCTCGACCCGCGTTTCACCCGCCCCGCATCGGGCTGGTACTGGGCGATCCGCGACGAAAACAACACCGTGATCAACCTGTCGCCATCGCTGGCAGGGATGGTTCTGCCCGCCATAACCGGCCCGTTTGATGCATCGCGCTCGCGAACCGCGGCAATGGCCGACGAATTCGGCACCAATATGCGGATCGTTGAGCGCGAGATCACGCTGTCGGGGCGGACGCTGCGTATCGCGGTGACCGGCAGTCTCGACGAGATTTTTGAACTGGTCGATGATTTTCGCGGGCAGACACTGATCGTGCTTGGCGCGGTGGGCGTGATGCTGGCGGTGATGAGCTTTATCGTGGCGCGACTGGCCATGCGGCCCGTCGATATGCTGCGCAACGCGGTGGAAAAGGTGCGCGAGGGCGAAGCCGAGACGGTGACGGGCGAGTATCCGCGCGAAATTGCCCCGCTTGCCGACGAAGTGAACGAACTGCTGCGCTCGAACGCGCAGATCATCGAGCGGGCGCGCAGCCAGGTGGGCAATCTGGCCCATGGCCTGAAGACGCCGCTGGCCGTGCTGCGCAATGAAGCCAGCGCCGGTACGCCGGGCCTCTCCAAGATCGTGCTGTCGGAATCCGACAAGATGACCCAGATGGTGACCAACTACCTGGATAAGGCGCGCCTGGCCGCCCGCACCAAGGTGGTTGGGCGCAAGGCAGACCCCACGATTGTGATGCTGCGCCTGGTGCGGGTGATGCAAAAGCTCAACCAGAACTGCACGCTGGCCTTCCAGCGCCCGGATGCCTCGCTGCCCTGGTTCAGGGGCGAGGAAGCCGACCTGGAGGAAATGGCCGGCAACCTGCTCGACAACGCGTGCAAATGGTCCAAGGGACAGGTGGGCGTGTCGATGGTGGCCGAGCGCGCGCCCAATTCAACCATGCTGCTGATCCGCATTGAAGACAATGGACCGGGGCTGACCCCAGACGAGGCCAAGAAAGTGTTGCGGCGCGGCGTCCGGCTGGACGAAAAAACGCCCGGAAGCGGCCTTGGCCTCGACATCGTCAAGGAACTGGTGGATGTGTACGGCGGAACACTTGAGCTCAAAAGGTCCGAGCTCGGTGGACTTCTGGCGGAATTGCGGCTGCCGACCGCCCGACATGGGCGGGGCTGAACGCACTTTTGCCGCATTGGCCAACGATCAAGAACACTGATCCCTATTGGAATGAACATGAACAAGATTCTTCGCGCCGCATGGCTTCTGCCGATCTTTGCCCTCGCCGCCTGCACCAGCACCGGATCGAACAATTTTGCAACGACGGTGCCCGTGGTGGCGACCGCCCCGACGACCGTGAACGTGCTGCCCACCCCGGCGCAGTCGACCGCGGCGGCGTTGCAGACCACTGATGCATCGGGCTTTGTGGACCAGGGCGCCCTGGCGCTGATGACCCCCAATGACAAAGCCCAGGCCTCGAGCGCCCAGTTCTACGCCATGCAGTTTGGCCGCCCCGGCGCGCCGCGCAACTGGTCAGGCGACAAGGGCACCAAGGGCAATGTGACGGTCGGGCCCTATGTGCGGGTGAACAACCTCGATTGCCGCGACTATACCCACACCGTTTCGATCAACGGCCAGGACCTGGTGCACAAGGGCACCGCCTGCCGTGAAACCGATGGCCGCTGGGCTGCGGTCAGCTGAGCTGACCGTGCTGTAAATGCCTCGGGGCCCGGCCGCAGACGCGGCTGGGCCTTATGCTTGGTGAATCAGGGCTGTGCGAACCAAACTACGCATATGCGCGGCCGCCGTTGCAAACTTGTTTACCAAGCATCGCTAATATGAGGGTTCTGACACCGGATCCCATCGCGCCCCCATGCCTTTCGCCCTTACGCGCAACGCCATTCCAACCGTGACGAGCCCGCCCGCTGTACCCGCAGCCAGCCAAAGCCGCGTCGCGTTGCAGTCGGTAAAGCCGTTCTTTGGCATGATCGACGCGGTGATCGTCGAGGCACCGGCCGAGTTTGTGTTTCCTGGGGCTATATTGCGCGAGCATGCCGCGGCAATCTGGACCTGGATCACCCGCGACCTTGCCCATGACCTGATCGACACCACGCTGCCTGCCGACGATCCTACGGCGCTGCCTTTGCTTGAGGCGGCAATGCCTGAGATCCTTTCGCGCATACGCGGTGCGGTTTCAGGTGCCAGCACCAGCTTTGAGGCAGAACGCCGGATCAAGACCCAGATCGGCGGAGAGCAGGTGTGGGAACGGCTGCCGGTTGTAATGAATGCCCTCAAGCACCGGGCCCTGCTCGAAAAGGCCAAGGCATTCGGGCGGGCGACCAATGGCATTCAGGATGAAGCAGCGCTCGGCATGGCGCTGCAATCGATGCCGCTGCAGGACCAGAGCGCCTACGCGCTTCTGATGCAGGCGGCAGTGGGGCAGGTGGCCAATCCTTCGCGGCTGGTGGCCGCCGTCATCCGCATTGCTGGCGATGGTGGCGAGGCGGTGGTGGCGCGCGCCGGTTTCGCCCCGCTGATCGATGCCTTGCTGGCCCACGCACAGAACCAGATTGCGCCGCTGATCCAGGTCGGCGCCTTTGCCGATATCGACCTGATCTGCCGTTCGATCGAGCGCTTCCACAAGCTGATCCGTTCCGTGAACGGCTACATCGAACTTAGCCGCGGATCGCGGTGGACCCAGGTGATCGCCAGCCTGATCAAGGTGGTTTCGGCCCGGATCGAGCCGCGCCTGCGCGACGTTGCGCCCGATGTGAATTTTGCCATGCGCAAAGCCCGCGAGGGCGCCGACCGGCTGGACCGCGACCAGCTGCTGGCAGCGCTGAATGGGGTCTATCTGCTGGCCACGGTGCGGGAGTGCCGTGACTCGCTGGCCGTGAACCAGCTGTTCGACCAGATCTGGACCCAGACCGGTCAGGCGCTGGAAATGCACATCACCCGCACGCTCGACACGCTGCGCGACAACCCGGGCGACCCGATTTCGGCGGCTCGGCTCGATGCGGGCATCAAGATGGCAGAACTGCGCTTCAATGCCGACTATGCCGATGTGCTGCGGCGGGCCCGCGACGGCATCGAAAAGCGCGCGGCCAGCGCAGGCTAGGTTTTCACCTTCTCAATCAGCTTGACCGAGACCGGACCCGATAGGTCGCGGGCATATAGCCTGTCCTCGGCCGCGGCATCGGGCTTGGTGAGAAGGATATGAGCACCCGACACGCCATTGCCGACCGGGCCGATCACAATGCCGATGGTGTCGAAAGGCCCGACCTTGTCGGAACTTGCGTGAATGGTGCAACCGGGATCAAAATCCCGACCATCATCGGCGGCGATACGCCAGAGCGAGGTCTTGCCGGCCAGCCGGCCGCGCAGGTAATGCGGAATGTGCAGAGGCGGGACGCGCGTGCGGGGCAGGTCGATGGCATGCTGGCGGGCCATGTCGACAAGGTCGCCGGCGATCACGCAACGCTCCTGCGCGACGGTGCCCGCATCGGCTTCTGGCACGGCCCCTATCTGCACGCCGGCAGCGATATCGCCCACTGTAAGCGTATGGGTCTGATCGGCAAAGGCGAAGCGCTGAGCCGTCTCGCCGCGCAGCCATTTGAAGCGCGCCGGACGGGGCGGTGCGGGACGGACGGTCAGGCTGGTTCCGCTATCGAGATAAGCCAGACCATGGCTGCCATAGTCGGCAATCGGCGTGCGATCTTCGGGCGTTTCATATTCGGGCGGCAACGTTCGATCATCAACCGAGGGCTGGCGGCGGCCGAACAGGGCGGCGGTGGCGGCAAACCCGCTCTGCTTGCACCCGGCGGTGGTGATGTATCCGGCCACGGCACCGGCGAGCGCTACACCATCAACCTTGCCCTGGGCTTCGAGCCGGGCAGCATTGGCATTCCAGCGGCTGGTGCCGCCCGCCATGTACCAGAGTGCCAGCGAGGGCTGCCAGCCACCGGCAACGATCAATTGTCCAGCCCAGACGGGCGGGATCTGATTGACGGTTTCCGCGCCGGTATAGGCGAGTGAGACCGACAGGCCAGGATTGCGGCGGCCGCCGGGTGCCACGGCCTGCACCCTGAGCCCCCGGGCAAACTTGATTCCATAGGCTTTTGAATAGTCGATAAAACGCGATTGAGGCAGCAGGCGGGAGTCAAAAACCTGCTGCACGGTTATGCCGGCATCATGCGCCATGGTGGCCAGCCGGTAGGCCGCGTTGCCGCTGGTGCTGATCAGTGTCGCGCCGCGCCCGAAAATGCCGAAGCGGTCGGCCCGGCGAAACGCGGCGACCGCACCGGTAACCCCCGGCGAGCGATTGCCCGTAAAGACAGGCAGCCGCTCAAATGCCCCGGTTGCCAGCACCAGCCGACGGGCATCAACGGCAATGACGGTTCCGATTGCTGCTCCGTCGCTGAGGGCGACGCGATGGGCGCGTATCTCGCGGTCATAGAGGGCGAACGCCTCGGTCAGGGTGAGGACGGTGACATTGGTGAGCCCGGCGATTTCCTCGCGCAGGCGCTCAACGGCCGCCGACGGGGTTTCTTCGCCATCTGCACCGCCAAAATAGCGCGCTTCACCACCGAGCACGGGGCCGCGTTCGATCAGGACGATCCGCTCGCCAAGCCGGGCGGAGGCAATAGCGGCGCTCATGCCGGCAACCCCACCACCGACGATGGCAAGGTCGGCCGCGATTGTCTCGGTCACCGGCATGTCCACCCAGGGGCCGGCCAGCTCTGAGGCGCGGTCGAAGATGTGCCCAAGGCTGCGACCGGTGCCAAAGAGCATGCGGTCGACGGCGCCGAGCAGGCCGGTGGGGGTGCGGCGGCTGGCCCGGGTGCCGACACTGGTCAGGTCCTGACCGTCCAAGGCAGGCAGCCGGGCCATGGGGAGGGCCGCAGTGCGGTCGGTGAGCTTTGCGGTGGGAACGACGGCAGGCGCAAAGTCCTCGGTCATCGCGATGGGAGCGCCACCCAAGGTGCCCGCCACGTCAAGGCCGGAGGCAAGGGCGGCAGACAGGACGGTGTCTCCGGCAAATCCGGCGATGCGGTGGCCGTTGAGCAGGAACGATAGCGGCTTGCCACGGTCGATCAGGGTACCGGAGAAGGCGTGGTCGGCCTGGGCGAGACGATTGGGCTGAGAAATCACGCCGCGACCTCGGCAATGGTTTCGGCCAGATAGTCCGATACGGCATCGCGGCTGTTACCGCGCCCGGGTTCGCGCGCGGTGAAATAGGATTTCTCGAATGCGCTGCCGGTGCCCGCCAGGTGCCGCGCGATGGCAGGCGCAAGGAACGCGCCGAAGCTGCCAAAGCCGGTGACCACCATTGCCTTGGTGCCGCGGGCGTGCCCGATGAGCGGGGCGCCATCGGTGGTGCTGACCGCAGTGAAGGCCATTTGCCCGGCCCGCCGCAGCCGCCCATGGCCGGCAAGGCAGGCGCCCACCCGCACGGCCGCTTCGTCGGCACGGCCATGACTGATGGCAGCCACGCCGCCGCTGGGGCGCTGGGCCAGAATGACCCGGCTATCGGGATAAAGCATGACGGGGGCAAGCAGGGGGCGCGTCGGTTCGGTGAGAATGGCGGTTGAGCGTTCAACCCGCATGACCCGATCGCGTTCGTCGGCATCGAGATATTCGGCAATTGCCGAACTGTCGACGAGCACGCTCTGGGCCGCTTCAACATTGCCCTGAAGGGTTTCAATCCGTGCCGAGCCATCGCGCTTGACGGTGATGCCGGCATCGCGGGTCGAATAGTGCGCAATGCCCAGCCCGGCATGCCAGGTCAGGAGCGCCGGTTCAAGCTGGGCGCGCAACAGGGTCAACGCGTCACGAATTCTGTAGACCGCCTCGGTGTTTGCTAGACCTGAATCGGTGACGCGTTCGACAACCTGATCGAACCCCAGCGCCGTATGCCGCATGTGCGACAGTGCTTCGGCACCGAGCGGCGTTTCGGCAATGAAGAGCGGGTTGATTCTAGCGAAGGCGGCGCGACCGCCGACGGTGGTGACAAGCTTTGCGACTTCGGGAACGCAGGCTTGCAGCATGGCCCAGGTCTCTGGTCGGGTGACCGGGGCGACGGACAGGTCGATCCCCCGGGCCAATCGGAAGGCCGAGCGATCCTCGCCGACAACGCAGACCTTTTTGCCCAGGGCTCCGCCAAGGATACCGGCGATCAGCAAGGCCATGGGGGAGCTGCCGAATATCGCAAAATCCAGGGGTTCACCGGCCATTATCAGGCTGCCCGGCTTGTCTGGATGCAGGCTGCGGCAATCAGCGCGTCACGCGCCGGAGGGTTTTGCTGCAATTTCTCCCAGATTGGTCCTATAGATGCGCGTCTCCGATGCGTGCAGGCTTCTGAACACATGGTCTTCTGGATACTTGCCATCACCGTCACTGCAATCGCCTGCGCTGCGCTTTATTACGCGGCGGCCGGGCGTGCGGTCAACGCGCCGGGCGTGGAAGTTGGGGATGCAACCACAGGCCATTTCAGGCAGCAGCTCGGCGAGATCGAGGCCGATCTGGCTTCGGGTCGCCTGACCGCCGCTGAGGCAGTTGCCGCCAAGGGCGAACTGGCGCGTGAACTGATCCGCCTCAAGCAGGAATCCGCAGGGGCGGTGACAGGAGCGCCAACGCACGCGCGCTGGCTGATACCGGGCGGCATGGTGCTGGTCGTTGTGCTGAGTTTTGCCAGTTATCTGTTTCTCGGCCAGCCCAATCTGCCGAGCCTGCCGCTCTCTGGCCGCGCGGATGTGGCGGCGCAAAGTATCGACCTTGATGTGGCGATCAAGCGCATCGAGACCCAACTGGCTGCCAATCCCGACGATTTGCGCGGCTGGTCGGTGATCGGGCCGGCCTATATGCAGCTGGGGCGGATCGATGATGCCATCGGAGCGTTCCGGCGCGTGCTTGAGCTGTCTCCCCCCACTGCCGATACGGAGACCGATCTGGCCGAGGCGCTGATGCTCAAGGCGGAAGGCAATATGGCCGGCGAACCGCTGGCGTTGATGCAATCGGCCGCCGCGCGTGACCCGGCCCATATTCGCTCGCGGTTCTATCTTGCCAGCAACGCGACACAAACGGGTGCCTGGGATGAGGCAATCGAGCGCTGGCAGGACCTGATTGCCATGGGCAAGGGTGACGAACCCTGGATGGCCACGGCACGCGACGGCCTTGCCGCTGCCGAGGCGGGGCGTGATGGAACCGCGCCGGCTCCGGCCATCGACTCTGAGCAGGCCGCCATGATTGCGGGCATGGTGCAGGGTCTGTCGGACCGGTTGATGGCCGAGGGCGGAACGCTTGAGGAATGGACGCGGCTTGTGCGCTCCTATCTTGTGCTGGATCAAAAAGACCTGGCGCAGAAAGCCTATGATGCGGCCAAACTTGCCTACCCCCAACTGATGGAGCGCGCCGAACTTGATGCGCTGGCAAAGGAAGGCGGGCTTTCCTGATGGACATCACATGACGCGCAAACAAAAACGCCTTGCCACTATTGCCGGACTTGCCGCCGTGCTGGCGGTTGCCATGACCCTGATCCTCGTCGCCCTGCGCGACCAGATTGTGTTCTTCTATTCACCCAGCGACGTGCAGGAAAAGGCGGTTGCGGTGGGCACCCCAATCCGGCTAGGCGGTCTGGTCAAAGGCGAGAGCTGGGTCAAGGAGGGTGAGGTAAACACCTTCGTGGTCACCGACGGGCAGACCGAGATGTTGGCGCGCTACACCGGCATCCTGCCCGACCTGTTCCGTGAAGGGCAGGGCGTGGTCGCCGAGGGCGCGGTGGCCGCCGATGGGACGTTCGCGGCCACCAACGTGTTGGCCAAGCACGACGAGAATTACATGCCCAAGGAAGTCGTCGAATCGCTCAAGGCACGCGGCGAGTGGAAACCTGAGGCTCAGGCCGCAGCGAACGGGAGCTGACCAATGTCGATCGAGCTGGGGCACTTTGCGCTGATCCTTGCCTTCGCCATCGCCACGGCGGCCGCGGCTGTCGGTCTGGTGGGCTGGCGTTCGGGCGAAAAGGTCACCGGCTTCATGCGGCAGGCTTCGGTCCTGCAGTTCCTTCTGGTGGGGGCTGCCTTTGTGGCGCTGGCGCAGGCCTTCATGGTTTCTGACTTCTCGCTCAAGCTGGCCTATGAGTATTCCCACTCGCTCCAGCCTCTGATCTACAAGTTCACCAGCGTCTGGGGAAACCATGAGGGCTCGATGATCCTCTGGATTTCGATCCTCGTTGCCTATGGCGCGGCGGTGGCAGTGTTCGGGCGGCAATTGCCCAAGGATCTTCTGGCCCTGGTGCTGAGCATGCAGAGCCTGCTGGTTGCAGCGTTTGCGGGGTTCACGATCTTCACCTCCAACCCTTTCCTGCGGCTGGCCGAGGCCCCGCTCGAGGGCAAGGACCTCAATCCGGTGTTGCAGGACATCGGTTTGGCCATCCATCCCCCGCTGCTCTATATGGGCTATGTGGGTTTTTCGGTCTGCTTCTCGTTTGCCATTGCGGCGTTGATTTCGGGCCGGATCGATGCGACCTGGGCCCGCTGGGTACGGCCGTGGACGCTGCTGAGCTGGACCTTCCTGACGCTTGGCATCGCCATGGGCTCGTACTGGGCCTATTACGAGCTCGGCTGGGGCGGTTGGTGGTTCTGGGACCCGGTGGAGAACGCCAGTTTCATGCCCTGGCTCGCAGGGACGGCGCTGCTGCATTCGGCTATCGTCATGGAAAAGCGCAATGCGCTCAAGATCTGGACGATCTTCCTTGCCATCATCACGTTTTCGCTGAGCCTTCTGGGCACATTCCTCGTGCGTTCGGGGATTTTGACCTCAGTGCATACCTTTGCGTCTGACCCCACACGTGGTCTGGTGATCCTGTCCATGCTCGCCGTGCTGATCGGTGGAGCTTTTGCGCTGTTTGCCTTCCGCGCCCCGGCGCTGCGTGCCGGGGGGCTGTTCGCCCCGATCAGCCGGGAGGGATCGCTGATCCTGAACAATCTCTTCCTCGCCACCTCCACCGCCGCCGTGCTGGTGGGCACGCTCTATCCGCTGCTGCTCAACGCGCTGACCGGGCGCACCATTTCGGTGGGTGCCCCGTTCTTTGACCTGACCTTCGGCGTCTTGATGGTGCCTCTGCTGATCATTTTGCCCTTCGGGCCGTTCCTCGCCTGGAAGCGGGGCGATGTGGTGGCTGTTGCCCAGCGCCTCGCCGGTGCAGCGGGCCTGGCGCTTTTTGTGACCATCCTGTTCTTTGCATTGAGCGGATCGGCTGTCTCGCTGGCACCGCTCGGCCTGCTGCTGGGATTCTGGGTGGCGTTCGGCGCCCTGGCCGAAATTATCGACCGGGCAAGGTTTGGCCGCATCCCGCTGGTTGAAAGCCTGCGCAGGCTTGCCGGGTTGCCGCGCACGGCCTATTCGACCATGCTCGGGCACCTCGGACTGGGCGTATCGGTAATCGGCATCGTCGCAGCCACAGCCTGGCAGACCGAAGTGGTGACCGCGCTCAAGGTAGGGGAGCAGGCAGACATTGCAGGCTTCACGGTCAGGTTCGACAGCCTGACCGACATGGGCGGGCCGAACTTTGCCGCCGAGCATGGGGAATTCTCGATCCGCGGCAATAATCTTGAACGCTCGGCCATTGCCGAGCGCCGGGTCTATACGGCCAGCCGCATGCCCACCACCGAGGCGGCGATTGAGACCTATGGCTTCTCCCAGCTCTATATCCAGCTTGGTGAGGCCGGGGACGATGGCACTCACATCGTGCGGCTTTGGAACAAGCCCTATATCACCCTGATCTGGCTCGGTACGCTGATCATGGCGGCGGGCGGCTTCCTGTCGCTGAGCTATCGCCGCCTCCGCGTGGGCGCGCCCAAAACGCATGCCAATGCGGTGCCGGCCGAATGAGAGCACTCGCTGCCATAGTCGTTGCCTTTGGCCTGATGCTGCCGGGGTTTGCATGGGCGGTCACGCCTGGTGAAGTTCTGGCCGATCCGGTGCTCGAGAGCCGTGCCCGCGAGATTTCGGGCGAATTGCGCTGCCTCGTCTGCCAGAACCAGTCGATTGACGACAGCGATGCATCGCTGGCTCACGATTTGCGCGTGCTGGTGCGCGAACGGCTGGTGGCTGGGGACAGCGACGAGCAGGTGATCCAGTATATCGTCGATCGCTATGGTGAATTCGTACTGCTGCGCCCGGTGCTGGGTTTGCACACGATCCTGCTTTGGGGCGCGGCGCCCGTGGTCTTGCTGGCAGGGCTTGCCGCCGTTTTGATCGGGTTGCGCCGCCGCCGACCGGTGGTGCCGGATGCGGCATTGACACCTGACGAGCAGGCTATGCTCGATAGCCTCGCCGGGCCCCCGGACGGTAAGGTTTAGGCGCTCGCGAACCCATCACATTTGGGTGAAAAGTGCTGCTTGGGCAGGGCCATAGGGCCCATTTGCTGACATTGCCACAATCCTGTCGCGAGCCTTACCAACTTGTAATGTTCAGGCCACTTCACGGAAAGGAAGCGGGCTCCATATAAGCAGCGTTCAATTCTGCGTTGCTCCAAGGAGAACTCGCAATGCCCTCACCGTTTATTTCGCGCGCCCGCCGTTGGCTTGGTGCGTCTGCCCTGGCAATCCTTGCAGGCACCGCCGGCGGCACAGCGTTCGTCGCGGCAACCAGCCAGCAGGTTTCAGCCCAGACGGCAACGGTTCAGAACGCCGCCCAGATCGTGGCCCCGAAGGTCAACGAGCCCGTGAGCTTTGCTGACCTCGTCGATGCGGTCAAACCCGCTGTGGTTTCGATTGTCGTCGAAGGCTCTGAAAACTCCACCCGCCGGATGGGGCCGCGCGGCGGCGACTTCAACTTTGAATTCCCCGACCTGCCGGACGATCATCCGCTCAAGAAATTCTTCGAGCAGTTTGGCGAACCTGGCCAGCAGGGCGGTGACGCACCGCGCGCCCGGAAATTCCAGGCCGCAGGGTCGGGCTTTGCCATCTCGGCCGACGGCTACTTCGTGACCAACAATCATGTCGTCAGTGACGCAACCAAGGTCACCGTCGTGTTTGAAAATGGTGACGAGAAGGAAGCAACCATTGTCGGCACCGATGAGCGTACGGACCTTGCAGTCATCAAGGTCGATGGCCTGACCGACCAGCCCTTCGTCAAGTTTGCCGAAGACGATGTGCGCGTCGGCGACTGGGTGATGGCCGTTGGCAACCCGTTCGGCCTCGGCGGTACGGTGACGGTAGGTATCGTGTCGGCCCGTGGCCGCGATATCGGCGGCTCGAGCTATGGCGATTTCCTGCAGATCGATGCGGCGGTCAATACCGGCAATTCGGGTGGCCCGACCTTCAATCTGTCCGGCGACGTGGTTGGCGTGAATACAGCGATTTTCTCGCCGAACGGTGGGAATGTGGGTATCGCCTTCGCCATCCCGGCCGAAACGGTAAAGCGCATCACCTCCGATCTGATCGCCAATGGTACCGTGACCCGCGGCTATCTCGGCGTCGCTATTCAGGATGTGTCGCGTGACATCGCCAACAGCGTTGGTCTTTCGAGCCCCAAGGGTGCGCTGGTCACCGAGCCGACCGAAGATGGCCCGGCCCAGAAGGCGGGGATCAACTCCGGTGACATCATCACCGCCGTTGACGACCAGCCAATCGACAACGCGCTCGATCTGTCGCGCACCATTGCCTCCAAGGCCCCGGGGTCGACGGTTGAACTGACCATCTGGCGCGACGGCAAGGAAACCAGGCTCTCGGTCAAGCTCGAAACGCTCAAGACCGATGTGGCGCAGGCCGAGCCCGAAAAGCAGGCGCCGGCTGAACCGGCTCAGCCGGTTCCGTCCAGCGTTGGCATCACGCTTGTGCCCAACGCCGATGGCGAAGGCCTGCTGATCCAGGACATCGACCCGGATTCAATCGCTGCCGAAAAGGGCTTTGCCGTTGGCGATGCCATCCTTGAAGTCGATAACAAAGCGGTCTCGACTGCCGCCGAGTTCGAAGACGCCATTCAGGGCGTTAAGGACAGCGGCCGCGACACGGCGCTGATCAAGGCCAACCGCGGTGGCAACACCCGCTTCGTTGGGCTGCCCCTCGCGAACTAACGCTTTCCGGCCCCGGGGATCATTCTCCGGGGCCGATTGTCTCTGAATGCTCCTGAGCCTAGGCTGGTCGCATGAAAATCCTGCTGATTGAAGACGACCGCGAAGCGGCCAGCTACCTGATCCAGGCGCTCGATGAAGCCGGGCATATCACCCACCACGCCAGCGATGGCGAGACCGGCTATGCCATGGCCTCGGGCATGGATTATGACGTGCTGATCGTTGATCGCATGCTGCCCCGGCGCGATGGCCTGTCGATTGTTGAATCGCTGCGGGCAGAGGCCGACAATACTCCCGTGCTGATCCTGTCTGCCCTTGGTGAAGTTGACGACCGCGTCACCGGGCTGCGCGCCGGTGGCGATGATTATCTCACCAAACCTTATGCCTTCACCGAACTTCTGGCCCGCATCGAAGTGCTGGCCCGGCGGTCAAGCCCGGCCGAAGCAGCAACGAGCTTTCAGGTGGGCGATCTCAGCCTCGACAGGCTGTCGCGCAAGGTGGAGCGCGGTGGTGAGGTCATTCTGCTTCAGCCCCGCGAATTCCGGCTGCTCGAATACCTGATGAAGCATGCCGGGCAGGTGGTGACGCGCACCATGCTGCTCGAAAACGTCTGGGACTACCACTTCGACCCGCAGACCAACGTGATTGACGTGCACATGTCCCGCCTGCGCGCCAAGATCGACAAGGGCCACAAGACGCCGCTGCTCCAGACCATTCGCGGCGCGGGCTACATGATCCGTGACTAGCGCGCTGTCCCGTTTCGGCCAGATATGGCGCACCACCACCGTCCGGCTGACGGCGATGTTCATCGTCATCTTCGTGGTGTTTTCGGTGCTGCTGCTGGCCTTCATCACCTACCAGTCATCCATCCAGATCCAGCGCCAGCAATCGGTCGACATCGACCGCGAAGTGGAGCGGCTGCAAAAGGTCGAGCAGAAACAGGGGCTGAGGGCCCTGGCCTTTGCGGTTGACCGCCTATCGCGCCAGCCCGGCCCCGGCCTCTACTACCTCGGCGATGCCGCCGGGGTGATGGTGGTGGGCAATGTCAGCGACCTGCCAGTGGCCGTGCTGCTCGAAGAGGGCGTGCATTCGTTCCGCTACGCCAAGCCGCGGCCCTTCGATGCGGAAGAGGGCGAAGCGGATCCACCCGACGGGGCGGCCATTGTGCGCTCGATCGTGCTTGAAAACGGCCTTCGGCTGGTGGTCGGGCGCGACGTGGTTGAGCGGCGGGGTTTCACCGCCATCATATTCCAGGGGTTCCTGGTTGGGGTGGCTGGCATTCTGATGCTGTCCATCCTCGCCGGTGTCGTTACTGCCCGCCGAGTGCTCCGCCGCATCGATGCGATCAACAATACCTCCACCAAGATCATGTCCGGAGATATGTCCGAACGCATTCCGGTTACCCGGCGCAATGACGAATTCGATGGGTTGGCGACCAACCTCAACGCCATGCTGGATCGTATCGAACTGCTTTTGCAGGGCCTCAAGGAAGTCACCGACAACGTCGCCCACGATCTCAAGACGCCGCTGACCCGCATGCGCAACCAGGCCGAGGCCGCCCTGCGCGACAGCAGCGACCCGGCCAGCCAGCGGCTGGCGCTCGAGACCACGATATCGGAAAGCGACAAGCTGATCCGGACGTTCAATGCTCTCCTGATGATCGCACGGGCCGAGGCCGGTGCGCCATCGGGAGCGCTTGCAGACGTTGATGTCAGCGCCGTAGTCGAGGACATGGCCGAGCTCTACGGCCCCGTGGCCGAGGAGGAGGGCATGGTGCTCGAAACCGCCGTCACACCTGGTATTCACCTGCGCGCCAATCGCGAACTAATCGGGCAGGCGCTGGTCAATCTGGTCGAGAACGCCATCAAGTACTACGAACCTGCCGAAGGCCGCACCGGTCGGATCACGGTGGGTGTGCGTCAGCACAAGGGCCGCATCCTGATCGAAGTGGGGGACAATGGCCCCGGCATTCCGCCCGACGATCGCGCCCGCGTCGTCGAACGTTTCGTCCGGCTCGAAAAGAGCCGCACCGAGCCCGGCTCCGGCCTCGGTTTGGCGCTGGTTTCCGCCGTCGCCACCCTGCACAAGGGCACCTTCCGCATCGAAGACAATGCCCCCGGCGTGCGCGCCGTCATGGATTTGCCGGCGGGGTGATCAGGCCGCGTCTTTGACGACCTTCTCCACGGTTTCCGGGGCAGCCTCGATCACGCGCAGGAGCAACCGGCTCGCCGGATCAGGCTTACGGCGCCCTTGCTCCCAATTGCTGAGGGTCGATGCCGGTATTCCAAAACGGCGCTCGAAGTCCTTCGCCGAGCGGGCGACCTTCTTGCGGATGGCTCGTACACGTTCAGCTGGCATCGGATCAACCTCGACCACTTCCAGAGCCATATCCCCGCGCTTCCAGGCGGCAACTTCGTTCAGGCTTTCCAGCAAAGCCACGCCAAATTCCGCTTTCGGCTCAGGTTTCTTCATCAATTAGCTCCTTGATGATTGCGAGTGCCATGCGACGATCCGTTTCACTCAGGTCGGTCTTTCCTGATTTTGAGTAAGCGAAAAGCATTGCCGCCGCATCGTCGGCCAGTAAGAGAAAGTAGATTGCACGGCCACCACCACGCTTTCCCTTGTCCCCAAGCGCAAAACGTATTTTTCGAATGCCACGCAGACCTGGATAACCACACCCGACAGAGGGTCGCTTGCAGCCGCAAGTTCGAGTGCCGCAATCTCTGCTTTGGTTGCCCCAAGGCGTTTCATATCTTTCTGATAACGCTTGGTCCTCATAATTTTCATCGTTAAAATATACGCCATTGGCGTACATTATCAAGCGCCCCTTGCGGCCTGCCTGCCCTCTCGCTAAGCCTTGCGCATGTCCTTCGCGCTCAAGCCTCTTCCGCCATTCCCCCATCCTGCTGTCGATGCCTGGCTGGCCGGGCATTCCGAACCGCTGCGCGCTGAGTTGGGACCGGCCATGCCGCTGCTCGGGCCGTTGCTGGCTGAGGCACCCTACCTCTTCGATCTGGCGCAAAAGCATGCGGCCTGGCTCGGCGAAGCCATAATGCTTGGTCCTGATGCCGCGTTTGCCGGGATCATCGCCGATGTTGTTGCGGCTGGTGCGTCTGCTGAAACCGACGAAGACCTGGCCCCGGTGATGCGGAAGGGCAAGGGGCGGGTGGCGCTGCTGGCTGCGGTGGCCGAACTGGGCGGATTATGGACGACGGCGCAATCGACCGCTGCGCTCTCCGATCTCGGGGACGCTTGTCTTGACGCTGCGCTGTCGCTGCTGATGCGCAAGGCAGCCGCCAAAGGTGAGCTGCTGGTGCCGCCCAGCGCCGAAGGCTGCGGGCTGGCGATCTTCGCTCTCGGCAAGCACGGCGGGCGCGAGCTCAACTATTCCTCCGATATCGACATCGTTGCCTTCTACGATCCGCAAAAGCCCGTGCTGGCCGATCCGGGCGAGGCCACCAAATTCTATACCCGCATCGTGCGCGGGCTCGTCGCCCTGATGCAGGACCGCACAGCCGATGGCTATGTGTTTCGCACCGACCTGCGGCTGCGGCCCGATCCAGGGTCAACACCGGTGGCCATCTCGTTCGATGCGGCGCTGGCTTACTATGAAAGCCGCGGCCAGAACTGGGAGCGCGCCGCCTGGATCAAGGCCCGCGCCTGCGCCGGTGACCGGCAGGTGGGCGAATCCTTCCTCAAGGAGATGGCACCCTATGTCTGGCGCAAGCATCTCGATTTTGCCACCATCGCCGATATCCAGGCGATGAAGCGCCAGATCAACATTTCCAAGAATGTCGGTGGCGAACGGGTCGAGGGGCACAACGTCAAGCTCGGGCGCGGCGGCATCCGCGAGATCGAGTTCTTCACCCAGACCCAGCAGTTGATTGCCGGGGGGCGCGACAAGGCGTTGCGCGTCAAGCCGACCACGCAGGCGCTGGCAGCACTTGCCAGTGCTAACTGGATCGCAAAAAAGGCCGCCGATGAACTGTCCGAAACCTACTGGTTCCTGCGTGCGGTGGAAAACCGGCTGCAGATGCTGCGCGACGAGCAGACCCACTCCATGCCGGAAACGCCCGAAGCCGTGGCCACCATCGCCCGGCTGATGGGGCATGCCGATCGCGCCGAATTCGAAGCCCGCTATCGCGCGGCGCTGGCCCGCGTCTCCCGTTACTATGCTGAGTTGTTCGCCGAGGGCGAGACGCTCGCCAGCGGGGAGGGCAACCTTGTGTTTACGGGTTCTGATGATGACCCGGGCACCATCGAGACCCTGACCCGCATGGGTTTTGCCGATGCTTCCAAGGTCTCGGCAACCGTGCGCAAGTGGCACTATGGCGGCTATGCCGCCACCCGCGCCGCCGCCGCCCGCGCGCATTTGACCGAACTGCTACCGGCCCTGCTCAAGACCATTTCGGCCGCCGGCAATGCCGACGAGACCATGGACCGGTTCGACAATTTCCTGTCGCGCCTGCCTTCTGGCGTGCAGCTTTTCGCCCTGCTGCGCAACCACGAGCAATTGCGCACGCTGCTGGTGGCGCTTCTGGCCTCGGCGCCGCGCATGGCCGACGCGGTGATCCACCGTGCTCATGTGATGGACGGGCTGATCGACCCTGCTTTCGCCGACGAGGTGAACAGGCGAACGGTGCTGGTCAACAAAATCGAAGCCTTCCTCGGCGATGCCCGCGCCTATGAAGACGTGATCGACCGCGCCCGCATCCTTGGGCAGGAGCAGATGTTCCTGCTTTGCGCCGGCCTGCTGTCTGGCACGGTGACCGCAGCACGGGCGGGAGAGCAGTTCACCACCCTGGCAGAAACCCTGCTGACCAGCCTTTTTGCCGCCGTACGCGTCGAATTTGAAAAGCGCCACGGCGTCGTGCCCGGCGCGCGCGCGGCGCTCCTGGCGTTTGGCAAGATGGCCAGTCGCGAGATGACGGTGACGTCTGACCTCGATTTCATCATGCTCTACGATGCCGATCCCGGGGTCGAGCAGTCGAGCGGCGAACGGCCTCTGGCGGTGAACCAGTATTTCACCCGCCTGACCCAGCGCCTCGTCGCCGCTCTCACCGCGCCCACCGCCGAAGGTGTGCTTTATGAGGCAGACATGCGCCTACGCCCCTCGGGCAATGCCGGGCCGCTGGCCACCAGCCTTGCGGGCTTTGTCGACTATCAGCAAAGCCATGCCTGGACCTGGGAACACCTGGCCCTGACCCGGGCCCGGGTGATCATGGCCGATGGCGGGCTCGGCGCCGATATCGAGGCCGCCATCCGCGCCCAGATTTTAGCCCCGCGCGATCGGGAGAAGACCATTGGCGACGTCGTCGACATGCGCGCCCTGATGGCCCGCGAGCGCCCGCCGCGCCACAAGTTCGATCTGAAACTGGCAACCGGTGGGCTGGTTGATCTCGAATTCATCGCCCAGTCGGCTCAACTCGTGGCTGCGACTGAAATCGACCTGCCGCAGGCGCCCCCGGCCAGAGTTCTTGCCCGCTTGGGCGAAACCGGGCTCGTGCCGACCGGCGAACGGCTGGCTGAAATCCACGGGCGGTTTTCGGCTATCCTGCAGATCATGTCCGCCGCTCTCGCCGATCCCTTCAAGGACGAAGGCTGGACCACCGCCTTCCGCGACCTGCTCGCCGGCCTGACCAACTATCCAAGCTTCGAGCGACTGGGCGACGACCTGGCGGCCATGCGCGCCGAGGTGAGCGCGGCAGCAGAGGGATGGTACGAGAAGGCGAGGACATTTGATTGAATACTGAAGATCAGCGTTTCATGGCTTTGGAGGGTATTCACACTTGGGCACAAGCTGCGCGTCACGCGATTGAGCGGCACCAAGCAGCGCTTATTGGCATGAGACACGATGACCCTCGAATTCGTATCCCACAAATGAGGTCACTCAGATCGGAGATCCACCTCTTTCTGATTGCAGCACACAAGTTTGTTGAACATGTAAGGTGGGCGACCAAACTCAATTACTTGAATGAAGCATCTTTGGCTTGTATTGACCCATTCGCCGATGAAATTAAGAACTTACGTGATCACAACGAGCACGTGATTGAATATTTCAAGGGGGGTGGGCGGACGCGAGAAAAGTGGGTCCGTGCTGATGGTTCTGGTTCTGCGGACTCAAGTAGTGTGGCGGGAACGTTAATTGGCGGTAGGTTGGACTACCTTCAAGTTATTGATGCGATACAAAGGACGTGTGCTGGGTTGCCAGAAGCGTATTTTGGGCCAAGGCACGAAGACGCAACCTAGGCAGCGCGCACCAGCATGGCCCGCTCCTCGGCCGCCATGGGCAGCGATACCGCCACGGTGGTGCCCAGGGCGGGGCTGGAATCGATGGCCAGCCGTCCGCCGCTGAGTTCGACTATGGCGCGGGCGATGGCGATGCCGAGGCCGGCGCCTTCGTGTTCCTTGGCAAAGGCGGCATCGCCGAAGGCGAAGGGTTGTGAAAGCTGGGCCAGCCGATCCTCGGTCATGCCGATGCCCGTATCGGCAACCTCAAGCACCACGCCATCGTTTGCGGCAAATGCCGAAACGGTCACCTTGCCGCCGGTGGGGGTGAAGCGAATCGCATTCTCGATCAGGTTGCCCAGCGCCCGTTCGAGCCCCAGCCGGTCCCCGACTACGGCCGCACCGGCGGGCGCGCCTGCCTTGAGCACCACACCGGCGCGCGACGCCTGTGCGCCAAAACGCCGGGTTGCTGAAACCACTATATCATCGACGCTGACGGTGTCGCGCCGCAGCGCTTTTTGACCGCTTTCAAGTTCAGCAAGTTCGAGAATGGTGGCAAACGAGGCCAGCAGTCGTTCGCCCGAACCCTTGATGGTGTCGACATAGCCCAGATACCGCGCATCCCCCAGCGGGCCATAGGTCTGGTGCCGGATCAGTTCGGCAAAGCCGATGATGTGGTTGAGCGGGGTGCGGATATCGTGGGAGAGGTGGGCGAGGAAAGATGTTTTCGAGCGGCTGGCGGCTTCGGCCCGCAGCTTTTCCTCATGGTAGCGCCGGGCGAGTTGGCGCTGTTCTTCCTTGATTGAGCTTAGCAACTGGTCGGTGCGTTTGCGCTCGGTCACATCGCTGACGAGGGTAATGAAACCGCCATCGGGCAGGGGACGCTCGTCGATCATCAGGCACGAGCCATCCTGCCGGTGCAGTTCGAGCGTGCGGTTATTGTCCTCGTCGGCAACAATCCGCATGTAGCCGCCCAGCAGCAATTGCTGCACCGCGGCATGATAGGTCAGTCCCGGCGGCAGGCTGCCCTTGGCAACCCCGATCCGGTCGCAATACTGGCCGTTATAGGCCAGCAGCGCCCCCTTTGCCGACCAACAGGCGACCCCTGAAGGGATCGAGCCGATCAGGTCGGTCAAATGGTCACTTGCCGTTGCGTTTCTGGCGGGGCGGCGGCGCGTGCTGGCTGCAATCATCAGGGCCGCTGCGCCAAATGCCAACAGGCCGCGCTGCCACACCCCGGCCAGCGCATCGCCCGCGCTGGTTTCGAGCGCCAGTGTGCCGATCTTTTCAACGTTCACACGAGCGCTGATCGGGTCGAGCGCAGGTTCTTGGGTGGAGATTGCCAGCACTTCGCCCTTGCTGTTGATCACGCTGGCGCGCAGAGCCGGGTCGAACGCTGCGATACGGCGGATCATCCGCTCACCGACGAGCGCTGGCTCCGTCGCATCGATATCGACTATCGCCGAGCGGGCAATCAGTTGCATGCGGCTGCGTGTGTCATCGAGGGTTCGGGCGATGTCAAAAACGACGAACAGCGCGGCTGCCACCACGGCGGTAATGGTCACTGCCAGCGTAACCGGAGGGAGCGATGCGCCCAGTTTTGCGATGGTGTTGCCGATGCCGGACACGTTCGGTTTCGCCGTCTCGAATCCCGCCGCCTCGACGCCGGATGTCTCCGCCGAACGCATGAATTGCTCCGTCTATCTGGGAGTTGCCCTATGCGATTTGCCCCGCGTCCTGAATGTGAATCAGGCCGGAGTCGCTGTCCATACGCAATTTTTGCCGGGTAGGGCGCTTGAGGGAAAAAGCAGAGTCGATTGAATCACTTAGCGTTTTGAAAAAAAGTTCTACGCGCTAGGGTTTGATTAACCATATGGACCGGGCTGCTCACGAACCTCCATCCCAACGCTTCCCGCCAAGGCGGGAAGGGTCGCGAGTGAGGGCGCAAGATGTGCGGGCTACCCCGCCGGTCCCAGCGTCTTGTCAAGAATTTCGGCCACGTTGCGGCTGAGTTCGCCGCTGTCCTTGAGCCAGCGCAGCGCAGCTTCGGCCGCAGCGCGGCGGGTGGGCTCGAACTCGCGCCAGATGCGGAAGCCGGTGAGGACACGCGAGGCCACCTGCGGATTGCGCTTGTCGATGTCGGCAACCGTTTCGGCAACAAACCGGAAGCCTGCGCCATCCGCCTGCCCAAACCGCACGGGATTGTTCAGCGTGAAATTCACCATCAGCGCCCGCAGGCGATTGGGGTTGTTGCGGGGGAAATCCGGTTCGGCGAGGATCGCGCGCATGCGCTCGATTGCTCCTGCATCGGTGGCCGTCGCATTGAGCGTCAGCCACTTGTCAAACACCAGCGGATCGGCCCCATACTGGGCGCGGAAGTCTGCCAGCAGGTCGGGCGTACCCGGCGCCCAGGCATTGACCAGCGTTGACAGCGCCGAAAAACGGTCGGTCATATTGTTGGCATTGGCAAACTGCTGCCGCGCGAGGTCCAGCCCGCCCTCAGCTCCCGAATGCACCAGCGCCGCCAGCACCTGATTGCGCAGCGAGCGCCGCCCGGTTTGCGCCGCGTCGGGGCTATAGGTGGCCGTGCTGGCCTTGGCGGCGTAGACCTGCCGCAGGGTATTTTCGATGCCGCCGAACACGGCCTTGACCAGCCTCGCACGCACTGCATGGATCCGGTCGGGGTCTACATCGGCGCCCAGCGTACGGGCCACCAGGGTTTCACCGGGCAGCGACAGGGTCAGCGCCTTGAACGCATCATCCAGTGTTTCGCTGGTCAGGGTATCTTCCAGCGCCTTGCCCAGGGCTCTGGCATCGGCTTCGGCCCAGTCGTGGCCCTTGACCGCATTGACCAGCAGGGCCAGCGCTACATCCTGCAGCGCCTGCCAGCGGTTGAACGGATCGCTGTCGTGCCGGGCAAGAAACAGCCGGTCGGACTGCGTGGCGTTCGAGGTGATCTTGACCGGAGCCGAGAACGCCCGGAACAGCGAAGGTACCGGCCGATTGGCGACGCCAGTAAAGGTGAGTTCAACGCTGGGCCCATCGAGCACGATCATGTCGTTTCGTACGTCCCCGCCACTCACCCCGCTCCAAGTCATCGGGCTACCGTTGGGCCCCACCAGCCCGAACTTGATCGGCATCACCAGCGGCACCTTGTCAGTCTGGCCGGGGGTAGGGTCGACTTTCTGGCTGATTGAGAGGGTGTAGGTCTGGCTGGCCGCATCGTAATTGTCAGTGACGCTGACCTGGGGCGTACCAGCCTGCAGATACCACTGCCCGAAGTGCTGCAGGTCGACGCCGTTGGCATCCTCGAACACCTTCAGGAAAGCCTCGATTGTGGTGGCCTGCCCGTCATGGCGCTCGAAATAAAGATCCATGCCCTTGCGGAAGCCGGCATCGCCCAGCAGCGTTGCCAGCATGCGCACGATCTCGGCGCCCTTGTCGTAGACGGTGGACGTATAGAAGTTATTGATTTCCCTGTAGTGGCCGGGCCGGGCTGCGTGGGCCAGCGGTCCGCCATCCTCGGGGAACTGCACCGCCCGTAGGTTGCGCACATCGCTGATGCGTTTGACGGCGCGAGACCGTTCGTCCGAGGTGAATTCCTGGTCGCGGTAAACCGTCAGCCCTTCCTTGAGGCAGAGCTGGAACCAGTCGCGGCAAGTGATTCTGTTGCCGGTCCAATTGTGGAAATACTCGTGGGCGATCACCCGCTCCACGCCGTCAAAATCACTGTCGGTGGCGGTCTCGGGCTTGGCGAACACCAGCTTGTCGTTAAAGATATTCAGGCCCTTGTTTTCCATGGCTCCGAAGTTGAAATCCGACACGGCCACGATGTTGAACACGTCGAGGTCGTACTCGCGGCCGAAGCGGCGTTCGTCCCAGGACATCGAGCGCTTGAGCGCATCCATGGCGTAGCGGCATTCATCTTCCTTGCCGTGGGTGCAATAAATCCCCAGCGCTACCTGCCGCCCGGAGGCGGTGACAAAGCTGTCGTGGATCGAGCCGAGATCGCCGGCGACCATGGCAAACAGATAGCTCGGCTTGGGGTGCGGATCTTCCCAGACGGCATAGTGCTGACCGTCGGCGCGGTCGCCCTGTTCGATCAGGTTGCCATTGGCCAGCAGCACCGGGGCCAGCGCCTTGTCGGCGATCATGGTCACCTTGTAGGTCGCCAGAATGTCGGGCCGGTCGAGGAAATAGGTGATGCGCCGGAAGCCCTCGGGCTCGCACTGCGTGCACCAAGTGCCATTCGAGCGATAAAAGCCCATCAGCTTGGTATTCTTCTCCGGCTCGATCACCACCTCGGTTTCAAGCACGAATTTCTTGAGCGGCGGGCGGTGGATCGTCAGCCGGTCCGGGCTCGCCTCATAGTCCAGCATGGCAACCGGATAGCCATCGATGGCCACCGATTCGAGCTTGAGCGTGTCCCCGTCGAGCACCAGCGGCGTACCCGGCTCCGTGCCGACGGCCGGTTCGATGGTCAAAAGCGTGCGCACCAGCGATGTCTCGGGCGCAATGCGCACTTCGAGCTCCACCCGGTGGATCAGGAACGGGCTCGGGGCATAGTCCTTGAGGTAAATGGTCTGTCCGTCTTCGGTCCGCATCAAGCCACTCCGCCTGCTCTCACTCAAAACACGACTGTGGCCATCTGGTCACAGCCACTTGGCTACTTTCATGTATTCTGGCGCGCTCGCAAGCGCTCACTCTGAACTTGAACGACAAATTCGTCGGCATTGGGGAGGGCGCCCCGGCGATTGCGGCAGGGTGGGGCGCTATGGAGCCCGTGCCGTCCGCCGGTGCCATCAGAATCAGTTTGACCTCAATCATGCTTGGGGTTGTAGGCGGGCTGTCCAGTGCCGCCCTCACAAGGACTTGTCATGTTCGACCCATTGTTTCGCTGGTTTGAATCTCGCCTCAACCCTTATTCCGAGGCCGCGCCGGCCGAGCCACCGCGCACGCTGTGGGCTTTTTGCCTGCACTACAGCCATGGCGCCAAGAAATGGCTGATCGCCATGGCCATCCTTGGGGCCGCGATTGCAGTGATGGAAATCTCGTTGTTCGGCTTCATGGGGGCAATTGTCGATTGGCTCTCGGCGGCCGATCGCGCCACCTTCCTGTCCACCGAGGGCTGGAAGCTGGCAGGCATGGCCCTGGTGCTGCTCGTGCTGCTGCCCCTGCTCGGGTTGATCGACACCCACATCATCCACCAGACCCTGCTTGGCAATTTTCCCCTGCGCATCCGCTGGATGGCGCATCGCTATCTGATCCGTCAGTCGATGAGTTACTTCCAGGATGAGTTCGCCGGCCGTATCGGCGCCAAGCTCATGCAGACCGCGCTCGCCGTGCGCGAAGTGGTGATGAAGCTGCTTGATGTCAGCGTCTTCGTCGTTGTCTACTTTGCAGGCGCCGTGGTGCTGGCCGCCATGAGCGACTGGTGGCTGGCCGTGCCGTTCCTGATCTGGCTGGTGCTCTACATCTGGCTGCTGAGCTACTTCATTCCGCGCCTTGGCAAAGTGTCCGAGAAGCAGGCCGACGCCCGTTCGATGATGACTGGCCGCATCGTTGACAGCTACACCAACATCGCCACGGTCAAGCTCTTCTCCCATTCGAGCCGCGAGGAGGCCTATGCCCGTGACGCCATGGAAGAATTCCTTGGCACCGTGCACGCGCAGATGCGCATGGTCACCAAGCTGCAGGTCGCCATCACCCTGATGAACAATCTGCTGCTCTTTGCCGTGGCGGCCATCGGCATTTCGCTGTGGCTGGGTAATGCCATGAGCCCGGGCGCGGTGGCCATCGGCATTGCGCTGGTCCTTCGCTTCCAGGGCATGAGCCAGTGGGTGATGTGGGAAATGTCGGCGCTGTTTGAAAACATCGGCGTCGTGCGCGACGGCATTTCCTCCATCTCGCTGCCGCGCATCGTTGCGGACGCGCCCGGCGCCCTGCCGATGCCACGTGCCAATGGCGATATCCGCTTCGAAAAGGTCACCTTCAACTATGGCAAGCAGGCCACGGTCATTTCCGGGCTCGACCTGCACATCCGTCCCGGAGAAAAGATCGGGCTGGTGGGTCGGTCGGGTGCGGGTAAATCGACGGTCGTCAATCTGCTGCTGCGCTTTTACGATCGGGAGAGCGGTCTCATCGCCATCGATGGGCACGACATTGCCCAGGTCACCCAGGATTCGCTGCGCGCCAATATCGGCATGGTTACTCAGGATACCTCGCTGCTGCACCGCTCGGTCCGCGACAACATCGCTTATGGCCGTCCCGATGCCAGCGAAGAGCAGATCGTTGCGGCGGCCAAGCTTGCCGAAGCGCACGATTTTATCCTGACCCTTGCCGATTCCAAGGGCCGCACCGGTTATGACGCCCATGTGGGTGAGCGCGGGGTTAAGCTCTCGGGCGGCCAGCGCCAGCGCATCGCCATTGCCCGCGTGCTGCTCAAGGATGCGCCAATCCTTGTGCTCGACGAGGCCACCTCTGCCCTCGACAGCGAGGTGGAAGCGGCGATCCAGAGCCAGTTTGAACTGCTCATGGCCAACAAGACGGTGATCGCGATTGCCCACCGGCTTTCCACCATCGCCGCCATGGACCGGCTGATCGTGCTCGATCAGGGGCAGATTGTCGAACAGGGCACCCATGCCGAGCTTCTGGCCCATGGTGGCCACTACGCCAAACTCTGGGCCCGCCAGTCCGGCGGGTTCATCGACGCCGACCTTGCCGGTGAAGCCGCCGAATAGCGGCTCATCGGCATTCAACCCGGCCCGGCACGCCGCCGCGCCGCAACCAGGAGGGCCAAATGGCCAGCATCAATACACCCATCCTTGCAACCGAAACGTCCGATGCCCGCATCAAGAAGCGAAAACAGCAATCCAGCGCCACCACCTGACCGGTAGCCGTCAGGGGCGCTCAGCCTCACGAGTTCAAAATGTTCAAACGCACTACTGCGTGGTTCGATAGTCATTATTCGCCCACGGCAGTTCACACGGCCCAACCCCAGCCCCCCATGGGCACCTGGCGGTTCATTGGCTATTTCATCGATCAGTTCCGCACCGCTTTTGCCTGGCGCCTCGGCCTTGTCGCCGTGGGGTCGGTTGCCGATGCCATGCTGCCGGTTTTCGTCGGCGCTATTGTCGGCATGCTCGCCACCACCCCGCCGGGACAAATGTTTGCGCTCAACTGGCAGTATCTGCTGGTCATGATCGCGGTTATCGCCGTGGTTCGGCCGCTGGTCTTTATCCTTGATACCCTGATCAGAAATCACTCGATCGTGCCCAACCTGGTCAATCTGGTGCGCTGGCAGAGCCACTGGCATGTCATCCGGCAGAACTGGACCTTTTTCCAGAACGATTTTGCCGGCCGCATCGCCAACAAGATCCTGCAGGCGGGGGACTCCATCGAAACCGGGGTAAACCTGGCCATCGATGCGGCCTGGTATGCAATTGTCTTTGTCGTCGTCGCCATTGTGGTGCTGGCCGGGCAGGATTGGGTGCTGCTGGTGCCGGTGGGCATCTGGCTGGTGCTTTATGGCGTTCTGTTTGCGGTCACCATGCCGCTGATTGCCCGCTATTCTGAGGACCTGTCAGAGGCCAAGTCGGTCATGACCGGCCGGATCGTCGACAGCTACACCAATATTCAGACCCTCAAGACCTTCTCGACTGCCGGTCATGAGGACGAATATGTAGCCTCCTCGGTGCACGATCACACCACCGAGTTCCGCAAGCTCATGGCAACTTTCACTGCCATGTGGTCGATCCTGTTCGCGCTCAATGCCTTTCTCGTGGTTTCGATCACCTGGATCGCGCTCTCGGGTTGGAACCAGGGCACGCTCAGCGCCGCCTCGGTGGCCACGGCCATTCCGTTCGCGCTGCAGATGATGAATATGTCCGGCTGGATCCTCGAGATCGGTTCGAACATTTTCCGACAGATCGGCAACACGCGGGATTCGATGGTCACCATCGCCCAGCCCCTGACCATGCTCGATGCCCCCGATGCCACCCCGCTGGTGGTCGAAAAGGGCGGTATCGACTATGAAAACGTCACCTTCAACTACTGGAAGGGCGGCACGGGCAGCGTTATCGAGAACTTCAATCTCTCGGTCGCGCCGGGCGAAAAGATCGGTCTGGTCGGGCGTTCGGGTTCGGGCAAGTCGACATTGGTCAATCTGGCGCTGCGCATGTTCGATGTGCAGGGCGGGGCCATCCGCATCGATGGGCGCGATGTCCGCGACGTTACGCAGGAAAGCGTGCGCGCAGCCATCGGGCTGGTCAGTCAGGATACCTCGCTCCTCCACCGCTCAATCCGCGAAAACATCAAGTATGGACGCCAGTCGGCGTCCGAGGATGAGATGATCGCGGCCGCGCGGCAGGCGCAGATTCACGATGTGATCCTGACCCTGTCCGACCAGAAGGGCCGCACCGGCTATGATGCCCATGTGGGTGAACGCGGGGTCAAGCTCTCGGGCGGCCAGCGCCAGCGCATCGCCATTGCCCGCGTGCTCCTCAAGGATGCCCCGATCCTGGTGCTCGACGAGGCTACCTCCGCCCTCGATAGCGAGGTGGAAGTGGCCATTCAGGAGCAGTTGCACCAGCTCATGGCCAACAAGACGGTGATCGCAATTGCGCATCGGCTGTCCACCATTGCCGCGATGGACCGTCTGGTCGTGCTCGATCAGGGCCAGATTGTTGAACAGGGCAGCCACGCCGAACTGCTGCGTCGCGGTGGTCACTATGCCGGCCTGTGGGCCCACCAGTCCGGCGGCTTTCTGGAAGCCGATCCGCAAGGCGCGGCAGCCCAGTAGGGGCCTTTGCGGATTCAACCCCTCAACCCGGGCGGTCAGCCGCCCGGGTTATTCCCATCCAGAGAGACCTGATGACAAACGACCCGCTTTACACCGATCCCGACCTCGCCCGCTTCTATGACTGGGACAATCCCTGGCCAAAATCCTTTGATTTCTTCCTCAGCCTCGCCGAGGGCGCACATCGCGTGCTCGATCTCGGCTGCGGTACAGGCATTTTCTCCACCGCCCTTGCTGCCCGCAGGCACGCCGTCACCGGCGCCGATCCGGCCGAGGCCATGCTGACACATGCCCGCACCCGCCCGGGTGGCGATCAGGTGCACTGGGTCCATGCCGATGCCCGCAGCATCGATCTGGGCGAAACCTTCGATATGGTGCTCATGACCGGGCACGCCTTCCAGACCTTGCTGACCCGGGCCGATCGTGCCGCCGCCATTTCCGCTATTGCTCGCCACCTTCGTCCGGGCGGACGCTTCTTTTTCGATAGTCGCCAGCCAACCAACGAAGCGTGGCGCCACTGGACCCCCGAGGCGACGCGCGAGATCAATCCTCACCCAGAATTTGGCACTGTCGAGCGCTGGAACGATGCCAGCTGCGATGCCGAAACCGGCATCGTCACCTACGGCACTTACTATCGGCTTCCTGGTGGTCGAGTCTTTTCCGCACAATCCAAAATCGCCGCTGCACCCCAGTCCGAAATTGCCGAACTTCTCACCGACGCCAATCTTGCCATCGACCGCTGGCTCGGCGATGCTACGGGCAAGCCCTTCACGGCCAGTAGTCCCGACATCATTCCGGTGGGGCACAAGGTCGGATAGTCCGTTGATTGACCCAAGGTAGGCGCTTTAGCTATATTAGCTAGTCCGGAGGGCATTTTCATGAACCACATTACTGCGACCGATGCGAAGAACAAATTTGGACAGGTTCTGGAGCAGGCGCAGTCTGGTCCCGTGCATGTGCAGAAGAACGGGCGTAACGTGGCGGTGGTGATTTCACCGGCAGAGTACCAGCGACTCCAGGATGCTGCGATGGCGCCCAGTGTTAACCCGAAAGTCCGCCAGCTGCTTGAAGATACCATGAATCGCCGTAAGGCCCTCTATCAGGCCCTGGCAAAGTAACTCCGTGACCGTCTATCTCACGCTCGAGGATGTTCTGCATATCCATGCGGAATTGATCCGGGTGTTTGGGGGCGCAGAGGGGGTGCGCGATCTGGGGCTGGTGCAGTCGGCTCTCTTGCGTCCACAAACCGGCTACTACGACGACCTCATCGAAGAGGCCGCTGCGCTTTGGGAAAGCCTGGGAATGAACCATGGGTTTGTAGACGGCAACAAGCGCGTGGCATTCGCCTGTACTGAACTTTTCCTTGCGCTGAATGGCGTGGCGATCAACGCGCCAGACGCCGAAATCGAGGCCTTCATCTACCGCCATCTCGAAAACCGCTCCTTCGCGAAAGGAATACTGTTCGAATGGCTGCGCGAAAATACCAGCGTCGGCTGACGCCAGTCTTTGGGCGTCCAGCCGGCCATGAACGCAACTCGCCTCTGCAGTGCCGCCTCTCCATCCCCCGACTTATCCCCGCCCAGCCAAACCTGTGCCAAGCTCTGCCCATCGCTCGCACAGGCGGAGTTGTAACGTACGGCTGCGCAGCGAAAACCGGGAGGGGTGGGAGACGTTCCGCCCTGGGCCGGGTGGCCGGAGAGTGGGTAAAAGCGTAACGAGCCACAGGCCGGAAAACCCGGAGCCCCGGAGGCACCTTTGCGCCTCAGACTATTCCCCCACACGGCACGATTACGCCTCCGGGGGCCGTCTGTTCAGAAATGCCGGGGACTTGCGGCCGCTCGGCCCGTTCTCATGCCCGGAAATCCGGGATTCTCGAAAAAATGTAACATAAACGACCGTTTCAGCTTCGGTTCAGGCGGGTCCCATTATGTTCGGTATCAAGGCAATCAAGCCAGACACACAAATCGAACCAAGGGATTACGCAAATGTTCAACCGCACCATCAAGACCGCACTCATCGCCGCCGCCGTTGTCGTCGCCACCGCCGGCGCCTCGTTCGCCTCCACCTGGGCCTATGTCGATCACGACAGCAAGGTGAAGAAGTTCCACAAGCAGAGCTCCGAAAGCGTCAACTTCGTTGAAGAGGGCCAGAAGGTGAAGGTCGTCGGCTCCTGGGGCAACTGGTACAAGATCCAGATCCCCGGCAAGGACGGCTGGGTGAAGTCCTCGGTCATCAGCTTCGATTATTTCGACGAAGACTACTACGACGACTACGGCTACCCCTCGGGCGGCTCGTTCTGCATCAACGGCGATCACGCCCAGTTCTGCCTGTCGGGCGGCTACTAAGCTTAGCTGCCTCTTCCCGCACCGCCGGGGTCCTCCCCTCCGGCGGTGCGGTGTTTTGTGCGTGCCGCAGCAACGAATTGACTTGCCGCGGCTTTTGGCAGCCTTAGTCTTGCCCCACGCAACCAAGGCGGCCCGATGAAACTGCTCGATGCCCTCAATGCCCGGTTCGAATCCTTTGTCGATCCGTTCGGCAAAACCGGCGATCTGCGGCCGCCGCGCCCGGTGCTGGACTTTTTCTGGTTCTACATCCGCCAGGCAAAGCTTCCATTTCTTGCTCTGCTCATCCTCGGTGGCAGTGTTGCGCTGGTCGAAGCGGCGCTGTTCTACTATGTCGGGCGCCTGGTCGATATTCTCGACACGGCCAATCAGACCGCCGGCTGGTCCGGCTTGCTTGCCGGTCACGGCACCGAACTTCTGGTCATGCTCGCCGTCGTCCTCGTCGTGCGCTTCCTCGTCGCCTGGCTGTCGGCGGTTGTTGAAGAGCAGACGGTCAATCTCGGGTTTTATAACCTCGTGCGCTGGCAGGCTTATGCGCACGTGGTGCGGCAGAGCTTGTCGTTCTTCCAGAACGATTTTTCCGGCGCGATTGCCGCCAAGGTCTGGCAGAGCGGCGGTGCGGTCGGCGATTTCATGGTCAGCCTGTTGCAGGTGGTCTGGTTCATCGCCGTCTATGCGCTCACCACCATCGTTCTTGTCGGCCAGCTCGATTGGCGGCTCGGGGCAGGTGTGCTGCTCTGGATCGTGATCTTTGCGCTCCTGGCGCGCTTCTTTGTTCCTCGCATGCGCAAGCGCTCCGCCGCCGCCGCCGAGGCGGCCTCTGCGCTCACCGGCCGCATCGTCGATAGCTATGCCAACATCCAGACGCTGAAACTCTTCGGCACCGCCGAGGCCGACGACCGTTTCGTGCGAGAGGGCTTTGGCCACTACATTTCCGCCATGACGCGGCTGGCCCGCAATCTTGTCGGCGTGCGCAGCGCCATGGCCATGCTCTCGGGCGTCATGATCACCGGCATGGCGGCCCTCTCGGTGCATTTGTGGACGCAGGGGCTGATCACCGTCGGCGGCGTTGCCTTCACCATGGGCCTCGCCCTGCGGCTCTATAATCTGCTCGGGCGCCTGATGACCCAGCTCAACGGGCTGATGCGCAACTATGGCACGGCACAGAACTCCTCAGAACTGATCGCCCGTCCGCTCGAACTCACCGATGCCCCCGATGCCACCCCGCTGGTGGTCGAAAAGGCCGCCATCAGCTTTTCCGATGTGTCCTTCCACTATGGCCGCCCCGGCGGAGTGATTGACCATCTCTCGCTCAGCGTTGCGCCGGGCGAACGCCTTGGCCTCGTCGGGCGTTCCGGGGCCGGCAAGTCGACACTGGTCAACCTGCTGCTGCGCTTTTACGACCTGCAAGGCGGCACTATCTCCATCGATGGTCAGGACATTTCAAAAGTCACTCAGGAAAGCCTGCGGGCCCAGATCGGCGTCGTCACCCAGGATACCTCGCTCCTGCACCGCTCGATCCGCGCCAATCTCACCTATGGTCGCCCCGATGCCACCGACGATGAAATGATGGCTGCCGCCGCGCTGGCCGAGGCCGATGATTTCATCGAGGCCCTGATCGACCAGAAGGGTCGCACCGCCTACGATGCCTTTGTCGGCGAGCGCGGCGTCAAGCTCTCGGGTGGCCAGCGCCAGCGTGTTGCCATCGCCCGCGTGCTGATCAAGAACGCCCCGATCCTGATCCTCGACGAAGCCACCTCCGCCCTCGACAGCGAGGTCGAGGCCGCCATTCAGACCCAGCTCGAAACCCTCATGCAGGGCAAGACGGTCATCGCCATCGCCCACCGCCTCTCCACCATCGCCGCCATGGACCGGCTCGTGGTGCTCGACAAAGGCCGCATCATCGAACAGGGCACCCATGGCGACCTGCTGGCGCTCGGCAGGCACTATGCCCGGCTCTGGGAACGCCAGTCCGGTGGCTTCCTCGATGTCTCCGCCGACGATTAATTCCCGCCCGGTTCCGGCCCGATATACTGCGCCCTTGGCCGGATCAGGGTGCCGGTTTCCACCTGTTCAAGCGCGTGGGCGATCCAGCCGACCGACCGGGCGATGGCAAACAGCACAAACGGGGCGTGCGCGGGCAGGTTGAATTCTGCCGTCAGGCTGGCCAGCGCAAAGTCGATATCGGGCGCTTCCCCGATCAGAGCCAGACCCGCCTTTGCCAGCCCGGCGTGGATCGCATCGGGCGGGAAGGCAGCCAGCAGCGTTGCCGCGCGCATGTCGCCCTGTGGGTAGAGTGGGTGTCCGAAACAGGGCAGGGGCCTGCCCTCGGCAAGGTATTGCCGCACGGCGGCTTCCGGTCCCACGTGTTTGGCCAGGGTCGCCAGCGCCGTCACCGCTGCCGATGCCGTGCCATGGCGCGGTCCGGTCAGCGCCGACAGCCCGGCCAGCAAGGCCGCCGCCAGCGGTGCCCCGGTTGATGCCGCCACCCGCGCCGCAAATGTTGAAGCGTTCAGCTCATGTTCTGCCAGCAACACCAACGCCATGCGGATCGCGCTGGCTGCGTCCGGCCGTTCCCACGCCGCAGCGATCCGCTCATGCATCGGTCCATCGCCGGGCTGTCCCAAAAGTCCCGCTGCCAGTTGACCGACGACCTGCCCGGCCTCGGTTTCCAGCACCGGCCGCGTCCGCCCCAGTGTCGGCAACCCATGCGCTGCCAGCCGCGCCAGTACAACAAACCCACCTTCGGTGCCGCCCGGCCCGGCAGCGCCGGCGCCAAACTGCACCGGCCCGCCGCCCCATAGCAGCCCTGCGACGTCCTCAAGGTTTGCGGTCAGCGCCATTATCCCCGCGTCCTTGCCGCGATAGTACAATCGGCCCCTGAAGACTGTTGAGATCGTGGAGGGCATCACGGGCTCACCCCAGCGCATCGTCTCGGCAGCCACCGCTTCGCTCTTGCGCCGTCCGCGATGCCGCGCCGCCAGCCGTTCGACGTCTCCGGCGTTATAAAGGCTGCGGCGCGGGTCCGTTGGGTCGGGGCGGGCGGCGATCCGCCCTCGGCTGACATTGGCATAAAGCGTCTGCGGCTTGGTTCCCAATGCCGCCAGCGCGGCCTCGGCGCTCATCCAGCTCATGGCTCTCACATTGATCAATTGCATCAAGATTGACGTCAATGATGATACCGCTGATCTATGCGGCAACAAAGGAGAAATCTCATGGGTTCCGTCACCAGTTCAGGTCTTGAAAACGTCGTTGCCGCCGATACCGCCCTGTCCGATGTTGATGGTGCACTCGGTCGGCTGATCATTCGTGGCGTGTCGCTCGATGATCTGGCGGGCAGGGCGACCTATCCCGATGTGCTCACCCTTCTCCTCGCCCATCAGGTGCCCGATTGGCCTCTCACGCTTGAGCACGAACTTGGCATGGCGCGGGTCGCCGTGGCGGCGCATCTGGAAGCGGTGGATGTCGCGCTCCTCTCGCTACCGCCGGTCGAAGCCATGCGCGTGCTGCTGGCCCGCATTCCCGATGGCGCCGGGTTGCACACCATGCTCCAGCTTATCGCCGCCCCGGCGGTTTTCATCCCCTGCCTCTTACGCATCCGACAGGGGCTCAGGCCCATCGCCCCCGATCCGGCGCTGTCGCACGCCGCCGATATCCTGCGCATGCTCACCGGCACCATGCCCGCCCCGGGCCAGGCAGCAGCGCTCGACACCTACCTCGTGACGGTTTCCGACCACGGTTTGAACGCTTCGACCTTCGCCGCCCGCGTCGTGGCTTCCACCAAGGCTGGGTTGACGTCGTCTATCCTTGCCGCGCTCAGTGCCCTCCTCGGGCCGCTGCATGGCGGCGCGCCGGGGCCGGTGCTCAATATGCTCGATGCCGTCGGCACTCCCGCCAATGCCGAGCCCTGGCTTGAGCAGGCGCTGGAACGGGGCGACCGGCTGATGGGCTTCGGCCACCGCATCTATCGCGTCCGTGATCCGAGGGCGGATGCCCTCAAGGGCGCGGTCCGGGCGCTCAGCGCTGCCGGCCTGGTGCCGCCCGCCCGGCTGGCGCTGGCCGAGGCTGTGGAAGCGGCGGCGCTCTCGCTGCTCAAGCGCAGGAAGCCCAATCGCCCGCTCGAGACCAATGTCGAGTTCTATACCGCACTGCTGCTCGAACCCCTCGGTTTTCCGCGCGAGGCCTTCACCGGCGTCTTTGCCATGGGCCGGGTCGGCGGCTGGGTTGCTCACGCCATCGAGCAGGACCTTACCGGCCGTCTTATCCGCCCGCAGTCGCGCTACGTCGGCCCCGTCCCGCAGGTGCGCCGCGCCGGCTAGCGCATAAATTCGCCTCCGCGCCCCATTGGAAAAGCCCTGGCAAACGGCTATCAAGGGCCAAATGCAATCGATTGCATAGCCGATCCGGGCGCAATGTCGCCCTTGGGAACAACTGGGCGGGCCGCCGGCCTCGCCGCGAGGAGGCAGCCTTGGCCACGACCTATTCCGAACTCGATCTCAGCGGTGTTTTTACGCTGACCTCGCCCACCCGTCCGACCCGCGCCGATATTGCGCTGCCGGGCGATGTGCACACGGCGCTGCTGGCCAAGGGCGAGATTCCCGATCCCTATTTCGGCGCCAACGAGCAGGATGTCATGTGGGTCAACCACACGCCATGGACTGTCGAGCGCAGCTTTTCCGCTTCTCCCGATGACATCGATGGCTATCTGACCCTGACCCTCTCTGAGGTCGATTGCATCGCCACCGTCTTCCTCAATGGCGAAGAAATCGCCCGCACGCAAAACACCTTTATCCGTTACGACATCGATGTCACCGGCAAGGTGCGGGCAGGCGACAATCACCTGCGCATCGAATTTGCAGTCGCCCGGCATGTTGCCAAGGCGCGCGCCGATGCTCACCCATTCCCCATTCCCTTCACCAAGAACTACCAGACCAACGGGCTTGAGGGCGTGCACATGAACTTTGTGCGCAAGCCCGCCTGCCATGCCGGCTGGGACTGGGGCATCTGCCTGATGCCCACCGGGGTTTATGGCCGCATGACCATCCGCCGCTCGCGGCTGGCCCGGCAGGAAAGCGTCCAGGTCGATCAGGCCCATGGCAAGACTTCGGTCGAACTGGCGATAAAGACTCGGGTTTTCGCCTTCGCTGAAGGATCGGTTGAACTGGCCCATGTTATCGATGGCCAGACGGTTGCCGACAAGGTCATGGTGCGCCCCGGCGAGAACGTATTCAACCACACGATCACCATCCACAACCCCAGGCTCTGGTGGCCGAACGGGCAGGGCGCCCAGCCGCTCTACACCCTCACCACCACGCTCGATGGCGAAGTCACCACCCGCCGCATCGGCCTGCGCAAACTCGAATGGGTCGTCGAGAAGGATGAGATTGATCATTCCTTCAAGGTGCGGATTAACGGGCGCGATATCACCGCCATGGGCGCCAACTGGATTCCCGCCGATGCCATCCCTTCGCGCATCACGCCCGAGGTCGTCCGCGACCTGCTCGAAAGCGCGCAAGCGGTCAATATGAACATGATCCGCATCTGGGGCGGCGGTCAGTATGAACCCGACTATTTCTATGAGATTTGCGACGAACTCGGCATCCTGATCTGGCACGATTTCATGTTCGCCTGCATGAGCTATCCGTCGGATCGGCCATTCCTCGAGAATGTCCGCACCGAGATCACCCAGCAGCTGCGCCGCCTTTCTCACCATGCCTGCATTGCCCTCTGGTGCGGCGATAACGAGGTCATCGGCTCGCTGCACTGGTATCCTGAGACCAAGGCCGCGCCCGAGCGCTACGTCGCCAACTACGACCGGCTCAATTCGATGCTTGGCAATATCGTGGAGGACGAAGATCCGGCGCGCCGCTTCTGGCCCTCCTCGCCGTCCATGGGCTACCTCGATTTCTCCGATGGCTGGCACGCCGACACCCGCGGCGATACCCACTACTGGGATGTTTGGCACTCGGCAAAGTCGTTCGAGGCCTACCGCACCGTCAATCCGCGCTTTGCTTCCGAGTTCGGCTTCCAGTCTTTCACCTCGTCCAACATCATTGAAACCTTCACCGTACCGGGCGACCGCAATCCATCCTCTCCGGTCATGGAGGCGCACCAGCGCAACGATGGCGGCAATGCCCGCATTCTCGAAACCATGACGCGCTATTTCCGCTTCCCGCGCGATTTCGAGCAGATGGTTTTTCTCTCGCAGGTGCAGCAGGGCCTCGCCATCAAGACCGCCATTGAATATTGGCGCTCCACCAAGCCGCGCTGCATGGGTACCCTGTTCTGGCAGATCAACGATCTGTGGCCGGTAGCCAGCTGGTCGAGCCTGGACTATGGCGGGCAGTGGAAGCTGCTGCACTACATGGCCAAGCGCTTCTTCCTCCCGGTCAATGTCGTGGCCGTGCCGGTCCACGACGCAGTGCCCACCAACTCGCGCGGCAAGCCGGTCGAAAACGCCCCCGCCAGCCGCATCGTGTTGCGCGCCATCAACGACACCGGCGCTCCGGTGCCGGTCACGCTCGATGTCCGCGCCGTCAGGGTTTCCGGTGGCGATCGCCAGCTCTATACGGGAACGAGTACCGTCTCCCCCGATTCCGCTTTTGAGGTGACCGCTATCGATGCCGCCGGTCTCGCTGACGACGAGTTCCTGTTCTTCTCCTGGCGCGATCCAAACGGGGTCCTGCTGGGCGAGAACGACTTCTTCCCCAAAGCATATAAGCAGTACGAGGTGCCTGCAGCCGACGTCAGCGCCAGCTGGTCTACGGTCAACGGCAAGCCTGTTCTCACGCTCACCACTGACAAGCCGGCGTTCTTCGTTACGGCCACCGCCAGCGTTCCGGGTTATTTCTCCGACAACGCCCTCACACTTATCCCCGGCCGCCCGACAGAACTTACATTTACCCCGAGGCATGGAAACGCGGCCTCCCCAGCCGAGCTTGCGGCCAGTTTGAAAGTGCAGCACCTGCGGCAAACCTACTGAAACAGGGTAGGTGGCCCGCGGCTCGGAATGGCAACCGGCGGAATCTGATTGCGCGCGCCGGTCAATCACAAATGCGTATCGGCGTGCCGGATTCAGCTTTGGTTAGCACCGGACGGTGACAATGGCCGCCCCTGGGGGCAGTGATGTTTCGCATCGTCAACGGATATGTATGCACAAGCGGGTGTGACGTTGCGGCGGCCAAGCGCAATGCTGACCCTCGCAATCCGCGCAATGATCCGGTCAAGGCTGCCGAACTTGCCGAGGAAAAAGCGCTGCGATCGGGCAAGCCGGATGCAAAGGCGTCCGATATCTTCAAAGTGCAGCCCACCGGCGCCGTCAGCTTCGGCGGAGCCCTCGATGCGCGCCTCAACCCGGGCCGCGAGGCAGCAGGTCCCGTTCAGCTGGTGAACAAACTGGCCTGAAACCGGCCGGGGCTGCGCATTTTGCCGCACCTTGCAATATGTTCGTTTGCACGTTATCTGTTTTGCCATCGAAGTTTGGCTGACATTCGGCCGTCTCGCCCTTCTTAAGGTCCGGCGCGCGCTCCTGTTTCTCCAAAATCGACTGGCCGGGTAACAAGACGCAACCGCGCGATGGAGCCCAAACTGTATACGACGCTATCAAAGGACTGACCCATGGAAACGGGCACCGTTAAATTCTACAACGACCAAAAGGGCTACGGCTTCATCCAGCCGGACAACGGCGGCAAGGACGTTTTCGTCCACGCTACCGCTCTTGAGCGCGCAGGCCTCCGCGGCCTCAACGAAGGCCAGAAGGTCTCGTTCGACACCGCTGAAGACCGCCGCACCGGCAAGATCGCCGTCAACACCATCTCGGCCGCCTGATTTCAGGCGTCCTCCGGGACCGAGTTTCGAACGCGCGGGCCATCAGGCTCGCGCGTTTTGCATTTTTCAAACCATTTTCTCATCTGAACCGATTGTGAAGGCGCAGTTCGTGTAGAGTTCATCCGTAATTGTTACTATAGCTACCAGATGCCCAGGGTCGAGGGCAGGAGCAGTAAGTGACAGCTGTCTGGAGGCACGGGAGGGATCGACGATCCGGCCCGCCTGATCGCCAGACCGGGTCAGCTCCGCCGATCAGAACCCTGTTCGAGTGAGGGAAGCGTACCATGCGTACTAAATCCAATGGCCTGCGCGGTCTCGGTGTTCGGGTTGGTCTGGTCCTGGCTTTGTGCCTGGCGGTGATGCTTGCTCTGCCCAACCCAGATGCCGACCGGCAGACCGCCATGCTTGATGCACCCGAACTCGCCCTCCAGCCCGGCCCTGCGGTGCAGTAGTCAGGCAGTCCATCTGGTTCGGCCTGCACCCGCCGATTGCGGACGCAAGCCCGTAAACAATCACGAGGTGCATGAATGAAGTTGCTGCAGATACTCACCGTGGCTGCATTGGCGCTGTTACCTGCCGCGCCATCGCTTGCCACCGACAGGGCAATCATTGTGCTCGACGGTTCCGGCTCGATGTGGGCGCAGATCGATGGCGAGGCCCGCATATCGATTGCGCGGGAAACCCTGTCCGAAGTGCTCTCGGGTCTTCCGGAAACCCTTGAGCTTGGATTGATGACCTACGGTCATCGCACCAAGGGCGACTGCAGCGACATCGAAATGCTGGTCCCGGCTGCCGCTGGTACTGGCCCGGCTATTATCGAGGCCGCCGAGGGCATCAACCCCAAGGGCAAAACCCCGATCTCCGAGGCCGTCAAGATGGCGGCTGAGGCCCTCAACTATACCGAGGACAAGGCCACCGTCATTCTGATTACCGACGGCCTTGAGACTTGCGAGGCCGATCCATGCGCTCTGGCTAGCGACCTCGAGCAATCCGGCATTGATTTCACAACCCATGTCGTCGGCTTCGGGCTCACCGAGGAAGAGGGCAAGCAGGTTGCCTGCCTTGCCGAAAACACCGGCGGCAAATACTTCCCCGCCTCCGATGCATCGGGCCTTGCCGACGCCCTGACCACCACGGTCGCCGCCGTCTCCGAGCCTGCTCCCGAACCGGCCTCCGAACCAGAGCCGGTTGCCGAGTTCAATTTCACCCCGGATGTCGTTCTGGCTGAAGGCGGGGAATCCCTGCCTAAGGATTTCGGCAACGTCTGGGAAATCTACAAACTCTCCGCCGATGGCGGCGAGGGCGAATGGGTGCAGACCGACTATGGCGGGCAGTACAAGACCAATCTTGCGCCCGGTAAATATCTCGTCCGCGCCAAGATCGACTACGCCGAAACCGAACAGGTCATCGAGATCAAGGACGGCGAAGTTGCCGACCCGCTGTTTGTTCTCAACGCCGGCCTGGCACTTTTCCACCCCTATGCCAGCGAAGGCGCCGAAATCGACGCCGGTGCCGCCATCGTCATCGACCTGCCCAGAGACGTCGATCCTACGTTCTACGGCGATACAAAGACCTACGTTCCGGCCGGCTCGCACAGCGTCAAAGCTATTCTGGGCGAAGGTGAGATCACGCAGGACTTCACCGTTGCCGCGGGAGAAACAGTCGAGCTCGATCTGATCGTTGGCGTCGGCCATGCTGTCATCAATGCCGACTATATTGACGGCATGCCGGTCGAAGAAGGCGGTCTGGCGGTCAAGATTCTGGAAGCCAGGAAGAACATTCAGGGCGAGCGCAAGGAAGTGGCCTACGCCTATGGCCCGGCCTCCAAATTCGACCTGCCCCCTGGAGACTATGTTGCTCTCACCGAGCTTGAAGGCGCTTCGGTTGAAACCCCCTTCACCATCACCGCAGGGGAAACCACTGATGTTCTTGGCGTGCTCAACGCCGGTGTTCTGGTGATTTCAGCGCCGGGCGCCGCTCGCATCGAAATCTTTGAGATCAGGAAGGACATTCAGGGCAACCGCAAGCAGCTCGCCTATAATTTCGGTGAAACCTTCCAGATCACCATGCCCGAGGGTGACTATGCCATTGTTGCCTTCGCCGCCGATGATACGCAGACCGAGGTATCGGCCAGTGTCACCGGTGGTGAACGGACCGAAGTCACCGTTCAGTAGCGCAGGGCCGTTTTGAACGAGGGCGGCCGTAATCGTGGCCGCCCTTTGTCTTGCTCACTTGCGCTGCTAGTCTGCCGTTTCGATCCTCGGACCTGCCCATGCCCAGATCCCCTGCCAGTGATGCCACCGCCGCCGTCTCGCGCCTCCGCCGCCCGGAAGGCGCAATCCTCGGCGGGCTTCTGCTTGTCGCCGGGCTGCTGCTTGGCTTTGTCGGTCTGGCCGAACTCGTAACGCGCGGCAGCACCGTTGCCTTCGACAATGCCGTGCTCAATGCCTTCCGCACCGCCGGTGATCCGGCCGATCCCATCGGGCCAGCCTGGGTCGAGGAAATGGCCCGCGATGTCACGGCTCTTGGCAGCTTTGCCGGGCTCGGGCTGCTCTTTATCTCCGTTGTGCTCTACCTCGTTTTTGCCGGCAAGCGCAGCGCGGCGCTCCTGATGTCAGTCTCCGTTCTTGGTGGGGTTGCCATCAGCACATTGCTCAAGATGAGTTATGATCGCCCGCGCCCGGAACTCACCCAGGTGGCGCGTGTCTTTACCGCCAGCTTCCCCAGCGGCCACGCCATGCTTTCAGCAGTGACATTTCTCACCCTGGGGGCGCTGCTCACCCGGGTTCGCGGCAAGCGTCAATTGCGGGTCTATTTCATGACCATGGCCGTGCTTCTCACCGTGCTGGTCGGGCTCAGCCGCATTTATCTGGGCGTTCACTATCCCACCGATGTTCTCGCTGGCTGGTGCGTGGGTTCGGCCTGGGCAGGGCTGTGCTTTCTCGTCATGGTCTGGCTGCAGCAGCGCGGCGGTGTCGAACAGCCCGACGACCCTGACTGACAGCCGGTTTCGGCGTACTCCCAATGGCGATGGTCGCTAGCCTGATCGGGCGGCGTAACGAGTGGGCCTATTGAGCAATCCAGGAGTCGAATTCGCCCAGCTTGTTCAGCCGGGCTACGTAGAAGCCGCCGCCGTTGCGTGGGCGCACTTCAAATTTCCACTCGTCGCCATCCACCATCCGGTAAACGGCTGCGCTGGCCTCTGCCATTTCGAATGTGCGCCACATGCGCGGCACGACGTTGCTCTCGCGTATTGCTGCAGTCGACATGCGATCACCCATACTTCGCGCGCCCGTCTCGGCGCCTTCTGCAATTCGAAAGATGATCAAAAAATCTTCATCGGGAGTTAAAGCAGAGAATAAATAGATAGGGCGATTGGTTTGCCGGTACTGCCTCGTCATACAATAAGGTTACAAATGTGTACGGAAGCGGCGTTCGCTTATTCAGCAGCGCGAGCCATTTCATCGGGCCGGTTCGGGTCGCCCGGCGCGGTTTCACAATCTAGATCGGGAAACGCCACCACTCGGTTCCCCCGAAAATCGGTACGCGTCACCAACAGGCCGCGCTCCTCGAAATAGGTCAGCAGTCGCCGGGCTCGGCTGGTCGAATGGCTGCCATAGAGCCGCGCCAGCGCAGCATCCGATGGGCAGGGCTCGCCACGCACCGCGGCGAGCGCAATGTTCAGAAATACGCCTTGCACATCATCGGTCAGGCTTTCGGACAGGCTCAACGCCTTGCCCCAGCTTTCGCTGGCGGCAATTTCAGCATCCACCCCGGCCCTGGCAACCGCCAGTCTCCTGCGGAAGGCGGGCAGGGCCAGCGCTTCGCCTGGCACGCGGCGGATCCGGCAGCGCACCAGAAAATCCTGATAAAGCACCGCCACCGTTCGAAACCCGGCGTCGGGGTCACCGAGCAGTTCGCGCATCACCGCATCGATCAACGCGTCGCGCTCGGCCTCATCAATCTCGGGAAACAGCGTCTGCGGCACTGGCACTTCCGGCTCGGGGCGCGAGCGGGCCAGTTGCGACAGGATATCTGCCGTCGGCATCGGCGGTGGCGGCGCGCGCCGCACCACCAGCCGGCTCTCGTCGGCATCAGGGGTGAGCACCAGGTCTCGCGCGTCCAAAGGCTGCTCCGGCAACGGCGTCAGCTTCGGGCTGGTCGAACGCGCCGAGGTCTCAACTGCTCCGATGGTGATCGGCAGCGGCCGGCGCGACAGGGCAGGGCCAAGCGCAATAAAATGCCCGCGCTGCAGGTTGCGGAAGGCCTCAGCCTGCCGCCGCTCCATGCCCAGCAGGTCGGCGGCTCGTTGCATGTCGATATCAAGGAACGTCCGCCCCATGAGGAAATTACTGGCTTCCGCTGCCACGTTCTTGGCCAGTTTGGCCAGCCGCTGCGTGGCGATCACACCGGCGAGCCCGCGCTTGCGGCCACGGCTCATCAGATTGGTCATCGCCCCGAGGCAAAGCTTGCGTGCCTCGTCGGATACCTCGCCCGCCACCGCCGGCGCAAAAAGCTGCGCCTCGTCTACCACCACCAGCACCGGGTACCAATGGTCGCGCTCTGCATCGAACATGCCGCCGAGAAACGCCGCCGCCGCGCGCATCTGTTGTTCGATGTCGAGGCCCTCAAGGTTCAAGACCGCCGAAACCCGATGCTGCCGGATGCGCCCTGCAATGCGTGTCAACTCGTTCTCGGTGCGTGCGGCATCCACCACCACATGGCCAAACCGGTCGCCCAGCGTCACGAAGTCGCCCTCGGGGTCGATGATGCATTGCTGCACCCATTGCGCGCTCTGCTCAAGCAGGCGGCGCAGCAGGTGGGATTTTCCAGATCCTGAATTGCCCTGCACCAGCAGGCGTGTGGCCAGGAGTTCCTCAAGGTCGAGCAGGGCAGGCGTCGTCCCCGACGTCACTCCCATATCAATGCCAACCTTCATGCGAACGCCGATTCCACCTGAGAAGAACTCATCCCTAGCACCTGCGCACCGTCCGTGCAGGCGCGAAGTGCCACTACCCACAACTGTGCGCCGCGATCAGCGCCAATCAGGGTAAGGTCCTGCTTCTGTGGATATTAGATGCAACTTGAACGAATGCTCATATTCGATAGTCAGCATGCATGCCGGTTGCTAGGCTTGCTCTATTCTGGGCACTCTACAATTGGTTATCATTTTGAAATATCTGGCAATTTCAGGCAGCTTGCGGGCTGCCTCTTCTAATACTGCCGCCTTGGAGGCACTTAAGCTTCTTGCGCCGGCCGACGTTCACCTGCAGATATACACAGGCCTTTCCCTGCTCCCCCCATTCAACCCCGATCTTGATGGCGCCAGCCCTCCGGCTTCGGTCATCATGCTGCGGCGCGCCGTTGCCGATGCCGATGCCTTGATCGTCTCCTGTCCTGAATATGCGCGGGGCATCGCAGGGGCGTTCAAGAACCTGCTCGACTGGCTGGTGGGCAGCATCGATTTCGCCGGCAAGCCGGTGGCCATTCTGGGCACCTCGCAGCGGGCCGAACATGGCCCCGAGCAATTGCGCGTCGTTCTCAAGACCATGGCGGCCGATATCGTCGAGTCGGCTTCGCCGACCCTGCCATTGCTTGGTGCCACCCTGACGGCGGCCGAAATCGCCGCCCACCCGCAACTGGCCCCGCGCCTGCACAATATGTTCGCAGCGCTTAAGGCAGAAGTGATGGCAAACGCTTAAGCGCTGCGGTGGCGGGCTACCATTCGAGCACGATCTTGCTGGCCTTGCCCGCCGCTGCCTTCTCGAACGCCGCCTCATAGTCATCGACCTTCACCCGGTCGGTGATCACCTTGCTCACATCCAGCCCGCTTTCGAGCATGGCCAGCATCTTGTGCCATGTCTCGAACATTTCGCGGCCATAGATGCCCTTGAGCGTGATCATGCGGAATACGATCTTGCCGAGATCGAAGTTGAATGGCCGGGCCGGAATGCCCAGCAGGGCAATTCGCCCGCCCATCACGGTGTGCTCGATCATTTGGTCGAGTGCAGCCGGTGACCCGCTCATTTCGAGGCCAACGTCAAACCCTTCCCGCATGCCAAGCCGGTCCATCACGCTGCGCAGATTGTCTTCGGCCACGTTCACCGGCGTTACGTCGGCCACCTGTCCGGCCAGCGCCAGCCGGTCCTTGTTCACATCGGTGATCACCACATGCCGCGCGCCCACATGCCGGGCCACGGCGGCCCCCATGATACCGATCGGTCCGGCTCCCGTGACCAGCACGTCTTCGCCCACGATGTTGAATGCCAGTGCCGTATGCACCGCATTGCCCAGCGGATCGAGAATTGCCCCGATGTCGTCGGAAATGGAGTCGGGCAGGGGGATGATGTTGAAGGCCGGGATTCGAACAAATTCGGCAAAGGCACCCGGCAGGTTCACCCCGATACCCTTGGTGTCCGGATCGAGATGAAATTTGCCCGCCCGCGAGGCACGGCTTTTCATGCCCACCACATGGCCCTCGCCCGAAACGCGTTGCCCGATTGCCAGGTGCCGCACATTGGCGCCAACCGCAGCAATGGTTCCGGCATATTCATGCCCGATGGTCATGGGTACCGGCACGACGCTTGCCGCCCAGTCGTCCCAGTTGAAAATGTGCACGTCGGTGCCGCAGATCCCCGTCTTGTTGATCTTGACCAGCACATCATCAGGCCCGATCTCGGGCACTGGCACGTCCTGCATCCAGATTCCGCGCTCGGCCCTGGCTTTCACAAGTGCTTTCATCGCGGTCTCCTAAATCAGGCCAAGCGCATTGCCGGCATCGGCAAAGGCATCGATGGCAAAACCAATATCGTGATCGGTCAGGGCGGCCGACATCTGGGTTCGGATACGGGCCTTGCCCTTGGGGACCACGGGATAGAAGAACCCGGAGACGAACACGCCGCGCTCCCCCAGCGCCCGCGCCATGTCTTGTGCCGCCTGGGCCTCTCCCAGCATCACCGGAATAATCGGCGTCCGGCCCCCAACCAGGGTGAAACCCAGATCGGTCAGCGCACCGCGAAAACGGGCCGTGTGTGCCATGAGCCGGGCACGACGGTCGTCGGCTTTCTGCGCAATCTCGATGGCCTTGAGTGAACCTGCGGCAATCGCCGGCGCCAGGCTGTTCGAAAACAGGTAGGGCCGGGCACGCTGGCGCAGCAGGTCAACCACCGCCTGCGGCCCGGTGATGAAGCCGCCCATCGCCCCGCCCAGCGTCTTGCCCAGCGTGCCGGTAATGATGTCCACACGCTTGCCCGCTCCGGTCAGCGTCGGCGTGCCGCGCCCTTGCGCCCCGAGATGGCCCGTTGCGTGGCAATCGTCGACCGCGACAACCGCACCATATTTTTCCGCCAGCGCGCAAATGCCGGGCAGGTCGGCGACATGGCCATCCATCGAAAAAACGCCGTCGGTGATGATCAGCTTGAAGCGCGCCCCATCGTCTCGCGCTTGCCGCAGCGCTGTCTCGAGCTCACCCATATCGCTGGTCGCATAGCGATAGCGCTTGGCCTTCGAAAGCCGAACCCCGTCAATGATCGAGGCGTGATTGAGCGCATCAGAAATCACCGCGTCTTCTTCAGTCAGAAGTGTCTCGAACAGCGCACCATTGGCGTCGAAACAGGCGGCAAACAGGATCGCGTCATCCTTTTCGAGATATTTGGCGATCGCCCGCTCAAGCTCGCGATGCAGGGTCTGCGCTCCGCAGATGAAGCGCACCGAGGCCATGCCAAACCCAAATTCATCCATGGCCCCTTTGGCGGTCGCGATGATGTCCGGGTCATTGGCCAGCCCGAGATAATTGTTGGCGCAGAGGTTGATCGCATCCTTCTCGATCCCCTCCGACATATACTTGATCCGCCCTGCCTGCGGCGTCGTGATCTCGCGCTCGCGTTTATACAGTCCAGCAGCGTCAATGCTCTTGAGCACATCCTCGATGTGCGCGGTAAAGGCCTTGTCCATAATTGATCCTCAGTCGCTTAAGCTGGACAGCCTACCCACTTTGCGTTGCTTTCCCAGCCGGAATGAATTGGCGTCAGAGGTAAAGTTTTGTGTCCGGTGTCGGAAAACGGAACGTCATAAGGCCGCGCTTCACCGCGAATTCGGGAAATAGGGAGAATTCTTACGCATCAGGAGAACAATTTTGCGTCGGCCAGGGAAGGGGGACACCTTGATCAGAGCGCGCATTGTTGGCGTTGCGGTTCTATGCGCCAATCAAATCCGGCGCAGTCCGGGCACGATAAGCATCAAGGTCAAGGTCGGTCCACAGGGCGCCATAGGTCAGGTCAATGTCCGCAGGATCGAAAACCGAATGCCCGGACCCGGGATAGAACGTCACCTCGCCAAAGCGCGGCCTGCCTCCGATCTCGTAAAGATCAATCCTTGCAAACGGAAAGCCCCGCGCAATCTGCTCGGCGCCGGCGATCATGGCTGCAAGCGAGGCAGGGCGCGGGAACGAGGTGTCTCTATGCGGCCCGTGCAGTCCAAACGGTTGCTTGGTCCACTCCCGATCATAGATCGGGGCAATATAGTTTCCGTACCGGTCGTGGTGGACCTGGATAAACTCGACCCGCTGATTGAACACGAAGAATTTGAAATCCGCCGGAGGTATGCCGTCTTGATCCAGCAGGGGCTCCACCAGCCATCGCGGAGGGATCTGCGTGTAGACCCATTCACCCCAGCGAGAACCGTGGGTGTCACCTTCGTCGGCGGCGACCCTGTCTTCGATCTCCCGCCAATCGAGCGGAGCCTGGCTGCGGACAAAAATGTGCCCGCCACTGCCGTTGTTGGCTTTCAAGACAAATGGAACCGGCCAGTCGCGCTCCCGGCGTGGGGGAAGGTCAGCGCCGGTCCACAGGTTCGGGGTTATCCACTCCTGCCCGAGCAGCCTGCCAACATAGTCCTTCGCCGCGATCTTATCCGCCAGCGTCACCATAAGCGGCGAGCGCCAGGCCATCTTGGCAATCTGGATTTTCTCGCTGAATCGCGTTGGCCTAACCAGGTCCGGCCAGCGCCCCTGTCGTTTGCGATAGGAGAACGCCAGCCTGGTGCGTTCTGGAATGATGGCGTGCCGGAGCCGGGTGTAAAGTCTCATCCGGTTGCTCAAATGCGCAAAAGTCACAAGTGATACGATAGCGCATTTGGCCTCGCCATGCACCTGTCCACTCCGCACTGGGCCTCCGGAAATGAAAAAGCCCGCCGGTCTCCCGGCGGGCTGAGTTGCGGGCCGTTATTCGGCCGCTTCTTGGTATTCCTCAAGCGGCGGACACGAACACATGATGTTGCGGTCGCCATAGACATTGTCGACCCGGTTCACCGGGCTCCAGTATTTGTCGAGCGGGGAAACACCGGCGGGGAAACATCCCTCGGTCCGCTCGTATTTGCGGGTCCAGTTGGTCTCCGCAATGTCGCTGATGGTGTGCGGGGCAAAATGCAGCGGGCTTTCCTCAGCCGTGAAACGCCCTTTGGCGATGTCCTCGATCTCGCCCCGAATGGCGATCATGGCATCGATGAAGCGGTCGATCTCGCGCTTGGATTCCGATTCCGTCGGTTCGATCATCAGCGTTCCCGGCACCGGGAAGCTCATGGTCGGGGCATGGAACCCATAGTCGATCAGCCGCTTGGCGATATCGTCGACACTCACCCCATAGGCATCCTTGAGGCCGCGCGGATCAACGATACACTCATGCGCCACCCGCCCGTTATGGTTCTTGTAGAGCACGGGGAAATGTGGATCGAGCCGGGCTGCAATGTAGTTGGCATTCAGGATGGCGATCTTGGTCGCATCCGTCAGGCCCTTGCCGCCCATCATCAGGATATAGGCATAGGAGATCGGCAGGATTGACGCCGAACCCGTCGGGGCGGCCGAAACCGGGCCGACCGGAGCCTTGCCACCATCGGCATCCGGGTGGCCGGGCAGGAACGGCGCCAGATGCGCGCGCACCCCGATCGGGCCCATCCCCGGGCCGCCGCCGCCATGCGGAATGCAGAAGGTCTTGTGCAGGTTCAGGTGCGACACGTCAGCGCCGAACTTGCCCGGCTGCGAGAGCCCCACCTGCGCATTCATGTTGGCGCCGTCGAGATAAACCTGCCCGCCATTAGCATGCACGATGTCGCAGATTTCGCGGATCGATTCCTCAAACACCCCATGGGTCGAGGGATAGGTCACCATCACGGCAGCCAGCCGGTCGCGGTGCAGCTCGGCCTTGGCCTTGAGATCGGCCACATCGACATTGCCGTGATCGTCACACGCGGTCACCACCACATCCATGCCCACCATCTGGGCCGAGGCCGGGTTGGTGCCATGGGCCGAGGAGGGGATCAGGCAGACATTGCGGTGCCCATCGCCCCGGCTCATGTGATAACCGCGAATGGCCAGAAGGCCGGCATATTCGCCCTGCGCACCCGAATTGGGCTGCAGCGATACCGCGTCATAGCCGGTAATTTCGCACAGCCAGCGCTTCAGGTTGTCGGCCAACTCGACATAACCCTGCGCCTGCTCCACCGGCGCAAACGGGTGCAGTTTGCCAAATTCGGGGAAGGTCACCGGGATCATTTCGGTGGTGGCATTGAGCTTCATCGTGCACGAGCCGAGCGGGATCATCGCCCGGTCAAGCGCCAGGTCCCGGTCGGCCAGCTTGCGCATATAGCGCAGGATTTCGGTTTCCGACCGGTAGCGGTGGAACACCGGATGAGTCAGGAACGTGCTCTTACGCTTAAGCCCTTGCGGCAATCCCTCGCTGGCGCGGCTGGCGACGTCGTCGAACTTCAGCGCCCCGGCAAATGCCGCCCACACGCCTTCCACGGTTTCGGGCGTGGTCGTCTCATCAAGGCTGATGCCCAGCGTTTCGGCGTCGATCACTCGCAGGTTGATCCTGGCCTCGCGCGCCTTGAACAGGATCACATCACGCTTGCCGCCGACCTTGACCGAAATCGTGTCGAAAAAGCTCTCGCTGCCAAGCGTATAGCCCAGTTCCTTCAATCCCTGCGCCAGAACGGCGGTGCGCCGGTGCACCGCCTGGGCGATTTTGGTCAGGCCCTCCGGGCCGTGATAAACCGCATACATCGAGGCAATTACCGCCAGCAGCACCTGGGCGGTGCAGATGTTCGAGGTCGCCTTCTCTCGGCGAATGTGCTGTTCGCGCGTCTGCAGCGTCAGCCGATAGGCCCGTTCGCCGCGCGCATCGATCGACACACCCACCAGTCGGCCCGGCATGATGCGCTTGAGCGGGTCCTTGACCGCCATATAGGCTGCATGCGGCCCACCATAGCCCATCGGCACGCCGAAGCGCTGCGCCGAACCTATGGCGATATCCGCGCCCAGTTCGCCCGGCGAGGTCAGCACCGTCAGTGCCAGCAGATCAGCGGCAACAACCGCAATCCCGCCCGCTGCCTTGATCGCGGCAATCGGGGCCGAGATATCTGCGATTGCCCCGGTCGAACCGGGATATTGCAAAATACCGCCAAACACGGTGTCGGCGTCTAGATCTTTGGCCGGATCGCCCACCACCAGCGTCCACCCCAGCGGCTCGGCGCGGGTGCGCAGCACCGCAAGGGTCTGCGGATGCACATTGGCATCAACAAAAAACGCCGTGGCGCCGGCCTTGCTGGCGCGCTGCGCCACCGCCATGGCTTCGGCCGCCGCCGTCGCTTCATCAAGCAGCGAGGCATTGGCAATGTCGAGCCCGGTCAGGTCGGCAATCATCGTCTGGTAATTGATCAGCGCTTCCAGCCGCCCCTGGCTGATTTCAGGCTGATAGGGGGTATAGGCTGTGTACCAGGCCGGGTTCTCAAGGATATTGCGCAGGATCACCGGCGGCAGAATGGTATCGGAATAGCCCTGGCCGATCAGCGAGGTGAACACCTGGTTCTTGCGCGCAATCCGCGTCATTTCCGCCAGCGCATCGGGTTCGCTCAGCCCCGGCCCGAGGTCCAGCGGCACGCTCTGGCGGATCGAGCCCGGCACCGTTTCGGCAATCAGGGCATCAAGGCTCGTGGCGCCGGTCGCGGCTACCATGGCGGCCACATCGTCCCCATCGGGCCCGATATGGCGCTGGGCAAAGGACACGGGCGCGGGTTCAGCAGCGAGCTTGGCAAAAGTCATGATGGTGTCCTTGGGCAGGGAAGGGCGGTGGAGCACGGGACGCACGCCTGCGAACAGCAAAGGGCGTTGCCGCTCAGCGGTGCTGCAATCCAGAAAATGTCTGCATCAAAGGCAAGCATCCGGGCGCATCCTCGGGCCGAAAGGCCGTGGGTTGTTCGCCCCATCTGTCTCTTGCGCCTGAGATCGTTATCCCTTCGGCGGGCGCTGCTGCGCCACTTTCCAGATGTTTATGCGTCGCGGTTCTTTTGCCTGAGAGTTTCCGGGGCGGTTGCTCCTTCGGCGCTGCCAGTCAAGGCAGTCTCTCCCGGCGACGCATTCTAGCTATTGGGCGGCATGCGCGCCGTCAAGCCCCCGCGCTGGGGCGGGCTCTTCCATCCCCACCAAAACCCATGTTCTATGCGGCGCGCGAGTCGGTCCGGCCCGCAGATGGAGTTGTCCCGTGAGCGTGATTTCGATCCAGTCCCAGGTGGTCTATGGCCATGTCGGCAATTCCGCTGCCGTTTTCCCCCTGCAGCTGGCAGGCATCAATGTCGCCCCCGTGCCCACCACGCTCCTGAGCAATAATCCGCGCTATCCTACGCTGCGCGGCAAGGCCCTTGATCCGGCCTTGGTTGCCGATCTGCTGCTGGGCGCCGAAGAGCGTGGCCTTGCAGCATCCGCCCGCGCCGTGGTGAGCGGCTATCTCGGCGCGCCCGAAAATGGCGCCGCTATTGCCGCTTTTGTCACCCGCGCCCGCGCACTCAATTCTGGCCTGCTCTATGTCTGCGATCCGGTTTGTGGCGACACCGAGCCCGGTTTTTACGTCAAGGAGCCGGTGCGCGAGGCTTTCCGTACAGCGCTGGCACCCATTGCCGATATCCTGACGCCCAACCAGTTCGAACTTGCGTTCCTCGCCGACACGCCGGTTTCGACCGTGGCCGCCCTGGTTGCGGCGGCCCGCAGCCTTGCCGCACCGACGGTGGTCGTCAGCGGTGCTATCCTGGACACCACATCCGATGGCACCATCGAAACCTACGCTGTCACCGCCGATGCGGCCTGGCGTGTCGTCACGCCCAGGCTGCCCGCGCGCTATTCAGGCACCGGCGATCTGATGACGGCCCTGTTCGTTGCCAATCTGCTGCGCGGCAATCCCACGCCCGATGCACTCTCGCTTGCCATTTCAGGCATGTTCGCCGTGCTCACCCAGACCGTGGCCCGCGACAGCATGGAGCTTGAAATCGTCCGCACCGGCCCAGCCCTGCTGGCACCCAGCCGCCTGTTCGCGGCTGAAGCGATCTAAGCTCAACGCCCAGGTGGGTGCTGGCGGCCATCAATGATGCCGATATCGCGTTGCAGGTGCTCGCTCAGACCCTCGCCCATTAGAAACCGGGGCGCGACAGGCTCCATCCCTTGCCAGCGCGACCGGAACGGCAGCAGGTCTCTCAGGCCAAAAGCGGATTGTTTGGTGACTTTGAACATGGCTGTTCTCCACGATTGATTTGATGCATGATCATCTCAATGCGCTGGAAAACGCTGTATATCCAATCGAAGCTTTCACGATATCCATCAGGCAGGCTTATATCAGATGAACGCTCACCTGCCGCCCCTCGCCGCTGTCCGCGTCTTCGAGGCCGTAGCGCGGCATCTCAGTTTCACCCGCGCCGGCGAGGAACTGGGCATGACGCAGGCCGCCGTCAGCTACCAGATCAAGCTGCTCGAAGAACGCGTCGGCACCCCGCTGTTTCTGCGCCGCCCGCGCCAGGTGGAACTGACCGAAGCAGGCCAGCAATTGGCTGGGCCGGTCACCCGCGCTTTCGAAATGCTGGTCGAGGCTTTTGGACCGACCTTGCAGCAGGAGCGCAACACCCTCTTCGTCACTTCGATGCACTCGTTCGCCGCCCGCTGGCTGGTGCAGCGGCTGGGGCGGTTCCAACTGGCCCATCCTGATCTGGCGGTGCGCCTTGATGCCAGCAACGTTGTGGCCGATTTTGCCCGCGATGGCGTCGATGTAGCGCTGCGCTCTGGCCTTGGCGAATGGCCGGGTCTTGTCGCCCACAAGCTCCTGCCCAACTACTATTCCCCCATCCTCAGCCCCAGACTGGCTGAAAGCATCGGCGGCATTCACACACCACAAGACTTGCTCAAATTGCCCATCATCGATCCGCACGATCCGTGGTGGCGCTTGTGGCTGGCAGCGGCCGGGGTGGAAGGCCAGGTCGACGACCTGACCAGCCGGCCGAACAACCGCCTCGGCAGCCAATACTTCGATGGCGAGGTGGCAATTTCCGGTGGTGGCGTGGGCCTGCTCTGTCCGGCCTATTTCCGCGCCGAATTGGCCGATGGGCGGCTGATCCAACCGTTTGATCTCGTCTATACCGATGCCACCAGTATCTGGTTGGCCTATCCGCATGCCCGCCGGAACGAGCACAAGATCAAGGTATTCCGCGAGTGGCTGCTGGCAGAGACGGCGCTTGGGTTTTAGGGGGCTTCTCCCGCTTGGCCCGGCGCGGACGCGGGCTGATCAGCCAGGCGATCAAAAGCACAATCAGCGCCAGCGCGGCAGGTAACACTCCAAGAATTGCAACGATTCCCCCCGCCGCCACCGATGCCGCCGTCGCCGCCCACAGGATCGAGCTGAATGCTTCCGCCAGCGTTGCCACGCGCGACGAGGTTTGCCGCCGCCTGAACTGGCTGCGCCGCGCCTGGGTGCGGAACCACATCTGGATCGCTGTCGAACTGGCAGCCGCCAGCGCAATTCCCGCTGCTGCCACTAGCGCCCCGCCGGGGGACACAATGGCGAAGGCCAAAGCCAGCGGCGCCAGCAATACCCCGACGGCGCCCATCACCGCTTCGATCTTGGCGGTCAGCACCGTGCGCGCCGAAACCGGCGCGGTGGCCACCAGGTCGTGCGCGTCCTCGCCCGAAATCGCCAGCCAGGCCAGGCCGCCCGCAAGTTGCCCGCCTGCCATCACCAGCACCGGCACGATCACTACGCTCACGCCCGAGGCATCGCCATAGTTGATCCATAAAAGCAGCGCCGGGGGCAGCAGGTAGAGCATCTGCATCAGCGTCTGCGACAGCAGCCACGGGTCGCGTCGCAGCAGCTTCCATTCCTTGGCGCGCAACGTCTGCTTGACGCTCCGCAGCCTGAAGTCCCGCGCCACCCCCTGCCTGCTGCGCATCTGCGCCACGCCGGCCGCCGCAATCGCATGGCGGCCATAGCTGGATGCGCTGAGCCAGATCACCGCCAGCAGCGCGCCGAATCCCACCGCGGCAAAGGCAGCCAGCGCCATGCCGTCGCCCATCGCCGCCCGTGCCGGCAGCCACAATGGGCTTGCCGCGTCGGGCATGGCGGCAACCACCGCTGGTGACTGGAAAAAGCTCAGCCGTGAGTAGGTGCCCAATTGCAGGATCGCCACCGCCTGTATGCCGATCACAAATCCGGCCCCCACAATGGCTGCAATGATCTGGGCGATCAGCCTCGCGCGGCGCGCGCCCACCAGCCGAAACAGCCCCAGCGTCACCAGCACTCCGGCTGCGGCCGCCAGCGCGCCGAGCACGGCCAGCACCCCATAAGCCATCAGCCAGCGCGGTCCATCGATCACCGCCAGCACGTTGATCGCCGGGCTCGCCAAAAGGCAGGCCAGCGTCATGCTGGCCAGCGCAATGGCACCCGTGCGTACAGCAAATAACCGCCGTGACGAGGCAGGCGAAGACAGGATGAGGTCGAGATCGGCGCGGGCGTAATAGGCGCGTGTCACCGATTCAATCGCCTGCGACAGCATCACCGACCAGAACAGCACTCCGCCGCCGCTCAGCGCCACCAGCGTTGCCTTGTCGGCTTCAATGCCTGCTGCCACCTGCGGGGCAATCACCACATAGGCCAGCCAGTGCAGAAACGCGCCGAACACGAGCATCACGATCAACAGGGTGATCGCCCGCGCCGGGCGCCCGCCGGTCATCATCGCGGTGAATTCGCGCCATTGCAGCCGCGCTTCGTGCGCCGCAAACCAGGCTGTGCTTCCCGGCTTCCGGCTCACGCCGCATCCTCGGTCCGCACCAGCTCAAGAAAGATTTCCTCCAGCGTTGAACCCTCGTGGCCCGCCCGGCTGCGCAGTTCTGCCAGCGTGCCCTCGGCAATCAGCCTGCCATGGGCAATCACCCCGATCCGCTCGGCCATCCGTTCTGCCACTTCAAGGATATGGGTGGTCATGATCACCGTCACCCCGGTCTTGACCAGCCCGGCGAGCACGTCCTTGACCTGCCGCGCGGAGCCTGCATCAAGCCCTGTCAGGGGCTCATCGAGAATGATCAGGCGAGGGTCATGCACCAGGGCGCCGGCCAGCGCCACCTTTTGCAACATGCCCTTGGAAAAGCCGCCGCATCGCTCGTTGGCGTGCGGGCCGAGCCCGAGCCATTCGACCAATTCCCTTGCCCGTGCCTCGGCCCTGCCGGTCTCGATGCCCCAGAGCCCGGCGACAAACTCAAGGTACTCCATCGGCGTCAGCCGGTCATAGACCATGGGTTCGTCCGAAACGAATGCTACCACCGATTTGGCTTTCAGCGGCTCTCGCGCCGTGTCGATGCCATAAACAGCAATTGACCCGGCATCGGGCTGCAGCAGCCCCGCCACCATCCGCAGAGCAGTGGTCTTTCCCGCCCCGTTCGGCCCCAGCAGCGCATAGAATTCGCCCGCCCGCACCGTCAGGTCCAACCCATCGACGGCAGGTCGGGCGAAGGTCTTGGAAAGTCCCGAGATGGCAAGGGCAGGTGTCGTCATGGCGCAGTCTTCCAACGCCAGAAGGGCGCTTGGCGCGCAAACTAGACCAAACCCCTTGCAGACCGGTGAATCCCGGCCCGCAAACCCGCGCTACATGTTCGGATAAACCGGCCCTTCGCCACCCTGCGGCGGCACCCAGGTGATGTTCTGGTTGGGATCCTTAATATCGCAGGTTTTGCAGTGCACGCAGTTCTGCGCATTGATCACGAATTTCGGGCCTTCCGAGCCCTCAACCCACTCATAAACCCCCGCCGGGCAATAACGCGTCGAGGGCCCGGCAAACACATCATGCTCGGAGCGTTTCTGCAGCGTCATGTCGGCAACCCGAAGGTGCACCGGCTGATTTTCGTCGTGGTTGGTGTTCGACAGGAACACCGATGACAGCCGGTCAAAGGTCAATACGCCATCGGGCTTGGGGTAGCTGATCGGCTGGTGCTGGCTGGCAGGCTCTGTGGCCAGATGGTCGGGCTTGCCATGGCGCAGCGTTCCGAACGGCGACCAGCCGAACAGGGTGTTGAGCCACATGTCCATGCCGCCAAGCCCGATCCCCACAAACGTGCCAAAGCGTGACCAGAGCGGCTTGACGTTGCGCACGCGTTTCAGGTCTTTCCCGATCGGTCCATCGCGCCAGCCGGTTTCATAGCTGGTCAGGTCGTCATTGGCCCGGCCTGCCGCCAGCGCATCGGCAACCGCATTGGCAGCCTCGATGCCCGACAACACCGCATTGTGCGATCCCTTGATCCGCGGCACGTTGACTAGCCCGGCCGCGCAACCCAGCAGCGCCCCACCGGGGAATGTCAGCTTCGGCACGCTCTGCCAGCCGCCCTCGGTGATCGCCCGCGCCCCGTAGGAAATCCGCCGCGCCCCGGCAAAGGTCTCGCGGATCTTGGGGTGCGTCTTGAAGCGCTGGAACTCCTCAAATGGCGCCAGATAGGGGTTCTTGTAGTTGAGGTGCAGCACAAACCCCACCGACACCAGGTTCTCGCCGAAATGATAGAGGAACGACCCGCCCCCAGTCCCCGCGTCGAGCGGCCAGCCAAACGAGTGCTGCACCAGTCCCGGCTGGTGTTTGTCCGGGGCTACTTCCCAGAGCTCCTTGAGCCCGATGCCGAACTTGGCGGGTTCCTTGCCTGCGTCGAGCCCGAACCGCGCGATCACCTGCTTGCTCAGCGACCCGCGTGCACCTTCGCCCAGCAGCACATATTTGCCCAGCAGCGCCATACCGCGCGTAAACCCGGGGCCGGGCGTGCCGTCCTTTTCAATCCCCATGTCCCCGGTCGCGACCCCGATGACATTGCCGGTTTCGCCATAGAGAACCTCGGCAGCGGCAAAGCCGGGATAGATGTCCACGCCCAGCGCTTCGGCCTTTTGCCCTAGCCAGCGGCAGACCTCACCCAGCGATACCACGAAGTTGCCGTGGTTGTTCATCAGCGGCGGCATGATGAAATTGGGCAGCGTGATTCCGCCAGTTTGGGTTAGGATCATGAACTTGTCGGCGGTAACCGGCGTCTTGAACGGGTGCCCGTCTTCGTCGCGCCATCCGGGCAGCAACTGGTCGATCCCCGCCGGATCGACCACAGCGCCGGACAGGATATGCGCCCCCACCTCCGCGCCCTTTTCGAGCACAACCACAGACAGGTTCGGATCGCGCTGTTTCAGGCGGATCGCCGCGGCCAGACCCGCGGGCCCGGCACCCACGATCACCACGTCAAATTCCATGCTTTCGCGTTCGGGCAGGGTAGAAGCGTCGGTCATGTCAGGGCCTGATCTGTCTGGCGGTGCATAGCGCATAGGCTATCGCGGCCGCTTTTTCCAGTGCAGCCCTAGAGTTCGCGTCTCCGCGCAAAATGTTCGTCCGAAAGGGTCTGGATCAGTTCGCGCGCCGTCTCGACATGTTCAAGGATTGCCGCCTCGGCAGCGTTTGCGTCCCCCGCCAGCACTGCATCCACCAGTTTGCGATGTTCCCGGTTCGACGTCGCCACCTCGCGCTGGCTGACATAAACGCGAAATTGCAGCCAGTAGACGGTGTTGCTCAGCCGTTCGAGCATTTCACCCAGCATCGGGTTGTGCGCCGCCTCGGTGAACAGCTGGTGAAATGTCGTGTTGGCAGCCGCAAATCGCGGCACGTCAACCAGATCAACTGCCGCATCCATTTCGGCCTGTATTGCCAGCAGAGCTTCAGGGTCTTCCTTAAGTACAGGAAGGGCGAGTTTAACCGCCAACGCCTCGAGCGAACTTCTGATCTGGAATAGATTGTCAACCTCAGCCCGCGACAATTGTCGAACCGTCACGCCACGATTGGGTTCGAAAAACAAAAGGCCATCCGCCGTCAGTCGCTGAAATGCTTCACGAACAGACGATCTGGATACCCCCAGTTTTCGCGTGAATTCGTTTTCCGTAAGTCGCTGCCCTGGCACTAAGTGTCCGGCGCGAACGGAGGCGGTAATTGCTGAAGCTACGTTGTGAACCGTAGAAATAGCACTGGCTTCAGTCATATGAATAATAGTCCCAATCTTTAGACGAACCGGACAATGCAACACTCTTGGCGGCAATGGCAAGCGCACAGTCTTGTTTCAAAAAGCCGCAAGTGTAGATTGTCAGACATTATCATCCGGCAAAAGTAGGAAATTTGGCCCGTGCAGGGCAGCTATCACCAATTTCCGGGTGGTTTTTGGCCCCGCTTTGCGATAGGCAGCACGCGCCCGCCCCAACCGTGCCTTTGCAATCGAAACGGACGTCCATGAGCAACTATTTTGAAGAACGCGTGACCTGGGTTCACCACTGGACGGATTCGCTGTTCAGCTTCAAAACCACGCGCGATCCCGCTTTCCGCTTCATCAATGGCCAGTTCGCCATGATCGGCTTGATGGTCAACGACAAGCCGCTGGTGCGCGCTTACTCCATGGTCAGCCCGAACTACGCAGAAGACATCGAATTTCTTTCGATCAAGGTTCCCAACGGCCCCCTGACCTCGCGCCTGCAGCACATCCAGGTCGGCGATACCGTGCTTGTGGGCAAGAAGCCGGTCGGCACCCTCATTCACGACAATCTCCTGCCCGGCAAGCATCTCTATCTGCTCGCCACCGGCACCGGCCTTGCGCCGTTCATGAGCGTCATCCGTGATTTCGAGACCTATGAGCGCTACGACAAGATCGTCCTCGTCCACGGCTGCCGCGAGGTCGCCGAACTGGCCTATGACAAGATGATCTCCGAAGAACTGCCCGACGATGAGTATTTTGGCGAGCTGGTGCGCGAAAAGCTCATTTACTACCCCACCGTCACCCGCGAGGCCTTCCGCAACCAGGGTCGGCTGACCGATCTGTTCGCCTCGGGCAAACTGTTCGACGATATTGGCCTGCCGCGCCCCAGCATCGAAGATACAAGGGTCATGCTCTGCGGTAGCCCTGCCATGATCACCGACATGCGCCAGATGCTCAAGGATATGGGAATGGCCGAAGGCAGCCAGTCCGAGCCCGGCCATTTCGTCATCGAAAAGGCTTTTGTCGAAAAATAGCGCGTTCGGCACCATCGCCCCTTGCCAAGGCGCCATTCGATAGGGGAGTGTGTGAACGTTCACACTTTCCGGATGTGCACTGCGATGCCTGATTTCGTCCAAGAACTTGCCGCCATCACCGGTGCCAACGGCACGCTTGTCGATCCGGCTGACCGCGCTGGCTATCAAGGGGATGCCTCGGTCCATTCCGGTGCCGATTTCCTGGCCGTTGCCCGTCCGCGCACCACTGCCGAAGTTTCCGCCATCCTGGCCCTCGCCACCCGCCATCGCATCGTCGTCACCCCTCGCGGCGGCGGTTCAGGGCTTGTCGGTGGTGCAACGCCCATCGATCCGCGCCCCGGCATTGTCCTCAGCCTCGACCGCATGACCGCGCTGCGCAATCTCGATCCGGTGGGCAATACCATGACGCTTGAATCCGGTGTCACCCTGCACGCCGCCCAGCAATATGCCCGTGACGCCGGGCGCCTCCTCGGCATGGAGCATGGTGGTGGTGGCTCAAGCCAGATCGGGGGCAATCTCTCCACCAATTCAGGCGGCAACAACGTGGTGCGCTATGGCATGGCGCGCGAACAGGTGCTCGGCATCGAAGCCGTGCTGATGGACGGCACTGTGCTCGATCTGCTTTATCCCCTGCGCAAGAACAATTCCGGCTACGACCTCAAGCAGCTTCTGCTCGGCGCCGAGGGCACGCTGGGTGTCATCACCGCCGCAACCCTGCGCCTGCGCCCGGCGCCGGTCCATCGGGCCACCGCTTTCATCGGCTTTGCAACTCTGGCCGATGCTCTCGCCATGCTGCCGCGCGCGCAGGGAGAACTGGGCGAATGCATCACCGCTTTCGAACTCATCCCCGGCGATGGGGTCGAATTCCACTTCGCCTATGTCGGCGCGCGTCGCGAGCCTTTCAGCCCGCTCACGCCCTGGGCCGTGCTGATCGAAGTCGATACCGCTGCCCGGGGCTTTGATGTCGAATCCGCCCTGACCGACCTGCTGGCTGCGGCGATGGAGGAGGGGCTGGTCGTCAACGGCGCCATCGCCGCCAGCGACGCGCAGCGCCGCGAATTCTGGAAGCTGCGCGAGGGCCTTGCCGTCGCCATGGTTGAATCCAGGGCCGTGCTCAAGTCCGACACCGCCGTGCCCATCGCAGCCATTGCCGATTTCATCGCCAATGCCACCGCCGCCTGTCAGGCCATTGTGCCCAACTGCCGCTGCGTGCCCTTCGGCCATGTGGGCGATGGCAATATTCACTTCAACGTTCTGCCCGCTCCTGGCCAGCCCGATGATGATTTCAACGCGGTGCTGCACCTGCTGGCCGCTGCGGTTGAAGACACCGCCATCGCTCTTGGCGGCACGGTCAGCGCCGAACACGGCATTGGCATCATCAAGCGCGATGCCCTCCGGCGCATGCGCCCGGCGGTGCAGATCGATCTGATGCGCCAGCTCAAGGCCATGCTCGATCCGCACAATTTGCTCAACCCGGGCAAGATCTTCTAGCGCTGGGCGGAATCGTCTTCCTAAGTGAATTCCCCTAGCCAAATCGCGCCGGACTGAACGGGGCCATCTCGACAAATGGCGTCTCCCCGGTCATGGCCTCGGCCAGCATCCGCCCGGTAACCGCCGCGAGCGTCAGGCCCTGGTGGGCATGGCCGAAGGCAAACCACACGCCCTTGTGTCGGGGCGCTGGGCCGATCACCGGCTTCATGTCCGGCGTGCACGGCCGCGCGCCTTTCCATGGGCGTTCATCGAGCCGCTCTCTGAGGGGCAGCAGCCCGCGCACAATCGCCTCGGTCTGCGTCAGCTGGTTTGGCGTTGCGTCCTTTTCGAGTGCGGCAAACTCGGCACCGGTTGTCAGCCTGATGCCGCGCGTCATTGGCGCCAGCACCACATTGGCCTGCATCGGATAAACCCAGTGGTTCAGCGTGCCCGCCGCCGCGCCATAGTGCATATGATAGCCGCGCTTGACGAACAGCGGCAGATCATACCCCAGCGCGTCGGTCGCCCTCTTGGCCCACGGCCCCAGCGCCAGCACCACGTCTTCGGCCTCTGTTGTGCCGCTGGCGCCAAACACCATCCAGCCACTGCCCCTGGCGATCAGCGAACTGGCGTCGCCGTGCCTGACCTGCCCCCCAAGCGATACGAAATAGTCCACATAGGCCTTCACCAGCGCGTGCGGGTCGGTCACCATCCACGGGTCCTGCCAGTGCAGGCCACCCACCATGGTTTGTTGAAGCGCCGGTTCGCGCCGCGCGATCTCCGCCCCGCTCAGCGCCTCATGCGTCACGCCAAACGCGGCCGCGCGCTCTGCATCGCCCATCAACTCGTCCAGCGCTGCCTGGTTGTGCGCCAGCACCAGATAACCGCCTTTGCGGATCAGGCTCTCCGCCCCCGATGCCGCCACAAGGTCGGCATGCTCGCTGATGCTGTGCGCGATCACGCTGGCATACTCGGCCACAATCTTGCGGTAGCGCCTCGGCGCCGAGTTCCACCAGTACTGCGCCAACGGACGGAACAGCCGGGGCAGGGCAGCGGGGTCATATCGCGCCACCGGCCCATTGTTCATCGCCACCTTGGCCAGCGCCACCAGGTTGCGCGGAAAGGCATAGGGCTCAACGCATTCGCGCTGGATGATGCCGGCATTGCCGAACGAGGTTTCGTGTCCGGGCGGGCTGCGGTCTACCAGCACCACCTGCCGCCCCCGGCGCTGCAGGTGAATGGCCACGCAGACGCCGACAATTCCCGCGCCCAGCACCATCACCGTCTTGCTCATGGCAGATTTCCTTGTCCCAATGCACCGCTGCTAGGGCCAGCGCGCCACCGCGTCAAGCGCAGCTCGTCGCAGCCAGGTTTTGATTTGCCGTTCAAACCTTTGCAGCTAGTCTCTTGGCCAATTTGGAATCGTTTTGAGGCCCCCATGCCTTCCATCCCGGTCTTTGATGGCCACAATGATGTTTTGCTCCGGCTCTGGCGGCACTATGGCGATCATCCCGAGCGCGCCTTCATCGATGGCACGCCCGATGGCCATCTCGACTTGCCCCGCGCCCGCCAGGGTGGCTTCGTCGGCGGGGTCTTTGCCATCTTCCCACCGTCCCCAGGCAGCATGTCACCGCCGCCCGTGCCCGATGGCAAAGGCTTTGATTCACCCCTGCCGCCAAATCTGCCGTTGCCGGAGGGGCAGGAGGCGACTTTCGCCATGGCCTCAATCCTGGTTCGCATCGAAAAGGCCTCGGGCGGGCAGGTCGCCATCTGCCGCAACCGTGCGCAGATTGATGCCGCCATCGCCCGCGGCAGCCTTGCCACGGTCATGCACATCGAAGGGGCGGACGGCATAGACACTGACCTGCATGCCCTGACCATTCTTTACGAGGCTGGTCTGCGCTCCATCGGCCCGGTCTGGAGCCGCCCCAATGCCTTTGGGCACGGTGTGCCATTCCGCTTCCCGGGCACCCCCGATACCGGCCCCGGCCTCACCGATGCCGGCAAGCGACTGGTCAGGGCCTGCAACGAACTTGGGGTGATGATTGATCTCTCGCATATGAACGAGCAGGGCTTTTGGGATATAGCAGAGCTATCCGATGCCCCTCTGGTTGCCACCCATTCCAACGTCCACGCGCTCTGCCCGTCGACGCGCAATCTCACCGACAAGCAGCTCGCGGCCATTGCCGAAACCGGCGGCATGGTTGGGCTCAACTACGCCACAGGCTTCCTCCGCCCCGATGGCCAGATGTTGGCCGATACGCGCCTCGATCTGATGCGCGAGCATCTCGACTACCTCATCGCCCGCCTCGGCGAAGATCACGTCGGCCTGGGCTCCGACTTTGACGGGGCCACCATCCCCGATGCCATCGGCACCGTCGCCGGCCTGCCAAAACTCGTCGAGTACCTTTCCAAGAATGGCTATCCCGAACCGCTGCTGCGCAAGATCTGCAAGGATAACTGGCTCAACCTTCTCGAGACCACCATCGGCTGAAGCTTGTTCATTCTTAGCGATTGATTTCAGGTCATTTCCACATGAACAGCTTTTCAAGCCCGCCCACACTTCCGGCGCCTGCCGGGTATTCACACATCGTGTCCGTGCCCTGCGGTGGCCGCACCATTTATCTGTCAGGCCAGGTGCCGCTCGATGCGTCAGGGCAACTGGTCGGACCCGGCGATTTCGCCGTGCAGGCCGAGCAGGTGTTTGCCAATATCTCGGCGGGGCTTGCCAGTGCCGGGGCCGATTTCAGCCATGTGGTCAAGCTCGGCCTCTATGTGCGCGACATGGCCAACCTGCCACTCCTGCGCACAGTGCGCGACCGGCACATCAACCTTGCCGCACCCCCTGCCAGCACCCTGGTCGAAGTCTCGCGCTTTTTCCGCGACGACATCCTCGTCGAAATCGAGGCCATCGCGGTCATTCCCGGTTAGAGCTCGCCACGCTGCTTTTTGCCCCGCGCCACCTCAGTGGCCAAAGCGTCCAGCTTGTGGGTCCAGAACACCCGGAACTGTTCCATCCAGCCGTCGACCTGCTGCAGAGGGGCAGGGTCCAACGAATAGAGTCGCCGGGTTCCAATGGCCCGGACATGTGCAAAGCCGCTGTCGCGCAGCACCTTGAGGTGCTGGGAAACAGCGGCCTGCGTAATCCCGAATTCGGCCTGCACAACTGTCACGATATCGCCTGAGGCGTGTTCCTCGGCCGCGATCAGTTCAAGAATGCGCCGCCGCACCGGGTCGCCAAGCACATCGAAAGCGTGCATCAGGCCGGGGTGCCAGTGTAAAAGCCGATGGTGTTGGCGCCCGCCTTGGTGGATATCTGCCGATCTTCGCCATCGGCAATTGCCGCATCACGCCAGCCGTTTGACGAAGCCACCACAAAGTCGCGGCCATTCGGCGACATCATCCATGCCATTGATTCTTCGGGATTGTTGGGCGCGCCGGTCTTCACGTGCAAGGCCAACCCCAAAAGCCCCATATCCCAGCCCACGCCCACCGCGCCCGGACCATATTGAGTCCAGAACTCATCCTTGACGTGCGCGACATGCTCGAGCGTCAACCCGGTCTTGTCGCCTTTTTCAACCAGCGTCAGCGTCACCCAGCTGATTTCGCCACCGAATTCCCAAGTAATCCCGAGCTTCTGCGGGGCTTCGCACAACGTCACCAGGCCTCCGGCATTGCCCTTGAGCTGATACCGGCCGCCGAGTTTGAGCTCACCTTCCACCGGCATGAACCAGCCTGCGATGCGCTCCCTTGTCGTCAGCGCGTTCCATAGATCGGCGATATTGGTGTCATAATCGCGCGTCGCAATCACCACCCGCGCCATGCGCCCGTCGCGCTCCACCCGCTTCACCGTACGTGCGACCGCGCCAACATAGGCTGCTACATCAACTTCCATTTTGTTCTCCCGTCTTTCGGGAAAGGTTTCAAGCGTAGCCTTATATAAGTCAATACTTGTATAGCGTCTGCCTTTGCGATTCCTCCGCTTTTGTCGTAAGTGGCGTGCCGGTGCCGCAGAGGGCACCTTTGGAACTGGACCATGCAAACCGCAGCGCTCACAGAGGCCCGCCGCTTTTCGGTGGCCCCCATGATGGACTGGACCGACCGGCATTGCCGCGTGCTGCACCGGTTGCTGAGCCGTCGCGCCCTGTTGTTTACCGAGATGGTCACCAGTGCCGCCGTCGTCCATGGCGATCGCCAGCGCCTGCTCGGCTTTTCGCCGGTCGAGCATCCGCTTGCCATCCAGCTCGGCGGTTCCGACCCGGCCGAACTCGCCGAAGCGGCAAGGATCTGTGCCGAATTCGGCTATGACGAAATCAATCTCAATGTCGGCTGCCCGTCCGATCGCGTGCAGTCTGGCCGTTTTGGTGCCTGCCTCATGGCCGATCCAGAGGGCGTTGCCCAAAGCGTGCGCGCCATGAAGGCGGCCACAAGCCTGCCCGTCACCGTCAAATGCCGCATTGGCATCGACGATCAGGATGCCGAGGCTGATCTCGACCGATTTGCCGATGCCATGGTCGATGCCGGCGTCGATGCGCTCTATGTGCACGCCCGCAAGGCCTGGCTGCAGGGCCTCAGTCCCAAGGAAAACCGCACCATTCCCCCGCTCAATCACGATCGGGTCTATCGCCTCGCCACACGCCTCGCTCCGTTGCCGGTCATGATCAACGGCGGCATCGAAACTCTTGAGCAGGCCGAGGAGCATCTGGCTCACACCTCAGGCGTCATGCTCGGCCGCGCCGCCTATCACAATCCCATGCTGCTGGCCGAAGTGGACCATCGCATCTTTGGCGAACCGCAGCGCACGATCACTCTGGCTTCCGTCATGCAATCCATGACCACCTACGCCGAGGCCGAACTGATCGCTGGCGCCCGCCTCAACCAGATCACGCGTCATATGCTGGGGCTGGCCAACGGCATGCCGGGCGCCCGGCAATTCCGTCAGATTCTCAGCGTCGATGCATGTAGGCGCGGGGCAGGGCCCGAAATCATGCTGCGCGCCCTTGCCGCTGTCGATACCGAACGCGCCGTCGCCTGATCAGTCGGTCAGCTCAAGCGCATTCTGCGTCACCGCATAGCGGCTCAGGGTTTCGAGATAGGTCATCCCCAGCAGGCTGGTTTCCAGTGCGCCCGGCTCGGCGATGAAGGCACGGATATTGTTACGCACAATCCCGCCGATCTCGATCCGGTCCAGTTTCACCGCCGCCGCCCGTCCTGTGCCGTTTGCAGTCGAAACCGGCACGGAATATGAGAGCGCTGAGGTGTTGATCCCAGCCAGCCGCGCGTCATGCTCGGTCAAGACGACTGCACTCGCCCCGGTGTCGAAAATCAAGGAAACGTCGGCATTGTTCACCTTGGCGTTCACCGCAAAATGCCCGCCAATGCCGCGCCGGAATGCAACTGATTTGCCATCCTCGCTGACCACGGCAATGCCCGGCGTCAATTCGCCAAACATGCGTTGCGCCACGCCCAAAATTTCCTCGCGATAGCTGTATCCGCCCACCGCCACACCAAACAGACCGGCCCAAAGCACCACCGAGCCCAAAAGCTCACCCACCTTGCGCCGCCGTGAAAATAACCCGCCCGCGAATACAATCAGGATCAGCACCAGCGGCAGCAATTGTCCGGTCTGGTTCTGGCTCAGCCCGATCAGGCTGCCTGCATCTGCCGAAATCAGCAGCGCCAGTCCAACCGCAATCAGCAAGGCAATCCCGATAAACAGCAACTGCCTAACCTTTCGTCCGGCCGCTCGATCACACCTATAAAGGCATCGAATGGGGCGCTTTCAAGTAACTTTGCTTTGCTTCGCCAGCAGCTGCGTCAGCATCTCGATCTGGGTTTCCTGCGCCTTGAGCAGGGTGATGATATGCTCGGTGCGCAACTGGTCCAGCTTTTCGTGCAGCGCCATGGTTTCGATTTCGGCCTTGAGGTTCACCTCACCAGTCTAACCCGCAGTCTCTCCTGCAAACAGCGGCCTTTGCGCCGCAAGCCCCTCGCCCACCACGTCCAGAAATGCCCGGATGCGCGCGGTGCGTTTGAGGTCGGCATGGGTCACGATCCACAATTCGCTGGTCAGTTCGGCAATCGGGCCGGGCAGGGCCCGCACCAGCCCCGTCTCAGGGTCACCGAGATAGCATGGCAGCACGGCCAGTCCCATTCCCGCCCTCGCGGCCGCCAGTTGGTTGACAAGGCTGGTGGTCCGATAGGCTATTGCGTCCGGAGCTACGTTCTCGTGCACCCATTCGGCCGAGGCAACGGTATTGGCCTCGATGCTCCAGCCGATATAGGGCGCGTTGTCTCGTGCCGCCACTTCGGCAGTTCCATAGACTGCCCAGGCCACATCGGCCAGTTTACGCCCGAACAGTTCGGGTTCGCGCGGGCGGGCCACGCGCAGCGCCACATCGGCTTCGCGCCGCGACAGGTTCAGAATCCGGTTATCGACCAGAAGCTCCACCACAATGCCCGGGTGCGCGGCCCGAAACCGCGCCAGTTCCCCGGTCAGCACCCGATAGGCCAGCGTTTCAGACGACGTTACGCGCAATTGCCCGGTCAGCCGGTGGTCCTGCCCCACGATGTCGCGGTCCAGCGCGGCGGTTTCGGTTTCCAGCAACTCGGCCGTCGTCGCCATCCGCTCGCCTGCGGGGGTTGCCAGATAGGTCCCGCTCGGCATGCGCTCGAATAGCCGCACCCCCAGCGTTTCCTCCAGCCCATTGAGCCGTCGGAAGGCTGTCGAATGGTTGATGCCCAATGCCTTGGCTCCACCGGCCAGTGTCTCGGCCCGGCGAATTGCCAGCACCAGTTTCAGATCGTTCCAGTTTTCCATGCTGCCTCCTAGCATAGCATTCATTTGCATTCATGCAAGTCAGACTGGATTTATTGCTGTTTGGCTTTCAAAATTGACAGCCGTAAGGTCCGGCATCCACAACCAACCGGACACCGAATCATGCAACTCTACTATCACCCCTGGGCCTGCTCGCTTGCTGCCGTCATTGCTGCCAGCGAGGCCGGCATTGCGCTTGAACTCACCCATGTCGATATCCTGGCCACTCCGCACGTCCTTAAGGACGGCAGCGGCTATGCCGCGGTCAATCCCAAGCTCTATGTGCCCGCCCTGCGCCTTGCCGATGGCAGCCTGCTCACCGAACTCTCGGTGATCCTGCAATATCTGGCCGATCTGACGCCCGCCGCTGGGCTGGCTCCGGCGCCCGCTTCGCCCGAGCGCTATCGCCTGCAGGAAGTGCTCAATTTCATTGCCACCGAACTGCACAAGTTCTGGAGCCCGTGGCTTTTCCACCCCGAAGTGGGTGAACCGGCGCAGGATTATGCCCGCACCGCCATTCGCTCGCGCCTGACCATGTTCGATCAGTGGTTGTCCCGTCGCAGCTTTGCCTTCGGCGACAGCTTCACCATTGCCGATGCCTATCTGTTTACCGTCGTGGGTTGGGCCAAGTTGACCGGCATTGAGCTTTCAGTCTTCCCCTCTCTTGTCGCCTGGCAGCAGCGCATCGCCGAGCGCCCGGGGGTGCAGGCCGCGCTCAAGCTGCATGTCTGAGCATGTCTTTGCGCCCACCGGAGCGCGCTGAGCGGCTTTTTGCACGCCCGGCACCAAAATCGCACCAGAGTTACTGGATTAAACCAGGTTCCTTGTTGTAACCTAGTCGGGTGGCACTGCCTTTTTCGGCGTGTCACCCGCACATTGAAAGAACGCAAATGTCAAAACTTACCCTGATCAGTTTTCCCACCTGTCCCTATGTTCAGCGCGCCATCATCGCGCTCAAGGAAAAGAACGTCGATTTTGACGTGATCTATATCGATCTGGCCAACAAGCCGGATTGGTTCCTGGCCATTTCCCCGCTGGGCAAGGTTCCCGTGCTCAAGGTCGAGCGCGACGGCCAGCCCGATGCGGTGGTTTTCGAAAGTTCGGTCATTCTCGAATATCTCGAAGAAACCGCCCCGGGCACCAAGCTGCATCCCGCCGATGCGCTCGAACGTGCCCAGCACCGCGCCTGGATGGAGTTCGGCTCTGCAACCCTCGGCGACCTCTGGCGCGTGACCTCGGCAAAAGACGCAGCAGCCCTTGCCGGCGGCATCGAGGCTGTGCGCGGCAAGTTCCAGCGGCTTGAGGGCATCGTTGCTGGCCCCTTCTTTGCTGGCGAAAAGTTCAGCGCGGTCGATGCCGTCTTTGCACCGCTCTTCCGCCAGATCGGGGTCATCAACGCTGTTGCGCCCACTGGCCTGCTTGAGGGCTTCCCGAAGATTGCGGCCTGGGCCGATGCGCTGGCAAAGCGTCCCAGCGTTGCCGCTGCCGTTCCCGGCGATTTCCGCGAGCTTTATCTCGGCTATCTCGAAAAGACCGAGGCCGTGGTCATCCGCAAGGCTGCCTGACGTCCTTCCGGCCTCGCCCTTTTCGGGCGGGGCCTTCACACAAAGATCAGGAATCCGGTCAGCGCGGCCACCTCGATCAACGCCTGCAGCGCCCCAATCAGATCGCCCGTCTGCCCGCCGACCAACCGGCTGCACAGCCAGGTCCAGCCGAGCATCACACCCCCGGCAAAAATCAGCCCGAACACAAAGCCCAGCAGGTGCGCGCCCGGCGCCGAGAGCACGAAGGCCAGTCCTACCGCCAGCGCTGCACCGATTGTGAAGGCCGTCCTCCCCACCCGCCCCACCGCCACCGAGGCGCCGTCCATCCGCGCGTGCGGCAGCGACAACGACAGAAACAGCGAGCCCGATCGCCCCAGCACGCTGGCCGACAGCCACAGCGCGCCGCCAAGCAGCGGATGTACCGCCGATGCCGCGCCCAGCGCCGTTACCCTCAGCAACAGCAGCAGCACAATCGCCACCACGCCATAGGTGCCATGGCGGCTGTCCCGCATGATTTCCAGCCGCCGCCCCGGCGTCACCGCCCCAAACAGGCCGTCTGCGGCATCGGCTATACCGTCTTCAGCCATGCCACCTGTCACAACCACCCAGGCCGCCACGGCCACCGCCGCCGCAAAATAGACCGGCAACCCGATCCATGCGCCCAGCATCAATAGCAGCGCCGGGCCGATGCCGATGACGAGGCTCGCAAACGGCAGGGCCGGGGCCATGCGGTCGAGCTCGGGCCTCTCGTGTTCGGAAAACCAGACAGGCAGCCGCGAATAAAACCGCACGCCCATGATCAGGTCGGGCACGAGTTGCGGGGCCGAAAATCCCTGCTTGTCCGTGCGGTTTCCGGGTTCTGAAGGCTCGACCCGGGGCCGATTGTCGTTCAATTGCATTTCCCTGCCCATCGGCTATGAGTGCACCCCTTTAACACCTGCCAAACGGAGTCGCCATGTCCTCGGCCCTGCCCAAACCCTATGCCGACATTGTCGATCTCCTCAACATCCTGCCCCCCGGCAACGAGGATGCGGTGGCCGAGGTTCGCGCCCGTGATTTGACACTCACCAAGCCCGCCGGGTCGCTCGGGCGGCTCGAAACGCTGGTTGAGCACCTTGCGCGCTGGCAGGGCAAGGGCAAGCCCAGTCTCGACAATCCCATGGTGGCCATTTTCGCCGGCAATCACGGTGTCACCGCGCGCGGCGTCTCGGCCTTCCCCGCCGAGGTGACGGCCCAGATGGTTGCCAACTTCACCAATGGCGGCGCTGCCATTTCGCAGATATGCGCCCTGCACGAATTGAACCTGCGCGTGTTCGAACTCGCGCTCGAATTGCCCACCGGCGATATCACGGTCGAACCCGCCATGGATGACCGCACCTGCGCCGCCACCATCGCCTATGGCATGGAAGCGATCGCCGGTAAGCCCGATCTGCTCTGCATCGGTGAAATGGGCATCGGCAACACCACCATTGCAGCAGCCCTCTATGCGGCGCTCTATGGCGGCAATGGCGCCGATTGGGTTGGTCGCGGCACCGGCGTTGACGATCAGGGCCTTGGCCGCAAGGCCGCCGCGGTCGATGCCGCGCTCACCCATCACCATGAGGAGCTTGATCACCCCCTCACCATCCTCGCCCGTCTCGGGGGCCGCGAGATCGCTGCAATGATGGGTGCGCTGGTGGCTGCCCGCCACCACAAAATTCCCGTCATCGTCGATGGTTTTGTCGCCACTGCCGCTGCCGCCATCGCCCATGCCGTCAATCCGGCGGCCATCGATCACTGCATCTTTGCCCATGTCTCGGCTGAAACCGCCCATGCCCGGGCTCTTTCAGCCATGGGGCAGGTGCCGCTGTTCGATCTGGGCATGCGCCTGGGTGAGGGAAGTGGGGCGGCCCTTGGGGCGGTCATGGTCAAGACCGCGCTACACCTCCACCGCAACATGGCAACCTTTGCCGAGGCGGCCGTCAGCGGTCAGTCCTAGCTCGCGTCCGAATAGATCTGCAACCGGTCCTTGCGCTCCACGACCGGGGCCAGCGCATCCATCACGCGCGCGCGTGGGAAGGTGGCAATCACTTCCGTGCCAAAGCGCAGCTTGGAGAACAGGTCGAACCGTCCCTGGTGCAGTTCCATGATCTTCTGCACAATCGGCAGCCCGAGGCCCGCACCCTGTTCGGCGGTCTTTTGGGCCAACGATCCCTGCCCGAACGAGGAAAGCACGGTCTCGATCTCGTCTTCTGGAATGCCCGGCCCATTGTCGCGCACCGAAACCAGCTGACCGCCATCCGCCGAGCGCGTCACGCTCAGGATCACCTTGCCCGACTGCGGGGTGAATTTGATGGCGTTGCTCAACAGGTTCAGCATCACCTGCCGGATCGCCCGCTCGTCGCCCCAGATTTTGGGCAGGTTGTTGGCGGCGCTGAACATCAGGTCGATGCCCTTGGCCTTGGCGCGGATTTCAACCATCCGGCGGCAATCTTCGGCGATGTCGATCAGCGATACGGCTTCTTCGTTGAGCTCATATTTGCCCGCCTCGATGCGCGAGAGGTCCAGCAACTCGTTGATCAGGTTCAGCAGGTGCTGTCCGCTCGAGTGAATGTCGCCCGCATATTCCTTGTACTGCGGCACAGTGTGCGGCCCCAGCAGCTCGGACTTCAGCACTTCGGAAAAGCCGATGATGGCATTGAGCGGCGTGCGCAGTTCGTGGCTCATCGTGGCCAGGAACTGTGACTTGGCGATATTGGCCTGCTCGGCGTGCCGCCGCGCCTCGTCTGACATTTGCCGGGCTTCTTCCAGTTCGTTGATCAACTGGTCCTTCTCGGCCTGGTGTGTCACCGTTTCGAGTTCGGAGGCGTGCAGCTGCCGCGCCAGATAAACAAAGAAAATCTCCGCCCCCACCGCCACCGCTGCCAGCGAGTAGTTCAAAAGCCCGCCGAAATAGATCAGGCTGAGCGAAACCGTCACCATCGCCGGCAATGTGCTCACCAGCGTGGCATGGGGCAGGGTGCGGGTCGAAATCGCGTTGGTCGCAATCGCCACCAGCACCATGGCAAACATCACCACTGCCAGGCTGGGACCAGTGGTCACAAAGGTAAAAAGCGCCAGCAGCGCCCACGCAATGCCGTAGATTGTCTCGGCAGCAACGAAAGTGGCGGTCCATCGGTTGGCGTTGAACCTTGCCGGGTCAGCACTCTTGAACCGGCGGCAGATCAGCACGACGCCGATATTGGCTGCCAGCGTTACCGACGCCCAGACGGCGGCTGCAAGTGGGGCCACCCAAAGGCTGGAAAACAGCGCCAGAATGACCAGCAGCCCCGCGGTCGGCAGCGATCCCGCGATCCGCGATCCGGCGTATTCGTCAAGCAGTTCATAATCGAACGAGGCGCGTGTCCCCGAACTCGATGTCAGGCGCTGGCGGGCATCGATGACGGTTTTCTGGGCATCCTTGCGCGGCTCGCGCCCCATTTGCGCGCGAACGTCGGCCGCAGCTGTCACCGGCTCAAACGCCATTGCACGCTACTCAACAACTAACACACTGCGAAATAACAACGGTTTCGCTACACTGGGCGGAAATGACACAGTCTAAGCCCGCCCGATAACCCTATCGCTGGCGTGGTTAAGCAAGGGTGAAACTTGGGCTCGCGGTTCTTCGAAAAATCTCGGTTCGGCAGGCTCGTCTCGCCCGTAATTCTGGTGGGGTTTTTGCTGGCCGTCGCATGGCTCGCCGTTCAGCTCGAACCGGTGGAACCCGATATCTCCGGTTCCGCCCGTGCGTCCGATGGTGACAGCCTGCATCTCGGGCCCGATCGCGTTCGCCTGCTCGGGATCGATGCTCCCGAACTGGCCCAGACGTGTTGGGACCAGGATGACGCCATCTGGCCTTGCGGGCGCCAGGCCCGGGATCACATGAGTGCCCTGTTGCGCTCAGGCAAGCTGGTCTGCTCTCCCGATGGCCGCGACCGGTTTGATCGGTTGCTGGCTCATTGCACCCTCAACGGCAAGGATCTTGGCGCCCAGATGGTCCTGGCAGGTTGGGCTATCGCCACTGACGGATATAGCCAGGAGGAGGCCACCGCGCGCCGCACCCGTCGCGGCATCTGGCAGGGGCGCTTCGAAACGCCGCGCGCTTGGCGCGACCGGCAGGGCGAAGACGGTCAGCGCGGGCTTTTTGATGGCTTTTTCGGGGTTTTCGATGGTTGACAACAGCAAGTTTATTGCTTTGATTGGCGGCCGCCGCGGGGTTTATGCCAACTTCTGACAAAATCTGCGCGGTGCACGCAATCTGATTTCACGGGGCTCGACGGCGTTGGACAAGATAGATCGCAAAATTCTGACGCTGCTTCAAAAGGATGCGACCATGCCGGTCGCCGAGATCGGCCGCAAGGTGGGGTTGTCGACAACCCCCTGCTGGCGCCGCATCCAGAAAATGGAAGAAGATGGCGTTATCAAGCGGCGCGTCGCGGTGCTTGATCCGGCCAAGGTCAATGCCGGTGTCACCGTCTTCATGGCGGTCAAGACCAACGAACACAATGACACCTGGCTGCGCAAGTTCGCCGGCGTCGTCGAGGATTTCCCTGAAGTCGTCGAGTTCTACCGCATGAGCGGCGACGTTGATTATCTGCTGCGCGTCGTCGTGCCAGACATCGCTGCCTACGATGCCTTCTACAAAAAGCTCATCGGCAAGATTGCCCTCACCGATGTCAGCTCGTCCTTTGCCATGGAGCAGATCAAGTACACCACGGCCCTGCCACTCGATTTTGCGCTGGTGTCGGACGAATAAGGCCTAGCCGCCCGTCACGCTCATGTGCCGGACCAGCGCTGGCCCGGCATGGTCGCGGTCCAGCACGAAATCGTGCCCCTTGGGCTTGAGCTGCATCGCCCTGTCGAGGGCAGCATCCACGGCGCCCGGCCCGCCACTTCGCAGCGCCTCGCGCAGGTCAACCATGTCGTCCTGCCCCAGGCACATGTAAAGCTGCCCAGTTGCCGTCAGCCGCACCCTGTTGCAGCTTTCGCAGAAATTGTGGCTCATCGGAGTAATGAAGCCCAACAGCCCGCCGGTTTCCTCGACATGGTCATAGCGTGCCGGCCCGCCCGTGCGGTGGTCGGCGGCGCGCAGCGTGTATCGTCCGGCCAGTCGTTCCCGCAACTGCTTGAGCGGCAGATAGGTATCCACGCGGTCAAGCCCGGTCTCGCCCAGCGGCATGCCCTCGATCAGCGTCAGTCCAAACCCCTGGCCGTGCGCCCAGTGCATCATCGGCTCGATTTCGTCGTCATTGATCCCGGCCATGGCGACCATGTTGATCTTGATCGCCAACCCCACTGCCTTGGCAGCGGCAATGCCGGCCATCACGTCTTCAAGTCGCCCGCGACGGGTGATATCGGCAAACCGCTGCGGATCGAGCGTGTCGAGCGACACGTTGATCCGCTTCACTCCTGCCGCCTTCAGCCCCGCCGCAAAACGGCTGAGCTGGCTGCCATTGGTGGTCAGGGTGATTTCTTCGAGCCCGGTGTGTCCGCCAAGGTGCCGCCCCAGCCGGGTCACCAGCGCCATGATATCGCGCCGCACCAGCGGCTCGCCACCGGTCAGCCGCACCTTGCGCACGCCGCGCTCTACGAACGCCGTCACCAGCGTGTCGATTTCCTCGAAGCTGAGCACATCCTTCTTGGGCAGAAACGTCATCTGCTCCGACATGCAATAGGTGCACCGGAAATCGCAGCGGTCCGTCACCGACACCCGCAGATACGATATGTGCCGCCCATAACGATCCACCAGCGCGCGCTGCGCGCCGCTCGGGGCAATGTTGTCCTGGGCAAATAGGGTGGTCATGCCCTGCTTTTATCCCCGGCCCGGCTCACCGGCAAATGCCAATACCGTCATGGGCACCAAAACATTCCGCAAACAAAAAGGCCGGCGCATGGCCGGCCTTCTCAAATTCATTCAGCAACTGCTTACTGGTGCACAACCACCTGCGCGCCGACCTGCACGCGATCATAAAGATCGGTGATGTCTTCGTTGGTGAAGCGGATGCAGCCCGAGGACACGGCCTGGCCGATCGTCCACGGCTCCGAGGTGCCATGCAGGCGATAGAGCGTCGAGCCGATATAGAGCGCCCGCGCGCCGAGCGGGTTTGCCGGGCCACCGGGCATGTAGGCCGGAAGGTCGGGAACGCGCTTGCGCATGGCCGCCGGCGGTGTCCAGCCTGGCCATTCGGCCTTGCGGGTGATCCGGTGCGTACCAGACCAGCGGAAACCGTCACGGCCCACGCCAATCCCGTACTTAACTGCCTTGCCATCTTCGAGCACGAAGTAAGCGCGGCGCTCTGAGGTCTCCACCACAATGGTGCCCGGCTTCAGCGTGGTTTCATAAGCCACGATCTCGCGCTTGATGGGGCTGCCCTTCTTGCTGTTGGTTGCAACAACGGCGGCTTCTTCCCAGGTGTTGGTATCTGCATTGTAGACTCGCGCGGCCGAAACCGGCGCGATGAGCGAAAAGCTGAGCAATGCCGACAACCCAATGGCCGCTGCGATCTTGAATTTGGTCATGTTTCGAACTGCGCCTCTGACAGTGTGTCCGCGCTCGTCCCGCGCAGACTCAAGTGATTTCCGTTGCTTACCCGGTTCCATACGGTCTTCAAGGCCCCCGCCGCGATTCGACCGTAATTCGGACACCTATCCCACACTGTGTTGCCATCAAGTTACATTTCCAATTCACCAATGCGTGATCATTCCTGTTGACAGGCTGATTTTCCGCTTCTAGCAGGGCGCAAAGCCTGAACGGCCGGGGAGGGGACTTTGAGCGAGCGCTTCAAACGCCAGGCGGCAGCCATGGCCCTCGAAGAGGCCAAAAGCGGCATGCGGCTCGGTCTGGGCACCGGCTCGACGGCCCGCCACTTCGTCGACCTGCTGGGCGAAAAGGTCGCTCAGGGTTTCCAATGTCTCTGCGTGCCGACCTCGGAGGTCACCGCCGCTCAGGCCCGAAGCCTCAACATTCCGCTCACCGACCTTGATACCATCGACCGGCTCGACCTCACCGTCGATGGCGCCGATGAGATCGATCCGGCCCTCAACCTGATCAAGGGCGGCGGCGGTGCACTGCTGCGCGAAAAGATTGTTGCCGCCGCGTCCGATCGCATGGTGGTCATCGCCGATGCGTCCAAGATGGTGCCGGTGCTTGGCCGGTATGCCCTCCCGATCGAAGTCAACCGGTTTGGCCTGAAGGCGACCCGCCACGCCGTCGAGGCTGTGGCGCGCACCTTCAACGCCGAGGGTGGGCTGACGCTACGCCTTGGCAAGGATGGCGCGCCATATGTCACCGACGGCAGTCACCTGATCCTTGATGCTTTATTTGGCCGCATTTCCTCGCCACAAGCGCTTTCGACCAGCTTGCTCGAAGTCCCCGGTGTTGTGCAACATGGGCTCTTTATGGGACTGTGCAAGCGTGCCTATGTAGCCGGACCCGATGGCGTCAAGACTTACGATGCATGACGGTACCGCTCTGATTTTGGGGTAAACAAACATGAGAACAACAATGACCGCTGCTTCCAAGCGCGTATCGTTCGTCCTGGCGGCTGTGATGTCGCTGTCCGTCGCCTTCGCTGCCATGCCCGCCATGGCCCAGGAGCTGGCACCCGACCACGTGGCTCTGGCCCGCAAGTATGTCGACCTGACCGACAAGGCATCGGTCTACGAAGTCACTCTGGTCAACACCGGTATCGAAACCCTGCGCACGATTATCTCGCAGAACCCCGAATTGCTGACACCCACCAACGAGGTCATCGGCACGGTTCTTGAAAGCTATAAGGGCAAGAAAGGCGAACTGCTTGACCAGTTTGCCCGCATCTATGCCCAACGCTTCTCGATGGAAGAGTTGCAGCAGATCGTTGCCTTCTATGAATCGCCCGTTGGTTCCAAGCTCGCGACCGCAAACGTTGAAATCAACCAGACCTTGCAGGATGTGGTGCGGGTCTTCGACAATAACCTGAAAACCGAGTTCTTCGCCAAGGTTCGCGCCGGGCTGAAGGAAAAGGGCATCGAACTTTAGTTCGTCCCGTTTCCGGGATGTTTCAGAGCCCCGCCCAGTGCGGGGCTCTTTGCTTTCTGCCCCAACCTCGGTTTAGCGCTGCGCCATCGCGGTAATCATGGCAGCGGCGGCCCTGGTCAATTCGGCGTTGTTTTGTGCCGGGCTACCATCAGGCAGCATCGCCACATCTTCCAGGCCCGTGCGAATGCCGTGGCCACGTTCCAGCGCTCTCCGGTTCACTGCCCAGCACGAGCCGTCAAATCCGTGATGCACCTGCGGCAGCGTTACACCCGACGCCGAAAGAATCGCCTCCATCTCGGCCGCGTCCGCCACGGCTTTGTCCGGGTCTGGATTGAGCGGTTCCACCATTATCCGGAAACTCTGGTCGCGCACCGGCGAGGCGACGAACCTGCGGGCATCGTCCGGACACAGCAGTCCAGCCTCAATCTTTACCCCGCGCGACAACATGTAGGCGCTGAGCTCGGCAATGCCGTCCTCGCCCTGGTTGGCGGTCACGAGGTCAGGAAGCACGGTCCACGCCCTGACCAGCGCCAGCCGCTTTGCCGGGTCAGGTTCGATCGAGGCGGAGGTGGTCAAAGACACCGGAATGCCGGGGCAGCGCGCCCGGATGGCTGTCAAAGCAGCCGCGCATTCGGCCGCGCCAAGGGTTTCCCTGCCGTCGACATCGAAGGCGTGCACATGCACTGAATGAGCGCCGGCCCTCACCACAGCTTCAGTATCAGTTGCGATAGAATCAGCGCTTTTCGGAACGGCCTTGTGCTGCCGGTCACCGTTCAGGGCAACCTGTAGAAACGTCATCAATATCCTCGTGATCGGCAATATCGTTGATTGAATGCCCCACTGTAGTGGGGCAGGGGGCCCGGACAAGCTGGCTCATCAAGTTGTCCCCACGCGCACGCCTCGCCTGCGCCGCCCCGGTAACCGCATTTTACTCCGGCGGGCTTACCGGCGCGCAAAAACGCTCTATATAGCGGCGTGGACCTACCTAGAGGGTCGCAGACGTCGGGAGCCTTCCGTGAGTGCAGTTTATGATCTGGTCGTCATCGGAGCCGGTTCCGGTGGCGTGCGCGCGGCCCGCATGGCCGCCACCTACGGCGCCAGGGTCGCCGTTATCGAAGAATATCGCGTGGGCGGCACTTGCGTCATTCGTGGCTGCGTTCCTAAGAAGCTATTTGTCTATGCCTCGCGCTTCTCCGACATATTTGATGTGGCTGGCACCTTCGGCTGGCAGGTCGATGCCAGCTTCGACTGGCCAACCCTTGTCGCTAACAAAGACAAGGAAATCGCCCGCCTCGAAACGGCCTATGGCAATACCCTCGAAAAGGCTGGCGTCGAGATCATCCGCGACCGCGCGATCGTTGCCGGGCCACACGCGGTAAAGCTGGCGTCCACCGGTCAGGTCCTCGAAGCGCGCTACATTCTAGTTGCCACCGGCGCGACGCCCTTCGTGCCCGATATTCCGGGCCGCGAACTGGGCATCACTTCCAATGAGGCCTTCCATCTGCCCGCGCTTCCGCACTCGATACTGATCGAAGGCGCCGGCTACGTAGCGCTCGAATTTGCCACTATCTTTGCCGGGCTCGGCGTTCATACCACCGTCATCTATCGCGGCGAGCGCATCCTGCGCGGCTTCGATGAAGATATGCGCGTCGGTGTCGAAGCGGGCATGCAGAACCGCGGCATCCAGTTCATCTACGAAGCCACCATCACCGGGCTCGCCCGGCAGGGCAGCGACATCAGCGCCACGCTCTCAAACGGCGTCACCGCTCCCTATGGCGCGGTCATGTTCGCCACCGGCCGCAGCCCCAATGTCAACGGACTGGGTCTTGAAACCGCGGGTGTGGAGCTCACGTCCCGCGGGGCCATCAAGGTTGATGCCTACTCCAAAACCAGCTGCGACAGCATCTATGCGGTGGGCGATGTCAATGGCCGTGCCGCCCTCACGCCCATAGCCATCCGCGAAGGATGGTATTTCGCTGAGACGGTGTTCAACAACAACCCGCGCTTTGTCGACCATTCCCAGATCCCCACCGCCGTCTTCACTGAGCCGGAACTGGGCGTTCTGGGCCTCAGCGAGGCCGACGCGGCGGCAACTCACGGCGATATCGATGTCTACGCCGCCCATTTCCGGCCGATGATCAACACGCTGTCCACCAAGACCGACCGCATGATCCTCAAGCTCATTACCCTGCCAAATGAGGGCAAGGTCGTTGGCTGCCACATTTTGGGGCCAGGCGCCGCCGAAATGATCCAATTGGTGGCCATTGCCTTCGGCATGGGCGCCACCAAGGCCGATTTTGATCGCACCATCGCGCTCCATCCCACGGCGGCCGAGGAACTGGTGACGTTCAAGAGCCCGAGCTATCGCTATCGCGCCGGCGCAAAGGTATAGGCGGCAGCGGGCGCTCAAGCGCTGGTTACAGGGTAGCAAGCAGCTCGAGGAATTTCGAGCGTGTCGGCAATGCGCCCTCGGATTTTTCCTTGGGCAGTGCGTTGGCGAGGTCAACCGAGCCAAGCATGATGATCATGCCGCCGACCTTTTTGTCCATGGTGTACCAAGGGCACATTACGCAGGTCTGGGTGATGGGCTGGCCGTTGCGGTCCTTCAGGATCGCTCGCGGGCGTTGCAACGTCACCCCATTCAATACCTGACGGTGCTCGCGTTTGATTTCGTCAGGTAAATTTGGGTGCTCGTCATAATGCCTGACCCCAATCAGGTCCTGCGGCGATTTATTGCCATGCCCGGCAGCCCAGTAGTTGCTGACGGCGAGATAGCGCATATCTCGGTCGAGAATGGCGATGGCGGCAGGGATATTGATCAGCAGCGAGCGCATCAGCAATCCGCGCCCCGCAGCCTGCGCGTCGAACGCTGCACGTTCGGAAATGTCGCGAACCGTGCCCACCACGGCGATCACATCGCCAAGCTTGTTCACAACGACGTCGGCGAAGCACTCGAGCGTGCTCACCCGTTCGCCATCGGGGCTGATGCGGAGAACCGACCGATATCCGCATTTCTGCTTTACGGCCTGGGCCAGCAATTCAGTTCCTCTGCGACGATCTTCGCGAACCAGCATTCCGAGTACAGCGCTTATGGGCAGCGGCTCGCGCGTCGGTGCAAAGCCGTAAATCCGGCAGGCCTTGTCTGAGAGGAAGAAGTTGCCAGTCGGTAATTCCATCTGGAACGTTCCGATGCCCATGTGATGCTCAAGCATCTGGATGATGGCGAGAGGGTTGGATTCGTGCTTGCCCCAATCGTCGCTGACGACGCTGCGATTGAGACTGCCAGATCCGGTTTCAGGTGTGGTCATGGTCCACCCTCAGGTTTGCCTGTCCGTCGACGCGACAAATTAATCAACTACAGCATGGGTTTGGGCAACAAAAGCCAATGCTTGGATTATGCTTGAACGACAGTTTCAACGTTCATACCGGGTAAAGGTTCCAAATCTGTAAGGATCAGGTCAACGCTGCCGTCAATCCATTTCACTTGGCACGGCGGCGTGCACTTGCTAGACCGCGCGCAAATTACAGTGACGGCCCTGGGCCGCGGAGTATCGAACATGAGCACCTGGACCCCTCAAAGCTGGCGGCAGTTCCCCATCTCGCAGGTTCCGGCCTACCCCGATCCGGCCAAGGTCGCTGATGCAGAGCGCCAGCTCGCCAGCTTCCCTCCGCTGGTTTTTGCTGGCGAAGCCCGTGATCTCAAGTCCCAGCTCGCTGAAGTGGCACGCGGCAAGGCCTTCCTGCTGCAGGGCGGCGATTGCGCCGAGAGCTTTGCCGAACACGGCGCCGATCACATCCGCGATTTCTTCCGCGCCTTCCTGCAGATGGCCGTAGTGCTCACCCATGGCGCCAGCAAGCCGGTGGTCAAGGTCGGGCGCATCGCCGGCCAGTTTGCCAAGCCGCGTTCGGCCGACACCGAAACCGTCGATGGCGTCACGCTCCCGAGCTATCGCGGCGATATCATCAACGATATCGAATTCACCGGCGAAGCTCGCATCCCCGATCCCGAGCGCATGCTGATGGCCTATCGCCAGTCTGCGGCAACACTCAACCTTCTGCGCGCCTTCGCCTCGGGCGGCTACGCCGATCTCACCCGCGTCCACGAATGGACCATGGGCTTTATGAAAGGCTCGAACGCCTATCCGCGTTTCGAAGAGCTGGCCACCAAGATCGATGACGCCATCGATTTCATGCGCGCCCTCGGCCTCACCCCCGACAATACCCCGGCCCTGCGCGAAACCCGCATGTTCACCAGCCACGAAGCCCTGCTGCTCGGCTACGAAGAGGCACTCACCCGCCGGGATTCGATCACCAACGATTGGTATGCCACCTCGGGCCACATGCTCTGGATCGGCGACCGTACCCGCCAGCCCGATGCCGCCCATGTCGAATACTTCTCCGGCATCAAGAACCCCATCGGCGTCAAATGCGGCCCGAGCCTTTCAAACGATGACCTGCTGCGCCTGCTCGATAAGCTCAACCCCACCGATGAGGCAGGGCGCATCACGCTCATTGGCCGCTTCGGCCACGACAAGGTTCGCGACCATCTTCCGCGCCTGATCGAGACGGTCAAGGCCGCCGGTCGCACCGTCGTCTGGTGTTCCGATCCAATGCATGGCAACACCGTCAAGGCATCGACGGGCTACAAGACCCGCCCGTTCGATCGCATCATGTCCGAGGTGAAGGCGTTCTTCGACGTGCACCGCGAAATGGGCACCTACGCCGGCGGCGTGCATATCGAGATGACCGGTGACGACGTCACCGAATGCGTTGGTGGCATCTCAGCGGTCAGCGAGGCCAATCTCAAGGATCGCTACCACACCTATTGCGACCCCCGACTCAATGCCAGTCAGGCCCTGGAGCTTGCCTTCCTGGTCGCCGAGGAAGTCCGCGCCCAGCGCCCGCCCCGCATGGCGGCCGCTGCGTCGTTCTAGTGTTGCTAGTTTGAAAAGATTGCGAGACACCGTTCGAGAATTTGAACGGTTTTGCAGTTAGCGTGAATTTAGGTGAACATTAACCCTAATGGACCATGAATAGGGAACGCTCCGCGCTTTTCCGAGGATCTCATGTTCCGCTTGGTCCCTATCGCTGCCTCTGCTCTCGCCATCCTGGCCTGCGCTGCTCCCGCCCTGTCGGCTGACTATTTCGACGACATGCGCCCGGCCTATCCCGATGACTGGCAGGACGATTCGATCAGCTTCGAACTTGGCGTCCGCTATTGGTATTCGCTGGGCTCCCAGTCCATTGAGCTCTCCGGCGATACCTTCACCGCCGATGACCAAAGCCATTCGGCCGAGGGTCATTTCCGCATCAATGACAGCCAGACCAACACCTATCTCAAGGGCGTTGCTGGTTATGCGTTCGCCATCAACGGCACCGGCACCACCCCATCAGGCGGCGTCACCGTCACCGACGGCAAGGTCGGCTATATCGGAGCCGACCTTGGATATGCCGCCTTTGGCAATCAGGAATCCGGCGTCGGCCCCCTGATCGGCTATATGTACCGCAAGGACGCGCCCAACATCGGCCGTGAAAGCTTCACCACCGCCACCTCGGCGGCAGACATCAACTGGCAGACCGGCACGCAGAACTGGTCGGTCGGCTTCGACAGTGCGCCCAACGACGTCGATATCCACGCCCTCCGCCTCGGTGTATCCGGCCAGGCAAAGTTCGGCGAAATGTTTGATATCAATGCCGAAGTCGCCGCCGTGCCCTATGCGCGCGTCAGCGGCACCCTGGGCTCGTTCGGTTTCACGCCTGTCGTCACCCCGACAACCACGACCTACCTCGCTTCTCCAGCGGCAATCGATGGCTGGGGCTATGGCGCAATGGGCGAACTCATGCTGGGCGTGCACCCCACCGACAACATGATTGTCCGGCTCGGCGGGCGGGCCTGGTATCTGCAGGGCGTTGCCGACTCCACCTTCGACACGGTCACCATCACCCATCCCGCTGATGCTGACGCCGACCCCGACTATGAAGTGCCGCCCACCTATTCGCGGCAGAGCTTTATTTCGACGGCTAACCCCTTCTCTTTCCTGCGCTATGGCCTGCTGGCCGAGGTCAGCGTCAAGTTCTAGGCTCACCGTGCCGCGCCCTTTGTCCGCTTGCCCCTCGTCGGGTGAGCGGATAAGTCTTTGCACCACTGCAAAAGGGTATTCGTTCCGTGACTGATCGACTTCGCATCGCGCTGGCCCAGCTCAATCCCAAGGTCGGTGATCTCACCGGAAACCTTGCTCTGGCGCGGGCCGCTCTCGATCAGGCGGTGGCCGCCAAAGCCGATATCCTGATGTTTTCCGAACTTTTCCTCACCGGCTATTTCCCTGAGGATATGCTGTTGAAGCCCCAGTTCGTTGCCGATGCCATGGCCGCCGCCGAGGCACTGGCCAAGGCGACGGCGGGCACGTCGGTCAGTGTCCTGCTCCCAACCGTCTGGAAGGATGGCGAGCACCTCTATAATTCGGTGATCCTGGCCGAAAACGGCGCCGTCACCGCGCGCCGCCTCAAGCGCGATCTGCCCAACGACGACGTTTTCTACGAAAAGCGCTATTTCACCTCCGGCCCCCTGGCCGAACCCATGACCATCAAGGGCGTGTCGATCGGAGTGCCGATCTGCGAGGACATCTGGCACGCCGAAGTCTGCGAACACCTAGTCGATCAGGGCGCGCGCATTCTGCTCTGCCCCAACGGCTCCCCCTATTGGGCGGGCAAGCTCGACCAGCGCTTGCGCCTCGTCAGGGCCCGGGTCAGCGAAGACAACGTGCCACTGCTCTACCTCAATCAGGTGGGCGGCCAGGACGAACTGGTTTTCGATGGTGCCTCATTCGCCGTCGAACCGGGTGATCGGGTGGTTTTCCAGGCCAAGAGCTTTGAGACCGATTTCATTGTCACCGACTGGGCCCGCACCAACGACGGCTGGCGCTGCGTCGACGGCGTGATCCGCGACCTGCCTTCTGTTGACGAAACGCCCTGGCGCGCCTGCGTCCTCGGCCTGCGCGACTATGTGCGCAAGAACGGCTTCAAGTCCGTCGTGCTTGGCCTCTCCGGCGGCATCGATAGTGCGGTGGTTGCGGCCATGGCCGTCGATGCGCTCGGTGCCGACAAGGTGCACTGCCTGATGCTGCCCTATCGCTACACCAGTGAGGAAAGCCTCAAGGATGCCAAGGATTGCGCTGACCGGCTCGGCGTGCGTTATGACATCGTCTCAATCGGCTCACCCGTCGATGCCGCCAAGGGCGAACTGGCCGAGCTGTTTGCCGGGCGCGCCGAGGACCTGACCGAGGAAAACATGCAGTCGCGCATGCGTGGGCTGATCCTGATGGCAGTGTCCAACAAGTTCGGCTCGCTACTCATCACCACCGGCAACAAGTCCGAAATGTCAGTGGGTTATGCCACCATCTATGGCGATATGAATGGTGGCTTCAATCCGTTGAAAGACCTGCTCAAGATGCAGGTCTATCGGCTCGCGGCCTGGCGCAACGCCCATCAGCCGTCCGATTGCTTTGGCCCGGCGGGCGAGATCATCCCGAAAGCCATCATCGACAAGGCCCCAAGCGCCGAACTGCGCCCCAATCAGAAGGACCAGGACAGTCTGCCGCCCTATCCGGTGCTCGATGCCATTCTCGAGGGGCTGGTCGAGGATGAACTGTCGGTGCGTGAGGTGGTTGCCAAGGGATTTGACCTCGCCACCGTCAAGCGTATCGAAAAGCTGCTCTACATCGCCGAGTTCAAACGCCGTCAGGCAGCTCCCGGCGTCAAGATGACCAAGAAGGCCCTGGGGCTGGGGCGCCGCTATCCCATCACCAACGGCTATCGCGATGAATCAGGCACTGCCTGACCAACTGGAACCTGCCCATTGACCATCGTTCGTTATGCCCCGTCACCCACGGGCAAGCTTCATCTCGGAAATGCCCGCCCGGCCGTGCTCAACTGGCTTTTCGCCCAGGCGCGCAGTGGCCAGTACATTCTTCGTCTTGATGATACCGATGTGGCGCGCTCAACCGCCGAGTTTGCCGCTGGCATCGAAGAAGACCTTGCCTGGTTCGGCATCGTCCCCAGCGTCAAGGTGCGCCAGTCCGATCGCTTTGCACTCTATGAGGCCGCCAGGAACCGGCTCATCGCTTCCGGCCGCCTCTACCCGTGCTATGAAACCGAAGACGAGCTCGACCGCCGCCGCGCCCGGGCCCGCGCCCTTGGTAAGCCGCCGATCTACGATCGCGCCGCGCTGGCCCTCACTGATGCCGACCGCGCCCGGCTTGAAGCCGAAGGCCGCCGCCCGCACTGGCGCTTCAAGCTCGATGGCAAGCCGGTGCATTTTGACGATATGATCAAGGGCCCGCAGACGGTCAACACCGCCTCGATGTCCGATCCGGTGCTTGTGCGCGAGGACGGCAGCTACCTCTATACGCTGCCTTCGGTTGTCGACGACATCGATCTCGGCATCACCCACGTCATCCGCGGCGAAGACCACGTTTCCAACACCGGTACGCAGATCGAGATTTTCGAGGCGCTGGGCGGTCATATCCCGTTCTTTGCCCACCACAACCTGCTTACCGGCGCCGATGGTGAAGGGCTTTCCAAACGCCTCGGTTCGCTGTCGCTGTCCGAGTTGCGGGCTCAGGGCTACGAGGCGCTGGCTGTTGCCAGCATGGCCGTCCTCACCGGCACCAGCCTGCCCGTCGAACCCTACGACAGCCTTGCCGCCATCGCCCAAAAGCTCGATCTGTCGATGATCTCGCACGGTCCCGCGCGCTACGATCCGGCCGAGCTCGACACCCTCAATGCCCGCATCCTGCACACCATGCCCTATGAGACGGCCCGTCCGCGCCTTGAAGCGCTCGGTCTTGCCGATCCCAAACTCTGGGCGGCACTGCGCGAAAACCTTACCCGCTTCGATGATATTGCCATTTGGGCAAGGCTGATAACCGGTCCGGTTGAATCAGTGATTGAGGATGCCGATCGCGCCTTCATTGCGCTCGCGGCCGAGCATCTGCCCTACGAGCCTTGGGACGAGGGCACCTGGGCGCTGTGGACCAATGCCCTCAAGGGCCTCACCGATCGAAAGGGCAAGGCGCTGTTCCTGCCGTTGCGCATGGCGCTCACCGGCCGTCACGATGGCCCGGAGCTTAAGTCCCTGCTTCCCCTAATCGGGCGTAAGGCGTGTCTGGACCGACTATCCTGACGGTCTTGCCGGCAATGGTGACAATCCGATTTTCCGGCGCGGGCACCGGGGCGGCGGCTGTTGCCTGAATCGGCCCCACTTCGCCTGCCTGCAAGGGCCGCGGGCGGGGCAGGGGTACATCGACATAAACCGCATTGGCCACCTGCTGCACCGGCGCTGCGGTCACCTGGGCCGGTGCGCGCGGGTCGCGGATCGGCATCGGGAAGGTCTGGTCGTTCAGCGTCACGAAAGCCCGAGACTTCCCATCCTCAGATGTGACGACCGATATATTTCCCCCGCTGCTGGCCGAGGCCACTTTGCAGCGCGCTGAGGTGTCGAAGGCATTGCGATAGGCAAAGGCCGTCGGCAGCGATGCATAGGGCTCGCCGGAGATCGATACCATCTCCTCCGGTTCCTGCCCGGGATTGCTGTAGTAGTAGAGCTCGACCTCGGTGCCCGGGCATTGCTCCTGGCACATCTGGGCATCGTTGCCCACATACTCCTGCAGCGTCGAATAGCTGATCGGCCAGAAATACCCATCACTCTTGCGCACGCACACCGTGCGGATCGTGCCATAGCCGCCATAGCCCGAAAACTGGTCGCCGATCAGGTCGCCATCGCCAAAAACCTGCTCGTCCTCGCGATAACCGCCGAACAGCTCTTCAAACAGTGTGCGGCGGCGCGGGCGGTCCTGGTTGGTCACGTTGGCTTGCGAGGTATTGCAGCCATAGCGGGCGATTTCCTGCAACACCGCCTCGCGCTGCTGGGCGATTGCCGAGGCCGTGTTCACACTGCGAGAGACATTTTCGTATTCGGCCCGGCCATCGAGAATCTTGCGCGCCAGGTTGCGGCATTCGCGCGGCAACTGCGCCCCGGCCTTGGCCAGGTCGTTGCACCCGGTGCGCACATAGGCGCTTTCGTCTTTCTGCACCTGCGCTGCGATGCGCTTGGCCTGCTGGCTGGCATTGCCCGATTGCTGGAAGTCGGCATTGCGCTCAAAGCTGTTGAGTTGGCGCTGCAACTGCTGGCAGCTCGCCGATTGCGCATAGGCTGTCGAGACATCAAGGCCAAAGCCCACCAGTGCCACCAGCAGCAATGGGGCAACGCGCGCAGCAATTGAGCCGAAAGTGTGCATCAGGACCGTCCAAACCTCATCCAGACGCTAGGCGAACATTTTGCCCAAACCGCGGCCAGCGGAATCAGTGATTAACAAAACACTAGGCACCCGCACAGTAGTTTCGTGCCCGATAACCCGATAGCGTTGGCACTGTCACTTCCAAGGCACGAGTAGGTCATCCCATGAAGCTTGCAACCCTGCGCAATGGCCGCCCCGACGGGCAGCTCGTCGTGGTTTCGCGTGACCTTTCCACCTGCGTTTCGGCCGGCAGGATAGCGCCCACCCTGCAATCGGCCCTAGATAACTGGGAGACCGAGCAACCCCTTCTCGAAGCGCTGAGTGCCCAACTCAATTCCGGCGGCGTTGCCGGCATGCCGTTCGATTCGGCCAGCGCACTGGCTCCCTTGCCGCGCGCCTATCAGTGGATTGATGGGGCAGGGTACCTTGGCCACCTCGAGCGCGTGCGCAGCCTCAAGGGCAGCAAGGATACCGGCCTGCAGACCGAGCGCCCGCTGCTCTATCAGGGCGGTTCCGATACCCTGTGTGCCCCCACCGCTCCCATCCTTGTGCCCGATGACGAACTGGCGGTCGATTTCGAAGCCGAGGTCGCCGTTATCCTCGGGCCGGTTCCCATGCGCGCCACCCGCGAACAGGCCGCCGCCGCCATTCGGCTGGTCACGGTGTGCAACGATGTCTCCTTGCGTCGCCTGGTGGTTGGCGATCTTGAGCAGGGCTTTGGCTTTTTCCACGCCAAGCCCTCCACTTCATTTGCTCCCGTCGTGGCAACGCCCGACGAACTCGGCATCAGCTGGCGCGGCAGCCGTCTGCACATGGCGGTGCGTGTCCTGGTCAATGGCAAGCTGTTCGGCCAGCCCAATGCCGGGGTTGATATGCACTTCGATTTTGCCGCTCTCATCGTCGCCGCCACCCAGACCCGGGCGCTCTCGGCAGGTACCATTATCGGCTCGGGCACCATCGCCAACAGTCACGACGAGGCCTTGCCCATCAAGAAAGATGGCATTGGCTTTGCCTGCATTGCCGAGGCCCGCACCATCGAAAAGCTCAAATACGGCCGGGCGCGAACGCCTTTCCTCAAAGCCGGCGATACGGTCCGCATCGCCGCCGTCGATGGTGCCGACAAGGAAGTGTTCGGTGCTATCGATCAGTCTGTTTCGCTTCTGCCCTGATAGCCGGTCTCACCAATCCGTGATCGATTTCACGCTGCCCGTGATCAAATTTCGTTGGGCTGGTGAGATGGATCACGGTTAGCGTGTGTTGAACATTTTGTCGCACCCCGTTTGGGACGGGAAACAGAACCGGAGTTCCTATGAAGCATACCAAGATCATTACTGCCGCGCTGGCCGGCGCCCTCACTCTTTCGTTTGGCTTCATGGCCATCGCCCAGGATAACCCGAAGGAAGCCCGTGAAGCCCTGATGAAGCAGAACGGCGGCATCATGCGCAGCGCTGGCGGCCTGACCGGCCCCGAAGCCATCGCTGCGGCCGAAACGCTGGTTGCCAACTTCACCACCTTGCCAACCCTGTTCCCCGAAGGCTCGGGCGAGGGCACCGATGCGCTCCCCGCCATCTGGGAAAACCTCGATGCCTTCAACGGCATCTTCGCCAAGGCCAAGGGCGGCGCCGAAGCGGCGCTGGCTGCCGCAACCGCTGGCGATGCCACGGCCTATGCTGATGCGCTCAAGGTCATCGGCGGCACCTGCGGCGAGTGCCACGCCACCTATCGCGCGCAGTAGTTCCCTAGCCTCCAAAGGCTGAACTGGGCGGCACCTTTCAGGGGTGCCGCCTTTTTCTTTGCCAGTCCGCCGCCACAAGCACCCTTGATTTCCGCCCCAAGTGCGGTCAGATTGCCGGTTATGAAAACCGCCACCAAACTCAGCATTCCGTGCTGCATCATTATTATCCGCTAACCTTTTAGGCGCGGCGCGGTTTTCTTCATCTCAGATTTGGTCTTCGAAGAACCCCGTAGCTGCCGCGCATGACGTTGGCTGCAGGGGACAATTCCATGACTTCGGGCAAATCGCTGAAACTCTACAACACGCTCAGCCGCAGCAAGGTGGACTTTGTCCCCCTCGATCCGGCCAAAGTGCGCATGTATGTGTGCGGCCCCACGGTCTATGATTTTGCTCATATCGGCAACGCCCGCCCGGCGATTGTGTTTGACGTGCTCTTCCGCCTGCTGCGCCATGTCTATGGGAAAGACCACGTCACCTACGTCCGCAACATCACCGACGTCGATGACAAGATCAACGCCCGTGCCGCGCGCGATTATCCGGGCACGCCGCTCAACCAGGCCATCCGCCACGTCACCGAAAAGACCGCCAATCAGTACGACAGCGACATGAAGGCGCTTGGCAACCTCGAGCCGACCTTTCAGCCGCGCGCCACCGACTATATCGCCCAGATGGTCACGCTGATCCAAAAGCTGTTGGACAAGGATCACGCATACGTCGTTCGTGGCGCTGAAGGTCGTGAAACTCTCTTTGATGTCAGCAGCATGCCCGACTATGGCGCGCTCTCTCGTCGGGACGCGGCCTCAACTGTGGCTGGCTCAAGAGTTGAAGTGAAAGATCACAAGCGGAACCCAGAAGACTTTGTTCTCTGGAAGGAATCTGATCCCGGCCAACCTGGCTGGGACGCAACCTTTCATGTTTCAGATGCCAATCGATCGGAACTCAATCTGAACGAGAATGCCGTCACTATCCGCGGCCGTCCGGGCTGGCATATCGAGTGCTCGGCCATGAGCGAAGCCTATCTCGGGCAGACCTTCGATATTCACGGCGGTGGGCTCGATCTGATCTTCCCGCACCACGAAAACGAAATCGCCCAGTCCCGCTGCGCCCATGGCACGCACGCCATGGCCAATATCTGGATGCACAACGGCTTCCTGCAGGTAGAGGGGCAGAAGATGTCCAAGTCCCTGGGCAACTTCTTCACCATCCACCAACTGCTCGAAACCACCGATTTCGGCGGTCGCAAATGGCCCGGCGAAGTCCTGCGTCTTGCCATGCTGATGACCCACTATCGGCAGCCGATTGACTTCTCTGTTTCCAGGCTGGAGGAGGCGCAGAGTATTCTTCGCAAATGGGCTGACATAAAAGTGGAGATAAACAGGCAATTTGGGGCAGCGTTGTCTGGCTTCAATGCGCGGCTGCCCGACAGTAGTCCGCTGCTTGACGACTTGAATCTTTCTCCGATCATCGCCGACTTGCATCGGTTGGGCGGTCAGGCCGCGCGCGGCGACCAGGAAGCGGCGATGTCATTCGCGGTCACCTTGGATTTGTTGGGATTCAGTGATTTTGAGCTGGAAAGCCAAATAGTGGCAAATCTGGACTTAGTACTAGATTCAGAACGCAGTGAGGAAGTTGCAGACGCCGCCGCCGCCCGACTTGCCGCCCTCGCGGCCAAGGATTTTGCCGAGGCCGACCGCATCCGCAACGAACTGGCCGCTAAGGGCATCCAGCTCACGGACTACAAAGACCCTGAAACCGGCGAGAAAAAAACTCGGTGGGAGATCAAGCGATGAGCACTATTCTCGATCATGTCGGCCTGGCGGTCAGCGATTTTGCACGCTCAAAAGCCTTTTACACCGCCGCGCTCGGCACCCTCGGCATCCAGCTGATGACCGATTTCACCTTCGATGGCACGAGCCATGCCGGTTACGGCATTGATCGCCCCAGCTTCTGGATCAGTTCAGGCAAGCAGCATCGCGGCGAAGGACATCTGGCTTTCGTCGCGCGCAGCCGGGCCGAGGTGCACGCCTTCTACACCGTCGCCCTCAGCGTCGGCGGCCGCGATAACGGTGCCCCGGGCCTGCGTCCGCAATACCACCCCAATTACTATGGCGCCTTCGTCTACGATCCGGACGGATACAACATTGAGGCCGTCTGCCATGGAACAGAATAACTCAGCCCTCACCGGTGGCTGCCAGTGCGGCGCGGTGCGCTTTCGCGTCGAACGCACCGGCGGGGCGTCGATCTGCCACTGTCGCATGTGCCAGAAGGCGTTCGGCGGTTTCTACGGCCCTCTGGTCTCCAGCTACGGTGTGGTATGGACGCGAAATCTGCCGGCTTATTTTCAAAGTTCGAACAAGATCAGACGAGGTTTTTGCAAAGATTGCGGAACTCCGCTCGTTTACGAAAATATCAATCGCTCGCCTGAGGAGGAGATCGAGGTCGCCATTGGGGCCTTCGATCATCCGGCTCTGGTTGCCCCGGTCGTACAGGTCAACACCCGGGAAAAGCAGCCTTTTGTTGATGGCATTGCTCACCTGCCCGTACGTCTCGGACCAGCGGCGGTGCGGCAGGAAGAGTTCAATGCCTCCATCATTTCCCACCAACATCCCGATCACGACACGGCCGTCTGGCCGCCCGCACAAGGCTTTGCTGAATGACCACCCTGCGCACCTTTTACCCCGAAATCGAACCCTATGCCTCTGGCATGCTCGACGTGGGCGATGGTCACTCCATTCATTGGGAACGCGTGGGCACGCGCGGCGGCAAGCCAGCGGTTTTCCTGCACGGTGGCCCCGGTGGCGGCATTTCGCCTGCTCAGCGGCGGGCGTTCGATCCGTCCGTCTACGATGTCCTGCTGTTCGATCAGCGCGGCTGCGGAAAATCCACGCCCTTTGCAAGCATCGAAAACAACACAACCTGGCACCTTGTTGCAGACATTGAGCGTTTGCGTGAAATGGTGGGCGTTGAAAGCTGGCTGGTTTTCGGCGGTTCATGGGGCTCCACGCTGGCCCTTGCCTATGCGCAAACCCATCCCGAACGCGTCAGCGAACTGGTTTTGCGCGGCATCTTCACCCTGCGCCGGTCCGAGCTGCTCTGGTACTATCAGCACGGCGCCTCGGAGATTTATCCCGACAAGTGGGAAGATTATCTCGCACTTATCCCCGAGGCCGAGCGCGGTGATATGATGGCCGCTTATCGCAAACGGCTCACCAGCGATAATCGCGAAATCCAGCTGGCTGCGGCAAAAGCCTGGTCGAGGTGGGAAGGGGAAACCCTTACGTTGTTGCCCGATCCTTCGGTCAGCAATTCCTTCTACGACCCCGATTTCGCGCTGGCCTTCGCCCGCATCGAAAACCACTTCTTCGTCCACGCCGGATGGATGGAAGATGGCCAGCTGATCGCCAATGTCGATCGTATCCGTCACATTCCAGCTGTCATCGTGCAGGGGCGCTATGACGTTTGCACGCCGCCGCGCACCGCCTGGGATCTGCACCGCGCCTGGCCCGAGGCCGAGTTCCACTTTGCCGATGATGCCGGCCACGCCTACAGCCAGCCGGGCAATCTCCACCACCTGATCGAGGCGACCGACCGGTTCGCCCGGGAATGGCAGAAATGACAGAGCCGTCCACAACCGACGAAAGCTACCGCTTCCGCAGTTACTCGGGCGGCTGCCAGTGCGGGGCCGTGCGCTTCCGCGCCACCCAACTCGTCGACAACCCGCACCTGTGCTATTGCCGCATGTGCCAGAAGGCGACCGGTAATCTGTTCGCGGCCCTGGTCGGCGTCAGCTACGAGCACCTGACCTGGACGCGCGGCGAACCCGCGCGCTTCCGCAGTTCGGGCGAGGTCGATCGCGGCTATTGCCGGGATTGTGGAAGTTCGTTGTTCTACCACAACACCGCCGGTCGACACGTCTCGATGTCCATCGGCGCTTTTGACGAGCCGCAGTTAATCCCGGTGCTCTACCAGATGGGCATGGAAGGCAAGCACCCATCGCTCGTCCATCTCGATGCGGTCGAAATCGTCGGCACCACCGAAGGCGCCAACGATCCCGGCTGGTGGACCGCCATCAAAGCCAGCAACCACCAGCACCCCGATCACGATACCGAAAACTGGCCGACCGGAAGTTGAATCAGATGTCCAAGGAACGCCTCTATCTGTTTGATACCACTCTGCGCGATGGCGCCCAGACCGCCGGCATCGAGTTCTCGCTGGAAGACAAGATTTCGGTCACGGCGCTGCTCGAAGAGCTTGGCATCGACTATATCGAGGGCGGTTTCCCGGGCGCCAATGTCGTGGACACCGAGTTCTTCGCCCGCAAGCGCACCCAGCATGCCACGTTTACAGCCTTCGGTATGACCAAACGGTCCGGTCGCTCTGTGAGTAACGACCCGGGCGTGCAGGCGCTGCTCAACTCGGCCGCGACCGCCACTTGCTTTGTGGCCAAGAGCTGGGACAGGCAGGTCGAAGTGGCGCTGGGCATTTCCACCGAAGAAAACCTCAAGGGCCTCGCCGAAACCGTCCGCGCCGCCGTCGCTGCAGGTAAGGAAGCGCTGATCGATTGCGAGCACTTCTTTGATGGCTTCAAGGCCAACCCGGCCTACGCGCTTGAGTGCGTCAAGACCGCTCTCGATGCGGGCGCCCGCTGGGTGGTGCTCTGCGATACCAATGGCGGCACCATGCCGTCCGAAATCGAGTCCATCATTGCCGAGGTGCTCAAGGTCGCCCCCGGCTCGCACCTGGGCATTCATGCTCATGACGATACGGGCCAGGCCGTCGCCAACACACTTGCTGCCGTCCGCGCTGGCGTGCGCCAGGTTCAGGGCACGCTCAATGGCATCGGCGAGCGCTGCGGCAATGCCAACCTGATCACCCTGATCCCGACATTGGCGCTCAAGGCTGGTTTTGCCGACCGTTTCGAGATTGGCATCGATGCCGCACGCCTCGAGCGGCTGACCCAGATATCCCGTGCCTTCGATGATCTCCTCAACCGCGCGCCGTCGCGCCAGGCGCCCTATGTGGGGCAATCCGCCTTTGCCACTAAGGCCGGCATTCACGCCTCCGCCCTCGCCAAGGATACCTCGAGCTACGAACACATCGCCCCCGAACTGGTGGGCAACGAACGTTCGATCATGGTCTCGCAGCAGGCGGGCAAGTCCAACCTGCTTTCGGCTCTCAAGCGGCACAATATCAGCGTCGACAAAGACGATCCCCGCCTCGACAAGTTGCTGCGCCAGGTCAAGGAGCGCGAGGCGCGCGGCTATTCCTACGATGGCGCCGACGCATCCTTCATCCTGCTGGCCCGCAAGGGGCTTGATGGCCTGCCAGAATACTTTGCCGTCGAAAGCTACCGCACCATGGTGGAGCGGCGTCACAATGCCCGCGGGGAGCAGGTCACGGTTACCGAAGCGGTGGTCAAGATCCGCATTGATGACCAGTTGTTGATGTCGGTGGCCGAAGGCAACGGCCCGGTCAACGCCCTCGACCTTGCCATGCGTAAGGACCTGGGCAAATACTCAGATCGCATCGGCGACCTCGAACTCGTTGACTTCAAGGTCCGTATCCTTGACGGCGGCACGGGCGCGGTCACCCGTGTGCTGGTGGAAAGCCGAGATGGTAGTGGAGAGCGGTGGTATACAATCGGCGTTTCCGCCAACATCATTGATGCCTCTTTTGAGGCGCTGTATGAGTCGATCACGTACAAACTTATGAAAACCGAGGATTCACGGCCCAAAGCCTGACGGCGACCAGGTGACGGACCCAAACCCATACTCTTCTGGAGGCTAAACTGGCCGAAACCGCTCCGAAACGACCCCTTGCCGTGACCATTGGAGCGGCAATCGCCACCCTTGCCGTCATTCTTGTCATCCTGTTCGGGCCGACAGCCCTGTCCTGTTCGGGCAGCCCCGATGGTTTCCAGGCTTGCTTCAACAAAAAACTAGCCTCCCTCGGCATCGTCCCCGAGCAGCCTGTCCCCGTCGCCGAGACGACTGAACCCGCCCCTGAAGCGCCCGCGCCGGATACGGCCACCACGCCCGAAACGCCTGCTGCGACCCCCGCAGAAACACCCGCTGAACCGGCACCGGTGGCCGATGGCCTGATCGCGGCGACGTTTGGCTTGTTGCGTGCCGAACCCGATGGCTCCGTGGTGATTGCAGGCAGCGGCAAACCTGGCTCCACGATTGAAATCTTCGCCAACGGCGAGCTGCTCGGCACCACGGTGACCGAACCAACGGGCGACTGGGTCTTTGTTCCCGAAACCAGGCTTGCCCCCGGCGGGCTGGAAATCACCCTTGGTGAAGCAGGCTCTGAAGAACTGGCCGCGCAGTCGTTCGTCGTTGTCATCGATCCTGAGCTCAAGGCCGAGCCTCTGGTGGTTGCCAGCACGCCTGGCGAAGCCAGCGCCGTCCTGCAGGGCCTCGTTCCGCCCACTGCAACGGCTGATGCGCCTCTTGCCGAAACCGAAACCGAAGTTGCCGCCGTTGACCCTGCCGCAACTACTCCTGCCGCACCGACCGCCGATGCAACTGCCCCGGCTCCCGAGGCCGCCACCACTGAGGCCCCGGCGCCGGCCGACGACACCCCCACGGAAGTCGCAGCCGCCGACCCAGCTGCGGCTACGCCCGCGCCCGAAACCGCTGTCGCCGCCATCCCCGCCAGTATCGACGCCATCGAAATCGACGGTGACCGCAACTTCTTTGCCGGCGGCGGCACTGATGGCTCGCCGGTCCGCGTCTACGTCGACGATGTATTCGTCGCCGAAAGCGTTGTGGCCGATGGCCGCTGGCTTGTTGAATCAGGCAATGTGCTGACCAAGCCAAGCCAGCGTGTGCGCGTCGATATTCTGAAACCCGGTTCGGCCGAAGTTGCCTCGCGTGCTGAAGTGAACTTTGTCGTTGAGCTTCCAGCCGCCGCACCGGAGTCGCCCATTGTGGTGGCAGATGCAACGCCTGCGGAAACTCCCGCTGACGCTCCGGCTGAAACCGCCGTTGTGCCGGAAACAACGTCCCCAGCTGCCGCGCCCTCTGCCGATTCAATCTCAGCCCAGCAGATGCCCGCCGTGGAAAATCCGCAGCCGCCGGTTGAAGTGCCCGCTGCCGTGCCGGGTGAATCCAAGCCCAAGGATGAGAAGCCAGCCGAAGTTGCGGCGGCGCCCGCGCAAGCCCCGGCGAGCGAACCCACCGTTCAGGCTCCGGCAAGCCAACCTGACGCTCCCGCTCAACCTGCAGAGATGGAAGTTGCTGATGCAACCCAAGCCGCTCCGGAGGCTCCAAAGCCTGCGCCCGATCAGGTCCTGCCAAAGCCATCTACGGATGCAGCAACTGGTCCTGCCGTCGAACAGCCAGCTCCTCTAGCTGAACTGGCACCGGCATCAGAGCCCGCTGCGACTGCGGAAGCAGCTCCGGCGACTGAAATCGCTGCGTCTTCGGCCGACCAGCCCGCGGCTGAGCCCGCATCCGAATCCGCCCCCGCGGCGGCGCCTGAAGTGATTGCCGTTCCAGAGCCTGAAGTTCAGGTTGCCGAGCAATCAGCGCCCCCCGCGGTGCCTGCGACGGAAGACGCAGAGGTGCCGACCTTGGTTGCCGTGCAGGTTGGCGATGCGGAATCGCTGCGATTTGCCTCCGGCAAGGCCATCATCCGTCGGGGTGACAACCTCTGGACCATCGCGCGCCGGGTCTATGGCAGTGGCATCAAGTACACCACCATCTTCCAGGCCAACGATAATCAGATCCGCAATCCCAACCGGATCTATCCGGGCCAGGTGTTCGATCTGCCGATCAAGGCAGAGTAATCATCTCTACCGCCTCCGGGGTCGGACCCGGAGGCAGTAGGTTGCAGGCTGCCGGTTTCAAGCCACCTATGGTCGCCATTTGGCAGGCAAGGTGCTTGAATGGGCGTGTTCCATCTTCTATCGTCAACCTACGATGAAATGATTTTGCCTCCGCCTGCGCCAACCTTGTTTGCGCGGGTAAGTTGGTTTGATCACAAATGAGGTGGGCTTCGCCCGACAGAGTCAGCCATGCAAGATGATGATCTGGCCAATGTAATGCGGGCACTGGGGCACCCGGTTCGCATCAATATCTTGCGGATACTGGCCAACCAGTCGCAAAGCGAATGCTGCTGCACCGATGTCACGCAGTGCCTCAGCCTTGCCCAGTCCACAGTCTCGCAACACCTCAAAGTCCTCATGGATGCCGGGCTGGTAGAGCGCCACGCCCGCGGCACCCGCAATTGCTACAGCGTTCGCAGTGAACGCCTGGTCGCCCTCGACCGGGCATGCTCCGGCCTTTTCAACGGCCTGTCCAGTTCCTGCACATCGCGCCAAATCACAGAAAGTGCCTGATGGTCGACACTCAATCTGCTGAAAAGAAACCCACCGTCAGCGCCGACGAGGGCTCGCTTCTTGCCACCGTCCGCAACCTTTGGGGCTACATGTGGCCGGCGGCGCGCAACGATCTCAAGGTTCGCGTTGTGCTGGCCATTGGGGCGCTGCTGCTGTCCAAGGTAGCGACCACCCTGGTGCCGTTTGCCTATAAGGGCATTATCGACAGCCTCGACGGTGCCACCCCTGACAGTGCACTTGTCATGGGCATCGCCATCCCCGTTGTCCTTGTCATCGCCTATGGCCTTGGCAACATTATCGATGCCGGTTTCCAGCAGCTGCGCGATGTGCTTTTCGCCAGTGTCGGGCAGCACGCGGTCCGCCAGCTTGCCCTGCGCACGTTCCGCCATATGCACAAGCTTTCCCTGCGCTTTCACCTGGCCCGTCGCACCGGTGGCCTCAGTCGCGTGATCGAGCGTGGCACCAAAGGCATCGAAACCGTTGTGCGTTTCACCATGCTCAACACAGCCCCCACGCTGGTTGAGTTCGTGATCGTCGGCATCATTTTCGTGGTGATGTTCGGCTGGACCTACCTATCTGTCCTGGTCGTGACGATCTGGGCCTACCTCTATTTCACCATCAAGGCTTCAAACTGGCGCATCTCGATCCGCCGGGACATGAACAATTCCGACACCGATGCCAATTCGAAGGCTATCGACAGCCTGTTGAACTTCGAAACCGTGAAGTACTTCGCCAATGAGAACATGGAGGCCGAGCGCTTCGACCGCTCGATGGCAAAGTATGAGCGCTCGGCCATCCGCATCTGGACATCGCTCGGCTTTCTCAATTTCGGCCAGGCCCTGATCTTTTATACAGGTGTCATCGCTATCGGTGTCATGGCTGCCATTGGCGTGATGAACAAGACGATGACATTGGGTGATTTCGTCCTGCTCAACACCTTCCTAATGCAGGTCTATCGCCCTCTGAACTTCATCGGTTTTGTCTACCGCGAAATCCGGCAGGGCCTGACCGACATCGAGGAAATGTTCAAGCTCCTCGATCAGGACCCTGAAATCTCGGACAAGCCGGGGGCCAAGCCACTCGACATCAAGGGACCAGTGATCAGGTTCGAGGACGTCCGTTTCCACTATGATCCTGATAGGGCGATCCTCAAGGGCATCAGCTTCGAAGTTCCCGCCGGCAAAACCATTGCCGTCGTTGGTCCTTCTGGAGCTGGCAAATCCACCATCTCGCGCCTGCTTTATCGCTTCTATGATGTCACCAGTGGACGTATCACCATTGATGGGCAGGATGTCCGCGACGTGACTCAGGAGAGCCTCCGGGCGGCCATCGGTATGGTGCCTCAGGATACGGTGTTGTTTAACGACACCATTGCCTACAACATTGAGTACGGGCGGCCTGGTGCAAGCCTTGCAGAAGTGCAGGAAGCTTCGCGTATGGCGCAGATCGAGCACTTCATTGCGGCATTGCCCAACGGTTTTGAAACTCCCGTTGGCGAAAGGGGACTGAAGCTTTCTGGGGGCGAGAAACAGCGCGTTGCAATCGCCCGAACCATCCTGAAGTCACCTTCAATTCTAATCCTGGATGAAGCGACATCCGCGCTCGACACCAAGACGGAGCAGGACATCCAATCGGCGCTCGATGCGGTATCGGCGAACCGGACGACGCTGGTGATCGCGCACCGCCTGTCCACCGTGATCAACGCCGATGAAATTATCGTCCTCAGGGCAGGGGAGATCGCCGAGAGAGGCACCCACAGTCAGCTGCTGGCAATGAACGGGCTCTATACGCAGATGTGGAGCCGCCAGCGCGAAGCGAGCGAGGCGGAAGAGGCTCTGCGGCGGCACGCCAGTTCCGAGTTCGTCAAACGAGGCGTTCCTGCCGCCGAATAGCGGCAGCGCCATCCGATCCGGAACAACAAAAAGGCCCGCATCGCTGCGGGCCTTTTTCATTCGGCTATAGTCAATTATTCAGCGGCTTCGGGGCGCGATACTACTGTCACGCCGTTGGCCTGCTTTTCCACCAGCCCCGCGCCGTCCTTTGTGACGAACCGGCTCGTGCTGTCGACAACCGGAACTTCCACTGCGAGGCCATCTGGCGTCACTGCAGTTTCTGTCCCGCTCGACCGTTTCGGTACAATCGACCAGACCGCACGGATCACGCGGCCCACCACGCCATTCCAGATCACGCTGGGTGCCGTGATCATTACTGGCACCATCACTAGCGTCAGCAGTGTCGAGAAGAAGAGGCCAGACACGAGCGCAGCTGAGAGGTGAATGAACCACGACCCCGCAATACCGCCGACGACAATTTCACGACGAATGAAATCGAACTCAACGTTAAGCGCCATCGGGATGACGCCAAGTGCGGTCACGGTCGCAGTCAGTAGCACGGGGCGAACACGCTGTGCCGCCGTCAGCAGCATAGCTTTGATGGGCTCAACGCCTTCGTCGCGATTGTAGTGATTATAGGTATCGATGAGCACGATGCCATTTTTCACCACAATACCGGCAAGAGCCACGATCCCCAGACCCGTCATGATGGCCGAGAATGACATTCCAGTGATCAGCATGCCCAGCAGCACGCCGGCCAGGGACATAATGACCGTCGTGAGCGTGACAAACACCTGATAGAAGCTGTTGTACTCGAGCAGCAGGATCAGGAAGATGAGGAACATCGCGGCGCCAAATGCCGACACGATGAACGCATTCGTATCATCCACTTGTTCTGCAGCGCCGCCGTAAACAATCTCAACCGAACTCGGCCATGTCTGGGTTTTCTGCCATTCCTTGAGCAGTGCAATCTTGGCGTCCGATGTTACGGGCTCCCCGGAAGCATCGGTCGGAGACAGGTTGGCAGCCACGGTCATCGCGTAGACGCCATTGCGCCGTTCAATATTGGCCACCTTTGGTACCGCCGTCCGCTTGATGAAATTCGACACCGGAACGAGCCCCTGGGCCGTCGCTATGCGAAGTGAGTCCAGGGTATCGAAGGTACGCTCTTCCTGCGGCAGGCGAACGCGAATCTCGAGTTCGTCGGTCGCATCGTCCGGGCGGTAGGTTCCAAGCTTGACACCCGAAGTCACCAACTGAACGTAAGGGCTAAGCTCTCGCACACCGATGCCATATTTGGCGGCCTCAACACGGTCGATCGTCACTTCCCAGTCGATGCCAGGTGACGGGCGACCATCTTCGACGTCAATGGTGTCTCGGAGCTCGTTCTCGACATAGTCGCGCAGTTGCGCAACGGCCGGGGCCAAGTCAGCGTAAACGGTGCTTTCAACCCGAAGGTTAATGGCCTTGCCCGCCGGCGGCCCATTCTCCTGCGCCGCAATCTGCACTTCCAGCCCAGAGATATCTTTCACCCGCTCACGGATGTTGGCAAAGATATCGGCTGCGGGAACCCGCTCAGCCCAAGGCAGAAGCTGCAGGTTGAACTGCCCGATAGTGTCGGGAGGCGTCGTGCCGCCAAGACCACCGCCGCGGCCGCTGACGAAGGTCATCACGGAATCCTGGATACCCTGGACCTGAAGGATTTCCTTTTCAACTTCCACCAGGAAGTCCCTGATCTCAGCGGGAGAGTAGTTGCCGCGAGCAATCACATTGACAGTGCCGAATTCAGGTTCGGAAGCCGGGAAGGCCTCGGAGCCGGTGGGGTTGGCACCGTAGGCAATGAAAATTGCAACCACAGCCGCAAAACCGACCGGAAGCGTTATCAGCGGGAAGCGCATGAGAACTTGCAGCATCCGCACATAGAGCCCCGAGAAGCCACGGACGTGCTTGATGTCGAACTTGTCCGCATACATCACAATGTCAGCGGCTTCCTTCTCCTTCTGGTCCACATGGGCTCGGGCAATGATGCCCCCGATGATGGGCATGAAGATAAGGGCCGAGACTAGCGAGGCCACCATCACGACAATCACGATGATGGGGAGGTAGCTCATGAACTTGCCGATGATGCCGGGCCAGAAGAGCAGCGGCACGAATGCCCCGAGGGTTGTGAACGTCGCCGAAACAACCGGCACAAACATCTTGCGCGCCGCCATGATGAAGGCTTCCTTCTTCGGAACGCCCTCGGCGAGTTTTCGCTCGGCATATTCAACCACTACGATGGGGTCATCGACCAGCACACCAACGGCAAGCACGAGGCCGAACATGATCATCATGTTCACAGTCATGCCAAGCATCTGCACGACCAGGAACGCGATCATGAACGAAATCGGGATCGAGAAGCCGATCATCAGGGCAGGGCGCACACCAAGCGTTGCCACGCAGGTGATCATCACCAGCGCAACAGCAGTCAGCACCGCCGCTTCAAGCGAACGGTAGAGGTTCTTGGTCGAATCCGCCTGGTCAATCAGGAACGAGTGCTCGATGCCGTCTGGCCAGTCTGCAGTGAACTCGGCCGTGACACGCCGTACCTCGTCCGAGATTGAGATAACGTTGGTGCCAAGTTTCTTGACCACGCCAAGCGTAATCGCGGGCTGGCCATTGACGTGGGCGTATTGGGTTGCGTCCTGGAACGTGCGGGTTATGGTCGCCACGTCGCCGAAGGTAACAACTGTGCTACCATCGGTCTTGAGAGGCAGTGAGAACACATCCGCCGCCGTCGTGATCAGGCCGGGGACCTCAACATTGAACGAACCCTGGCCCGTGTCGAGGGTGCCGCCGGGCACAACCATGTTGTTTTTTGCCAGAGCGTCGAATAGCTGCGCGGCGGTCAGCCCATAGGTCTCAAGGCGGTTGGTATCGATGGTGACCGCCAGCATCTCATCGCGCGCACCAGAAATGGTCACGCTCTGCGCGTCGGCGATGCCTTCAAGGGCCTTCTGCAGGTCCTTGGCCCGTTGAACAAGCGTGCGCTCGGGGACGTCACCATAAACAGCCACCGAGATCGATGGCATGCTTGAAAACGACAGCTCGGTGATCGTGGGAGCCATCGCATCATCGGGCAATTCGGCCTCGATGCCATCCATTTTAGCTCGGATATCGGCGAGCGCGGCGTCCTTATCGGCATTCACATTGAACTCAAGGAATACCGAGGCGTGGCCGGTCGTCGACGTTGAAGAATAGTTCTCCAGTCCGTCGATATCCTTGATCCGGTCTTCAATCGGCTTGGCCAGCAATCGCTCCGCGTCGCCGGGGGAGACGCCGGTCTGACTGACCGAAACATAGAAGTAAGGGATATCGATTGCCGGAAAGCTTTCCTTTGGCAGCGACGTGTAGGCCCCAAAACCAGCGAGCAGCAACAGAGCCATAACTGTCAGCACAACTCGCGGCATACGCAGGATGCGTTCGATGAAATCGAGCATATTCAGGCTCCATCAGCTTGGCTGGCAGTCACTGTCTGACCCGCCTGAACAAAATCTTGTCCGATCGTAATGACATCCAGTGTCAGTGGCAGACCGGTCACCCACACGCCTTCGCGGGTATCCTTGACAATGGTGATTTCATGGAAGGCCACCTTGCCATCCTCTACCGTCCGCACGCCAAGCACGCCTTTGTCGTCCAGCGTCAAGACCGACTGAGGCAGCAACTGGGCTGGTGCCGTACCGATGTTGACAATCGCAGTCGCACTGATACCAGCCAGCAGCTTGCCATCGGCGTTCGGAATCTCGATTTCTACCGGGAAAGAACGCGTCGCCTGATCGGCGACCGAGGCAATGAAGCTGACTTTGCCCTCAAGTTTTGCACCGGAAATGGTCGTGATCGTTGCTGGCTGACCGAGACGCGCAAGCTCGATGTACTTTTCAGGCACGTTGCCCGAAAAGACCATCGGGTCCAGCTGAACGATCGTCGCGCACGGCTGCCCGGCTCCGAGCATTGAGCCAACGGTGGTGATCGGATCCTGCACCACGCCGTCGCTCTTGGCCAAAATCCTGGTGCGGTCGAGTTCGGCAGTCGCCTGATCGAGCCCCGCCTGCGCTGCCTTCAGCGCAGCCTCGACGCCTGCCGTGGTATTGGCCGCAGCGACACCCTTCTGCACCAGAGCAATGTTGCTGTCATAGGCCAGTTGCGCCTGGGCCAGACCGGCAGTGGCCTGGGCCACAGCAGCTGCACGGGTTCCCTGATCCAAAGTGCACAAAAGGTCGCCGGTCTTCACCGTTTGCCCCTTCTGGACCTCGACACTCGCTACAATTCCGGTGGTTTCAGCCGACGCTGTCACCGAGGCCTTGGCCATGGTCTGTCCACGAAGGGGAACGTCGATACTCATCGGCCGGGCGACAAAAGTCTTCACTCGAACTGAGCGCGGCTTGTCTGCGTCTCCGCCCGCGGTCGCCTGCCGTTCGGCAATTGTCTCATGCGGATCGATGTGCTCAGCACCTTCTGCTGCCCCGTGAGCCTGAACGCCCGCGTTCTCAATGCTGTCGCTGATGGGGCCGCCTTCGGGCTCCAGCAGTGAAATGACCGGGCGCTCACCTTCGCCGGGCCCCTTGCCGCCCTGAATCAGAGTGCCGGTGCCGAGCCAGACCGCGATGATCAGGATGATCACACCGGCGACTGCGTAAGATACGTATGCTCGCATAAATCAATGCCCCATTATTCTGCAGCGTTCGCGAGAGCCGTATCGGGCCGCGCCAGCGCAATTAGTTCGTCCATATGGGTGCGCAGGTATTGCTCTGCAATGTCCATATGCGCTCTTCCGAAACGAATGACCCATGCATCGCTCGCGTTGCTGTTGCGGGATGCAAGGACTTCGTCGAGTTTTTTCTTGCCTTCGACTATGTGGTCGAGTTGTTCCTGCAGACGAATTGACACAAGGCTGGCCGGCAACAGATGCACGAATCTCGCAAAAAGCAGGAATGGACTGCGGAATACATCTTCGCCGAGCGGCTCAAGCAGCGAGTCTACGAATGCAGCGCGCCCTGCCTCGGTAATCGCGTAGATTTTCTTGGCTGGCTTGCCGTCCTGCTGCTCGATACGGCTCGTTACAAGCTCTTCGTCTTCAAGTTTGGCCAAAGCCGGGTAAATTGAACCATAGCTCGCCTCGACGAAATAGGAGCATTCCCCTTCGACGCAAAGACGGCGGATCTCGTAACCAGTCGACTCTCCTTCGTAAAGGATCGAAAGGCAAAGCGTTCGTACGTTCATGCGTGCGGAGTTCCAGAGCTATGCTCAATCGGCATATGACACCCCTATATATATCGAACCAGAATATCACAAGGCGATTGCTGCATGTCAGCTATGCATTGGTTCAGAAACTCTGACTATGCCGTGAGCCTTGCCATCTCAGCGCCGGCCAGCCGCGCGAGTTCCCTATCGCTTGCTGCTACGAAATAGGGATTGATAAAGTTCAATGACGTTTTCCCGTACCGTAAAGGTTTCCCGTCCAGGGTGAGTACGACGCCGCCGGCGGCTTCTAGCACGGCCTGTCCGGCTGCCGTATCCCATTCACTTGTTGGGGTAAAGCGCGGATAAAGCTGCGCATCGCCGCGGGCGACCAAACAGAACTTAAGGGATGAGCCAACCGAGACATCGTGGGAGATGGAGAAAGTATCGCACAGCGATTGCAGCGCAGCATGTCCATGCGAGCGGCTCGCCACCACGCGCAGCGGTCCTTCGTGTCGAACTCGCATTGATTGGGTATCGATGACTTTGCCTGCGAAAACATTGCCGCAATAGGCACCTTTCGGCTCGCCTATGAAGATTTCACCGGTCACCGGCGCCAAAACAACACCGAGAACAGGACGGCCATGGTCAACCAGCGCGATATTGACCGTAAACTCGCCATTTCGTTTCAGGAACTCTTTTGTCCCGTCGAGAGGATCAACGACGAAGAAGAGGGTGCCCAATTCGGGAATGCGGCCCGCGGAAACGCTCTCCTCAGCCAGCACAGGGATCCCGGTTGTCCGTAGGTGGTTCAAAATGACCACTTCAGCCTTCTGATCGGCTTCCGTTACCGGCGAACCGTCAGACTTCCAATCCGAGTGAATGGGGCGGGAATAGATGTCATTGATAATCTCGGCCGCAGCAATGGATGCTGTCAGCATGATATCGAGCAAGGTTTCGGTCATTTCAGCCCGCGATCTCGACATCAAGCCCAAGATCAAGCGGCTTTGCGCCCATGGTTATCTGGCTGGTTGAAATATAGTCGACGCCGGTCTCGGCAATCGAGCGGACGCGGTCGAGCTTCACCCCTCCCGAGGCCTCAAGTCGTGCCCGTCCTGCGTTGACTTTGACCGCCTGACGCAAGGTCTGATTGTCCATGTTGTCGAGCAAGATCAGGGTGGCCCCGGCCTCAAGCACTTGGGCGAGTTCATCGAGGTTTGTCACCTCGATTTCGATTGCTACAAGGTGTCCTGCCGCAGCGCGGGCCGCCCGGTAAGCCGCGCCGGCACCGCCCGCGACGGCGATGTGATTGTCTTTGATCAGGATGGCGTCATCGAGCGCGAAACGATGGTTCCACCCGCCACCGCAGCGAACGGCATACTTTTGAAACGCCCGCAGGCCGGGAATTGTCTTGCGGGTATCGCAAATGCGCGCACCCGTCCCTTCGATCGCATCCACGAACGAACGAGTATAAGTGGCGATGCCACTGAGGTGATTGAGGAAATTCAGTGCGGTCCGTTCAGCGGACATGACATGGCGCGCATTGCCCCGGACGTGCCCTACCACCTCGCCCGCTGCAACTCGCGCGCCGTCGACCACTTTGGGTTCAAATGTCACGCCTTCGCCAATCAGCCGAAACGCGGCTGAAGCCAAACCCAGCCCGGCAATTGTCCCGGGCTCGCGCGCCGACAGGACAGCGGAAGCGCTGGCAGCAGAGGGCAGTGTGGCAAGACTCGTCAGGTCACCAGCAAGGCCAAGGTCTTCTTCAAGCGCAGCAAGCACAGCACGGTCAACCAGATGGCGCGGCAGTTCGGCAATTGCGGTCATGGCATCCTCGTTGTCGCCCACGGTTTACGCGGGCAGGGCCATGCTGGCAATCGGCGCCGGGAACGTTCCTTCCAATGTCGGGCCGGAAGGTAAAAGCTTGTTCTCCTGCCTCTTCGTCCAAATTTGTCTCGCCATAGGCGTTCGTTATGCCAGGCGAAGCGTTACTGCTCCTGCAACGATAATCGTCGCCCCGGCCAGTCTTAGTGGTGTCACGCGCTCGCGCAGGATCAGGGCCGAGATCAAGACGCCGAACAAGATCGAGGTTTCGCGCAAGGCGGCGATGACCGCGATCGGGGCGACGGTCATGGCCCACAAGGCAAGGCCGTAGGAGACCAGGGTACCGAACCCACCGAACAAGCCCTGCCGCCAATTGCCCAAAAAGTAGTGCACAAAGGCGGCGCGGCGAGTGGCCAAAACAAGACCGACCAGCGGCACCCCCGTCAGCAGAAAGGCCCAGAGCGTGTAGGCAACAGCGTCGCCAGACTGGCGAACGCCCGCGCCATCTACGAGGGTGTAGCTCGCGATCACCACGGCATTGATCAACGCCAAAACAGTGCCCTTGCCCTGACCCAACCTTGCACCTGCAGCCATGCTAAGGATGCCGGCGGAGATCATTGCGATGCCACCCCAGGCCAGAAAGGGCAGATGCTCGCCGAGAAAGACTGAGCTCACGATTGCCACCAACAAGGGCGCAGTCCCCCGCATCACCGGATAGGTCTGGCTCATGTCTGCAACCTGATAGGCGCGGGCAACCAGCTGATAGTAGCCGATCTGCAGGACTGTCGAAGTTGCAAGGAATGGCCAACTCGCGGGTGCTGGCAATGGCAGGAAGGGCACAATAACAACTGCGATTAACGCGGCTGAGCCCGTGACCAGCCCCGTCATCAGCATTTTGTCGCTGCTGCCTTTGACAACAGCGTTCCAGGTAGCATGCAGGGCGGCTGCAAACAGAACTATGGCGAAGACGGAAATGGTCATGGAGTTCGCAGCGTGAAGGTGAGGGCCGCTCCTCGCAGTCCCGGATGAAGTGCAGGACCGAAAATCGGTCCACGCGAGGCAGATATCGATTCCCGAGCGTACACCACTACGCTATCGCAGGATTAAGCGCGCCCGATCACAAATACCGGTTCACCCAGAACGTCCATCCGCGGCTCAACCCCAAGACCGGGGGCGTCAGAGGCTTTCATTGTGCCGTTGACGCGCTTCGGGGCACCGTCCGCCATTGTAAGAGTGCCGTAGGAATTGAAATCTGTCGCCGAAAAGCAGAAGCGCTCTGGCGTAGAAATCGCAAGATGCGCAATTGTAGCCGTAACGATATCGCCGCCCCATGTATCCTCGATGGTCATGGGGATGCCCGAGGCAACGCAAAGATCACGCATCAACCGTGCCTTGGTCAGGCCGCCCACCTTGGATATCTTGAGATTGATGATGTCCATGGCGTCTTCGGCGATGCCTTTGACGAGACTGTCGACACCGCCGATCACTTCGTCGAGCACGAACGGCAGGGTGGTTCGGCGGCGAACCGAGACACTCTCTTCGTAAGTCATGCAAGGCTGTTCGATGTAGACATCGAGATCGCGGACTGCGTTCACGACGCGTGCGGCGTCGGCGCGAGACCAGCCGGTGTTGGCGTCGCAAACCAGAATGTCGCTGGGCTGCAAGATGGCCCGGCAGGCCCGGATTCGCTCAATGTCGTCGGCGGCCTCGCCGCCAACCTTGAGCTGGAACTTGGTGTAGCCCTCAGCGCGGTATCCCGCGATCTTCTGCGCCATCACCGAGGCGTCCTGCTGCGAGATTGCCCTGTAGAGTGCAATTTCGTCCTGCTCTGCACCGCCGAGCAGCTTGTAGACCGGAAGCCCGGCGACTTTGCCAAGAATATCCCAGCAGGCGATATCGATTGGCGCCTTGACGTAGGGGTGGCCACGCAGGACCGCATCCATGTGGCGGTTGATTTCGTTGAGGTTCGTCGGATCATGCCCGATGAGCTTGGGGCCGATTTCCTCCAGACCCGAACGAACGCCTTTGGCATAGGAAGGGAGATAAGCCGAGCCCAATGGGCAGCATTCGGCGTATCCGGTTATCCCTTCGTCGGTCTCGACTGCCACTACCGTGGCATCGAAAACTTCCATGTAGTTGCCGCCCGACCAACTGTATCGACCCTCGCGCAGGGGCAGGTCGACCTGGTAGACGCGAATTGCGGTGATCTTCATTTGGTGTCTTTCGATGCTTGAGTGCTGGCCGCGACAGGGCAAACCAATAGGTCAGGGCAAGCGGCCTGACCCGTAGAGATCAGCCGATATGTCTAGTGGGTCGCGCTAAGGAATTGTTGCAATTCAGGGGTTTGCGGTGAGCCAAACACCTGCTCGGGCGGCCCGATCTCGTGGATCTTCCCAGATTTGAAGAACGCCACCCGATCGGACACCTCGCGGGCAAACTTCATTTCATGCGTGACCAGGATCATGGTCATGCCTTCTTCGGCGAGCAGCCGCATGGTATCGAGCACCTCGCCGACAAGTTGCGGGTCAAGGGCTGAAGTCACTTCATCAAACAGCATGTATTTCGGGCCCATTGCGAGCGCCCGGGCAATGGCCATGCGCTGTTGCTGCCCACCAGACAGTTTTCCCGGGAATGCCTTGAGCTTGTCGCCCAGCCCAACGTGCTCAAGCTGTTTGATGGCGATGGCATCGGCTTCGTCCCTGCTTTTTCCCAAAACCTTGCGCGGTGCGAGCGTCACGTTCTCAAGCACCGTCAGGTGCGGGAAGGCGTTCCATTGCTGGAAAACAATACCAATGTTGCGGCGGAGTTTGTTCAGGTCGGTGGTTTTTGCATGCACCTCTACCCCGTCAACAAGGATCCGGCCGCCGTGGATCGGCTCAAGCCCATTGATGCACATCAGGAGCGTCGACTTGCCCGAGCCCGAGCCGCCTATGATCGAAACCACCTCGCCCTTTTGGACGGTCATGCTCACATCGGACAGCACTTCAAGCTGCCCGAAGGATTTGCGGACGTGCTCGATCTCAATCATTTTCGCGCCACCTTTTCTCGAGCCATGCCCCCAGCCGCGCGATAGGGAAGCTCATCGCGAAATAGATGAGCCCCACGATCGCCAATACGAACAGCGGTTCGTTGGGCAGGCGTGTCACAATGATCTGCGAGGACCGCAGAAGTTCGATAATGCCGATCCAGGTGACCAGCGCCGTATCTTTCATCACGCCCAGCGTCAGCCCGATCCAGCTTGGCAACATGACGCGCAGCGCAATCGGGAAGACGATCTGCGTCATATCCTGCCCGTAGGTCAGCCCAAGCGAGCGGGCTGCGCGACGGGTGGTCTGCGGCACGGCCAGAATTCCGCCTTGCACCAGTTCTGAACAGTAAGCCGAGGTGTAGAAGGCCAGCACAACGCAACCCACAACGAAGGGCTGGGCATTCAGCCCGATGATCGACTGGAACGAATTGATCAGCACCAGTTGGATCAACAATGGCACGGAGCGGAAAATATCGAGGACGAAGGCGAGGGGCCAGTTAACCCAGCGCGGCGCGACGGTGCGGACAATCCCGAAAATCACCCCCATCAGTGTGCCGCCAAGAACGGCCCAGAAGGTGATGAGCAGGGTCACTCCAGCGCCCTGCAGAAGGAAGAGAATGTCATTGCCGGTCAGGGACGTATTGAACATGGCCATCCCCTAGTACCGGAACAGTCGCCAGGAGATCAGCCTTGCAGCAAGGGTGATGAACTTGGCGATCAGATAGTAGATGACGGCGGCAATGGCGAAGTACTCGAAGGTACGGAACGTCTTGACGTTCAACTCCTGCGTAACGCCGGTCAAGTCAGTGTTGAGGCCGACCACAACGCCCAGGGACGTCATCAGAATAGCCCAGACCATCTGATTGGTCATGGGTTGAAAGACAGCCCGGAACATCTGCGGCAGAACGATCAGCCGGAATGCCGCGACCGGTCCAAATCCGAGAGAGCGCGCGGCGCGGACCTGGGTATGAGGCACAGCGCGCAAGCCGCCGCGGAAGGTCTCGGCCAGATAGCCTGCGTTATTGAATGCAATGCCGCCCAGCAGCGCTGCAAAACTATCGAGGTGGATGCCGAGTTGGCCGAGGCCGAAATAGGCCATGTAAATCTGGAATAGCGCGGGTGTATTGCGGGCCGCCTCCACCCACACCGTCGCGATGCCACTCAGAAACTTGTTCTCGGAGCCTCTGGCAAGTGCAAGGGCGACACCGAACACGATGCCGATCAGCATCGAGAGAACTGCAATCTGGATTGTAACCAGCGCGCCTTCGAGCAACTGTGGCAGCGCCATGAGTGCGGGGCGCCAGTGGAACGTGTAGTTGAACATGACGAGCGCGCCCCCGATTAGCCTGTGCTCAAGTCAATGAGAAAGGGAGCGCCTTTGCAAGCGCTCCCTCAAAGGCATGTCAGCGATAGACGCCCGGAATGGTCAGGTCGGGCAGCGTGCCCTGACCAACCCACTTGTCGTAAAGTTCTTTATAGCGGCCAGTGCGGACCTGCTGGTTCACGAAAAGGTCGAGATAGTTGATCAGGCCCTGTTCGTTGCGAAGCGCGATCAGCGACACATAGTCAACCAGATAGGGGGCGTCGCCGCCGATCTTGAGGCCCGGGAACTTGCCCGAGGCAACGGTTGCTGCCGCCACGGTCGAGGTCACCACGGTGGCATCAATCTGACCCTGGCTCAGTGCCAGGAACACGTCAGCCTGGCTCTGGTAAGAGCGGAACGAACCGGCTGGGTCAGCCCATTCATTGACGCTTGCTTCGAGCGCAATGCCTTCGAACACGCCGGCGACCGAGCCGACCTTCTTGCCCTTGAGGCTGTCATAGGTGTCGATGCCAGCATCTTCGCGGGTCAGAACCACATTGGTAAATGCGAAATAGGGGATCGAGAAGCCGATGGTCTTGGCGCGCTCAAGCGTATCCGAAGTCGAAGCCACGCCGACGTCGGCGCGGTTCGAGATCAGAGCGGGAATACGATCTGGAAAGGGGGTTTCGACGATTTCAGCTTCCACGCCCAGAACCTTGGCGAGGTCGTTACAAGTGTCGACATCGAAGCCAACTGGATTGTTGTTTTCATCACGCGAACCCATGGGCGGGAAATCGAGCACGACTGCGCAGCGCAGCTTGCCCGAGGCGATGATGTCATCGAGTTTGTCAGCCAAGACCGGCTGGGCACCCAACAGCGAAACCATGGCAGCCACGGCTACCAGCGGTGTCCATTTCATTTGTTCACTCTCCCCAAAGTCTGTTTCTCCTTAGGTTCGCTTTTTTGAGCAACCCAAGGCGATGTTGTCAGATTTAGACCGAATATACAATCTCCATACAAAAGTTTAAATTGGTACTGATTGCAGGTTGCCCGAGCCATTCTACGAGCGGACGCAGTGCCTGCCTGAAGATGCCGGAATCGCTGGCGCTTCAGCCTGAGGCGCTGGTGTGACGGTGGTGCGCCATTCCATGACAACGGTCACTGAACTGGGCTTGAGCGAGATCAAAGTGCATCGTTTCAGACAGTGGCATTGTGCGGCGAAATGACGGGTTCCCCTGCTCGCGCGAAGGGCGCATTTTGCCCACAACCAGACTTTGTAATTGGAGAACATGATGATCCGGGCTCTTTCCATTGCGGCGCTCACCTTCGCCGCCCTCGCGCTCCCCGCGGTTGCGGCGGGCGATGCCGCCAGCGGCGAAACGGTGTTCAAGAAATGCATGGCCTGCCATGCCGTCGGCGATGGCGCCAAGGCTAAGGTGGGCCCGGTGCTGAATGGACTTATTGGCCGTACCGCAGGCACCGTCGAGGGGTTCAAGTACTCGCCCGCAATGATCGAGGCCGGCGCCGGTGGGTTGATCTGGGATGAAGCCACGTTGACAACTTATCTCAAGGATCCCAAGGGCCTTGTGAAGGGCACCAAGATGGCTTTTGTCGGCCTGAAGGAAGACAAAGATATTGCCGATGTCATTGCCTATCTCGCAACGTTCACGCCCGCCCAATAACGGCTGAATCACTACGTTAAGTCGTTGAATCGCTTTACGCGCGTCTGTCTTTAAGTCATTCGCGCGTAAAGGCTTTCTGGCCTGTTGCCTTCATCAAGCGTGAAGCGATGGTCGGCAGGCGGGTGCGCGCGCTGTCCGCAATCGAGGCGCGGGCAGATGCGGCAGCCAACGCCGACAGGCACAACCTGCGCCGGGTTCGAGAGGTCTATGCCATCGGAATAGACCATGCTCGAAGCGTGGCCGATGGCGCAGCCCAGGCCGATGGAAAAGTGTCGGCGTGGCGCATTGTAGCGATGGCCGCCCTTGGTGAATGCCTTGGCGATGCAGAAGAATTTTGGACCTTCGGGCATCTGTGAAATCTGCACATTGATCTCCTCCGGGTGGAGGAAGGCCGAATAGACGTTCCAGCGTGGGCAGGCACCGGAGTGTCGCGGGATATGGATGCCGGACAGCGAGAAGCGTTTGGAGATGTTGCCGGCAATGTCGGTGCGGACGAGGTGCATGGGAATGCCGGAAGCGCCGGGGCGCTGCAAAGTGGTCATACGGTGGCAGACCTGCTCAAAGCTGGCGCGGAAGCGGCGGGAGAGGCGCTCGATGTCGTAGCGCGTGTCGCGGCATGCCCTGAGGAAGGGTTCGTAGGGCATGATCAAGGCGGCGGCGAAGTAGGCGGCGAGAACGTTACGGGCCAGCGCCGGAGCGTCGCCCTCGGGTAGATTGCTCTGCGCGATGATGGCTGAAATCTCAGCATTTGCAGCAATCTGGCCGAGGTGATGGGCCACGGTGAACGTGGCCGTTTCGCTTGGCAAGGTATCGGACACTGACAGGGTACGCCCGCCATCGTCCAGCCGGCGGGCGAGGCCGGCGGAGAGGGCTGCAAAGCGCCAGTCGATGCCGAAGACATTGAAGAGATAAGTCTTTAGCCCCTGATCGAAGCTATCCCCGGAGGTATCGATATCCTGCCGAACGCGATTGGCCGCGGCTTCCAGGGACTCAAAGAAATTGGCGTTCTCCTGCAGGAAGTCCGAGATGGCCTCGGTGGCGACGTGGTAGCCGCCTGCCATGCCGGTGGCGGTGCCTTTGCCCGATGACTGGCTCAGTGCGCGGTAGCGATCGAACAGTTGCAGCACCGCGCGCGCCGCATTGGGGTGGGCGCTGGCGAGGTCGCGGATGTCCTGGTTGGTCACATCCGTATCGCCAAAGGCGTCGTCGCCGAACGCTTCCATCAGATCGCCCGTAAGGCGGCTCTCATCGTTCTCAGCAAGCTCGCCCGGCTCGACGCCGAGAAACCCGGCGAGGCTGAACAACAGTGCCACGGTGATGCGGCGGCGGTTGTGCTCGATCAGGTTCAGATAGCTGCCCGAAATGCCAACGGCTTCAGCCAGTTGCACCTGGGACAAACCTTTCTGGCGCCGGAGCCGCTTGATGCGGCTGCCGATCAGCGGATCTTCTCCCAAAGCCATGCAGACCTCCTCCGGAACTTCACAGGATTTACAGAACTACCCGTTGTTCTTTACAGGCATTTACAGCTTAACACGCTGATTTCACTATATCTGTTGCATGTTCTGGCGAATTGTCAAATCTTTACATCATCGAAAATTCGGTACCTGAGGAGGACGCGATGACAAACGCAATGGAAGCACGCGACGCCGGAGAGAACGACTACGTGACCATTATAGCCGGTTCGATGGCGGAGGTGATGAGTCAGTTCAAGGCGCAGGGGCTGGCCGAGAAAAGCTATGCGATTGTGCATCGGGTCGGCCAGCACCGCTTCACCGTGGCCAATGGGCCGGAGACCATCAGCCTGTTCGACGGTGCGCCCATGGTGGCGGCAACTTTCGCCCGCCGCGCCTGACTTGGTGGCTCGCTCCGCCCGCCATGGCCAGGCGGCCGGGCGCAAGGTGTGAGCCGCCAACCCAATTCCCAACCCTTGCCAGCAATGCGGCCATGAGCCGCCACGGCCAAACATACCCTGAGGAGGACATCATGCTCGACAAACCCGCTACCGGCCTGCCGCCCGAAAGCTTCGCCGCTCCGGAATGGGCGCCGGACCGGTGGAAGAATATCCGCCGGAATTTCACGCCGGCCGATGTGCGGCGCCTCGCTGGTTCATTGCCGATCCGCTACACACTGGCCGAGAACGGTGCCAAACGGCTCTGGGAACTGCTGCACACTGAGGATTTCGTGCCTACCCTGGGGACGTTTACCGGCAATCAGGCGGTGCAGCAGGTCAAGGCCGGGCTGAAGGCTATCTATCTGTCTGGCTGGCAGGTTGCGGCGGATGCCAACACCTCGGGCAATATCTATCCCGATCAGAGCCTTTATCCTGCCGATAGCGTGCCTGCCATCGTCAAGCGCATCAACAAGGGCCTGCAACGGGCCGACCAGATCCAGACGATGGAAAAGGCCGATGGGATCAAGACGCCCGATATCGACTACTTCGTGCCCATTATCGCTGATGCCGAGGCAGGGTTTGGCGGGCAGCTCAATGTGTTCGAGCTGATGAAGGCCATGATCGAGGCGGGTGCAGCCGCCGTGCACTTTGAAGACCAGCTTGCCTCGGAAAAGAAGTGCGGCCACCTTGGCGGCAAGGTGTTGGTCCCGACGCGCACGTTCATCCAGACGCTGAATGCGGCGCGGCTAGCGGCGGACGTGATGGGCGTGCCGACCCTGATCATGGCGCGAACCGACGCTGAAGCAGCGCAATTGATCACCTCGGACGTTGATGAATATGACGCCCCATTCGTGACCGGCGAACGCACGGAAGAAGGGTTCTATCGCCTCAAGGGCGGGCTCGAGGCGGCGATTGCCCGAGGCCTTGCCTATGCGCCCTATGCTGACCTGATCTGGTGCGAGACATCGACCCCGAGCCTGAAGGACGCCAAGCGCTTTGCCGACGCGATCCACAAACAGTATCCGGACCAGATGCTGGCCTATAACTGCTCGCCCTCGTTCAATTGGGCCAAGCACATGGACGAAGCCGATATGAAAGTGTTCCAGCGTGAGCTGGGGGCGATGGGCTACAAGTATCAGTTCATTACGCTGGCCGGTTTCCACAACCTGAGCCTGACGACGTTCGAATTGGCCAGGTGCTACAAGGAAGAGGGCATGGCGGGCTACTCCCGGCTGCAACGGGCGGAGTTTGCCGCCGAGGTGCATGGCTTCACCGCCACCCGGCACCAGCGCGAGGTTGGCACCTCGTACTTCGATGCGGTGGCGACCACGGTCAGCGAGGGCATGAGCTCAACGACCGCGATGGAGCATTCGACCGAGCGCGCCCAGTTCTAGACCTTTCGAAAGAATGCTGCGCCGGGCAGGGCGAGTTCGTCCCGGAGCAACCTCCCTTCCCAAGCCTGTCAATCTCTGGTGTAAAGTGATTGACAGGCAGGGAGGCCGGGATGCGCGGGCCCATCGGGATCAAGATCAGCAATCGACGGAAGTCGTTGAAGATTTCGCAGGCAGATCTGGCGCGGCTGGTGGGGATATCGCCGAGCTACATGAACCTGATCGAGCGCAACCGCCGTGACGTGGGCGGATCGCTGCTGCACCGGATTGCCGCCAATCTCGACATCGGCATTGACCAACTGACCGGGGATGCCGAGCACAAGCTGCTGCAGGACCTCGATGAAGCCTTTTCCGACCCGCTGCTCGAGGGGCTCGATTTTGCCCCGGACGAGGCGCGGGAACTGGTGGCGCAGCATCCGGCTGGGGCGGCGGCGCTGGCGCGGTTGCACAAGGCCTATAGCGAGGCACTGGCCAATGCCGACTCCTACGCCAACCGGCTGCGTGCCGACCCCTTGTTCTCGCAATTGCTGCACCAGATCCTCTCGGGCATCACGGCGGTACGGTCGGGTGCGGAAATTCTTGAGGATGTGCCGGATCTTGACGATGCGGAGCGCCGGAAATTCGTGGCCTCTATCACCCACGAGACAAGGCGCATGACTGATGTGGCGCAGAACCTGATCGGGCAGTTTGACCGCACCAGCCAGTCGCGCCGGGCGATCTCGCCGATCCGTGAGCTTGATGATCTGATCATCGACGAAAAGAACTATTTCCCCACGCTAGAGGCGGCGGCGGCTGAGATACGCAGCGAGATCGAGCGCTTGGGGCCCTTTGGCGAAGCCACGCTGACCGAGGCGCTGGGGCAGCGTTTTGGGGTAAGCGTGCGGCGCGGGGCGGGGCAGGAAATCGATGACCGGGGCTTCCCCGGGCAGTATGTGTTTACCTCCGATGCGCGCTCGATGTGGTTCCAGACCAGCACGACAGCGGCAACCCGGCAATTCCAGCTGGCGCGGCTCTATGCAGAGCTGCTGGTGCCTGAGGTGATCGAGGCCAGTATCGACCGACCGCAATTGACCTCGGCGGTGGCGCGGCGTCTCGGGTTCCGGGCCATGGCGTCGTACTTGGCTGGGGCAGTGGTGTTTCCCTATGGCCGGTTTCTCGCCGACGCCGAGCGCAGCGGCTATGACATCGACTATTTGAGCCAGGCCTATACGGCGAGTTTTGAGCAGGTGACGCATCGGCTGGTGACGCTGCGCCAGCCCGGGCGCTCGGGCATTCCCTTCGGTTTTCTGCGTTCCGACCCCGCCGGGCGGCTGACCAAGCATTTTCCGCTGCCCGGTCTGCTGCTGCCCAATTCGGGGCATGCCTGCCCGTTGTGGGCGATCTACTCAGCGTTCCGGACGCCCGGCACGCTGGTGCGGCAGGTGGTGCGGTTCTCGGATGGGTCGCGCTACCTGTTTTTGGCGCGGACGGTGGCCAAGCGGCATTCGACCTTTGCCGACCAGCCGGTACCATCGTCGGTGATGCTGGCCTGCGATGTGCTGCACGCCGATGCCACTGTCTATGGCCGGGGGCTGGCACTGGATGATGACAGCGCCGATGTGCCGGTGGGGCCAGCGTGTCGGCTGTGTACGCGGCGCGATTGTTCGAGCCGACAGGAAGAGGCTCCCGCGCCGGGCGGCGGGCAGGCCGCGATCCGTGCGCCGCTGGTGCCGCGCCCGGCGGCGCTGGGCGAAGCCGATTAGCAATCAGGTGCCGCGCGGTTTGGCGCGGTTGGTGGCCTGGGCGTTTCGCGGGTCATCGGGCCAGTAGTGGCGGGGGTAGCGGCCCTTGAGGTCCTTGGCGACATCGGCCCACGAACCGCGCCAGAAGCCGGGCAGATCGCGCGTGGTCTGGATGGGGCGGTGGGCAGGGGAGAGCAACACCAGCAGCAAGCCGACCTTGCCACCGGCAACGCTGGGGTGACGGTCGAGCCCGAACAGTTCCTGCACCCGGATTTCAAGGGTTGGACCGTTGTCGGTCTCATAGTTAATCGGCACACTGGAGCCCGAGGGGGCGAGGAAATGGCTTGGCAGCATGCGATCAATGTTGGAGCGCATGGCCCATGGCAGAAGCTCATCGAGCGCCCGCCCAAGGTCGTCGGCGGTGATATCGGCCAGTGCGGTGCGGCCGGTGATGTGCGGCGCCAGCCATTTGCGCGGATAGGTCGCGAGCGCCTCGTCGGAGAGGTCGGGCCAGTCGGCACCCAGCGTTCGGGCGAGGTAGGTCGCACGATGGCGCAGGGTCTTTTGATCCTTGCTCCAGGGCAAAAGGGCAATTCCGATCGAAGCGATGCCATCTGCGAGCAGCAGGGCGGCTTCAGTGATGTCCTCGATCTTTGCCGATGATTCACCGAGGCGCAGCGCAGCAAGGCGGCGGCTGCGACGGGCGCGAACGCTGCGGCTGGCCGCATCGAAGGCCATCACCGTTTCATCGATGATCTGGTCGCCGAACAGGGTTTCGATCTCGGTGCGGCTGATTTCGGCCGCGGCGCGGATGCGGCCATTGGCGGCGCTGCCGGTGACATCGGTCACCACGAGGAAATCGGCCCGGGCGAGGGCATCGGTTTCATCGATGCTGGCACCACGGCCATTGGCGAGGCGAAAGCGACCGCGTGCGCCAGAGGCCTGGGCAATGCGGTCGGGATAGGCGCGGGCCAGGTGGGAGCCAACGGCGACGCTACTTCTATCGGATTCGCCGCCTGCCAGACCGGACCAGCGGCGGGCAAGGGTTCGCGCTTCGTCGGCGCGACGCGAGCGCTCGGACCGGAACCGCGACAGGCGGTGGGCGAGGTCGGCGCTATCGCCGCCAAGGCCGCGTTCTGTCAGGAGCACGGCCAGCTCGGCGGCACCTGAGGCTTCGCCCTCAGCGGCGGCGCGGTGGATCATATGGGCCAGGCGAGGATGCAGCGGCATGCGTGCCAGCGCCTTGCCCTCGGCAGTGATGCGACCGGCGGCGTCGAGAGCCTCAAGCGCTTGGAGCAGGGCGACGGCTTCGGTCCATGCCGGTTTGGGCGGCGGATCGAGGAATGCCAGTTGCGCCGGATCGGTGATGCCCCAACTGGCGAGGTCCAGAACCAGGCCAGTAAGGTCGGTGCCGAGGATTTCAGGTGGATCGAAGGCGGCGAGGGCGGCGTTCTGTCCCTCATGCCAGAGCCGAAAGCAGAGGCCGGGCCCGGTTCGTCCGGCGCGGCCGCGCCGCTGGTCGGCGCTGGCGCGGGAGACGCGGCGGGTTTCAAGCGTCGAAAGACCGGTGGCAGGGTCATAGGCGGGTTGGCGCGAGAATCCGGAATCAACCACGATGCGCACGCCTTCGATGGTCAGCGAGGTTTCGGCGATGGCGGTGGCCAGCACCACCTTGCGGCGGCCCGGTGCGGCGGGCTGGACGGCGAGGTCCTGCTGCTGCGGGGTGAGCTGGCCATAGAGCGGGGCAATGTCGACATCGGCGGGCAGTCGACTGGCTAGGCGCTCAGCGGTGCGGCGGATTTCGGCCTGGCCCGGCAGAAATGCGAGGATCGAACCCGGTTCGGTGCGCAGCGCCTCGCGGATGACGGCGGCAACATCATCTTCGATCTGACCCGTGGGGCTGCGGTCGACATAGCGGGTTTCGACCGAGAAGGCGCGGCCCTGGCTTTCAACAACAGGTGCATCACCAAGGAGCCGGGCGACGCGGGCACCATCAATGGTGGCGGACATGACGAGCAGGCGCAGATTATCGCGCAGGGCGGCGGCGTCGATGGCCAGTGCCAGCCCAAGGTCGCCATCGAGGCTTCGCTCGTGGAACTCGTCAAACAGCACGGCGGCAATGCCCTTGAGCTCGGGATCGTCAAGGATCATGCGGGTGAAGACACCCTCGGTGACGACCTCGATGCGGGTCTGGCGCGAGATTTTAGAGTCGAGGCGGACGCGGTAGCCGACGGTCTGCCCGACGTCTTCGCCCAGGGTCTGCGCCATGCGGCGGGCGGCAGCACGGGCAGCAAGGCGGCGCGGCTCGAGCATGATGATGCGGCCATCGCCACGCCATGGTGCGTCGAGCAGGGCCAGCGGAACCCGCGTAGTCTTGCCAGCGCCGGGCGGGGCGACGAGCACGGCGAATGGCCCGCCTGCCAGCGCCGCCAGCAGAGCCGGCAGCGCATCATCGATTGGCAGGGAGGGCGAAAATCCGGACATGCCGCTTCATCGCCAAATCGGCGGCGGGCGGCAAGCCCTGATTGGCTACTTCCAGGTGATCATGCGGGTGACCGCATAGTTGAAGACCGAGCTCATGACTGCCCCGGCCAGCCCGGCGAGGAGGGTAGCGTGCTGGAAATCATAGATCATCGAGGCGACAGAAACGTTGGCGATGCCGCCGAGAGAACAGACCAGGTAGAACCCGATCAGTCCGGTCCAGAGCCTGATGCCGCGCAGGCGGCGGTCCGAATAGGTGAGCACGTTGTTGAGGAAGAAGTTCCAGGTCATGGCCGCCAGCGTGGCAATGATCTGGCCCGCGACAAAGCCGGTATTGAGCGGACCGGTGGCCAGCGACAACGTGGCCAGGTGCACCGCAACGCCGCTGGCGCCGACCATGGCGAACAGCAGGAAGCTGGTGGGCAGCAGGCCGCCGGTGAGCTTGGACAGCCAGAGACCGAGGAACTGGATGGCGATCAGCGGGCTCATCTTGCTTTCGCCCGCGTGGCGCGAGCGGAAGGTATAGGGCACTTCGGCAATGGCGAGCGGGGCACCCATGCGGCCTGAGGTGACAATGAGATCGAGCAGGATCTTGAAGCCATCGGCAGCCAGCCGTGGGGCGACGCGCTCGAAGGCATTGCGGCGGATCAGGAAGAAGCCGCTCATCGGATCGGTGACATTGCGGCCAGCGACCAGGCTCGATAGACGCGTGGCCATGTTCGAACCCCAGAGGCGGGTGGATGACAGGCCCTTGTCGGCCGAGCCTTCACCGGCAAAGCGCGAGCCGACGACCAGTTCGGCGCCATCCTGAGCCTTGCTCAACATCTGGGGCAGGATGCGTTCGTCATGCTGATGGTCGGCATCCATGACGGCCACGAAGGGGGCAGTGGTGGAGAGTATACCTTCAATGCAGGCGGAGGACAGGCCGCGGCGACCGATGCGCTTGATGCAGCGGATATTGCTGTGCTGACGGCCAAGCGCCTTGACAGCTTCGGCGGTGCCATCGGGACTATCGTCGTCCACGACGATCATTTCCCACGGTGTTCCCTCGAGCGCGATCGAGAGATTTTTATAAAGAAGCGCGATATTATCACGCTCCTTGAAGGTGGGGATAACTACCGCCAGTTCGGGCGGGACAAAATGAGCAACGAGCCCGCCGGCATCCAGCGTCTGGGTGTTCATCGAGATATCATTCATGGCAAACCTGCAGGATCGGGGCGCTGGAGCGCGCGGGTCTATGGGTGGGATTTCGCTTCGACGGCCCGATTGCGGGCGGCAACAATGCGCGAAAGTGTGAAAGCCAGGCCCAATTGCAGGGCAAGGCCGGTGAAAATGATGGCGAAATCAGCAAAACCGTTCTCGCCTGTGCCCGCTTTGATGGCCTGGCCAAGCATGCTGAGCGCCGACCCGGTGGCAAAGACCGGCAACCCGAAGCGCCCCAGAAGCGCCAGCGGTGCCGCATAGCGGCTTTCGGCAAAGCGGCGGATGGCGCCGATTGAACTCAGCACATAGACCAGCGCCAGCACATGCAGCAGCCGGGGCAGGGCAACGTAGGTCTTGTCGAACCAGGTGATATAGAACGGCAGGCCCATTTTGCTGAACCAGCCGAGCACATCGCGGCCGGCTGCGCCAAACTCCTCCCATTTGACCCAGACGAGCACAAACAGGAGAAACGCGGCAGCAATGCCGAGCAGCCATGGCGAGTTGGGAACCGAGCGGCGCCCCTGTTTCATCGCAACGCCCGAAATGAGCCCCACAACGAAAATCAACTGCCAGGACAGCGGGTTGAAGAACCAGCCACCCGGATTGGGATAGTTGGGAAAATTGATGCGAAACTGTCCGGCCAATGCCCAAAACGCGATGGAGCCAAGGAGCAGCCACAAAGGCTTGCGCTGGGCCAGCGGCAAGACGAACGGGGTGAAGAACAGCAGCACCGCGTAAAGCGGCAGGATGTTGAAATAGCCCAGTTGATGGCCGAGCAGCGGAATGCCGACCATGGACCCGAGCGGATTGATGAAGATCGGCCGGATATTGTTCTTGAGCAGCAAGTCGGTGAGCCCAAACCACATGGCCGCACCGGCAAAGATGCCCAGCGCCATCATGGTGGTGGTGATGTGCACGAAATAGAGCTGGCGGACCCGGGCCCAGACTTTGAGGAGTGCAAGGGCGTAGGGGCCGGTTTCAAACCGACGCGAATAGGCCAGCCCGGCGGCCATGCCAGACATGAAGACGAAGGCTTCGGCAGCATCCGAGAAACCGAAGTTCCGGCTGGTCCAGTTCTCGTAGATCGTGCCCGGCACGTGGTTGATAAAGATCATCACCAGCGCCAGGCCGCGGAACATATCGAGTCGCATGTCGCGGCCAAGTGATAGCGATTTGAGATCAAGCGCTGACACGCAGGGCCTCCGCAGCCTTGGTTGGCTCGTTGATGGCACTGCGCGGGGCATGGGCCTGCCAGATCGCCAGGATACGCTCCCGCTCGACCATCACTGGCGTCGGGGCCAGTTCGAGGGGCGACAGGAAGATGGACGGGACCCGGCCCGGCGCGGGTTCGCGCGAGCCAAGGGTGATCAAGACCGGCGAGAAGATCATCGGCAATGCCGCGGGCAGGACCCAGATGGTGATGGCGGGCGCTACGGCGAGGGTGATGGCAAGCATGGCTGAACCGGCGACAACGATCCACCAGCTCGCCGCCCACGCTTGAGCCAAGGGCACGTAGGTTTGATTGCGCTGCGTGGCGGGCCAGCCGCCATCGAGCCCGAACAGGACCTGAAACACGGCGCGGGACTGCAGCACCAGCATCACCGGGGCGAGGAGCGTTGAGAAGGCGATTTCGGCAAGGGTGGACAGACCGGCGCGCACCGTGCCGCCAAAGCCGATGTTCTCGCCCGTCATCATGCCGCGCATCAGAATGAGGAACTTGGGCAGGATCAGCATGCTGGCAATGGCAATAGCCAGGCCCCATGCCGCTTGATTGCCACTGGCAATTTCGCTGGTATCTACAAACAGCTTCTGTGGCATGGCCGCTGAAACGATGCTGGCGGCCAGCAACAGCAGCCAGAGGGGCGAGGCGAGATAGGCCATCATGCCCTGAAGGAACGTGAAGCGGTTCCAGAACTTCAGGCCCGGCGCGCCGATGATTTTGCGGTGCTGAAGGTTGCCCTGGCACCAGCGCCGGTCGCGCTTGGCGTATTCTATGAGGTTTTCCGGCCCCTCTTCGTAGGACCCTTCGAGGTCGAGATCGAGCCGGACAGTCCAGCCAGCCCGGGCGAGGAGGGCGGCCTCGACATAGTCGTGGCTGAGGATATGTCCACCGATCGGTGCACGGCCGCTGAGCACCGGCAGGCCACAGCTTTCGGCAAAAGCACGGATGCGCACAATGGCGTTGTGACCCCAGAAGGGGCCTTCGCGCCCCTGCATCAGGGCGGCGCCACGGGCAAAGACCGGCGACAGGTAGGCGGCGGAAAACTGCATGCCGCGCCCGAACAGGGTGCGGGCATGGATGATGCGCGGCAGGCTCTGGAGCAGCCCAAGGTCGGGCTGTTCATCCATGCGGCAAGCCATTTCGGCCAGCGTCGCGCCTTCCATGAGGCTGTCGGCATCAAGGATCATGGCGTAATCGTAGGCACCGCCCGATCGGGAAATGAAATCCTCGATATTGCCGGCCTTCTTGCCGATATTCATCTTGCGGCGACGGTAGAACATGCGGCCGCGTGCCTGCGGCTCTTCGAGCAGGCGGGCAAACCAGACCTGCTCCTGCTCAGCAATTTCAGCCGATGTGGTATCGGAGAGGACGGCGAAGTGAAAACGATCTGTCAGACCCAGGGCCAGCAGGCTCGCGTTCATGGCGGCGATGCGCGAAAAGGTGGCAGGCGGATCTTCATTGTAGACCGGCACCAGAATGGCGGTGAGCCCTTGCGGGCGTCGCGCGGTATGCAGCGGGATGGGTCGAGGCGAGGCGACAAAAAGACCGAGCAGTGCGGCCGACCCGCCCCAGGCCAGCCAGAAGCTGGTGAGCGCAGTCAGCACCATGCGCAAATAGTCGAGGCCATCGAGCCCGCCGGGTTCGGCGAAATCGACGAACAGCACCGCCGCCAGCAGGCTGGCGACGAAGCTGGCCAGAAGCGTGGCGGCGCGGATTTGCACGGGACTGGTCATTGCGGCCGGGGTGCGCTCCAGGCAAAATCAGGATCGGGCAGGTGCCCCGAAGAACACGGCCCGCAGAACCAGCCGCCAGGCGTTCTGACGCTCGATCACCTGCTTGGGCATGGCCAGCGGGGCATCGGGCAATTCACCGTTGGGTGAGAATTCAAAACTCCGCCTCATGCGGATGCCCTCCACTGGTAGAGCCAGGTTTCAGTCAGCTGCCGACCCTGGCCAATCAGGTAAGCCTTGAGTTCGACGACATCCGTGCCATGCACCTCGACATCAAGCACGGCGCGCCAGATGCCATTCGCCTCGATGCGCGAGACGGTGGCGACCTTCAGGCTGCCGCCCGAAACCGTCGCCAGAATGTCTGGCGGCGTGGCCGGATCGAGGGCATCAAGCGCGCCGCCTTTGAAATCGATGACGAACTTGCGCAGCGTATCGGCGGTTTCGACGGCAGCAACGCCACCGCGCCCGCCGCGCGTGTCATAGACATAGCCGAGCGGGCCCTTGTCGTCGGCGTTCAGTTCGCCCCAGCGTAGGCGGTATTTGAACTCGCGCGACTGACCGGCAAGGACGGGTTCGGAGGGAATCCAGAACGCCCCGATATTGTCGTTGGCTTCGGTGTCGCTGGGCATTTCGATGAGGCGGATATTGCCCTGGCCCCAATCGCCGAGCGGTTCGACCTGCACGGATGGGCGGCGCTCATAGTGGGCACCGGCATCCTGGTAGCTCTCGAAGCGCCGGTCGCGCTGGAACAGGCCAAAGGACTTGGGCTGGTTTTCCCAAAGATAGGAATTGCCCAGCGTCGGCGGATTGTTGAGCGGTCGCCACAGCACTTCGCCGGTAGTGCGCTCGACGCGCAGCCCGTTGCTGTCATGCACCTGCGGGCGATAGTCGTCGAAATCTGAGCGATTGTTGTCGGCGTAGAGGAACATCGAGGTGAGCGGGGCAATGCCCAGTTCCTTGACGTCGGTGCGGAAATAGAGCCGCGCGGTCACCTCGATCACCGTTTCGGGGGACTGGTCCGACCCGGGCTGGATCTCGAAGCGATATGCTCCGGCAACGCTTGGCCCCTCAAGGGCTGCATAGAGCACGACCGGGCCGTTGCTGGCGGGCTTTTCGAGATAAAAAGTGGTGAAGCGCGGGAATTCCTCGGGCACATCGACCCATGAGTTCAGAACCACGCCACGGGCGCTGAGCCCATAGATGTTGCCGCGACCCAGGGCGCGGAAGTAGCTGGCACCGAGGAAGGACACCAGCTCATCTAGCTTGTCGGGCTTGTTGAGCGGATAGTTGATGCGGAAGCCGGCAATGCCCGGCCAGGCGGCGGTGGCCAGCTCGGTTGCAAGGCTGGTCTCGTGATATTCGAAATCGGCGGTGCCGAAGGGCAGGGGCGAGGCCATGCCGCCCTCGACCTCGTACATGGTGACCGGCTCCCGGAACAGCCAGCCGAGGTGGAAGGCGTGAATCTGGTATGGGTTGTTGGTATCGGCCCACTTGGCGTGATCGGCCCGGAACTGGATCATGCGGTAGCGATCGTAGTTCAGGGTTTCGAGCGGCGCGGGCAGCGGCGGGACCGCGGCATCATAGGGCCGGGCCGCCTTGTCGCGCATGGCATTGGAGAGCGTGTCGAATGAGAAGGCCACGGGCGCGACCGGTTCGGACTGCGCAAATGCTGATGGGGTCAGGGCGGTGGAGGCCAAAAGCGCTGCCGAAGAGGCAATGATCTTCAGCGCGGAACGTCGCGAATAATTGAACAAGTAGCTCTCGGTATCAAGCATGGGTCTCGGGGTAGTGGGATTAGCGCAACCTACAGATTTCCGCGCGTTTTCAATGTCATAAATGCGACTATGTTCCCGCATAGGTGCTATGCGCGGAGCGCAGGGCAGCTCCACGTTTCTGCCACAATGTTTGATGGTCTCTGCGCTATGCGGGGTGGGTCAGGCGAGTGCATTGCGGCCTGGCGCCTGCTGAACACTCTAACGGATTGCCACACCGATGACAGTTGCCGATCTGGCGCGACCCACGTCCCGCGCCGTGCCATTGCCGGTCATACTCGTCGCAATCCCGGCAATCTTTTCAATTTTCGGCCTGATCGTGCGTTTTGCCGCGTACAAAGCGACGATTGACGACGCCACTATTGCAAACTTTTTCGATGGTCTCTGCCGCTGGGACTGCGAGTGGTATGTCCGCATGGCCGAGACCGGCTATGACCCCTTTCCTGTGCCCCGGATGATTGCCGCGGGAAACTGGGCTTTCTTCCCGCTCTATCCCATGACGATCGGTCTCTTGCGGCTGGTGACCTCCCTGCCGACGATGACGGTTGCGACGATTACCTCGGTGGTTTTGACAAATTTTGCCGTGATTTCGGCCTGGCCGCTGTTTGAAAAGAACCTTCGTGCCTATGCGCTCTATGCCGCCTTTCTGCTGGCTGGGCCGTTCTCGGTGTATTTTACCACGTTCTATACCGAGGTGATGTTTGTGCTGCTGATGACGCTGGTGTTCGTGGCGCTCAAGCGTTCGCAATACCTGGCGGCAGGCGGGCTGGCGCTGCTGCTGTCATCGACGCGGATCGTGGGGGTGTTCATAGTCCTGGCAATCGGGGTGCAGGCGCTGACCGACCATCTGCGCGGCGGTGGGACATGGAAAAGCTTTGTGCCCTGGGCGCTGAAGCGGCCGGATCTGGTGCTGGCGATCTTCATCGCTCCGCTTGGGCTGTTCGGCTATATGGCGTTTCTGCATTTTCAGTTGGGCGACGCGCTGGCTTTCCAGCACGTGCAGGTGGCCTGGGCCCGGCAACCGGGCAATCCGCTGGGATATCTGTGGTCGGCATTGTCGCGCGGGCCGCAATCGGGCTTCCTGCCGTCGGTATCCCAGCAACTGGCGATGGCTGCGATTGCCGGGTTTGTGCTGATTGGCGTGCTGGTATGGCGCAGGCAATATGCGCCAGCCATCTTCTGCTTTGCCTGCATTCTCCTGCCCATGGGGGCAGGCATGGCCTCGATGCTGCGCTTCGTCGTGGCGCAGGCGCCGCTGATGATTATGCTGATGACGCTGTTGTCGCGCTGGCGCTGGCTGGCCGGGCTCAGCCTGATCGGGTTTTGCGTGGCCAACTATTTCTGCACCGTAGGCTGGCTGACGGGGTACCTGACCATTGTCTGATGCACCCGCCTTTGTCCGGCACAGGCCGGTTGCGATCGCATTCTATTTGGTGGCGGCCCTTGCGGCCGCGTTCGAGATCGGCGTGTTCTGGCTGGCCCTTAACCCCAATCCGCACCCGGACTATCGCGCCTTTTATATCGACAAGACCACGACCTGCCTGAACCAGCCGCGCGTCGGGCCCTATGTGCTGGGCGAAACGATATCGTTCACCTCCGAGAATTACGGGCCGGGCAAGGAGATGCGGGTCTGCGGCTGGGAGGGACCGGCCGGTGACGGCACGCATGCGGTGGGCACGACCTCGCGCCTGCGGCTCGGCTTTGCGGCGGCGCAGGCGCCGCTGCTGCTTAGTCTCGAGATCACCGCCGTTGACAAGGGGCCGTCGGCCAGTCAGCGCGTCGTGCTATATGGCAATGGCATCCGCTTCGGGTTGGTCGAAATTGCCAGGGGCACGACGCAGACGGTGGAGGTGGTGGTGCCGCGCGAAGTGCTGGACGCCGATCCGGGGGTGTTGGACCTGACCTTTGGCTATGCCGATGCGTTTCGGGTCAACCCCGGCGACAGCGAGGGACGGATGCGCTCGATCAAGCTGAAATCGCTGCGGCTGGGGCCGATGGCTTAAGACCGGCCGATCATGTCGTCGAGCGTACGGCGCTGGGCGAGCATGGTGAGGAAGATGTCATAATCCCTGTCGAACTGCTCGCGCGCCGCCGGATCGGGCAGGCGAGCGGCGCCGCCCTGCTGCATGGCAGTGCAGGCAGCACTGAGATCCGAATAGAGACCGGCAGCGGTGGCCGCGATCATGGCGGTGCCCAGGATCGTGGCATCGGAGGCAGCGGTGGTGACGACGGTACAGCCGGTGGCATCGGCATAGAGTTCCATCAACAGCGGATTGCGGGTATGCCCGCCGGTAACGTGCAGGGTGTCGATGGAATAGCCGCGCTGGTTGAGGGTTTCGAGAATGTGGCGCACGCCAAGCGCAATCGAGACCGCCGTGCGCCAGTAGAGGCGGCAGAGACTATCGAAATCGCTGTCGAGGGTGAGACCGGAGACCACGCCCAGTGCATGCGGATCGCCGAGGGGCGAGCGGTTGCCATGGAAATCGGGCAGCACGTGCAGGCGGTGAGCGAGGGCAAGGCCTTCAACGGCGCGCATTTCCATGATGCGGGCGACAATTTCCTTGTGCCGGGCAAGGGTGGGATCGCCGCCCATGGCATGGGAGCGGATGACGTGATCGAGCAATGCGCCGGTCGCCGACTGGCCGCCTTCGTTGAGCCAGCTGCCGGGGAGGACCGCCCCGAAATAGGGACCCCAGACCCCGGTGATCGGTCGCACCTCGCGCGACAGCGCCATGACGCAGCTTGAAGTGCCCGCCACCAGCGCCAGATGCCGATCGATGGTGGCGATATCGCCCGCAAAGGCCCCGAGCACGCCGAGGGCACCGGCATGGGCATCAATGACACCGGCGCCAACACGGCAGGCGGTGGTCAGGCCCAACTCGCGGGCTGCGCGCGCGGTCAAGGGGCCGAGGTCGGTGCCGACGGCGGAGGCCTGCTCGGGCAAATTGCCCTTGGCCAGCATGTCGGCCATGCCCACACCGGCGAGGAAATCGGGCTGCCAGCCGGGCTCGCTATGGCCAAGATAGGTCCATTTGCAGGTGAGCGTCGATTGCGAACGGGCCAGCGAACCAGTGGCTTTCCAGCTCAGGAAGTCGGCGAGATCGAAGAAGGCTCCGGCCCTGGACCAGGTCTGCGGCATATGCCGCTTGAGCCACATGAGCTTGGGCACTTCCATTTCCGGGCTCATCACTCCGCCGACATAGTCGAGCACGAGGTGCCCGGAGCGATTGCATTCCTCGGCCTCAGCCAGCGCGCGATGATCGAGCCAGGCGATGGTATCCCAGCGGTTGTCGCCATCGCGCGAGACGGTGAGCGGGGCAAAATTCTGGTCGCGGACTACAAGCGAACACGTTGCATCAAAGCTCAGGCCCACGACACGGGCCGGGTCGGCAGCAGCGCTGGCCAGCGCATCCTGCACGGCCGCGCAGACGGCATGCCAGATCTGTTCGGACGAGTACTCGGCGTGATTGGCATCGGGCCAGTTCATATCGATGGGCTGTTCGCCTCGCCCCAGAAGCGCGCCCTGCCGGGTGATGACACCGGCCCGGACACTGGCCGTGCCCACGTCCACTCCCACCAGGAGGCTTTGCATCAGAGCGCCTTCTTCTTGACCGGCGGTGAGCCTACAAGATCGGGTAGGGCCTGCATATCGTGGAAAATGCAATCGGGTGCCAGTGCAGCAATTGCAGGCGCAAGTTTACCCGGCCCGACATGCGAGCCGCCGGTGAAACCAAAGACCCGCATCCCGGCCGCCCGCGCTGCGGTAATGCCGGCCGGACTATCCTCGATGACGAGACACTCTGCCGGATCGGCATGCATGGCGGCGGCGGCATGCAGGAAGAGATCGGGCGCCGGTTTGCCGTGCGGGACCATGCTGGCGGAAAACACATTGGGTTTGAACCAGTGCAACAGCCCGGTGAGTTCCAGGCTGATGGTGAGCCGCTCGAGGTGGCTTGATGACGCCACGCAGAACGGAACGGTGAGCCGTGACAAGGTCTCGAGTACGCCGGGCATGACAGTGAGCTTTTGCCGGTAGAGGGCATATAGATCGTGCCGCATGGCAGCAAGGTCGGCCTCGCTGAGGGCGACCCCGTGCGATTTGCTGAGACTTTTCGAGATCGAGGACAGCGAACGGCCAAGAAAATTCTCGTAGGCCTCGTCACGGCTGACACTGGCACCGGCGCGGGCGATGGTCTGGATCAGCACTTCGATGGCGAGCGGCTCGCTATCGACCAGCACGCCATCGCAATCAAAAATGATCAGGGATATCGGGCGGCCCATAGCGCTGCATACTCCACCACAGGCGCTGGCCGGACCGGCGGCTAGAGCCGGTCTGCCAGATAGAGCGTGAGCGTTTCGCGTGCCCCGATGCGCCAGAGTGTTTCCAATGCCTTTGAAAAGGCCGCGATGTAAATCGGGCTTTGTGCCACATCGCCGAATATGTCGGTCATGGTGAGCCACGCTTTGGGGTCGGTGCGCGCAGCCCGCGCGGTGGCGGTCAACCGATCCCAGCTTGGGTCATTGGGGGCGATGGGTTTGCCGCTGTCGGTTTCGCCATAGCAGTAGCGACACCAGAGCGCCGAGACGAGGGCGAGGCCGGTGACGCTTTTCCCGGCCGCCAGTCGGTCCGCCACGGTTGGCAGTATGAATTTGGGCTGACGGTTCGAGCCATCGAGGCATAGGCGGGTGATGGTATCGCCAATCTTGGGGTTGGCGAAGCGCTGCTCGATCAGATCGAGATAGTCGTCAAGGTTGGTATCGGGGACCGGCGGAACGACGGGGAGGATTTCCTCGCGCTCGAGCTTGAGCAGGAAATTGCGCACCAGCGGTTCTTCCATGGCCTCGTGGACGAAGTGAATGTCCATCAGCGCGGCCGGATAGGCGATGGTGGCGTGGCCGCCATTGAGGATGCGGATCTTCATCAATTCGAACGGGGCGACATCGGCGACAAATTGCACGCCGACACTCTCAAGTGCCGGGCGCCCAAGGGGAAATTTGTCTTCAAGCACCCATTGTTTGAAAGTTTCGCAAAAAACTGGCCAATTATCGAAAATCTTGAACTGATCTTTTAAAATAGCACGTTCCCGATCGCCCGTTGCGGGGGTGATCCGATCGACCATCCCATTGGGAAAGCTCACGTTTTGACTTATCCATCGCGCGAAATCGGAATTTGCCAGATTGGCCAGTCCGACCACGGCATTTTCGGTCACGTGACCATTGCCCGGGATATTATCGCAGCTCATGACGGTGAAGGGGGCAACTCCCGCTTTGCGGCGGCGCTGGAGCCCGGCAACAATGAGGCCGAAGACGGTTTTGGGCGCTGACAGGTTGGCTGCATCGGCCACGATATCGGGGTGGGTGGGGTCGAAGCGCTGCGAGGCCGGATCGATGTAGTATCCACCCTCTGTGATGGTGAGCGAAACGATGCGGATGGCCGGGTCGGCCAGCGTATCGAGCAGGGCTTCGGTATCGCCGACCTGAAGATAGTCGATCATGGCGCCGGTGACCCGCGCCGATGAATGACCCGCCTCCTGCTCGACAACCGTGGTCAACCAGTCCTGCGCCCTGAGCTTCTGCCGCATCTGCTCGTCGGCAGGGCGCACGCCGGCCCCGATCAGCGCCCAATCGAGGCTCTCGCCCTTGTTGAACAGGTCATCGAGATAGATAGCCTGATGGGCCCGGTGAAAATTGCCGACGCCGAAATGCAGGATGCCGGGGCTCAACTGCTCGCGCCGATAGGTCGGTACGCCAGCGGTTCTGGCAATCTCGGGCAGGTTTGCGGCCGACAGCTTGGTGGTCATGGTGGTATTCCTAGGCGTGCGGCATGGCCAGGCCGGCCTTGTCGAAGCGGTAGATGCGATTGGCTTCGGGCGTCAGGTAGACAGTGTCGCCATGTGACAGCGTCAGCTCTCCGCCCGTGCGGACGGTCAGGGTGCCCAGGCCCTCGGTGTGAACATGCAGGAAAGTGTCTGAACCCAGATGTTCGGCCACACCCACTGTGCCGCGCCAGGCGCCGGACTCGGTGGATGTTGCGAAGTGTTCGGGGCGCACGCCGATGGAATGGGCGCTGTATTTTGCCGCTTCGGCGCCATCGATGAAGTTCATCTTGGGCGAGCCGATAAAGCCGGCAACAAAGCGGTTGGCGGGTGCGCGATAGAGTTCGAGCGGCGTGCCGAACTGTTCAACGCGACCGGCATTGAGCACCACGATCCGGTCGGCCATGGTCATGGCCTCTACCTGATCGTGGGTGACGTAGATCATGGTGGTCTTGAGCTGCTGGTGCAGTTCGGTGATTTCGAGCCGCATGTTGACGCGCAACGCCGCATCGAGATTGGACAGCGGCTCGTCGAACAGGAAGGCCTTGGGTTCCCGCACGATGGCGCGTCCGATGGCGACGCGCTGGCGCTGGCCGCCCGACAGGGCGCGGGGCTTGCGGTCGAGATAGTCATGCAGGTTGAGGACGCGGGCGGCATCTTCGACTTTGCGGGCGATGGTTGCCTTGTCCTGGTTGGCCATCTTGAGCGGGAAGGCGATGTTGTCGCGCACGCTCATATGCGGATAGAGCGCATAGGACTGGAACACCATCGACAGGCCGCGCTTGGCGGGAGGGGCATCAGTCATATCCTGCCCGTCGAGGAAGATCTTGCCCGAGGTGGTATCCTCGAGCCCGGCAATCAAACGGAGAAGCGTTGACTTGCCGCAGCCCGAAGGCCCCACAAAGACGACGAACTCGCCATCCTTGATATCGAGGCTGATGTCGGGGATCACGGCATGGGTGCCGAAGCTCTTATTGACGTTCTTGAGTGCAATGCTGCCCATTCTGGGTCCCCTTATTTGACGGCGCCGAAGGTGAGGCCGCGCACAAGCTGCTTCTGGCTGAACCAGCCCAGCAGAAGGATGGGCGCGATGGCGAGCGTGGAAGCGGCGGAAAGCTTGGCCCAGAACAGACCTTCGGGGCTGGAGTAGGAGGCAATGAAAGCGGTGAGCGGCGCCGCCTTGGCGGCGGTCAGGTTCAGCGTCCAGAACGCTTCGTTCCAGGCGAGAATGATATTGAGGAGGAGCGTCGAGGCAATGCCGGGCACGGCCATGGGCACGAGCACATAGACGATCTCCTTCCACAGGATCGCCCCATCCATGCGGGCCGCCTCGAGGATATCGACCGGGATTTCCTTGAAGTAGGTGTAGAGCATCCAGACCACGATCGGCAGGTTGATCAGCATCATCACGATGGTCAGGCCGAACAGGTTGTCGAGCTGGCCGGTGTCCCGGAAGATCAGGTACATGGGCACCAGGACGCCGACGGCGGGCATCATCTTGGTCGACAGCATCCACATCAGGATGTCCTTGGTGCGCTTGGCAGGGGCAAAGGCCATCGACCAAGCGGCGGGCACCGCGATCAGCAGCGCCAGCAGCGTCGAGCCGATCGAGAGGATCACCGAATTGCCGAAGTGGCGGAAATAGTCGGAGCGATCCTCAACCTCGAAGTAGTTTTCGAGCGTCCAGCCGGGGATGAGCGTGGGCGGGGAGGCGATGGCCTCGGCCTCGGATTTAAAGCTCGTCAGCACGGTCCAGAGGATGGGGAAGAAAATCAGGAACGCCAGGAGCCAGGCGATGGCGGTGGTGAAAACCTTGCGTTGCGTCGAAACGGAGCGGGCCATGGTTTTCTCTCCTAGGCGTCGAGGTTCTTGCCGATGGCGCGCATCAGGAACACGGCCACGATATTGGCGAGGATGACGGCAATGACGCCACCGGCGGCAGCACCGCCGACATCGTAGTTCAGCAGGGCCGTGCGGTAGACGAGGTAGGCGAGATTAGTGGAGTTGTAGCCAGGGCCGCCATTGGTGGTGACCAGGATTTCCGCGAAGACGCCGAGCAGGAAGATCGTCTGGATCAGGATGACGACGGTGATGGCCCGGGCGATGTGCGGCAGGATGATGTAGATGAAGCGGTTGAAGAAGTTGGCGCCATCCATTTCGGCGGCTTCCTTCTGTTCTTCACTCAGCGATTGCAGGGCGGTCAGAAGGATCAGGGTGGCGAAGGGCAGCCATTGCCAGGCCACGATGATGATGACCGAGAGCAGGGGATACTGGGCCAGCCAGTCGATGGGCTGCAGGCCAAAGAAGCGGAAAATGTGGGCGAACAGCCCGTTGACCGGGTTCATCAGCATGTTCTTCCACACCAGTGCGGCCACGGTGGGCATGATGAAGAAGGGCGAGATGACCAGGATGCGCACGATGCCCTGACCAAACATGGGCTGGTCGAGCAGCAGCGCAAACAATGTGCCACCGATGACGGTGATGAGCAGGACGCCACCCACCAGGATCACGGTGTTCATGATCGACTGGATGAAGGCGGGATCGGTGAGGAAGTAGGTGTAGTTGAATATGCCGATGAAGCTCTGGCTGCCGGGATTGAGCAGGTTGTAGTTCTGGAACGAGAACCACAGCGTCATCGCCAGCGGCACAATCATCCACACGAGGAGCACGACCACCGAAGGCGCGAGCATGATGCGCGCCAGGGTGCGGGTTTGGGCTGTGGCCATGGTGTCCTCCCGGGAAATTGCTGAGCGAAGGCTTTGGTCCGGATGCGAAGTCCGGTTGAAATCAATGCACTTTGGGGTCTGCCCGGCCAGCAGAGGGGATCGACCGGCCGGGCAGCTTTCGCCTTCGGTAGGACTTACTTGATGTAGCCGGCCTTGGTCATTTCGCGGGTCGCGACGTCCTGGGCCGCCTTGAGCGCATCATCAACCGAGCTCTGGCCGGCAAGGGCTGCCGAGAAGAGCTGGCCGACCGTGGTGCCGAGGCCCTGGAATTCCGGGATGGCAACGAACTGCACGCCGGTATAGGGCACGGGCTTGACGGTGGGGTTGTTGGGATCGGCCGAGTTGATCGAAGCCAGCGTCATGGCCGCAAACGGGGCGGCGGCCTGGTATTCGGGGTTGGTATAGAGCGAAGTACGGGTGCCGGGAGGCACGTTCGCCCAGCCTTCCTTGCTGGCAACCAGTTCGGTGTAGCCCTTCGAAGTGGCCCAGGCGATGAATTTTTCGGCCGCTTCAACCTTCTGCGAACCGGCCGGGATGGCCAGGTTCCAGGCCCAGAGCCAGTTGCCGCGCTTGCCAAGACCCTTGTCGGGTGCCTGGGCAAAGCCAACCTGATCGGCAACGGTGGATTCGGCACCGGTGACGAAGGATGCTGCGACCGTGGCGTCGATCCACATGCCGCACTTGCCGGTCTGGAACAGGGCGAGGTTTTCGTTAAAGCCGTTCGAAGACGCACCGGCCGGGCCGGCATCCTTCATCAGGTCAACGTAGAACTGCAGCGTATCCTTCCACGCGGGCTGATCGAACTGCGGCTTCCAGGCCTCATCGAACCAGCGGGCGCCGAACGAGTTCGACATGGCGGTCAGGAAGGCCATGTTTTCGCCCCAGCCGGCCTTGCCGCGCAGGCAGATGCCGTTGATGTCATTGGCGCGGTCGGTCATCTTGCGGGCCGCATCGGCAATGAAATCCCAGGTCGGGGCGTCGGGCATGGTGAGCCCGGCCTTTTCCATCAGGTCCTTGCGATACATGACCATGGAGCTTTCGCCGTAGAACGGGGCTGCATAGAGCTTGCCATCGACGGTCAGACCGCCACGGATGGCGGGCAGCAGGTCATCGACATCATAGTCGGCGCCGAGGTTTTCGAGCGGAACCAGCCAGCCCTGCTTGGCCCAGATCGGGGCTTCGTATGTGCCGATGGTCAGAACGTCATACTGTCCGCCCTTGGTGGCGATGTCGGTGGTGACTTTCTGGCGCAGCACGTTTTCTTCCATCGTCACCCACTCAAGGGTGATATCCGGGTTCTTGGACGTGAAATCGTCCGTCAGCTTCTGCATGCGGATCATGTCACCGTTGTTGACGGTGGCGATGGTGAGCGTTTCGGCCTGCGCGGCCGAGGCGAGCGCGAAAATAGAGACCGCGCCGAACAAAATCGGTGTGAGTTTCATAGGTGTCCTCCCTGACGCCAAAACGAGCAAATGCTTTGGTCGTGGGCAAGTACTCACAACTGCGATGGCGCTGTCAAGCGTCAGAAGCATGGCAGCTATGACGTTAATGCATCATGCAGGGCGAAGGTTGTCAGAAAATATTGCTAAAACAATTGCTTGTGGAGGGCGGCGACAAGTTAATGCAATGTGAATTCTGGTAAAGGGTGAGTGTCGTCGTTGCAGCGATGTGGTGGGCAAACATCTGAAATGGTAGCAAATGCACAGGTTGATGGCGTCGACTGTGAATTGCCGCGGCCCGGTGCGGGGCAGGTGTTGGCGATGCGGAGGCAAGCGCTTATGGTCGCGCACCCTCAACAGTTGCGAAGTCCCGATGCCCTCCGACGTTTCAATGATTGCCCGCCGCATCGCCAGCGAGATCAACGCCCGCCCCGAACAGGCCACGGCCGCCATCAAGCTGCTCGACGAAGGCGCAACGGTGCCGTTCATTGCACGCTATCGCAAGGAAGTGACCGGCGGGCTTGATGACACGCAACTGCGCACGCTCGGCGAGCGGCTGACATATCTGCGTGAACTCGATGCGCGGCGCGACGCCATCATTGAATCCATCGCCGGGCAGGGGAAGCTGACACCGGAACTGACGGCGAGCCTGAACGGGGCGGTGACCAAGGCTGAGCTTGAGGATATTTACCTTCCATTCAAGCCCAAGCGGCGCACCAAGGCGGAAATCGCGCGCGAGCGTGGGCTGGAGCCATTGGCCGACGCACTGCTCGCCGACCGCCGTTTGGTGCCGGCGATGGCGGCGGAGGCCTATCTGACGCCGGAAGTGCCGGACACCAAGGCAGCGCTCGACGGCGCAAGGGATATTCTGGCAGAACGCTTTGCGGAAAACGCCGACCTGGTGGGGCGGCTTCGTCGGTATATGCAGCAGCACGCCATGCTGCGGTCGCGGGTGATCGAGGGCAAGCAGGCCGATGGCGCCAAGTTCTCGGATTATTTCGACCACAGCGAAAAGTGGGCGAGCGCACCAAGCCACAGGGCGCTGGCCATGTTGCGCGGCCGGAACGAGGAGTTCCTGAACCTCGACATCGAGGTGGATGCCGACCATGCCGGGCCGGTCAAGCCGGTGGAAAAGATGATCGCCGATGCCTTTGGCGTGGCGCTCAATGGCGGGGCGGCCGACCAGTGGCTGATGGATGTGGTGCGCTGGACCTGGAAGGTGAAGCTCAACCTGCACCTGTCCGTAGACCTGATGACCGAGCTGCGCGAACGCTCGGATGAAGAGGCGATCCGGGTGTTTGCGCGGAACCTGAAGGACCTGCTGCTGGCAGCGCCCGCCGGATCGCGCACGACGCTTGGGCTTGATCCGGGCATCCGCACCGGGGTGAAGGCGGCGGTGGTGGACGGTACGGGCAAGCTATTGGCCACCACCACGATCTACCCCTTCCAGCCGCGCAACGATGTGCGCGGTGCACAGGCCGAACTGGCCGCACTGATCAGCCAGCACAAGGTGGAACTGATCGCTATCGGCAACGGCACGGGCAGCCGTGAGACCGAGAAGCTGGTGGCGGACCTGATCGGCACCATGAGCATTGCGCCCAAGCCACAGAAGGTGATTGTGAGCGAAGCCGGGGCCTCGGTCTATTCGGCTTCGGAGACGGCAGCGCTGGAATTTCCCGGGCTCGATGTGTCGCTGCGCGGGGCAGTGTCGATTGCCCGCCGCTTGCAGGACCCGCTGGCCGAACTGGTCAAGATCGAGCCAAAGGCCATCGGCGTGGGGCAATACCAGCATGACGTCGATCAGGCGCGGCTGGCGCACTCGCTCGAAGGCGTGGTGGAGGATGCGGTGAATGCGGTGGGCGTTGATCTCAACACCGCCTCGGTGCCGCTATTGGCGCGGGTTTCGGGGCTGGGGCCATCGCTGGCGCAATCGATTGTGGCGCATCGGGACAGCAACGGCCCCTTCGCCAGCCGCCGCGACTTGCTGAAGGTGGCGCGGCTGGGGCCGCGGGCTTTTGAACAGAGTGCCGGGTTTCTGCGCATACCCGACGGCAAGGAGCCGCTCGATGCCTCGGCGGTGCACCCGGAGGCTTATGGCGTGGCGCAAAAGATCATCAAGGCCTGCGGGCGAGACCTGCGCAGCCTGATGGCAGACCCGGCTGCATTGCGCGGACTTGATCCCAAGGGCTTCGTGGACGAAAAGTTCGGCCTCCCGACGGTGCGCGACATCATCGCCGAACTTGAAAAGCCAGGCCGCGATCCGCGCCCGAGCTTCAAGACGGCAACGTTTGCCGAAGGGGTCGATGACATCAAGGATCTCAAACCGGGAATGCAGCTTGAGGGCACGGTGACCAATGTCGCCGCCTTTGGGGCATTCGTGGATATAGGGGTGCATCAGGATGGGCTGGTGCACGTTTCGCAACTGGCCGACAAGTTCGTCAAGGACCCGCATGAGGTGGTGAAGGCCGGTGACGTGGTGCTGGTGCGCGTGGTTGAGGTGGATGTGGCGCGCAAGCGCATCGGCCTGACCATGAAGCGGCAGGCCGACCCCGGCGCTCCACCACCCGAGCGCAAGCCTGCCCCACAGCGCGGACCGGCGCCGCAGCAGAAGGCCCCGCCACCCGCTGGAACCATGGCCGCCAAGCTGCAGGAAGCGATGCGCAGGAAATAGCGCTACTGCGGGGCAGGGCAGCCGGCGGCGAGGATGCGCTCCATGCGGGCAAATTCGGCCATCGGGTTGGCGACGTGTTGCTCTGCCGTCGCCTCTTTGGTGCGAGGCGCAGTCTCGCCATCGGCAAAGTGATAGCCCTTCATATGCGCGAGAAGAAGCTTGGCGCCAAGGCAATCGCTGCCGTTGGCCATGGCTTCGAACGGACGATCCTTCAGGGTCCAGAACAGATTGTCGGTGGCGAGTCTAACTTTTGCAAAAGTGGTGTCAAAGTAGGATGGATCATCGGCATATCGCCGCTGGGCCATCTCGATGAGGCCGTCATCGATGCGAATGGGCCTGCCGTAATCGCGGGCCTGCACCAGCGCATCCCGCCAGAGGCGCACCAGCCTGCGGCCGGTGTCGTTGCGCGGGTTGGGATTGTCGATCTCCCAGAACGCAGCCAGTTGTGCAGCTACCTGGATCTTGCGCCAAATGTCCCGAGCCGACAGGCGTTCGATACTCGTGATGTAGTCTTTCGAGACTGAGTCAAAGAGTACGATAGGCAGCGTGATGTCAGCATTCCGCTCGGTGTAGGGGATGCGGAATGACAGAGTGTACTCAAGCGCGGGCTGGTCGGTCTTGAGCGTTTGCGACCGGGGGCGCGGCGGGACGCGGATAACGAATGTTGGTTCGGCATACCAGGCAACGGGCGGCGAGGCATCGGAATAGGTCCATCCATCGCCGGAGCGCGGCAGTTCAACCTCTTCGGCATCAGGCGCAGCAAGGGCGTGAATGGTGATCTCTGTGCCTGTGGCGAGGCCCTCGGCCTTGTCTTCAAAGCGAATGGTGAAGGCCAGGGCGGCATTGTGGAGCGCGCACAAGAACAGTGCGGCGATGAGGCATTTGTGCAGCTTGCGCATCAGCCCTGCGGCCCTTCATAGCCATGTTCCTTGCCGACCGCCACCGGACCGACCGCCACCGGACCGACCGGCGCTGGGGTGACGGGTGCGGGGACAGGTTCAACCTTTGGCTGCAAACCGGTGGCGGCATTGAATTTCAACCCGATCACGGCAGCGAAGACGACGGACGCAAAGTTGCGCACGCTGCTGGCAAAGGCCTGGAGGGTGAGCAGCACGGTTTTCTCCTGCTCGCTGCCGCGCAGTTCCGAGACAATCTCGGTATCGAGCCCATCGGTCGCGGTGCGGACGACACCGTCGAGTTCATCGAAGGAAAAGAACACGTTGAGGTGGAGGTAGGCAAGATAGACCAGGGCCGCCAGAACCAGCACGATCACCGTCTGCCGCGCGCCGCTGGCAGCGGGGGCCGTGGCGGCCATGACGGCGGCGAGGATTCCCGGCACCAGTTCACCTGCCAGCGGCAATTGCTGGAGCACGTAAGGTGCGCTGCGCGAGATCAGCATGATCATGCCGACGCTGAGGCTGGAGGCAAAAATCCAGCCCAGCGCGATGGTGGCATAGATCAGCCCGAGCAGCACAAAAGTGCCATAAAAGACCCAGTGCCGGACATCAAACCCCTGCGTCATGACACATAGCCCGAATGGACCCACCCGGTGCGCGTCGGTGCACCCTGCGCATCGAGCACCGAAACGCTGAGCCAGTGCCCACGCGCCTCGATGGGTTTGAGGCGCGTGCCGAAGGGCAGGATGACAAGGACCTGATCGGCCGTGGAGGGGCCAGCGCGCAGGTTGAGCCCCGCCTGAACGGTGACGCTGAGGGCGGTGCCTTCGTCGCTCTTGCGGCCGCCAAAGACCAGGGCGCGGAAGCGCACCATGTCGAAGGCCGGGCCGGGGTCCCACTTGCGGGTGGGGGAGATATCATCGTGCCCGACGATTTCATTGATCCCGTAAGCGGCGACGAGGGCCCGCACCAGTTCGGCGGCGGCCTGCACCTGGGCCTCCGGGTAGGGCTCCCAACCGATGGGGCTGTTGCTGCCATCGGGATTGCCGCCCTTGTGAACGGCCAGGAACGGTTCGGAGATGCGCTTGTCGGTGTAGGTCTGCCAGCCGCCGCCAACCGAGCGAAGATAACCCCAGTTGGCCAGCTCGATGCCGAACGAATGGCGGTTGAGCCCGACGATGCCGTTCCATTCGGATTTGCCGGCATGCCAGGCCACCTTGTCGAACGTGACGCACTGAATGAGGCTGCCATCGCGTTCGATGACGGCATGAGCCGAAGAGCCGGGATTCTGCTTGCTGCGGAACCATTCGGCGCTCGAAGCCGCGCTGCCGCCATAGGTGAAATGCATGACCACGATGCGAACCGGATCGGCAAGGCCCGCGCTGATATAGGGCGAGGAAACCAGATCGACGGCCTTGCCGTCGTTGTAAAGTCGATGGTTCTTAACCTGTATGCTCACCGTGCCCCCCAATGATCATAAGTATTAATTGGCCGGAAGGATGCGCGTCGGAGAACCGGGGCGCAATTCGGGCCGGGATCGGCACAAATACTTATTGGAATGCACGTATAGCGGGTCGCGCGGCCGCAATTTTTGTGACGAAAAGCAGGCGGAAATCATTTGCGATTTCCGTTGTTTGTCGCGGACTGGCCTGAACAGGGATGCGCAGTCGAGCCGTCGAACGTCTAAGTCAATTTCCGCCCGGCAGGCAGTGGACGGTAAACAAGACCTTCCCGGGTCGTCACGAATTTTCCCTTCATTTGGAACCGGGTAGTGATTCTTTTGACTTACTGGTGGCAGGGCTGAAGGACAGAAGTTCCACCCAGCAAACTCAGTAGGTCGACTATCCGAGGATATGGTGCTCCGGCGTACACAAGCAGTAAAACTCAAGGACGAAGCGGCAATGCAGGAAGTCTTGAGGGCAGATAACGAGCAGGAAACTGAGCCGCGATTTGACCGGCGCCGTTCGGACGCACCGCGTCCCGAGCTTGTGCAGTCATCGCCGCCGAGTTTTGAGGCCCAGCGCGCCGAGCGGCGTGGCATGGAGGCCCTGCGCGCCGAAGCACTGCAAAAGGTGATCTCGCGCGTGGAGGACCGCAATTTCGGCGGCCTGCGCAACAATTTTCAATGGCGGGGCCGGATGAAACTGTCCCGCGTGCTGCTGGTGCTGGTGGCTCTCATGGCCGGGGGCACCGCGGCCTTTCTGGCCACCCAGGGGCAGACGCCCACACCCAGCGTGCCGGTGGTTGAGGCCTCGATCGCGCCGAGCGCCCCGGCGCCCGTGCAGGCAGCAGGAGCGCGCATTCTGGTGGCAAGCCAGGACATCGGCATTGGCCAGCGGCTGACGGAAACCTCGGTTGAGTGGGTCGACTGGCCGATCAATGCGGTGCGCCCCGGCTTTATTACGGCGGCGGATGCGCCTGAGGCCATTGCCGAAATGACCGGCACCCTGGCGCGCCAGCAGTTCATCCCCGGTGAACCGATCCGCGCCGAAAAGCTGGTGAGCGCCCAGGATGGCTACCTGTCCGCAGTGCTCGAGACCGGCAAGCGCGGTGTTTCGGTTTCCGTCGCCGCAGAGTCTGCCTCAGGCGGTTTTGTGGTGCCCAACGATCATGTCGATGTGGTCGTCACCTATGAAGTCGGTGGCAAGCAGGTATCGGAAACCATCCTGCACAATGCCCGTGTGCTGGCCATCAATTCCCGGCTGGGCGAGACCGGAGAAACCGGCGCGCCGACAGACCCGGAAAATCCGCGCGCCGAAGTGTTCAGCGACCGCGCACTGGCCACGCTCGAACTCGACCAGAAAGAGGCCGAAATCATCATCAGCGCCTCGCAGATGGGTCTCTTGACCCTGGTGCTGCGCTCGATGACCGATTTTGGCGAAGCCGGAACGCTGGAGCAGCGACCGACCAATGCCGCGATCCGCATGACCAGCCCCTTCTGGGCCAATGAAAGCCCTGCCGCCCTGCAATAGAGCCGTTAAGCCGGTGTTGATCCGGACGTGGCAAGATTGAACCCGAAACTTCAGACTGACAGCAAGGTCACCAAAGTGTCACTCCTCCGCGAACATTCGAAAACAGGCTTGCTGGCGCTGGCGGTGCTGCTGGCCGGGCTGCTGGTTTTGCCGGTCAACACGGTGCTGGCCCAGACGGTTGAATATGACCTTGCCACCACATCGGTGATGCGTATCAACCTGCCGGTGAGCCAGGCGGTGACGGTGACGATTTCGGCCCCAGTGGGCAAAGTGGTGGCAGCGGACCCCACGATCGCCGATGCGCAGCCGATCACCGACAAATCGATCTATCTGGTGGGCAAGGCGTTTGGCACCACGACGGTGAACCTGTTTTCCGACGATGGTGACCCGGTCGGGCTGCTGGCGGTGGAAGTGGGTGCCGATACCTCTGACATGGCGCAGTCGATCCGCGATGCGGTCCCCAATTCCCGCGTGAAGGTGAGCACGGTCAATGGCCGCGTGCGGCTGTCGGGCACGGTGACGGACGGGCAGTCTATGGAAAAAGTGCTGGCGGTTGTCGAGCAATATGGCAGCCCGGCCGTGATCAACACCATCACGATCTCGGGGGGGCAGCAGGTCAATCTCGAAGTGCGTATTCTCGAAGCGCAGCGCGATGCCGGACGTGAACTGGGCATTCGATGGGGCGGGAGTGTCGGCGGGGTGACAACTACCATCGGTGGCGGACCGGCCAATCCGGCGGCCGGGGCGCAATCCTTTTCATCGTTCATCACCAGCGTCATATCCGGCGCGACGGGCATTTCGTTGACCGCCACTATCAATGCGCTGGAAAGCAAGCAGCTGGTGCGCACGCTGGCCGAGCCGAACCTGACAACGCTTTCGGGCGTCGCCGCCAGCTTTCTGGCTGGCGGGCAGATCCCGATCCGCGTGCCCGATCCCAATGGTAATACCTCGCTCGAATACCGCGACTTCGGCGTGCGGCTGGTGTTTACGCCGGTTGTGCTCGATGGCGACCGCATCCAGATCCACCTGACACCCGAGGTCAGTGGTATCAATGGCTTCACCACTTCGGGTGACCCGGTGTTCAACACCCGTAACCTCGATGCGACGGTTGAGCTGCGTGACGGGCAGAGCTTCGCCGTGGCCGGGCTGTTGCAGACCGACACCGCCCTGAGCCAGAACCAGTTGCCATGGCTGGGCGATGTGCCGGTGATCGGCTCGCTGTTCAAGTCCTCGAGCTTTCAGAAGCACGATACGGAACTGGTGGTGATCGTGACCCCGCGTTTTGTGCAGCCGGGCACGCCCAACCAGGTGCTGGCTTCGCCGCTCGACCAGACCGTGCCCGCCAATGATGCGCAGTTCTTCGCGCTCGGGCAGATGGAAGTGACCCCGGCCATGCTCAAGGGTTTCCAGACCGGGGCCGGTGTTGTGGGGCCTTACGGCTATATCATCGACCTGGGGAACGGCAGTTGAGCGCGGCGGGGACGAGCCTGATGCTGCGCGCCGGCGCCCTGGCTGCCGTGCTGACGCTTGCGGGATGCACCTATGATTATCTGCAGCACACCGACAAGGTGGGCTATAGCGCCGGTGATGCCGTCAAGGCCAACCTTGAGCAGCAGACGGTGAACCCGGCCGGCAAGGCGCGCTACAATACCGGTGGTCTCGGCTCGACCGGCAACGTGGTTACGCCGCCCGCTCAGTAGAGCAAGCGGCCTGAACTTCTATCACATTGGTTAAATCTGGCTCAGGCCCGCGCGGAAGCGTCGGCCAGAAGCTGCATGTTGTTGGCGATGATCACGTTATCCGGATCGAGATCAAGCGCCTTGCGGAAGCTCTCCATAGCCAGGGTCAGCTTGCCGCGCAGCATGTAGGAATAGCCAAGGTTGTTGTAATACTGGACCGTGCCGCCGGTGAGCTTGTAGAGCGAGGCATAGACGCGGTCTGACAGGTCAAAGCGGTGCAGCTTGTCGTAGGATGCGCCCAGCCCGACATAACCCTGCGGGTCTTTGGGCGAGAGTTCAACAACGCGCTTGTAGAGGGCGGCCGAATGGCCGTAGTCGCCATTGCGGAAATGGGCGCGGGCTTCGGAAAGTGCAGACTCGGCGCTGTAGGAGCCGATATTGGCGATATCGGCAACTTCGAGCTTGTTTGAGCCAAAAGCACTAAAGCCAGCCCCGCCAGACGTCGCACACGCCGAAAGCGGCACAACGACAATTGTCACTGCCACAAGCACTCGGCTGAAGGCCCAAATCGAGCGGCCACGCATACCAGAAACCCCCACGCATACAGTCAATCCCGGAAGGCCATTCTGGCGTTCCAAGATCAACCTAGGCGGTGGTTGGATTACGCTTGGTAAACTCGCGTGAGTTCTGCGAACTAGACTTAACGCGGAGCTAATGTTTTCTATCAGGACTGAGGGTCAGGCAATAGGAACAGGAAACCGTGTAGGTGCAATCACTTAAAGAGCGCCGCTTCAGCTACCCGCTCGCGCCCGGCAGCAGGGTCATGGCTTGGGTCTCGTCGAGCGCGATGATGCGTTCGAGGGCGGCCTGGGCGTCGGCGGGGACGCCTTTTTCGATGGCGATGAGCATGTCGGTATGGGCATCGAGCGAGGTGCGGCGATAAGCGCTGGCGGCAGGGCCGCTAAGAGACTTGAGTGCCAGCGCCAGAGTGAGTTCGACAATGCCGGTGACCGAGCGCAAAAGGATGTTGCCGGAGCTCTCAGCGACGGCCCGATGAATTTCGAGGCCGGACAGGCCGTGGGCCTCGAGATTGCCTTCGGAAATATCCATCTGGTGCAGCCAGTATTTCATCTGGCGCACGTTCTCGGCGGTGCGGCGCTCGGAAGCGACACTGACGGCGCGCATTTCGAGGGCGCGGCGCACATCGAACAGGCTTTCGTAGAAGCGTTGGTCGGGCCGGGCGTGGAAGTGCCACGAGAGCACCTGCGGATCAAAGAAGTTCCAGCGGCTCGACGGTGAAACCCGGGTGCCGACTTTGGGGCGGGCCTCGATCATGCCCTTGGCTTCAAGGGTCTTGAGCGCCTCGCGCAGCACCGTGCGGGAGACGCCGTATTCCTCCATCATCGCCGCATCGCTGGCCAGGATCGAGCCAATCGGAAACCGGCCCGTGACAATGCCCAGGCCGATCTCGTTGATGACGAATGTATGGAAATTTCGCGCAGCGGGCCGCCCGGATAGCGAGCGGATAAGGCTGCCTGCTTCGATCATGCTACGCTTTCTCGGGCGACTTTTCTCCGGGTGCGGAGGCCGCAAATATTATCCGCTGCAGGACGATAAACAAGAACAGCAGGACGCCGATCACAATCTTGGTCCACCAGCTCGATAGCGTGCCATCAAAGATAATGTAGGTCTGCACCAGCCCCAGGAGCATGACGCCCACGAAGGTGCCGAGCACAAAGCCATAACCCCCGGTGAGCAGCGTGCCGCCGATGACCACCGCACTGATGGCATCGAGCTCGACGCCCACCGCCGCCAGCGGATATCCTGCTGAGGTGTAAAGCGAAAACACGATGCCTGCCAATGCGGCAAGAACGCTCGAAAGCATATAAATCTGCACCGTGGTGCGGGCGACCGGTACGCCCATGAGTGAGGCGGAAACCGGATTGCCGCCGAGCGCATAGACATAAGAGCCAAAGCGCGTGCGATGGGCGAGCAGGGCGCCGACGAGGAATACCACGATCATGAGCATGCCGATAAAGCTCAGCCGCCCACCGCCGGGCAGGCGGATGAAGAGATCTGACAAGGTGCTGTAGAACTCATGGTTGATCGGCACCGAATCCTGGGTGATCACCGAGGCGCCGCCACGGGCCAGGAACATGCCGGCCAGGGTGACGATGAACGACGGCACCTGCAGGTAGTGGATGGTCAACCCCATGGCGGCGCCAAACAGGGCCGCCACGCCGATGGCAATGGCAAAGGCGAGCAGGGGGTGGATGCCGAGCCAGGAGATCAGCACCGCGATGAGCACGCCGGTAAAGCCGATGACCGCGCCCACTGACAAATCGATGCCCCCGGAGATGACAACGAAAGTCATGCCAACGGCGGCGATGCCGAGGAAAGCGTTGTCGGTGAGGAAATTGCCCAGCACGCGGGTGGACAGCATGCCGGGGAACTGCACGACGCTGAGCGCGTAGGCGATGATGAAGATGACGGCGGTGGCCGCCAGCGGACGGAGGCTGCGTTTCATTTCGATGCTGCCTTCGCCTGGATGCGGCGGCGGGTAAACAGCCGGCCGGCAAGCGGTGACTGGATCAAGAGGATGATGATGATCATCCCCGCCTTGACGATGAGATTGAATTCGGGCCGGAAGCCGGAAACGAGAATGCCGGTATTCATGGCCTGGATGATGATGGCGCCGACCACGGCCAGCGGGATGGAAAAGCGCCCGCCGAGCAGGGATGTGCCACCGATGACGACGGCAAGGATGGCATCAAGCTCGAGCCAGAGGCCGGAATTATTGGCATCGGCGCCGCGGATATCGGCGGCGACCACAATGCCGGCGATGGCAGCGCAGAGGCCGCTGAGTGCATAGACCAGCATGAGCAGCATGCGGCTGCGGATGCCGGCAAGCGAGGCGGCGGCGCGATTGACCCCGATGGCCTGGATGAAGAGCCCAATGGCGGTCTTGCGCACCAGAAGCGTGACCAGGATCATCAACGCGACGGCAATGACAGCGGCCATGGGGAAGCCGAGGAATGAGCCAGTGCCGATAAAGATCAGGGTCGGCTCGTTGAAGGTGACGATCGAGCCTTCGGTGATGAGCTGGGCGATGCCGCGCCCCGCAACCATCAGCACCAGCGTGGCAATAATGGGCTGGATATCGAGCACGGCGACCAGAAAGCCGTTCCAGAAGCCGCAGGCGAGGCCGACGCCGAGTGCGCAGACGACGGCGATTGGCGTGGGGTAGCCGGCCACCACCATGGTGGCGGCGACGGCTCCGCATACGGCCATGATGGCCCCGACAGAAAGATCAACGCCCTTGGTGGCGATGACCCCGGTCATGCCGATGGCAAGGATAGCCACCGGCGCGCCGCGGTTGATGACGTCGATGACGCTGCCGAACAGCCGCCCATCCTGCCAGGTGATGCGGAAGAAGCTGGGAAACAGCAGCCAGTTGATCAGCAGTACGCCGGCCAGCGCCAGCAGTTGCGGATTGGCGAGGCGTTCGAGTGAGAACCGCTTCATGCCACGGCCTCATCGGGGTTGTTGGCGATTGCCTGCACGATCACTCCGGGATTGATGTTCTTGCCGCGCAATTCGGCCACCATTTCGCGATCGCGCATGACCACGATGCGTGAGGAATAGGCCACCACTTCATCGAGTTCGGATGAGATGACCACCATGGCCATGCCATCGTCGCGCAGGCGCGAAATGGTGCGCACGATTTCAGCATGGGCGCCGACATCGATGCCGCGTGTCGGCTCGTCGAGGATGAGAAAGGCCGGATCGGTGGCCAGCCAGCGCGAGAGAATGACCTTTTGCTGGTTGCCGCCTGAGAGGAGCTTGACTGGCATATCGAGCGAGGCGGCGCGGATATCCATGGCGTCGCCGAACTTGCCGGCTATCTCGAGCTGTTCGTCGCGGTTCAGCGCCCGGAACCAGCCGAGCTTGCCCTGCAGGGCAATGATGATGTTTTCGCGCACCGACAGATCGCCAAGAATGCCCTCGGCCTTGCGGTCCTCGGGGCAGAAGCCGAAGCCGTGGCCGATGGCATCGGTGGTGTTGCGGATGCTGGCGGCGGACCCGCCAATGGTGACCGAACCCTGGTCGGCTGGGTCGGCGCCAAACATGATGCGGGCCATTTCGGTGCGGCCCGAGCCGAGCAGGCCGGCAATACCGATGACTTCGCCTTTGTGGATGGTCAGATCGAACGGGTGCACACCGCGCTTGCGGCCATAGCCCTTGTATTCGAGCAGGACCTCGGCAGGGCTGTCGTCGGGTTCAAGATCGGTGGCGCCGGAAAAGGCGATATCCTTGCCGAGCATGAGGCGGACCACATCGGTGCGGCTGACGCTGTCGAGTTGGCGGGTTTCGACCAGCTTGCCGTTGCGCAAGACGGTGACCCGATCGGAGATGGCAAAGACCTGATCGAGGAAATGGGTGATGAAGATGATGGCAAGCCCGGACCGGCGCAGGTCGCCGATAACTTCGAACAGGCGCTCGACCTCGTTGCGGTCTAGGCTGGCCGTGGGTTCGTCTAGAATAAGCACCTTGCCTGAAAGCTCGACAGCGCGGGCGATGGCCACGATCTGCTGCACGGCGACCGAATGGGTGCCCAGTTCGCTGCCCGGATCAATGCTGAGCCCGTAGCGTTTGAGCAGTTCGCGGGCGGCCTTTTCCATGCGGCGGTGATCGACCAGGCCAAAGCGGGTGGGCTGGTGTCCGAGATAGAGGTTTTCGGCCACGCTGCGGTTGGGCAGCAGGTTGACCTCCTGGTAGACGGTGCCGATGCCGTGGGTCTGGGCGTGCAGGGGGTTGTCGAGCGTGACGCTGAGCCCATCAACATGCACGCTGCCGCCATCGGGCTGATAGGCACCGGTGAGAATCTTGATCAGGGTCGATTTTCCGGCGCCGTTTTCGCCGAGAAGCGCATGCACTTCGCCCGCTCGCAGGCCAAAATCGACCGCATCAAGGGCCGTGTGATTGCCGAATATCTTGGTGACGCCGCGCGCCTCGAGCACGTAACCAGTGTCCTGCATGCCTGCATCCCCCCATCGTTTCGCGCGGCCGTTCCGGCTTGCTCTCGCGAAAACCCGCCGGAGTGAATCCGGCGGGGCAGTTGCTTCAAGGGTGAGTTAGTAGCCCAAACCCTTGCGGGCATCATACTCGGCCTGCGGGTTGTCGTCAGGCGTATAGAGCTTGGATTCGGTGATGATGAACTTTTCCGGCTGCGTGCCATCGGCAAGGAAGGCCGAGAGCGCGGCAAAGGCGGGACCGGCCATGTTCGGGGTCAGTTCAACAGTGGCATTGGCCTCGCCCGCGGCCATGGCAGCAAAGATATCAGGCACGGCATCGATCGAGACGACCTTGATGTCAGTGCCCGGCTTGAGCCCGGCATCCTTGATGGCCTGGATGGCGCCTACGGCCATGTCGTCATTGTGCGCATAGACCGCACAGATGCCGGCGCCGCCGTTTTCTGCCTTGAGGAAGCCTTCCATGACTTCCTTGCCCTTGGCGCGGGTGAAGTCGCCGGTCTGGCTGCGGATGATGGAGATATTGGCCTTGCCGGCAATGGCTTCTTCGAAGCCCTGCTTGCGGTTGATGGCCGGGGTGGAGCCAACGGTGCCCTGGAGTTCGACCACCTTGCACTCGGCATCGCCAACAGTGTTGACCAGCCATTCGCCTGCGACTCGACCTTCCTTAACCTGATCGGAGGCAACCGAAGTCAGGTAAAGGTCCTGGGGTGCATCAACACCGCGATCGAGCAGGATGACGGGGATCTCGGCTTCCTTGGCTTCGGTCAACACATCTTCCCAGCCGGTGGCAACCACGGGCGCCACGAGGATGGCACTGACGCCCTGGGCGATAAAGCCGCGGATGGCTTTGATCTGGTTTTCCTGCTTCTGCTGGGCGTCGGCAAACTTGAGGTCGATGCCAAGCGCTTCTGCCTGCTGCTTGGTCACCGAAGTTTCGGCAGCGCGCCAGCCCGATTCCGACCCGATCTGGCTGAAGCCGACGACGAGACCCTTGAGATTTTCCTGGGCAATGCTGACTGAAGTCAAAGCGGTAACGAGGCTCGCCGCGATGGCGAGCTTGGTGATGAGTTTCACGATGTCCTCCCAATGTGATCGCGGCGGCGTGTTCGCCTGCAGCGATATGAGGACGCTATATAAAGTACTATTATATGTAAAGATCGAAATCGGCGCGGAATCATTTCGCAAATTGCGTGATGTAAGTATTTGAAAAACATAGAGAATGATGGATCTGCCTAAGAGACTCCATTTGCGTGGGGGGTGGCAGGAATTGCTCCCTCAAGGTGTTTCCCACCGTTCTAGACACGTGATCGTGAACCAGCGTGAGCATCCCCGGGGTGAGCCTTGGGCTAGCGTTTTTGCGTATAGGCCCAGTTCAAGGAGGATTTGACATGACGTTCAAACTGACGCGACGTTCGGCCCTGATTGCCGGTGCCCTGATGCCGGTGGCGGCCAGCCTGCCTGCTTTGCCTGCCCGGGCGGCGGCCGATCTCAAGGGTCCGTCGACCCCAATACACTATCGGTTCAAGCTCGGTGCTTTCGAAGTCACTCCGCTGCGCGCTGGTACCGGGCCGATGGAAAATCCGCAGCAGACCTATGGCCTGAATGCAACGCCCGAAGACTTCGCCGCGGTTTCGGCAGCAGCCTTCGTTCCGGCCGACAAATCGCAGAATTTCTTCACCCCCACGCTGGTAAACACCGGCAAGGAGCTAGTGCTGTTTGATGCGGGCCCAAGCGCCGCTGGCACGCTCGAAGCGCTGACAGCGGCGGGTTACACCCCGGACCAGGTTGATATCGTTGTGGTGACCCACATGCACGGCGACCATATCGGGGGCATTCTCAATGAGGGTGCGCTGACCTATCCCAATGCCCGCTACGTCACCGGCGCCATCGAGAACAACCATTGGGCCGGCACCGACAACGAGAACTACGGCAAGGTGATCCGCCCCATTGCCGACAAGTTCACCTATCTCGACGATGGCGGCAGCCCGGCCTCGGGCATCACCGCCATGGCCGCCTATGGCCATACGCCGGGGCACTTTGTCTATCACATCGAAAGCGAGGGCAAGCGCCTGCTGCTGACCGCCGACATGGCCAACCATGCGGTCTGGTCAATCGGCCGCCCGGATTGGGAAGTGCGCTTCGATATGGACAAGCCCGCCGCCATCGAAACGCGCAAGCGCGTGCTCGGCATGCTCGCCGCCGATCGCGTGCCGTTCATCGCCTATCATCTGGCGTTTCCGGCGGCCGGTTATGTCGAGGCTGTGGACGACGGCTTCCGCCACATCCCGGTGAGCTATCAACTGTTGCTTTGATAGCTGGGGGTGCCCGATCAGATCGGGCACCTCACCATCATTTGCAGCGGAAGGTTACGGCGTAGTGCTGAGGGCAGAGACTTGTGGCCCACGGCTCATAGACCTGGCCGAACTGCGCAAGCAGGGCGTCCCGGTTGGGCCGGTCCGCCATCCAGTAATAGCCCACTGCGGCATCTCGCCCGTCACGGTCTGGGTAGAGGTAGGCGCAGCCGAGATACAACCCCTTGAAGTCGCGGATGATCCAGGCGAATGAGCGCTGCTGGTCAAATTCCCGCAGGTGCCGTTCAAGGTCGGACAGGTTTCTTTGCATGGTCAGCCCGGTCGGCCAGTCGACCTCGAACACGCCCCGGATCAGGTCGGCGGCCTCAACCACGGCCCAGAAATCCTCAACCACATCGGCGGGTGACAGAATCTGCAAAAGGAAGTCGCCGAGCACCGCATTGCGAGGCACATAGGCATCGACAAAGTCGGGGTGGGAAGGCAGGGTCGGCGGGCGCTCGGGTCTTTGGGTCAAGGCGATATCTCCTCAAGAACAATGGTTTGGTCAGGCTCGCCGGGGTGAGGCAGGGTGAAGCTCAATGTCGTGGCCGAGCGGGTGAGGGGCGCGCTGCCCCGGCGGGAGGGGTTGGTGCAGTGTTCAATCACGCCCCGATCGCCGACCCAGCTGCCGACGCCGTACTCGTCGCCTATCAGAGCTTCGATCCAGCCCGGCTGGAATTTCCCGTTCAGGAGGTGTTGCCGGGCGGCCTGTCGTTTTGCATCGGGCACGCGGACGCATCCAAACGCAAACTCACTCTGGTTGCTGACGATCTGAAGCGTGACAAGTGCGCTCAGGTGGCGATAGGCCCTGTATCCGGTGCCGGGTTGCAGGTCCCAGCACTCGCGATATGTGCCGTCCAGACCACTTTCCATCAGCACGCCGCCGGGCTGCAGATCGACGATCCCCTGGTCCAGATCCGGGGACAGCCCCTGCCAGTCCATTATTCTGTGCCAGGTGCAGACCGGGCCACTAAGGCTGATGGTACCGGCAAAGGCCTTGGAGGCCAGCAGGGCCGAAACCTGCCCGTGATTGGTGGAGGTCAGGTCTGCAAGGTTTGCGAGGAGCGGTTGGTCAGCCAGAATTCTGACGTCGACAAAGTGCGAACCGGCCTGAAACCAGTGGGCGTGACATGCGGGGTCCATAACGCCGCGCCGCTCCATCCATCGGCGTTTCCAGTGCCCTTGCACATCGCGCAGGGTTGGCACGCTGTGTTCGAGAACGGCGGCCATCAATCGGTCGCCTGATCCGCACCCATGAGCCTGGGCAGGTTGCCGAAACGGGCGATTGTTGAGAAGGCAAGCACTGACAGGATGATGAACAGGATGGCGGCAACCGCCATGGTGGGGGTGAAGCCGTTCCTGAGGGACGAGAATATCTGCATTGTAACCGTGGTGAAGGACGCGGCCGAAACCAGCGCCATGACGATGAACTCGTTAAAGCTCGCCACAAGCACGAAGAAGAAGCCCGAAATGGTATAGGGGATCATCTGCGGCAGGATCACGGTGCGCAGGATGACGGAGCGCGATGCACCCATTGTGGATGCCGCATCGATGTGGCTGCGGTCGATGCTCTGCAAGCCGGTTGTCAGGATGACAATGGGCAGCGCCAGATAGAGTGATGCATGGCTGGCAATGGCGGCGCCCATATTGCCCAGCCCGCCCAGGAACCCCCAGAAGAAGCCAAGCCCGACGCCGAAAACAATCGGGGGCAGGGCGAAGGGAATAGCCGACAGACCGGCGATAAGCTTGGAGAGGCGCGAACCGGAAGCCCACAGCCAATAGGCGATCGGCCAGGCCATGATCACCGTCAAGGTTGCAGCACCCAAAGCAATCAGGGACGAGTTGAACAGTGCAAGCCGCCAGACAGGCTGGGTGACGAAGAACTCCACGAACCGATCCAGCGTGGGGTTCTGTGGTGGGAACACCATGGTGCGGCCCCCGTTAAGGGCCGATGCGCAGATCACGACGACCGGCAGCGCGATGAATGCGGCGCTGACCAGCATGAAAAGCCGCTGAAAGAACCGACCGATCATTGGCGCACCGTTCCGATTCTGGAGAGAAGCTGGCCCAGCAGCAGAACCAGCCCGGCCGCAAACAGCAGCACCACCGATTGCGCAGCGCCAAAGGGAGCATCGAGCGTAGAGCCACGGACCGATTCATAGATCGATACCGCCAGTGTCTGATTGGCCGGATCGGCAAAGATGGTGATTGTAACGTAGGTTCCGAGAAGGAACACAAAGAGCAGCATGGTTGTGCCTGCGAGCGGGATACGGACCATGGGAATGACGACGGTCCAGATCACTTTCCACGGAGAAGCGCCCATGGTGCGGGCCGCCTCGAGGGTCGAGCGGTCAACGCGCGAAAGGGCCGGGTAGAGCAGGATGACGCCGTAGGGCCAGACGAGATAAGCCGCGGCCAGAATGGTGGCGACCATCGAGGTTTTGAACTTGACGTTATCGAGATTGGCCAGGCCCCACCCGCGCAGGGTCTCCAGATGGCCGGTCTCCTTGAGCCATTCGGTGATCCCGACTTCGCGCAAAAGCATGGGGAGGCCGGAACGGCTTGACAACAGAATGTCCCACCCCATGACCACGAACACCTCGGAAAGGGACAGGCTCGAGAGCAGGAACACCAGCCAGATCGTCTGGGCGCGCCGGGATTGACGGCTCATCAGGTAGGTGAAGGGGAATGCGAGAGCGACGGCAATCAAGGCGGCGATGACGGCATAGAAGAGGGAAAAGCCGAGCTTCTTGACGTAGAGCAGCGTGGTCGTTTCCGGCCAGAACGCGCCGACGAAGAACCGCTTGTAGTTTTCGAACGTGAAGGACCACTCCCAGCCGGCGCCCTCTACCTTGTGGCCGAGCGAGACCGCGATCACCAGCAGGAACGGCACAAGGCATAGCGCGACCATCCATACCGAGATGGCGCCGCGCAACACCTGGACCAATGAGAACCCCGTCTGGTCCTGTTCGAGGGCTCCAGGGCTGGCCGCCGTTGTGCGCTGGCTCACTTTTCGCGCCCCTTTGCGTCAAACAGGTGCAGGCTTTCGGGTGGAAAGCTGACGTGCACCGTATCCCCTGCGGCCATGTGCCTCCGCATCGTATTGGACGAGTATTCGACGATGACTTCGCCCATGGGCGTATCGAGGTAAATGTCGTTGCTGGCGCCGACATCGCGGACAAAAACCACCCGCGCCGGCACGGAATTGACGTGCCCGGGAGCGGATTCAAGGATGGCTGTTTCTGGTCGGCACATCACCGTAACCTCAGTGTCGGTCGCAAACTCGGCCTTGGGCACGGTGAGGACAGTCTGACCGAACCGGACTTCGCCGTTTGAATATTGTCCGGTAAAGAAGTTGGCGCGGCCGATGAACCCGGCAACGAAGGCGTTGCTGGGCCTGTGATAGATATCCTGCGGGCTGCCGACCTGCTCAATCCTGCCCTGCGACATCACCACGATCTGGTCGGCCATGGTCATGGCCTCACGCTGATCATGGGTGACCACGATGGTCGTGATACCGAGTTTTTGCTGAAGCAGCCGCAACTCGACCTGCATGTCTTCGCGCAGTTGCGCGTCAAGCGCCGACATGGGCTCATCCAGCAGAAAAAGAGCAGGCTCCTGGGCCAGGGCACGGGCGATGGCAACGCGCTGCCGCTGCCCGCCGGACAACTGGCCGATGCGTCGTTCACCATAGCCATCAAGCTTGACCAGTTTAAGCAAGTCGATGGCGCGCTGCTGCATCTCGGTCTTTGGCCGCCCGGCGATGGCGAGAGAGTATCCGATATTCTCGCGGACGTTCAGATGGGGAAACAAAGCAAAGCTTTGAAACACCATGCCGAACTTACGCTGGTGAGCAGGTTTCGAAGTAATGTCTGCGCCCCCAAGCGAGATTTCGCCGGAGGTCGGAATATCCAGCCCCGCAATCAGACGCAGCAAAGTGGTCTTACCGCAACCTGACGGCCCCAGAAGGGCCGTCAGCTTGCCTGCCGGGAGAGTCAGGTCCACATCGCTTACAGCGCAATATGGCCCGAACTGCTTCCGGATATTCCTGAGAACCAGGTCGTTCATACGAACTCAACTCCCGAGCATCTTGTCCCAGTTTTCTTTGATGAAGGTCTCGTTGTCGAGATAGGCCTCGTAAGCGTAGCGGATGACCGGGGTACCCGAGACGGCCTCGAACTCTTCGAGCGTGAGGTCGGTTGTCGTCGGGTCGATCACCGGAGCTGTGCCGAGCTTGCGCGACATCAGGGCCTGTGCCAGCGGCGTGCATGAGAAATCGATAAACACCTGGGCTTCTTCGATCTTTTCAGTTGCTGCCGACACGCACCAGGATCCGAATTCCTGCGGATTGCCTTCCTTGGGGAACACGGAACGGATGGGGAAGCCATCAGCTGCCATCAGTTGGGCCACATCGTGGAAATAGATGCCGCCGACCACGTCGCCATTCTTCATGGCCTGTTCCATCTGGCTTTCAGTCGACCACCACAGGGCGACGTTCGGCTTGAGCTCGGACGCCTTCTCGATCAGCGCCATGATCCCATCTTGGGTGGCAAAAGTGGATTCGCCCTCAAAGAATGTCGCGGCGATGATGTCGAGCATGCCCGAGTTGAACTGCTTGCCGAAACCCAGGCTGGCTGGATACTTCGAGGTGTCCCAGAACTCAGCCCATGTGGTTGGAATGTCGACCTTTTCAGGATTGACGACCATGGAGGCAAACCAGGCCAGCGCACCAACCGCCGTCGGGGTGCCGTCGACCCCGAAGATATAGTCGTGATCGAGGCGCGCCAGGTTCGGGATCTTGTTGAGGTCAAGAGTGTGCAGCACGTTGCCCAGCCGTGATGCCTTGATCATGATATCACGCGAGAACATGGACACATCCGACGGGGCGGTGCCCGATGCGGCGGCCTGAATCATGGTCGCGAGCCAGTCGGGCGAAGTCGCCTGGGTGATGCTTTCGACCTGAATGCCCGTCGCCTTGGTAAACTCGGGGAAGATGTGGGCCTTGAAGTTGTCTTCGAAGTAGCCGCCATAGGAACTGACGCGCAGAGTGCGGGTCTGGGCGATGGCGGGCATGCCGATTACGCTTGCAAGGGCCCCAGCAGATGCAGCCCCCGCCACTGTGCCGAGAAACTTTCTACGGCTCATACCATTGGTCATTTGATTTCTCCCTCTCAAATAATCCGGCAACCCAGCCTCCTTAGAACCCGGTGCCGTTCCGTTGCAGACAACCGAAGCCGGTCGGCATCGGCCGATGCAAATTCAGGTTCATCGCCAGACTTGATTGGCGACGCGCAGATAGTTCTCTCCGAGAATTCCGTTGGTTTCGTCTTCGCTGAAACCGGCCTGCAGCAGCTTCTCGCCAAGCTCGGGAACCTGCTCGGGCGAAAAGTAGTGCCAGGGTGGGGGCGGATAGCCCTTTGGCCAGGTATCGGGGTTTCGGGCCACGTTGCGGTAGTGCTGCGCCAGGAAATAGACGTTATCGATACCCACCGCGACGCGGTCGGCACCGATCAGGTCGGCAAAGTGCCTGATGTGAGGCAGTAGATCATCGACCTCGGAGGTGCCGCGGGCGGACAGGAACTTGCCCACGCCCGTCACGCCGACGATGCCGCCCGTCGCCGCGCAGGCGAGCGCCTGCTCATCGGTGATATTGCGCTCGTGATCCCAAATGGCACGGGCATTCGAGTGGCTGAAAATCACCGGAGCGGTGGAAAGCTCCATCATTTCCATGGTGGCGCGGTAGCCCACATGGGTGCAGTCGACGAGCATGCCGACGCGGTTCATTTCTGCAACCAGCCGACGTCCATACCAGCTCAGGCCGGCATCGACGCGCTCATGGCAGCCGGTAGCAGCCGCATTCATCTGGTTGTAGGCCAGGAGCATCTGGCGAACGCCAAGCTCGTAGTAGACCTCAACCATGTTCGGATCGGCTTCGAGCCCGCCGCTGCCCTGGAAGTGGAAGCCGATAGCCAGCTTCCCTTCTGCCTTTGCCTTCCGAATGTCAGCGACCGAGCGTGCGAAGGCAAACTTGTCCGGATGAGCGGCAATGTAGTGCCGCACCCGCGCGATGTGCCGGACGGTGCTGGCAACGCCATGCGAGTCGCTGCCGACGGTCAGGCTGACAAAATCAACTTTTGATTGAAAGTAGCGATCAAGTATCTCATCGCGCCCCTCGTATTCAGGGTCGAAGGGCAGCGTCAGATCGCAAACAACCGGCCCAGCAGCGCTGATGCTGTCTGCATTTGGTGCTTGCGTGTGGTCTTTCAACATTCGGCTTCGGCGCCTCTCATATGGCAACGAAGCAAAACGTAAGGGCTAAATTGTGTTTAGTATAATATTATTTACACCATTATTGATATGAAAAACGAATGAATAATGACCTGCTGGAACTTGCTGTTTGGTGTTGGCGGAATGGCAAAGGTGTGGGCTTGCCGAGACACAACCCGCCAGTCTACAGCTAGGGCTACGATAATCGTGCTGGGAAGCGTCCATGGTACCGGCCGCTGAGCGAAGCGATCTAAGCGATATGGCGGCGGACACTTTGAGTACCAATAGAAAAATGAACTTAATCAAGCGGTGATTAGGATGAAATGGCCTGAGGTAACGCTGGAATCCAGAGACTTCCAATACTTTGTGGCCGTTGGCGAGGAACTGCACTTTCAGCGGGCTTCGGTGCGGTTGCAGGTGGCGCAACCCAATTTGAGCCAGCACATCAAGAGACTTGAGGCACGGTTGGGCGTGACATTGCTCAAGCGAACCACCCGCACCGTGCAACTGACGCCGGCGGGCGAGGAGTTTCTGGCGCGCAGCCGGTTTCTGCTGGCGCAGATGCAGAAAGCAGTAGCCGCAACCCATCAGGCGGTGGAAGGGCAGACAGGGCGGATTTCGGTGGGTTATACCCCAACGGTTGCCCGCGAATTGCTGCCTTCAGTGCTGCAAAAGTTCAAGCAGCGATACCCCGAGGTGGCTGTTGAACTGACGCAGGCCAATACCGAAGAACAGGTCAAGCGTCTCGCCCAGGGCGTGCTCAACATTGGGTTCGTGCGCTTGCCGGTTCAGACCCGTAGGGTGGATACGCAGATTATCGGGCAGGAGCGCCTTGTGGCCGCGCTTCCCCATATGCATGCATTGGCAACGCGCTCGGCGCTGGCGCTTGAGGATCTGGCCGGAGAGGATTTCGTATACTTCTCCCCGATCCTGGGCGTTGAATTCCAGGAGCACGCGATCAGCTACTGCCAGCGCGCCGGTTTTGCGCCGAAACTCGTTCAGTCGGCAACCGACACGGAATCGGTGCTGGCCTACGTGGCTGCGGGATTCGGCGTCGCGATTCTCCCCGCCTATGTCAGCACCCAGAACCATCCGCGCGTGGTGTTTCATCCGCTCCGGGAAATCCCGGCGGTGGTCAACACGGCCCTGGCATGGTCCATCGAAGCGAAATCACAGTTCACCGACGCATTCAGGGAAGTGGTGGTCGAAGTCGCTGACTAAGGTCCGGGCTCCTGGCCTGCGCTGTACTTTCCACCGGGGAGGGCAGGGGAACGCTGCTGACGACGTCGTGTCGCCGGGCCATTGCCAAACTTGCGCGTGTAAAAGCGGGACAAGTGGCTGCGGTCCAGAAAGCCTGTCATCTGGGCGATGGCATCGATCGAAAGGCTTGAATGACGCAATAGCTCGTCGGCCTTTTCGAGCCTTAAGTCCCGGTAGAACTGCATCACGCTCAGCCCGAACTGGTTCTTGGCCAGTCGCTCAAGCTGGCGGACGCTCAGGCCGCTGAGTTTGGCAAGATCGCTGGCGTTCAGCGGGTCGGCTATGTGGGTCGACATCAAACCCACCATCGCCACCAGTGCAGGGCTGCTGAGATCGTAAGCGATGGCGGGGTCGAGCTGCTGGGGCGCTTCTGCATCCCGAATACCGGTGTGAATGAACCAATCGCTGACGGAGCGCGCCAGTTCGCTGCCGTGTTCCTTGGCAATGATCGCATGCATCATGTCGAGCGGCGCCATGCCGCCTGCGCAGGTGTAGCGATCACGATCGATGACAAACAGGCGCCGTTCGAGCATGGCGTCCGGGTAGAGCTCGCGCATCTGCCCGATATGCATCCAATGCACCGTGAAACGCCTGTTACTCATCAAACCTGCAGCGGCCAGAATGACCGAACCACCGGAGATGCCGCCCAGGATCGTGCCCTGCCGGGCAATCTGGTTCAGGCGATTGAGCACGCGCCGGTCGTCAAATGCAAAGGGATCGCCACCCGACACCACGAACAGCAGGTCGAGAGTGCCCAACGGTTCAAAGAGCGCCACCGTCTCAAAGCCGCCATGGGCCGAGCTTCTGAGAAATCCACCCTCGGCGGACAAAAACTGGATCTGAAACAGCGTTTGACCGCTAAGAAGGTTGGCGGCCCGCAGGGGCTCGACCGCCGCTGCTGCCGACAGCAGCGGATAGCCCGGCGTGAGCAGAAACCCAACCCGGCGGACCTTCGACGGATTTTCAGCGGACATGGCGTGCCTGTGGTCCATCATGGCGATGGCCGTTTTGTGCACATAGATGGCAGCCTTGTAAACAGCATTCCGCCAACCCTGTGCAACATTGGTGGCAACAAGGTTGGTGTTGCATGCGATTTTCAGGACTTCGCCTCATCAAGGAGGCTTTGACCGGTCACCGGGGCTGGACGGACCTTATCCGCACCCCTGAGCCTGCCGCTTCTTATGACTACATCATCGTGGGCGGCGGTGGCCATGGGCTGGCGACGGCCTACTACCTCGCCAAGATGTTCGGCCAATCGCGGATCGCAGTGCTCGAGAAATCATGGCTGGGGTCCGGCAATGTGGGCCGTAACACCACGATTATCCGCTCCAACTACCTGCTGCCGGGCAACGAGCCCTTTTATGAGTATTCCATGAAGCTCTGGGAAGGGCTGGAGCAGGAGCTCAATTTCAATGCCATGGTTTCGCAGCGCGGCATTCTCAACCTGGCGCATACCGATGCCCAGGTTGACGCGTTCCGCCGCCGCGGCAATGCGATGCTGTTCGCCGGCGCTGACGCCGAACTGCTGAACAAGGATGCCATCAGGGCGATGGCGCCATACCTCAATTTTGACAATGCCAGGTTCCCGATCAAGGCGGGCCTGATGCAGCGCCGGGCCGGAACTGCCCGGCACGACGGCGTTGCCTGGGGCTATGCGCGGGCCGCCGACATGCGCGGGGTCGACATCATCCAGAATTGCGAAGTGACCGGTTTCCGCATCGGCCCCGATGGCATCGAGGGCGTTGAAACCTCGCGCGGCCTGATCAGGGCACGCAAAGTCGGGGTGGCGGTTGCAGGGTCTTCGAGCCGCGTTATGCAGTTGGCAGGCATGCGCCTTCCCATAGAATCGCACGTCCTGCAGGCGTTTGTATCGGAAGGGCTCAAGCCCACGATCCCGGGCGTCATTACGTTCGGCGCGGGGCATTTTTACATCAGCCAGTCCGACAAGGGCGGATTGGTGTTTGGCGGTGATATCGACGGCTATAACACTTACGCCCAGCGCGGCAATCTGGCGGTGATCGAAGATGTTGCCGAGGGCGGCATGGCGCTGATGCCGATGATCGGGCGGGCCAGGCTGCTGCGCGCCTGGGGTGGCCTTGTGGACATGTCGATGGATGGTTCGCCCATCATCGATCGCACGCCGGTGGAAGGCCTCTATCTCAACGCCGGGTGGTGTTACGGAGGCTTCAAGGCAACGCCAGCCTCGGGCGTTGCATTCGCCCACCTGTTGGCCACCGGCACACCGCATGAAATCGCCCGCAGCTATCGGCTCGACCGCTTCGAGCGCGGCTATCTGATCGACGAAAAAGGCATGGGCGCAACGCCCAACCTTCACTGAGGACATCCCATGCTCATTCCACACCCGCTCCTGGGCCCTCGAGACGCGAACGAATTCGTCTATCTCGGCGACGCCGCGCTGATCGGACGTCCCGACGGCATGTCGGAGCATACCGCCAAGGCATTCTACGAGTACTTGTATCTGCGCAGTAACCCCGCAGGACTGCATCGGGAATTGTGGTTCCACGAGCAGGGCGATCGATCCTGGCTCGTGGTGACCCGCAACACCGTTACCCACGAGATCATGGGCGCCGAACTGGCCCGCGACGTAGCCACCCGATTCAAGGCTGATGCATCATGACCAGAATTGAAGGGGGACTTGTTGACCGCAGCCGTGCGTTGAACTTCAGCTTCAACGGGCGCCAGTTTACAGGGCATCCTGGCGATACGCTGGCGTCGGCCCTGCTCGCAAACGGCGTCAGGCTGGTCGGGCGCTCGTTCAAGTATCATCGGCCGCGTGGCATTTTCTCGGCCGGGTCCGAAGAGCCCAACGCGCTGGTTCGCCTTGGCAGCGGCGCGCGGCAGGAGCCCAACACCCGTGCGACAGTTGTTGAACTGCATGACGGGCTGATCGCCGCCAGCCAAAATCACGTCGGCCCGCTTGAGTTCGATCTGCTGGCGGTCAACGATCTGCTGGCGCCGTTCTTTGGGGCCGGGTTCTACTACAAGACTTTCATGTGGCCAGCCGCATTCTGGGAAAAGGTCTATGAACCCGCGATCCGGCGTGCTGCGGGGCTTGGCAAGCTCTCGATGCAGCCCGACCCCGATGAATATGACAAGGGTTATCTGCACTGCGATGTTTTGATCGTTGGTGCCGGAGCGGCGGGACTTGCTGCGGCCCTGACGGCGGCGCGCGCCGGGGCGGACGTCATTATCGCCGATGAAGATTTCAGGCTTGGCGGGCGCCTTCTGAGCGAGACCTATCGGCTCGACGGGCGGCCAGCCGAGGAATGGGTGGCCGAGACCGAGGCTGAGCTCAGACAGCGTGGCAATGTACGGATACTGACGCGGACGACGGTGTTTGGAGCGTTCGACCACGGCGTTTTCGGGGCGCTGGAGCGCGTCTCCGATCATCTGCCATCGTCGGGCGGCGCCGTCAGGCAAACGCTCTGGCGCATCACCGCGCGGCGGACCGTGCTGGCAGCCGGTGCGATCGAGCGGCACATTCCGTTTGCCAACAACGATCGGCCCGGGATCATGCTGTCCGGCGCCATGCGGGCCTTTGCGAACCGTTGGGCGGTCGTCCCGGTTCAGGGGAGGGGGCCAATTGCCGTTTTCACCAACAATGACGACGGGCATCGAACCGCGATCGACCTGACCGCGAAGGGCGTTGAGCTCATGGGCGTTATCGATGTGCGCCCGGACGCTCCCCATCTGGGCGACTATCCGCTTTACGCGGGCGCGGTGGTATCCAATTCCCGCGGCGCAAACGGGCTCACTGCCATCGAAATCCGGCAGGATGGCCGGTCGACCTGGCACGAATGCGCGGCCCTGGGCGTCTCGGGTGGTTGGAATCCGAACGTGCACCTGGCCTCCCATCATCGCGGCCGACCCGTTTGGAACGAGCAGCTTCAGGCCTTCGTTCCGGCCGCCGACCTGCCACCCGGAATGTGCGTGGCCGGTGCTGCGGCGGGAGAGGGGGGAATGTTTGCCGCCCTTGCCTCCGGCGCGCGCGAGGCGGCCAATTGCCTGACCTCTCTCGGGCTGAGCGCGGCGCGCACGGATTTGCCGCAAGGCAGTGACCGGATCGATGCGCAGAGCCCATATTGGCACGTGCCTGGCAAGGGGCGCGCCTGGGTGGATTTCCAGAACGATGTGACGGTCAAGGACATCGCCCTTTCGCATCAGGAAAACATGGGCGCCGTCGAGCACGTCAAACGGTGGACGGCGCTCGGCATGGCGACGGACCAGGGCAAGACTGCCAACGTGACCGCCATCGGCATTCTGGCCGAACTGACGGGCCAGTCGATTGCCGAAACGGGAACGACGATTTATCGCCCGCCCTATACCCCCGTTGCCATTTCGGCTTTTGGCGGCGGTGACACGGGCAAATCGTTCCGGCCAACCCGCCTGACGCCAACCCACGAGTGGGCCCAGTCCCACGGGGCGGTTTTCACCGAAGCCGGGCAATGGATGCGGGCCCAGTATTTTCCCCGTGAGGGCGAGAAGACCTGGCGCGAGACCGTGGACAGGGAAGTGCGAGCAGTGCGGTCTGGCGTCGGCCTTTGTGACGTAACGACGCTGGGCAAGGTGGATGTTCAGGGCGCCGGAGCGACCGAGTTCCTCGACCGGCTCTACTGCAATGCCATGGCCAGCCTGAAGGTGGGCGCGGTTCGCTATGGCCTGATGCTGCGTGAAGATGGACATGCCTTTGACGACGGGACCTGTGCCCGGCTGGCGGCGGACCACTATGTGGTGACCACGACGACGGCCCAGGCCGGGCCGGTCTATCGGCACATGGAGTTTGCCCGGCAGTGCCTGTGGCCCGAGCTTGATGTGCAACTGATTTCCACGACCGAGGCCTGGGCGCAGATCGCCGTAGCAGGTCCGAACGCGCGCGCCCTGCTGCAAAGGATCGTCGATGGACGCGATCTCTCGAACGAGGCATTCCCCTTTATGGCCTGCGCTGAATTGACGATCTGCGGTGGCCTGCGGGCGCGGCTGTTCCGGATTTCGTTCTCGGGCGAGCTTGCCTATGAGTTGGCGGTGCCCGCGCGCTTTGGCAATGCACTGATCGCCCGCCTGTATGAGGTCGGCGCCGATCTGGGCGTAACTCCCTACGGAACAGAAGCCCTGGGCGTGATGCGGATCGAAAAGGGCCATGCCGCCGGCAATGAATTGAATGGCCAGACGACTGCCCAGATGCTTGGCATGGGACGCATGGTCTCAGCCAAGAAGGATGCCATTGGCGGCGTTCTGAGCCGGCGTGAGGGACTGATCGAGGAGCGGCGCCAACTCATTGGCGTCATGCCCGTGAATCCGCAGGAACAGATCGAGGCGGGCTCGCATTTCTTCGCGCACGACACAAAGCACCGCACAGAGAACGATCTGGGCTGGGTCAGTTCGGCGGCATATTCGCCCAATCTCAACTCTTTCATCGCCCTGGGCTTTCTCGAAGGCGGACGCGAGCGGGTGGGTGAGCACATTCTGTGTGTGAATGCCCTCAGTGGCAAAGCCGTGCGGTCCACGGTTGTTGAGCCGGTATTTTTCGACCCCGAGGGAGGGCGCCTGCGTGTCTGAGCTTTTTGCATCTTCGGCATTTGGCGGCCTTGTGCCGCGCGCCGACACTTTTGGGAGCCTGACCGTGACCGAAGACATGACGATGTCGCTGGCATCGTTCTCGCTGCGCAAGGACAGCGGTTCCGCCGCGCCTCTGGGCCTGGATTTGCACGGCCCCGGCCGATGCGCCCAGACCGCCGGTTATATCTCATTCTGGACCGCGCCCGGGCAATGGATGTTCGGAACGGCCTCAAGCGATGGCGGGGCTCTGGCGAACGCTCTCAAGGCAGCGTCCCCGGATTGTTCGGTAACCGAGCAGACCGATGGGTTTGTCGTCTTCGAGATCGCCTCGTCCGGTGGGGAGGGGCCACTTCATGCCCTGCTCGAAAAGCTGGTGAATACGGACCTTAGAACATTCGGTCCGGGCTCTGCGATACGCACAGGGCTCGCGCATATGAACGTCTTCGCTTTGCGACTGTCGAAAGAGCGGGTGCTGATCCTTGGGATGCGATCGATGGCAGGATCGCTGTGGCAGGAAATCGAAACGGCAGCCCGTCGCCTTGTGTCGGTGAGCAGCGAGGCGGGTTAGTCCCCAGCATTTGACCTGAAGCGTATGCCCCCGAACAGCCAATCGAGAGACGAAAGATCATGACCTATCCCGACACGCAGCTTTTCATCAACGGCGTCTGGCGACCCGCCGCATCGCAGGAGTGGCTGCCAGTTATCGATCCGTCTACCGAAACCGAGATCGGAAAGGTCGCCAAGGCCGGGCGGGCCGACCTGGATGAGGCGCTGGCAGCAGCAGCGACCGCTTTTGTGTCGTGGCGGCAGACCTCGCCTTTGCTTCGCAGCCAGATCATGCGCCGCGCAGCAGAGCTGTTGCGCGGAAGAAGCAAGGAAATCGCCCCCATGATGTCGGCGGAGCAGGGCAAGCCGGTTGCCCATGCCCTCGCCGAGATCATGTCTGCCGCTGACATTGTCGACTGGTTCGCCGAAGAAGCGCGGCGCACTTATGGCATGGTGATACCGGCGCGGATAACCGGCGTTATCCAGCTGACCATCAAGGAACCGGTGGGGCCCGTGGCAGCGTTCACCCCCTGGAACTTCCCTATCAACCAGGTGGTGCGGAAGGTTTCGCTGGCACTGGCGGCCGGATGCACCATCATCGTCAAGGCACCCGAGGAAACACCCGCCTCTCCCGCACAACTGATCGCCTGTTTTGCCGAGGCTGGCGTACCTGCGGGCGTGCTGAACCTCGTTTATGGCATTCCCGCCGAGATTTCGGGCTATCTGATACCGCACCCCACGATCAAGAAGGTCTCCTTCACCGGCTCCACGCCGGTTGGAAAGTCGCTGGCTGCGCTGGCCGGGCAGCACATGAAGCGCGTGACCATGGAACTGGGCGGACACGCGCCGGTTCTGATATTTGACGATGCCGATGTCGATGCCGCTGTCTCGACGCTTGCGGCCACAAAGTTCCGCAATGCCGGACAGGTTTGCGTTTCGCCCACCCGCTTCCTGGTTCAGGACAAGGTGTCCGCCTATTTCACCGAACGGTTTGTAGAAGCGGCCAAGGCGGTCAAGGTCGGCCCATGGACCGATCCATCCAGTGAAATGGGGCCATTGGCCAATGACCGCCGGGTTGCAGCCATGGAAAGGCTTGTCGCTGACGCAGTGGCGAGCGGGGCAGTTCTGAAAACGGGCGGGCGTCGCATAGGCAACAAGGGTTGGTATTTCGAACCGACGGTTTTGGCAGATGTGCCGGTCGAAGCGGCGATGATGAACGAGGAGCCCTTCGGGCCCCTGGCCATCATCAATCGCTTCAGCGCTGACGACGACGCATTTGCCGAGGCCAACCGGCTGCCCTACGGCCTTGCCGCCTATGCATGGACGCGCTCGTCGGCACGCTCGCAACGCCTTCAGGAGCAAATCCAGGCGGGCATGCTCTCGATCAACCACATCGGCATTTCCCTCGCCGAACTGCCGTTTGGCGGCATTGGCGATTCAGGAATGGGGACCGAAGGCGGCCCAGAGGCCATGCAGGGATATCTGCAGACCCGGTTTGTGACCAGACTGGGTTGACCAAACGCAGGTGAAGTCTGCCGTGACGCTGCAATCGCGGCGCCACGAGCGCCCGAATTTGCCCGAAGAAGGGAGGATGTATGGAAATGGCCACATCAGTGCGCAAAGCGAGTGCTGAACTGGAACGCGTGCTGGCGCTGCTTGAGCGTTTTCCCCTGATCGATGCGCACAATGATCTGCCCATGGTCATTCGCAATGATCCGGAGGCGCGCGGCGATGTTGTGCGCTTCGACCTGCGCCGCCGCCATAGCGCCGGTGACACCGATTTGCCCCGGTTGCGTGAGGGACGGGTATCCGGGCAGGTGTGGGCAGCCTTCGTTCCCAGCGAAAGCCGGCAACCCGAAATCGAGACCCTGGAACAGATCGACCTCATCCTGCGCATGAATGAGGCGTATCGAGACGCGTTCCACCCTGTGTTGCACGCCGATGATTTTCTCGAGGCGCACAGGCAGGGCAAGATTGCCTCGATGATGGCCGTCGAGGGCGGGGTGGGCATGGGGGAGAGCCTGGCCCCCCTGCGCATGTGGCACCAACTCGGCGTCCGGCTGATGACGCTTTGCCACAACAAGAGCCTGGCATGGGTAGATTCGGCGACGGGCGAACGGCTCTCCGGCGGACTTTCGCCATTCGGCCGTCAAGTCATTGCGGAAATGAACAGGCTCGGCATGGTGGTCGACTGCTCGCACGTTTCTGATGACGCGATGCGGGCCGTGCTGGATACGACCGCAGCGCCAGTGGTGTTTTCCCACTCAAACGCGCGGGCCCTGTGCAACCACAAGCGCAACGTGCCGGACGACGTGCTGACCCGCGTGGTGGCTAATGGCGGCATGGTGATGGCCACCTTCATTCCCGATTTTGTCAGCGAGGAGGTCCGCAGCTGGATTGCACCCATCCGGGCGGCGGCAGGCATTACACTGCCCGAAAACTGGGATGAGATGCGCAGGCAGCATATTCTCAAAAGCGGCCGCGAGCCGCTGGCGCGGCTGGACCAGGTTGCCGACCAGATCGAGTACCTCGCGGCGCGGCTGGGCAGTGACCATATCGGTATCGGATCGGACTTCTGGGGCAGCACGGTGACCACCGAAGGGCTGCGCGACGTATCGTGCTATCCGCAACTACTGGCCGAACTGGCGGGCAGAGGCTGGTCCGACGAAAACCTCGCCAAGCTTGCGGGGCTGAACTTTATTCGCCTGTTCAGGGCGGTGGAGGCCCGGGGCGAGGCCATTCGGGCCGCAAGCGCCTGACACAGGCTAGCTTACCCTGCGTGGAGGTGGGCACCAAAGGCAGGGCAAGGCGCCAGGCCCGGGGCGATTGCCGTCCCCGGCCTGGCGTTTACATGCCAGGCGGGCGGACGCCTCAGGCCCTCAGGATTTTTTCCATCTTCTTGCCATTGGCAAGTTCATCGACGAGTTTGTCCATATAGCGGATTTCGCGCATCAGAGGATGGGCGATATCCTGCACACGCACCCCGCAGACAACGCCCGTGATCAGCGAGCGCGCCGGATTCATCTGTGGTGCCCTGGCAAAGAAATCCTGAAACGTTGTCAGGTTCTCAAGCTCGCTATCGAGCGAGGCCTGATCGTGTCCGGTGAGCCAGCAGATGATCTGATCGAGCTCCGCCTTGGTCCGCCCCTTGCGCTCGGCCTTGGCGACATAGTGCTTGTAAACACTGGCAACGCTCATGCCATAGATGCGGTGGTTGGTATCGTCCATGGCTTCCACTTTGCCCCAATCTAGCTCACCACAGCAACGATAAAAGGGCGGGCCAAGGCCCGCCCGGAACGTGTGCGGCACGATGAGAAGATTGCGTGAATGGTACCGCCGGTCAAGCCAATCGCAAGCGCCTAGCCAGCAAGCATTTTCTCCCAGTTCTGCTTAATGAAGTCCTCTTTGTCGAGGTAAGCCTCATAGGCAAACCGAATGACGGGGGTACCGGAGACGGCGTTGAATTCTTCGAGTGTCAGATCGGTAGTGGTGGGATCAACGACGGGCGCCGTCCCGATCTTGCGCGACATGAGGGCCTGGGCCTCCGGCGTGCAGGAAAAGTCGATGAAGGCATGGGCCTCTTCAGATTTTTCGCTGGCAGCTGAAATGCACCAGGATTCAAACTGCTGCGGATTACCTTCTTTCGGGAAAACAGACTTAACGGGGAATCCATCGGCAGCCATCAACTGGGCCACATCATGGTAGTAAAGGCCACCCACGACCGTGCCATCTTTCAGGGCCTGCTCCATCTCGCTTTCGGCCGACCACCAAAGGGCGACATTGGGCCGGATTTCGGCGGCCTTTTCGATCAGAGCCATGATGCCATCTTCGGTAGCGAACGTGGCTTCGCCTTCAAAGAACGTGGCGGCAATGATGTCGAGCAGCCCGGAATTGAATTGCTTGCTCAGACCGAGACCGGATGGAAACTTCGAGGTATCCCAGAATTCCGCCCAGCTCGCGGGCGCCGAAGCCTTGTCAGTCTTCACAACCATGGCAGTGAATGTGGCCAGAGCGCCCACCGACAATAGTTTGCCATCGACCCCAAAGGTGTATTCACGCTCAAGGTTCAACAGGTTCGGCACCGAGTTGATATCGATCTCCCGCAGAATACCTGGCGAGCGGGAGGCCTTGATCATAATATCGGGCGAGAACATGGAGACATCCGAAGGCGCGCTGCCGGATGCGGCGGCCTGGATCATATCGGCTAGCCAGTCGGGCGAGTCAGACTGTGTGATGCTTTCAATCTCGATACCAGTCGCCTTAGTGAATTCGGGGAACACGTGCTCTTTGAAGCTTTCCTCGAAATAACCACCGTACGAGCTGACTTTAAGCGTACGTGTCTGCGCAATCGCAGGCATGCCAATGGCGCTGATGAGAGTGCCAGCGGCGGCTGCGCCGAGAAATTTACGGCGGCTGATGTCTGTTTTCATTGTGAGTATCACCCAAGGTTTGTCTGGATTTCTGGCCTGTTACGACCAACCTTGGGTTGAGCTAAGCATGGTTTGGTAAAAGAATATCAAACATGCGAATATACGTAAGTGATCGACGGGCACTTGAAGGTGACCTGCAAGACCGCATCAATGAAACGACTTTTCTGCTCTGGCTGCCATCAGGCTGCACATGTTGTTTGCCAAGACAGCGAAGTATCGAGTACTGGGCGCCCCTGCAGTCGCCAGTACTCCGAGTTTTCGTAGCGAAGCGGCGTGGCGCGACGTGGGCCGCAGACCCAGGATGCGGCCAGTTGAACTGATGAAGTGGCCGCTTGAGACGGGTCTTTACAGTATCAGGTTGCGAGCGAGCCTCGAACCTTTATGCCCAGGGCAGACCCGTACGATCATAACGGCTGGTCACCTTGCGCTTGCAGGGATCGAAATTCAGCAGCCACTTGGATTCCGACCCATCGCGATTGGTGCGCAGCGCTTCGAAGAGCAGCCGATCCGGGGCATCGTACTGGGAGTAATAGCGGATCTCGCGATAATTCTTGCGCTCCAGCGCCCTGATCGCTTCATCGGCGGTGAGGCAGGCGGCGTGGTGAAAGCCTTGTTCGCCTTGAACCTGAATCCGCTGCGCGGCCGTAGCGGGCAGGGCGAGGCCGCAAACAAGCGCGGCGGCGAGAAGTGTCTGGGCAATAGGCAGGCGCTGGGAAAACATTTGGGAGCTCCATATTGGCAGAGTATGCCCTCACCCTGACCTCGCGCCGTTGAACCGGCGCGGAACGGGGCGTTCATCCGGAGTTCAGTGTTTGGAGGCAGGGGCGGCGGGGCTGACGGATGGACCTGCTGTCAGCTAAACCTTCGAACGTCGCCACCCGGCTGCGCGGGCTTCTTCTTCCGAACAAAACCAGCGCTCGCCATGCGACGCCTCTATGCGCGTCCGATCATAATATTTCTGCCCGGGCACATGATAAATCCGCTCGCCCTTGGTGTTCACATTGCCCTTGATATTACATGCGCTGGACTCCTGCGCGAATGCGGGAGGAGCGCCGGCGGCGGGCGTGTGAAGCTCTTGAGGTCGATCGATCGAGCGTGCGGTATCGCAGCACGCGGCCTGCCGACCAGGAGCTGCGGGAAGCGATAAAGGCCATGGCATCGGAGCGACGCCGGTTTGGCTATCGGCGTATCCACGTGATGCTGCAGCGCCAGGGGATCGAGATGAACCTCAAGAAGCTCAGGCGGCTGTATAGCGAGGAGAAGCTGCAGGTCCGCAAACGCGGCGGTCGCAAGCGTGCCCTGGGCACGCGGCGGCCAATGCTGGCGCCCGACCGGCCCAACTAGCGCTGGAGCCTGGACTTTGTCAGCGATGCCTTCACCGATGGTCGCCGCTTCCGGGTGCTGACCGTGGTGGACGACCACACGCGGGAGTGCCTGGCTCTGGTCGCCGATACATCGCTGTCCGGCCGACGGGTGGTGCGCGAACTTGAAGCCATCATCGCCAGGCGCGGTCGACCGCTCACGGTGGTCAGCGACAATGGCACCGAGTTCACCAGCATGGCGATCCTAAGCTGGTCCCGGGACCGGCAGATCGACTGGCACTATATCGCTCCCGGCAAGCCAATGCAGAACGGCTTCATCGAGAGCTTCAATGGCAGCTTCCGCGATGAATGCCTCAACGAGACGCTGTTCTGGTCGCTACCCGAGGCGCGGGACCGGATCAGCGCATGGAAGGAGGACTACAACAGCTACAGGCCGCACTCCTCGCTGGGCAATCTCACGCCCAACGAGTTCGCCACGCAACTGGCACTGGAAAAGCAGGCCGCATAGGGCCAAACATCAACCAAGGACTCTCCTCAAAATCTGGTGGAGATCTAGGGGCTCGGGTCAGCGGCAAGGTCGTAGCTAAAAGTCTGGCTGAGCGCGGGGGTATTGGTATTGGCCGCGCTCAGCAGCCGGTCGAGATTGTCATAGGCATAGGTCCAGCTGTCCTCGGCCCGGTCCCCGGCCACCGTAATGATGCGGCCGGCATGGTCCCTGGTATAGGTCAGGGACTCGATGATGGTGGGGCCCTTGGTGGTGAGCACCGTGTTGAGCCAGTTGCGGGTGGGACTGTACGAATAAGTGGTCGATACTCCATTGGCATAGGCAATCGACGCAGTGGCCCCGAGGCGCAACAGGAACTCATTCGAATGCACGGGGATTAATGCCTATCGCCTTAGCGGCGACCTCAAAAGCCGCTCTGTCCAGTCCTTCCTGCAATTCACCAGTTTGCGTACTAAAGATGAAATACCCGAACTTGGTGGAAAGCCGGGGGTCGAGCTCAGCATCTTCCCGAACCCCTACTATGTAGGTGTCGATCACTTTGTGTCGGATTATATTGGGGTCGACAACAACACGATCATCTTTGTCCGAAATCAATGCAGTTGGTCGGTTGTCTACCACCACTAAGCTATAGCCTCTTACAAGGTCAGTTTCACCTTCACATGCCCCCAACAATATACATAACATCGGGACGTAGAGGATTTCTAGGTGTCTCACTTTCATCAAAACCGCCTCCTCTCCGTCCAGTCATGATGGATATCGTATGGCCACCTACCAACTTCAAAACCCAAGTTAACTGGATCGACAAACCTATCTCTAATCCCGAATGCAAAGTCGCAAGTATCCCTGCCACAAGCAGCATCCATGAACAAAGTGCTGCGTCCGACCGAAAATAGGTTGGGATCCCAAGTCACATCAGAACTTCCCCTATCGCTGGCTTTCAGTCCATCGAAAGCGTTGCGCATTACATTGTTGATGAGTTTTTGTGTGATGCCCTTGACCGATGGAGTATTTTCGAAGGCATTTGCTAGACCCACGTCGCCTAGCTTTATACCTATCCCTAAACCAAAATAGTAGTGAAGGACAAAGTCGTGGGTCTGCCATTGCGGCCTGGTGACAGCCAACTCCGTCATAACGGCTGCTTCATGGCCGGCGCGAGGGGCGCTACTATTTAGAGAGATTACGCCGCCCGATAGGCCGTTTGCAGCCTTGAAGGACTTCAGCGCCAGAGCGCTTGAATAAGACTTTGGTGTTTGGCCCGTGACGTCAAGGAACCATTTGCTGGTCGTGCGGCCATTGCCTAGCTGCGCGGAACCGCTGTCTCGGGACGAGTTCCAGCCGTCACTGCCGCACCGGTCTGATGTCAGTGAGCAGTTGCCATTCGGATCACTCTGATTGACAGGATCATTTGCTGAGTAGCTGTAGCGGTTTGTACCCACACCAGCCTGTGTTGGGTCCCACCAGTCTGGGGAGAGGAAGCGGGCGAGGGTGGGGTCGTAGTAGCGGGCGTGCAGATAGGTGAGCCCGGTTTCGGGGTCGTTGCGCTCGCCGATATAGCCCTTGGTTTCGGCAGGGGTCAGGGGGTTGAGGGCGGTCTCGGCCTGCACGCCGAACGGCTGGTAGGCCGAAGCGCGGTAGAGGGCGCCGCTGGCATCGGTCACGCGGCGGATCGAGGCCAGGTGGTCGCGGTGCAGATACTTCGCCGGCGGTCCGGCATTTATGCCGGATGGATGGCTCCAGCGGAGCCATACAAGGCAAGAAGGCCATGAGAGCTACGCTCGAATGGCAGGAGCCCCCGATCTGCTTGACGTCGGGGTTGATGTAGTGGGTAAAGCCGCCGGCCGGATCGCGTTCACTGGCGCCGAGATAGAGGGTTTCATCGGATCCGTTGCGCTTTTTCAGCCGCTCGCCATCTGGTCCATAAAGGTAGGTGACGCTGTTGCCATTGGCGGCAACGAGGGCCGGGCGATTATCCGGATCATAGGTGATGGTGCGGTCCGGCGTGCCCAGCGTGGTGCGGACCGTCTGGTTGCCATTGGCATCATAGCTAAAACCCCAGCCCCCGGCGGACTGGACGGCATGGGGCCGGACCGAGGCCGGTCCCTGGGCGGGATAGACATAGGCGCCCAGGCTCGAGTTGGCAGTCAGGTTCCCGGCAAGGTCATAGCTAAAAGTCTGGCTGAGCGCGGGGGTGTTGGTATTGGCCGCGCTCAGCGGCCGGAAACCCACCCAAGCTATTGCGGTTTCGATATGTTTATAGACTTAAAGCAAACCATTAATACACTTCCAGTTGAAGAAGTTTCTATGCGAGCGCAATTCAGGTCAGGTAATTCTACTCCCATATGAATCCAGGTTTGGCGGGTGTCATGTAGAAATGGTTCGTCTGGTCGGAGTGAAAAATCTAAAATTGCCTCACTCGCAATAATGCCAAAATTCAACTCAAAGCGGGCTGCGTAGCAATCCTCAAACTTTACGGCAGAGTTCTTGCCATCCGGCCACTTTATATTGAGGATAATACTATCATTGATACCTGCTGACATCCTGTCGATATGAACGCTGCATATCTCTGCGTCATGCCATTGAAATTTGTTAAGAATATCGTTCATGGGGTAAAACCTGGGTCCTTATCTCCAGATCGAGGGGAGAAGTGCTTACATGATCCGTTCAGGTGATAATGCGAATAGTTTGGGCCCTTCTGGCCGGGTGGAGTTGCTTGGTCGATCCTCAACCTCTCTTGAAACTTACCGCCCTGAATTTCCCCATAGCTGCCCGGTCTCTTGCTGTTTTCCACATAACCGGACGGTATCTGGTATTTAGGTGTTGGAGGCAGCGCAACGCCGTTCCTGGTGACGCTAATTACGCCATCTGATGTTTTGCTGATACCCTTCCCCGCTTTGTATATTGCTTTTGCTGCATCGCCAAAGGCTGGCACTAGTGCAACTGCGGCGAAGGCATAATCCCACCCATCGCGAGCCTCAAGAAAGCCTTTCGCGTCACCAATGACGGGTGTGAAATCTATAACGGTGTTGCCGACACCGTGCACAAATCGCCAGAACTGCTGGTTCGCTTGATCCTGCCTGGTCTGCATTTGCGGCGTCATTCTCATGTTGGGATGGACACCCATCGCAACTCGAATGACAGGAGCGGCCGCCCTCGCCGTCGATGGCAACTTTGGCGTGGCGGTGCCGGGCCTCTGGTAGTTGGCCCCCGTTACCGAGGCGAACCAAGAGTTAGTCGTTGTGTATGCATGCCCATTCGGATCACTCTGATTGACCGGATCATTTGCTGAGTAGCTGTACCGGTTTGTGCCGACGCCGGGTTGTGTTGGGTCCCACCAGTCTGGTGAGAGGAAGCGGGCGAGGGTGGGGTCGTAGTAGCGGGCGTGGAGATAGGTGAGCCCGGTTTCGGGGTCGTTGCGCTCGCCGATATAGCCCTTGGTTTCGGCAGGGGTCAGGGGGTTGAGGGCGGTTTCGATCTGCGCACCGAAGGGCTGGTAGGCCGAGGCGCGGTAGAGGGCACCGCTGGCATCGGTCACGCGGCGGATCGAGGCCAGGTGGTCGCGGTGCAGATAGTGGTGGATGCCCCCGATCTGCTTGACGTCGGGGTTGATGTAGTGGGTAAAGCCGCCGGCCGGATCGCGTTCACTGGCACCGAGGTAGAGCGTGAGATCGGATCCGTTGAGCTTTTTCAGCCGCTCGCCGTCTGGTCCATAAAGATAGGTGACGGAGTTGCCATTGGCGGCAACCAGCGCAGGGCGATTATCCGGATCATAGGTGATGGTGCGGTCCGGCGTGCCCAGCGTGGTGCGGACTGTCTGGTTGCCATTGGCATCATAGGTAAAGCCCCAGTCCCCGGCGGACTGGACGGCATGGGGCTGGACTGAGGCCGGGCCCTGGGCGGGATAGACATAGGCGCCCAGGCTCGAGTTCGCAGTCAGGTTCCCGGCGAGGTCGTAGGTAAAGGTCTGGCTGAGCGAGGGCGTATTGGTATTGGCCGCGCTCAGCAGCCGGTCGAGATCGTCATAGGCATAGGTCCAGCTGTCCTCGGCCCCGAGACCGAGCGCCAAGGGTAGTTCCTGTGGAGACCGCAGATTGAAGCGTGGCTATGGTCACTTGTTGGGTTGGTATCTCTAGATAGCAATTATCGAGATGCTCCAACGAATACGAGTGATTGCTCCGTCACGATAGAAAATGTCTATTGAGCTGTCACCCCAGCGTCCATTGTAGAACGGTACACAGGACGTTTTTGTGCAATCCCCATCATAAACATTGTAGTCGGTTGTATCAAAGAAGTGATCTGTTAGGTTCGTCCAACCTTGGCCCTCCAAGCAATTGACTGCTTCATCGATCTTCATACCAATTTCGACGCAGAAGGCCGACCCACTCGTGATCTCGCCTTTCTGGTCAAATAGGGCCTTTCGATTGTAGTCATCCGCGGCGCAGTACGTAAGCGACGACAATGTCGCGAGGCAGAGGACTAGAAAAGATGCCTTCTGTGCGTATTTAAGCCAGGCTGTCGCAAGTTCCTTCAATTTCTGACCAGTGGATGACGATCCTGCATGTCAGCCCCTTCCCCCGTTGAATGCATACTGGTTCTGCAGGTACCTTAGGGCAGCGCTTACCACATCATCGGCCCGTTCCATTCCGGGCCGCTGGTCCCAATTTGGCCCGCCAAACCCGTCAACGTTGCCACCGGACAGTTTTACAATGGCCCGTGCGGCGGAATTTGAGTTCGTCATTCCGTATGGGATGGGACTTTTAGATGTGCCCAACGCTCGACCGACCAATGCCCCTGCTGCCATAACTGACTTTGAGGAAGCACCTTGAATTCGTGCGGCAAAGACTCCCATAAATTCTCCGAGCCCTTTCTTGGCGATATAACCCCACATTTTACTGTGGAGAATCAAATAATAAAATGCACATCCCATTCCTACGAACTGCGGCGCTAATTGGGACGATAGTATCGCCGCCATCAGCGGAGATCCGTACTTCTTGATTTTGATTTTCAAAGGTAAGAAGGTCTCGTATTAGTTCTTTGATTGTTTTCCCCCTATTTTCCCATGTTGGCTCGGTATCAGTATGTTTCTGCATGTTAATCTCCTACGCGGATAGACAGGTCAGCGTTAAATGTTCCATCTCGAGTATCTTTTGATCCTAGATTTTGAACGGAATCAGCACGTTTCCAAGCTCCGCCATTATGGCCATCCACATCTCTCGTGATGTATACTCTGCCTTTCCTGAAAATGGCTTGTCCGTTTATGGTTTCGTTTAACCGGAGGAACCCCATTTTCTTGGCGGCTTGTGATGCAATAGCTGTTGTTTTGAAGACCGGTCCAGTGGTGCTGCGTTGACCAAGGTCGGTGATATCGGTCTTCTTGCGATACGTCCCGGATGCCTCTTTGAGGTCTTGGAGATGCTCGCGCCGCTTCGCCAGCCCGTCGGCGGAGTTTCCTCCCTCTGGTGTAACGGCGCGGCTTGACCCTTTCTTTGTCATGGTTGCCGTGCAACCTCTTTGACACGAGTCGTTCTCCCCTCCCGTAGGCGTGGTGCTGAGGAAGAAGAAGACAGCCGCCAAGCCGAACACACTGGCGCTGGAAGCCGCCATGTTGCTTCCGACGGCTGATGCAACAGTCGCGCGAGTCGCCACTGTCCGCGTCTTCCCGGTTACGTCATTGAACCACGGGTTGTTGCTTTGGTAGAGATGCCCATTCGGGTCTGACGCATTCACCGGATCATTTGCTGAGTAGCTGTACCGGTTTGTGCCCACTCCAGCCTGTGTTGGGTCCCACCAGTCTGGCGATAGGAAGCGGGCGAGGGTGGGGTCGTAGTAGCGGGCGTGGAGATAGGTGAGCCCGGTTTCGGGGTCGTTGCGCTCGCCGATATAACCCTTGGTTTCGGCTGGGGTCAGGGGGTTGAGGGCGGTTTCGATCTGTACGCCGAAGGGCTGGTAGGCCGAGGCGCGATAGAGGGTGCCGCTGGCATCGGTCACGCGGCGGATCGAGGCCAGGTGGTCGCGGTGCAGATAGTGGTGGATGCCCCCGATCTGCTTGACGTCGGGGTTGATGTAGTGGGTAAAGCCGCCAGCCGGATCGCGTTCGCTGGCACCAAGGTAGAGGGTTTCATCGGATCCGTTGCGCTTTTTCAGCCGCTCGCCGTCTGGTCCATAAAGGTAGGTGACGCTGTTGCCATTGGCGGCAACAAGGGCCGGGCGATTGTCCGGATCATAGGTGATGGTGCGGTCCGGCGTGCCCAGCGTGGTGCGGACTGTCTGGTTGCCATTGGCATCATAGGTAAAGCCCCAGTCCCCGGCGGACTGGACGGCATGGGGCTGGACCGAGGCCAGGCCCTGGGCGGGATAGACATAGGCGCCCAGGCTCGAGTTGGCAGTCAGGTTCCCGGCAAGGTCATAGCTAAAAGTCTGGCTGAGCGCGGGGGTGTTGGTATTGGCCGCGCTCAGCAGCCGGTCGAGATCGTCATAGGCATAGGTCCAGCTGTCCTCGGCCCGGTCCCCGGCCACGGTGATGATGCGGCCGGCATGGTCCCTGGTATAGGTCAGGGACTGGATGATGGTGGGGCCCTTGGTGGTGAGCACCGTGTTGAGCCAGTTGCGGGTGGGGCTGTACGAATAAGTGGTCGACACCCCATTGGCATAGGCAATCGATGCCGTGGCGCCCGAGGCGAGGTAGCTGGTGCTGGTGATGGCACCTGCAACGCTGATCAGCTGACCCGCCGCATTATAGGCATGCAGGCCCGAACTGGCGCCATCGGGATAGGTCTGTGCCAGCACCCGCCCGCCATGATCGAACTGGGTGGTGGTGACATGGCTGAGCGTATCGACCAGCCGTGACTGGCGCACCAGGCGTCCGGCCGGATCATAGTCATAGTCGAAGACGGCATTGTCGTTGTCCGCCGAGGTGAGCTTGCCGATATTGGCAAAGCCGGGCCGCTCCTGGTCGTAAGTGTTGGTCAGGCTGATCTGGTCGGGCTGGCCCACTCCGGAGAGCCGGGTCAGCACACGCCCGAGCGCGTCGTAACTGATCGTGCTCAACTGCCCCTTGGCATCGGTCTGGCTGACCATGCGCCCGGCATCGTCATAGCCATAGGTCCAGAGCCCCAGATCAGGGTCCTGGCTCTGGGTCTTGCGCCCCAGCGTGTCGTAGCTGTAGCTGAACTGATTGCCCAGCGGATCGGTGACGCCGACGAGCTCGGACAGCGGGGTATAGGTCATGGTCGTGTTGACCGCCGTGCCGCCAAGATAGCCGGTGCGGGCCAGGTCATTGCCGCGGGCATCCTTGGTGGTGCGGGTGATCCGCCCCAGCGGATCGGTGAGCTTGATTGCAACCATTGCCCCGGCGGCTGCCTCATAGGCCGTGGCGATGGTCCTGGTATCGGGCAGGGTCACCAGCACCGGGCGGTCGAGCAGGTCATACTGTGTCGTGGTCCAATAGACGGTCTCGCCGGTATAATAGGGCAGGCTGGTCCTGGCCGCCTGGCCACGCTTGGCATAGACGGTCTCGACCGTTACCGGCTTGGCCGGATCGGCAGCCACGCGCTGGCTCTTATAGACCCGTTCGAGCCCATCAAGATACTCGCGTGACCAGATCGGGGTCACCCCATCGGCGGGGCGGCGGGCCTTTTCCACATACTGGGTTGTGGGGTTGCCAAGGTTGGCATAGGCGATGGTCTCATAGTCGCCGCCCGGCAGATCGGTGCGGGTCAGACGGCAGAGCGCATCATAGGTAAAGCTCGTCACCTCGCCATTGAGCCCGGTCTGGCTGGCCGGCTGGCCGCAGAGCGCGTTCCAGCTGGCCGAAGTCTGCTGGCGGGTGTCGCCGGTGAAGTAGAGCGGATTGCGCTCCCCGGTTACATATTGATGGGTGGCGCTGTCGTAGTCGACCTCGCTGCGGTTCCCCAGTGGGTCAATGCTGGCCACCTGCTGGCCAAAGCCGTCATATTCGGCATGGGCGGCAATCCAGCGGCTTTCTTCAGCCAGCCAGTTGCGGGTCGTGGTCACATGGCCCTTGAGCGGGGCCGCACTGGCATCCGTTGCTCCGTCATAGACATATTCGGTGTCCCGAAGCAGCACACCAGCGCCCGAGCGCACGCTCACCCGGCCCGGGCTTGAGACCAGATAGTCGGTCAGGTTGAGCTGATAGCTCGAAGTGGTCACCACATCATCGGTGCTGACACCAACCAGACCGAGGTCCTTTTCCTCGAGCAGGTTGGCATAGCCGTCATAGGTCCATTCCTTGCGCGTCACCGCCGTGCCGCCCACCAGATAATCGGTGACCTGTTCGGAGGTCTTGTGGGCGGTGAAGGGGGCAGCGGCCTGGTTGACCACATAGCCGTTCTCGATTTTACGAAGCAGCGTGCCGTTGCCGGCAAAGATCTCGAGCTGCTTTAGCGATCCGGCTGCGACCGCTTCCTGCCGGTATTGCGCCACAACCCAGGGGCACGCGGTCTCCCCGGTCTCGCAGCTGAGTTCAGCCGTGACCTTTTCGAACCCCAGGAACGTCTGTTCAAACGCATCATAGGCTCCGCCCTGATAGGCATACTTGACCGACGAGCTGTTCCCCCGCCCATCGTTGGTCACAACCTTGCTCACCACCTGCAGCACCATCGGCAGATAGCCATGGCTCCAGTAGGTCGAGGGCAGATAGGTGATGTCGCTCGACCCACCCGAGGGCAGAACCTCACGCTTCAATAGGTCGGGGACTACGGAGTCGGTGTAGGCGGCGACGCAGGTCGGGCAGCCCGATGGGGCGGCGGCAAAGGCCGGGGAGAAATCCACCTTGCCGTCACCGTTGAAGTCGAACCTGGGGCCAATGAAGCTGTTCGCGGCCGCATTGAGATTGGCGGGCAACACCTGGTTGCCATCAAGTTGGAAAACACTGGCGCTGATGGCACCAGGGGTTTTCAGCTGCAGGAAGTCCGGGCGGCCATCGCCCTGCAGGTCCGTCAGTTCAAACTCCGCCTGGTTCACCACCGGGCCGCTGGCAAGGTTAGCAATTAGCCGCACCCGCTCCAGCGTAGAGCCTGTGGACAGGAACCGATCCAGCGAACGGACCCCAGCGGTCTCGGAAATCAGAAGTGCGTCAGTGGTGGTATCGAGGTTAAGCGCACCATAGTTCCAATACCCGGTTCTAGCATTGGTGTTATCTAATTCATTCTTGATCCGAAATACCCCGTAGTAATATGTTGTTCCTTTAATCTGTCTAAAGGTGCCTAAAAAATAAGACCAACCATATTGCGCGGAGCCGTCACTGTTCACATTGTAGTCATTACTTACCCAAATGATATTGGCTGGAAATGTATCATGATATTTACGGAAATAGTAGCGAGTCAAAGAGAAGTTCTCACCACTTGCTGGTTCTCTTCGAGATGTCAAATAGACCGCATTTGGGTCGTCGAACTCTGGCCAGTGCAGGTTGCTGCGATTGGTGAGCGTCTGGTTGATGGGTGTTGATGTAAACCCGGTGCCGGTCGAGAGCAGCAGCCTTGAGGCGGTGCCATTAGTGCCATCGAGCACAAACAGGTCGCTCAGCCCGTCGCCATTGAAGTCTCCAACCCGGCCCCAGTCACCGTTGACCCAGTTCGAAAGCGTCAGGCTGGTACCGTTCGAGACAATGACCTGGCCGCCAAAAATGTCGTCGCGCCCATCGCCATTGAAGTCGGCAACAATCAGCTTCTGGGTCTGCGCGGTGTGGCGCAGCCCGGCATTGGTGCCGCTATTGGCGGCGCCAACCGGGGCATAGGCCTGTGCCGTGATGCGCCCACCCTGCAGAAACTGCACCTGCACGAAAGCATCAGCAGTTTGATAGCCCTGCGCCTGCCAGGTGCTTTTGACCGTCGCCGGCAGGCTGTTGAGCGTGGTGCGGGTGACGAGGTCGTCTGCCCCATCACCGTTGACATCTCCGATATAATAGGCGCTGGCATCAGTGCAGAATCCACCGGCGGTTGCGTTGGCCGCATCAGTGATGAAGGCGCCTCCAGTGGGGGTGTTGCTGGTTCCTGCCCATAGCCCGGAAGGATAGATTTGCGCCTGGCAGGCACCGGTGCCCACCTTGGTCACGATCAAGTCCTGCTTGATGTCGCCGTTGAAGTCCCCAAAAACATAGTTGGCGTTGGCCACCCAATTGGTGACCAGCTTCGAGGCCGGCTCGACCGCATTGGGATCTGGCACGGTCTCGGGGTTTGGGTTTGCCGTCACCAGATCGGAGATCATGGTGCCCATGCGCCTTTCGGCCATGGTGGTGTAGGTGAAGGTTGTGGGGGGCAGGGCGGTTCCGCCGGTGATGGCAGCGCCGGTGATCACGGCATCGGTGCCATATTGCTGCACGGCACTGATCAGCGAGCGCTTGGTATCGGGGGAAAGCGTGTAGCTCAGCCCATAGGCCCGCACCATGGCCCCGTTGAGCCGCACCGCAACGGTCTTGAGCCGCTTGCTGGCATCGCCCAAAGAGATGCCGGTAGCATAGGAAAAGCTGTCCGGACGGGTTTCGTAGGAGAACTGGATGCTGGCTGCGCCCGCGCCAGAACCATAGCTGATGGTGCTGATCACGCAGGTGGGCAGGGCCGAACAGTCATAGTCATAGGTGACCGCATTGCCATCGGTGTCACGCACCTCGGCCAGAAGCCAGCGATACTGGTCGCGCAGCCGCGCGTCCTGGGTGCCGCCGGCATTCCAGTAGCCAAGCGGGCGATAGGTCGAGACTGTTCCGTCCCGCGCCGTCACCACCCATGTGCCCGACGGACCCGATCCGGACTGCACGATCCGTGCATAGGTCTCATAGCGGGCAGAATGGGTGCCTCCGGCCGTGCACGAGGGCGTGGTGCCGGCCACCGCGCAGGTCATGAGCTTGTTGTCATCAAGGGTGAACACATCATCGGCGGCAAAAGCCGGCACGCCGCCGAACTTCGAGAGGCGCGCAATGCTCGATCCACCGCTGAGCTTCCAGCCGACCCCCAACAGCGAAAAACCATCGCTGGCCCTGGTCACCTTGCTGCCCGAGTCATAGACCAGCGACAGGTCAGGCTCGATGCCGAAAAAGGCCGGCACCGCAATGGGCAGGGCCCTGGTGTATGAGCCATTATACGGCGTATCGGGCGGGGTGAACTTGGCTGACTGGGCCGGATCATTGGGGCCACTCAGGGCCGAAACCCCGTCCTTGCCCACGGCTGCGGCCTTGGCCTCGGGGGTCGCGGCTTCCGCTGCGCCCTCTCCAGAACTCTCACCGGCCGGGGCCGGGGCTGCCGCCAATCCGGCCAGCGCAGGGCTCGATACCGACGAGGACGCCTGCGCTTCTGCATAGGCCGGGGCAATGGTGCCAAACACCAGCACCGCGCTCATCAGCACCGCCAGGCTGCGCCGCAGGATAGAAGAGGAGGACTGAGCCGGAACCGCAGACAGCACAGCCCAACGGCTGCGAACAAACACGCGCATGAAATCCCCCAAACATCAATTTAATCAAATAATATCAATAAACTGCGCGAAACCCCGCGCACACTGGAGCCTCAAACGCCAAACCAAACCTGTCAACCCACTTTGTGAACAATGTGCACCGTCATCGTGATGACATGTGCGCCAGCCATAGCGAACACAACACGGGAAAGACCAAGCCAACAACTTGATCGCAGGGGTAAGGACGGGCTAGCCTGATGAAATCGAGGTCCACATTTTGGCCTCTGATACTGCCAATTTTTGACATCAGATTTCTACGCAAGCGTATTTTGAAAGTGAAAATGTGAGGAGGGCAATATTATTGCCAGCGTATTCACGGCGCTTCTGGGCACTGCCCTTGTCGCTGTCGCTCACATCGATATCAGGCATCGCCGGATTCCTGACGAACTGAACACGCTCATTGTTGTCGCAGGGCTGCTCCATGCTGCGCTGGCCGATGGTTGGAGCGCTTTGGCCTGGGCTATGTCGGCGGCTGTGCTGGCTTATTTCGCCATCTGGGCGGCGGACCAGATGCACAGGATTCGCAAGGGCGTGCCGGGAATTGGCATGGGTGATGCCAAGCTTTTTGCGGGGGTAGGGGCATGGCTCGGACCGCTCTACCTTGCACCGGTTATGCTGGTAGCCTCGCTCAGCGCTGTGTTGGTTGTGCTCACCCGACGGATGGCCGATACGGCGAGCCTTCCCACCCGTTCCATAGCCTTTGGCCCGTTCATCGCTGCTGCATTTTTCGGCTTCTGGTGTGCACGAGAATATGCGGGATGGCGAATATGAGCAGTCACGCCATTCCATATGAATCTGGTTTCGCTGAACGCCTGGCGGGCGAGTTGGCTGCCAGATCACTTGTCGAGCCGCAGGCTCTTGATCGCGCAATGAGTGCCGTGGCGAGAACCGGCAATCGGCTCGACAGGGTATTGCTCGATCTTGGTATCATCAGCGAGGTGGCGCTTCGGGCGCTTGCTGAGGGACCACTGGGGGCCCCGCAGTTTGATGGCACACTGGGCGATCCCACTAGTCTGTCGGCTCTTGTCTCGCCCGACTATGCCATTGCTGCCAATCTCGTGCCGGTCGCCGTTGGCGATCACGCGGTCAGCATAGCCATGCTCGATCCGTTCGACGACTTCGCTGCCAAGGCATTGGCGCTCAAGTTGGGTCAGCCAATACGGCGGCTCAGCGCGACACGGCAGACACTCCTTGCTGCGTTCGAGGCACTCTACGGCTTCGTACCACAGACCAAGGATGACGGGCTACCGGATGACGTCCAAGCTGTCAGTGAAGGCGACCTTGAAGCCATCCGTGACTCTGCCAGTGATGCGCCGGTGATCAAGTTTGTGCAGACGGCTGTCCGCGCCGCAATCGATCAGGGTGCCTCAGATATTCATATCCGCCCCTGGCGCAATCGGGCCGAAATGCTGTTTCGCATTGATGGGGCGCTTGAACCGCAGCCGGCACCTGACGTCAATCTCCTTCCTGCCATCCTGTCCCGTCTCAAGATTCTGGCCAATCTTGATATATCGGAGCGCCGTTTGCCACAGGATGGAAGGATCCGTCTCAACATCGCCGGCCAGCCAATCGACATGCGGCTTGCCACCATGCCGCAAATCCACGGTGAGGGCGCGGTGCTCAGGCTGCTCTCACGCGATGCCGGGGTGACCAGCCTTGCCGAACTTGGATTCTCGCCGGCAATCAGCGTAGGCCTCGAACAACTTTTCGAACATACCTCTGGCATGGTTCTGGTCACCGGGCCAACTGGATCGGGCAAATCGACAACGCTCCATGCTGCCCTCAAGCGCCTAATCCGCCCGCACCTCAATGTGGTGACAATTGAAGACCCGGTTGAGTATCGCATCGATGGCGCGTCCCAGATCCAGGTTGATGAGAAGATCGGCCTAACCTTTCCAAGGGTTTTGCGCTCGGTGCTGAGGCAGGACCCGGACATCATTCTGATCGGGGAAATCCGCGATGCCGAGACAGCCCGGATCGCGGTTCAGGCCGCCCTAACCGGTCATCTGGTTCTGGCGACACTCCACACCAATTCCGCGATGGCCGCCGTCCCACGCCTCATTGACATGGGCGTCGAGCCTTACCTGCTCGCAGCGGTACTGCGCGGTGTCCTCTCGCAGCGCCTGGTCCGCAGGATATGCCAATCCTGCAGGGGAGGGGCCGCAGCGGAACGAGAGCTTTGCTCAACTTGTGGAGGTACGGGCTCGCACGGCCGGGTTGCTATCGGCGAATTGATCAGCCTCGATGACGCCATCACAGGACAATTGGCCACTTCAATCACACCTGCGCCCGCGTTGATCGACGAGTTGAATCGGCGAGGCTATGTACCTCTTGCCGCTGATGCCGCGGCGCGAGTGGCCAATGGCGATATTGCGGCGTCCGAACTTGCCGGGGTGCTCTCCAATGCAGGTTGAGGGTTCCACGACATACTTCTTCAAGGCAGTGGCGCCGGAAGGGACGGTCACATCAGGAGACATTGAGGCTGAGAACCGGAGCGCTGCCATCGCGGCGCTCTTTGCCAAGGGTTATCGCCCGCTGCGGCTTGAGGGCCAGCCTTTGCGTGAACCGTTCTGGCAGCGCGAAGTTGGAATTGGCGCTCCCAATCGCATAACGTTCCGTGACGCGCAGTCGTTTTGCAAGGATCTCTACATTCTGCTCGACTCGGGCGTTGAAGTTTCAGAAGCGCTGGCGATAGCACTTCCCACGCTTTCGAGGCGATCGACGCTGTACCGGTTTTCTGCACTGGTTCGTCAGGGCCTGCGTTTCGGCCGATCGCTTTCGGAGGCAATTGCGCACTCAGGCTTTTCTGTGCCCTCTGACATGGTTCCCGTCGTCAGGGCGGGAGAGGCATCCGCCTCGCTTGCCAATTCCCTCAAGATGCTTGCCGAAGGTTATGAGGAACGGGGCGGGTTTGCCCGATCTGTTGGCGGCGCGCTTGTTTATCCCGCATTCTTGCTCGGCGTTGCGGTACTCACCCTTGGCATCATTGGCTTCTTCGTCGCTCCCAATCTGTCAGGTTTGTTCCTGTCCATGAACAAACCTGTGCCACTGATTATTTCAACGCTTGGTGCGACTTCAGCCTTCATGTCGGCAAATTGGCTGATGCTTTTAGCCGCCATCGTTCTGGCGACTGCGGCCACAATCGCTCTTGCCCGAAATCCCGGCGTGCGTGACTGGCTAAAGGGTGCCGCCTATCGAATGCCAATTGCGGGTCCAATTCTCATTTGGTCGGCAACCCAGCAGTTTGCCGCGACCCTGAAACTCTTCGTTGACAGCCATGTGCCGATGGCTGCCGCATTGCCAGGGGCGATCGAAGCTTCGGGTTTTCCGCGCGCTCGGTCTGTGGCCCAAAGTGCAAGCAGTGCGCTACGGCGTGGCGGCAGTGTTGAGGCCGCAACTGGGCTGATACCGCACTTTCCTGCAAAGGCTCTTCATCTGATAGCGGTCGGCGAGCGAAGTGGCCGACTGTCCGAAGTTCTTGCGGCAGCGTCGGGCGAAGCCAAAAGCCAGTTTCAGGGGCGCGTTGCGGTTGTATCAAGTTTGCTTGCCCCGGTCCTCATCCTTGCCGTTGGGATCATGGTCGGTGGCCTGATCTTTTCGGTGTTCTCGGCCCTGCTGGAGGTGAACAACCTTGCGTCGTAGTCAATCGCTTTCGCCGCGCTTAAGTTCAGGACCATCCGCATGGTCGAGCGACGCCGGCATGACCGTGCTCGAGTTGATGGTCGTTCTGGTTATCCTCAGCCTTATCGGCGTTGTGGTGACCATACAGGTCGTTCAACAGCTGGATCGCGCCAAGGTGGATGTTGCAGGGCTGCAACTCAAACAAGTCGAGAACGCTCTCGAACTGTTCTACCTCGATACCCAACGCTACCCAACAAATGAAGAGGGTCTGACGGCCCTCGTAACGTCGCCTCCGGAATCCTCAGGATGGAGGGGCCCCTACCTCAAATCGTCCGACCTGCTCAACGATCCCTGGGGGCAACCGCTTCGCTATAGCTTTGAAAGCGACGCCGGATACTCAGTCGTTTCCCTAGGTAGTGACCGGCAGGAGGCGGGCGTAGGCGCCGCCGCCGACATCGCTTTGAGTGGGGGCTAGATGGCCAGAGCAACACTAACCGCCAGCAACAATTACGGAATGAGCGTCCTCGAAGTTCTGGTCGCGCTCGTTGTCGTTGCCGCTGCAGTCACGGCGATGGCCACTGTTGCTCGACAACCTGCGGGCGAGGACGACCTTGCCAAGCTTGTGCAGTTCACCGATCGCTTCCGCATTGAAGCGATTGCTAGTGGAAATGCTCTGGTGCTGAATTTGGATGTAGGACGCATCGGCACTGCCAACGGTGAGGTAAGGTTTGGGCCGGACATCCGGCTTGCGCTCAGTGGAGCCGACTCTGGTACCCCTCAAACCCTGGTAGTCTATCCTGACGGTTCAGTGTCGGGCCACTTGGTCGCGCTGGACCGGCAGGGGGGTGTTCGGCCCCTTTTCACGGTTGCCCGCGCTGGCGGTTCGCCGCCATGATGAGGGAGCGCGGCGACGATGGATTTGTTCTGGTCGAGGTGTTGGTAGCAGCTACTATCCTCGCTGCGGCGGGCACCGCGGCCTATGGGCTGGGGCAGGGGATGCTCAACCGCATCGATAAGTCCCTCGACGCCTCGGTTGGCATGGTTAACCTTGAGGCGCAAGCAATTGAACTCACCATACTGGGTGCAGGCAAAGAGCACCTTCTGACCCAGCTGTTGGACGGGGTATATTCCTATTCAGTTGTGAATGCCCCGGTGCGCGGTAGCACGTCCAACTCGGATGTTGTCTGGCTTGAGGTGCGCGCAACCATTATCGGTGAGGCCGAACCCTGGCGGACAGTCCCCGTTCTGCTTGTCCCAGAGTTTCGGGGAGGCGCCTAGTGGCGATGGCAGCCAAACAAGACGCGGGCTTTACGCTTGTTGAGGTGCTTGTCGCCCTGGTGATTGCATCAATTCTTTTGACTGCAGTTGGCGGATTGGTGGCCTTTGCGGCAGCACTTTCGCAGCGAAGCGGGCAACAACACGCAGCGCTGGATACCCTCTCAAATCTGCAGACCTTGTCGGATCAGCTTGAAGCATGGCCCCTCAGTTGGATCGTCTCCGACATTGCTGGTGTGGAGGGGGAGGCAAATCTACGCACAGAAAGTGGCGCGGAGGTCATTCTGCAGTTTCATCAGGCGACAACGTTAACGCCCGCCGCACTTGCATGGCGGGGTGAAGGCATCGTTGCCCCCGGGCAGATCAGCATGGCCGGCTTTGCCGAGGCCAAACTTGAGTACTTCCTGACGCGGCGCGATCCGCCAAGGTGGGTTGGAGCGTTTGACCCGCTGCAAGAAACACCCAGCGCAATCAGGCTTAACCTCACAGATGGCAGGCGCCATTGGGTGCCAGTGTTGTGGGCTGCGCAGAGGACGGGGCCCTGAATGCAACATGCCGTTTCAGACATCGGTGCAAGAGTCCGCTCAGGGTGGGGCGCCGCTACATGGCGGTTTCTGCAAGGTCCAATGCAAGAACTCCTCGTGGGGCGCCCTCCTGCGCCAGTTGGCAACGCAAGGAAAAGGCCCATTCACCTGATTTTGGATCAATCTCAGGTGCTCGAGCACGATCTGAGCGTGCCCATAGAAGCGAAGGGCAGCATGGCTGATGCGGCGGCAATCCTCGTACATTCACAGACGCCGTTCACGCCTGAAGAGCTATACGTTTGTCTCACTCGGCAGCGCCGTGTCGCAGATCAACAAGTGACCAATTTGGTCATGGTCCCACGCAGGGTGGTCGCTGACAGTCTGGCTGCCAATGTTACAAGACCCAGCGCCATTGGCCGTGTTTCCATCAGCGTTTCCGGCAATCGCATTGAGATTCCCGAACTTGCAGAGTTGATTAATCCCGCCATGCGCTGGCGCAGATTCCTGCTCGCCCTCCCATTTGCGCTGCTTGCGCTGGCCCTTATGGCTTTAGGGCAGCTGCACAATGCTGATTTTCAAACTGCTGCAGCGCGGCAACTGGCCGCCATTTCAAGCGCTCGCTCAACTCTCGCCTCGCTCTCCGATGAACTGAAGCGCCGCAATGCTGCGCTTGCCGATCTCGAAACGCGGTCGCAAAGGCGGGCCGAAAGTCTTTCGCTGCAATCGGTTCTCAGCGATCTGGCCGCTGCACTTCCCGAGACCGTTGAAATTAAGCGGCTCGAAGGACGCGGTGGCTTGGTTCGGGCCTTCGTACGTGCGCCGAATGCGTTGAGTGGTCTGGACCAGATCAATATGGCGCTGAACAGGTACTCCGCATCAATAGAGGGGGCAATTCAGAAGGACAGCGATGGGCAGGAGCTTGCTACGCTTGTTTTGAGGGCGATCCCGTGATGCAGGGGGCCTCGAAATACCTACCCCTGATTGTGTTGGTGATGGCCGTGGCTCTTGCAGTTTTGCAGGCGTGGCAACTGGGGACGCAGTATCAACGGCAAGCCACAAGTCTGGCATCAAATGCATTAGATTTCGAGACGATCAACGTTAGAATTGCTGCAGCTTTGTCTGAGCTTGCAACACTTCCGAGCATCGCGGAGCCACCTGGCGCAGATCAGATTGGTGCCTCACCAAACGAGGAGGCTGCGAGCACGCTCTATTTGTCCACCGTCAGGAATGAGGCCGCCGCCATCGGCGTTGAACTCCTCACGTCTCAATTTGCCCTACAGCGCGGCCAAGACCGGAGATCGACCGTTCGTGTTTCGATCAGGGTGATACTGACTGAGGAGGCGTTGCTCACCCTGTCCGCTCGCCTTGAACAGGGCCCGCTCGCTCTGCGATTTGAGAGTTTCGATCTGCAGCCGCCTGCAGCTGGTGCCACGGGCGGGCGGCTGGAATTCAACGCAGTGCTCATAGGGGATCACGATGTTGCGTCGTGAGATCGTCTGGGCATTCTGGATTGGTTCCTCAGCAATTGGGGTAGCCGCTTTTTTGATTCCGCCGCCAATGGCTGAACCTTTTCCAGCGATCAGGCTTCCCGCCGAGCTTCCAGCAAGCGCAATCGAGTCGCCCGAGTTTCCAATCTCAGCGAGTGTGAAGGACGCTTCATCCGCCACGAAGTCGCTATTCAAGTTCGATAGGAACGTGGCTCCCATTGAACTTGCCAGCCAGCCACCCCTTCAGACGGCTCTCCCGTCTTTGCGCGGGATATTCTCCAGGCCTGACGGATGGCGCGCACTCATCGCCCCATCCGACGGCACGTCTTCATACATTGTCGCAAATGAAGGCGGTACCGCCTTCGGGTTTGTTCTCAAACAGATTTCCGATGACCGGGTCATCCTGATTGATCCGGCCAGTTCCCATGAACACGTCATTGAGCTGCGAGGCGCCGGCGAGCGCTCGGGGCAGAGGTAGATTATGCGTAACATTATTGCCCTTCCGGTCGTCGTGATTGTTGCGTTCTCGCTGTTGGCAGGCTGCACCAGTCTACAGTCCTTGACTTCGGGTAGGGGGGGATCCGTCGTCAACCTTCAGTCAGGCACAACTCCGGGCAAGCCGGGAGGGCGGCCGGGCACTGTCTTGACCGAGGGTGGGCAGGGTATCGGACCGGGAGAATTCATCGAGCTCGGTTCTGGTGGCGGCGCAGAGGCCCAGCAGGTTCAATCTGATCCCGAACTGGCCAGCGCCTCGCTGACACTGAGCTTTGTTGACACCGATATTCGGGAAGTTGCCAGGGTGCTTTTCTCTGAAATGCTCAATCGCCCATATTCGATAGATGCTGGTATTTCTGGTCAGGTCACGCTGCGTTCTGGCGGGAAGATCGACGGCAACGCCGCTCTCATGCTGGCACGGCAGGCGTTCGAAAGCTCTGGCTACACGATTGTTGCAAGTGGCGGTGCGTATAGAGTCACCGGCCTGCAGGCCGGTGGCTCCGGCCTCGGCGCGAATAGCCAAACCTTTGCCCTTCAATTCATCGATGCTGATTCTGCCAAGAACGCCCTGGACCCTGTTGTGCAGGGGCGTGCAGAAGTGGTGTCCGGCGGAAGCGGCAGGTTGACGGTGCGCGGGGATGCCGAAACACTCGCACTGGTCAGCGCGATGATTGATGCCATAGACGTCGATCAGTTCAAGAATTCTAGCTTTGGCATGTTTCCCTTAAGAAGCGGGAGCGCGGAAACAGTCGCCGGCGAGCTCGACGGCATCTTCAGGGCGGTTGGGGTTACTAGCCATCAACTGATCCCGATCGAGCGCATGAATGCCGTGCTTGTGATCGCCGACAAGGCAGGTCACGTCGAATTTGCAAGTAAGTGGATCAAAAGGCTTGATCAGGGGGCGAAGGATCAACGTCAGGTCTTTGTCTATCAGGTGCAAAATCGTGAGGCCGATGATCTGGCAGCGCTGGTCAAATCAATCTTCGAGGGCAATGCAGCGCCCGGCCAAGCAGCTGTTCCAGTCAGTGCCTCGACCGAAGGCCAGCCTGATCCGATGTTTGAAACCAGCCAAGAACGCTTTGGCTCTGATCGCCCGTCTGATGTTAAACTTGGTATCAAGATCACTGCTGACAAGGGATCAAACACCCTGGTCGTGCTGGCAACGAGCACCGAATACCAGTTGATTGAACGGGCGCTTACGCGCCTTGATACGCCGCTGGCACAGGTATTTGTTGAGGCGACGATCGCTGAGGTGCGCTTGAACAATGAGCTCAGCCACGGCGTGCGGTGGTTCCTGCAGTCAGGCGCGTTCTCGGGTGGGATCAGTGATGCGTCTTCCGGCGCCGTTGCGCCGAGTTTTCCTGGCTTCAACTTTTCCTTCAAGGTCCCCCAGGCTCAGATTGTGATCAGCGCGCTCGAAGCCTACACCGACGTACGCATCGTGTCTTCGCCGCAACTGACTGTCATCGATCGAGAAACCGCGACGATCCAGGTTGGCGATCAGGTTCCAATCATCACCAAGTCGGTGCAGGACGGGACGGGCGGCAATTCCGTGATTGCCAACGATGTGACCTTCCGGGACACCGGCGTGATCCTCAAGGTTACCCCGCAAATCCGCTCTTCTGGCGAGGTCGTGCTCGACATCGAGCAGGAGGTGAGTAGCGTTGTGCCGACCACATCATCGGAGATCAACTCACCAACCATTAGTCAGCGAAAGGTGGCTAGCAAAGTACTGGTCTCTGACGGCACAGCCATTGTGTTGGGCGGCCTTATGAGTACCCGGGAGGAAGACGGTGGGGGCGGGCTTCCCGGGACGCAGAAGACGGTTCTTGAATCGATATTTGGATCCAAGAAGGCGACGAGTTCGCGCAGCGAATTGATTGTCATCATCCGTCCAGTGATTATCCAGAACAGCAACGACATGCGTCAGGTCATCGACGAGATTGCCAGCAAGATGAGCAATGTTCTCAGCGTCGAGGTCAACTAGGGATAAAGGAAACCGCCGATTGGCTTGATTTTTCCGGCGCTGGTTATGTCGAAGGATACAGCTTGCTTTTGGGTCGTGCCCGCAGTTGTCTCCTTTGATGCGACCACGCGGAATTTTGAGCGTATCTCCACAAAGTATGGAGACATTGCGCGCACCGCCGCGGGGTTCTCTTGGCGTTTGGTCAAGATAGACTCCGCCCGGCCCCCAATGCCGGGGACTGACTCCAGGAGCCGTAAACTAGCATAGATCGGATCTACGCCAGTGCTGACATGCGCGACTGTGATATCCCGCATGACCTCGGTGTAAGTTAACGTTTTGAGCAACAGGCCCTCGATCTCAGCCATCGCCTCTGCGCGACGACCGGCGTCAAAATGCGCCCTGCCTTTGGAAAGAGCGGTGTTCAGCGACGCTGGTGGCAATCCGGAAGCCTTCGCCAGATAGCTTGCCGCAAGAATGGGGTCGGCGGTGAATAAATTGATCTTGCCCGCCTCGGCTTCCAACTCCAGTAGGGCGTTCGCTTCTGGAACTGCCAGAGATAGACTCCCCGGTATGGGTAGAGTGTCAGTTTCAGGATCTCCAGACGGATTCTCGATGCCGGCAAACAGCCTGCGGATTGCCGATCGTAAGCTTACCTGATCAACGGTTTGCCTCTCCAGTGTGGCCAAGGCTTCTCCAGAGAACCTGCCATCTGCAACAGCGCTGGTCAGAATCGCTGCCGCAACAGAAAGCCCGATAAGAACAGCAACGGTCGCGAATCCGCCTGGTTGGCCAGTTGCGGCCTTTTTGTCCTCATTCGGAGAATTCGCCGTCATCATCGTCTCTCAAAATGCTTGATGCCGCCACGCGGCCAATGATTTCTATACGTTTTTGCCGACGTTGGTGGCACGCATAATGCCGATCATCATTTTTACCGTTGGCGCAAAGCTGCGCATGACGCAAACATCTCAAATGTAACAAAACCTTAAAAATACTGACATTTTGCCACTGTAGGCGACCCGCATTCTTTTCTCGATTGCGGAGATTCAGCTTTGCGCAAGCTCATTGCATCTGCCTTTGTTTGCCTGATGACGGTACTGGGGCCCTCGCTCACATTCGCGGCGCCGCTCTCGGAGGCGGCAGCGGTCACAACCGAAAACGATGAAGATCTGCCATTCAACAGGGTGTTCCGGGTAAGCGCTCATAATGTCTACAACCCGGACTATTTCTACGGCCTTGATCAGGCTCTTGAGCTTGGAGTGCGAGTTCTTGAACTCGACATCTATGGGGAGGCAGATACGCCCAGCGCGACGCCATGTTTAGCTTTGGGCGGCACCTATGTCGGTCGGTGCTTCAATCACCAGAGTGGGTTGGTCAGCCAGATGAAGGCCAGTCTGGGCCAGGTTATGTCGGGTCAGCCCGTCACGAACAACTCGGCCCTGCATTTGATGAATATCAGGGTCAAGCATGATCCACTGGCCGAAGATGCGTTGTCAGGATCAGTTAGCTGGCTCGCAAACAAGGTATGGATTGGCAGTTGGTTCGACAACTACGGCAACAACTGCGATGACGAGACCGCCCTTATCGGCAACATGAAGACGCAGTTGGGCAACTGCCTGCAGGTCGTCAAGACCTGGATGGACAGCAACCCCGGTCACACCCCCATTATTTTATACCTTGATGTGAAGCGGGACCCAACGATCTGGCAAACCCTCGCGCTTGATATTACGCTCCGAAAGACCTTCGGCGCAAAGCTCTACACGCCCGCCAATTTGAGGCGTTTCCCCGCTGATACGCCGCGTGCTGCAGTGCTTTCTACCGGTTGGCCGAGCATGGAGCAAATGCGCGGCAAGGTGATCGCGATCTACACCGGTGGCGAAACCTTTCAGTGGGATGGAGGTGGGTTAGGAAATGATACCCCCAACGACACGATGCGCCTCTATGTCAATCAGATTACCGGCCAGGGCTTCGAACCGGCTGCGTTTGTCTGCCCGCGCGCCAGCAGACCCTCCGATGTGGACACCCCCTACGGCTTTGGCCGCAACGTCAAGTCAGGCAATCCGGCCACGCTGATGTCGTATGTAACCTGCGTCAATGTCTACACTGGCGGCTACATGTTTAAACAGCAAACCCATTCCAAACCCTTTGAAGGGGCGATGGATATTGTGCATGCAGCCAGCCAGCGGAACATGCTTTCATATGTCTGGAGCTATGATGATGGCCTAGCCAACCACCAGGCGGTGGCTCATGAATTTGTCCGGCGCGGCGTGACCTGGTTCGACAACGAGCACTTCAAGCGGTACGAGTTCGGCAAGTCGCCGCTCCTGACCACTCAGCGGCTAAATCTCTCGCTTGAGGGTGTTAGCGGCATCACCAACTACGGTCTGTTCATCCGTCAGCGCAACAATCCAGACTATGTGCTGACAAAGATTGGCGACACCATCGGACTTCGCAAGTTTGATGGCTCAATTGCCCAGCAATGGCTTATTGATGATCTCGGGCGCATCCGATCTGGAGAGAGCTCCGATGTATGTGTGGGGGCCGATGTCACCCGCGTTGCGCAACGCCAATCCCCGCGACGCGGTTCAAATTACGATGAACCGTTTAGCGAAGGTTCCTCTACCCGGAGCATGACCCAACGCGTAGCCATCGGCGCTGCAGTAAAGATGGTCAACTGCAATGACCTTCGTTCGGCGCGCAGTTTCGAATTAGTTCCCGCCAATCCCACCAAAAAATTCGCTGGAGACTCAGGTCTCCTGCTCAAGCTTACTGCGACCGATCAAGACGTATATATCACGCCAAGCGACGTTAACGAAAACGCTGTCATTTCTCTCAACAAGCGCAACTACGCGCGCTACGCCTTTTCGCCCGATGCGTCCCAGCCCGATCAGGGCGGCGGCACCGACGGTCGGGTGGTTCCAGTAAATCGCCCCTATATCGGGCCTTTGAACCCGCGAAACGTCCAGCCTCAATTTGCTGCTAACGCATCTTCTGACTACATCTACCTCCAGGAATTCGAACTTGATTTCGACAAGGTCAAGTCGGTACCGGTTCTGACGGATCCGGCTTGGGTGCCGTCTCGCGAGGCTTTGGGGGGTGTTGGTGAAAACTTGCCGCCGCCCAGTTCCAACGCTACATGGCGCGATTTTCCCATCCCTTCATACTCCGAGCCTGCAGGGCTGGCCTATGTGCAGCCGCTGCAGCGCGGCTTGTGGCGCTGGGCTAACTACCTGTATAGACATCATATTCCTGAATGGAATGGCGACAAGGTTCTCACCCGTTCTTTACCCCACAACGCGATCGGACATTTCATCTATTCCCGCTATGATAGCGAAGGAGTCACGTCCCAACTGGCCGCGTCCGAGTTCATGTCGCCCGCTGAGTATGACAAGTGGCTTTCGGCCGTCGAAACTGAAGCGAGCGATGTTCCCAAAGATCCGATGGAAGAAGTTGGATTTTTTGCCGGCGAAGTGCTTGCAAACGGCGAGTACATGGAATGGTACAACTCGTTTGCCTACAACAATCCCCCGGTTCAACCTGGCAGCGTCTGCTGCGACTATCTTGATATCCGCAATCACGGCGAACTCTGGTACATGGCCAGCAGGCTGCTGTCAGCGGATGACTACACGCTCTGGCAGCAGCGCCGTGATATCACCGCCGAGATGATCCCGCTCAATGAATCCTTGACCTATGTTGCCAAGGCTCTTTTGGAGCGCGAGGCCGATCCCAACGTCAACACCAACGAGTATCAGAACTGGCTCAATGCCTCCAACGATTGCTACGCCTCCACGGAAGTCTATGAGTCTGTGGAATGCCGCGACCGGTTCCTGCCCGACGCCAATCAGGGGTCGCTGAGCTGGAGGGATATCCCGATGAACAGCGGCCACACCACTTTTGCCAGGGCCGCGTTCGGCCTTGCGGATGTTGACTTCGCTACCGCATGTGAGATCGATTCGGCCCCGCCTCACTGCTCGATCGATTATTTGGCCGACCAATGGGCCAAATGGAACCGCGGCACCACCCTGCGCGCATCCATCGGTGATCGCGAGCTTACTTTTGTCGACGTACCGGTCAGTGCCGACTACGCCGAAATTGCTCAGGGTCTGCTGACCGTCGACGAATACAAGCGTTATCAGGAACACGCTCGCATCCAGAATTCGCTGGTGGCCAACGGGCAGCCTGTCACCCACTTGTCTATCGACCCTGACGAAGTCCAGCGCGCCGTGGCCGAATACTACCTGTCGGGCAATTCCGCAGAGCTGAGTCTTTGGGAAGACCGAACTTCAGTTTCGGTCGCCGATTTCCCAATCAATGCTTCCATCCTGGCCGCGAAGGGCGAGATACTGCTCTCGCAGGCAGAGCGTGTCGCAGTTGCCGAGTCGCTTGCAGAGCCAGATGTGGTGCAGGAACCAGCGCCCACACTTTGGCACCATGTCTCGCCAGGCAAAGGCAAAAGCTTTGCAGCAAAGCATCTGCTACCCTTGGCCGAATACAATAAGTGGGTCCAGGTGGCAGCGGCCGACGAACGGGACTTCCCCCAGGTGTGGTCAAATTCGATGGTAAGCGATATCGCGATGCGATCTCTGACGGCGGACGAGTACCAGCTTCTGTCTCAAAAGGTCGGAGCCAACCCGCCCCAGGTGACCAACATGAACTGGCTCATGATGCCACGCCGTGCCAGTGCCCACCAACTGGCCTTGCGCCTTCTGCCGAACTCGGAGGCCCAAAAGTGGGTTGATATGATGGCTCAGACCCTGCTGCCGCAGCACCTGGGTCGCTCGAAGACCAATGCCAATTATGCCAAGAGCGTTTTGACCACCGAACAGTTCAGTCAGTGGAACGGTTACGCCAACAACACGGCGGCGCCCAATGACTGGCGGCAGTTCACCTATGATACATCGGTGATCCAGGAGTACGTTGTCGAGGCGGTGTTCGGCACCAACAGCGACAACCACAAGGCCTGGCGAACCGCCGCCGGTCGCCCGACACCGAGCCGTCCGCTTTAATCAAGAGGGCTTGCGAAAAGAACAGACGAGGAGGGCCGGATCGTTCGCGATCCGGCCCATCTGTTTTTGGCGTCTTTCGAAGGCGCTGTGCACATTTTTCAACGGAGCGTTTCATCGTCACGCGGTTGTCATCCAGACACGTTAGCACGTGCCAACTGCAACATTGGTGTTGCAGGTGAAACATTATTTTCTCAATTGAGGTCCTTGTGACGATGCGCAAAATTGCCCGCACGCTTCTGGCCGCTACGGCCCTTTTGGCTGCTACTGCCGGCGCCAACGCTGAAACTCTCCGTCTGATCACCTGGGCCGACTATGTCCCTGAAGACGTCATTGCCGATTTCAAGAAGGAAACCGGAATCGATGTCGAGATCACGCTCTCGAACAACGAAGAAATCATGTCCAAGCTGCGCGCCTCGGATGGTGCCGGTTTCGACCTGGCCCAGCCCAGCGCTGACCGCGTCATGGGTCCCCAGGTTGAATTTGGCCTCTACAAGCCCCTCGACATGACCAAGATCAAGACCGAACAGTTCGTTCCGGCCATGCTCGAAGCGACCCTGAAAAACACCACCGTTGATGGCAAGGCTTATGCCGTCCCGCACATCTGGGGCACCGACGGCCTGATCGTGAACACCAAGCTGGCTCCCAATGTGGCTGACTATGCCGACATCTGCGACCCGGCCCTGGCCAACATGGTCTCCTACCGCACCAAGCGCCCGGTTGTCCTCGGCTTTGCCGTTGGCATGGGCACCGATCCGTTCGCCCTCTATAACGACACTGCTGCCTATCAGCAGATGATCGACAAGGTCGGCGAAGCCATGATCGCCTGCAAGGGCAACGTGAACTTCTACTGGGATGGCAAGGACCAGTTGCTGGCTGCAATGCGCGCCGGTGAAGTCGCTGTTGCTCTTGGTTGGGATACCATTGGCTGGCGCCTGAACGCTGAAAACCCGGACATCAAGTACATTGCTCCCAAGTCGGGCGCGCTGGGCTGGATCGACGCCTATGCCATTCCGGCAAAGGGCGAAGCTGATGATGCCGCCTATGCCTGGATCAACTTCAACATGCGTCCTGATATCGCTGCTCGCGTTGCAGCTTCCGCCGGTAACTTCACTGCTTCGCTCGGCGCTGATGCTCTGACCGAAGGCCCGCTGGCTGCCCAGTTTGCCGAAAGCTTCCCGCAGTCGGCAATCGAAGCGATCCGTTGGTACCCGGCTGTGCCGGCTGGCCTCGAAGCCATCGACGGCAAGATGCTCGATATGGTCCGCGCTGCCAACTAAGGCTGCCAAGACTAACCAGTGCCCCTGTCGTCATCCGACGGCGGGGGCGCTGTACATTTCCAGATGACGTTCATATTGGTGAGATAGTGAGCCATTTACAGATTGAGGGCCTGAGCAAGCGTTTTGCGGCCGGCGGCGTTGAATCCGTGTCGTTCGAGGTGCCGGCGGGAAAGTTCTTTTCCATCCTGGGCCCATCCGGTTGCGGTAAGACCACGCTCTTGCGCATGATCGCGGGCTTTCAGGAGCCCGATGCAGGCACTTTGCGCATTGCCGGCAAGGATATGGGCGCTGTCCCGGCTCATAAGCGTCCGATCAACCTGGTCTTCCAGAACCTGGCGCTGTTTCCGATGATGAGCGTTGGCGAAAACGTCGCCTTCGGCCTTCGCTGCCGCGGCGAGACGGGCAAGGCGGTCCTCAACAAGGTCGACGAGATTCTCGAGCGCGTACGCCTCCCCGGCTTTGCCAACCGCAAGGTGGGCCAGCTTTCGGGCGGCCAGCGCCAGCGCGTGGCTCTGGCCCGCTCCCTGGTGCTCGACCCGGCTGTGCTGCTTCTCGATGAACCGCTCGGCGCGCTTGATCTCAAGCTGCGTGAAGAAATGAAGATCGAGCTCAAGCAACTCCAGATGCGCTTTGGCACCACATTCGTCTATATCACCCACGATCAATCCGAGGCCCTGGCCATGTCCGATGTGATCGCGGTCATGAATCACGGGCGTTTCGAACAGGTTGGCACGCCCGAGGACCTCTATCATCATCCCCGTTCGGCTTTTGTGGCCGGCTTTATTGGCGACAATAACCGGCTTTCCGGCACCATCAGCGAGGGCGCCATTGCCTTTGAGTACTGGGGTAGCCATCCCTTGCCGACGCGCCTTGATCCCGGCCCAGCCGATATCTTCATCCGCCCCGAACTGATCCGGGTGGGCCGGAGCGAGGCAGAAGTTGCTGAACTGCCCATCCGCATGCCAGGCATCGTGCAAACCAAGCTGTTTGATGGCGCTCAGTCCCGCCTGATCATCGGCCCGCAAGCAGAAAGTCTCACCACCCTGCGCGTGGCTTTGCCCGCAACGGGCGATATGGTGGCTCCTACCGTCGGCGATGCGGTCTGGATCGGCTGGGCTCATCGCGACGTCACCATCTTTCCGGCGGCGGGGGCAGGAAAGTGAAATCCAGTCGCCTGCAGTTTTATCTCTGCCTCACCCCGGCAGTCCTCTGGCTCGGGCTGCTGATTATTCTGCCCCATATCGGGGTGGTGTTTGAATCCTTTTCGGTCCGCACCGGGCCAGGCGAATATCGCACCGGCACGGAAAACTATGCCGAAATCCTCGCCGAGCCATTCTACTGGCGCACGCTGATGCGCACCTTGGGCATGTCTATCCTGGTGACCGCCATCACTCTCGTCCTGGCGTTTCCAATCGCCTATTTCATGGCCGTAAAATCCGCCGCCAAGACCCGTGGCCTGCTACTGCTGGCCTGCCTCTTCCCGTTCTGGGTCAGCGAACTGGTGCGGCTTCTGGGCTGGACAATCATCCTGCGCCAAACCGGTCTGCTCAACACCGCTCTGCTCGATCTCGGGTTGATCCCGGCCCCCTTGCGCATTCTTTACACCGACAGTGCCGTCACACTGGGCCTCGTCTATTCGGGCCTGCTGTTCATGATTGTGCCGCTGGTCAACGCTCTCGAAACCCTTGATCGCAGTTTGATCGAGGCGGGCAGGGACCTTGGCGCCAGCGGCCTGACCATCCAGCGCCGCATCGTGGTGCCCCATGCCATGCCGGGCATCGTTGCCGGCTCGATCCTGGTCTTTATGGCAACAGTGGGCAACTATGCCACTGCCGTGTTGCTCGGGGGCAAGAATGCGCTCTGGTTTACCGAGCAGATCTACCTCCAGTTCATCACGCGCTTCAATTGGCCGATCGGCTCGGCGCTCGGCCTGCTGCTGCTGGTCTGTTCCTCGCTGGTTGTCTGGTTTGCCCTGCGCCTGAGCGGTCAACGTCTTGCTGCTGCCATGAGGCAATCATGAAAATCTCAATCCGTCCTGCCCCTTATGTCTGGGGGATGTATCTCGCCGCCTTCTTCATTTTCATGTTTGCCCCGCTGGTGGTAGTGGCCGTGTTCGCCTTTAACGCCGGTACTTTTCCGGCGCCGCCCTGGAAAGGGTTCACCCTTGAATGGTTCACCGCGCTCAATGCCCTGGGTTCGGGCAAGCCCGGCGTCCTGCAGGATTCGGGCATGCTGCGTGCTATCGGCAACTCGCTTTTTGTCGGGCTGGTCGTCGCAGTGATTTCGGTGGCCGTGGGTACCACAAACGCCTTCCTCCTCGAGCGCTTCAACTTTCGCGGCAAGAACCTGCTTTCGGTGGCCGTCATCTGGCCCTTGGTCATCCCCGGGGTGATCCTTGGCACCTCCATCCTCTCGTTTGCCAGCGATGTGGCCGGTGTGCTTGAAACGGCAACCGGTCAGGATATGGATTGGCTGCGCCCCAGCCTGCCGCTGGTCATCATGGGCCAGCTCAGCTTCACCATCACTCTGGCCACCTTGGTCATTGCGGCGCGCCTGCGCCGGTTTGATCCAACGCTGGAAGAAGCAGCCGCCGACCTGGGCGCCAGCAATGGGCGGGTCCTGACGAGGATCACTCTGCCCTTCCTGCGTCCGGCCATGATCGGGGCAGGGTTTGTCTGCTTTTTGATGAGCGTTGAAAATTTCAACACCACTCTCATGCTGGTGGGTTCACAGCCAACGCTGCCCATCTACATGTTCGGGCAGCTGCGAGACGGAGCCACACCCGCCATCAACGCAGTCAGCCTGCTCCTGATGAGCGTCACGCTTATCGGCATAATTGCGCTCGCCTTTAGCAACCGGCGCCAGCCATAAGCTTGGGGTGGAGCCTACAGGCCCTTCTCGTCACGCGCTTTGCGCGGCCAGAAACGCTTGCAGCCGATCGGTCTGGGGTTTGACCAACACTTCGCGCGGATTACCGGCCTCGGCGGCGCGCATTCCGGGCGGGCCGAAAACAAGCGTTCGCTGGTGGCGCAAACCGGAGCCACCTCCGCGGCTAGCGGGGCGGTGCTTTCAGTGATCAGGTGGCTGACCTCAACGCCCGCACCCAGCCTGAGCGAATCTGACCACAGTTCGGCAATCAGGCCCCTGACCGCTTCGGGCCATGCCACCGACTTTGCTTTACACCGCGCCGACAGAGGCAGAGGCGGTAGAGGTATGGCTTCTTATTGCGAAATGGCACTCAACATTGCCGGTCAAAGCGTTTGACGTTGCCCCCAACCTTTATCCAGCGTGATGGAGACTCTGGCGTTTGGTTTGGCCGATCTGTCCGGGGTGAGCGACGGGGGGCTGGTGCGGAGCCTTGCATTGAGCGCAGCGCCAGGTCCCGTCGCGGGTTGAAGGCGTCGGCGTATTCGGCCGGGGTCAGCCAGCCGAGCCGTGAGTGCGGGCGGTTGAGGTTGTAGTCGGCCCGCCAGGGCGCCGCGTCCGCACGTGCGCAAGCGAAGCGAACAGCATCTCGTTGAGCAGTTCGTCCCGGAGCCGGCCGTTGAAGTTTTCGATGAAGGCGTTCTGGATCGGCTTGCCCGGTGCGATGTAATGCCAGTCGATGCGTTGCCGGTCGGCGAAGCCAAGGATGGCGTTCGAGGTGAACTCGGTGCCGTTGTCACTGACGATCATTCTGGGCCGACCTCGACTGGCAATGAGTGCCTCGAGCTCCCGCGCCACCCTCAGGCCAGACAGCGACGTACCTGCAAGCAGGGCCAGGCACTCTCGGGTGCAGTCATCGACCACCGTCAGCACGCGGAAGCGGCGACCGTCGGTGAGCCGGTCGGAGACGAAGTCCAGCGACCATCGGTCATTGGGCATCATCGGGACCAGCATCGGCGCCCGGGTGCCCATGGCCCGCTTGCGTCCGCCACGCCGGCGCACCGTGAGCTTTTCTTCCCGATAGATGCGGAACAGCCGCTTGTGATTGACCTGATAGCCCTCGCGCCGGAGCAGCACATGCAGCCGCCGATAGCCGAACCGGTGGCGCTCATGGGCTATCGCCTTCATCCGCTCGCGCAGCACCACGTCATCGGTGCGAAGCGCCTGATAGCGCATCGTCATCCGACAACAGCCCAGAACTCGGCACGCCCGCCGCTCGCTCATCCCAAACGCAGTCTGGAGATGGGCGACGGCATCTCGCTCGGCAGCGGGCGTCACCATTTTTTTCCAAGAAGATCTTTCAGCGCGGCATTGTCGAGCAGCTGTCAGCCAGCAGCTTCTTGAGCCGCGTGTTCTCATCCTCGAGAGCCTTAAGTCGCCGGGCCTCGCTGACGTCCATGCCGCTGAACTTGGCCTTGTACATGTAAAACGTCGCGTTGCTCACGCCGTGCTTGCGGCACACATCGGCCACCGCCACGCCGGCCTCATGCTCCTTCAATACCCCGATGATCTGTACCTCGCTGAACCGCGAAGCCTTCATCGTCCGTCTCCTTCAATGGACGAACTCTACTCTTTTTTGGAGGAGATCTGAGGGCTCATGTCACACGCCACCGCCCGAAGACCTTCTGGCCATGATGCGCGAGCGCGGAATGGCGATCTACGTCGCCTCGCCACGCTGCTCTGACGTTTTGGGCGACCATCCTACTGCGATGGCTCGAATTGGCGGCGCAGCCACAGGCAAAATGGGTCGACTGCTCTCATTCATGCCGGTGGCTCATGACGTAGCGGTCGGGTTCTACGCCAAACCTCGCACCGTTCGCGTCGAGCAAATGACGCGCCAGCAGATCAGATTGATGAACGAGGCCATGACCCGGCAGTCGACGATGATCGCTGGTAGATCCCACGCGCTGGTCAGATCGCTTTCGAGGGTCGGATACGCCACTCCGGACTACTTCGCGACTGGGGAATATCTGGTAGATGGTTCTGCATAGCGGACACGGACGATTTGAGCCCAAGTGCTTGGACATTGCAGCGATCTGTTGAGCCTACAGCTTCGAGCGGCTCATCTGAAAGAGCTTCTGATCGCGTGCGGTTTTCATTTTGATCCTGCCGGTAAGAAAGCACTGAGCTTTGCTCATGCACGAATTGTAGGAAGGAGACGACCGGGACGTTTTGAGGGAAGCAGCCTATGTGAACGCAGTCGGGCCAGGGGCAATGGCGGGGACGGGCGCTTATCACCAGTCGCGCACACACTAAATGCGAATCCTGCCAGCGTAGACTGCCACGAGCGCCTAAGAGCTACGCCCCGGATGATGCTCGCATCCGACCCCGATCCACTGCCCGCGCGTGCGCCGGAAGACTGTTCCGATCGCCTGTTCTGATCGATGTGTAAGTCATTGTTTTTGTTGATAATATGCCGAGGCTGTAAGAGTGCAGCGGCTAAGTCCTTGTTAGACCTAGAACCTGCGACGTAGGATTGCAGCGACGCCGACTGTAAGAGTGCATGGATTATGGGGTTATCGGCTGTAAGAGTGCCACGGTCTTTTGTGGGGACAAAAAAGAAGGCCTGATCGGGCCTTTGTTCGCTTCCGACGGATTTTGAGTTGGCTAGCTGGTGAACCCTGAGATTGGATGGCGGGTCGAATGCCTGCCCATGAACTCTATGAAGTTGTCCAGGTTGGATAGATCACAAACCATGACCAGCAATTCGCCCTCGTCGGCGAGATGCGCAAGGTACTTGAAGGCGAAGTCGCCACCATTCGGAATCTTGCTGGCGTTCTCAATGTCAGATAGCGAGATCGGTGCTACGCGGCCCGGGCCGCCGCAGCCGCGAGGATGAATGCGCAGTCCTTGCGCCGGTAGAAGCGACTGCGCTGGTTGGGGAACTCAAAGGCGCTCTCGGGCAGGTCACGATACTGGCGGTCGAAGCGACCGGCGCTCGAGATGCCAAGGGCTCTCTTGAGCTCCGGCGTCGAGACATAGGCAGCCACGAAACGTTCGATCTGCTCCCGGGGAAACAGCAATGGGCGAGCACCGCTCGTCGGGACCAGGATCTTGTTCCTGACGAGCTGGCCGACCACAACGATGTCACTATCTATCATTTGGGCGGCAACCTGCGTTGTCACCTCCGGTGGCAGGTCTTGCAGGGAACGGGTGAGAGGGTGCGCCCTCAACAGTTCCACAAAGGGGGCTTCATCTGCCACATAGACGTCCCGCAGCCAATCGTTCACCTCATCGTCTTCGCGCAAGAGACGTACATCACCAGACATGGCGAGGTGCCAGGCAGCGGCAAATGGCAAGGGACGCAGACCGCTGTTTTTCAAGACTGCCTCCATCGTCGGAAATAAACTCGCCCCCCGTTCGTGTGTCACCGCGGACAGAAAACTGGCAAGTCGTTCCCTTACATCAGCTTCATAGAAGGACTTGCTCGCCTCGATCAGCAAAGACACCGGTTCGGGAACGGCGTTCAGGACACCAATCTCTTCGAGACCAGTCACAACCTCGACGCCGGCCTTGAGCACGAAGGCGGCGTTGTTGAGTGAGACTGTACCAACCGCACGCGGCAACAGGGCTGCGAATGCTTCCTTGGACGTCGGCACGCCGGCAGCCGCGGGGTCTGGAACCTGCTTGAGCACGGACTTCAGGCGAGTAACGATCATCTGGGCTCGAGTAAGGTCAAGATCAAATTCCTCCGCTAGATTTTTCGCGTTCAGCCATGCAAAGGCACCGGTACGACGCAGGCGTGTCGCCACCCGTGAGCCCGACCGCATCTCGGAAAGCAACGACTTCGCAGCTGGCGAAATATGCGGGCATTTGACCAGACGCTCAAATCCGGTAGTGGCCACAGGTCGGTCGACCGTCCAGTGTGGCAAGTCCTTGCGGGTCAGCGTGGTGCCCGCCCAATCAAAGAACGTATCGAGACCGCCGGCTAGGACCTGACCGACACTGTGCAAGCTGGTGGGCTTCAACGGCAATGATGGCGACGAGGGGCCAAGTTGGCCAATAGCTGCCTCGTTGGCCACGCTCATCTCCACCAGGATGTGGAAAATTTCGCCTGGTCCCAATGACCGCCATGGTTCGGGGAAGCGGAGGCAAGACCGTTCGCGCGTTTTGGGATCTGTGTCGACGAGGCCGGCGATGTTTCGGAGCAATTCCCATTCCTCTTCAGGCACCATCGGCTGAAGATGATCGCGCAGGTCTGTCGACGGAAGGCCTCGATCATCGATGCATTTATCGCACTTCTCAGGCCCGCAAAGTCGCCGTCGCCCGAGTGGTTTGGCGCATACCGGACAGTCCGAAAGCAACAGCTCCATGGTGTCCGGGTCGAAAGCGATGGGACGAACATCCCAGATGGCACGATGATAGGGACTGATTTCCAAGGCCCTGGGCGACACGCGGCGCCGCTCGCGCTCGAGAAAGGTCAAACGCAGGAACTGGCCATGGAAGTCAACGCCCCGCACACCGGATCCCAGCATGCGGCTGTCAGGGTGGAGGCGGTCACGGATAAGTGCCGCCGACACACCCAAGCGACGGGCCAAGGCATCGATCTGTCCTTCATTAAGGTCGAGGCTGGCCAGGAAGTCCGGGCGGTTGGTCGCGATTCCGGCCTGCGCGAGGGCAGCGATCGGATTAGCGAAAACGGTCCTGGCAAAGGTGCGGTCGATGAACCCCACAAGGCTCTCATCGGCTTTGGGCTCAAATGTGAGAAACGCCGGAACGACATCAGCCAGGGGAACGAGCTTGTCCTTGCTATAGCGCCAGCTCATTGCGCCGCCTCCATTGTCAGCGCTTCGATGGCCTCCAGTTTAGTCTGCGTCGCCTTGGAGGCATTTTTGCTGGCAAAAGGGTCTGGTCCCGGCGTTTCAAGACCGCGGTTCCAGGCCCTGAAGGCCTTAGCGATGTGAGACCAATCCAGCGGCAGGTTTTCCTCGAAAGACTGCTCGAGGGCGAGACGAAGAATGCGCACAACCGTCCCCACCACGCCACGAGCCATATCGAAGACAATGGCACGCGTGGCTACGTCACCAATCAAGTCGAGCGGCTTGTCGATGACCTTCTTGTTCAGCATCTCTCTTTCGAAGCGTCCAACGAACTGCATGAAGTATTGGACGTCCTCCGGATCGTCGAGCGACGCAGGTCCGAAGTCGATGGTACGTTTTTGGCGGGAATGGTTCTCGTTGAATTGCAGCAGCCGCTTAACCTTGTCGGTCCCAACGAGGACCAAGCTGAAGAGACCATCATTCACAAAGCTCTTAAGAGCCGTTGCAAGGGAGTCGAGGAGCACCGGCCCAGAGTTCTGGATCATGCTGTGACATTCGTCGAGGACTACGATGCGGGTCTTCTTGGCCCGGGCTTTTTCGAGCAAGTCAAGGTTCACGCGGGCTTCCGAATAGTCGCGCTGATTCAGCACCTCGTGCGCAGCTGTCAGATCGCCGAAGGCCAGCAGGATTGCAGACTGCAGATGCCGCGTTGATTTCACGGAACTTCGCACCGTTACCACGAGCACTGGGATCTCATTCGGATCGAGATCGGGGTCGGAAAGCACGCTATCCACATAGGTGCTCAGCGACTTGGTCTTGGTCGCGCCCGAGGGGCCGATGACGGGCAGCAGATAGAGTTCCTCAGCCTTTACGGGCCGGCCACCAACGGCAGCGACCCGAGCTTCATGTCGGCGGGATGCGCGGGTCGTCTCGTGCATCAGGTTGCCCAGCGCGGCATGCAACTGGGTTTTGCGGGGATGTTCGACCAGAATGGCTTCGAAACAGTCCATCTTTTCGTCTTGAACCGGGGTCCACGTCATTTCCATTCTCCGTCAAGATCATAGGGATTGCGCTTCGGAGCGTTGGCAGCAGGCGGCAGGAAGAAATCCTTCTCCTGCTTTGCCGCAGGCTTCGGCATTTCCTCCTGAGGGTTCGATGCGGCGGCACGCTTATTTGCGGCCTTTCGGATCTTTGTCTTGGTCGCTTCGCCGCCCCGCAGGGTGCTCACGGGCTTCTGCGAAGAGTTGGCGCGGGTCTGGGCTGGCAGGTCGATCGGCTGGGCGTTACCGTAGACAGACGGTTCGGCCTCGCTGAACCGTACGACGCCTTCGATAACGGTCGGCGCCTCCTGGGCAATGCCACGGCGGGCATCGGCACCGGTCCGACGAGGCGTAACCTGTGCGAGCTCCTCCCAAGCTCGACGAAGGCTGTCGCGCGCCAGGAGGCGTTCCTCTTCGGTAGAGTATTCGAGGTCCAGTTCCTTGGCGTGTTCACGCACTCGATCTGCGGCCCAGAAACTCAACCCGCGGGTCATGGTCTGGTCGACGTTGGGCAACGTGACGTAATGCTTGGGCTCGGCGCCTTCGTTCCAGACTTCGATCTTGCTGCAGTCCGCGGGATTGTACTTGATCTTCACCCTGGCCCTGACCTGCCCGTAGCTTTTGGTGGGCAAGGACTTGATCGGCTGCAATCGGACCATGTCGTTGAGAATCTTGGTCGTCAGCTCGGCGTCATGGAAGCGCATGTTGCGATACCTGACGCCGGCACGGCTGATCGAAGCCTCATCCACCTTTCCGAGCAACTGGTCCAATGCGTTAAAATCGTCGACAAACTCGCGCCCGTGGCGCTCGATGCCTTCATCCCAACGTCGGGCGGGGATGGCGTCGATGCCAGCGTGGGGCCGGTAATGATATTGGTCAATAATGAACCGGTGCAGGAAGTATTCGATTTCCCGATGGTAGACTGGCTTCTCGCGCTGCGGATCAAGCCTGGCCTTTCTCATCGTGGTGACGTCGTACGGCACCGAGGCAGGCAGCTTGTGGAAGAAGTCGTTCAGCGTATCGAAGATCTTCTCGCCGATTGCCTTATACGCCGGTGAATGGATCGGGGCATAGTGGATCTCGAACCCGATGTCCTCCGCGGCATCTCTGAGGCTGCCTGAAACATGCTCGAAGGCGTTGTCGATGAGGATTGTGTTTGGCAGAATCCAGCAGTCATAGGGCCGCTCAATATCAGGATACTCTGTCTTCACGTAGCCCTTCGGCATGAGGACATGTTTGATGACAGTGGCCATGGAGTAGACGGAAGGTGGTTCGGCGCTGATAAGAAACCCGACAATGCAGCGACTGAAGACGTCGATGGCAACGGTCAAGGTGGGACGTCCCAGCGGCATCCCATTGTCGTCGAGAAGAACCCAACTATCGACAATGGTATGATCGATGATGATCAGCTCGCCCGGAGCGGTTGCGTCGAGATGTTTAGAGACACCCTTCCACGCCTGATCGGCCTCAAACGCCGAGGTCTTGAGCGCGTGGTTTTCCCTGCAGTTGCTGGCCTTGATCCGGCGGTAGAGCGTGCTGGCGTCCTTGGGCGGCATAAGCTTGTCCAGACCAGCGGTCTTGCGCTCTGCATTGACCTCCTTGATCTCCTTAATCAGGAAGGCCCAGGCGTCTTTTTTGTCGCGAGTTCGCAACCCCCAATAGAAATTCACGGCCTTGTTCAGCAGGTCCTCGACCGTCAGATCGAGCCGGGCCCGGCTCGTTCGTCCGCGTTTGGAGATGAAGTCTTTCAGGTGACGGTCCCCCGGCGCACCCTTCTGCTTGATCGCACGCCTCAGCGTGTCCGGTGAGAACGTGTGGGTAAGGCCCTTGTCTGACGCAGCTTTGCGTTTGCGGTTCATCAGCTTCTGCAGCCCGACATCACCGAGCCCCACAGATGTGTCAGCGTCGAAGGCGCGGACATAGAACAGGAGTGTTCTTGCTCGCATCAGTTCTTCTGGCTTCTCATCGGGGGAGACATCGTCGCTTTCGACCAGAGGGCGGCCTTTGCGATCGCGTCGGTCACGCAGTCGGATGACTTCGCCGCGGCCGAGCTGATCGATCAGCTCGGTCTCGGTGATCTGCTTTTCCTTGTCCGTTCCGTGCCGCTGCAAGAGCAGGACGCATCCTGAAAGCTCGCGAACGAAGCGGTACATGCCATCGGGGAATGCAAAGACCTCGTCGGTCCTGATCTTGAGACTGATGCTCTTCCCCATCAGATGGCCTCCATCTCCAGCACATCGATATCGACGCTCGGACCAAAGAGCTTGGGCAGGGAGCGGAGCACGGAAGCCGGCCCGGGACCTGCAATCAAGGCGACGGGGCTATCGGTTTGAATACGGCGAGTGACATCGATGAATGCCACTCGACCGACGATCATCCGGTGCAAAAGGTTGACCGCGTCGCATGGTTGATAGAGGCCGTTGGCTGCTAGGGTTTCGATGGCCTTGCCGAACGCAAGCGTGCCACCTTCGCGCTCTGCGGCTTCCATGAAGCGCAACCGATCTGCGCTGGTGACGCGACGCTTGTTATGGAGGCTGATCATGCGAGCATTGGGCCACAACGGCCGGATTTCCAAGTCCTTGTCCTGGGACAGACGGAGAAAGGTCCAGCCAAGCGTTGCGTATACCTGTTCGGCATAGTCGAGCTTGTCGGCGTAGGCTGACGAACGCTTGAACTGATGCTGCGTCTGCTTGGTCTCGATGACCTCGATCGTGCCGTCATCGCGTTGACGGATAGCGTCCGGAAAATAAATGAGAGGCTTCGAGCGATTGCTCATGAAGATCTCAAGCCTGTGGGGCTGATGCTGATAGTCCACAATGCGGGGGTCGGCCTCGCAAATCCTGACATGCATGCGTTCGTGCTGGGCTTCGCACGGCATGCTGAATCCTGCCTTTACAGAAGGGAAGACGCTGGTAGCGCGAATAGAGCCGTGACCTACGATGGTGCGGAAAGCACCGCCGGACGGCGACATGACGATGCGGGCGGAGGTATGCGGCAGACGAACCGAATGTTGGAAAGCGTCTCTGTTGTTCACGTACACGGAATTACTCCGCAGATTGACGGTACAGCCTTGGGGCTGCTCCGATCCTGACGAGGTGCGAGGTGACAGAAAAAGGGCGATCAGAGCGTCTTAGCGGCGACCGATGGACTGGCGGTCTCAATGAGGAGACGCTCGGCCCAGCTACGCATCGCCGGCTTTGCGGAGGGCGGTGCTATGGTGATCGCCGCAGCCCCTGGAAGGCCGGCGCAGAGCGTCGCTGGATCAAGGAAATCGCAGTTGATCGACACCTCGTCCACACCAGCGCCCTTCAACTCCATCGCGGTCTTGATCGCCCGGATGGTGTTTTTGGCGATGAGTCCTTTCGACGTGATGACCGTAGAGAGGAGCGAGCGGGTTGTCGTGTCCATGACGGCCACGAGATAAGGCCGTGAACCGTGCGCCATGCCATCGATACGACAGCAATCGACGAGCAAGTTGCAGCCGGCCTTTCCGGCGGACGAGTCGTGATAGAGAGAACTGCTCCGGAGCATGGTGGCCTGGCTGGGGGCGAGTGCTTCAGAGGTGCGCTTGGGCATGATTTCTCCTTTTCACGCCCGGAGAAAGCTTGACGTTTGGTTGCGTCCAGCAGATACTCCAAAGCGTGGATGCGGCTGCGAAGCCGGTTTCCATGGCAATGGGCCCTTGGGTCCATTGGTCTCAGTCGGCTTTCGCCGGCTTGTGTGGGCCGCGAGGCCTGTCGGATGCGCGGATCGGCTGTGAAGCCGGTTAGCAATGGGCCGAAAGGTCCATTACCGTGCTTGGACGACGAACCCCGTGCTTGCAGGCTTTTGGGGGAGCGTCGTTGATTGTTCAAACGCCCTGGAGAAATCCGGGGCGTTTTTATTTTTTGGTATCGTGTCAGAGTTAAGCTCTTTCCGATCCGTCTCCATCTTCACCGAAAATACCCGGGTTTGAAAAGACCCCCAGAGCATTTTTCTGCCAGGCAGAGGGAGTAATGATCGAGTCCAGACTCCACCTTATTCGCGTTTCTTAAACCATTACGTTAAGAAGAAGTGAGGTCGGTGTGCTGAACTGTCGAATGGAGACTCGACCGTCCTAGTCGGGCCTGTTGACGCATCGAGCACATTGACGAGGATAAAAGCGCTCATTTGCCGCTCCAATGTTGACACCGTGAAAAATGATGATTCGGGAACCTCAGTCATTACCGTCGACAGGTTATTTTGTTGCAAAATTATCACGCTACGGACCATTTTGGGGATGCTGCTGAGCCGGGGAATACGGTGTTTCCACCTGATGTTGGCTGCCGATCATGGCCAGAATTTCCTCCCGGTGAACCGTTTTCCTGGTCAACAATGTATCCGAGAGCATGTTGAGAGATGCTCGATTCGCCCCGAGAGTTTCCAATGCGCGATCTGCCAGGGTGGCCAGCCGAGCCTCCACGGCATGGCAGGCAATGGGATCACGCATGAGGTGAAACATCACCTCACCTGGTTCGCAGCGCCACCGTGGACCCCCGGGAAACAGTCCAAGAGTCAAGTAAGCAACGGCCAACGTCCGGACCGCTAGCGCGAGATCGCTCGAGGAGGAACCCCCCGAGCCAGAACTCGGTGATCCGAAAATCAGAATCTCGGCAGCCCGTCCGGCCAGGAGCATTTCGACGCGATTCTCAAGCTCAACAGCCGTTTCGAGTTGATTATCAGGTGTGGTCAACTGGGTGTGGCCACCACTGTTGATGTCAGCACCTCCGGGCTCGATCGTAACCATCGTCAAGCTCGTGGGCATGTGCAGCGCCGCGAGAAGAGCATGCCCAGACTCGTGAACGGCAATACGTCGAGCCAGATCTGGCGGTCTTTCCCGGTCCGGGATCAGAATAGACTTGAGGTCCTCGAGTGAAATCTCTCTTGCGGCTCGGCGGGCACGCCGGCGTGCGCTGCGAACCAGATCCATGATGTCTGCGCCGGTCATCGAGCGACTGGCACAGATGGCAGAAACCTCACCGAGATCTGCGTCAGGAAGAGCCGGTCCCAAGTGATGGCGAAGGATGCGCGAGGCTCCATTCGCGCTTGGTGGTCCTAAGTAAACTGCCCTTTCCAAACGCCCGTTCCGCAAGATGGCAGGCGAAATCGCATGCAGCCGATTTGTCGCTCCTACCACGATGACGCCGGCCCTCTCGGCCACCGCACCATCCAATGCAATCAAGAAATCAGCGACGACCGGAGCCCAATAGTCGCGGTTTTTGCTATCCGTGGCATCTAGATTTGGGACTTGATCAAGTTCATCAAGGAACAAAAGGCATGGCGCGGCGGATCTCGCCCGCTCGAACAGATCGCGCTGTGCGCGAATGACAGTATCAAGGTAGCCAGTTGTACTAGCGAACAGGTCCGCAATACTTCCGATGACAACAGGGATGCCGAGATATTGTCCCAACGAACGGGCATATGTGGTCTTACCGGTTCCCGGAGGGCCATGGAGGACAATACCGCGGTCGACGTCGGCCCAGCCGATCCTCTGTGCGGCGATGTCTGCCAGGTCGATCTTGAGGTCCTGCGCCCAGAGACGAGCGTCACCGAACTCTACAGCCTCCTCCATAGAGGGCAGGACCTCGTCGCCACGGGTCATGCCGGTCTTGTTGGCAATGGCCTGCCCCAGTTTCTCCACCACCCCGGCGGCCTCCGCCTGGAAGGAGACGAGGGAGCAGATCTCGTCGAAGTCGAGGGCGCCGACGTTGAGTGCATCGAGGCCGCGGGGAACCGGACCGGTGCAGACGCTCCGCAGGAAGCTCCGCAGCAAGGCGGGGTCGGGAGCGGGCACGGTCACCGTCATGGATGCGACGGTGCGCAGCAACGGAGGAAGGGACGAGGGCGTGACCGCCACCCCTACGACCACGTGCCCGGCTTCCAGATGGAACTTGACCGCCTTGCGGTCGTCCTTCGCCGCCTTGGGACCGCCGGGGTAGACCGGATGGACTTTGTTTTGCAGCTCCGAAATAGCCTCCCCGATCGGCTCCTGCCACTCCGTCGAGGGCACAACGACCACCAGGTGCCCGCTCGTGCCCTTGGCCAACGCATTGTGCACGGATTTGGGGAGAGTGCGCTCGACCACGAGATCGGCCAGCCGCTCCTGGATCGTGCGCTCGTCCTTGGTGTTCTTGATCGTCCTCATCTCATGCTGCTCCTCGCGGAAAACCAAATCGTCGAGCTTACCCATGCTTCTTCCCCCCGGTGCCCCGCGGCTCGAGCAGGTAGTACCGGCTCATCGTCCTCGCCCAGCGCTCGTCGCCGTCGATCGCGAAAACCTCGGAAGTGATCGCGGGGCGATGATTAGCGATCCTCGGGTGTCGTTGGACCGTGCCGACCAGGGCGATGCCGGAGCGCGACAGCACACCCCAGTCCCTGAGCGTGGGCGCCTCCGCCAATTGCGCGGCAGACGGAGCCTGACCGGATGCAAGCTGGCGAAGGTCGGCGGCCAAGGCTTCGAGTCGATCCGCAGTGGCGAGGGGATCGGCGCCGAAGAAGTTCACTGCCTGGTGGCGCCGGCTCATAGCGGCTGCACCAGGTGCACTTCGGTGGCGGGAAGGATGGGCTTGTCGAGGTCGACATAGAGGCCGCCTTCGACCACCAGGGCCATGATGGCCGAGATCGGCTCCTCCCCGCGGACCATCACCGCCAGGTCCAGTAGAGGTGCGCTGCCGCCGTTGTTGATCAGGTGGGCCAACAGCTTCATGCGGTCGGTCAAGCCGATCTCGGCACCTGCGGCACTTGCGATCATCATGGCGTTGCTCAGCCGGGGCTCACGGCGGATGAACGACTCCGGCACCAGCACGACCGTGTGGCCCATGGTTGCGGCCATTGCCTTCAGTTCCAAGAAGGCATGCCTGCCATGGCCGCGCCAGGCCGAGTTGCAGACGCAGACCAGGTAGACCTCGCGCAGGCCAAGGGCGACCTTGATGGCGGTGAAGTCTTCCGCGGCGATCATGAGATCATCGGCCAGGTCGTCAGGCACCCGATCATCGGTGAGGCGCCTGACCGAAGGGTGGACCAGGACCAGGGCCTCCGCGGACTGGCGGAGGGAACGACGGCGGCGTCCGGAGGTAGGGCCGGCATCGGCGGAGCCGGACGGAAGGCGTGCAGCATCGGCATCGAGCATGCGAGGTCTCCAGGTTGAACGAAAGCGGTGAGGTCGAGAGGGAAGACGAGCTGGCGTTTAGGTCGCCGGGTCAGTCATGATTTCGTAGGGCATTCGGTAGGACTTGAGCATGTGCCCCAGGTCCCGGACCTTGAAGGTCATGGGGTCCGTTCCGGCAGGAAGGCGGATGAACCCGCCGTCTTCGCCTTCGACGATCTCCAGCTCATGGCGGCCGAAGCCGGCGCGATAGATCAGTTGCGACAGCAGGGCCGGTGCTTCCGACGAAGCATTCGTGGTGTTTGCGGGCATAGGTTTCCTCCGGCTCGAAAGCTCGAGACCATCAAGAAGGTCGATGACGCGGACGGATCAGGAGAGGCAGTCGTGACCGGTGAGCAGCTGCATTGCCCGGCATCCAACGGGATCCCCGACGTGCTTGTCGTAGCAGGCCAGGTCGACGCCCATCCGCACCGGATCGCGGATCAACTCGATCAAGATCCGGGCATTCTCGCTGGTGGCATCCCGGACGGGAAGCATGGCTATGGCGCGTTGTGGAAGGAGCACGCAGGGCCGACCGCACTTCTCCATGGACCCCTTCAGCGACAGAAGGAGCTTCATGGTGTCAGGACGGAACCAGTGCCGGGAGGGAACGCCGACCAGGGTCACCGGCCGCTCGTCGAGCATGGCCTGGCAGGTCGCCAACGAGGCAGCCTCCAACCCCAAGGACACGGCGAAATGGGTGACGAGGGGATCCGAGCCGATCACGGCCACTTCGTCCAGCCGGGAGAGCGAGTCGAACAGGATAGAGGAAAGTTTCCGCCGGGTATCCCGGTGGCGCAGCGTACGGGATTTCGGTTTAAGGTCTTGGGGACGCACGAACAAAGACACAGGTTCTCTCCCTGCATGCAGCGAACAGGCCGAACACGATGAATAGTCAGGACGTCGTGCGGGCTATGCACGCGGGGGAAGGTCTTGTTGCGGTGCCTGACCGATGGACACCTGCGGCTTCCAATGCTCTAGTCACTATAGATATCTGCTGCGGAAGTCAAGCCGCAATGTACATTTTGTGCAACGAACGCCGATTGCGTTAAGTTTCGGTTATCATCAGATCGATTCGGAACGGCGTCTTGAGCGAACAGCAGCACCATCCAACTCCCGCCCAGATCCGGGCAGGACGAGCCCTCCTCGACTGGAGCCAGCAGGAGCTTGCGGGGCATAGCGACATCGGTCGCCGGACCGTGGCGGCCTACGAGAACGGTGGCGACAGGGTGATGCCTACCAGCGTCGTGGCCATGAAAGAGGCCTTGGAGCGTGCCGGCGTCAGGTTCAGTGGCGAAGACGAACCCGAAGGCGTGCATCGGGTCCTTCCCTAGGCGTTAGGTTTCCGATCGTGACGTGAGGTGACGCTGGAAAGGGTGTTATCCCTCGCCGATGAGGCGGCGAACCTTGGCCAGCCTGACGTCGAAACCTTCCTCGGCGGCAAGGGTGCCGAAGAAACGACCGTCCGCCGTCACCAGCTGGATCGATGCCTGGTGCTCCATCTGGTAGTCGCCGCCTTCCATGGGCACTTTCTCGAAGAAGATGTAGCGGTCCTTGGCCATGGTGGCGACTTGCGCAAGGTCACCGGTCAAGCCGACGATGCGAGGGTCGAAGTAGTCGACATAGTCCTTCATGATCTCGGGCGTGTCGCGCTCGGGATCGACGGAGACGAATACGACCTGCAGCTTGTCCGCGTCCGGTCCGAGCGCCTCGAGGATCGCCGACATCTCGGCCAAAGCCGTGGGGCACACGTCTGGGCAATGGGTGAAGCCGTAGAACCATGCCGAAGGCTTGCCGAGGTAGTCAGCCTGGGTGACGGAAACGCCATCCTGATCCACCAAAGAGAAGGGGCGTGCGTAGATGGCTTCTCCTGCAGTCGAAGGCGATACGCCCGGACCGAAGGCAAGAAACGCGGCACCGCCGGCGGCGATCGCCACAAGCACCCATAGGATCAACCGAAGCTTGCGCAGTCCCGTCATTGCCCGTGACCCTCATGGGACGCGCCGGCTCCAGCGGTGCGCCCTTCGACCTTGAACGTCACGTCGATGCGGCCCGCCTTCTCGAACACCAGGGTGGCCGGAACCTCGTCGCCGGCGCGGTACCGCTCGGCAGGTTTAACGAACATGGCATGCATGCCGTTGTCCAACCAAACGGTCTCACCGGCGGGAATGACGAGGCCCTCCGTCATGGGCTGCATGCGCGCGATGCCATCAGTCACGGTTGACAGGTGCATCTCCACCTTCTCGGCAGCGCTGCTCTCGATGGCGATGAGACGGTCATCGGTATCGCCCATGTTCTGGATGGACAGATAGCCACCAAGTACCGGCGCGTTCGGCGGGGCCTCCTCGATCATCGGATGATCGAGATAGATGCTGCCCGAGGTGAAGTCATGAGCGAACCCATTCCCGGTCGCGAGAATGCCGACCAAGGCGATGGCAATGAACAGTTTCATGGTGATCCAATCTGCGTTTTAGGAGCAATACTGCTTCTTCAGGTCACCGGGAATGCGACCGGCTGCCCCGCCAGGCCAGAAGGCGCATGGCGTTCGCAGTCACCAGCACGGTTGCACCCGTGTCCGCAAGGATGGCAGGCCACAGGCCGGTCACGCCGATAACAGTCGTCACGAGGAACACTGCCTTAAGCCCGAGGGCCAGGGTGATGTTTTGCCCGATGTTCGCCATCGTGGCCTTCGACAAGTTGATCATGTCGGCGATGTCGGTGACGCGGCCATGCAGCACTGCAGCATCGGCAGTCTCGAGCGCCACGTCGGTGCCGCCGCCCATGGCGATGCCGACATCGGCGGCAGCCAGTGCCGGTGCGTCGTTGATGCCGTCGCCCACCTTGGCCACAACCTTGCCTTGCGATTGAAGCTCTCGAACGATCCGCTGCTTGTCCTCGGGAAGCAGGCCGGCCCGAACATCCATGCCCAGCGAGGCGCCGATGGCGCTGGCGGTGCGCTGGTTGTCGCCGGTAAGCATTACCGCTCCGACGCCCGCGTCGCGCAACGCCTGCAGACCGGCACTGGCATCGGCCCGGGGCTCGTCGCGGATGGCGAAGATGCCGGCGAGCGTGCCGTTGGCAAGCAGCACCGAGACGGTTTTGCCCTCGTCGTTGAAGGCGACGATGCGTGCCCGCTGCTCATCGGGGATCGTGGTGCGCTCGGCGGCTGCCTCGATCGAGCCGAGGAATGCCTTGTCGGTGCCGATGCTGCCGGTGACGCCTTTACCGGGAACCGCGGCAAGAGCGAAGCCGGGAGGCACTGGTGCCTTGTCCGCCTTGGCCCTGGCGAGAATGGCAAGGGCGAGCGGATGGCTCGATCCGGTCTCGAGCGCCGCAGCCATCGAGAGCACCTGGGTTTCGCTGCGGCCGACGGCGACGATATCGGTGACCTTCGGCTTCCCTTCGGTCAGCGTACCGGTCTTGTCCATGGCGACCATGGTGATGGTGCGGAGCTGTTCGAGTACCGCCCCGCCCTTGAGCAGCAACCCGCGACGGGCACCGGCAGACAGGGCCGCAGCGATGGCGGCAGGGGTGGAGATCACCAGTGCGCAGGGGCAGCCGATCAGAAGGATGGCGAGGCCCTTGTAGACCCACTCGCTCCAGGATGCGCCCATCAGCAGCGGCGGCACGGTGGCGACCAAGGCGCCGACCAGCAGAACGCCGGGCGTGTAGATCTTGGAGAACCGATCGATGAAGCGCTCGGTCGGCGCCTTCGCTTCCTGTGCCTCCTCCACCAGGGCGATGACCCTGGAAATGGTGTTATCGGCAGCGGCGGCGGTGACGCGCACCCTGATGGCGGTGTCGGTGTTGATGGTGCCGGCGAAAACAGTGTCGCCGACGCCCTTGCTCTTGGGAACGCTTTCACCGGTGACCGGTGCCTCGTCGATGGCACCGCTGCCCTCGACGATCTCTCCATCCGCCGGGATGCGGTCGCCAGGGCGCACCAGCACCACCTGCTTCATGGCAAGACTGGATGCCTGGACTTCACGCACCTCGTCGCCATCGACCAGCAGTGCCGTCTTGGGCACCAGATCGGCCAGACCCTTGATGCTGGCACGGGCCCGGCCAGCGGCGAAGCCTTCCAGCATTTCCCCGACGAGGAAGAGCAGGACGACCGTAGCCGCTTCTTCCGTGGCGCCGATGACCACGGCGCCTACGGCGGCGATCGACATTAGCGTTTCGATGGAGAACGGGCTGCCGGCTATGGCTCCGGCCACGGCGCGGCGACCTATCGGGATCAGGCCCACCAGCAGCGCGACCAAGAAAGCCCAGTGCCCGACATCCGAGACGACCCGGCCCACGAGGTAGGCCAGCAGCAGCGCGATTCCGCAGGACGCCGTCAAGATCGCCTTTCGGGTGCGCCACCACGGTACGCCCTCATCGGCATCATCGTCACCATGCAGATGACGATGACCGCCACCTGCCTGGTCACCATGCTCACCATGGCCGACGCCATGCTGGTCCACGGGTCGGGCGGGGGATGCGCTCTGCACCCGGCGGGTGGGGTAGCCCAGGTTCGAGACACGTCGGGCAAGATCGGCGAGATCGGCGGCGTCCGAGTGCTTCACCGACATGGTGCCCGACACGACCGAAACGGATACGTCCTCGACTCCTTGGATGCGACGTGCCGCGGTGTCCACCTTTGAAGCACAGCTGGCGCAATCCATACCTTCCACCTTGAAGCGGGTGGTTTCGATCCTTGCGTCCATGGGCAGCGACTCCTTGAATTCTCCATCATTGCCGTACATCCTCCAGTCACTATAGGAGCAAGCGGAAATGAGTCACGGCATCGCGATTGGGAAAGTTTCGGAAGCAACGGGGGTCAAGATCCCCACCATCCGGTACTACGAGCAGATCGGGTTGCTGCCGGCTCCGCCGCGCACCGAAGGAAACCGCCGGACCTATGACCGCAAGGACGCCGAGCGCCTGACCTTCATCCGGCATTCCCGTGAGCTTGGCTTCGAGATCGACCAGATCAGAACACTCCTCGACCTGCAGGATCGTCCAGATCAGTCATGTGCCGACGCCGACACCATCGCCAGGGCTCGTCTGGTCGAAGTGAAGGATAAGATCGCCAGCCTCAAGGCACTCGAGGCCGAGCTGGAGCGGATGGTGGAAGGCTGCTCGCACGGTCGGGTCGAGAGCTGCCAGGTCATCGAGATCCTCGCCGACCACGGTAAGTGCAAGCACCACCAGCACGACGCCTGATCCGCTTCCTTCAACGCGTGTCCAGAAGCAGCCATGACCACAGTGTTCTTTTCCTACTCCTATCGTGACGAAATGCTCCGCGATCAACTGGAGACCCAGTTGGCCATGCTGAAGCGCCAGGGCGTGATCGAGACATGGCACGACCGACGCATCGTTGCGGGGGAGGAACTCGACGGTTCGATCAGTACGGAACTCGAAAGTGCCGAGATAGTGCTCCTGCTGGTAAGCCCAGACTTCCTGGCATCGGACTACTGCTACGACAAGGAGATGACTGTCGCCTTGGATCGGCAGGCCAGAGGTGAAGCCGTTGTTATTCCCGTCATCCTTCGCCCCTGCGAATGGCACCATGCTCCCTTCGGCAAACTGCGGGCCACACCTTCGGACGGCAAGCCGGTGACGCAATGGCCAGACCGGGATGTGGCCATGCTCGACGTGGTTAAGGACATCAGGAAAGCGGCGGAGCGATTCGCCGACCCGGTCCGATCCCGCTCGGAGCCCACAAGATCGGTTTCGTCCACGACCGCGGTTGCGGCGGGTCCGAGGTCCAGCAATCTACGCCTGGCCAAAAGCTTCACGGATCAGGACAAGGATCGTTTCAGGGTGGAAGCCTTCGAGTTCATGGCCAAGTATTTCGAGAATTCCTTGGTAGAGCTAAGCCAGCGAAACGATGGAATCGACGGCGATTTCCGGCGGATAGATGCCAACCGCTTCACCGCAGCGGTTTACCGGGCCGGTAAGGCAGTGACCCGGTGCACGATTTTCATGGGCGGTGGCTTTTCGAGCAACGGGATCAGCTATGTCGATGGCGAGACTACCGCATCCAACGGCTACAACGAGAACCTGCGGGTAGATGCCGACGAGCAGTCGATGTTCCTCCGCAGCATGGGCATGCGCTCGTTCGGAGGCCAACGCGAGGAGCACCTCACACTCGAGGGAGCTGCCGAAATCTACTGGTCCATGTTCATTGGGCGACTGCAGGCGGAGCGATACTGAGCCCTATCCCAGCAGAACTTGCGCCGGGTCGACCAAGCGCTCGAGGAAGCGGCCGGTCGCCAGTTCGTCGTCGGCTTGGATCGTCGGCTACGCGAATGTCGTCATCCCTATCACCTCCGATGTGCTGCACCGCTACGTCGACAGCCCAAGTTCATCTTCGTCCATCATGCGATACATCCGCAGCAGATCTCGCTCGAACTCTCCAGCGATCTCATTTGCATGCTCTGCTAGCTTGTTGATGTCCTCGATTGGGAATGGGCGTTCCTTGTCCTTTCCCACGATCGTGTACCCATCGCGGTCGAACCGTTCATAATAGTGCCCATGTGCCAAGGCGTTCCTGTTGCTGTTCAGCTCAAGCACCGCCTCGAATGGAATGTCCGGCAACTTGGGATTGGCCATGGACAGCAGGACCATGTACCTCGCTTGCTCGGGCAAGCCGGCACCCTTGAGGTGCTTCCAGAACTCCGGTCTACCAAGGGCGTCTAGCGAGAGCTCAACCAACTCGCGAAGGACGTTCTCCATACGGTTGAAGGCGACGAGAAACTCGCCGAGCGCCTTTTCATAGGCCTGCCGCTGCTTGGGTCCAGGGAACCGTCCAGTGATCTTCAAGGGCACCATCAGAACACAGCCGCGATCATCGTGATGATGGCAGCCGCGGCGATCACCCAGACCGCTTGTTTGATCGACCCGAGCAGCTTCACGGCGTGCGGATCCATGTCGTCTGCGATCCGCGACATGGCTGCCTCCGGGCGCACCAGCGGCGCTGTCGTGGGCTCGTCGGCCGCCTCTTCGTCGTTGGCGGACGGCAGCTTCCTGGCCTGCACACGCTTCGCGTTGATGTAGATCTCACCTTCATAGATGCGGCCTAACCGCGGCGGTTCGGCGCGAATGCCGTCAGGCATGGCTACGACGTGCTCGCTGATCGGCGCCAGAACCTTGACGTCCCGCGTGAAAATCGAAGGCGACCATTCCGAGTAGAAGCCCTCGACCCCGCCGAGGCGCAGCACCAGCTCGTCGGCTGTGCCGTCGGCGATCCGTTGCGCGTAGCGGTCGAATGTCTCCGGCCTTACCCGCATGTAGAAGCACACGATGTCCGGTTGCGGCTCCTTGTGGAAATCGATCTCGGCCTCGTAGGCCGGGCATCCCCACGCCGTGCAGCTCTCGGCGTCGGTTGGATCGGTGATGGGGATGACATCGAGGGTGAAATTCGTAACCTCGCGGTCCGTGCCGAACATCCGGTATTTGGTGCGACGAAACCAATCCTCGTCGTCGCGGCTGTCCCCGGGCCGGAGTTGGGCGCGAATGATGCGCCGCTCCGCGACCTCCAGCTTGTCCGGCTGGCCTTCGCCCTGGTAGCCGCTCTTGACGTTGATGCTGTCCGAGAGGACTACCTCAGTGGCAGTGAAGTTGAGCGACCACACCCAGGGGATCTGATCCGGCCCGATCTGCTTGCCGCTGCCGTCGAACTCTCCAATCGACCAGGAGTAGAGGCTCTTGTCCTCGGGCGCGATGCTGAAGCGCAGCTGTCGTTCGAGCTGATAATCCATGGCCATGGTGATCCCTGTTGGAACAATCCATCATGGCGATTACCGGCAAGCAACCTTCTGGCAGATCAGGAGTCCACGAGATAAGATCTGCCAACTTCCCCCGTTTGCATAGGCCATTTGGAAAACTGCTCGAACTAGCGGAGCGAGGGCGCCGGTTTGTTTTTGTTCGCGCCCAACGATGGTATGCGTGGGAACCCGCAAGAACCGCTGCGGCAGCCAGAGCTGACAATGGCATCAAATGATCTCGCAGCGCAGCTTGCCGCCGTAGGAGCCTCGCTCTTGATCATGACGGCTTTCATCATTTCCGGAGAAGGTAGAACACTTCGATGCCAGCTTAGTCTGCAATGGGGTGGGAAGCGGATAGACAGCTTTTGATTCATTTGCAGGAAAAGCAGACATAGCTGACCCAAACACGAAAAGGTTCGGCGGTCGACTGTCAGATTGACCGCCGACAGATACCAGATGCTTCCTTCACCCATGTGATGTTATCTGATGTAGCGGTCTACGAAATCCTCCCCCAAACCAACTGCTTTGTAATGCGCACGGCACATGTCGATCTTTGTGAAGACGTCCTCATAGCCGATGGTCTTGCCCCACGGGTCGACATAGACCATCACCCCGTTGACCTGGAAATAGGTGATCATCTCATCGACCCCCTCAGGCACCACTAACGTGTGGGTTTCTCCAGGCGGCTCAAAGACATAGGAGCCGGTCTCGGCCATCCAGTCATGCTCGAGATAATGCCAGCGACCCTTGAGCACCCAACCGTGCACGGGCTGCGGGTGACGGTGGCGCGATAGCACTCCGGACTTGCGCACGCGCAACAGGTTCATCCAGTAGCCGTGCGACCGATTAAGGCAAAGCGGGCGGAAATCGACATGGGGTGCCTGCGGCACCCACAGCCGATCGTCGAGCGGAATTCCATCTGGCACCACAATCTCGGCCAGTGCATCCTTTGGAAATGGCAACTGGTATGGGGTTCGGGGGTCGAAGTCGTCGGTTTGAAGTGGCATTGGAAGCTCCTACATGGCGAGATAGCCGCCATCGACGGGGTAAACCGCGCCGGTGACGAAGCTGGCGTCTTCGGACAACAACCAGGCAGCGAGCGCGCCTACTTCTCCTGGCCTGCCCCAGCGGTTGAGCGGCGTACGGCCCAGAATCGGCGCGTTGCGCTGTGGATCGGCACGCAGGGCCTCAGTCATCTCGGTCTCGATCCAACCGGGGGCGACGGCATTGACGCGGATGCCCTGCTCGGCCCAGCGCCCGGCCAGCGCCTTGGTCAGCTGCGCTACGCCGCCCTTGGAGGCGGAGTAGGCGGGCACCAGCGGACCGCCGAAGAAGCTGAGCATCGATGCCGTGTTGACGATCGCCCCGCCACCCGCGGCCAGCAGCGGTTGCGCCGCGAGACAGCAGCGCATGGTGCCGGTGAGGTTGATGTCGATGACTGTCTCGAAGGTCTCGATATCGTATTCGCCGCCTCGCACCAGAATGCCGGCACAGTTGACGAGGCCGTCGAGGCGGTTCTGCCGGGCGAAGAAGGCGTTGACGCCGGCGGTGTCGCGGACGTCGAGCACCTCGGCCGCTGCACCCGACCGGGTCTCGCGATAGGCCTCGACCTCGGCGGCGGAAACGCCTGTTGCCGTGACCTGCCAGCCCCTTTCAACAAGCGTGTCGGCAATGCCCGCGCCGATGCCGCGGGTGCCACCGACGACCACGGCGTGCTTCATGACGTCGCCTCCTCGCGCAGAAACGCCTCGACCGCTGCCCGGTGCGGCATGGGGGCGACGGCGCCGTAGCCCTGGGTCGACAGTGCGGCGGCGGCATTGGCGTAGCGGGCGGCCTCGAACGGGGTGTCTCCGGCGGCGAGCCGGGCAAGGAAGGCGCCGTCAAAGGTATCGCCCGCCGCCGTGGCGTCGATGGCTTCGACCCGGCGCCCCTTGATGGTGGCGCGGTCCGACGCGCTAGCCACCAGCGTGCCGTCTGCGCCGAGTGTCAGGGCGACGATCTCGGCGCCAAGCTCGAGGTAAAAGTCGACGATCGCATCGGGTTCCTGCAGCCCGGTCAGCTGCCGCGCGTCATCGAGCCCGGGCAGGGCGATGTGGCACTGGGCCATGGCGGCGTGGGTGATGGCGCGGGCACGCTCCAGCGGCCAGAGCTTGAACCGAAGATTGGTGTCGTAGGACACCTTCCTGCCGGCGTCGCGGGCGAGGGCGATGGCGGCGAAAACGCTGTCGGCCGCGTTGGGCGAGATGGCTTGGCTGATGCCGGACACATGAAGGATCGACGCCGAGCGGATGGCATCCTGGGGCAGGTCCGCAGGGGTCACCCGGCTGCTGGCGGAGCCGGCGCGCATGTAGCTGAACTCGTGGCCGTTGGCGCCGTGGCTGACGAAATAGATGCCGGTGTGGGCATCATCGACCTGGCGCACCGTTTCGGCTGAAACACCTTCGCGCTGCCAGAGCTCCATGAAGGAATTGCCGAAGCTGTCCTTGCCGAGGTGGGTGAAAAAGCCAACGCGCGCCCCCTGGCGCGCGGCTGCGATGGCGCAGTTCGACGTGTCCCCGCCATGGCCGGGGAGGTAGCGGCCATCCGGCTGCTGGTTGAATTCGAGCAGCGGCTCGCCAAAGCACAGGATATCGAGCGTCATGGTCCTCTCGTTTCCGGGGACGCGCCGGGCGCGCCCCCGAAGGTGTGGTTCATCAGTTGGCCGCGTCGGCCTCGGTTGGATTGCCGAGATTCCAGATGCGGAAGTTCGGGATTTCGGGGTTTTCGAAGTCCATGACGCCATCGACCCACATATGGAGGTGGTTCGACACGACATAAAGCTCGCCGTCCGGGCCCCACGACAGGGTATCGGGCCAGTTCATTTCCGGATGGTGGGCAAAGCGCGTCACCTGTCCGGTTGCTTCCTCGTACTTCATGATGCCGTCGAGCGAGAGGGCGGTCATGTAGATATTGCCTTCGCCGTCCGAGATCATGCCGTCGGTGTTGGACGGCAGCACGGCGGCCACCTTGACGGCATTTTCAAGCACGGTTTCGCTGGTTTCAAAGTCCCGCAGCAGGGCGGTCGGCAGTTCATAGAGATGATTGCCGGTCAGGTTGGTCCAGTAGAGCCGGCTCTCGTCGCCCGAAAGCGCGATGCCGTCGGCGCCCGTGCGCATTCCGGTGCCGGCGAGCACCTGACGGTCGTCGATGTTGAAAAAGAAGTTGGGTTCGTCGTTGGTGTAGCGGTGCTGGTCGAGGATGCGACGCACCGAGTTGGTGTTCATGTCGTAGACGATGAGGCCGCCTTCGAGCGGATCGCAGAAGATGCCGCTGTCGGCGATGTAGGCGAAGCCGGTGTCGTTATCGATGGCGATGTCGTTGAGGAACGAGCAGGCCGGATCGGCTTCCTCGGCAGTAAAGACGTAGCGCTGGATTTCCTCGTTCTTGGCGATATCCCAGAGAACCAGCTTGGCGTCGCCGTCCTTGTTGGGAGCGCCGGCGACGTGCCCCTGGTCAAGAATCCACATCACACCGTTGCGGTCGATCTCGAAACCGAGCACGGCCTTGAGCCCGTCGGGATTGTCGATGGCGTTCATTTCCTCGGACGGAAAGGCTTCCAGTTCCCAGGTGTCGCCGTTCTGGACGAGCTTGGACAGCGTCGAGGGAACCTCGGCCCCGCCCCAGCGGGCGGTCGAGACGTAGAAGTTGCCGTCGGCATCGACCTTGGCGCCCTGGATCAGCGCCTTGCCGAAGATTTCACTGTCCTCCCAAGCCTTAAGAGTTGCCTCGTCCTTGACAGAGTAGGGCAGGCTATTCCACTCCATGACCACCTCCGGCCCGTCCTGAGCGACGGCGGGGGCAGCCAGAAGTGTGGCGAGGGCCACCGTGTTGAGCAATCGTTTCAGCATTGTTTCCTCCCTTGCTGATGACTGGCGCTCCGCGGATTGTTGGCGCAATCCGCGGAGCACTTATTTAAATCCGGCCGTACTTGGCCAGACCTTCCTTGAGCGAACCGCTCTGGATGATGAGACGGGCTTGTTCGGCCTCGCGCGCGTCGATCTCGAGCGCCATGGCGAGGACCGCTTCGGCGTGGTCGCGCGGCACGCAGACCACCCCGTCGTAATCGGCGACGATGATGTCGCCCGGGCGCACCAGGATGCCGCCCATCGACACTTCGATATTGGCGGCCAGCGTCTTGATGCGGCCCAGCGTCGTGCCGGTGCAGTTGCCGCGCGCATAGACCGGGAAGTCGTAGTCGCGGCGGATTTCGGCGATGTCGCGCACGCTTGCGTCGAGCACCGCGCCTTCGTGCTTGTTGGCTACCGCGCCAGCCGTCATCAGGCCGCCCCAGACGGCGACGTCGGTGGTGCCGTTGGTGGAAATGACGATGACAGAACCGGCCTCCGAGGCGTCGATAGCGTCGAGCGCGTGCTGCGGCGGCAGGAATTCGGTGGTCGGACCTTCGAGCACTGTCACGGCCGGGCCGACGATCTTCTTGTCGTTGATGCGAGGCGCAAAAGTCGGCGGCAGGCAGCCCGGACGGCCGGCGATCTTGTCCACCGCATCGGCGACCGATGCGGTCGCGGCGGTACGGAATCCGGCGACGAGTTCTTCGAGGGTCATCTTCAAGTCTTTCTGTAGGCGAGGGGCGACGCGTCAGGGCGTCCAGCGGTTCAGCCAGTTGGCCGGGTGATCTCCCTTGAGCACACGCGCGACTTCTTCGGCCGCCTTGGACTGCAGCGCACGCACGGAGCGCTCCGAGTACCAGGCCGCATGATCGCTGAGCACGGTGTTGGGAGTGGAAAGCAGGGGGTTGTCGGCGCGCACGGGTTCGCTTTCGAACACGTCGATGCCGGCGCCCAGAATTTTGCCGTCGCGCAGGGTCGCGGCGAGGGCTGCCTCGTCGACCAGCCCGCCGCGCGAAACGTTGACGACGACAGTCGTCGGTTTCAGCAGTGCGATATGGGCGGCGTCGAGGATGTGGCGGGTTTGCGGGGTGAGCGGCGCATGTAGGCTGACGACGTCGGCGGTGCGGCACAGGGTGTCGAGATCGACGATGTCGATCCCTTCGCGTTCGGCGCTTTCTGGCTTGAGGTAAGGATCGAACGCGATGACGCGTTCAAAGCCTAAGGCGCGGAATTTCCGTGCCGCGGCAAGGCCGATGCGGCCGCAACCGATAAGGCCGAGCACGGCGTTTTCGCGCGACGGAATTATGGCCTTCTGGCCGATGCCCCACTGCCCTTCGCGGACTTCGCGATCGCGGGAAAGCACCCGGCGCTGGACGGCGAGGTAGAGGGCGAGCGCATGCTCGCTGACCTCGATGTCGGCGCCGTAGTCGGGCACGTTGGCGACGTAGATCCTGCGCTGGGTGGCGTGGGCGATATCGACATTGTCGACGCCCACGCCGTAGCGCACGATGATCTTGAGGTCCGGACACGCATCCATCACCTCGGCCGTCACGAGGCGCTCGCGCACCATGATAGCCAGGGGGTTGAGCGTGCCCAGCCGGGGCACCGCGTCGTCTTCCGAGCCGATGGCCGCGATCCGCACGCCATGTCCGGCGAGAATGACTTCTTCCTGCCGATAATCGGCATAGCCCGGTTCAAGGACGGCAATCGAGCGATCGGTTGTCATGACGCGGTACCCGCTTGGCAAGGATCAGTTGGCGTCGGCTGCCGCGACGGCGTCGACGAGCTGCTGCACCAGTTCGGCACCGACAGCGCCTTCGAGGTAGGTGCGGACAGCCGGCTGGGCCAGCTGGCGGAACGCGTCGATTTCCTCGGCGGTCGGCACGTAGACTTCCATGCCGTTCTCGGTCAGCACCTGCTCAGCCGAGAGATCCTGGGCGCGGGTCATTTCGCGGTGGATGTCGCGGGCTTCGACGACGCAGGTGTCGACGGCGGAGCGTTCCTCATCGGTCAGGCCCTGGTAGAAGGCATCGCTGATCAGGTACGCGTGGAGGCTGTAGACGTGGCCGTCGAGGGTTGCGTACTTCTGGCTCTGGTAGAGGCTTGCGGCCATGATGTTGGTGACGCCATTTTCCTGGCCGTCGACAGTGCCCTGGGCCAGCGCGGCCGGCAGTTCACCCCAATCGATCGCGGAGGCGCTCGAGCCGAGGCTTTCAGTCAGAGCGATGAAGGCCGGTGCCGGCTGCACGCGCATCTTGAGGCCCGCCATGTCGGCCGGCGACTTGATCGGCTGCTTGGAGTTGGTGAAGTGGCGGATGCCGTTGTCGGCGAATGCCAGGAGGCGGATGCCGGTATCGGCGACCATCGAGTCGGCAAAGCTCTTGCCGAAATCGCCATCGAGAACCTCGTAGGCGGTCTCGTGGTCCTTGAACAGGTAGGGCAAGGCGAAGACGTCGAAGTTGGGATAGACGCTGGAGATGCCGCCGTCATGGACGACCGCCATTTCGAGCGAGCCCAGCTTGAGGGCTTCGAGGGCCGAGGTGGCGTTGCCGAGCTGGCCGGCCGGGTAGATCTCGACGTCGATGCTGTTCGAGGTCGCGCCTTCGACGCAGGTTTCGAACGCCAGCGCCGCAGCGTGCTTGGGCTGGTCTTCACGGCCCGGCTGGTAGTGCGTGTACTTCAGCACCTTGGCCGACTGGGACTCGGCAACCGTGGGCGTGAGCGTCACCAGTGCCGTCGTCATGAGCAAGAACAGTTTCTTCATCTCGAACTCCTCCGATGAGATTTTTTGTTAGCGGGTGTACCCGAAGACGCCGGGCAGCCAGGAACTGAAGCCCGGGTAGAGTGTGATGAGCGCCAGGACGACCAGCTCGGCGAACAGGAATGGCCAGAGCTCGCGGACCAGCGGCTTCATCGGAACTTTGGTGACGATCGAGGTCACGAACAGCAGCCCGCCCACCGGCGGCGTGATCATCCCCAGCGTCAGGTTGATGATGACGATCATCGCGAACTGCAGGCCGTTGATACCCATGGCTTCGGCGACCGGCGCCAGGATCGGCACAAGGATCATGACGCCCGGCAGCGGCTCCATGAAGATGCCGAAGATCAGCAGGAAGACGTTGACCGCGAGCAGGAAGCCGATGGGTCCGAGGTCGAGCGAGACAATGAATTCCGACACCATTTGCGGGATCTGCAGCACGGTAAGGGCCCAGGCGAAGGCTTCCGACGTCGAGATGATCAGCATCACCGACGCGGTCATGATCGCGGTGCGCACCAGGATGCCCGGGAGCTTGGAGGCTTCGAGCGTCCGGTAGATGAACGAGCCGGCGACCCAGGCATAGGCGACGGCGACAGCCGAGGCTTCGGTGGGCGTGAAGACGCCGGAGTGGATGCCGCCGAGGATGATCACCGGCAGCATGAGAGCGGGAAAGGCACGCCAGGTCAGGCCGATGAATTCGCGGACCGTCGGCCGCGGATCGCCGGCGCGATAGTTGCGGCGCACGGAAATGATGTGGTTCACGATCAGCAGCGACAGCGCGATCATGATGCCTGGCACGATGCCGGCCACGAACAGCCCGGCGATCGAGACGCTGCTGTCGGTCAGCGCATAGACCACCATAATGATCGAGGGCGGGATGACCGGGCCGACGATGGCCGCCGAGGCGGTCATGGCGGCGGCGTATTCGGGGTGATAGCCGGTCTGCCGCATCATCTTGGAGATGACCGCGCCGGGTCCGGCCGCGTCGGCGAGGGCGGAACCGCTGATGCCGGAGAAGAACGTCATCGTGAGGATATTGGCGTGGCCGAGGCCGCCGCGGATGTGCCCGATGCAGGCGGTGGCAAAGCGCAGCAGCGTCTCGGTGAGCCGCCCGCCCGCCATCAGTTCGGCGGCCAGGATGAACAGCGGAATGGCCAGCAGCGGGAAGCTGTCGAGACCCGAGAAGAACTTCTGCGGGATCAGCATCAGTGAGAACCGGCCATCGACCAGCATCGCCAGCATGGTGGAAAGCCCGATGGCGATAGCGATCGGCACGCCGATGACCATGGTGACAAGCATGGCGGTGAAAAGGACGATGCTCATAGCACGCTCAATTCTGCGGCCTGTGCCTGCTCTTCGGCATCGGGCGTATGGTTGATCATGCGCCGAGCGATCAGACAGGCATGGACGAGCAGCAGCAGGGCGCCGATGGGAATGGCGAGATAGACCATGCCGAGCGAGAGCCGCATCACGGCTGTCTTCTGGCCCCAGGCGAACAGCGCGTAGCTGGTGCCCAGCCAGGCCAGCGACACGGCGAAGACAACGATGGCGAGAAAGACGACGACGCGGACGGCGCGGGCTGCATGGCGCGGCAGGGCGGCAAGCAGGCTGTCGATGGCGATGTGGGCGCCTTCACGCAGCGCCAGGCCCATAGCCAGCCACGCCGACCAGATCATGAGATAGCGCGAGAGCTCTTCGACCCAACTCAATGAAAAACCAAAAATATAGCGCAGCACCACATTGGCAAAGACAATGAGGAAAACCGTCGCCAGCAAGGCGGCGACCGTGGCGCGATTGAGCGCGGTCAGCGCTCGATCAAACTGTTTCAAGAGCTCCTCCCAGAGCGCTTTCGCATCAATGTCCAATGTGTGGCATACGGTATGCCAGTGCGTCAATAGGGTATTTTGTATGCCAATCTTTATGCTATAGAAGAGAAGCTGGGAGAGTCGTTGTGCAATCGTTTGTTCGTCCGGAATCGTTGACTGAGCTGGTAACCCGGCAGTTGCGCGGCGCCATCGTCAGTGGCGAGCTGGAGATGGGCGGCCACTTGTCGGAAACCCGCATCGCCAAAGATCTCAACGTCAGCCGCACCCCGGTGCGCGAAGCGATCAACCGCCTGGAAATGGAAGGCCTGCTGATCGTCGAGCCGCAGCGGGGGACGTTTGTGTTCCACCTCGGCCCCTCAGAACTGCTCAAGCTCTGTGACGCGCGAGTGTGCCTCGAAACGAAGGCGCTCACCGAGGCAATTGCCAACAACGCCGATCGCCTTGCTCGCGACCTCGAGCAGTGCACGGCCCGCATGACCGAAGCGCGAAAGCAGAACGATGACACCGCCTATCTCGGCTTCGACACCGAGTTTCACCAGCATCTGTTCGACTGCGCCGACAACCAGTTTCTGAACGATGCCTATCAGGCGATCGCGCCAAAGATGGCAGCGATACGCAACCGGTTGGGCCGGCATCCGGATCACATGCAGAAGTCCTACCGCGAGCATCTCGAAATACTGGAGGCCGTTCGCAAGCGGGACGCCACGACGGCGCTCTCGGTACTGCGTCTGCACATCGATCGGAAGGAAGGCTCCTACTGGAAGGAAGCGACCGACGAACTGGCGTAAAGCCGAGCGCCGGTCGTTTGCGCCGCTTAGGCCCGGGCGATATGGTAGTTGAAGTCCGCCGAACCAGTGGCGGCCCAGACGCTTAGCCAAAACGGCATCAGTCCTTCTAGACCCCGGGCTGCCGAAAGGGCCCCGAGGTCGATTGGTGCCGTCCAACCGAACGCTTTCAGCAGGGTAACGACCTGTGCCTTGGCGTCCGGATCGTTGCCGCAAAGGAACACGTCGTGTGCCCCTGAGATGCGGGTCGGATCGACCATAAGCAGGTGGTTCATGGTGTTGAGCGCTTTGACCACGCGTGCGTCGGGCAGCGCGGCTTGGAGCGTTTCGGCCGCCGAGGTCGTTCCCGACAATTCCGGCAACAAACTGGGCGGCATGCCGCGAGAAAAATCGAGCGGGTTGGTGACGTCGATGATCACCTTATCGGGGGAGATCTCTCCGCCGATCTCACTAGCGACAGATTTTACCGCCCCGCCAGCCGTTGCAAGGACAATAATTTCGGCACGACTGGCCACTTCCGCGAAGTTACCGCTACTGGCCGTCGGTCCGTTGCTGGCAGCCCAATGAACAGCCTTTTCGTTGGCGGTTTCCCTGGCGCCCATTCCAACGTCATGTCCGAGTTGCACAAGCCTGCTCGCCAGGGTTATGCCGACCATTCCGGTGCCCAAAACAGCGTATTTCATCGTTGCTCTCCTATCTGAAGCACTACTCGGCGGCGATTGCCGGGGCGGTATTTACGGTCAGCATGTGTCCCGAGCCGGTTGCGGCATAAAGGCCGCTTGTCATCTGTGCTGCGTGAACGTTAAAGGCCTGAACCGGCTCGCCCATGCCGATCCGGTCGACGACGGTTCGAAAAGCACGCTTGCCGTGATCGGTTGCAATCAGGGCAGCGACTGCATCCGCGACGAGTTTGGGATCTTGTTGCGGGTTCTTCGCCAGCATATCCATGAACCCCGCCAATGCCGCTTCCGGCACCTGCGCCATGGCGCCATAGCCGTCGTTGCGATCCGGGTTGGACGGATGCATCAATCCGTCCACGAACGTCGTCGGAAACCCGCCAGGCTCAACGACGGCGACCTCGATCCCGAAGCTGGACAGTTCAGCGCGCCAGTTCTCGCTTATCGCTTCAAGGGCCCACTTGGATGCCTGGTACGGGCCGTAAAACGGGATAGCAACGCGTCCGAGAAGGCTGGAGATGTTGATGACGAGGCCGTTGCCGCGGCTGCGCATGCCTGGAGCGACAGCGCGGATCATGCGCTGCACGCCGAAGACATTGACGTCGAACAGCCGTTTGTAATCGTCGGCGGAATAGTTCTCGATGAGGCCATGCGTGCCGACGCCGGCATTATTGATGAGCACGTCGATTTGGCCTAGGGCCGCGACTGCCGCTTCGACGCCGAGATCGACACTGCTGTCGCTGGTGACGTCGATCTCGACCACATGGGCGCCTGCGCTGCGTAGGGCATCGGCGGACGCGGCGTTGCGGCCAGCTGCGTCGCGCAGGGCTGCGGCGACGTGATGGCCTTGAGCAAGAAGGGCTTCGACGGTCAGGCGACCAAAGCCGCCAGTGCTGCCAGTGATGAGGATATTCATAACGGGTCTCCTATTGCGGCGCCATTGACGGCGCTGATGGCCACCACGTAAGGCACTACCAATCTCTGCAACAGATGTGCGGAATGGAACCAATGGTTCAAGAAATTGGAACTTTGAGCATGCTGGCGATGCGGTGCTTTCACGCCGTTCATCGCCTCGGCAGCATCGCGGCGGCGGCCGATCATTTGGGGGTCGCCAAGTCCGGAGTGAGCCGCCACGTCTCGCTTCTTGAGGGGCGGCTGGGGGTGCGGCTGATCGAGCATGGCGGGCGGACGGTGCGCGTGACGCCGGCTGGCGAGCGCCTGGCGGGACGTATCGGGTCTATCCTCGCCGAGGTCGACTTGCTGCACGACTACGCTCACGAGGAGGCGCTTGGCGTTAGCGGACAGGTAACCGTGGCAGCCACACCTGAGGTTGGCGGTCTGCTCGCTGCAAGGCTGTTTCCAGAAATCTTGTCACGACACACCGGGCTGTCGCTGGTGATGCGGCCCGCCTATGCTTTCGAGGACATGCAGGACCCCGGCATCGATCTCGCCATTCGGGTGGGCTCCTTTGAGGATGACCGGCTGGTGGCGCAACGGATCGGGGCGTTCCGGCGCTGGCTGGTGGCGAGCCCCGCCAATGCGGAAGCTAACAGCTTGACCCAACCATCCGACCTCACCCAATGCGAGTGCCTGACCTTCCGGGCCGACCATCCGGCCGCAAGCTGGTCCCTTGAGGCGACGGACGGCACGGTGGAGGAGGTCGCGGTCACGGGGCGGCTGGCCGTGCGCAGTTTCGGCATCTTGCGCGAACTTGTGCTGGAGGGCGCCGGGATTTCCTTCCTGCCCAATTTCATGGTCATCGACGATCTCGCGAAGGGGCGGCTGATGCGCTGCCTGCCGCAGCATGCTTCACCCGAAGTCCCGGTATTCTTAGCGTTCCGTCCCGGAATGCGAAAGGTTGCCCGAGTCAATGCGATGCTCGAGGACCTCGCCGCCATGGCTCCTGCGCTGCTGGCAGAACGCTAGCAGGGCGGCCACGCCTATACGAGTGCCGCCATGTTCCTACGTCTTAGCAAGGCCCACGCTATGCAAACCGCCGAAGTCGCTTAAGTTTCACAGCGCCCGAACAGGGCTATCTAGGGTCGTCGTCGATAGCGAGACTGGTCATTGATCCGACGAAATGTCGGTGACGAAACACCGCTGACGGCAGCTTTCGGGACCTCGGGCACAGCGCCCCAATGGCCGCAATGGGGTCGGTCGCAGTCGGCAGCAGGACTAACTGCTTCTTGTTTGGATCGGGCGGCGTCTTCCCCACCTCTGGTACTGGGGTCGCGTCCGCATCACTGCCAGGCTCTAGGTCTTTCCATTCTGGATTAAATTTTGTGTCTTCGTTCTTCTTGTCGTTAGCCATTTCAGCCTCCATGAGTGGAGGCTAACCACCCTGTGTGGTCATCGTTGCACGAACGTTGGCGCCAACCGGTCATTCGAGACAGCATAGGCTGGCGAAACTATTCCATTTTCGTATAACTCGCGGAGTTTGATGAGCTCGAGCTTGGCCGTGGATGTTACTCCGACTACTGCCCCGGGACGACCTCAGCTCTGCGCCCCATTACGGGCCGGCATCGCTGATCTTGACGAAGGACAGCGACGCCAGACTTCCGCAAACACTGCGACGCAACAGGTGCCGGCGCCTGCCAAGACCCAGATCGATGGCTTCGGCCCGATCGTGCCGAGAGCGACCGACAAGGCAAATGGCGCCAATGCGGAAAGTCCCAGCCTTCCCATGCCGATCCAGCCCAGCCGTTTCCCGAAACCTGCCTTGCCGAAGATCGCCAATGGCAGCGTCCCGGAGACGATGCTGAAGAGCCCGCTGCCGATACCGAAAACCACCGCGAAGGCAATGGCGCCAGTAGTTGAGGGGGCGGATAGCGCTAACGCACCCAACGCCAGCGGCATTGTGACTGCCGAGACCACTGCCAAGACCGTAGCAGGAAGGTTCTGGCCGAAGGCCATGTTGATCAATCGACTTGCCACCTGGGCAGGACCGAGCAGCGAGGCGACCCACACGCCGGCTGTGCCCAGCCCCAGCAGGCCAAGCATGGGCACCATATGGAACAATGTCGCCGCCGAAACGAAGCCGGCCAGCGAGAAACCGAGGACGATGAGGACGAACACGAGGTTTCCGTTCTCGACCGATATCGGCATCGGGGCAGCGACCGTTTCGGGCGGACGACCCGCTGCGATCCGTGCGAAGCGGGATAGCCACAGGTGCAGCGGGAGGCAGACGGCGAGGTTCAGGCCGGCGAAGAGGAAGTAGACCTGGTGCCAGTCCGTGGCTTGCAGCAGCCAAGTGGTCAGTGGCCAGAAGATCGTCGAGGCAAAGCCGGCGATGAGGGTCAGGTAGGTGATGCTGCGCTGCGCGCGTGAGCCCGTCGTCTGGGCGAGGAATGCGAACGCGGTGGAATAGAGCACGAAGGCCGACGCAAGTTCGACGAGGATCACGCCAGCCAGGAAGGCCATGGCGCTCCCTGCCAGCCCGCAAGTCGCAAGCGCCGCAGCGGCACCGATCGAGCCGATCGACATGACCTTGCCGGCACCGACCCGATCTGCCAGCCCGCCCGCCCATGGCGAGACGAGCCCACCGGCGAGCAGTGCGAGGGAGATGCAGCCGTAGATCCACTCCACTGGCACCTGCAGGTCGCCGGCGACGTTCGGGGCAAGAATGCTGAAGCTGTAATAGAGGGTGCCATACCCAATAATCTGGGTGATGCCGAGAGCCCAGATGGCGCCGGCGTTGGATTGGGTATCGGCCATCGTATCCTAGATCGACTTGAGGCCGACCCGCTCCTCGAGCTTGGCTGCCGCTTCCTTGCGATCGCTATAGCGGGAGGTCAGGTAGCCGGATACGCCGCGGTTGATCAGCGTGAACTTCACCAGCTCCTCCATAACGTCGATGACCCTATCGTAGTAGGATGACGGTTTCATGCGACCGTCCTCATCGAACTCTTAGAAGGCCTTTGCGACCGAGGACTGGTTGGGGATGGTCACCATCCGCATCCAGCGTCCGAGAATGCGCATTTGGTTGACGGCGTTGAAGGACTGGGAGCCACCCGACACCTGCATGACCGCCAGAGTTCGACCCTGCGTAGGTCGGATGGCACCGCCAGGGAGCGGTATCCAGTCGATCTGCGACTTCAACACCGCGCTCATCGCGCCATGACGTTCCGGCGATGTCCAAACCTGGCCTTCCGACCACAGCATCATCTCGCGGAGTTCCTGCACCTTGGGGTGGGTATCTGGAGCATCGTTGGGCAGCGGTAGGCCATTTGCGTGGAAGATCCGGACTTCGGCACCGAATGCCTCAAGGAGGCGTGCGGCTTCCAGGGTCAGGAATCGGCTGTAGGAGCGTTCCCGTAGCGACCCGTAGAGCATCAGAATGCGTGGTCTGTGGTCGAGGGCAGGAGCGACGAGCTGGCCGAAGTCGGGAACCTGGAAGGCTGCAGGCAGGACGTTGGGCAAGTTAGACAAGCCGCTTCCCTTCGGCATCGATGATGACCTCGCCGTCCTCCTTGGTGAACGGCCCGATATCGGGGTTCTCGAGGATATCGAGCACGACTTCGGATGGCCGGCAGAGGCGGGTGCCCACCGGGGTCTCCACGAACGGACGGTTGAGCAGGATCGGCTGCGCTTCTATGGCTTCGAGCAGGTCCTCGTCGGTCTTGGCCGGGTCACCCAAGCCCAGTTCCTCGTACGGGGTATCCTTCTTGCGGAGGGCATCACGCAGGCTGATGCCGGCGGCGGAGACCAGTTCCAAGATGCGATCGCGGCTTGGCGGCGTCTTGAGGTATTCGATCACCGTCGCTTCGACGCCGCTTTGACGGATCATGGCCAAGGTGTTGCGGGACGTGCCGCAATCGGGGTTGTGGTAGATGGTGACGCTCATTCGGCGGCCCTCGTTTCTGTGTTGTGTCGAACGGCTGCGCCGCGCTCGTACCAGCCCTTGCTACGGTTCACGATCCAGACCACCGACAGCATGACCGGCACTTCGACCAGCACGCCGACCACGGTGGCCAACGCGGCCCCGGAGTTGAAGCCGAAGAGGGCAATGGCAGCCGCAACCGCGAGTTCGAAGAAGTTGGAAGCGCCAATCAGTGCCGAGGGCCCGGCGACGCAGTGCTGCTCCCCGGAGACCCTGTTCAGGAAGTAAGCCAAGCCCGAGTTGAGGTAGACCTGGATCAGGATGGGCACGGCCAGCAGCAGGATAACCGTGGGCTGGGCGATGATCTGCTCGCCCTGGAGGCCGAAGAGCATGACGAGGGTCAGCAGCAGCGCGGCGATCGAGATCGGCTGCAGGACGGCCAGCACCTTGTTCATGGCGTCGATGCCGCCATTGGCAAGCAGCCACCTGCGATAGAGCTGCGCAGCAATCACCGGCACGACGATGTAGAGCCCGACTGAGAGCAGCAGTGTGCCCCAGGGAACGGTGATGGCAGAAAGGCCGAGCAGCAGGCCGACGATCGGCGCAAAGGCGACGACCATGATGGCGTCGTTGAGGGCGACTTGGCTCAGGGTGAAGTGGGGTTCGCCCCGGACCAGGTTTGACCAGACGAACACCATGGCGGTGCACGGCGCTGCGGCCAGGATGATGAGGCCCGCGACATAGCTGTCGATCTGCGTCTCCGGCAGCAGTGGTCGGAACAGCCCGCCGATGAAGAGCCAGCCTAGAAGGGCCATTGAGAACGGCTTGATTGCCCAGTTGATGAAGACGGTGACGCCGATGCCGCGCCAGTATGCGCCCACCTGCCGAAGGCTCATGAAGTCGATGCGGACGAGCATGGGGATGATCATCAGCCAGATGAGGACCGCCATGGGTATGTTGACCTGGGCGTATTCGAAGGAGCCCAGGCTTTGGAAAACAGCAGGGAAGAAGTGGCCGGCAGCAATGCCGACGACGATGCAGATGGCGACCCACAAGGTCAGGTAGCGTTCGAAAATGGACATGGGGAACCTAGATGGCGCGGAACAGCATCGGTGCGGATGAGCAGATGGAAGAGGCTTGGCGCGTCCTGAGGATCGCGGAAGGTGCGTCCTCACGGTCGATGACCTCGAAGCCAAGATGCTTGAAGAAGTCGGCTGCCGTGGTGGTCAGCAGGTACGCTCGCTTGCCGCCGGCATTGGAGATTTCACGAAGCATGCCCTCGGCTACTGTACGCCCGGCGCCAGTGCCCCGGATTTCCTGCGGCACGACAACGGATCGAAGAAGGGCGTCCTCGCCGTAGAGCTCGAAGCCGCCGAAACCGAGGAGTCGACCGTCCTGCTCGAATCTGAAGAACGATCGATCGGGATCAACAACATCGTCGGTGGGAAGCCTTGCTTCGGTGAGAGCGGCGAGGAACTTCGGATCGTTCCCCGGTATGGGGGTCGGGCTCATCATGCGACCTTGGACGACTTGGTGGTCGTTCCGTCCATGGCGCCAATGCATTCAAGCTTCGAGTTCAGCGCCATGCGGTCGATGCTGGCGATCGGCAGGTTGATGAAGGCGCCGATCCGGTTGCGCAGATAGCGCATGGCATCATCGAAGGCGGCACGTTGCTTGAACTCCGGTCCGTCAACCGCGGCGGGGTCTTCGATGCCCCAGTGGGCGGTCATCGGCTGACCGGGCCAGATCGGACAGACTTCGCCGGCAGCGTTGTCGCAGACCGTGAAGATGAAATCCATCTTGGGTGCATTTGGGGCGGCGAACTCATCCCAAGCCTTCGAGCGAAGGCCATGAGTGGGAATGCCGACCTTGGTCAACGTCTCCAGCGTCATTGGATGAACCGACCCCCTGGGCGTCGAGCCCGCGGAGTATGCCTGAAAACGGCCTTGGCCGACATGGTTGAGGATCGCCTCGCCTAAGATCGAGCGGGCGGAATTGCCGGTGCAGAGGAACAGGACATTGTAGACGCGGTCAGGCATGGCTCGACTCCTTCGGTGGGCAACAAGGGGTGAACTCGGCGACGAGCGGCTCGCACAGCTCCGGTCGACCACCGCAGCAGTCTTGCACCAGAAAGCTCGCAATCTCCCGAACACGATCAACGACGGCACGATAAACGATCGAACGACTGTGACGCTCGGACTCGATCAGGCCGGCACGGGTTAGTACGCCCAGGTGCGACGACATCGTGTTCTGTGGCACCTCTAGGCGGCGCGCGATTTCCCCTGCCGGCAGTCCTTCAGGCTCGTGTTCCATGAGCAAGCGGAAGGTATACAGACGGGTCGACTGCGACAGTGCAGCGAAGACTTCGATCGCATGTGTTGATTCCATATATCGAAGATTATGGATTTATCATTCGCTGTCAAGATGAGGTTTTTGCCGCGTCTTATGCAGGACGTGGAAGCTTCAGCACTGCCACGGCTAACAGCCGGGGCGATGAGACATGACCACGCGCAGCATCAAACCTGGTAACATGCCAGACGGGCGTTGGCTCGACCCGGTATTGCCTAAAGGTTACTTGCGCGATCATACGCGGGACCGACGCGCGGAGGAGTAGCAACGGTGTTTCGTCCCGAACTGTCGAAGGAACAGCTCCTCGAGATCATCGGCGCCATGTCGGAGGACGATGTGGCTCGATTTCTTTATTGCCAGGAGATGGCCGGGACCTATTTGGCAGTTGGCAAGTTCGAGGACATGCTGATCAGCGCCATGCAGATGTGCGACCGGCTCAAGGTGCAGCACAGGCTCGGTGAAGACGCCGACCGGTGGGACAGGTTCGTGGCAAAATGGGCCACGCTTCAAGGTTCTACCTTGGGGTCCCTCATCAAGCTGCTCGAAAAACACGGGATCGCGGCGGAGGACGTCAGCTACCTGAAGTGGATCAAGGACAAGCGCGACTACTTCATACACCGCCTGTTCCATGAAGGGGTGTGGCCCGGCGACTTGGACGGGGAAGACTGCCGATTCATGAGCAGGCGTTTGCTGTCCATACAGCTTTGGCTCTCCCGGGCGGAACGCCGGATCTGGATCATCTTCGAACGCGCCGGGCTCCTGACGCTTGATCGCTTGGAAGATGGCGCGTTCCTGGCAGTGAACTCGGACCTTGAGAACCTGCTCCGCGGTAACGACGACGAGTCATAATGGCCGCCATCGAACCCAACTACCTCGCGAGGCGGCGTTCGATGGCGATCAACCCGTTACGATCGTTTTACAAGCCTATTCGGAAGCGCCTTCGCCCGAGAGCCAGCCTAGCATTTCGGCAATTTCTGATTCCTGCGCGTCGATGATCTTCTGCGCCATCTCCTTGGCCCAGGCATTGTCGCCATGTTCAAGCTCGGCCTTGGCCATGTTGATGGCGCTCTGGTGGTGCGGGATCATGGCGCAGACGAATGCCACGTCGAGGTCCTCGACCATGCCTGCCTGCATCATCAGCCGGTTGTTCTCGTCCATTCCCGCCATCAGGTCAGAATGTGGCTGGTCCATCTCGTGATCCATATCCATCGGTGCCGATGCAGGAGCTTCCGCGGACAGGCAGATCTCGGGCAATTGGGCCACCGATGGCATGTCGACAGGTGCGGCAGCGGTGCCGTGACCGGCATGTGCATCCTGCGCCAATGACGGCAATGTCGACATGCCGAAGACGGCAAGGGCGATAATGGTGTGCTTCATCGTTTGTCTCCGTTGTCCAAGGGGGTTCGCGTGCGGTGAGGTCACATCGCGTGTCCGGCGGGAATGATCCCGAGAGCGGAAAGTCCCATCCAGACGGCCATTGCGATCATCATTAGGTTCTCGGTGAGCGAAACGAACCCGAGAGGCACGTTGCTCGACCCACCAACGCAGGCGCACTTGAGCTCCCGCCTGTCGATGTAGACGGCCTTGAACACTGAAACGGCCCCGACCGTCCCGATGAAGAGGGCAACGGGCACCGAAAGCCAGGTCAGCGCTCCGGCCACCATCAGGATGCCCGCAAGACCTTCGGCATAGGGATATATGTAGCTGTAGGGCACCCAGCGCTTGGCCAGCAGGTCGTAGTTCAGGAACATGGTCGCGAAGGTCTCGACGTTCTGGAGCTTGAGCAGCGCCAGGACCACCATCGAGAAGCTGATGAACCATTCTAGCGCCCGGAGGGTGAGAGGGTTGCCGCTCACCGCAAAGCTCGCTGCCATGGCGGTGAGGGCGGTCATGGCGAACAGCACCGCAACCGGGCGGTAGGTGGTCGCCTTGGGATCCACGACCGTCTTGCCCAGAAAACGTCGCGTGTCGTCGTAGCCGCCGATCCGCCTGCCATCGACGAACACCTGAGGTGTCGTCTTGACGTCGTGCTCGGTCTTGAATGCGTCGGTTTCTTCGCGGGTGGTGAGGTGGTGATCCTCGACCTCGTAACCGGACCGCTTCAGCAGATCCACGGCCTTGAGACCATAGGGGCAGGTGTGGCTCGGCATCACCATACGATGGATAACCGCCTTCTTGCCGGCGTTGGCCACCACGGTGGACATAGGTTTGCTCCTTGTCGAATTGCTGTCGTGCTTCCTTTCTGCACCTTCCCATCATTGGAAGGTCAATACCCCTGCGGACGAGGATGGTAAGAGGAGAGTGGACGCTGATCCGACAGCCGTCGCTGCAGCGTTGCCCATGATCGCCACCATTATGATGGGGGATCAAGGCTTTCCCGCCTGGAATGATGGGTGATAACTACCAACCAGTGGCTTTCGATGGTGGAACGAGGTCAAAAATAGAGTTCCGATGGCAGTTAGCCGCCAATTCAGGTCAGATGATGTCGAGTCGACGTCATTAGAGGTGTTGTAACCATCACTATGTCCCGATTGATGGCAACTTGGGGTTAAACCCTTTCGCAAGATGCCGAATGCACAATGACGAGGCACCTTCGGAGACATGGGATGCCTCGTCGAGTGGCTTTCGAGCCGGATGTAACTTTGGGAGACCTTTTGGTCTTGGCTCGTCTGGGGGCATTGGTCCACGGAGACGA
>JAYRZB010000002.1:0-428949 GCA_041916675.1 Devosia sp. | reverse complement strand
AGCATTGGACGCTCGCGGATCGGGAACCGATGAAAAATGAACTGAAAACTGATCCATCCAATCCTCCTAAGAGGCTTCAGAATCCAATTCGCCAAAATCCGCAACCCATATGCGATTCCCCTGCCCTGAATGGGGAGGGGAATCGCATATGGGTCGCGGGGGCTTAATCCGACAGCGCAGCGACCCAGCCCAGCCGCCCATGGGTCCTCGCGTCGAGCGCGAGGATGACGACTGAGGGGGTGGTGAGAGTTGCCAAGAACCCCTCACCCTACCCTCTCCCCTGAGGGGAGAGGAAATCCGGACTGAGGGCTCTGATCTTCTCCCCTCAGGGGAGAAGGTGGCGCGGAGCGTCAGACGAGGGGTTGGTGGAGCGGCGGCTCACCCCCACCCCGACCCTCTCCCTGAATGGGGAGGGGGCGCGCGGGAAGTGCAAAATGACTGCCCTCCTTCTTTAGGGGGAGGGATGGGATGGGGTTTGCAGGCTAACCCCTCGCTTGTAGGCACCTAATCCGAGGAAGACGACTGAGGGGATGGCGCAAAATGGCGATGAGCGGAGGCGCCGAATAGCTCTATTTAGGCTGGGAGACCCCGAACATGCCCGCGTAGCGATAGCGCATGAAATCTTCAATCAACTCGCCTGTCAGCGTGGTCGCCTGGTCGAAGGAATCAACTAATTCAGCAAACCACTCATCAGGGCGTGAATCGTCAGTACCGGTCAGATCAAAAAACAATGTCGAAGTGCCTGGCCGCCCGGTTAGCCCAGTTTTGATGTGCATTGCCGAAAGGTGCACATAGGCGGAGGTAGCCTCATAGGCATCGCTCAAGCCAGGATAGTGCTCATTCAGCTTACGGTGCAGAAGCGCATCGGTAAGCCACTCCCCGTCACGTGAGCGAAGTTTTCGGTAACTGCCGTCATTCATCAGCAATGTACCGGCGCATTCAACGTCTGTGACGAGTGACAGGCCAAACATGCGCATGGCGGTATCAAGTTGTAGCCGGATGAGTGACGCGGCTACCATCGTGTTCTTCGCCCGCGTCAAAGCGCAAAACGCGTGTGTCAAAGAAGCCGTCTTGTTGATGGCAGCAAGCACGAACCAGGCAATATCAGGGAGTTTTGTGCCCGTCGGCCCCAAATACTCATGGGGGATCTTCCGCAGGTCATCCGTCACTCGCTGGATCTTCTCAAGGTGAGCTTCCAGATCAAACTTGGCGGACGCAGATTGATCCACAAATTGCCCCTGAACTAGCAGACTTCAGTCGTCACCCATCTTGAGCGCCTTGATGAAAGCTTCTTGCGGTATTTCGACCGAGCCGAACTGGCGCATGCGCTTTTTGCCCGCTTTCTGCTTTTCCAGCAGCTTGCGCTTGCGGGTGGCGTCGCCGCCGTAGCATTTGGCGGTGACGTCCTTGCGCATGGCGCGCACGGTTTCGCGGGCGATGATCTTGCCGCCAATCGCGGCCTGGATGGGGATGACGAAGAGGTGCGGGGGGATCAGCTCCTTGAGCTTTTCGCACATCTGCCGGCCGCGCGATTCGGCAACGGTGCGGTGCACCAGCATCGAGAGCGCATCGACCGGTTCGGCGTTCACGAGGATCGAGAGCTTGACGAGGTCGCCCTCGCGATAATCGGCCAAGGTATAATCGAAACTGGCATAGCCCTTGGAGATGGACTTCAGCCGGTCATAAAAATCGAACACCACTTCGTTGAGCGGCAGATCGTATTCGACCATGGCGCGGTTGCCGACATAGCTGAGATTGCGCTGAATGCCGCGCCGATCCTGACAGAGTTTCAGGATCGCGCCCAGATATTCATCGGGGGTGAGAATGGTGGCCTTGATCCAGGGCTCGCGGATTTCGGCGATCTTGACCACATCGGGGAGATCGGCCGGATTGTGCAGCATGAGGGTGTCGCCATTGGTCATGGCCACCTCGTAGACCACCGAGGGGGCGGTGGCGATCAGATCAAGATCGAACTCACGGGAGAGCCGTTCCTGAATGATTTCGAGGTGCAAAAGCCCCAAAAACCCGCAGCGGAAGCCAAAGCCGAGGGCGGCTGAGGTTTCCATCTCATAGGAAAAGCTGGCATCGTTGAGCCTGAGCTTGCCCATGGCGGCGCGCAGATCATCAAAATCATTGGCATCGACGGGAAACAGCCCGCAGAACACCACCGGCTGGGCGGGGCGGAAATCGGGCAGCGCCTCGGCGGTGGGCTTGCGATCATCGGTGATGGTGTCGCCGACATTGGTTTCGGCCACTTCCTTGATCGAGGCGGTGAACATGCCGATCTCGCCGGGGCCAAGCTCGGCCACATCGACGAGCTTGGGGGTGAAGACGCCGACCTTGTCGAGCTCATAAACCGCGCCCGAGGCCATCATGCGGATGCGCTGGCCCTTCTTGATGGTGCCATCGATCACCCGGATCAGCACCACGACGCCAAGATAGGTATCGTACCAGGAATCGACCAGCAGCGCCTTGAGCGGGGCCTTTATATCGCCGGTGGGGGCGGGCAGGCGGGTGACGATGGCTTCGAGCACGGTGTCGATGCCGAGCCCGGTCTTGGCCGAAATCTCGAGTGCATCGGAGGCATCGATGCCGATGACATCCTCGATCTGGGTCTTGACGCGGTCGATATCGGCGGCGGGCAGATCGACCTTGTTAAGCACCGGCACGATTTCATGATCGGCCTCGAGCGCGTGATAGACATTGGCCAGCGTCTGCGCCTCAACGCCCTGCGAGGCATCGACCACCAAGAGCGAGCCTTCGACGGCGGCCATCGAGCGCGAGACCTCGTAGGCGAAATCGACGTGGCCGGGGGTATCGATGAGATTAAGGATATAATCCTGCCCATCCCTGGCGCGGTATTTGAGCCGCACGGTCTGGGCCTTGATGGTGATACCGCGCTCGCGCTCGATATCCATCGAATCGAGCACCTGCTCTTTCATTTCGCGCGCCTCAAGCCCGCCCGTCATCTGGATCAGGCGGTCGGCCAGGGTGGATTTGCCATGGTCGATATGGGCGACGATGGAGAAATTGCGGATGTTTGAAAGCGGCGTTGTCATGGCGCGCTGATAGCAGGAAAGCACGGGCGGCGCAAAGATGGTTTATCGCGGGTAAAGGGGGGGATTCGGGCCTGTCAAAACCGGGTCGCGCAAGCCGGGGCGTTGTGATGGGTTGGCGCCATTGCAACACGGAGCCAACCAATGCACCTGCACTATTCGGGAATGAGTGAAGCCGATGCCCGGGCCCTGCGCGCCGGGGAACCCGATGCCTATGGCAACCCCGCCGAAACCGCCATATCGGACGGAGACGGCATTCCCTGCCGGGTGTGCCTGGGCTATGTCGAAAAGGATGCGCCCTATCTGATCCTGGCCTACCGGCCGTTTCCGGCGCTGCAGCCCTATGCCGAAACCGGGCCGGTCTTTATCCACGCCGAGCACTGCACACCCTACGACCCGGCGCGCGGCCTGCCCGAACGGGTGCGCAACACTGCCAACCAGATGATCCTGCGCGGTTATGGCGCCAATGACCGGATCGTTTATGGCACAGGCAGGGTGGTGGGGGCGAACGAAGTGGAGGACCGGGCGCGGGCCATTTTTGCCGATCCGGCGGTTGCCTATATCCATATGCGGTCTGCCACCAATAACTGTTTTACCCTGCGCATCGACCGGGCCTGAGCAACCCAATCCGGCGCTGGCGCGTTGCGGGGCGATGAGATGGACCATCGCCTTTGCGCTTTTGCTGATCGCCCTGCCGGTTATGGGGCAGGACCTGCCACGCCCGCGACCGGACCGCGAGGCGGCGCAACCGGCAAATCCGCCGGTGGCGGCGCCCGAGAGTAGCCCGGCGGACAACAAGTCGTCGCGAATATTCCAGACCGCGTGCCCGGCGGTGATTGCCGGGCTGGTCGAGGCGAGGCCCCTGCCGCCGATCAGCGAAGGCGCGTGCGGCGAACGCTCGCCGCTCTCGGTGACCGGCGTGATGGCCAATGGCCGCCTGGTGCCGCTCTCGGGCGAGGCTATCGTGAACTGCGAAATGGCGCAGAGCCTGCCCGGCTGGGCCGAGGCGGTGGATGGCTATACCGGGTCACTGGCCAATGCCCAACTCAAATCGATCAGCGTGGGCACGTCCTATATGTGCCGGGAGCGCCGCACGGGGGAGGCGGGAACTGACCTCTCCGAACACGCTTTTGCCAACGGGCTCGATGTGACCGGCTTCACCCTGAGCGACGGGCGAGAGCTCAAAATCGAAACCGGCTGGGTGAGCCTAGAGCGGGTTGAAAACAAGATCGTGCGCTTTGCCCACGATGCGGCCTGTGCGCGGTTCATGACCGTGCTCGGGCCCGAGGCCAATGGGTTGCACAAGGACCACCTGCATCTCGACATGGGTTGCCATGGCCAATCGTGCCAGGCCCGGCTTTGCCAATAATCAGCAGGCCTCGCCATCACAGGCGGGGTGATGGGGTGGCAGATCGGCCCAAAGATGGGTGGGCACGCTCGGCAGGCCGGGGCAATCCCGGCTTTTCAGATTGCGCCAGAGGGTCGCAAGCCAAGTGTAGATTTTATGCATCTTCTCTCTCCCGTTGAGTGGGATGGCAACTTTTAGCCGCAGAAAACCAGCATTTCCATCGACATGATCTGCTCGCGCGTATAGAAAAACTATATGTCGAGCCCGTTCCCCATTCCGCTCAATGCCCTGCGCGCCATCGAAATCGTGGCGCGGACGCAGGCGCTGGGGCAGGCTGCCGAGGAGCTTGGGGTGACGGTTGGCGCGGTCAGCCAGCACATCAAGCGCGCCGAGGAACGGCTGGGGCGACCGCTGTTTGACCGCACGTCGGCGGGGCTGATGCCGACATCTGCGCTGGCCGAGGTGGCGGGCACGCTGAGTGCCGGGTTCCAGCAGCTGGCCGAGGCCAGCCGCCAGCTGCGCGATGCCAATGAGGGGATTTTGACGGTGACGGCGGGCAATGTATTTGCCTCGCGCTGGCTGGTGTGGCGGCTGGGGCGGTTCAATGCCGCCCATCCCGGCATCGAGCTGCGGCTGATCACCACCGGCAAGCTGATCGACCTGGCGCGCGGCGATGTGGATTGCGGGATCAGGTTCGGCGACGGGCATTGGCCGGGAATAGCAGCAACGCCACTGAAGGCCTCGCGGGTGCGGCCGGTGTGCGCGCCCATGCTGCGCGACCGGCTGCAAAGCCCGGCGGACCTGGCGCAGGTGCCGGTGATCCGCGACACGGCGGGCATGCTGAACTGGGCCGACTGGTGCCGGGCGGCGGGGCTGGCCGAAATGCCGGAGATGAACGGACCGACTTATTCGGACCCATCGCTGGCGTTCGATGCGGCGATTTCTGGACAGGGCGTGCTGCTGGCGCTCGACATGATGACCGCCGACGCGGTGAGCGATGGGCGGCTGGCGCGGCCATTCGAAGCGTTTGTCGAAACCCAATATGACTATTGGCTGGCGGTTTCGACGGCCAAGCGCGAGCCCAAGCGGGTCAGGCTCTTCCGCGAATGGCTGGCGCGTGAAATTCCGCGATCAGCCGAGGGTTACATGAATGCACCGGACGACTGAGAGAGCCTGTGGCACAATGGCACTGGGCGCCGGATCGGTGTATAGTTTAGAAACATTCTAAACAATGGATGGAGTTCAACCATGCTGAGCCGCTTTTTCAATCCGCGCATTCGCGACTTCGCGACCCTTTCGGAGCGCGAAGTGCTGGCGCTGGCGGTGGCATCGGAAGAAGAAGACGGGCGCATCTACCAGGCGCTGGCCGAGCGCATGGCGGAAAACTATCCGGGCACGGCCAAGGTGTTTACCGGCATGGCGGTTGAGGAGGACGGACACCGCCGGCGGTTGCTCGATCTTTATACGGCGCGGTTCGGCCCGACGCTGGTGCCGATCCGGCGCGAGCATGTGCGCGGGTTCATCGCCCGCAAGCCGCTGTGGCTGGCGCAGACGCTGAACCTGGAGGCTGTCCGGCAGATGGCCTGGGAAATGGAAGAGGGGGCCTATCGCTTTTATCTCGAAGCGGCCAAGCAGACGACCGATGTGGCGACCCGCAAGCTGCTGGGCGACCTGGCGCAGGAAGAAAAGAACCACTCGCATGCCGCCGATGAACTGGAAACGGCGCATCTGGGTGATGATACGCGCAGCGCCGAGGCCAGCGAGGAGCACCGTCAGTTTGTGCTGACCTATGTGCAGCCGGGGCTGGCCGGGCTGATGGACGGTTCGGTTTCGACGCTGGCGCCGGTTTTTGCCGCCGCCTTTGCCACCGGCAGCACCTGGGAGACCTTTCTTGTGGGGCTGGCCGCCGCGGTGGGCGCGGGCATTTCGATGGGCTTTACCGAGGCGGCATCGGACGACGGCAAGCTGACCGGGCGTGGATCGCCGATCAAGCGCGGACTGGCGGCGGGCATCATGACGGCCGTTGGCGGGCTGGGGCACGCCCTGCCCTATCTGATCCACGATTTCACTGTCGCCACCGGGGTGGCGATTGCCGTGGTGGTGGTGGAACTCTGGGCCATTGCCTTTATCCAGAACCGCTATATGTCGACCCCGTTCTGGCGGGCGGCCCTGCAGGTGGTGGTGGGCGGTGCGCTGGTGTTTGCCGCTGGTATTTTGATCGGGAGCGCGTGAGGCCGTTGCAGACCGCCAGGGCCACCGACGGCACGCTGATCCGCTATGCCGACCATGGCCCGGCAACCGGACCCGCCGTGGTGCTGCTACATGGGCTGGGCGCCAATGGCACCCAGTTTGCGGCCGATGCCCAGCATTTTGCCCGGCAGGGGCGGCGGGTGCTGGTGCCCGATGTGCGCGGGCATGGCCAATCCAACGCTCCCAAGGGATATAGGGTGGAGGACTTTGCCATTCCGGTTCTTGCGAGCGACATGCTGGCGGTGCTCGATGCGGCGGAGGTGGATGCGGTCGACTGGGTAGGCAATTCGCTCGGGGGCATTCTTGCGCTGTCCCTGCTCGGCACCGCCCCGCAGCGGTTGCGATCGCTGGCCATGTTCGGGACGGCTTTTCGCCTCAACCTGCCCCGGATCGTGGCGACCGCCCTGCCCTGGGGCTACCGGATCGTGGGGCCGAGGCTGCTGAGCAGCCTGACCGGCCGGATGACCTCACGCGACGGGAGCGGGCAGGCGCTGGTGGCGAAAATGCTGTTTGATTTTGACCCGCGTGTTGGCGAGGCGGTGGCCGAGAATGTGCGCCGCTATGACCTGACGGCCAATGCGCTGGCCTATGATGGGCCTCTGCTGCTGCTGCGTGGCGGGCGCGACGGGCAGGTCAACCTGGCGCTGCGCGACAGCCTGCCCGTGCTCAACCGGCAACCCAATTTTACCCTGGTACACCTGCCCGAGGGCGGGCATTGCGCCAATCTCGACGTGCCCGAGGCCTTCCGCAGCGCACTGGAAAGCTTCTGGGCCATGAACGCGGCGCGGCGTTGATCTGGCCATGGCGCATTTCTGGCGGCACCAGAGCGCCCGAAGTCCACCTACTCGGCGGCAAGCGGCATGTAGTCGAGGCGGTTCTCGATGACGGTGCCGGCACGGGCGCATTCGATAGCCACTTCGCGGGCGAAATCCCGCACGGCCAGTCGGTTCAGAACTTCTTCGGACACTGCCACAAGCGCGGTGTCGCGATAGCTCGGTTCGAGATCGCAGGGCGTGATTTCGACCAGCCGCCCGGCTTCCAGATCATCGCGGACGGCCGAATGGGCGAACAGCCCGAAACCCTCGCAGCGGATGGCCATGCGGCGGGCCGTGCCGGTGGGCAGTTCGATGGTGCTGGCGGCATGGCGCTTGACGGTCTTGGCGCTGTCGGGCTCGACCTGCCACCAACTGACCGAAATGGCACGCGGTTGCAGGGCGATGATTTCGGCCAGGGTGGGGCTGGGGGGCAGGTGCTGGGCAATGCAGGGGGCAATGACCAGCGGCACGCGCTCGCGCATGACCATGAGCGGCACCAGGTCGGTGACCAGGGAATCAAGATTTGGCCAGGCAATGATGCCGAGTTCGGCCCGGCGCTCGTGCAGCATGGCTGTCAGATGGGTGTGCTTGCCTTCGTGCACGGCGATATCGACGGCCGGATGGATGTGCTGGTAGCGGATCAGCGCGTCGGTGATCAGCGCTGAAACCATCGAGCGCAGGCAGACAATCGAGACCGAACCGCGCTCGGACCGACGCAGGGCGGCATTGGCCTCGTGCGTGGCATTGAGCATGCGCCGGGCATAGGGCAGGAAAGTCTGGCCCTGATCGGTGAGGCTGACAACGCGGCCGCGATGAAAAAGCGAGACCCCCAGCAGATCTTCCAGCGCCCGCATGCGCATTGAAACGGTTGCCTGAGTAACGTTGAGACGAGCGGCAGCTTTGGTGAAGCTCAGATCGCGCGCAATACGATCAAACGTTCGAAGTTGTTCGATATCCATTGGACCCAGAAAATCATTTGATTAGAAACATCAATAATTTAATCAGCCCGCCCAGCGCCAGTTATGCCGATGCCGGATGCGTTGTCAAATGACGGGGCGGTGATTTCAGGGGATCATTCGGGTGCGGCGCGGTTGCGCTGCCGATCGCGCTCGCGGCGGGCCTTGTTGGCGGCGCGATTGGCCTCGGCGATGGCTGCGGCATCGGACCCCAGATGGGCCTGGCCGCGGGCGCGGGCAATCTGCATCTGGCGCTGCCGCTCGGCAGCGGCGGCGTGGCGGGCAGAATCATCGGCGCAATGCGGGCAGGAAATGCCCTCGACATAAGTGGGTTCGGCCCGGTCGGCGGCTGTCAGGGGCATGCGGCAGGCGCGGCAAAGGCTGGCATCGCCCTTTTCGAGTCCGTGGGTGACGGCGACGCGCTCATCAAAAACGAAGCACTCCCCCTGCCACAGGCTCTGTTCAGGCGGCACGACTTCGAGGTACTTCAGAATGCCGCCCTTGAGGTGGAAGACTTCCTCAAAGCCCTGCGAGAGCAGGTAGGACGACGCCTTTTCGCAGCGGATGCCGCCCGTGCAGAACATGGCGACCTTTTTGTCGCGCGCCGGATCGAGGTGTTCGGCCACATAGTCCTTGAACTCGGTGAAGGTTTTGGTCGCCGGATCGAGGGCGCGGTGGAAGGTGCCGAGATTGACCTCATAATCGTTGCGGGTATCGACAAGCACGATATCGTTGCGGGCGATCAGGGCGTTCCAGTCCTCGGGCTCGACATAGGTGCCCACCGCAATGGCGGGATTGGCCTCCGGGGCGCGCAGGGTGACGATTTCGGCCTTGAGCCGGACTTTCATGCGCAGGAAGGGCATGGTCTGGGCCGTGGCGAACTTGATTTCGGCGCCAAGAAAACGCGGATCGGCCTCCAGGTGGGCAACCAGAGCGTCGATATCCGCCGGAGTGCCGGCGACGGTGCCATTGATGCCCTCGGGCGCCAGGATCAGCGTGCCGCGAATGCCGCGGGCGCAGCAGAATTTGGCGAGCCCGGGCCGGATGGCGGCGCAATCGGGCAGGTCGGCGAATTTGTAGATCGCCATCACCTTGAAGGGCGGCGGGGTTTGCGGCAAGCTGGCGTTCATATCGGGCTGACTGGCGTTCATGGGCGGGGTTTACCACCGCTCCGACCGGCGGCCAAGCGGGGTGAACGCCCGCCAATCCAAATGGGAGGACTTCAATGACCTATCGGGCCGATCCGGCGCGTTATGACACGATGCAGTATCGTTATACCGGGCATTCGGGCCTGAAGCTGCCGGTGATCAGCCTCGGGTTGTGGCAGAATTTCGGTGGTACGCGCGACTATCCCGGGGCCTTTGAAATTTTGGCCCATGCGTTTGACGCCGGGGTGACGCACTTCGACCTGGCCAACAATTATGGCCCGCCCGCCGGGTCGTCCGAAGAGCTGTTCGGGCAAGTCATGGCGCGCGACTTCCGCCCCTATCGCGACGAGATGATCATTTCATCAAAAGCCGGATATGACATGTGGCCGGGCCCCTATGGCGAGTTCGGCAGCCGCAAATACCTGATCGCCTCGGCCGACCAGAGCTTGAAGCGCATGGGGCTCGACTATGTCGACATCTTTTATTCGCACCGGTTCGACCCCAATACCCCGCTTGAGGAGACGATGGGCGCACTGGCGCACCTGCATCGGCAGGGCAAGGCGCTCTATGTGGGGATATCGTCCTATCCCGAGGCAGAAACCCGCCGGGCCCACGCCATCCTCAAAGACATGGGCGTGCCGCTGCTGATCCACCAGCCGAGTTATTCGATCCTGAACCGCTGGATCGAGGATGACAAAACCATCGATGCCTGTGGGGAGCTTGGGGTCGGCATCATCGCCTTTTCGCCGCTGGCGCAGGGGGTGTTGAGCGGGAAATACAGTCGCGGAGCCAAGGAAGGAACGCGGGGCGGCAACGAGAACTCATCGCTCCGCCCCAGCCATATCGACCCCAAAGTGCTCGCCGCTGTCGAGGCGCTGGGCGAAATTGCGCGTGCGCGCGGGCAGACGCTGGTGCAACTGGCGCTGGCCTGGGTGCTGCGGCGCAAGGAAATGACCTCAGCCCTGATCGGGGTGCGGACGCTCGAGCAGCTCATGGACAATCTGGGGGCGCTCAACAACCTGCATCTAAGCCCCGAAGAAGTTGCCGCGATCGATGCAGCGAGCCGGGACGGGTTGATGGACCTGACGCCTCGCCCCTCGGGCTGGCTGCGCTAGAGTCGGCGCATGGTCTCGACAAAGGCGAGGTCGATTTCGAGGCGCTTGAGTTCATCATGGGTGAAGTGCGCGCGCTGGTCTTTCCAGTTGGTGGAAATGCCTTTCAGGTGCCAATAGAACGTGCCTTTGACATAGGTTTTGCCGAGCCAGGGGCGGCCCTGCACCCAATGCATATAGGGGTGGGTTGAGAGTTTCTGCACCCAGGGGCGACTGGGATCGAGTACCCATTTCTTGGGCTTTGAAAGCCGGGTGAGAGCATCGCGGTCGCGCATGGAATAGTCGCGATGGCGCCGGTCGGCGGGTGCCACCCCGTCGTTGGGCACCGGGGCGATGAACTGGCCGCGCATGACGAGCAGGCCATGCCGGGACTGGCGCGCCAGATCGAATGCCGTGGTCCCCGGTGGTGCGGTGATGAGTTCATCGATATCGCAGTTCATCAGGCCCTCAGCCCGAGCTGCATAGCGGCGCAGGGCAACACTCATGGCCGACACCTGCAGGAACTGCACATAGAACGGATTGTTCTTCACCCAGTGGTCAGGATGGCCGTAGCGGAAGGGCCAGGAGTGGACCGCGACCTTCTCGATGCCAGGAACCTCGAGCAGGGTGCGGCGGATATTGCGCGGGGCATAGCGATCCGACCCGTTGTCGAAGAACACCACCGCCGTCGCCCCCTGCAGGCGGGCGTGGTAGTGGGCCCATTCTGCGATCCAGCCCAGATCGTTGTTCTTGCTCATGGTGAAGATCACCCGGTGCCCGGCCAGTTCATCGACCGATGAGGGCTGGATGCGCAGGGTGAAGCGTTCGCCTGCCATGTCGATGCCAATCGAAACCGTGTCGGGAGGCACAGCTGGAAGGGCGGTGATCTGGGTCGACACCGAAGCAAAAAACTGCGGGGCAAGCGCCTGGCCGGAAGGCAGCGCGGTGAAGCGGGCCTGATCCTGCAGCGGCTTGAGGTTCATCGGTGGCGGGCCGACAAGCAGGACCTGAGAGCCATCATGATGCCAGAAGCAATCATAGTAGAGCAGCCGGTCTTCGTAGCTTTCGAAGAAATGGGCCGGGCGCTGGCGCTCGGGATGGCGCGGCAGACGGCGATGCGGCGAGGATTGCGGCAGATAGGCATAGGCGCGGATGGCGGGGAGAAGTCTCACCTGGGACACCAATCTCGCCTTTCCGGGTTGGGTGGGCCCGGCAAAGAGCCGGGCCACGGGTTCAGCTGCGCAGCACGCCGCCGGTCGATTTGATCACTGCGGCGACAATGGCGGCGGAGAGCTTTTCGATCTCGTCCTCGGTCAGGGTCTTGTCCTGCGGCTGGATGGTCACCGCAATGGCGACAGACTTCTTGCCCTCGCCGACATGAGCCCCCTCAAACACGTCGAAAATGGTGACGTCGGTAACGAGGGCCTTATCGGCACCGCGGGCGGCTTTGAGGATGGTGGCAGCAGTGACATCGCGATCGACCACGAAAGCGAAATCGCGGCTCAGCGGCATCAGGTCGGAGAGGACCAGAGCCGGCTTGGCGCGCGTCGGCTTGCGGCGCGGTTCGGGGAGGGCATCCAGATCGAGCTCGAAGGCGACGATGGGACCGCCAAGATCCAGTTCGGCCAGCAGCGCGGGATGGACTTCGCCGAACCAACCCAGCACGACCTTGGGGCCAAGCTGAATACGGCCGCCCCGGCCCGGATGGCTCCAGGCTGGGGCATCGGCCGTGAGCTGGACCTTGTCGATATCGACCCCGAGCGTATCGAGCAATGCGCCAAGATCGGCCTTGGCATCGAACACCGAGACTTTCTGCCCGCCGCCCTGCCAGTGACGCCCGGCCCCGCCCTGACCGGCGGTGCCAGTGCGGATGGCAGTGGCATAGGTGTGCTGGCCCTCGGGCCTGTCGGAGAGGAAAACCTGACCGACTTCAAAAAGGGCCAGATCGGGGTAGCCACGATTGGCATTGCGCCCGGCCGCCGCGAGCAGGCCCGGCAGCAGCGAGGGGCGCATGGTGGTCATATCCGATGCGATGGCATTGGCAAGGATCAGTTCGGGCTGGCCGCCACCAAAGCGTTTGGCCTCGGTTTCGGAAATGAAGGACCAGGTGACGGCCTCATCAAGCCCACGCGCCGCCAGCGTGCGGCGGGCGAGACGCCGGCGGTTCTGAATGGTGGTGAGCATGCGCGGGGCGACGCCGGAAAGGCGGGGGAGCGGTTCGACCGGGATATTGTCGACCCCGACCATGCGCATGACTTCTTCGGCCAGATCGGCCTTCTGCGTGACATCGGGGCGCCAGGAGGGCACCAGCACATCGAGCACCGGGCCTGAACCGGTGACACCAAACCCAAGGCGGGTGAGGATTTCGGCGGCCTTGTCGGCTGGAACATCGAGCCCGGTGAGGCGCTTGACCTCGGCTACGGGGAAGGCGATGCGGGTTTTCGGGCTTTCGACATGCCCGGCGACCACCACATCATGCACGGTGCCACCGCAGAGCGTGGTGATGAGCAGTGTGCCAAGCTCGATGCCCAGCATGACCGATTCCGGATCGACCGTGCGCTCGAAGCGATAGCGGGCATCGGAATTGATACCGAGCTTGCGCCCGGCCGCCGCGATGGCATTTGGATCGAACCAGGCGCTTTCGAGAAAGACGTTGACCGTTGCATCCGAACAGCCGGTGGCCGCGCCACCGATGATGCCGCCGATACCGACTGGGCCGGAGTCATCGGCGATGACGCAGATGGTTTCGTCGAGCGCATAGGTTTTGTTATCGAGCGCTGCCAGGCTTTCGCCGGTTTTGGCGAGGCGGGCATGAACGTTGCCGGTCAACTTGTCGGCATCAAACACATGCAGGGGCCGGGCGCGGGCGTGGCAGACAAGGTTGGTGATATCAACGAGGGTGTTGATCGGCCGCAGGCCAATGGCCTTGAGGCGCTGCTGCAGCCAATCCGGCGAAGGACCGTTCTTGACCCCCTTGATCAGGCGACCGGCAAACATGGGGCAGACGACGGTTTCGCCCGGCGCGAAGCGCAGGTCGACCCCGATCGGGCTTTTACCGCCGGTGGCGGGGACCGGGGCGAAATCGACCGATTTGAGGGTGCCGATGCCGAAAGCCGCCAGATCGCGGGCCACGCCATAGACCCCGGTGCAATCGCCGCGATTGGGCGTGATGGCAATATCGTAGGTGACCCCGGCAATGCCGGCATAATCGGGATAGGGCATGCCTATGGGCGCATCGGCTGGAAGTTCGATGATGCCATCATGATCGTTCGAGAGCCCGAGTTCGGCCCCCGAGCAGAGCATGCCATTACTCTCCTGGCCGCGGATATTGCCCTTGGTGATGGTGATATCCTTGCCCGGAATATAAGTGCCCGCAAAGGCAAAGACCGACTTGAGCCCGGTGCGGGCATTGGGCGCGCCACAGACCACATCGATCAGCGAGCCTGTACCGGCATCGACCTTGCACACCCGGAGCTTGTCGGCATTGGGGTGTTTTTCGGCCGAGACCACGTGGGCTGTGACAAAGGCTTTCAGCGCCTTGCCCTGATCGTGCATGTCCTCAAGTTCGAGGCCAACGGTGGTGAGAGCAACCGCGATCTCCTCGGGGCTCGCCGTGGTTTCGAGATAATCTTTGAGCCAGTCGTGGGTGAACTTCATTTGTACATGCTTTCAGTGGCCTCGATGAAATCAAGGCTTTGGGAGATGGCAAAAAGCCTGGTCAGGACGTTGGCAAAGCCGCGGGCATCGTCGATGGCTTTGTGGGTGTGTGTGATGTGGCCATACCACTCGCCGGGCACGCGCTGCATGCCCCAGCGCAGATAGGGCGCGCCGCGCAGCGCGCCGGCCATGGTGTAGAGACAGACACCGCCGCCGCGAAAAATCTGGCGCGACTTGAACGGTCCGCCCAGGACGCGCGTACCGGCAAAGATTTCCAGGTAGTGGTCCATCCAGAGCCCATCAAAAATGATGGGCGCAGCGGCAAACACATGCTTGCCGGGCAGGGCATCGACCCAGTCGGCATAGCGCGGCATGACGGACTGCGGCGGCTCAGGATCGGTGGTGGCCGCCTGCCAGGCCTCGGGCTGGGTCTGCCACCAGGCCATGGTGGTCTCATCCTGCCCGCGTTCGGGGCGCGGGGTGAGCACGGCCTCGAATTCAGACAGGACCGTGCCGGTCTCATCGACGGCGACGGAAGCAAAGCTCAGCATCGAATGGGCAAGCGGGCTCGGGCCATCGGCCTCGATATCGGTGACGACATAGGTCACCGGCTCGTCATTGCCCGGACGCGGAATCATGCGGCCTCGTTGCGCTTGAGGATTTCCACCAGCTTGAAGCGATCGCAGGCCAGCAGCATGTCCTCGGAAAATCCGCCATTGCGTTCGAAGAATTCACGATGCCCCTTGCGCCAATATTCAAGCGACAGATCGCCCTCGCCTTCGGCAATGACAAAATCGAGATCGATGGCCGAAAACGGGCGGATGGCGACATCGACTGTTTCGATGATGCAGGCCGGGCGGCCCTTGCCATCAACAATCACGCACTGCCGACCAACCTCTGGAAAAGGCTCGCCGTCATCATCGTCGAAGGCATCGACGGCGCCGCAGGTGGCAGTCTTCTTGCCGGCAATGACCAGTTCGACCAGGTGATCGGCCAGTTCGGGGGAATCCCCAAAGGCGTAGTGGACGAGATGGGCGTATTTGTTGGCAAGCTCGGTCATGGTCAATTCGTGGGTGCTGAAAAGGTTTCGACAAGTCTGAAGCGCTCGCAGGCGAGCAGCATGTCTTCGGAAAAGCCGCCATTGCGTTCGAAAAACGCCTGATGGGCGGCCCGCCAATGGGCAAGCGTGCGGTCGCCCTCGCCTTCGTCGGCGGCAAAACGGGCATCGACGGCGGAGAAGGGCCGGATGGTGACTTCGGTGGTTTCGATCACGCAGGCGGGGCGGCCCTTGCCATCGAGCACCACATCGCGGCGGCCCACAACCGGGAACGGCTCGTCATCGGTGTAGCCTTCAAGCGCACCACAGGTGGCTGTCTTGGTGCCGGACAGGACAAGCGCCAAAAGTTCATCGGCCAGTTCGGGGGAATCCCCAAAGGTGAACTGAACAGCGTTGGCGTATTGATCGGGCAGGTTTGTCACGAGGACAGCCCCCCGAACAGCGTCGGTAGGTCGAGGGGGCGGAAGCCGTAGTGGTCGAGCCAGCGCTTGTCGGCATCAAAAAAGGCGCGCAGGTCGGGCATGCCGTATTTGAGCATGGCGATGCGATCAATGCCCATGCCCCAGGCAAAGCCCTGATAGACATCGGGATCGAGCCCGCAGCCGCGGATGACATTGGGATGGACCATGCCGCAGCCCAGGATTTCCAGCCAGTCGCTCCCCTGCCCGATCTTGACCTCGTTGCCGGAGCGATCGCACTGCACATCGACTTCCATCGAGGGTTCGGTGAAGGGGAAGAAGGACGGGCGGAAGCGGGTGACGACGTTGTCGACCTCGAAAAAAGCCTTGAGGAATTCTTCGATGACCCAGCGCAGCTGGCCGATATGGCTCGACTTGTCGATGACCAGGCCCTCGACCTGATGGAACATCGGGGTATGGGTCTGGTCGCTGTCGTTGCGATAGGTGCGGCCGGGAATGACCACGCGGATCGGGGGTTGCATGGCGGGCGTCAGGTAACTGGCAGCCGGCTTGGCGCCGGTCTGTTCCATGACGCGGATCTGGACCGGGGAGGTGTGGGTGCGCAGCACCTTCTTGACCCCATCGGCGCCGGTTGGGAGGAAGAAGGTATCGTGCATTTCGCGCGCCGGGTGACCCTCGGGGAAATTGAGCGCGGTGAAATTATAATAGTCGGTTTCGATATCGGGGCCTTCGGCGATGGAAAAGCCCATATCGGAGAAGATGGCGGTGATTTCATCGATGGTCTGGCTGACCGGATGGATGCGGCCGGTGGCGGTGGGCGCCGGGCGCAGCGGCAGGGTGACATCGAGACGTTCGGCGGCCAGCCGGGCTGCGAGCGCTGCGGCCTTGAGATCGGCGCTGCGCGCATCGATCAGGGCCGCCACCGCGTTTTTCAGGCCGTTGATGGCGGGGCCGGCAGCCTTGCGCTCGTCGGGTGCCATCGTGCCCAATGAAGCCAGGAGTGCTGACACCGAGCCCTTCTTGCCCAAAGCTGCGACGCGAACAGCCTCGAGCGCGGGCTCGGCCTCGGCGGCAGCAATGGCGGCACCGAGTTCGGCGCGCAGGGTTTCGATCTGGCTATCAAGGCTCGACATCATATTTCCCGCATAACTGGTAAAGGGGCGCTGTTGGATGAATTGGCGCAGGCATGGGTAGCAAACGAAAAAGCCCTGCGCCATCCCGGATTGGGGGCGCAAGGCTTCGGATTGGACCTCAGCAGGACTGAGCGGTCTTAGGCGGTGACGCGGGCGTGGGTGGTGTCTTCGACACCGGCCAGATACCCGAGAGCCTTCTTGGCCTGTTCGACCAGGACGGCAAACGCTGCGGGCTCATGGATCGCCAGATCCGAAAGCACCTTGCGGTCCACCGCGACCTCAGCCTTGCTGAGGCCGTCGATAAATCGGCCATAGGTCAGCCCGTGGTCGCGCACGGCGGCATTGATGCGCTGGATCCAGAGGGCGCGGAAATTGCGCTTCTTGGCGCGGCGGTCACGATAGGCATACTGGCCGGCCTTTTCGACCGCCTGCTTGGCAATGCGGATCGTAGACTTGCGACGGCCATAATAGCCCTCGGCGGCCTTCAAGACCTTCTTGTGGCGGGCGTGGGCGGTAACGCCTCTTTTAACGCGTGACATGTGTCAGGTTCCTTTCAGCGTCAGTTCAACGGTTATAGGGCATGTACCACTTGACCAGACCTTCATCGCCCTTCGAGAGCACCTTGGTGCCACGGTTCTTGCGGATGTAGTCCGACGAGTGGGACAGCAGACGGTGGCGCTTGCCGGCAACGCCAGCCTTCACCTTGCCCGTAGCCGTAAACTTGAAGCGCTTTTTTGCGCCCGACTTGGTCTTCATTTTGGGCATTTTGCGGGTCCTTGTTGTTCCTGGATCGGCCTTTTGGGCCTTTCGCATTCAAAGACCGCCACGGCATGCCTGTTGGCCGGGCGGTCCGGAGAAGTGGGCTGTATAGTGGGTGAAGGTGGAGAAGGCAAGCCGGGAAACGCAGTGCGCGACGTGGGGCTTGATGTCTGCCTGACCCCATCCTCTCAGTAAGGGGAGTGGTTAGTATGGACGCGCTGAGGCAAGCCTCACCCCCACCCCATCCCTCCCCCTGATATGGGGAGGGCGACCAGTGTCACTGCCGACGTGTCACCCCCCCCCTTTTTCAGGGGACTGTTTAATTGGAGCGCGCCGCACCCCCACCTTGATCCTCCCCCTGGCAGGGGGAGGAAACACGCAAGCCGTGAAACACGGGCTCCCTCCCACTCGAGGGGGGATGGGGTGGGGGTGATCCAATGCTCAAGCGTTACCGCCGCCGCCCCAAGGTCAGCGTTCGACGGGACCGCCGGCCGAAGCCCAGGCGCCGAAGCCGCCCATGATGTTGTAGACCTTTTCATAGCCCATGTCGGCCAGCATGGCCGAAGCGCTGGCCGAGCGCATGCCGGAGGCGCAGACGACGACAATGGCTTTGCCGCTTTCTACTGAGGGCAGGATGCCCGACCCATCGGGCTTGGCAAAGTTGGCAAAACCGGGCAGCGGGGCGCGGATGGCTTTTTTGATGGTGCCGGAGCGGGCGATTTCATCGGCGCCACGGACATCGACAAACACCACATCCTCCTTGCCGTGCCAGCCAACGATCTGACGGGCTTCGACGGTTTCATAGGCGGCAGGCTTACGCTTGAAGAGGGAATCGAACATCTGGTTTCTCGCTCAGTTCAGGGTGATGGATGGCTGGCGCGGCTTGACCGGGACCAGCAGGTAGTGAACGCCATTGGCTTCGGCGGGCGGAAAGCGGCCGGCGCGGATATTGACCTGGATGGAAGGCAATAGCAGGCGGGGCGCGGACAGGGTGGCATCGCGGGCCTTGCGCATGGAAACAAAGCTCGCCTGATCCTTGCCCTGCCCCACATGGATGTTGGCGGCACGCTCTTCGGCTACGGTTGTTTCCCAGGCGTAGTGATCACGGCCGGGCGCCTTGTAGTCATGGCACATGAACAGCCGCGTTTCCGGCGGCAGGGCCAGGAGCTTCTGGATCGAGGCATAGAGCTGATCGGCATCGCCGCCGGGAAAATCGGCTCGCGCGGTGCCATAATCGGGCATGAACAGGGTGTCGCCGACAAAGACCGCATCGTCAATCTTATAGGAGACGTCGGCGGGCGTGTGGCCGGGGGTATAGAGCGCCTCGACCTTGAGATTGCCGACCGCGATGGCATCGCCGTCGTTGAACAGGCCATCAAAATCCGAGCCATCGGTCTTGAGGTCATTGGCAGCAAATACCGGCCGGAAAATCTCCTGCACCCTGGTGATATTGGCGCCGATGCCGATGCGCGCACCGGTCTTGGCCTTGATCATGGGGGCGCCGGAAAGGTGATCGGCATGGGCATGGGTTTCGAGCACCCAGGCAATGGTCAGTCCATCGGCGGTGGCCGCGGCCAGAATCGCGTCGACCGAGCGCGTATCGACCTCGCCGGCGGCATGATCATAGTCGAGGACCGGATCGATGATAACGGCCTGACGGGTGGAGGGGTCGGAGACGAGGTAGCTGACCGTGAAGGTGGGCTCGTCAAAGAAGGCGCGAATGATGGGTTTGGTCTGGGTCATGTGATGTGTCCCGATTTCCGTTGACGACCTTATATATTAGGTTTATCTAATTTAGCAAGTCATAAAATACAGGCTTTTGAAAATGTCTACGGCGACCGACGAACTGGAGGCGCATGCCGGGCGCGTGGCTGGTGCCCTGCGCGCCATTGGCAATGAGAGCCGACTGTTGATCCTGTGCAAGCTGGCGCGGCACGGGGAAATGAATGCCGGATCGCTGACAGGCACAGGCGGGCTCAGCCAATCGGCCCTCTCGCAGCACCTGGCGCGGCTGCGTGAAGATGGGGTTGTCGCCTTCCGGAGGGAGGGGCAGACACTATGGTACTCAATCGCCGACCACCGGGTGGATGGGCTGATGACCGCACTGCGTGACCTCTATTGCAAGGGTGACACATGAACCCGGCAGATTTTCTCGATGCAGGCTCGGGCGCCATTGTTGGCTTTGTGCTGGGGCTGATCGGCGGGGGCGGCTCAATCCTGGCAGTGCCGCTGATGATCTATGTGGTGGGTATTGCCTCAACCCATGTGGCGATCGGCACCAGCGCCATTGCGGTGGCGGGGAGTGCGCTGGTGAACCTGTTGCCGCATTGGCGCGGCGGGCGGGTGAAATGGCGCTGTGCCGGGGTGTTTGCAGCCTCGGGCGTGGCCGGGGCGCTGGGTGGATCGAGCCTGGCCAAGCTGGTTGACGGCGATAAGCTGCTATTCCTGTTCGCATTGCTGATGCTGGTGATCGGGGCGCTGATGCTGCGCAAGCGCAAGGGCGAAGGCGACCAGGGTGTGCGCCTGACCGCGGGCACGGCCCGGCACCTGTTGCCGCGGCTGATTGTTGGGGGCGCGCTGACCGGCCTGCTATCGGGGTTTTTCGGCATCGGCGGCGGCTTCCTGATCGTGCCGGTCTTGATGATGGTGACCGGCATGCCGCTGGTTTCGGCCATCGGCAGTTCGCTGGTGTCGGTGTTTGCCTTTGGCGCTTCGACAGCGGCCAACTATGCCATCTCGGGGCTGGTGGACTGGCGGCTGGCCGCAATCTTTGTGGGCGGAGCCGCCCTGGGCGGTGCGCTGGGCGCGGCGGTGGGACGCCTGCCGTTCATGCAACGCAAAGTGCTGCAGCCTCTGTTTGCGCTGGTGGTGATGGCGGTTGGGCTCTTCACCCTCTCGCGCTCGATCAGCGCCTGGGCGTAACGGCATAAAAAAGGGCGGCTCAGTAGCCGCCCTCAACACCGCCCGATGCCGCGCACACTCTCACTTGGGTGCGAGGACCATGACCATCTGGCGGCCCTCCGAACGGGGGGCCGACTCAACCTTGGCGTCGGCTTCCATGATGTCCCGGACCTTGATCAGCAGCTGCATGCCCAGTTCCTGGTGGGCCATTTCGCGCCCACGGAAGCGCATAGTGACCTTGACCCGATCGCCTTCGCCCAAAAACTTGGTGACGGCCTTCATCTTGGTATCGAAATCGTGCGTGTCGATATTGGGCCGCAGCTGGATTTCCTTAACCTCGATGACCTTCTGCTTCTTGCGCGCCTCGGCGGCCTTTTTCTGGGCGGCATACTTGAAGCGCCCAAGATCGAGCATCTTGGCGACGGGCGGATTGGCGTTGGGAGAGATTTCAACCAGGTCGAGACCGAGTTCCTGCGCCATGGCGATGGCGTCGCGGGTGCGGACAATGCCCTTGTTCTCGCCCTCAGCATCAATCAGCTGCACATCGGGGCTCACGATGTCTTCATTGGAACGCGGCCCATCCTTCTGGGGCGCAACGGGTCTCATGGGACGACGAATGGCAACAATCCTTCTGTTGACCAGGGGAGTTTGGAAATCGGGCATAAAATCGTTATTCGCGGGCCAGAAGTCAACAGCGGCTTTGCGAAATCGGCCCCATAGATGCTGGCCGTGGCCCGGTTGCCCTGCAGCGTGACCCGGACTAAACATCCCGGCCCGGCAAGGAGTTGCAGATGACCGAGATTTCACGCCTCAGCCTGATGGTTGGCGATGGCAGCAAGGCGCGCGAGATTGCCATCGAACAGCGCGACGGCGCGGCGCCCGGACTGTTCTGGCTTGGCGGATTCCGCTCGGACATGACCGGCACCAAGGCCATGGCGCTCGACAATCTGGGCGCGACGGACGGGCTGATGGTGACCCGGTTTGACTATTCGGGCCACGGACGCTCGGGTGGGGATTTTCTCGATGGCACCATCAGCCGCTGGCTCGAAGAATCGCTGAGTGTGTTCGGACTGACCAAAGGACCGCAGATTGTTGTGGGATCATCGATGGGCGGCTGGCTCGCCATATTGCTGGCGCAGGCGGTCAACCGGGCCAGCCCGGGCCGGGTCAAGGCGCTGATCCTGATTGCACCGGCAATCGATATGACCCGCGATCTCATTCCGCAGACCCTGACCCCGGCGCTGTTGGACGAACTTGCGCGGACCGGCGTGGCGCATCGGCCCTCGGTCTATTCGGAGGCGCCGTACCCGATCACGGCCAAGCTGCTGGACGATGGCAAGAAGCACCTGCTGTTCGGCAGAGGCATCAGCGTCGGCTGCCCGGTGACCATTCTGCAGGGGGGCAGGGACGACGCCGTACCGCCGGCGCACGCCATCAAACTGGTGCAGCATCTTTTGACCGACCCGGTGACGCTGACAATCGTGCCCGACGGCGATCACCGCCTGAGTGGGCCGCAGGAGATCGGGCTGCTTGAGGACGCGATCCGCCGGGCTGCGGCGGGGTGATCAGGGGCAGGCTCAGGTGTTGCCTGCAAAGATGGCATCAAGCCCGTCGCGATAGTTGGGATAGGCCAGAGTGATGCCGAGGGCGGATTTGATGGCGGCGTTGGAGACGCGTTTGTTGTCGGCATAGAACGAGCGCTGCATCGGTGTCAGTTCAGCGGTTTCGAAAGGGATGTCCGGCGGCGGGGTCATGCCCAGGCGACGGGCGGCATAGCTGATGAGGTCCTGCGGTGGGGCCGGCTCATCGTCGGCAAGGTTGTAGGTGCCCGCAAGGCGTTGGCTGGCGGCAAGCGCGGTGATGGTGGCGATATCAGCAACGTGAATGCGGTTAAACACCTGCCCCGGCTTGACGATCCGCCGCGCCGTGCCGTCGCGCAGCTTGTCGAAGGCCGAACGGCCCGGACCGTAAATGCCGGCGAGCCGCAGCACCGCGACCGGCACGCTGCGGCTGGCACCATAGTCCCGCCACGCGTTTTCGGCGGCAACGCGCTGTTCGGAGCGGGCATTGCGTGGGACGGGCTGAGTGGTTTCATCTACCCATTCACCGCCCGAACCGCCGTAGACGCCGACGGTCGAATAGTATCCGATCCACTTAAGGCCGCTTGCCGCATCCAGAGTTTTGCGATGGGCCCGCAGCGCCGGATCGCCCGCCGCATCGGGCGGGATGGAATGGATGATGTGCGTGGCAGCTGCAAGGGCCTGAACCAGACCGGGTCCTGAATGCGTGCCGTCGAACACGAAACCGTCGATCCCCTGAGCCTTTAGCGCCTCGGCGCCGGCAGCGCTACGACTGGTGCCCGACATGACCGCATCGGGGTGGCGGTCGCGAATGGCACGAGCCGCGGCAAGAGCCGAAAATCCAAGGCCGAAAAAAAAGACATTCATACCAGAGCCCCGGACCATTCTGAGAGGACACGCGTATCGCGTTCCGCCGTGCGATGAGACCTGGCCAGTTGCTCGACCTGATCGGGCGACGCAAGGCGGCGCACTGCCCAGATGGCGGCGCCGCGCACCAAAGGCTCGGGATCGGCAAGGCGGGCCGTGGCGGCAGGCACAAGGGCGGGATCACCGCTATTGCCGATGGCGATCAGCACATTGCGCAGGAAGCGGGCGTGCCCGAGGCGCTTGATCGGCGAGCCCGCGAACAGGGCGCGAAACCCCTGATCGTCGAGCGCTACGAGGTCAGCCAGCGACGGAGCCACCAGTTCGGCGCGGGCGGACAGCCTGGCTTCGGCAGTGGCTTTGGCAAACTTGTTCCAAGGGCAGACAGCAAGGCAATCGTCGCAGCCATAGATACGATTGCCCATGGCGGCCCGGAACTCGACGGGAATGGGGCCCTTGTGCTCGATATTGAGATAGGCAAGGCAGCGGCGGGCATCGAGTTGGAAGGGGGATGGAAACGCCCTGGTGGGGCAGATGTCGAGGCAGCGTGAACACGAGCCGCACAATTCGGCATGCGGATCGCTGGCCGGCAACTCGGCGCTGGTGAAGATGGCGCCAAGGAACATCCAGGACCCAAACTCACGGCTGACAAGCACGGTGTGCTTGCCCTGCCAGCCGAGCCCGGCGGCTTCGGCCAGCGGCTTTTCCATGACCGGGGCGGTATCAACAAACACCTTGACCTCGGCGCCGGTGCGGCGGGCCAGCAACCCCGCCAGTTCCTTGAGCCTGCCCTTGATCAGGTCGTGATAGTCGCGGTTGCGGGCATAGACCGAGATATTGCCGGTGGAGCGGGCATCGAGCGCGGCCATGGGATCTGTATCAGGGCCATAGTTGACCCCGACCATGATGATGGAGCGCACCTCGGGCCATAGCCCCGAAGGGCTGGCGCGGCGGTCGCTGGTTTGCGCCATCCAGTCCATATCACCATGCCAGCCCTGGGCGAGGGCCGCTTCAAGCTTTTGGGCAAGGTCGGGACGGGCGTGGGCAGGGGCGATGCCGAAAGCATCAAAACCGAGCGCGCGGGCACGGGTCCTGAGCGCCTCGACCAGCGCCGCTGCCATCAGAAATCGAGATCCGCATAGCCCTTATGGGCCGGCATCCCGACGACACGATCGTTCAGGAGCGTGCGAAAGGCCGGGCGCGATTTGATGCGGGCATACCAGTTGCGGGTTTCAACCGAGGTTTCCCAGGCCACATCGCCGAGGTAATCAAGGCTTGAGAGGTGGGCCGCCAGCGCGAAGTCCGCCAGCGTCATGCCGTCGCCGGCGATCCAGTGGCGGGTGGCAAACAGCCAGTTGAAATAGAGCATATGCTCAACGAGGTTGGCCTTGGCGACGCGCAACACAGATGGATCAGGTGTCGAACCGCGCCGGTCACGCTTGACGATTTTTTCCTCGATGACATAGCGCGTGACTTCATCATTGAGCTTGATCAACACCCATTCGAGCAGGCGCCACATCTCGGCCCGGCTGGCGGCATCGGCCGGAATCAACCCGGCAATGGCGCGCGGGGTGTGGTAGTCCTCGATGGCATGAATCACCGCCAACGCGCCCACGATAGGCGGCTGGCCCGGTTCGATCAGGATGGGTACGGTCGCGGCAGGGTTGATCTCGAGCAGCCCGGCATCACGTTGCCAGGGCTTGATCTCTTCAAGATCGATCGCTGTTCCGTACTCAGCCATCATCAGACGGGCCAGACGGGAGGCGGGATCGAGCTGGTGGTGCAAAAGCCGTGGCATAGAGCAGTTGATCCTTGTCATCGTCACTTCTGGCCGCAAAGCAGCCCGAGTTTGATGCGAGAGGCCGGTCACGCCAATGACAGGCCATGGCAAATCACGTTAGAAGCGGCGCAATCCGGACGCACCCGCTGAGATAGGGGATCAGATGAACGCCGATCAAGGTCTTTTTGTGCCGCTGTTGCTTGGCATCATCGAGGGACTTACTGAATTCTTACCGGTCTCATCGACCGCGCATCTGCTTCTGGTGGGCCATTTCCTCGGCTTTGACAGTCCCGGCCGGGTGTTTGAGGTATTGATCCAGCTCGGCGCCATCCTTGCAATCGTTGTGGTCTATTTCCAGCGGCTGGTCACCATTGCGCGCGACGCCCTTGCCCGCAAGCCGGGCGCGTGGCGGTTTCTGGGAGGGCTGGTGCTGGCCTCGTTCCCGGCGGCGCTGGCCGGGGTGCTGCTGCACGATTTCATCAAGACCGTGATCTATGAAACCCCGCTGGTGATCTGCGTATCGCTGATCGTGGGCGGCATCATCCTGCTCTATGTCGACCAGCTCAAGCTGCAGCCAAAACACACGGACATCTATACCTACCCGCCGCTGATGTGCCTGTGGATCGGGCTGTTCCAGATGCTGGCGCTGGTGCCGGGGGTTTCGCGCTCGGGTGCTACGATTGTTGGCTCGCTGCTATTGGGCACCGACAAGCGATCAGCAGCAGAATTCAGCTTCTTTATCGCCATTCCCCTCATGGTCGGGGCCTTCAGTTACGACCTCTATAAAAGCCGGGACCTGATCACGACCGAGCTTGGGTTCGGGATCGCGCTGGGCTTTGCCGCAGCGTTCCTGGTTGGGGTGTTCGTCGTGCGTTATGTGCTCGACTTCATCTCAAGGCACGGCTTTGCGCCCTTTGCCTACTGGCGCATCTTTGCCGGAGCGCTGGGGCTGTGGGGCGTGCTGCTGTTCGGCTAGATCAGGCCGTCTGGCGGTCGAACTGGCCGTGCTTGCGGAAGCGCCAGAGATAGCTGGGCAGGATGGCGCTCATCGGGGTGGGCGTGATGCCGAACGCAGACAACGTGCGCTTCTCGTGTTCGGCGGCATCGGACACCACATTGTCGGATTGAAGCTGGATGATCTGATCGCCGGTCAGAAGCGGCGTTGGCAGCAAGCCCATGGGCAGTGAAAGCAGTTTGGCAATGCCCGAAGGCAGCGGCAGCAGCAGGCGATTGCGCCCTGTTTCGGAGAGGATGCGGGTCAGCAACTGTTTGTGGGTTTCGACGTCGGGCCCGCCCAGTTCGTAGATCTTGCCGGTCTTGACCCCACCCTCGGCCGCTGTGACGATGGCATCGGCCACATCGCCAACATAAACCGGCTGGAAGCGGCTGCCGCCAGAAATCAGGGGCAGGGCCGGAAAGGTCTGTGCAAGGCTGCCCATCAGGTTAAAGAAACCATCACCAACCCCGAAAATGATCGACGGGCGCACGATCACCGCCTGCGGAAAGGCATTCAGCACTGCGGCTTCGCCGGCAGCACGCGACCGCACCAGGGCACTTTCGGACTGCGCATCAGCACCAAGCACCGACATATGCACCAGTGCCCTGGCCCCAGCAGCTTTGGCCGCTTCGGCGACAAAGCGGGCGCCTTGGGCGTGGACGGCATCGAAGCGCTGCTTGCCGCGCTGGAAGCCGATGCCGACCAGATTGATGACAATGGAAGCGCCCTGCACGGCCCGGCGCACCGAATCAAGGTTTCGCACATTGGCCTGGATGGGCTGGACCTGCCCCACCGTACCCAGAGGCTTAACGTGCCCGGCAAGATCGGGACGCCGCACGGCCACCCGGATGCGATAGCCCTTTTTGGCCAGCGATTGCACCACCTGCGTACCCACAAAGCCGGAGCCGCCAAAAATGGTGACGATTTCGGTGCGGATGGGATCCATGGCGGGCGCTCCGGAAAGGCGGTTGAGAACGCTTGCCTTCTATCGCGAAGCTCCCGGCCCTGTCGAGGGGCGCGGGGCCCCGTGCGCGCTCATGCCGCCGATAAATCCTGCGCCAATGCGCATGGGAAGCGGCAAATCTGACAATCTGCAATTGACAAGGCCCGAGTGCTTGCCCTAACAAGCCCACGCTCGATTGAGCGCGGCACATGCCCTTCGCATCCGGACCTGAAAACGGACGCAGCCTGAAAGAAGGATCTTGAGGCCGATCCCATGCGCTAATGAGGCGCCGGGGCCCTGGTGGCGGAATTGGTAGACGCGCACGGTTCAGGTCCGTGTTCTGCAAGGAGTGGAAGTTCGAGTCTTCTCCAGGGCACCATTTTCCTGGCGCGATAGCGCAAGGATACCTCTCACATCAGCGTTCGACGTTTGCATCCCGAACCGCTCGTCCCCTGACCTGCTCTCGCAATTTCACAGTCCCGCGCCGGGGAAGCAATCGGTCAGGCTCAGGCGCAGGGCGGCGGGGTCGTTCCAAAGCAGGTAGTCATCAATCTGCGGCTGGACCTCGTCGCCATATGAAAGGGCAACCGATTCGATGGCGGCCCTGTCCCAGCCCAGACGCTCCGCCTCGGCCTGCATGACGGGTTCGAACCGGCCGAGATCAGCCAGCGCCAGGTTCTGCTGCTCGGGTGAAGCAAAGGCGCCCTTCTTGAGAAGACTTGTGTAGGCGCCAGCGCACCAGAATGCCTGATCGGCCTCGGGACTGAGTTGCTGGGCCCGCGCGCCTCCCGCGGAAAGCGCAAGCCCAAGCAGCACGGCCAGAGCAGAAAGGGTTGGAACAGGTTTGATCAATGCACGCCCCCGGGATCAGTCAGTTGCAAATTCGACTATCTAACTGTGAGACAAGCTGCCTGACAATGCGCTGCTCGGGGTCGGCATGCGCCAGCGTTCGGCCTTTCCATTGCCCAACTGGTGTGGCATCAACGGCCGATGATTTTGCTTTAGGGACCACCCATGACCATCCGGCTGCACAAGGGCGATCTGCCCGATCTTTCCCGCTATGGGCGGGAAGTTGCCATCGACACCGAAACGATGGGGCTTGATCCGCGCCGCGACCGGCTGTGTGTGGTGCAGCTTTCCCCGGGCGATGGCAGCGCCGATGTGGTGCAGATTCCGGCGGACCTGAAAACCGCGCCAAATCTTGAAAAGCTGCTGAGCGACGAGAAGGTCACCAAGATCTTCCATTTCGCCCGCTTTGATATGGCGGTGCTCAAGCATCGCTTCGGGCTGGTGACCGGCCCGGTTTACTGCACCAAGATCGCCAGCAAACTGGCGCGCACTTATACCGACCGCCACGGGCTCAAAGATCTGGCGCGCGAATTGCTCGGTGTCGATCTGTCCAAGCAGCAGCAATCCTCGGACTGGGGGGCCGAGACGATTTCGAGCGCCCAGCTCGAATATGCGGCATCGGACGTTCTTTACCTGCACGACCTCAAGCGGCATCTCGATCGCATGCTGCGCCGCGAGGGGCGGGCCGAAACCGCTGAAGCCTGTTTCAGGTTCCTGCCGACCCGTATCGCGCTGGACCTGGAAGGCTGGTACGAAACCGACATCTTCGCGCATTCCTGATGGTGGTGCGCGCCGACACCGCCAACCAGCGGGCCCGGCTCTATGCCGGGTTTGTGGCGCGGAACCGGCTTGTCTCCATCCTGCGCGTCGGGGTGCCGATCCTGGCCATCATCGCCGTGCTCATACCGGTGGCAGAGGTCTATCTGGGCAGCCTGGTCAAGGACTTCTCCATCGGCCGGCTTAGCGTCGAACGGGACAGCCTTGTGGTCGATACGCCCCGCTATGCCGGGGTGACGGCTGAAGGGGCGACCTATCTGGTTTCAGCAGACAGTGCCCGCGCGGCCATCGGGGCGCTCGACCTGATCGAATTGACCAACGCCAAGATCCGCTTGACCAAAGCGGACGGTATCGAAATGCGCGCCGATGCGGCGACGGCGCTGCTGAACACCGTCACGCAAATTATTTCGATTGCAGGGGTGGCCACGGTTTCGGATTCAACCGGGGTCAGCGGAGTACTGCGGGACACCGCGCTGGACTGGAAGACGATGCAACTGACCAGCCGTGGCGCAGTCTCTTTCCGGTTCGGGGACGGCACGACCCTTGATGCGGATGGGTTGCGCTATGATGCCCGAACACGCCAATGGGCGTTCGAGCGCGCCACCATGGTGGCCCCGGCAAGCGACAAAGGCATTGCGGAATGAGACACGGCGCGATTGCACTGCTGATCCTGGTGCTGCTTTGCGCCCCGGCATGGGCGCAGGCCAAGGTGGAGGTGACCGGAGACAGTTTTGTGGTCGATGAGGCCAGCGGGCAGTCGGTATTTTCGGGCAATGTTGTGGTGGTGCATCCCAGCGTCACCGTGCGGGCCGAAAAAGTGGTGGTCCACTATGGCGCCGGCGGGCCATCCAATATCGAAAGCTTCACGGCAACCGGCAATGTGCGGCTCAAGACCGCAGACCAGACCGCAACCGGCGACAAGGCAACTTTTGATCCCACCACCCAGTTGCTGCGCCTGACGGGCAATGTGGTGGTCAACAATGCCAGTGGGACACTCAACGCGCCTGAACTGGTGGTGGACCTGAAGAACAATACGTCAACCTTTACCGGCACCACGGGCGGGCGGGTGACCGGGGTGTTTACCGCACCATGACGGCTGCAACCGGCACGAGCCGAATCGACCAGACCGGGTGGCTTGTGGCCCATGGGCTGGCCAAGAGCTTTGGCAAACGGGTTGTGGTGCGCGATGTCTCGATTGCGGTGCGCCGCGGCGAAGCGGTGGGGCTGCTGGGGCCCAATGGCGCGGGCAAGACCACCGTCTTTACCATGATCATGGGGCTGGTCAGGCCCGACAAGGGGGAGATCCGGCTGGACGGGCATCCGATCACCGCCCTGCCGCTCTTCCAGCGCGGGCAGATGGGCATTGGCTATCTGCCTCAGGAGCCTTCGATCTTTCGCGGGCTGAGCGTGGCCGACAATATTCTGGCGGTGCTTGAGGGCCATGTGCGCAATCGAAAGGCCCGCAGGGCGCGGCTCGATGCCCTGCTGAGCGAATTTGCTATTACCCATCTGCGCGATGCCAACGGGCTGGCCCTGTCGGGAGGTGAGCGGCGCAGGGTCGAGATTGCCCGTGCCCTGGCGGCCGATCCGGTTTTCATGTTGCTCGATGAGCCGTTTGCCGGCGTGGACCCGATTGCAGTGGCGGACGTGAAGGGGCTTGTGCGTCAGCTGACGCATCGCGGGATCGGGGTGCTGATCACCGACCATTCGGTGCGGGAAACGCTGAGCCTTGTTGACCGCGCCTACCTGATCCATGGCGGATCAGTGATGATCCAGGGCAAGCCCGAAATGATCATGAATGACCCGGAAGCCAAGCGGGTCTATCTTGGAGACACGTTCAGCACCTAGGGCCTTAACGTTAGGCTGGCACGGTTCTTGTATGGCGCCCCGAGTTGGGGCATATTCGACCGGTTCGTTCCTGGAGTGTTGGTATGGCCCTGTCGCCACGGCTAGAGGTGCGGCAGTCGCAGACCCTGACGCTGACGCCGCAGCTGATGCAGTCGATCCGGCTGCTGCAGTTGAGCCATCTCGAGATCAACGCCTTTGTCGAAGCCGAGCTGCTGCGCAACCCTTTGCTTGAACGCGAGGACGGGGCGGAAACCGACAATGCCGACCTGCCGGAGCGGGCCGCCGAGATCAGCGCCTATGAAGATACCGTCGACCACGGGGACCGGGTGAAATCGGCCGAAAGCATTGCCGACGGCTATGACACCGACGTCGAAAATGTCTTTCCCGAACAGGCTGAACGGCAGGAACCTACGGCCAATATCTGGCAGGAGGGCGGCGGGAGTGATGGCGGCGAGGCCCCTGACCTCGATCAGTTCGTCGCCTCGCGCCCGACATTGTCGGACCACCTGTCGGACCAGATCGGCCTGATGCTGTCAGATCCCGCTGAGCGCATCATCGGCAGGTTTCTGATCGATACGCTCAATGAAGCGGGGTATCTGACCAGCGCGCTTGAACCCATTGCCGAGCAATTGGGGGCCAGTGTCGATCAGGTCGAGGCCGTGCTCGGTAAAGTGCAGGGGTGTGATCCGGTCGGGGTGTTTGCCCGCGACGTGCGCGAATGCCTTGCCATGCAATTGCGTGACCGGGACCGGCTCGATCCGATGATGGCGCGGCTGCTCGACAATCTTGAACTGGTGGCAGCGCATGATCTGCCAGCATTGATGCGAGCGGTGGGCTGTGACCGCGACGACCTCAATGACATGCTGGCCGAACTGCGCAGGCTCGACCCGCGACCGGGCCGGGCCTTCGAGGCCGGACCGATCGAGGCGGTGGTGCCCGATGTGTTCGTGCGGCAGGGCAATGGTGGCGCCTGGGCGGTGGAGCTCAATTCTGAAACCCTGCCCCGCGTGCTGGTGAACCGCACATACTATGCCAGCGTGACCAAAAAGACCCGCGATAGCGCCGAAAAGACCTTTCTGACCGACTGCCTGAACACAGCCAATTGGCTGACCAAGAGCCTTGACCAGCGGGCGCAGACTATCCTGAAGGTGGCCACAGAAATTGTGCGGCAGCAGGATGGGTTTCTGCTCAACGGCATTTCGCACCTCAAGCCCATGACCCTGCGGGCGGTGGCCGATGCCATCGAGATGCACGAATCAACCGTGAGCCGGGTCACTTCGAACAAGTATGTCGCCACGCCGCGCGGACTGTTTGAAATGAAGTATTTCTTTACCACCGCGCTCGGTTCAACCAGCGGCGGCGAGGATCATTCCGCCGAGGCGGTGCGGCACCGGATCAAGCAGATGATCGACGCCGAATCGCCCGATGCAATCCTTTCGGACGACACGATTGCCGAGGCGCTCAAGAAGGAGCAGGGCATCGACGTGGCGCGGCGCACAGTGGCCAAATACCGGGAGGGGATGAACATTGCATCCTCGGTGATCCGGCGGCGGCAGAAACGCCTGGAGACCGCCCGGTAGCTATAGGCCACCCCGATTGCGCCGAAAGGCTAGCCCCGCATGCGGGCCATGTCACGCACTCATTTGAACCTATAGCGGGTCTTGCGCATTGCTGGTTGCCGGGGTGGGGGCTAGCATTGGCTTATTGCAGTGCCCACCTCTGATGGGCACGTAATAAACGGCGAACCAACGCAAGAGGCAGCCATGACCTTAAGAGTTTCAGGCAAGAACCTTGATGTGGGCGATGCCCTGCGCACCAAGGCGCAGGACCATATCGACAAAGTGGTCACCAAATATTTTGATGGAGGATATGACGGGCACCTGACCCTGGAGCACGAAGGCTCGGGCTTTGGCGCCACCTGCATGATTCATCTTGATTCGGGGGCCATCCTGCAGGCCAGCGCCTATGGCGGAGATGCAGTATCGGCCTATGAAGTCATGGCCACCAATATCGAAAAACGCCTGCGCCGGTACAACCGCAAACTCAAATCCCATCGGCGGTCCGAGGACAGTTCCGATACGACAGAGGCCCAGTCCTATGTGCTCGGGCTGCCCGACGACCATGACGAACTCGATGAGGACTATGCTCCGCCCGTGATCGCCGAAACCACGGCCAACCTGAAACGCATGAGCGTGGGTGAGGCGGTAATGGAGCTTGATCTTGCCCAGTCCGATGTCGTGGTCTTCCGCCACGCTGGACATGGCGGGCTGAATGTGGTCTACCGCCGGGCCGACGGCAATATCGGTTGGATCGATCCAGCCCTGGGCGCCAATTAAGGCGCGCCTTCGCCCCCGCTACGACCAAGAAGATTAGGGTTCTATCGATGGAACTGACTGACATCCTTTCAAAGGATTCCGTTATTGCTTGCCCACGTGTCAACAATAAGCATGAACTACTTGAAATCCTTGCAGAACATGCTGCGCCTTTGACGGGGCAGGACTATCAGTCGGTTCTGGACTCACTGTCCAATCGCGAAGCCCTGGGATCAACGGGACTGGGCAATGGCATTGCTGTGCCACATGGCAAGCTGGCCGGGCTCAATGGTGTGCGGGCGGTTTTTGTACGCCTTGGGGAACCGGTCGACTTTGATTCGGTCGATGATCAGCCCGTCGATCTGGTGATGATGCTGCTCGCGCCTGTCGGCGCGGGCGCTGACCATCTCAAGGCGCTTTCACGTGTCGCGCGTCTGCTGCGCACCGAGAGCCTGGTGGGTGATCTCCGGCGATGCAGCGACCCGGAGCGGCTCTATGGGCTGCTGACGGCACCGGTGGCAGCAACCTATGCCGCCTAATGCAGGGTGACGATGCCGAAATTCTTCCCCGACAGCCAGTCGCTGACGGCTTCCTCGGTGTCGGCCACCAGCAGCGGCGACCCGTCAGCTGAAACCACCATATGCAGGATCTCTTCGGCGTCGAAATCCGCGTCGCTGATCAGGCCGAAAAGTTCGGCGCCGGTGAGCGTACGGACATAGACCACGGCATTGCCGCCGAGCGCCATGAATTGGGCCGGTGTGAGCGAGCGCAGCGGATGGGCCGGTACCGGAGTTCCGGTGTTCTGCGGGCGGTTGTTGGGTCGATCTTGCATTTTAAACTCCTTACGCTGACCGGATGTCGATACGGCGTGCGACTTTTTCTGTCTTGGGCCGCTCGATCGTAACCACAAGCATGCCGTGTCCCAGGCTTGCATCGGTAACGATCATGCCGTCGGCGAGCAGGAAACTGCGCTGAAACTGCCGCGTGGCAATGCCGCGATGCAGAAACTGCTTGTCCTGATCCTCCTTCTGCCGGCCCCTGACCAGAACCTGATTGTCCTCCCAGATCACTTCGAGTTCGTTACCAGCGAAACCGGCAACGGCGATCGAGATCAGAAAGCGCTCCGTGCCATCGGCATCGGTCCGCCGCTCGATATTATAGGGAGGGTAGCCGTCGGCGGCTTTTGCCAGCCGGTCGACGCGCTCTTCGAACGTATCGAAGCCGAGCAGGAAGGGTGCCGAAAAAACAGAAACGCGAGACATCCAGAGCCGTCCTTGTTAAAGCAACGGCGTCGCAAAGCCCGAAAGCGGCACTCTGCAACGCTCGGAAGCTGATTGTCGGCAGCCTCCGTGATCCAAGATATGGGCCAGCAGCGTTGTGTGTTCAAGTCCGGGCGGCCGAGGAGATTGCGCAAATGTCAGGCCGCTTTTCAGTGATCATGCCAGCCTATGCGGCGGAAAAGACCATTGTGCCAGCTGCCCGAAGCGTTCTGGCCCAGACCTATGAAAACTGGGAGCTGGTCATCGTCAGCGATGATGGGCAGGACTATGAAAAGGTGCTGGCAGAGGCCGGAATTGCCGACAGGCGCATCCGGCACCTCTCGTCGGGCCAGGTGCGCGGCGGCGCATCGCGGGCCCGCAATATAGCGCTTGATGACATCAGCACCGACTATGCCGCAATCCTTGACGCCGACGATCGCTTCAAGCCGGGAAAACTGGCCCTCTGTGCGCAGGCGCTTGCAAGCCACGCCATTGTCTCCACCGCGCTTGATGTGATGAACGAGCAGTTCGCACATCTGCGTTTTGTGGGTGTGCGGGGTGACTGCCTGCTGACAGCCGGACAGCACAAGTGGGTGAATTTCTCGATGGATTCAATGGTGGCCTGGGATCGGCGCAAGGCCGACGCCCGCTATGAGCCGGGCCTGCCGAACCTGACCGATCTTGATTTTCTGATGAAGCTTTACCGCACCAGCGCGACCTCTTTCCACCTGGGCACTCCCCTGCACGATTATGTGAAGATGAAGGTTTCGATGAGCAACGGGCCTGGGGTGACCGAACGCATGATCGGGGTTAAAACGCTGCTGCTCGACCGGCTTGCTGAGGGATATTATCCCATGGCAGACACGCGCGCCGCCGAGGGGATTTCTGCTTTCCTGCGGATTTCACTAAAAGCGGAAAAACGCTATGAATCGGCATTGCGCGAGCAGCCAGACTTGCTGTTCGAAGATAACCTTGAACCCATGTTGAACGCCCAGTCCCAGCAATAGGGCTCCGGGCCAGCCGATTTGAGAAGACAATGTTGCGATATATTTCCGGCCTGACGATTCTTGTCCTCGCCACCATGCTGAGCGCCTGCGGCCCATCAGGGTCCGGGGAAGCCACGCCGCATACCTACGATATCCTGATCTCTAACTTTGCCACCCCACCCCGCGTTCAGGTGAGCGTTGATGTGCCCGCGAGCTGGAGCGAGACCATCGGCAATGACGGAGCCCCGCAATACAACGCCCCCGGTATTTCTGGGCTGACCCTTGGGGTGACGGCAATTCCAGTCGATCAACCCGACGCGGCGGCTCGAATCGAAAAGGCCATCGGTTTCCAATACGGCGACGATGCCAACCTGGTCCGTGAAACTCTGCCCGATGGTCGGGTGTGGACAATAAGCACCGACCCGCGTTCGACCCACGCCCGCCTGTTCGTGCCCATGGATAGCGGGGTGGTGATGGGGGTGGCCTGGATCGACAAGGCGACCGATGAAAAGCTTGCCGAAGTCCGGTCAGTTTTCGAAACCATCAAGATCGTTACGCCCTAAGCGCGCGCATCGACTTCATTGGCATAGGGAATCGCTGGCTGCGCGCCTGGCTTTAGGCAGGCAAGGCTCGCAGCCTTCGCCGCGCGCCGCATGGCCGCCTCAAGCCCAAGCCCTGAATCGAGCCCGGCCGCCAGGTAGCCGCAGAAGGTGTCGCCGGCACCCACCGTATCGACCGGCGTTATCTTGAGTGCGGGCGCGTGAATGAAACCCTCAGGCGTGGTCGCGCGTGCGCCCTCGCCGCCGAGGGTGACGATCAGGGTCTGGTTATGGGTCTTGGCCCAATCGGCCATCAGCGCATCCAGCGGCTCGGTCCTGCCACCGCAAAGCAACGCGAACTCGGTTTCGTTGGCGATCAGGATGGTGGCCTTGGCAGCAATCGCGGGGGTGGTATCAAGAAAGGGCGCGGTGTTCAGGATCGATACCAGACTGCGCTCGCGGGCAATGTCGAGGGCGCGCTCGGTCGCGGCCTGCGGGATTTCCTGCTGCAAAACCACGATGGCGCCGGGCGGCAGGTTGCCTAGTGCCGCCTCGGCATCAGCGGCGGTCACCAGGGCATTGGCACCGGGCAGGATGGCGATGACATTTTCGCCATGGGCATCCACAAAGATCATGGCAATGCCGGTTGGGGCATCGACTTTGCGCAGGCCCGACAGATCAACCCCGTCTTTGACCAGCAGTTCAAGAGCCAGGTCAGCGAAGGCATCGCGGCCAACGGCACCCACATGGCGCACAGAGGCTCCGGCGCGGCGGGCGGCAAGCGCCTGATTGGCGCCCTTGCCGCCAGCAGCCATCGAAAACGCGCCTCCCGCCACAGTCTCACCTGGTTTGGGCAGACGCGGGACGGTGCCGACCTGATCGAGATTGGTTGAACCGAACACAGTGATCATGGTGTTGCCCCCAGCCTATTGCGCGGCTTTGATAATCGTATTCCAGTTGCGCGTCGTCACCAGAGTGCGTTTGGGAAAGAATTTTTCGATCTGATCGAAGCCCGGGCCATAGCGGCCATCCGGCTGCTTCCACCCGGCTGCAAAGATTTCGCCATCCGTCACGCGTAACACCTCAAAATCACCCGGGATGCCCATCGGCATGGGCAGGGTGCGGGCAATGGGCTCGCGAAAGAAGGTGATATAGCGCTTGGTATCATCCTGAGGCGGCAAAGCAGCAAACGGCTCAAGGGCCACCATGGCGCGCAGCGCTTCAATGGTGCGCAGGATGGTGCCGATCTCAAAGCCGAAGGCGGCCTGCAGTCCGGCTTCGATGCGGCTTTCCAGATCGGGCGCCGGTTCGGCGGAAAACAGCACATTACCGCTGGCAATCAGCGTGCGCGCATCTGCAAAGCCCATCGAGACGAAAGCGGATTTGAGGTCGGCGCTTCTGACCGTGCGCTTGCCGAGATTCACTCCGCGCAGGAAGGCGGCGTATGCGGTCATTTGGTTCTGGCCTTGCCGTTGGGCACCAGGGTTTGGCCGCGCGCCAGCATGTCAACATACTCGCCAATTTTGCGAGCACGCGTCTCTGCCTTGCGCAGGTTGCCAAGCCGGAAGCCGATGGCGAAGATATTCTGCCGGTTGAGTGTTTCGAACATTGCCGCCGCAGCGGCATTGGCGCTCAAGGCCGCCAGGAAATCCTCGGGTACCTGCATGTCGCGCCCTGGTGCATAGGCGGCCTGCCACCGCCCATCGGCCTTGGCAGCCTCAACATGACGCAGGCCCGACGGCTGCATACGCCCGGCCTCGGTCAATTGTGCGACGTGGCCGACATTGACCTGGCTCCAGATGCTCTTGGCCCCGCGCGGCGTGTAGCGCTGAAGGAACGAGGCTTGATCAAACCCCTTGCGTATGCCGTCGATCCATCCCCAGCAAAGGCAGGCCTTGATGGCTTGTTCTGGCGTGATGGAAGCAAGACCCGACCCCTTCTTATGAATCTTGATCCAGAGTTCCTTGCGGGTTGTGTGATGCTCGGCGAGCCAGGCTTCGAATTCGGCCTGCGTCTCGAAGCTTTCGATATGATCGGGATTGGGGACAACTGGCGCCATCAGGCCGCCTCGGCGCTTTCAAGGATGCGGGCGAAAAGGGCATCAAGTCCGGCTCCCGCCGGTGGCTCTATGCCGAAAATACCGGTGATGGCGTCAAGCAGGGCCTGGGGCGTATCAAGCACCTGGCGCTGACTTTCCCCGCCGGTGACATAGGTGGTCAGGACGGTGTCAACCAGGGTCATGCGCTGCCCCTTAATGGCGCGGGCAAGACGCAGCTGCTGGCGGAAACCGGAATCGGGGTGCGTTGCAGCGTAGTAGTTTGGCGCCTCGAAATCGGGTTCGATCATGGTCGCGAGGTCGAAGGCATAGAGTGGACGCCAGTCATCGCCGAGCTTGGCCTCCAGGCGGAACTCAGCCTCATCGCCGGTGATGCGGAAGGTTTCATGGGGGGTCTGCTGCTCTATCCCGGCCCGCAGGCGCAGGGGCGCTGTTAACGAAAGTCCGCCAAAACCGACGTCGCAGAAATAGGGTACGCTGTTGATTTCGACGCTGAGCATCATATGGCTGCGCGGGCTCTGCGTGCCCTCTGGTCGCCCCCAAAGCACACGACCGAGATGGGCCCGGACGCTATAGCCAAGTTCGGTCAGAACGCGCCAGAACAGCATGTTGTGCTCGAAACAGTAGCCACCGCGCCGAGCATGCAAGATTTTTTTCTCGAGCTCGGACTGGTCGAGCGTGACCGGAAGACCGAGGAGGGGATTGAGATTTTCAAAGGGAATGGCCGCGGGGTGCAGCTCGTGCAGGGCCTGCAGGGTCTGCAGGTTTGGCGCAATGGATCCGGCAAAACCAATACGTTCAAAATAAGCAGCAATATTAGCAGTTTGGGTCATATTCGCTCCTTTTTACAAATCGCAAGAACGCGGCGATTCTTTTCAGGCGGGCAGTCGGGAATATGGCGGTGCATTCCGGCTTTGTCACGGCATGGCCGGGGTTTCAAACGCCCGGCGCCTCAGGGCAGTTGCCTGGGAACCCCGCAAATCTAAGTAAATTTGCCCACCACGGAATTAATTGTCAGACAAGATATTGAGCGCAGCCTGTCCTGACCGTGCGATGGCAGGATCCTGCAATGTTGAACCCTGGTTCAAGGCAGCACTGGACGAACAACGAAGGAGCGGCAGCTCTTGAGTTTGCCATCCTCGCACCGGTCTATTTATTGCTCGTCGCCGGTATGATGGCATACGGAATTTATTTCGGCGCCTCGCACTCCATTCAGCAACTTGCAGCCGATGCCGCCCGGACCTCAGTGGCAGGCCTTAATGACACGGAGCGCGACGAACTGGTGAGCCAGTTCCTGGACCGCAATGGCGGGGGCTATGTGTTCATCGACCCGACGCGGCTGACTTATGTGGTGGGGCGGCGGGACAATGACCCCAACCAGTACCAGGTGACGGTGCGCTATGATGCCAACGCCCTGCCGATCTGGAACCTCTACCTGCCTCTGCCCCTGCCCAACCGCACGATCAGCTACTCTTCGACGATCCGGCTCGGTGGCATATGAACTGGCGCGCTGGACTGGGCCGGTTTGGGCGTGACGAACGCGGGAACATGGCCATCCTGTTTTCAACGGCCGCCACATTCCTGATGATGTTCTGCGCCTTTGCCATCGATGAAGCCTCGCTTTACCTTGAGCGGCGCCAGGCACAATCGGCCGCGGACCTCGCCGCTATCACCGCCGCCCGCGATCCGGCGCGGGCCTTCGCCATGGCGCGCACGGTGCTGCTTGATGCGGGCGTGATCAAGCCAAGCGACACGGCTGAAACCCTTTCGGACCCCGCCTCTCAAACGCGCCTGACCGTTCAAGCGGGAGCCTACAGCGCCGACCCAAACCTGCGGCCCGGAGCCCGCTTCGTGACCGGTAGCGGCGGGGTCAATGCGGTGCGGGTGCACTTTGTGAAAAAAGGCACGGTGTTTTTCGGGCAGATGTGGTCGGACGGCCCGAGCATGACCGTTGAATCGCTGGCGAGCGCCACGCCGCAGGTGAGTTTTTCGGTGGGTTCGCGCCTGCTTTCGCTGCAGGAGGGGCTGGGCAATCTCGTGCTCAACAAGCTGCTGGGCGCCAATGTCTCGCTGTCGGCGGTCAGCTATGATGGCATCCTGAATGCTCGTGTGGGGCTGTTCCGGTTTCTCGATGAACTGGCCCAGGAACTGAACGTGACAGCCGGCACCTATGACCAGTTGCTGACCCAAAAGGCCGATCATGGCGTACTGGCCAAAGCCCTGGCCGAAAGTCTGACGGGAGCGGAGCGGACCGCAGCCATGGCGCTGGCCATCGCGCTGGGCGAAAACGGGCAGGTGCCGCTGAACAAGTTGTTCGACCTCGGGGATCTCGGTCGCCTGCAGGTGGGCAGCGAGGGCGGGAACCTGATCAGCATGGCCAAACTCTCGGCCATGGAAGTGCTCACGGCGAGCGCGGCCCTGAGCGATGGCACGCATCAGGTGGCGCTGAACCTTGGGGCCAATGTGCCCGGACTGACCAGCCTGGCGGTGAAGCTGGCCGTCGGCGAGCCGCCCCAGAATGCCACCTGGTTCGGGATCGGACCATCGGGCACACTGGTGCGGACGGCTCAGGTGCGGCTCAAGCTGACCGCAAACCTGCTGGGCGGGCCGGTGCTGCTGGGTGCCGGGGTGAAGGTGCCGCTCTATCTTGAAATCGCTGCCGCGGACGCTTCGGTGGTCTCGGCCACCTGCCCGGCCGGCAATAACTCCAACGGTTCAGCGGTGATCGGGGTCAAACCGGCTGTGGCGCGACTGATCCTGGGTGAGGTCAGCGATGCGTCGCTGGGCAATTTTTCTGCCCCGCCGCAGGTGTTCCAGGCCAAGCTGATTGATCTCTTGCTGTTGCGAGTGCGGGGTAGCGCCATGGCAGAAATCGCCAGTCCCAACGTGGTGCCGCTTTCGTTTTCGCCGGCGGACGTGAGCGCCGGGACGCTGAAATCGGGCAAGACGACGCAGATGGTGACCGGCCTGACCCGCTCGTTGACGCAGAACCTGCAGCTCCAGATCGATGTGCTGGGGCTGGGCCTTGCCCCGGTCAGCCTGATCGATGCTTCGGTGCGGGCGCTGATTTCGCCACTGGCACCCGTCCTTGATGTCACCATCGACAAATTGCTGGAAGCCCTCGGGCTCAAGCTCGGCGAAGCCGATGTGCGCGTCTATTCGGTGACCTGTAGCGTGCCGGTGCTAGTAGGGTAGACCGACGTAATTTTCGGCCAATGACGCCGTGGCTGCGTTGGAGCGCACCAGATAGTCGAGCTCGGCCTCCTGCATGCGCTGGCCGAATGGGCCGGTGTCGGGGAAACGATGCAGGGTCGATGTCATCCACCAGGAGAAGCGCTCGGCCTTCCACACCCGGGCCAGAGCCCGTTGCGAGTAGGCATTAAGAGCAATGGGGCTACGCCCGAGATAGTGGTCGCGGAAGCCTTCGAACAGATAGTGCACGTCGCTGGCGGCCAGGTTCAGGCCCTTGGCACCGGTTGGGGGCACGATGTGCGCGGCATCCCCGCAGAGAAACAGCGCACCAAAGCGCAGCGGTTCGGCAACAAAAGAGCGCAGGGGAGCGATCGACTTTTCAATCGAGGGACCGGTGGTCACCGCCTCTGCCACCGCCTCTGGCAGGCGGCGGCGCAATTCATCCCAGAACCGGTCATCGCTCCAGTCCTCGACTTTCTGGTCTATGCTGGTCTGGATGTAATAGCGCGATCGGGTTTTCGAACGCATCGAACACAGCGCAAAGCCGCGCTCGTGATTGGCATAGATCAGTTCGTGATCGACGGGCGGCACATCGGCAAGAATGCCGAGCCAGCCAAAAGGATAGACCTTCTCGTAAAGGGTAATGGCGTCGTTGGGCAGGCTCTGTCGGCAAACGCCGTGAAAGCCATCGCAGCCGGCAACAAAATCGCAATCGAGCCGGTGGCTTTGGCCGTTGATGGTGTAGGTGACATAGGGATGGGCGGTATCGAAGTCATGAGGGGTGACACCCTCGGCCTCGTAGATCGTCACCGCACCGGATGCCTCACGCCCTTCCATCAGGTCGGCGGTAACGGCAGTCTGGCCATAGACGGTGACGGTCTTGCCGCCTGAGAAGGTCTTTAGGTCAATGCGATGACGCTGACCGGCAAACGTGAGATCAAAGCCCTCATGGACGAGGCCGTGGGCATGCAGGTTCTGCCCGCAGCCAGATTCGTCGAGCAACTGCACCATGCCCTGTTCGAGAACGCCAGCACGGATGCGGCCGAGCACATAGTCTTTGGAACGCATCTCGAGAATGACATTGTCGATGCCGGCGCGGGTCAACAACTGCCCGAGCAGCAGGCCGGCGGGACCAGAACCAATGATGGCAACCTGAGTACGGCTCAAAGGAATTCTCCAAGACTATCAATCTGGGCCAGAAGCGCGGCAGCATTGTTGAGGCTGGCGCCGGTGGTGATCAGGATCTGCGGCAGGGCCAGCCACTCCAGCGTCCAGGCGGCGCCCGAGCGTTCCTGCTCGTGGATCAGGGCCTGGTGGATGGCCGAGAGCAGCGTGGCGTTGTAGCGGGCAAGCGCCACTAGAATTTCAGCGCGGACCGGATTGGACTTGTGCGCCATGGCCGAAGAGGTGCCCCCGCCGGAAAGCCGGACGCCCTGCCGGGGATTCTGCGCCATCAGCGCAATATCCTGCCCGAGCTTGCCCAGGGCACCGGTGAGGCGAACCAGCAGGCCCGCCAGTTCGGCAAGGACCTGCCGGTTGTTCTGCCACTGGTTGCCGTCGGGCACCTTGAGCAGGGTGGCGAGCGTCTTGCGCACGGGAATGGCCTTGTGGCCGAGCGCATCGAGCAGGCCGACGGGGCCGCCCAGTTGCAGGCAGAGCCGCGTGGTGCGGAAATACTCAAGGTCGGGCCCAATGGCTGAAATGCCCGCGCGCCAGGCAGCCAGGCGATGGCCGATGGAGACCGGCATGGCATCCTGCATGCGGGTTTGGGCCATCAACGGCTCACCGCCGAACTGGTCGGCAAGGCTGAGCAGAGTTTCGTCTATGGCCGAGAGGCGTTGCTCGAACAGGGGCAGCAGTTTGTGCAGGCGCAGGATCAGGCTGGTGTCGATGGCATCCTGGCTGGTAGCGCCGAAATGAACATGTACCATTTCCTCGGCAGGCAGAGCGGCGCGCAGCTGACGCAGGAGTTCTGGCACAACAACGCCGTCGCGGGCGGTGGCCAGCGCCAGGGCCTCGAGATCAGGCTTCAGGCTGCGCGCGGTTGCCGCAATCGTAATGGCCGAGGGGGCGGGAATGACGCCATGCTGGCCCTCAGCCTCGGCCAGCGCCGCCTCGAACTCGAGGATATGGGTGAGATCAGACCCGGCCGAAAGCAGCGCTTCTGCCTCGGCATCGCTGAGCAGTGGCCCGAGAAAGGGATGGGCGAAGGCCTTGTCACTCATATGTCGAAAAACACGGTTTCGAGCGGACCCTGAAGGCGGATATCGAAGCGGTATCGCCCAGGTCCGTCAGGCTTGGCAAACAAGGTCTCGACACGGTTCTGGTGCTCGAGCCGGCTCAGGATAGGGTCGGCGGCGTTTGCCTGTGCCTCGTCGGCAAAGTAAAGCCGGGTATTGAGCCCAAGGTTGATGCCGCGCGCCACGATCCAGAAGGAGATATGCGGGGCCATTGGCCGCCCATCCTTAAACGGAACCGTGCCGGGCTTGATGGTTTCGAAGCTGAAAAGGCCTGTTGCCGGATCGGCGGGAAAGCGGCCCCAGCCGGCAAAGTTTGGATCGGCGGTGCCCCGGATTTCCGAGGGGCTGGGATAGAGCCCTGCGGCATCGGCATGCCAAACCTCGATCAGCGCATCCTTGAGCGGGGTATCTGCTCCATCGAATATTGTGCCGGAGATGGTGATGCGCTCGCCTTTGGTCTGAGCGTTGATCAGTCCCGTGCCCAGATCAGCCGGGTAGACGCCGGATATGCCGGAAAAATTCGGCGTCAGTCCGATGTGCACGTAAGGTCCCGCCGTCTGCGAAGCGGTTTCCTTGCTCAAGAACAGCTCCTGAACCATCAGTTCCCCTCCAATCGGTTTTCAAACAGCGTTGAGCGCTGGCCGCGCAAGACGATGTCGAACTTGTAGGCACGGGCATCCATGGGAATGGTCATGGACATATCGAGCGGGGCAATGAGCCCGGCGAGCGCACGCGGATCGGTGATGGACTGGGCAATGGGGCAAAGCGCGATCAGCGGGTCGCCCTCAAAATACATCTGGGTGATCAGGCGCTGGGCAAAGCCGGAGCCAAACACCGAGAAATGGATGTGGGCGGGGCGCCAGTCGTTGACGCCGTTGGGCCATGGATAGGGGCCGGGCTGGATGGTGCGGAAGGAATAGGAGCCGTCGGCCGCCGAAATGGCCCGGCCGCAACCGCCAAAGTTGGGATCGAGCGGGGCCAGATACCCTTCCTTCTTATGCCGGTAGCGGCCACCGGCATTGGCCTGCCAGAACTCGATGAGAATCCCCGGAACCGGGCGGCCGCGCTCATCGAGCACGCGGCCATGTACGATGATGCGGGGACCAATGGCCGATTGCCCGGCCTGGGCGAAATTGTGGATCAGATCGTTATCGAGCGGCCCGAGCATGGAATGACCAAAGGCCGGACCGGTGATTTCGGAGAGCGTGTTGTCAAAGGCAATGGGCGCGCGGGTGGGGGAGCGCAGGACCGAGGTCTTGTAGTTCGGCGTCAGCGCCTTGGGGTGCCAGTTGCGATCGCGCGGCAGAAAACTCGAAAGCTGCGGTTTATCGCTCAATCCACCCTCCCCGCATCGATATCGGCAAAGGCCTGCTTGGCGACCTTGAAAGCCTGATTGGCATTGGGCACGCCGGTGTAGATGGCGACATGCATGAGGGCCTCTGTGACATCCTCGCGGGTTGCCCCGGTGCGCAAAGTAGCGCGGATATGCATGCCCATTTCCTCGAAATGCCCGAGCCCGGCCAGCAGGGCGATGGTGACGATGGACCGCTCGCGCTTGCTCCAGTTTGGGCGCGACCACAGATGCCCCCAGGCAGCCTCGGTGATCAGGGACTGGAAGGGTTCATCGAACGGGGTGGTATTGGCCAGCGCGCGCTCGACATAGGCCTCGCCCAGCACCGAGCGGCGAGTTGTGAGCCCTTGCTGAAAACGTTCAGTGTCGTTGGTGACCGGCATGCGCGGGGGCTCCAAGAAGGGACAGGAAAGCTGAAATCATCTCGCTGAAGATTTCGGGCTTCTCAACGGGGGGGATATGCCCGCAACCGGGGATCACCTCGAAGCGGGCATTGGCAATGAGCTTGGCCAGCGACAGAACCAATGCTGGCGGCGTGGACCCATCCTGATCGCCGACGACGCAGAGCGTCGGGACGGAAATAGCCTTGGCGATAGCGGTGAAGTCGGTGTCGCGGATAGCGGCAATCGTGCCGGTATAGCCAGCCGCAGGCTGGCGGATGAGCATGTTGCGATAGCCGGCAAATTCGGCGCTGCCGGGCTCGCGGAAGGCCGGTGTAAACCAGCGCTCGAGAATGGAATCGGCAATCGAAGCAATGCCGCCTTGCTGAACGGCGGCGATGCGGGCGTTCCAGAAATCGGCCTCGCCGATCTTGTGGGCGGTATCGCAGAGCACGAGAGCCTGCACCAGATCGGGCCGCCGGGCCGAAAGGCCCTGGGCGATCAGGCCACCCACCGATAGGCCAACGACAACTACATTCTTGCAGCCCAGGTGATCGAGCAGGCCAGCCAGATCATTGATGTGATCATCGATCGCGTAAGGAGTGGTGCCAACATCGGACAGCCCATGGCCGCGCTTGTCATAGGTCAGGAAGGTCGCCTTGCCGAACAGGCGCACGACCACATCGCGCCAGATGCGGAAATCGGTGCCCAGCGAATTGACAAACACCAGCACCGGTTTGTCCGGGGGGCCGTTGACCACCTGGTAGTGCAGGGCAATGTCATTGATGCGGGCGAATTGCACTTGGTTCTCCTTACGACCCATGATCACCAGATATCCGGTGCGGTAAAATGATAACTTTGCTAGAACCTATAACCGTCAAGTTATCGGATCTGACATGCTCGACCACCGTATCAAATTTCGCCACCTGCAGGCGTTTGTCGAAGTGGCGCGCCAGCGCAGCGTGGGCAAGGCGGCGGACCTGCTGCATGTGAGCCAACCCGCAATCACCAAGACGCTGCGTGAGCTTGAAGAGATCCTGGGGGTGGACCTGGTCGAGCGCGAAGGGCGCGGCATCAGGGTCAGCCGCTCGGGTGAGATTTTCCTGCGCCATGCCGGAGCTTCGATTGCGGCAATCCAGCAGGGTGTTGAAAGCGTCGCGCGCGCCAAGGCCGGCCCACCGCTGCGGATCGGCGCCTTGCCCACGGTGGCGGCGCGCATCATGCCGCAGGCGATCGGGGCGTTTCTGAAGGAGGGGACGGGCAGCCCGATCAAGATTGTAACCGGCGAAAACCTGGTGCTGATCGAACAGCTCAAACTCGGCCTACTCGATCTGGTCGTCGGGCGGCTGGCGGCGCCCGAGCAGATGACCGGGCTGCGCTTTGCCCATCTTTACGCTGAACGCATCGTTTTTGTGGTACGCACCGGCCATCCATTGCTGGCCAGCGGCACGGTGGATTTTTCGCGCCTGCGCGACTTCACCATGCTGATGCCGACGCGCAGCTCGATCATCCGACCGTTTGCCGAACGCTTCCTGCTCACGCACGGCATTGCCGAAATTCCGCAGGAAATCGAAACGGTGTCCGACGCCTTCGGTCGGGCGTTCCTTGAGCAATCCGATGCAATCTGGATGATTTCGGAGGGCGTTGTGGCGCGCGACATCAAAGCCGGGACGATCGCAGTGCTGCCCATCGATACGTCCGAGACAGCCGGATCGGTGGGATTGACCACGCGCGCCGACCCCGAAGGATCAAGCGCGGTGGACCTGATTGCCGCCATCCTCCGCACCACCGTTACGACGGAAGGGCTCTAGCGCACCGTGGCACGGCACTTGCTTGTCCCGAAGCATACCTTACTGCTTTAAGGCATTGCCATGACAACCATTTCACCACCCCGCCCCAACAATCTTACCCCCGAACTGCGTCAATTAACGAACGCCCGGACACTCAGGCTCGATCTCACAAACGAACTCAAGTTCGTCTCCAAGGCAAATTTTGCCGGTCTGCCGGACGTTCCTGCCGGTCTGCCGGCGGCGCGTCAGTCTTCATCGATCGCCCAGATGATCGCGCAGGCCGAAGAGCCATCGGCCACCGCAGCCATGCTTGATGGCACCACCGACGGCGCCCGTGGCAAGGCTTATGATGCGCAACGCAACCGCCTGCTTGAAGGCGGCGCCTCCGCCGAGGTGATTGCCCGGCTCGATCGGAACCGGGCACAGTTTTTGGACATCGCGGATCGAGCCGCCGCTGCGGGTGGCGATGCAAAGACCTTCCTTTCGAGCCTCAGTCCTGCCGAGCGCTCAATCCTTCAGGAGGTTCACGGCCTGGGCGAGCCCATCGAGGTGGCCAGCCTCACCGAGGAAGGCGCCGCCAACCTGTTGCAGGTGCCCGGTTATGGCACCGATGCGAATGGCGACGGGTTCACCATGGTTGGCATGTCCGCAACCATCCAGTTCCCGCCTGGAGACGCACCTGAGGCCGTGCGGAGCGCATTTGAGAATGCAACTGCGGGGATGCGTGGTCCGGATCGGGCAATGCTGCAGATGCATTTGTGGTCGACGGCCAATGGTGGAATTCCGATCGAACCGACGGCGGCGCAGGACCCGTCCGGCGGCAAGGCACAGGACCTCGACTATGCCGAACTGGCCCGGCAGGCGATCAACCAGATACTGGCCGGGCTGCCGCACCAGACATCGCAGCAGGGGCGCGACAGTGCAGAGGCCAGAATCGATGCCTTGCTGCGCTTCAGGGCGAACCTGGGCTGAAGGGCGTAAAGCGTCACAGCGCGCCAGCCCTGAGGGCTGGCGGCGCGGTGACGATTAGAAGAAGAGTTTTGGTGGAGCCAATCGGAATCGAACCGACGACCTCTTGAATGCCATTCAAGCGCTCTCCCAACTGAGCTATGGCCCCATCAGAGCGGGAAGGACCCGCACATCAAGTTGCAGAAATTTAAGCTTCTGCCTTGGGATTGCGCTGCGGCGGAAACTGTTCCGTCGAAGCGCGGCGCAACCTTTAGAGAGGCTCTCGACCAGATGCAAGAGCCAATTTCGGGTTTGATCGCGTTTATCGATCGTCGCTGGTGCTGACGTCGAAATCGAGGTCTTCGTCTTCGTCTTCCTCTTCGAGGAACACGTCGGCATCATCCTCGCCGATATCTTCAACATCCTCGACGTCCTCGACCTCGGGGATATCGTCTTCGGCACCTTCTTCGGCGTCGACTTCTTCGAGCGAGACGATCTCGGGAGCGGCGGCATCCACCACTTCTTCGACCTCGATCTCATCTTCCTCGTCTTCTTCCGTCGCACGTTCGGCCACGGCCTTGGACCGCAGGACGGTCTCAAAATACGAGCGCGGGTAGGACTTGCCGGTATAAGGCGACACAATCGGATCGCGGTTCAGATCGTAGAATTTGCGTCCGGTTTCGGGACACTCGCGCTTGGTGCCGCGTTCAGAACTGGCCACTGGTCAACCTCGCCATTATTGGGTGCAAGGCGTCCCGTTATGGCTAAAAAAACCGCCTGTCAAACCCAAAATATGCGGCCCCTGCCCGGCACGCTCTCCGCCAGAGGGTGCGGGCAAGAGTGGAAGCGCGCCGGGGCGCATGCTAAGGGCTCGCCGACGCCCGGTGATGCGGGCGGGTCAAAGCTTTGCAGGCGGAGCGTTACATGATCATTGCCGTTGATGGCCCGGCCGCATCGGGCAAGGGAACGCTGGCCTCGGGCCTAGCCCGTCACTATGGACTGCCACACCTCGATACCGGCCTTCTCTATCGTGCGGTGGGCCTTAAGGTGGCAGCGCTCGAGGGCCGGGACGGATTTACCGAAGCCGCCATCGCGGCAGCGCGTTCGCTGAACATGGCCGGGCAGGACCCGCTGGTACTCAGTTCCGCCGAGGTGGGCACGCTGGCCAGCAAGGTGGCTACCATCCCCCAGGTGCGCCAGGCCCTTTTCCAGTATCAGCGCGACTTTGCCACCCAGCCGGGTGGCGCCGTGCTCGATGGGCGCGACATTGGCACCAACATCGCCCCCGATGCCGATGTAAAACTGTTCATTGCCGCCGACAGCAAGGCGCGCATGGAGCGGCGGGCCCGGCAACTGGAATTGCGCGGGCAGGTGGTGGATCGCTATGCGCTCTATCACCAGATCGAGGAACGCGACGCCCGCGACGCGGCCAACCCCAATGGCGGTTTTTACAAGGCGCAAGACGCACACTTGCTCGATACAACGCGATTGGATATAGAAGCCGCACTCCGCGCGGCCGTCGCAATTGTCGACGAGGTCATGGCGCGCAAGGAAGGGTGAAAGCCCAAATCAAATCCTTGCGGCACAGGACACCGCCAGTTCTGCCCCAAGGGGGGCGATGGCCACGGGACAACAAGCAGTAGACATCTCTGGGACACGCGCCCGCGCACCGGGTCATCTGGCTCTGCCGATGGCCGGGCGTTTTGTCCGTTGATGTCGGATCAAAGCCAACCAACCACCGGTCGCACATTGGAGACTACATGGCAGTCCAAGCTATGAAGGAAGATTTCGAAGCCCTCCTGATGGATAGCTTCATCGACAACGAGCCGCTCGAGGGCGCCGTCGTCAAGGGTACCGTGGTCGCGATCGAGAAGGATCTGGCGATCATCGATGTGGGCCTCAAGACTGAAGGCCGCATTGCACTCAAGGAATTCGGCGCCGCCGGCCGTGACGGCACCATCAAGGTGGGCTCGGTCGTCGAGGTCTATGTGGACCGCGTGGAGAACTCGCTCGGCGAAGCCGTGCTGAGCCGCGAAAAGGCCCGCCGTGAAGAGAGCTGGGTCAAGCTCGAAGAAATGTACACCAAGAACGAGCGCGTCGAAGGCGTCATCTTCAACCAGGTCAAGGGCGGTTTCACCGTCGACCTCGAAGGTGCCGTGGCCTTCCTGCCGCGTTCGCAGGTCGATATCCGCCCGATCCGCGACATTGCTCCGCTTATGAACGTGCCGCAGCCGTTCCAGATCCTGAAGATGGACAAGCGCCGCGGCAATATCGTGGTGTCGCGCCGCGCAATCCTGGAAGAAAGCCGTGCCGAACAGCGCTCGGAAATCGTCCAGCAGCTCGAAGAAGGCCAGGTTGTCGACGGCGTGGTCAAGAACATTACCGACTATGGTGCGTTCGTTGATCTCGGCGGTATCGATGGCCTGCTGCACGTTACCGACATTGCATGGCGCCGGGTCAATCACCCGACCGAAGTGCTCTCGATCGGCGAGACCATCAAGGTCCAGATCGTGCGCATCAACCACGAGAGCCACCGCATCTCGCTGGGCATGAAGCAGCTGCAGGCCGATCCCTGGGATGGCATTGCCGCCAAGTATCCGGTGAGCGCACGCTTCACCGGCCGGGTGACCAACATCACCGACTACGGCGCATTCGTCGAACTGGAGCCGGGCATCGAAGGCCTGATCCACGTCTCGGAAATGAGCTGGACCAAGAAGAACGTCCACCCGGGCAAGATCGTCTCGACCTCCCAGGAAGTCGACGTCATGGTGCTCGAAGTCGATCCGGACAAGCGCCGCATTTCGCTCGGGCTCAAGCAGACCCTGCAGAACCCGTGGGAAAGCTTTGCCGAGAAGTTCCCGATCGGTTCCACCATCGAGGGCGAAGTCAAGAACAAGACCGAATTCGGCCTGTTCATTGGCCTGGACGGCGATGTGGACGGCATGGTGCACCTCAGCGATCTCGACTGGAACAAGTCGGGTGAAGAAGCCCTTGATGCCTACAACCGTGGCGACATGGTTTCGGCCAAGGTTCTCGACGTCGATGTCGAAAAGGAACGCATCTCGCTGGGCATCAAGCAGCTTGGCTCCGACCCGGTTGAAGCTGCCGGCGACACCATCCGCAAGGGTGCTGTGGTCACCGGTACCGTGACCGAAGTCAACGAAGGTGGCATCGAGGTCAAGATCGCCGATACCGATCTGTCGGCCTTTATCCGCCGCGCCGATCTGTCGCGTGACCGCAACGACCAGCGTCCGGAACGCTTCGCCAAGGGCGACAAGGTTGACGCCCGCGTCATCCAGTTCGACCGCAAGACCGGCCGTGTTTCGCTCTCGATCAAGGCGCTCGAAATCGCCGAAGAGAAGGAAGCCGTGGCACAGTACGGGTCTTCGGACTCGGGTGCATCGCTCGGCGATATCCTGGGCGCAGCGCTCAAGAACCGCGACGACAACTAGGCCTTAGCCTGCTGCCAGACCATCGGCCCGCGCCCCAAGGGGCGCGGGCTTTTTCATGCCCCGACAGACAACCGATACCGATGCAGAAACCCGCTCCACACTGGCGCCCGCTAGCGGCGACCGAGATCGACCGTGTCGAGGCAATCGCCGCCGTGGTGCATCCCAGGTTCTTCGAAGAGCGCGTGGTATTTGCCGAAAGGCAGCAGCTTTATCCGGCGGGCACGTTGCTGCTTGAGATCGACGGCAATGCCTGCGGCTATATCCTGAGCCATCCCTGGCGCCGGGGCATGCTGCCCGCGCTCAATGCCCTGCTCGGTGCCATACCTGAGAATGCCGACACCTATTATATCCACGATCTGGCGCTGTTGCCTGCGGCCCGTGGCAGCGGGGCGGCGGCGCAGATCGTTGCGCATTTGACCCGGCATGCCCGAGCGGCCGGATTTGCCAGCATGAGCCTTGTGGCGGTGAATGGTTCGCAGGGATTCTGGGAAAGACAGGGCTTTGCCGTGGAAGAGATATCGGGGCTTGCCGATAAGCTGATGAGCTATGAACCGGAGGCGAAAATGATGCTCAAGCCTTTATCAAGCCTGACTTAAGGCCCGAGCGGCCCCGCCTTGCATTTGCCGCCACCGCCGCGTAAGCCCGATGCGACGCAAAGGTGAAAGCTATGGCAACCGACACCCCCGAACACCAGACATCCGCGCTCAACGCCCATGCCGTGCCAGTGGCCGCAGGTCTGCGCAGATCGCGCCGTCGCTGGCGGGTTGTGGCGGTGATGGCCCTGATCGCGGCCGTTGTGGCGCTGGCGGGCCGGTTCGGGCTTGAGCAGGGCGTGAGGCAGGCCCAGATTGCGCGCATCGAGATCAATGGCACGATAGCAAGCGATGCGGCACGGCTTGCCGCCCTCGAGCGCGTGGCAGACGACGAGAGCATCAAGGCGGTGATCATCTCGATCAATTCGCCCGGCGGTACCACGGCGGGTGGCGAGGAGCTTTATGAAGCCCTGGCGGTGCTGCGGGCAAAGAAACCGGTCGTCGCGGTGATCAAGGAACTGGGTGCGTCGGCCGCCTATATGACCGCCATCGGCACAGACCACATCTTTGCCCGGCGCCTTTCGATCGTGGGGTCGATCGGGGTGTTGTTCCAGCACATCGATGCGGGCAAGCTGATGGATACCATCGGGATCAACATGGACAAGGTGGCCACCGGGCCGCTGAAAGCCGAACCCGACATCAACGGCCCGATCAAGCCCGAGGTGCGCGCCAGCATCACGGCCCTTGTGATGGACAGCTACAATTGGTTCGTCGATATCGTCGCCGAGCGGCGCGGGCTGACGCGGCCGCAGGTGCTGGTGCTGGCCGATGGCCGCATCATCACCGGGCGGCAGGGCGTCGAGACCAAGCTGATCGATGCCATCGGCGGCGAGGCCGAGGCGGTGGCCTGGCTCGAAAGCGAAAAGGGCATTGCCGCCGACCTGCCGATTGTGACGCACTATCCCGTGCCCGAACAAGGCTTTGACTGGCTGGGGCAGATCTTCGGCTCGCAGGCCCGCGCCTTGCTCGGCCTGCCGGTCGAAGGGCCCATCATGCTTGACGGGCTGGTTTCGCTTTGGCAGGTTGGGGCCACACTGTGACGCCCGCATGCGAGCCTCGCATGCGGTTTTCAGCCTCGGGGGCGCACTGATGATCAAGTCTGAACTCGTGCAGAAACTGGCGGATGAGAATCCGCACCTGTTCCAGCGTGATATCGAGAACATCGTCAATGCCATCCTCGACCAGGTCGGGGATGCCATGGCCAATGGCGACCGCGTGGAACTGCGCGGCTTTGGTGCCTTCTCGGTCAAAAACCGCCCGGCCCGGGTGGGGCGCAATCCGCGCACCGGGGAGCAGGTGGACGTGGGCGAGAAATATGTTCCCCAGTTCAAGGCCGGCAAGGAGATCCGCGAGCGGCTCAACCGCTAGACGGTTGGCTTCTGCCGGATAGGTATCCATGGTCCAGCGCATTGTGGGGTGGTTCGTTCTGGTGCCGCTATGCGCGGCCCTGATCGTATTTGCGCTGGCCAACCGGCAGTTGGTGGTGGTCAATTTCAATCCGCTGATCCCGCCCGACGCGCTCAGCGCGCCCGGCTTTGGCGTGCCGCTGTTTCTGGTGATTTTCATCGTCCTGCTGATCGGGGTGCTGCTCGGCGGCGTGGCCGCCTGGTTCGCCCAGGGCCGTACCCGGCAGGAACGCCGACACTGGCGCCGGGAAGCCGAGCACCTGACCCGCGAAATCGAAACCCTGCGGCGCACACCGGGCACGGCCAAAGACCCGGCTGCGCTGCTCGAAGTCGATGATCTTCTGGACCGCTGACCCGGGCGAGGAAGCGCCTGAACCGAGGTGACGCTGAGACTATGGCTGACCAACCCATCATCAAAATCTGCGGGATCAGGACCCCGGAGATCCTGGAAGCCAGCATCGAGGCGGGTGCCGACATGGTGGGGTTCGTGCATTTTCCCCGCTCGCCGCGACATGTCGACATCGATGCCATCCAGATGCTGATCTCAGAAGCGCGTGGCCGCGTAGAGACCTGTGTGCTGCTGGTGAACCCGGACAATTCGCTGGTGGTGGAAGTGGCCGCGCTCGGGCCGGACTGGATACAGCTGCATGGCCCGGAAACGCCGCACCGGGTGGAAGCCATCCGCGAGGAAGCGGGTGTCAACATCATGAAGGCCATTGCCATCGGCACGGCCGAGGATGTGGCTGGCGTATCTGGCTTTGCCGAAGTCGCGGACCGGCTGCTGCTCGATGCCAAGCCGCCCAAGCATGCCGACCGTCCCGGCGGGCTCGGAACGGCGTTCGACTGGTCGCTGCTTAAGGCGCTTGACCCGGACCTGCCGTTCATGCTTTCCGGGGGCCTGACGCCGGAGACGGTGGCCGAGGCCGTTAAATCCATCCGGCCGCTGGGGCTGGATGTCTCGTCTGGCGTTGAACGCACGCCGGGTGAAAAGGACAAGAGCCTGATCAAGGCCTTCATCGCAAACGCGCGGCGCGCCGCAACAAGTTGAGTAAGATGAACGAGATCACAGTGAACACGGCCAACAGCCTGCGCCAGGGCCCGGATGAGCAAGGACGCTTCGGCATGTTCGGCGGGCGGTTCGTTGCCGAAACGCTGATGCCGCTGATCCTTGATCTCGAAAAAGCCTATCGCGCCGCCCAGGCCGATCCGGCCTTTGCCGCCGAACTGACGGACCTGGCCAAACATTATACCGGGCGCCCGAGCCCGCTCTACTTCGCCGAGCGGCTGACCAAGAAGCTCGGTGGCGCCAAAATCTATTTCAAGCGCGAAGAGCTCAACCACACCGGCAGCCACAAGATCAACAATTGCCTCGGCCAGATCCTTTTGGCCAAGCGCATGGGCAAGACACGGATCATCGCCGAAACCGGCGCCGGGCAGCATGGGGTGGCGACCGCCACGGTCTGCGCCAAGTTCGACCTGCCCTGCACGATTTTCATGGGGGCAACCGATGTGGCGCGGCAATCGCCCAATGTGTTCCGCATGAAGCTTCTGGGCGCCGAAGTGCGCCCGGTGACCGCCGGGGCCGGTACGCTCAAGGACGCCATGAACGAGGCGCTGCGCGACTGGGTGACCAATGTGGAATCGACCTATTACCTGATCGGCACCGCCGCAGGCCCACATCCCTACCCCGAGATCGTCCGCGACCTGCAATCGGTGATCGGCACCGAATTGCGGGCGCAAATGCTTGAGACCGAGGGTCGCCTGCCCGACGCGCTGGTGGCCTGCGTGGGCGGCGGATCGAACGCCATCGGCTTTTTCCACCCCTTCCTCGATGACGCGTCGGTCAAGATCTACGGCGCCGAGGCCGGTGGACATGGCATTACGGTCGAGAACGGGCACGCTGCCTCGATGACCGGCGGTCGTCCCGGCGTCTTGCATGGCAACCGCACCTACCTGTTGCAGGATGCCAACGGGCAGATTCTCGAGGGCCACTCGATTTCGGCCGGGCTCGACTACCCCGGCGTTGGCCCCGAACACGCCTATCTGCACGATACCAAGCGTGTGACCTATGTGCCGATCACCGATGATGAGGCCCTCGAAGCCTTCCAGCTGTGCACGCGCACCGAAGGCATCATTCCGGCGCTTGAAAGCGCCCATGGGCTGGCTCAGGTGATGAAACTGGCCCCGACCATGGGCAAGGATCAGACGATCGTGCTGTGCCTTTCGGGCCGCGGCGACAAGGACGTGGAAAGCGTCTCCAAACATCTCGGCCTGGGCTACTGAACATGACCGCACGACTTGCTAACCGCTTTGCGGAATGCGCCGCACTGAACCGGCCTGCGCTGGTGACCTTCACCATGTCGGGCGACCCTGATCCGGAAACGGCGCAGGCGATTCTGAATGCGCTGCCCGCTGCTGGCGCCGATGTGATTGAACTGGGCATGCCGTTTTCCGACCCGATGGCCGATGGGCCAGGGATTCAGATGGCGGGCCAGCGCGCGCTGGCTGCGGGCCAGACGCTGGCCAGGACGCTGGCCATGGTCGCAGAATTCCGCCGACAGGACGGTTCGACCCCGATCGTTTTGATGGGGTATTACAACCCGATCTATATCTATGGCGTCGAGGCGTTTGTCGCAGATGCGCTCAAGGCCGGTGTCGACGGGCTGATCGTTGTCGACCTGCCGCCGGAAGAAGATGCAGAGCTGTGCCTGCCGGCGCTCAAGGCCGGGCTCAATTTCATCCGCCTGACCACACCGACGACCGACAACGAGCGGCTGGCGACGGTGTTGCGCAATTCTTCAGGCTTTGTTTACTATGTTTCGATGACCGGGATCACCGGGGCGGCCATCAAGAACCGCGCGGCGGTGGGCGACGCGGTCAAACGCATCAAGGGCCATACCGGCCTGCCGGTCGCGGTGGGCTTTGGCATCAAATCGGCCGAAGATGCGGCCATTATCGGGCATGACGCCGATGGTGTGGTTGTTGGGACCGCACTTTGCAACGCCATTGGCGACAGCCTTGAGGCAGGTAAGGCCACGGCCGGGACCGTGGCGGCGGCAACCGCGCTGGTCTCGGCGCTTGCCGAGGGTGCCCGCCGGGCCCGGGGCTGAGCAGGACGTGCGCCTGAGTTTTCCCCCGCCGCTTTTGCGGTGGCCGGGGAAAGCTGATAGAATTGCCACAATCAAGCAATAGGGCCTTCCTGTCCGATGGCGCGGACAGCAAGCAGGGCCAGACAGGCAGGTCGACATGAACTGGATCAACAACGTCGTTCGTCCGAAAATCCGCTCGTTCCTGAACAAGCGCGAGTCCCCCGAGAACCTTTGGGTCAAGGACCCGGAATCGGGCGAGATGGTGTTCTACCGCGACCTCGAAGCGAACCAGTGGGTGGTGCCCAATTCCGGCCATCACATGAAGATCAAGGGCCGCGACCGGCTGGCCAGTTTCTTCGATGGCGGCAAGTATGAGGAAGTGGCCCTGCCCGCCGTGGCGCAAGACCCGCTGAAATTCCGCGATTCCAAGCGCTATATCGACCGGCTCAAGGACAGCCGGGTCAAAACCGGCATGGAAGACGCCGTGCTGGTGGCGGTGGGCAAGCTCTATGGGCTGGACACCACGGTTGCCGTGCAGGATTTCGAGTTTCAGGGCGGCTCGCTCGGCATGGCCGCAGGGTCGGCCATCATCACCGGGCTTGAGACCGCCGAGAAGCGCAAGACACCGTTCGTGCTGTTCGTATCCTCGGGTGGGGCCCGCATGCAGGAAGGCGTATTGTCGCTGATGCAGATGCCGCGCACCACGGTGGCGGTGATGCGGCTGCGGGAAGCGGGCCTGCCCTTTATCGTGGTGTTCACCAACCCCACCACCGGCGGTGTGACGGCATCTTATGCAATGCTGGGGGATGTGCACCTGGCTGAACCGGGGGCGCTGATCTGCTTTGCCGGGCCGCGCGTGATCGAACAGACGATCCGCGAAAAGCTGCCCAAGGGTTTCCAGCGCTCCGAATATCTTTATGAGCACGGCATGGTTGATCAGGTCGTGCACCGGCACAACCTGCGCTCAACAATCGGCAATCTCTGCTCGATCCTGACCAAGGCCCCGGCCCCGGCCGAGTTGACCACCACCGCTCCGGTGGCCAAGGTTACCATGCGTGATGTGGCCGTGGCCGCAGAAGGCGATGATGATCTGGTTGTTGCCCCGCCCGAAGCTGCCCACGCCGAATAGGGCTTTATGTCCCGCACCGATGCGATCCTGAAGCGCCTCTTGGCGCTGCACCCGAAATTGATCGATCTCGGGCTCGAGCGGCAGTTGCGGCTGCTCGATGCCATGGGGCGGCCCCAGGACCGGCTGCCGCCGGTGATCCATGTGGCGGGCACCAATGGCAAGGGCTCAACGATTGCCTATCTGCGCGCCTTTCTCGAAGCGGCCGGCAAGCGGGTGCATGTCTACAATTCGCCGCATCTGGTGCGGTTCAATGAACGGATCCGGCTGGCGGGGAAGCTGGTGTCCACCCGGCGGCTCAATGCGGCGCTCGAAGCGGTCGAGGCGATCAACGCCGGAGCGCCGGTGACGTTTTTCGAGATCACCACGGCGGTGGCCTTCAAACTGTTTGCCGAGACACCGGCCGACTTTCTGCTGCTTGAAACCGGCATGGGCGGGGAATTCGATTCCACCAATGTGGTCGATCACCCGCTCGGCACCGTGATCACCCCGATCGGGCTCGATCACCAGCAGTTTCTCGGCGACACGGTGGCCGAGATCGCGGTGGCGAAAGCCGGCATCCTCAAGAAAGGCGCCTTGGCCGTGGTGGCGCGGCAGGATGAGGCGGCCGAGGCGGTGATCGACCGCCGGGCGGCCCGGCTCGGGGTGCGACTATTCAGGGGCGGCGCCGATTTCGACGGCTACGAGCAGGCCGGCCGCCTGATCTACCAGGATGATGATGGGTTGCTCGATCTGCCCCCGCCTGCCCTGATCGGCCCGCACCAGTTCGAAAACGCCGCGCTGGCTATTGCGGCAGTGCGGCATTTCAAGCTGCCGGTGCCCGAGGCCGCCATCGCCACCGGCCTGCGCGCCGCCAACTGGCCGGCCCGCATGACGCCGCTGCGTTCGGGGCGGCTGGTCGCGCTGTTGCCCGGGAGCCATGAGCTCTGGCTGGACGGTGGGCACAATGGCCACGGCGCACGGGCGATCAGCGCTGCGCTGGCCGAAATGAACCGTAGCCGGACGGCGCCGCTGGTGCTGATCATGGGAATGATGAACACGCGGGCGCCCGAAGACTTCCTTACGCCCTTCGGCACCCTGCCCGAGCGTGTGCTGACGCTGACCATTCCGGGTGAAGAAAACGCACACAAGGCTGCGTTTATCGCCGAAAGGGCGAGAACCCTCGGGCTTGACGCCCGCCCGATGCGCTCGATCGAGGCGGCGCTTTCCGAAGCAGGCACCCTGCCCGGGGCGCGGGTGCTGATCTGCGGGTCGCTCTATCTGGCGGGCGCTGTGCTGTTCAGGAACAGCACCCTGCCCGAATAGGGATCAGGCGTGGCTTTCGAGCCATTTGGTGAGCTGAACACGGGACTGCCCGGCGCCAACGCGCATATCGGCTGGCTGACCATCCTTGAAGACGATCATGGTGGGCATGTTGCGCACATTGTAGCGCACGGTGATGCCGGGATTTTCGGCCACATCGATCTTGACGATCTTGACCTTGCCGGCCAATTCGCGGCTCAGGTCATCGAGAATGGGATCCATTGCCTTGCAGGGGGCGCACCATTCGGCCCAGAAATCCACCAGCACCGGTTCGGTGGCGCCGAGTACCTCGGCATCAAAGGTGCTATCGGTAACCTGCAGGGACATGTCGCTCTCCATCGTTTGGGGAGGGCGACGCTATGCCGAGTCGGGCCAAGTCGCCAATCAAAACAACGCGCCGCCGGATGGTGCCGACGGCGCGGGATCAGGATAGACTGAAAACTCAGGCAGCGTGGCTTTCAAGCCATTTGCTGAGCCCGGCCTTTGGGGTGCCGGCACCGATCTTCATGTCAGCCGCTTCCCCGCCCTTGAACAGGATCATGGTGGGAATCGAACGGACGCCATACTTGACGGTGGTCGAGGGGTTCTCGTCTACGTTGAGCTTGACGATCTTGACCTTGCCGGCCAGTTCGGCGGAGAGCTCTTCGAGCACGGGAGCGATCGCCCGGCAGGGCCCGCACCATCCGGCCCAGAAGTCCACCAGGACCGGCTCTTTGGAATTGAGGACTTCCTCGCCAAAATTGGCATCGGAAACATGTTGGGTCATCAGATGAGCCTTTAGGTTGAAAGCGCGCGGTGTGTGACGCAAAAGCTGGGAAGAGTCCATCCCCTGTTCAAGAACGCTCACCGGGAGGTGAACGTTGCAACGGCCGGGCCCAAAAGGGAATCCGGCAATTCCATCAACGATTCCAAGGCGGTCCAGAAGATCGCCGCCCGCACCTGCCGGTGCGGGAAGAGCTGACCTGCAACCAGCGCATATAGGCCGAGCTGAATCACATAGGCCGGGTCGATGTTATCAGCACTCGCAGGGACGTAGGCATCCGATTTGTAGTCGAGGATGAGAACAGTTTTCTCCGTCACGACAAGACGATCAATACGACCCGCCAGGCGGACGGGCTGACCCTTGCGGAAGGCATCGACGAGGAAGGGGACCTCGGCCCGGCTGTCCGGCCCGAGATAGGGCGCAAGCGCGGGGTGTTCGAGAATGGCCAGCGCCTTGGCAGCAAGGGGGGCCTGAGCCTCGGGCGCATGGGGCAGCAATTGCTGGGCGGCGCGCGCCGCAACCTCGGCCCAGCGGGCCCGGGGCAGCCCGGGCAAGTGCTGGAGCAAGGCATGGAGCGCCGTGCCGACCTCGCGGGCACTTGCCGGATCGGAAAGGCGCTCGAGGCTGGTCTCGAGCACCCGCGAACGATCGGCCGGAACAAAGGCCGAGGACGGCCGCAGGATCGGCACTGATTGCTCAGCGGGAACGGCAGGCAGGACCAGCGCCGCCGGGAAGGGGGCGGTAGCCACTGGGTGGGCAGTGACCGGAGCCGGAGAAGGCCTTTGGGCAGGATAGACGATGGCAACGGGCGTGCCCTCGGCATCGCACACGGTTTCGGCAGCCGGGCTCAGGGCAGCGGATACGGCCTCGTACCAGGACCCTTCGAGAGTGCCGCGGCGGGTCAGCGCGCCGGTGAGGTATAACTCGTCTTCAGCGCGGGTCATGGCGACATAAAGCTTGCGCCAGTATTCGGCCTCGACCCGCGCCTGTTCGGCCTGCCGGAAGGCCAGGGTTTCGGGCGTATGCTCCTTGGAGCCGGCGAGGACCAGCAATGGCCCTTCTTCGATATAGACATGCGGCAGCTTGGCCGGAGCCGGCTGGGAGACGGCGTCGGCAACAATGACAATGGGGGCTTCGAGCCCCTTGGCCCCGTGAACAGTCATCACCCGCACCCCGCCGCCAACCTCGGCCAGCTCGCGCTTGATCGAGATATCGCGCGAGCGCATGGCAGCCAGAAACCCCTGCAGCGAGGGCTGGGCGGTCTGCTCGTGGGCCAGTGCGAGATCAAGGAACTGGGCAAAGACATCATCGACTTCCGGCCCCAGCCGGGCGTGGAAGCGTTTGAGCCCGCCCGCGGCATAAAGGACGGTGGAGAAAAATTCGAAGGGCCGCTCGAAATCGAGGCGACTGCGCCAGGCATGCAATTGGACATAGGCGTTGCGCAGGCTGTCGCGCTCCGCCTCGGCCAGCGCCGACCACAGGCTCTGCCCGCGGGGCCGGGGCTGGGCGAGGGCATAAAGATCATCCTCGCTGACATCGAACAGTGGCGAGCGCAGGAGCGCGGCCAGTTGCAGGTCATCGGCGGGATTGAGCAGCACATCGGCAAGGGCGAAGAGATCAAGAACCGCGATATGGCCGGTCACCGCCAGTCGGTCGGCGCCTGGGGTGGGCAGGCCCTTGCGGATCAGGGCGCGGATGATCTCGCGGAACAGCGGCCCACGGGTCTGGACGAGGACCAGCACGTCATTGGCGGTGATGGCGCGGCCACGCGGCCCCAGCGGACGGGCGCTGTCGATCCAGTGCCGGATCTCGGTGGCAATGCGATCCGCGACCTGGGCCGCAGCGCTGCTGGTGAGCGGGGCAGGCTCGCGCGGCCATTGCGACAGGTCCAGATCGGGTTCTGCCTCCTTGATCGGCGGCCAGAGCGTGACCATGCCGCCCTGATCGGCGCGGGCGCTTTCGTGCTGCACCGGCAGGTCGGGCGGGGCGAGCACCGACTGGCGCAGCCGGTCGGCGGCAAAGGCGGTATCGACCGCCGACAGAATGCCCGAGAGCGTGCGGAAGCTGGTGTGCAGGGGCACGCGCTCGAAGGGCTTTTCGACCTGACGAGCGCGCCTTGCATAGTCGCTGCCGGTTTGGCCGAACAAAGCCGGATCGGCCCCCTGGAAAGAATAGATCGACTGCTTCTCGTCACCCACCGCAAAGATGGTGCGCGGGCGCTCGACAGCCCCTGCCCCCGAAAAGAACTCGTCGGCGATCTCGCGCACGACGCGCCATTGCTCGGGATTGGTGTCCTGACTTTCATCGACGAGAATATGGACGATGCCGGAATCGAGCTTGTACTTGACCCAGTCGGCATAGGCAGGATTGGCGAACAGCTGGCCGATCCTGTCGATCAGGTCATCGAAATCGAGGCGCGAACGGGCGCGCTTTTCGGCCTCGTAACGGGCGGTGATGGCGCCGAGCACATCGAGCAGGGCGTCCGAACGAGCCACAAGACTGGCGCGCACGAGTCGGGCAACAAGGCCAGCAAGTCGGTCTGCCTCGGCGGCGATAATATCGGCCAGGTCTGGGTCTGCCCTTGCGGCATCCGCCTTGAGCAGGCTCTTGCGGATGGTGCCTTCTTCAGTGGTGAAGGTTTTGATCAGCTGCTCTGGGTCTGGGTTGGACCAATTGATGGTTGCAAGCCGGTCTTCGAACCGCTTGCCACCGGCAATGCCGGGCGTGAGGCGCTGGACATCGGCCCGGACCGCCGGTGTGAGCAAGGTCTCTGCTGCAATGGCTGCGCGGATGCTCGCGGTGGTTTCGCCCTTTGGCATGCGGACCAGACGCCGCAACCGGGCCTTGGCGGCGGCGCGATCGGCGAGCAGCGGCCGCAGCTTGCGACCCTGCGCCAGCGCTTCATCAATGGCATCGGTCAGGCTCTTGTCGCTGAGCATGTCAAACAGCGTGCCAACCGCCTCGGCGGTCTGTGCATCGCCATTGAGCCCCTCGGCCAGAACGGTTTCGCGGGCCCGCAGCACCATGCCGGCGCGCTCTTCATCTTCGATGACCGCAAAATCGATCGGCACCTGGGCCTCGAGCGGGAAGCGGTGCAGAACCGCCTCGCAGAAGGCATGGATGGTGTTGATCTTGAGCCCGCCGGGCGTATCGAGGGCGTGGGCGAACAGCGTTCTGGCCCGCGCCGCCTCGCTGGCAGTTGGGGAGCGGCCCTCGAGGCGGCCAAGGTCTGCGGCAAGCACGGCATCGTCGGCCACCGCCCATTGAGCGAGGCGCGCGGAGACGCGCTTGCGCATCTCGGCGGCGGCGGCCTTGGTATAGGTGAGGCAGAGTATCGATTCCGGGGCGACCCCCGAGAGCAGCAGCCGCAGGACCCGCTCGGTGAGCACGTGCGTCTTGCCCGAGCCGGCATTGGCCGCCACCCAGACCGAACGGGCCGGATCGGCGGCCTGGCGCTGGCTGGCAATGACACGGGCGGGAATGGGATCGAGGAGGCGCCGGTTCATGGCTCATCCCCGGCGATGAGCGTCCATTCGTCGGTGCGGGCCAGATGCTCATAGGCGCCGCGATAGCGCTGCCCGGCGAGCGGCAGGATACGGGGCGTCATGGCGAAATGATCGCTGAGGAGGAAGGTCTGCACATGCGACTGCAGGCGGTTCGCAGCCTCCTGGGCAGCCTGCATCAGTGACGTCTTGTCCTGGATGGAAAAGTCGGTTTCAGCGAAAGCATCGGGGCCGAGGCCGATCTTGATATAGCTGAGCCTGCCGGTATCGGCCGGCGATATTCCCTTAAGGCCGCCGGCCCTGGCCATGGCGGCCTCAAGCAGCAGTTGCGGCGCAAGGAATGCCTTCATGTCGGCGGTGGCGGGAATGGAGCCGGTCTTGAAATCGATGATCTCCAGGGTGCCGTCGCGCATCTGGTCGACGCGGTCGGCCCGGCCGGTGAGTTTGAAATCCTCAAGGTTGGGGAAGCGCCATTCGCCTTCGATCTCGGCATGCCGCTGCTGCACCGAGGCATCGCGGGCGCGCTCAAAGGCGATGAAGTGCTCGGCGGCCAGCGCAAAGCGCCTGAGCCAGATCTGGCGGCGCTCGGCGATGGCATCCAGCCCGGCAAAGGCGTCTTCAGCCATGGCCATCAGGCGGGCCAGCGCGTCGGGCGCGGCGAAGGGGTGACCCTCCTGGACAAACCGCGCAAAGACAAGGTGGATCATGGTGCCGCGCTCGCGGTTGCCCGGGTCCTGCCCCAGCGCATCGATGGCGCGCAGGCCGAGCACGTGCCTGGCATAGATATCATAGGGCGAGCGCACGAGGGTTTCGACCTCGGTGATCGAGAGCTGGCGCGGTCGGGCAGCAGCAGGGGGGCGCGGCAAGGGTCGTTGCGCCGCCCTGACATCAGGCACGGCATCGAGTGCCTGCGCCATAGCGGCATAGGCCTGTCCGCGGGCCCGCAGGGTCTTGGCCAGATCGGTGCCCAGAAAGGCTTCGAGCCGTTGCAGGAAGCGCGAGGGCAGCGCCGGGCTGGTGCCGATGCGCTCGGTATAGGCGAGCAATAGGTGCCCATTGCCCAGAGCCATTTCGAGATCGTGGGCGGCGCGGCCCTGATCGCGCTCGGGCGGTTCGAGCCCGGCATCGAGCCGCATGGCGCGCGACATCCACGGGCCCGGATCGGCAGGGCGGGGCCAGATATCTTCGTTGAGCCCGGCAAGGATGGTGAAGTCGCGGTTCTGCAGCCGGGCCTCAAGCTGGCCCCAGATAGCAATATCCTGCCGCCGCACCTGAGCGTTGCGGACATCGAACCCGGCCATCAGGCCGGCCAGCACGGCATCGAGATTGGCAGGCGAACTGCATAGCGGCGGCAGGGCCCGCGCCTCGTTCGCCCAGGCCATGAGATCATCGTAGCTCGGCACCTCGGCTGCGCCGTCACCGACCAAAAGGCTCACGGTATCGACAAGCGTTCCGGCGAGAGCATCGATGCGGATATCAGGGGCGGCCAGCACCGCAAGGAGCGGGGCAAAAGCAGTTTCGAGCCGATCAATGATGGTGCCAATGCCGATCAACTGATCGGGTGTGAGGCGGTCGGCCGAGCGGGTCGCGGCGGGATCGGCATTGCCCAAAAGCGCAAGACGCAGGCCGGCAGCGCCGGGGCGCAGACGGCGGCCGCGCAGGACATGCAGATCGAGAAGCTGGCTGAGCGGGCCGACGGTGGCGCGGCCGAGATCGAACCCGACGGCACGGTTCTGCAGCAAAGCCACCAGATCAACAGCGGCGAACTGGCTGGCAGCAGCAGCGAGCACCTGGCGCAGCAGTCGCCCGGCCGGTGACTGGTAAAGCGGGGTGCCGGCAGGATCATCGACGGCGATATCGAAGCGCCCGAGTTCGGCAGCGATGCGGCGGGAGAGGTTCTGATCGGGGCAGATGATGCCAACGCTTTGCCCATCGACCAGCGCCTGTCGGGCCGCCAGCGCAATGGCGCGGGCCTGTTCGTCCTCGCTGCGGGCGGCAAGGATGGCCATGCCATTGGTTGCCGCAACCAGCCCATCGGCAAGGGCGGCGCGGTCGCTGACCCAGGATGCGGTTTCTCGCGCCAGTGCAAAGGCGCGGCGCACGGCAAGGGTGCGGACCGACGCCGCGTCGGCCAGTTCGACAACATTGGCCGGGGTCTGGCCGAGGTGGCGCAGCAGCTTGGCGAGCCCATATTGCGGGTGACCGTGCGGGGCCTCGCGCTCGCTGAGCAACCGCTGGTGCTGGTCGGTGGAGAGGCCGGTATCGAGCCCGGGCAAAACGACGGCGCCACGCGGCAGGGCGGCAATGGCCTTCAATAGCCCGGCGGTGGCGGGGATGGAGCCAGTGGAACCGGCGGCAATCACCGGGCGATCGCCATAGATGGCCGGCGCATTGATGGCCTGCCGCGCCAGACGCTGGTTGCGCAGGTCAGCGCCTTCGGCCCTGCCGCGCTCGGCCAGGATCAGTGGCCAGGCCTGCAGAGCGATTTCAAGGAATTGCAGGGTCTGCTGCCAGTTGGCGGCAAGGTTTTCTTCGTTGACCAGTGCGCGCAGGCGGGATGGATCGATGCCTTCGATCAGGAGATCATCGATGAGCGTGCCCAGGGAATCGGCAAGCGCCAGGGTTTCGGCCAGATTGGGTGGGGAGGCGAAGGCTTCGGCACCGGCTGGAGTGGCGGCCCATTGAGCGATCAGGCTGGCGAGCGTCCCGCGCCGTTCGAGCCTAGCAACAGGCGGCGGCAGGGGCGCGGCATCAAAGGGCGGCAGGAAAGGCTCTTCCTCGGCGGCCTCGCCGCCAAAGGTGCGGATATCGGGCAAGAGCCCGGCCCCGCGCCGGGTCAGCGCATCGGCAAGGCCGAGCCGGGCCCGGCGTGTGGGCAGGAACACGGTGACATCGGCAAGCCAGAACGGACCGCTGCGCGGCCAGCCGCCCAGCAGGGTGCCATCGAGCAGCCGTGCGGCGAGGGTATCGAGGAAGTGGGCGTGCGGGGCGATGGTGAACAGCGGACGGGCCGGCATCAGCGGTGCGCTCCCAACCGGGCCTCGGCGGCCGCAAGACCATCTGCGTCGCCGACATGAAACCAGTCGCCAGCAAGAGCGGTGCCGTAGAGCCGCCCGGCCTCGCGCGCCGTTTCGAACGCCACATTGAGGGACACAGCGCCCGTGGGCAGGGCCAGGATGGCGGCGCGAGAAACCAGCGCCACCCCGGCATAGATCACCGGTGCCCCTTCATCATTGGTGATGCGGCCATCGGGAGCGAGGCAAAAATCGTGGCTGCGGGAAAAGCCAGTGGCACGGCGGGGATGGGCGCAGAGCAGGACGATATCGGCGGGACGCTCGGCAAAGCAGGTGGCCATGCGGGCGATCGGTCGGTCATCTCCGGGCTGATAGAAGGCATCGGTGTTGATCACCAGAACCGGATCGCCCTCGAGCAAAGGCAGGGCCTGACGCAGGCCGCCGCCAGTTTCGAGCCGTTCGGGCTCGTGAGAAATGGCAAAGCGGGCGCCGGGGCGCAGGCGCTCGAGCCGCCGCAGGTGCTGTTCGACCTGGGCTGCCAGATGGTGGGTGTTGACGGCAAAGGCCATGATGCCCTCGCCCCAGGCCGCATCGACGGCGCGGTCGATCAGCGCCTTGCCAGCCACCTCGACCAGTGGCTTGGGCGTGGTGTCGGTGATTGGTTTGAGGCGCGTGCCGAGACCGGCAGCAAGCAGCATGGCATGACTGGGGAATCGGGCGGGGGTGCTCATGGCCGGATTTGACCTTGCGGGCCAGGGTGTGTCCAGTGCGCTCAGGACAGCGGGCGATTGGCTGTGATCGCCAGTTCGCGGCCCTGCCCGCCCCTGGGAATGGTCAGGACAATGGCAATCGAGGCCGCGGCGGCCAGAGACGGCGCGCGATCGGGCCATTCCACGAGGACGATGGCGGCAGGGTCATCGAGCAGGCCAAGTTCGTCGGCCTCGCGCTCGTCGCCGAGCCGATAGAGATCGGCATGCAGCACCGGACCGCCCGGGGTCTGGTAGGGTTGAACCAGCGCAAAGCTTGGCGAGGGCACGTCAAGCGCGGGATCATTGCAAAGGCTGCGGATGATGGCCCGGGCGAGCGCGGTTTTGCCGGCCCCCAGATCCCCGGTCAGGGTGATCAGATCGCCGGGAACAAGCTGGCGGGCGAGGTTCTGCCCAAAGGCCAGGGTTGCTGCATCGTCTGCGAGGAAGACCATGGCCTATTCGGCAACGCCGGCCAGCGAGACATCGCGCGGCAGGTTGACGGTGACACGGGTGCCGCGCGGCTGGCGCTTTTCGACGCTGATGGTGCCGCCGTGCAGATTGACGAACGTGCGCACGATGGCAAGGCCGAGACCGGCACCGCGCTGGCGCCCGGCAATGGCTCCGGCATCGCCGCGATCGAGCATGGCCGCCTTCATTTCCTCGCTCATGCCCGAGCCTTCGTCCTCGACGACAAACAGCAGGCGCTCGCCGCGGGTGAGCACCGAGAGGCGGATGATGCCACCCGGATCGGAGAAGCGGGCCGCGTTGGAAAGCAGGTTGTAGAGCACCTGGACGATGCGCGTGCCATCGGCCACGAAGGTGGGCAGATTCTGCGGCACATCGACAACCAGGTTCAGGGTCTGCTCGCCGTTGATCTCGGGGAACGTCGCCGCCAGCCCGGCGCGGGCCTTGTCGATCAGGGCATGGATATCCTGCGGCTCGGGGCGCAGTTCGGCAATGCCGGCATCGACGGTGGCCAGGTCGAGGATATTGTCGATCAAGACGCCCAGGGTGACGCTGGAGGCGCGGATATAATCGGTATAGGCGCGCTGGCGCTCGTTGAGCGGACCGACATCGGGCGAGGCCAATAGATCGGCAAAGCCGATGATGTTGGTGAGGGGTGAGCGCAACTCGTAGGACACGTTCTGCACGAAGGCGTCCTTGAGCCGGTCGGCGGTGATCAGGGCGTCATTACGCTCCTTGAGCACGCGGGAATAGTTGGCGCTTTCGGTAACATCGAGGAAGGTCATCATGGTCTGCCCATCGGGCAGGCGGACCACGGCATAGTCGAGCAGACGCCCATCGGCGCGGGCGATGCGGCCCTGGGCATCGGAGCGATCGGGGTTGAGATCGATGATGCCGCGCTTGAGGTCGCGCCAGATGCTGGCCCCGTCCTCGGGCATGGCCCGGGCGCAGGCCTCGGCAATCTGGTCGATATGCGGGCTCTGGCCCAGCTCGTTCATCGGCAGCTTCCAGAGCACCGACAGGCGCGGGTTCGACAGCGTCAGCCGGCCATTGGTGCCGAACACGGCCACGCCTTCGGAGAGGGCGTTGAGGGTTTCGCGCTGCACGTTCCAGAGCGCCTTGTTCAGGCTTTCGAGCTTGAGGCGGGCGGTCAGGTCTTCAAACACATAGACCACGCCACCGGCGGGCCCGGCGGGAGCGGCGATCACCTGCACGGTGCGACCATCGGGCAGATGCCAGGGCTCGCTCTCGCGCGGGGCCGTCAACTGGTAGGAGGTCAGGTGGCGGGCGCGCCAAGCCTGATAATCGGGCTCGGCGGGCAGTCTGCCATCTGTGCGCAGCCGGTCAAGGATGGCACGTTCATCGGGGCCGGTACGCAGCCACTGCGGGTCGAGGCCCCAGAGCCTGGCATAGGCGGGGTTGAACTGGATCAGCTCGCGGCTGGCATCAAAGACGGCGACGGGCGTTGAGAGGACACTCATGACGCCCGAAAGGTGATTAACGTCGCTGGCCAGCGGCGGGGCGACCGAGCGGGCGCGCAGATAGCCCGCCTTGCCACCAGCCACGGGAAATTCCACCAGGTCGAAGGCCCCGGCCTGCCCCAGCGTGCAGGTGAGGGTGACCGGCTTGTTGGATTGGGCGAGGAGCGTGAAGTGGCGCTTGAGGATGGGCGCATCGATCAGTTCAGGCGGGTTCTGTTCCGTGCCAGGCTTGCCCAGAGTTGTCGCCAGATCGAGATAGGCCTGGTTGGCGTAGATCAGGGTATTGTTGCCATCGCGTACAAAGGCGGGCTTGGACAGAAGCGAGAGAATGCCGCGGGCGCTGGCCAGATCGGCAACCAGCCCCGAAGACGGCACCAGCGGTTCTGGCTGCTCGAAAGCCGGGCGCAGGCGCATGGCAGCACCGCCGCCGATGACCCAGCCTGACGCGCGAACAGTGCGACCATCGATGGCGCGCAGGCTGAGCTCGAACCCGTGGCCGTCGCTGCGCAGCAGACCGAGCGCTTCAGCCAGGCGCTGGTCTTCGCCGCCGGCCAGCCAGCGCGAGAACTCAAGCACCTGATCGGGGCCGATGCCGGAGGGCATAACGGCGGAGGCGGGGCCCATGAGCTTGGGGGTGGTGCGGTTCTCCGTCCAGATCAGGGTGAGCTCACGACTGCCCGAGAGCAGGGCCTCGTATTCATCGACGAGAGCCCGGAGCCCTGCGACCTGTTCGGTCGCCTTGGCACTGGCGGCGCGGCCGTCGCGCGACATGGAGCGCAGCACAACCATGGCGAGCACGGCAAAGGCCCCGGCCCCCAGCGCAATGGCCAGTGGGGCGGCTCCGGTCATGGTGGCATTGGTGACCCCGGCGGCAAGAGCAGGTGCAGCGCAGAGAAGCGTTGTCGGGGCGGCACACAGGACCGCGAATCCGAAACGTCTCCGGAAGTGATCCGGCTGCATGCAGTGCCCCTTGTCTGATCTCGCCTACAAATCCGCCCGACAGGCGAAATACGCAGCACACAAAAAATTGTGGCTTTCCCGGAATCCTAACCGCAAGAAACGATTCCTTAAGGCCCCAACCGGGGGATTGAAGTCCGCCGACCCCCGAATCACTTCAACATACCGACCCAGAGAATCGCGTAGAAGGGCCTTTTTGGCTGTGGAGAGCGGGCATAAGCCGTATTTGCCCTCTTGACCCAACGCAGGGACTGATTTGTTCCCGGTTCGGACCAAAGGTTAACGCCCGGTATAGAAAAGGCCCCTTCGCACAGCAAAGGGGCCTCTCGGAATCTCCACCTGGGGAAATGCTAGTAGCGGTACTGGCCGGACTTGAACGGCCCTTCCTGCGGCACGCCGATATAGTCGGCCTGGGCCTTGGTGAGCTTGGTCAGCTTGGCGCCCAGCTTGGCCAGGTGCAGTTCAGCAACCTTCTCATCGAGGTGCTTGGGCAGGACGTGGACGCCGACCGGAATGGTCTTGCCATTGGTCCACAATTCGATCTGGGCCAGGGTCTGGTTGGAGAACGAGGCCGACATCACAAAGCTCGGGTGCCCGGTGGCATTGCCGAGGTTGACCAGCCGCCCTTCGGAGAGCAGCACGATGCGCTTGCCGGAGGGGAGTTCGACCAGATCGACCTGCGGCTTGATATTGGTCCACTTGAAGTTGCGCAGGGCCGCAACCTGGATTTCATTATCGAAGTGGCCGATGTTGCAGACGATGGCCATGTCCTTGAAGCGCCGGACATCGTCGATGGTGACGATATCCTTGTTGCCGGTGGCGGTGACCACGATATCGGCGCGCTCGGCGGCGTCTTCGAGGGTAACCACTTCATAGCCATCCATGGCGGCCTGCAGGGCGCAGATCGGGTCGACCTCGGTGACCAGGACGCGGGCGCCGGCGCCGCGCAGACTTTCGGCGGAACCCTTGCCCACATCGCCATAACCGCAGACGATAGCGACCTTGCCGGCCAGCATCACATCGGTGCCGCGGCGGATGGCATCCACGAGGCTTTCGCGGGTGCCATACTTGTTGTCGAACTTGGACTTGGTGACCGAGTCATTGACGTTGATGGCGGGGAAGGGCAGTTCGCCCTTGGCATGGAGCTGATAGAGCCGCATGACGCCGGTGGTGGTTTCTTCGGAAACGCCACGGATATTGGCCTTGATGGTGGAATAGAAATTCGGGTGCGTGGCCAGACGCTTCCTGATGGTGGCAAAGAAGATTTCCTCTTCCTCATTGGTCGGCCTGGCGATGACCGATGGATCGGTCTCGGCCTTGGCGCCGATCAGGACGAGCATGGTGGCATCGCCGCCATCGTCGAGGATCATGTTGGGCGTGCCGCCATCGCCCCATTCCATCATGCGATCGGTGAAGGCCCAGTATTCCTCGAGCGTTTCGCCCTTGTGGGCAAAGACCGGGATGCCGGCGGCGGCAATGGCGGCGGCGGCATGATCCTGAGTGGAAAAGATATTGCACGAGACCCAGCGCACATCGGCCCCGAGCGCGGCCAGGGTTTCGATGAGCACGGCGGTCTGGATGGTCATGTGCAGCGAGCCGGCAATGCGGGCGCCCTTGAGCGGCTGGGCCTTGGCATATTCGGCGCGGATCGCCATCAGGCCGGGCATTTCGATTTCGGCCATGCCGATTTCCTTGCGGCCATATTCGGCAAGGCTGATGTCTTTGACGGCATAGTCGGTCTTGGCGGCGGCCATGGGAAACTCCGGACGAAATGGTTTTCTGCCTTATAGACGCGGCCGCTTAAGTGTTCAACAATGATATAAAGAAAACTTTATATCCGGCGCGGATAGCGGCGGCGGAACGGCAGGCTGACAAAAGTGAGCAGGGCCGAAAGTGCGCTGTAGCCCAGCAGCAACCCTGCCCCGGCATAGGCCAGCCCCTCGATGGTGACCGGTACGGCCGGTTTGAAATCGGCAAGGGTCTTGGCCCCGATCTCGGTATCGAGAAAGGCCGGCATCAGGGTGAGGCGTTTGAGCGGATCGGCATTGCGGACCTCGGCGAGCGTTGCGGCAAGCTGATCGTAGCGGACAAAGAGCGTGCCCATAGCCTGTCCCCGCCCGGCGACAAAATCATCGGGAACGGCCTGATAGCGCAAAAGCGCTGCCTGCCGGGTGAGCCCGGCCCGCGCGGCCTCGCGGTCGAACTCCTCGGTGATGGCGCGCAATTCATCGACGGCACCGCCCAGGCGCTGGGTATATTGCTGGGCGTATTCGGGAAACTGGCTGAGCATGATGCCCAGGGCCAGCCCGCCGATGGTGCTGATCAGAGCCCGCATGGTCCGCTTCTCCGGTTGCCGGTGCGCATAGAGACAAAAAGCGGAAACATGGTGGCGGGTTCCTAGTCGGCGACGGCCCCTTCGCTGTCTTCGTCAAAACCGTTGTTGACCAGTGCGGTGATGGCGTCGAGCGCTTCGCGCGCCTGCCTGCCGGTGGCCTGGACCAGAATGGTTGAGCCCGGACCGGCGCCGAGCATCATCAGACCCATGATGGAATTGCCGTTGACGGTGACGCCATCGCGCATGACCTGGACTTCGGCATCAAAGCACTCGGCGGTGCGCACAAAGCGGGCCGAGGCGCGTGCATGCAGGCCCTTGCGGTTGATGATGGTGAGCTGCTGGGCGAGGGCCCGGCCCGGATTTGCCGCTGAGTTCATCGCCGTGTTCCCGGATCGGCCCTAATTGCCAAGCATGTCATTGGCTACGTTGATATACTTACGGCCCGCCTCGGCTGCGACCTTGGCCGCCTCCTTCATTTCGAGATCGCCGCGCACGCGCGCCAGCTTGACCAGCATGGGCAGGTTGACCCCGGCGATCACCTCGACCTCGCGGTTCTGCATGACGGAAATGGCCAGGTTTGACGGCGTGCCCCCGAACATATCGGTGAGGATGATGACACCCTGCCCGGAATTGGCGGCATCGACACTGGCCAGGATATCGTCGCGGCGGCCCTCCATATCGTCATCGGGGCCGATGCAGATGGTTTCGCACTGCTCCTGGGGTCCGACCACATGCACAAGCGCCGACTTGAACTCAATGGCGAGCGCACCGTGCGTCACCAGGACAAGACCAATCATGCAACTTTCCCCACGCGAGCATGCCCAACCCGGCATGGGGGCGGAGTCTTGCCCCGAAGCGCAGGCGTTTCAAGTGCTAATTTGCCACGGCACGAACATGTGGGGATTAATTGGCGGCCAGCGCCTGACGAATCAGCAGGACCTGGTGGGCCAACAGGCCATTGCCGGTGACGGGCAGCAGGCAGCGGGCAACGGAAATGCCGCAGAGCGTGGTGCGCAATTCGGCATCTTCCGGCATGCGGGGCAGATCGGGGACAAGGTCGGCAACCAGATCGACCGGGACCTCGGGGGCGAATGGGCGGTTGACGATACCGCGTCCGCGCAATTCGATAAGGCCAGCCAGCCGAACCGGCGGACGCATGACCAGACGGCCCTCAGCAATCGAAATATCGAGCCGATCATCGCCGACCAGTTGGGCGGTGACACCAAGGCCCGCGGCAAAATCGATCAGCGAGAGCGCAAGCAGCGACTTGCCGGCACCCGAGGGGCCGCGCAGCACGACGCCCCTACCCTCCAGCACCAGGCCGGTGGCATGGATGTTGAAAGGTCCGGTCACTTGCGGGCTTTGGGCGCGGGCCGCACATTGGCAGCGCGCGGCAGGGTGACGGTAAAGATCGCGCCCGAACGGTCGGTGCGGTTAGCGGCAAAGATGGTGCCCTTATGGGCATCCACGATCTGGCGCGAGATCGACAGGCCAAGGCCGGAATGATCGCCAAAGCTCTCGCCATCTGGACGGTCGGTATAGAAACGTTGGAAGATCCTGGCGGTATCGCCATTGATGCCGCGCCCCTCGTCGATGACGGTGATGATGACATTGTCCTCATCGGCTGCAATGCCCACCCGCACCGTGCCGCCCTCGGGGGAGAAGGAAACCGCATTGTCGATGAGGTTGGAAAAGACCTGGGCCAGGCGGCTGTCATGCCCCACAACCATGAGCGGCGCGCCCCTGGCCGGACGATCGAGCACCACCGACACATTGCGGGTCGAGGCAATATCCTTCTGGATCGAGACCATGGCATCGGCAAGTTGAACAATATCGATGCGGGTGGCGCTTTCGCGGGCCAGTTCGGCATCGAGCCTTGAGGCGTTCGAGATATCCGAAATCAGCCGATCGAGCCGGCGCACATCGTGCTGGATGATGGCATTGAGGCGCTCGCGGTCTTCGGGCCGTTTGGCCAAAGGCAGGGTTTCGACCGCAGAGCGCAGCGAGGTCAGGGGGTTCTTGAGCTCGTGGGCGACATCGGCGGCAAAGCGCTCGATGGCCTCGATGCGATTATAGAGCGCCGAGGTCATGGAGCGCAGGGCGCGCGAGAGGTGGCCGATCTCGTCGACGCGGTCGGTATAGTCGGGGATCTCGGCGCGGGTGGACATGGAGGTCTGCACCCGCTCGGCAGCGGCGGCGAGGCGGCGCATGGGGCCGGCGATGGTATTGGCCAGCAGGAACGAGAGCACAATGGTGACCATGGCCGCCACCATGGAGATGCGCAGGATGCCCCAGCGCTCCTGGCTGACAATGGCATCGATGTCGCCGGGCAAGGTGGAAAGCAGCAGGACGCCAACCGTGGTGCGCAGGCGCTGGACCGGCACGGCAACCGACACCACCAGCTGGTGCTGGGCATCAACCCGCACGATATCGGCGGCGGCCCCGGTGAGGGCGGCGGAGACCTCGGGATAGCGTTTGCCCTCGTCAGCGCCATATTCCTGATAGAGCGGAAAATCGTCGCCCGGCACCCAGGACATCAGCGTGTTCCACCAATCGAAAAGGAAAAAGCCGGTGGTCGGCTCGCCGCGGGTGAGCTGGCGCAGGACTTCGCCACGGGCATAGATGTTGGCGCTGTCCAGGATCAGGAAGCCGACCTGATCATAGATCCGCGCCCTTGTGCGGGTGGGGGTGACGAGGTTGCGCAGCAGCGGGGCAACCTTTTCGGGATTGATGGGAAACTCCAGCGCCGGATCGAAAAAGCTCAGCGGCGAGACGGCATCGCCGGTCTGGAGTTCCAGCAGGCGGTCGGGGTTGATCGAGATGACATCGGAATTGACCGTGGCTGAGGCGGCGACGGCAGCAGCGATGATTTCGCCCTGCACGCGCAGCGATTGCACGCGGGCATCGATCAGCCCGGCGCGCCACTGGTTGAGATAGAGAATGCCGACCACCAGCACCGCCAGCGCCACCAGGTTGAGAAAGACGATGCGGCGCAGAAGGCTTGAAAAAATGGTGTAGGCGAGGAAACGCCGGATGCCCCTGATCAGGAGAATGGCGGGCCGGACCCCGTATTTGACGAAACGCGCCGAAGCCGCCGACAGCGGGGTGGGCGTTGTCGGGGCGGCCTTGCCGGGCGTCTCGTCGTTGAGTGCAGCCACTACTGTTCCTTGAAGCGGTAGCCAACCCCATAGAGGGTTTCGATCATTTCGAAGTCGTCGTCGACGGCCTTGAATTTCTTGCGCAGGCGCTTGATGTGGCTGTCGATGGTGCGGTCGTCAACATAGACCTGATCGTCATAGGCCGCATCCATGAGCGCATTGCGCGACTTAACCACGCCGGGGCGCAGGGCCAGGGCCTGGAGAATAAGGAATTCGGTGACGGTCAAGGTGACGCGCTGGCCGTTCCAGGTGCAGGTGTGGCGCTCCTCGTCCATGACCAGGGCACCGCGCTCGATCAGCGCCTTGCCGATAGCCACTTCGCCAGCGGCCGATTGCGAGGATGGGTCCTTGGGCGCGGCGCGGCGCAGGATGGCTTTGACGCGCTCGACCAGCAGGCGCTGGCTGAACGGCTTGGTGATGAAATCATCGGCCCCCATCTTGAGCCCGAACAGTTCATCAATCTCCTCATCCTTGGAGGTGAGGAAGATCACCGGCACATCGGACTTCTGGCGCAGGCGGCGCAGCAGTTCCATGCCATCCATGCGCGGCATCTTGATGTCGAGAATGGCCAGATCGGGCTTGTCGCTGGTCAGGCCTTCAAGGCCCGAAGCGCCATCGGTATAGGTGGCAACGGTATAGCCCTCGGCTTCGAGCGTGAGCGACACCGAGGTCAGAATATTCCGATCATCATCGACCAGGGCGATCTTGGGCATGGAAATCCCTTTCCTTGTATCCGTCTTTCCGCCGTCCCCCCGGGGGCCCGGCAGCATGCTGATTTAGGCCCCGTGTTTGGCGGCCACAATTACGCAGAAAATAAGGCGCGGCAAGCGTTTGCCCGGGCTCTCCGACGCGGCTCCGACGATGCGACTTAGGTCTTAAGACCGATTACCAGATGGTGTGAAGGTGCGCCCTGACCTTAGGATTTTCAAGGTTCAGGCCGACAGGGCCCCCAATTTCCATCAGCGGATCGAGAACATGACCGGCACGACGCACCAGACCTTACGCGCTAGAATCGAGACGCAGGCCGCATCCGTCCGCTATAATGACCGGGCACCGGTTCTGGTTGCCGAGGCGATCCGGAACGGAGACGGAGAGTTCACCGCCCACGGCGCGCTGAGCGTCCGCACCGGACAGTTTACCGGCCGTTCGCCCAAGGACAAATTCATCGTTAACGACAGCCTGACCCGCGACACGGTGTGGTGGGACAACTCGGCTGCCATGAGCCCGGAGCATTTCGACCGTCTGCTCGAAGACGCCATCGGTTCGTATCGGGGCAAGACCCTGTTTGCCCAGGACCTGCAGGCGGGTGCCGATGGCCGGCACGCCATGTCGGTGAGCGTGTTCACCGAAACCGCCTGGCACGCCCTGTTCATCCGCAACCTGCTGATCCGCCCCGATGATGCCGGATCGGTGCCGGCCGACGTGACCATTGTGCATGCGCCGAGCTTCCAGGCCGATCCGGCGCGGCACGGTGTGCGCACCAGCACCGCCATTGCGCTCGACATGAGCCGGAACATCGTTGTGATCTGCGGCACCTCCTATGCCGGGGAGATCAAGAAGAGCGTCTTCTCGCTGTTCAACTTCCACGCCCCGCTCAACAATGTGATGCCGATGCACTGCTCGGCCAATGTGGGCAGGGCCGGGGATGCGGCGCTGTTCTTTGGGCTGTCGGGCACCGGCAAGACGACGCTGTCGACCGACCCGCTGCGGCTGTTGATCGGGGATGACGAGCATGGCTGGACCGAGGACGGGGTCTTCAACCTTGAAGGCGGATGCTATGCCAAGACAGTAAAACTGTCGGCCAGCGCCGAGCCGGAGATCTTTGCCGCCACAAGGACCTTTGGCACCGTGCTCGAGAATGTCGTGCTCGACCCGGTGAGCAAGGAACCTGATTTCAACGACATTTCCCTGACCGAGAACACCAGGGCGGCCTATCCGCTCGAAACCCTGCCGGCGGTGCACAAGGGCGGGGTTGGCGGGGTGCCGAAAACAGTGGTGTTTCTGACCGCGGATGCCTTTGGCGTGCTGCCCCCGATTGCCCGGCTGACCCCGGACCAGGCGGTCTATCACTTCCTGTCGGGCTATACGGCCAAGGTAGCCGGCACCGAGCGCGGCGTGACCGAACCGCAGGCGACATTCTCGACCTGCTTTGGGGCGCCGTTCATGTCGCTGCGCCCCGGCGTTTACGGCGACCTGCTGGCAAAGCGGCTCCAGACCAGCGGTGCCTCGACCTGGCTGCTCAATACCGGCTGGACCGGCGGGGCCTTCGGGACGGGCAAGCGTATCGACATTGCCTCGACGCGCCGCCTGCTCAACGCTGCGCTATCAGGCGAGCTCGATGGCGTTGACATGCGGATCGACCCGGTATTCGGCTTTGCGGTGCCGGTCAGGGTGGAAGGGATTGCCGACAGTCTGCTCGACCCGCGGCGGAACTGGGCCGATACAGGTGCCTATGACGATGCCGCCGAGCGGCTGGTGGGGCTGTTTCTCAAGAACTTCGAAAAGTTCGGCGAGCAGGCCAACCTCGGCGCCGTGGCCGGGCCCAAACTGGCGGCCGCCGCCGAATAGACCGGGCCGGTCAAAGCTGAAAGCCATGCCCCATTCGCAAGAATGGGGCATTTGTTTTGCTCAACGCCTCGGCGGGAGATCAGCGATGATGGAAAGGCCTAGAGCGGCGCGTAGAAGATGTGCGAGCCGATGGTGGCAACGCGCTTGAAGCTGCGCGACCACGACGGCGCAACGGCCTGGGTATGATAGTAGAGCGTTGACTTGGGAAGGATGTCCGGGCTTTCGCCGCGCTGGAATTCCTGGAAGGCGGCAACCGCAATGCGGTTGGCCTTGTTCCAGGCGGCCCGTTCGCGGGCGACATCGGGGCGGCCATCGCAGGCGAACGAGAACTGGCAACCGCCGCCGCTCTTCTTGGCGTTCTGGAAAACCACGCCACAGATGGTGGAGGGGTACTTCTTGCTCATGGCGCGGTTGATGATGACGTTGGCGACGGCCCACTGGCCCTCGTCACTCTCGCCGCGCGCTTCGTGGTAAATCGCCTGCGCGAGGCAGAGGCGCTCGCTGTCGGCCAGGTGCACCTTCTTTTCGGTGGGCACGAACTTGGCCGTGGCATAGCTGGCCAGCATGACGCCGTTGAGTGCGGAAGACTGATCGGCCTCGGCGGCATCGATGGCTTCCAGCGCCGGGTTACGCTTGCGGGCGATGTAGCTGGACAAGACTTCGGCCGTCAGTTCGCTTTTGGGGGCGACATCGAAGCCGGAAAAGCTCTTGAGCGCCTGCTGGCGGGCCACGTAATTGGCCAAAAGCTCAGGTGTCAGTTTGATTTCGGGGAGCGGGGCGGTGGCGCTGCGGGACGCCACCAGCTCCGGCGTGAGGCTGGCGGGCGCGACCATGGCCACTTCCAGATCCTCTGCCGAGGTGGGCGAAAGGGTAACGAACAGCACGAGCGCAGCCGCACCAATAGCCATGGCATGCATACCAGCACGCATTGCAGTGGTCAGTGCGTTACGCCTCAAATGCCCCGTCCTTGCCCAGTTCCGCCGCAGCGGGCGTCAGCTTTTCGCCAATCTCTAAGACCCACCCTACCGAAAAACGCTCCCGGTGTGAACCTCAAATTTACGCCTGCTTAACCATGTTGCTTCACCGCTCTTAAAACAAGGTTAATGGCAGAGCGCTGTGAAGGCGAGCCAAAATCAGGCCCTTAGCAGGCCTTAGAGCATGCAGCCCTAAGCACGGGTGGAAATGACCGGCGCAATTTTAACGAGTTTGGTTTTGGGCAACGGACCGCCGACGCCCGCCGTGACGGCAGCCGAGTCTAGCGGCGGGGCGCAGCCAAAGGCGGGAAATAGCGCTCGCGCACCTGGTGCAGACTGTCCATGACGGCGTGGCAGAGCCCGGCAATCTCAGCGGTGGGGGGAACCAGATCGGGGACCATGACGGTGTGCATGCCGGCAGCATGGGCCGCCCGGACGCCGGAATGGGAATCCTCGAGCGCGAGGCAATGAACCGGATCGACCCGCAGCCGGCTGGCGGCCAGCAGGTAGGGCTCGGGATGCGGCTTGGGGTTTTCGACATCGTTGCGGGTCACGATGGTATCGAACATCTCAAGCAGCCCGGCGCTGCCCAGATGGGAGATGGCATGCGGGGCCCGCGACGAGGTGGCCACCGCCATGGGAATACGACGGCTGCGCAGTTCGGTGAGGATTTCGACCGCCCCGGTCTTGACCGGCACGGCATCGGCCATGCGCTGCTTCATGATGACCCGGCACTGCTCATCGAACAGGGTATAGGGAAAGGTGACGCCATAGGCCTCGACCAGAATGCCCTGCGTGGTCTCGTGGCTGGAGCCGACCATGGCCAGATGCACATCGTCGCGCATCTGAAAGCCCAGCCCATCGGCAACTTCGTAGACGATGGACTTGAACACCAGTTCAGTGTCGAGCAAAGTGCCGTCCATATCGAAGACGACGGCTTGAATCTCTGAGGCGCGCGGTGTCATGGGGCCCATATAGGGCCAATTGGCGCGTTGCGCCAGAGCAGGAGCGCCGCCCAAACCCCGCAAAGAAGACCCAATGACCGCGTTCGATCCCTATCAGGTGCTGGGCATTGCCCGCAGTGCATCACCCCTGGCGGTCAAGACAGCCTATCGGCAGAAAGTGCAGGTCGACCATCCCGATCGTGGCGGCGACCCGGACCGGTTCATGCAGACGGTGAAAGCCTTCGGTGTGCTTTCGGACCCCGATGCGCGCAGACTCTATGACGAAACCGGGATGATCGATGATGCGGGCGTCAAATCCTACCGGCAGGAGGTGGCCACAATCCTGGCCGATATGTTCGACACCGCCGTGTCGACCGCGATGGCAACCGGACTGACCCTGACCGGGGTGGATTTTGTGGGGCAGATGACCAAGGCGGTGCAGGCCGGACTGAGCGATGCGCGGCAGAGCCTGAACCGGACCAATGGCGAGATCGACAGCCTTTCGGGCCTGCGCAGCCGCATCCGGCGCACCGATGCGCAGCAGAACCTGTTCAGCGAGCGGCTCGATGCTCAGGTCAAGGCCAAGACCGAGCAGTACCAGACGATCAAGCGCCGGGTGCTGATCCTTGAAACCGCGATCGTGGAACTGGGCAACTACCGTTCGGAAGTGGAGCTGATCGCGGCGCTGGAGGCCGCGCCCTAAGGGGGCGGACACAGCGCGTCAAGCACCAAAACCGTTGCGATTAATAACCAATTAACGCTTTGTGACTTGCCGCTGCAGGGCGATTGGCTATGGATGGCGCCAGTTTGGGAGGCGTCTGAGCGTGAAGGCCAATCGTGTGTTCACCCTGATGCGCGGGACGGAAACGCGCGGCCAGCACGTGGTGATCACCATTGTGGGGCGGAATCGCGCCGAACTGGCGGCAGGCGTGACCTGGCCGGCCCAGCCGGGGCTGACCAAGGGCGGGCGGGAGGGTCCGTTCGAGGTGGAACTGGGCCTGTTGCGGGCTGAAATCCTGGCGCGGACCTATGGCCTGGCCCGGCCGCTGGTGTGGATGGAACGACCCGACCTGTGGCAGGCCAGATGGGGACAGCTTGAAACCGGCGCCACCGCGCACGAGCCGCTGGCCGAACTCGGCGATGCCGAACTGACCGACCCCGAAATGAACGCGCTGCTGGAAAACCTCGCCCGCGATCTCGACGCCTGAACGCTGCGACAAAGCCGCGCAGCAGGCCGGATTCGGCCTGTTTGGCCCCCTTTCTCGGCCAAAAGTGGCATGCCGCGTGGCTTGCGGGACGGGCCAAGGGCGTGGATTGGTAGGCCATCCAATGAACGGGAGGAAATTGGATGAGCGGTTATCAAGAGGCCTATGCGGCCTGGGCGCGCGATCCCAAAGCATTCTGGGGTAAGGCCGCCGATGCCATTGACTGGATCAGCCCGCCAACCAGCGTTTTTGACCCGGACCAGGGTGTTTATGGCCGCTGGTTCGCCGGGGCGACCTGCAACACCGCCTGGAACTGCCTTGACCGGCATGTGGCGACCGGGCGCGGCGACCAGCCGGCGATCCACTATGACAGCCCCGTGACCGGGACCAGGCGGACCATCAGCTATGCCGAGCTGACCGCACAGGTGCAAGCGCTGGCCGCGGTGCTGCTGGACAACGGCATAAGCGCCGGTGACCGGGTGATCATTTATATGCCGATGATCCCCGAGGCGCTGATGTCGATGCTGGCCTGCGCCCGGATCGGGGCGATCCACTCGGTGGTGTTCGGCGGCTTTGCCGGGCGCGAACTGGCCACCCGCATCGACGATGCCACGCCCCGCGCCATCATTTCGGCCTCGTGCGGGATCGAGCCGAGCCGGATCGTGCCCTATGAACCGCTGATCATCGAGGCGATGAGCCATGCCACCCATCAGGTGGAGAAGGTCTTCGTGTTCGAGCGCGAGCAGCAGCCGGTCGACCTCAAGCCCGGCCGCGATATCGACATGGGCAAAGCCATGGCCGCCGCCATGGGGCGCAAGGTGGATTGCGTGCCGGTGGCAGCCACCGACCCGGCTTATATTCTTTATACCTCGGGCACCACCGGCCAGCCCAAGGGCGTGGTGCGCGACACCGGCGGGCATATGGTGGCGCTGGCCTGGACCATGGGAGCGATCTACGATATCGGCCCCGGCGATGTGTTCTGGGCCGCATCGGACGTCGGCTGGGTGGTGGGGCATTCCTATATCGTCTATGCCCCGCTGCTGGTGGGGGCGACGACCATCATCTACGAGGGTAAGCCGGTGGGCACCCCCGATGCCGGAGCGTTCTGGCGCATGGTGGATGATTATGGGGTCAAAGCCCTGTTCACCGCCCCGACCGCGTTCCGCGCCATCAAGAAGGAAGACCCTGAGGGCGTGCTGATCGGGCGCCATGACATCTCGAGCCTGAAGGCGCTGTTCCTGGCTGGAGAGCGGGCCGATCCCGATACCGTCAAATGGGCGGAAACCAAGCTCGGCGTGCCGGTGATCGACCACTGGTGGCAGACCGAGACCGGCTGGGCCATTGCCGCCAACCCGATGGGGCTGGGGTTGCTGCCATTCAAATATGGCTCGCCCACGGTGCCGATGCCGGGCTATGCGATCGAAGTGCTCGATGATGCCGGGCATGCGGTTGCGCCGGGCACGCTGGGCAATATCGTGGTCAGGCTGCCGCTGCCGCCGGGCTGCCTGCCGACCCTGTGGAATGCCGATGGGCGGTTTCACCAGAGCTATCTCGACGAGTTCCCCGGCTACTACAAAACCGCCGATGCCGGGATCATGGATGCGGACGGTTATCTGTTCATCATGAGCCGGACCGACGACATCATCAATGTCGCCGGGCACCGACTTTCAACCGGGGGCATGGAGGAAGTGCTTTCGGGGCACCAGGACGTGGCCGAATGCGCCGTGATCGGGATTGCCGATGCGCTCAAGGGCCAGGCACCCTGCGGGTTTGTGGTGCTCAAGCGCGGCGTCGCCAAGCCCGAGGCGCAGGTCGAAAAAGAACTGATCCAGCTGGTGCGCGACGAGATCGGGCCGGTGGCCGCGTTCAAGCTGGTGTTTGTGATCGAGCGGCTGCCCAAGACGCGTTCGGGCAAGATCTTGCGCGGCACCATGCGCCAGATTGCCGATCGCGAGCCGTTCCGCATGCCGGCCACCATCGATGATCCGGCGATCCTGGATGAAATCCGGGCGGTGATCGACAGGCGCCTGCCCGCCTGACCACGCGACTGTGCCCCGCGCGGGTTTCCGGGCGGGGTTTTGGTGCGGCGGTCTGGGGCAAAGTCGGCCTCAGGGTGGGGTAGATAGTTTGGTGCGAAGCGTCCTTTGCCCCAGACAATGGGCTTTTTCACGAGGGCGATCCAGGTGACGGACCTTAACCGGCAGCTGTCGCTATAGCCTCGCGCGAAACCAGGCGACCCCGGCTTCCCCATTTCCCTCCGCTGATCGTTCGTTGCAACCACGCCGCAACGGAGGGACGGGGCAATGATGATGGAGATTGCGGGGGCGGGGATAAGTTTTGTTGGGGTTTGGCTGATGGCGGAGTGATTGCTGCATACCCCCACCTCCGGCTCCTCCCCCTGGGAGGGGGAGGAGAGAAGAGGGCCAGCGTTCCGGGATGGGTCACCCGACGTGCCCATGGCACCGCCGGTCCCCTCCCCACCCGGGGGGGAGGGATAGGGTGGGGGTGGGCTCAGAACACAGGCCTGAATGCTCTCCCCCACCTCCATCTCCTCCCCACAAGGGGGAGGAGAGCCGACTGTGCCTCGCCATAGGTTCGGGATCACCAGAGGTGTCCCAAGCTCTGCCTGTCCCCTCCCCCTTGTGGGGAGGGATAGGGTGGGGGTGCTTCAAGCAGATGCCCGGGCCGGCGGCTCAGAGCCGGGCGGCCTTCTTTTCGCGCATGGCGCGTTCGGCGACGTAGTCATGGGTGAGCCAGAAAGGCGCGAGGGCGCGAAAGCCATCATAATCGCGAGGGTGGAAGTATTTTTCGCGGAAGGCGACAAGGGCAGCATGGGCGGGCGCAAGGGCGACAAGCAAAAGCCCGGCTGTAACCGGGGTGACCGGCGGCACCGGACGCAGGAACTGCTGGCCGGGTTCGCGCGCCACCACGTGACGGGCCGCCACAATCAATCGGTCGGCCTCGTCGGCAAGGGCGGGTGGCACGAGGGTGTGCGGCTTGAGTTTACTGAGGCTAGTGGTCAGCGCATCGAGCGCGGGCCAGACACCCTGGAAGCGGACCATCTGGCGCCGTGAGGTTGCGTATTGATCCCTGGATGTGAACATCTGTGTCTCCTTGTTGGGGCAAGGATAACCGGGCCGCAGGCGGCGGGGACAAAGGGGGCGCTTACGCCGGTGGCAGCGCCGCAACTGCCGCGCCCCAAGCGCGGACCAGGGCGGTGAGCGCAGCGCTTTTGTCCGCGATATCGGCAAGACTGTCGAAGCGGGCCAGTCGCCGGTCGGCCCAGGTGCCAGTGAGAATGTCGCTCTCGATCATGATGCCGGAGGGATAGACCACGACCAGTTGCACGAACCCGGCCTGGCGCAGGTTGAGCGCGCCAAAATCATGGCCGCCCAGGTGCCAGCTCGGCGCATTCCACTTCACCCGCTCACTGAGCCCACCGCCCGCTGCATTGATGACGCCACGCACCGCATCAATCTCGGCCCGCAGCGGGTGCTCGAGACGGGCGAGGAAGGTGGGGAGGTCGATGGGTTTGGGCATGGGGGAGTTGAGGGACTGCTGGCTGACGAAAGTCTCTTCAACATGAAGAACCGCACATGGGTCCTCGCGTCAAGCGCGAGGATGACGGTGGTGGGTGGGTTGGCGCGGGGGGAGCCACGAGAATTGGTTGAGAGGTCGCCTCCGGGCCGGGGTGGGCTGGGGTGGGTTGCGTTGGCCACGCTTGGCTCAGGCCCGGCGTTGGGCCACATTTCCATAATCAATTCTCATCGATTTCCGCGCGGTGCACCGTCACTACCCCCTCGGTCGTCATCCTCGCGCTTGACGCGAGGACCCATGGGACGGGCCGCAGGCGGGGTGGGTGGGCAAAGGAGCCCCTCGAAACGAGTCCCATGGTCTGGGGGACAGCTACAACCGCGAAATATCGGGCCAGAGATCAACCCAGCCGGGATTGGTTGCGGCGATCAGGGTGGTTTTCCACGAGCGGCGCCAGTGCTTGAGGGTTTTCTCGCGCTGGATGGCCAGGGGCATGGTTTCGTGGGTTTCGAAATAGACCAGATGCTTGACGTTGTAGGTTCTGGTGAAGCCGGGCACCAGGCCCTCGCGGTGCTCATGGATGCGCCGGACCAGATTGCTGGTGACCCCGATATAGAGGGTGCCATTGGGCTGGCTGGCCAGAACGTAAACATATCCCGCCATGCCGCCTCCATGCGCGAGGATGGGCGGGGATTGAGGGATGCGTCAAGGGGTGGAGCGTGCGGTGGGGCCGATGGGTCCTCGCGTCAAGCGCGAGGATGACGACTGAGAGGGTGGATGACAGGAGTAGGCGGGGCCAGGAGCCCCGCCTTGCAAATATTACCCCCTAGTGCGCCTCGTCCCAGTTGTGGGCGGCGTGGGCGTCGACCTGGAGGGGGACGGTGAGGTGGACGGCGGGGGCGGCGGCGGATTCCATCACTTTGACGATGGCGGGAATGGCGGTGTCGACGGCATCGAGGGGGACCTCGAAGATCAGTTCGTCATGCACCTGCAACAGCATGTCGGCGGGGATTTTGGCAGCTTTGAGGGCCGGTTCCATCTTGATCATGGCGCGGCGGATGATATCGGCGGCCGAGCCCTGGATGGGGGCATTGATCGAGGCGCGCTCGACAAAGCTGCGCTCGGCCGGATTGGAAGAATTGGCATTGGGGAAATGCACCTTCCGCCCGAAGATGGTTTCGACGTAGCCCTGCGCCTTTACCCGGGCGCGCATGTCGGCCATATAGGCCTGGATGCCGGGGAAGCGCTCGAAATAGGTTTTGATATAGTCGCCGGCCTCGCTGCGCGAGATGCCGAGCTGGTTGGCCAGCCCAAAGGCTGAAATGCCATAGATGATGCCGAAATTGATGGCCTTGGCGCGGCGGCGCACATCGGAAGGCATGCCCTCGACCGGCACGCCGAACATTTCGGACGCCGTCATGGCGTGAATATCGAGCCCTTCCTCAAAGGCATCCTTGAGCGCTTCGATATCGGCGATATGGGCGAGCACGCGCAGCTCGATCTGCGAATAGTCGGCTGAAATCAGCGTCTTGCCTGGGGCGGCGACGAAGGCGGTGCGGATCTTGCGGCCATCTTCGGTGCGGACCGGGATGTTCTGAAGGTTCGGATCGTTCGAGGACAGGCGACCGGTGAGCACGGAAGCCTGATTGTAGGAGGTGTGCACGCGCCCGGTGCGGGCGTTGATATATTCGGGCAGGGCATTGGTATAGGTGCCCATCAGCTTGGTGAGCTGGCGCCAGTCAACAATGGTGCGGGCCAGCGGAATGCCCTTGAGGGCCAGGTCTTCGAGCACATCGGCCCCGGTCGACCAGGCGCCGGTCTTGGTCTTGGTGCCGCCCTCAAGTCCCATTTTGCCGAACAGGATATCGCCAAGCTGTTTGGGTGACCCGAGGTTGAAGCTTTCGCCGGCCAGTTGGTGCGCCTCGGCCTCTAGGGCTGCGGCGCGCTGGGCGAAATCGCCGGTCAGGCGGGAGAGAATCTGACGATCCACCGAAATGCCGCGCGCTTCCATACGCGCCAGCACCGGAGCCAGCGGGCGCTCGAGCGTTTCATAGAGCGTGGTGGCATTTTCGGCGACCAGCCGGGGTTTGAGCACCTGCCAGAGACGCAGGGTGACATCGGCATCCTCGGCGGCATAGCGGGCGGCGGCGGCAATTTCGAGCTGGTCGAAGGTCTTTTGCGCCTTGCCGGTGCCGGCCAGTTCGGAAAAGGAAATAGTCTTGTGCCCCAGCCAGGCCTCGGCCAGCGCATCCATGCCGTTGTTGCGGGCGCCATCGAGGGCATAGGACATGAGCATGGTATCGTCGATCGGGGCCACATCGATGCCGTAGCGGCTCAATATCCCCATATCGTACTTGATGTTCTGGCCTATCTTGAGGATCGAGCGGTCGGTGAGGACGGGTTTGAGGGCATCGATGACATCGCGGATGGGCAATTGCCCCTCGACCAGCCCGCCGCCGGAGAGAATATCGGCGGCGCCATGCGAGTGGCCGACCGGAATGTAGCAGGCGACCCCGATTTCGGTGGCGAGGCAAACCCCGACCAGATCGGCCACCTGGTTGTCGAGCCCGGTGGTTTCGGTATCGATGGCGACATAGCCCTGGGCCCTGATGCGCTCGACCCAGGCGGCCAGCGCCTCGGGCGTGCGCACGATCTCATAGGCATCGTAGTTGATGGGGATGGCGCGGATGCGGGCAGCAACGGCCTCGGCATGGGCCGCAGGAGAGTCATTGCTGGCCGAGGCCACGCCATGATCGGCGGCGGGTTCGGCAACCGGGCCGGAGGCGGCCGCACCGGCGGCGGCCAGTTCGGGATCGGGCGCAAAGGCGTCGGCATCGGCCTCCAGAACGGTGGCGATGCGGCGCATGAAGGTGTTGAACTCCATGGCCTTGAGGAAGGGGATGATCCGGCCCGCCGCAATGGGTTCGCGCACAAGAGCATCGAGGCCAAGCTCGACCGGCACCTCCTGGGAGAGGGTGACGAGACGTTTCGAGACGCGGGCGCTTTCGGCATGTTCGATGAGATTTTCGCGGCGCTTGGGCTGCTTGATTTCCTCGACGCGGCTTAAAAGCGTTTCGACATCGCCAAAGGCATTGATCAGCTCGGCAGCGGTCTTGATGCCGATGCCGGGCACGCCGGGGACATTATCGACCGCATCGCCGCACAGCGCCTGCACCTCGATGACCTTGTCTGGGGTGACGCCGAACTTTTCGAACACCTCGTCTGGCCCGATCCAGCGCAGCGGCGGGCCGCCGGGGCGTTGCAGGGTGTCGAGCAGGCGGATCGAGCCATCGGGTTCGACAAGCTGCATCAGGTCCTTGTCGGTAGAGACAATCGTCACCCGGCCCCCGGCCTTGCGGGCCATGGCGGCATAGGTGGCGATGATATCGTCGGCCTCCCAGCCTTCCATCTCGATCGAGGGCAGGCCGAAGGCGCGGGTGGCGGCACGGGTCAGGGGAAACTGGGGCACCAGGTCTTCGGGCGCGGGTGGGCGATGGGCCTTGTATTCGGGGTAGACATCGGAGCGGAAACTCTTGCCCGAATAATCGAAGATCACCGCCATATGGGTGGGGGCGTTTTCACCCTTCATATCTTCGGTGAGCTTGAACAGCATGTTGCAAAAGCCCGAGACGCACCCGACCGGCAAACCATCGGACTTGCGCGTCAAGGGCGGCAGGGCGTGGTAGGCGCGGAAAATATAGGTCGAGCCGTCGACGAGCATCAAATGCATGCGGGTGATTCCTCTTGGTGTGCGCCGACTTTAAGGGCTTTGGCGACGCAAGCGAAGAGGGAACGGCGCGCCTGCAGGCGCGCCGGAAAGGCTCAGTCGCGTTCGAGCAGGTATTTCCAGATCAGGGCACCAAGAGCGGCACCGACCAACGGAGCGACCCAGAACAGCCAGAGCTGGGACAGCGCCCCGGTCTGGGCAAAGATGGCCGCCGCCGTCGAGCGGGCCGGGTTGACCGAGGTATTGGTGACCGGGATCGAGATCAGATGGATCAGGGTGAGCGCGAGGCCAATGGCAATGGGTGCAAAGCCGACCGGGGCACCCCTGGCGGTGGCGCCGAGGATGACGATGAGAAATACGGCCGTGAGCACCACTTCGGCGATCAGGGCCGCCAGCATGGAATAGCCGCCGGGCGAAAGCGCATCAAAGCCATTGGAGGCAAAACCGCCGGGCAGGTAGCCGGGCACGCCCGAGGCGATGAGATAAAGCACTGCCGCACCGGCAATGCCACCGAGCACCTGGGCCACCCAATAGGCCATCATGTCCTTGTATTCAAAGCGCCCGGCAAGCGCGAGGCCGAGCGAAACGGCGGGATTGAAGTGCCCGCCCGAAATGGACCCCACCGCATAGGCCATGGTGAGCACGCTGAGCCCGAAGGCCAGAGACACGCCGACAAAGCCGATGCCGACCTCGGGAATGCCGGCGGCCAGAATGGCCGCGCCGCACCCGGCAAAGACCAGCCAGAACGTACCGATGAATTCGGCCGATAGTTTTCTGAACATTTTACCCCCTCGCAAATGTCGAAAGCCGACTCGGCAAGAATAGCCGAGTTCTGACCGTCCGAGAATCGAGTGGATTAGCGCAGGCCGACCGCGTCGAGCATGCCGGCGCGCTTGGCATCGTAGTAATAACCGCGCTGGTAAAAGCGCACCGCCTGATCGTGATTGCCCCCGGCGACTTTATAGGCGCCAGCCAGGTATTTGACCGCATAGCGCAGATTGGTATCGGGGTTGAGCAGGCCCTTGGCATTGCCAGTATAGCCCATGGACATGGCCGTGGCATGGCTGATCTGCATCAGGCCATAGTAAGGACCGTTGCGGGCGCCGGGATTATAGTTCGATTCCTTCTTGACCATGCGGTGCACCAGGGTTTCGGGCACGCCATACATGAAGGCATATTTCGAGATCAGGCCATTGACGTTGCTGCCGCCGGAATTGGCATAGCTCATCAGGACCGATGGCGTTTCATCTTCGCTGACCACGGCGGCGACTTTGGGGGCGGGCTCCGGGGCGCTGGCGGCCAGCATGGGCATGCCCTTGATGCCGGGAAAGCCAGCCACGGTGCAGCCGGACAGAACCAGGGCAACGAGGACAAGGGCCAGCGGGGTCAAGACGTTTCGCAAAGGCGCGTTCCTGCACAGAGCCCGGCTGGGCGGTTAAATGCCAGTATGGTTCAAAATCGTCAGCTTTGTGGCAAACCTGCCCAACTTATGAAGCCAGCGGGCCGGATAGGCAAGCCGAGGGGCCCGACAGAGTTGGGCACCGCCTTTGCAAGCAAATTTGCCCTGTGTAAGAAGGGCACCATAAATTGATCAATTTCGGGGAGAGCCGCCTCACGTGCGGCAGGGCTTATATGGATCGCGAACGTATCCTGGCGCGCTTGCGCTACGAATTCGACAAGTCGATGGCCGCCGGGCCGATCGCGCTGATGGGCTGGCTGGCGGTGATCTCGCTGATCATCATCGTTCTGGCGGGGCTGGTAATCGCCATTCTGGGCATCACGCCCGAAGGCGGCAGCGCCATGGATTTTGGCGAAGCGGTCTGGGCCTCGCTGATGCGCACCCTCGATAGCGGCACCATGGGCGGGGATGCCGGCTGGGCGTTCCGCTGGGTGATGCTGTTTGTGACGCTGGGCGGTATTTTCGTGGTGTCGGCGCTGATCGGCGTCCTGTCGTCCGGACTTGAAGGCAAGCTTGAGGAACTGCGCAAGGGCCGTTCGCAGGTGCTTGAGACCGATCACACCATTATCCTGAACTGGAGCCCGTCGATCTTCGACATCATTTCCGAACTGGTGGTGGCCAATGCGAGCCGGAAGAATCCGCGCATCGTGATCATGGCCGACATGGACAAGGTGGAGATGGAAGACGAGATCGCGGCCAAGGTGCCCAACCTGCGCAACACGCGGGTGGTGTGCCGGCGCGGCGACCCCACCGACCTTTATGATCTTTCGATTGTCTCGCCCGCCGACTGCCGCTCGATCATTGTGCTGTCGCCCGAAGGCGAAGACCCCGACAGCCAGGTGATCAAGACCGTGCTGGCCCTGGTGCATGCCCCGGACCGGCGCGAAAAACCCTATCAGATCGCCGCCGAAATCCGGGATTCGCACAATGCCGAAACCGCCCGCACCGTGGGCGGCAAGGAAGTGCAACTGGTTCTGGCCGACGAGTTGATCGCGCGGATCGTGGTGCATTCAAGCCGCCAGTCGGGCTTGTCGGCGGTCTATACCGAACTGCTCGATTTCGATGGCTGCGAAATTTACACCATCGAGCAGCCGGCCCTGACCGGCAACACCTTCGGGGACGCCATTATGGCCTATGAAAGCTCGAGCCTGATCGGGCTGGCCGATGGCGAGGGCAGGGTTTATCTCAACCCCGACATGAATACGGTGATCACGCCGGACACGAAGGCGATCATTATCGCCGAGGATGACGCATCGATTGCGGTAAGTACGGCCAATATCAATGTCGATCTGGGGGCCCTGCGCGGGCCGGTGCCGGTGGCGCGCAACCCGGAACGCACCCTGATCCTGGGGTGGAACCGGCGCGGGCCGATGATTGCCTTTGAGCTCTCGCGTTATGTGGCGCCCGGATCAGTTCTGACCATTGCCGCCGATACGCCCGACATCGAATCCGAGGTGGCGAACCTTCTGGTTTCGGGGTCGAACCTGCATGTGGAATATGGCCGGATCGACACATCGAGCAAGACCATGCTCGAGAGCCTGAATCCCCTAAGCTACGACCATGTGCTGGTCATGGGCTATTCGGACATCATGGCGGCCCAGCCCACCGACACGCGCACGCTGGTGACGCTTTTGCACCTGCGCAACATCGCCGAAGCGGCGGGACAGCACCTGAACGTCGTTTCCGAAATGATCGATGTGCGCAACCGCGAGCTGGCCGAAGTCACCCGCGCCGACGACTTCGTGGTGTCCAACCGGCTGGTCAGCCTGATGCTGGCCCAGGCATCGGAGAACGAATACCTGTCGGCGATCTTCGATGACCTGCTCGATGAAGAAGGTTCGGAAATCTACATGCGCCCGATCGAGGACTATGTCGATATCGACCGGCCGCTGAGTTTTTACACGCTGGTTGAATCGGCGCGTCGGCGTGGCGAAGTGGCCATGGGCTATGTGGCGCGGCGCGATGGCGGAACCGACGAGCGCAATATGGGCGGGGTGGTGGTGAACCCGAAAAAATCGGAAATCATCGCCTTCCAGCCCGGTGACCGGCTGGTGGTGCTGGCCCGCGACTAGGACAGAGGGCTGGAGTGTTCGGGCGGGCAAAGACCTGATATGAGCACGCCCATGCTTCAGCCCCTGCCCGACAGCTTTGACTATTCGCCCCCGCTTGAGCCGTATCTGACGGTGTTGCATGCCGATGAGGATATCGTTGTGCTCGACAAGCCGTCGGGGCTGCTCAGCGTTGCCGGAAAGGACCCAAGGCTTGCCGATTGCCTTGAGGCGCGGGTCAAGCAGCGCTATCCCACCGCGGCCATGGCGCACCGGCTCGACAAGGACACGTCGGGCATTCTGGTGATGGCCCTGAACAAGGCGGCACTGGCGCATGTGGGCCAGCAGTTCGAAAAGCGCAAGACCGAGAAAAGCTATGTGGCGCGCGTCTGGGGCGAGGTTGAGGGCGAGAGCGGCCTGATCGACCTGCCGCTGGCCACCGACTGGCTGAACAAGCCGCGCCAGCGCGTCGACCATGACCGTGGCCGGCCATCGCAGACGCAGTGGGAAGTGATCGGGCGCGAGCCGGGCGCCACGCGCATGCGGTTGACGCCACTGACCGGGCGCACGCACCAGTTGCGGGTGCATATGCTGAGCCTGGGGCATGTGATCATCGGGGATGCATTTTATGCTGAGGGGCCGGCCCGATATGCCGCCGACAGGCTGCAATTGCACGCCGAAATGCTGGGGTTTGCGCACCCCGCCGACGGACGGCCGCTGCGCTTTGTCGTGCCGTGTCCGTTCTGAAAATGGGCACGTTCATCGAAATTGCCGGGACAATCGGGATCGACAGCAGCGAGATTGCCGAAAGCTTTGTGCGCGCATCGGGCCCGGGCGGGCAGAATGTGAACAAGGTTTCGACAGCGGTACAGATCCGGTTTGACCTTTATGGCTCGCCGGGCCTGCCCGAGCCGGTCAAAGCGCGGGCGGGACGCATTGCGGGCAGCAAATTGACCAAGGACGGGGTGATCGTTCTGACCGCCAACCGCTTCCGCACCCAGGAGCAGAACCGCACAGATGCGCGCGAACGGCTGGTGGGGATGTTGCAGAAGGCCTGCGAAGCGCCCAAGCCGCGCCGGGCGACGCGACCGACACTGGCTTCGAAGCTGCGGAGGCTCGATGCCAAGGGCAAGGACAGCGCGGTCAAGAAACTGCGCCAGACCAGACCCGGCGAGGATCAGTAGTCCTGCTCGTAAAACAGGCCAAGGCTGGTGGAGCCATCGGACCCGGCTGACCCGCGGGCGGTGACGCCGGGGGCGATATCGAGATCAATCGAGACGCGGGACTGGCCGTTGGCGCCTGCCTCGACCCCGAGATAGACATTGTCCTGAATGTAAGAGCCGGCCCGGACGGCGGCATTGCCCTGTTCATCGGTGACAACCTCGAGATCATCGAGCCCGGTGGCCGAACGCAGACTGTCGAGCAGCGAAGAATTCGAGCCGCCGGCCAGTTCGGCCGCTGCCCCGGCAAGCCGCGCCAGTTGCATGGGCGAGAGTTCGGTGACCCCGCGTTTGAACAGGAGCCGGGAGAGCACCTCATCCTGCGGCAGGGCGGGGGTGGAGGAAAATTCGATCGTCAGGTCCGAAACCGGGCCGGTGACGGTGATGAGGACCGTGATGTCCTCGCCCTGGGTGCGGGCGGTGAAATTGAGCACCGGATCGAGATCGCCGATCAGGCTGACAGAACCGGAATCGAAACTGACGCGTTGGCCCAGAATGGCGAGGCGACCGCGATTGAGCTCGAACCCGCCGACCGGCACGATATTGCTGGCAAGGCCGGTGAGGCGCACGGCACCGCCAAGCTCGACATCGAGCCCGCGTCCGCGCACGAAAATCTGGTTGGGTGCCCTGACATTCACATCGAGCCGCAGGGCACTCGGGCGGGCGCCGGGGCGCGGGGTCCGCTGATCGCCGAGCGCACGCACCAGCGTATCGGCCACCGGCCTGGGCAGATCGAGGTGATCAACGGCGATCAGGCTTGATGAGGCGCCGAAACGATCGGGCACGGTGATATCGGCTTTTTCGACAAGGATTTCGCCCGACAACAGGCCCCCGGCGGTGATCGGACCGGTCAGGGCCAGATCGCCGGACAGCGTTGCCACCACCATATTGCCATCGGCATAGCGCGCGCCGGATAGACGCAGCGCCAGATCGGCCGGCAGGCCGGGCTCGGCATAGGCAATCGACCCCGAAGCGCTGAGCGACCCGCCGGTGGCCAGCCGGGCGGTGAGCGTATTGATGGTGATGGCCTCGGTTGTGAGGTCGGCGCTGCCAGCGATATCAAGCAGCCGCAGGTTGAGCGCGGGATCGACATACTGGGCGCCGCTGGTTGAGACTGAACCGGCAAAGCGCGGATCATCGAGGCTGCCGCTGACACGGGCGGAAAGGCTCAAAGTACCGCTGGCCTGGCCGCCGCGATCGGCCACAAAGCGATTGGCCAAAGCCAGTGGGGCGGTGCCCGAAACATCGAGCGCCAGCCCGCTGCCCGAGAGCGGAACGCGGCCGGAGCCGGTGAGCGACAGGCCCGACGCGCCGCTGGCCGAGACGCTGGAAAGCGTGACGACGTTATCGGTAAGGTTGCCGCTGGCCTTGAGGGCGAGCGGGGCGATGCCGAGCCCGGCAATGGCGCTGCCGCCACTAAGATCGGCGCTGGCGGTGAAACGGGTGGCCCCGTCCTGCCGGGTGGCAGTAACGCTGAAAGCCCCGATATCAAGGCCTTCGGCGGTGATGCCCCGGCCCGAGGCCGTGCCATCGGCAAGCGGGGTGCCGAACAGATCGGACAGAGTGGCCGAGAGGTCGGCATTGGCGATACGGATACCGCCAAAAGCGAGGTCGCGGATCTTGGCCGAGACCCCTGCCCCCTGGATGGCATCGGCATGATCGAGCAATATGGCCGCATTGACGGCACCACGTGCCTCGACCAGGGCCAGGGCTGCCGCCGTGCTGATGTCGCTGGCCGCCAGATCGAGCCGCCCGGTGAGCAGCCCATCGGTGGATTGGGTGATGTCGCCGGTGAGCCGGGTGCCAGCGGTTTCAAAGACGAGGCCAGTCAGGCGCTTTGCATCAGGCGAGACAGCCAGCGCCGAGGCCAGATCAACCCGGGCACCATTAAGGCTTGCGGTGCCGGTGATATCGCCCAAGAGCCCATCGTCGTTCAGGGTACCGGCAAAGCCGAGCTTTGCCCCGGTGACCGGCTTTTGGGCCAGCGTGCCCGATTGCATTGTGGCATCAAGATTAAGGCCGATTACGCCGCCCTGTCCGCGCGCCGTGCCGACCACGGCCAGCGCCCCGGTGGCGGCGGGCGAAAGGCTTGCCAGATCGGTCAGATCGGCGCGGAAGACAAAATCGGCGGCACCCGTGGCAAAGCTGCCATCGGCAAGGATTTTGACCGCCGCATTGGCCAGCGTGAACTGTTCGGCCTCGATGCCCTTTTCAGTGCGGGCGAGGCGTCCGGTGAGCCGCATGGGGCCGGACAGCAATGCATCGAGGGCTTTTTCGCCGGTCGCAAGGCTGGTGCCAGTCCCATCGAAGTTGAGATCAAAGCCACCGCTGAGCGGCGAGAGCGTTCCACTGGCGGCAAGATCGAGCGCACCGGACAGTGACCGCCCGGCCAGACCCGAAAAGGCGGCAAGGCTTGGTGTCGCAACAGCGATATCGCCGGTAAAGACCGCATCGGCAATTGCGCCGCTGGCGGTGAAATCAATGGCTTTGCCGGCGAGGCGCAGCTCGGCCAGTTTGACCGGCTCGCCGGCGTTCCACAGCCCGGCCAACCCGAAGCCGAGCGAGGTGCCGAGGGCGGCAGCAATGTCTGGATCGCTCGCCGCAAGGCCGGACAAAGTGCCATCGCCATTAAAGGTGATGCGCCGGGTGGCCGGATCGGTGAGGTTGGCGGCGATGCCACCGATGTCGATGGCCAGCGTGCTGGCGGTCAGCCCGCCGGTGGCAAAATCGCTGGCCGCAATGCTGGCCGACCAATCCTGCCCGCCGAAATCGACGCTGATATCGGCCGCACCGATGGTTGTGGCCGCCCCGGCTACGGGCAGGGTGACGGGGGTGCCGGATGCATCGGCAATGCGGGCCTTGAGTGCGAGCGCGGAGAGGAAATTATCCGCAGTTGTCGAGGCGCTGGCGGTGAGGGCCAACTGGCCGCCGCTCAGCGCCAGAGTTTCGATATCGAACCCGCCGCCGGAGCGGACGAGCGCTGTGGTGGTCAGCCGGGTTTGGGCGCCGAAGAAAGCGCGATAGGCGGGCGCCACCAGGTCGGACACCGGCCCGCCAAGCTCGGCGTTGACGGCAAAGCCCTCGGCGGTTTCGCGCACCAGTGCGGTGCCGCTCAGCGCCCGCCTGCCCCCGGCATCGAGGGTGAGGTTGGTGGCAAGGTTGGTGATCGGACCAGTGCCAGCCAGGCTGAGGCGGACCTCGGGGCGGTTTTCGATGTTGAGGAGGTTGGCGATGATGCCATTGGGCGGCTCGGTGAGCGCCAGGCCGATATCGACGCTGCCATCGCCCTTGACATATTTGACCTTGAGATCGAGCTGCCCGCCCGGGCCATCGAGCCTTGTGACGGCAAGGGCGGTATCGAGCGAGCCGGCCTCGAGCAGCACATTGCCCGAAACCGCCACCGCCGAGCCGAGCCCGAAAACGCTTTCGCCAAAAGTGACGCGCGGCACGCTGAGCTTTTCAAGAATGATGGCAACGGGCAGTTCGGGCACGGCGATGCCCCCGGCCTCGGGGGCGGGCAGATCGGGTCCGGTGGCCGAGGGGACGGGCTGGCGCAGATAATCGATGCTCTCGGCGCTCAGCGAACGAACCTCGAGCCGCCCGAGCAGAAGCGCTGCCTGGTTCCAGTTGATGGCGGCCTTCTCGATCCGCAGCCAGACGCCTTGTGCATCGGAGACGGTGATCTCGTTGATCGAAGCATCGGACGAGAGCACGCCATCGATATTGGACAGCCGTATCTGGCGTTCGGGCGTCGAGAGCCGATCTTCGACAAAGCGCACGAAGCCATCTTTTTCGGCCTGCGAACTCTGCGGACCATTGTCTTGGGCGATCAGGGGCGCGGCGGCAAACAGCGCCACGCCGCAAAGGGCCAACCCGGCCAGAACAAGGGCGGCAAGGCGCTTCAAAACGATTGTCCTATGCCAACATAGATGGCGTAATCTGGGTCGCCGCTGCGCTTGTTGAGCGGAATGGCGATATCGGCGCGCAGCGGGCCAAAGCCGGTGTAGTAGCGCAGCCCGACCCCCGCCCCGATGCGCAACTGGTCTAGCCCGGGGAAGGTATCGGCCGCGACATAGCCACCATCGACAAAGGCAACGGCGCCAAAGGTTTCGTTAATCCGGACCCGGGCTTCGGCCGAGGCTTCGAGCAGATAGCGCCCGCCAGAGACCGTGCCGCCGCTATCAACCCCGATGGAGCGATAGCCATAGCCCCGGACCGAGCCGCCGCCACCGGCAAAGAACAGGCGATCGGGCGGGATTTCACTGAGGCTCGGACCAAGCAGCACCCCGGCCTTGAAGCGCCCGGCCAGCACAAACTGGTCATCCTGACCAAAGCCGAAATAGCAGCGCAATTCACCCGTGGCCTGCAAGGCGGGATTGCCGAAACTGAACTCATAGAACGGGTCGACCGTGGCGCGGGCATAAAAGCCCTGCGTTGGATCCACCCGATCATTGCGGAAGTCGAGTTCGGCGATGCCATAGGCGCCGAGCGTGGCAAAGTCGCGGGTGCCGAAATCATCCTCGAAGCGGTTGCGCTCGCCCAGCAGGCCAGCCTCGAAGGTGATCTCGTCCGAAAGCATATGGCTGAGCCCGAGCCGCGCCATCGCAGAGGTTTCGCTATAGGTGGGCAGTACGGTCCGTTCGGCGGAAATGGCGGCGATCAGATCGGTATCAGGCGTGAACAGGCCCGGCTTGGTGAAGGTGCCGCCAAAGGCATAGTCGAACGCTGCGCTATCGAGCGGGAAAGCGATGCCGGCAATCTTGGCATCGAGCCGGAGCCGCTCGGCCTGGCCAAACAGGTTGCGGTGCAGCCAGAAGCCTTCGACCCCGAACCCATCAATGCTGGAATAGGTGGCGCCGAACCCGAAGCGGCGCTGGGCCATTTCCTGGACGATGATGGCATAGGGCAGGTCCCCATCGCCCGAGATCGTCTCAGCGGCCTCAAGCCGGAGGGACTGAAAGACTTCCAGACGCGCCAGGCGTTTCTGGGCCCGCGCGACATCGTCTGGATCGTACTCCCGGCCCGGCACAAGGCCAGACTGGCGGGCAACAAAGGCGGGATCAACATGTTCGGTGCCCGAGACCGTCACATCGCCGATGCTGGCGCGGCGGCCCGGATCGATGCTGATCAGCACATCGAGGCGCTGGGTCTGGTGATCGGCCACCACATCGCGCTTTTGCACCCGCGCCTTGGGATAGCCCAGCTGGCGCCAGGCATTGAGCGCCAGGGTTTCGGCCCTGATGATGGCGCTCGAGCGTGCGGGCTGGCCAGCGGCAAAGCCTTGGTCTTCAGGCGCGGGCACCAGATCACCCTGATCATTGGTAACCGGGGCGCGATTGGCGATGCGGATGGCGCCAAAACGGAAAGCGGGGCCGGGTTGGACGAGAATGGCGACCGGGACGGGCTTCGGCAACGTCGTGTCCGGCGGCAGCGTCGCCGCTTCGCGCCCGCCGACTAGAATGGACACCGCGCCACCATAGTAACCTTCCTGATAGAGCGCACCGAGGATGCGCGCATAGTCGCCACGCGCGCTGGCCAGCAGCCCGGCGGCGCCGGAGGCCGGCTGATCCTTTTTGGCTGCGAGGTCGGACGCATTGCGGACGGCCGCATCGAGCGGCGGCGCAGCATGGGTGGAAATGGTCAGGTCATAGGGTTGAGGGTCGGCAATGACCGCTTCGGCGTCGGGATTGCCGAACAGAGAGACGCCGAACAGCTCAAAGCCCGGCGCTGGTGACGCCAGGGTGATGGCCAGTGCGCAGACGCACAGGCTGAGTTTGGCCCGGATACTCTTCACTGCAGGCAAACGTCCCCATACACGACGCATCAATGCCTCGTGCCCAGTGTGCGCATTGCAAGCCTAATGCCCGGTTAAGGCAAAGGTTCCCGCCCCCGCGGCGGATCGCCATGGGGCAGGCCCAGTGCGGCCACTTTATGACCGGCGCAGGTGGCTCGGGAAAAACCCCGATTCCCAAGGCGCGCTTGGTCGGGCATCGTTGAGGTGACAAACGTAACGGTTTTGATCGGTATTCCGCGCAGGGTCGGCACCCGCTACGGGGATGGAGACAACGGTATGTTCAGGCTCTGGTCCAGCCATGCTGCCTATCGCTCGCTCTCGGAGGTGACACCGCCACCGCTGGCCACGCTTTTTACCCGCTGGGAGCGCGCCGCCGATGGCGGCCATGTGCCCGCGCTAGGGCAGATCCTCGACCGGAGCCTGAGCCCGATTCTGCCCAACCTGGCGCTGATTGATGTGGGTGGGCGCGTCATGCAGGCGCGCTATCGGATCGTGGGGGAGGCGCTGGTCCGGTTGCTGGGGCGCGATCCGGCTGGCCGCCTGGTGGAAGAGGTCTATAGCCCTCAGATTGCGGCTGACGTTTACGATTCGATTGGCCGCGCGCTGGCGCAGCGACGGCCAACATTTTACACGCGCGAGTTCACCATCCTCAAGCGCAGGTTCGGCTATCACCGGCTTATGCTGCCGGTCACGCTGCACGGCAGCCAGGACCGGCACGTGGTTTTGGGCATCTATCCCAGCAGCACCGATTTCACCCGGGCCGAACAATGGCAGAGCGCGCTTGAGCACGGCGAGGCGCTGCACAAGGCCGAGGACCTGGCCCGGCAATGGACCGGTGCAGCAGGTGGGGCCGATGGTTCGACCTGGTTCGTTTGAGTGCGTTCGGCGGGGAGGCGGTTTCGCAAATAGGTCGTTGCGGTGCCCAAACCGCTGTTGCCTAGACCATGATGTTTGGTTAGTTTGCGGCCAATCGCGATGGGCTTATCCCATTCGCTCCGGCATGCACCCGTAGCTCAGCTGGATAGAGCGCTGCCCTCCGAAGGCAGAGGTCACAGATTCGAATTCTGTCGGGTGCGCCACCACTTCCCCTCAAGTTCTTGATGTAACATATGAACTTTGGGACAAGTTTTGGGACAACGCGCCCGGGAATCGGCCTCCCGATTTGTGCCTTGCCAGAGTTTGAACGAGCCTTTCGCACAACGCGAAGGACGACTTCATGCCGACCAAGAAGCTCAAGGGCACTGACTACATCTACGAGCGCATCACCGCCGACGGGCGCCTGACCTCCTATCAGGTCAGAATCCGCCGAAAAGGCTTCCCGGACCACAACGCCTCATTCGACGATCTCGAAGAGGCCAAGGCCTTCGTGCGCCAGGTGCTGCATGACCAGGACAAGGGCCACAGGATCGACCGGCTCGCGTCGCACCGAGCCACGGTCGGTGATGTCATCGACAAGGCGATCGCCGACATCGACACCGGCAAACGCAAGACCAAGGGCGTGCAGAGCGAACTCTACCGGTTGAAAGCCTTCCGCAAGAGCTTCACCCTGCTCTGTTCGACGTCGCTGGCCGAGGCCACCGAGGACATGTTCGAAGACTGGATGGAAGAGCGGCTGGAAACCGTCAAGCCGAACACCGTGCTGCGCGAGGTGCGGCACCTCAAGCCGTTGTTCGAGGCGGCGGCGCGCACCTATGACCTTCGCCGCTCTCCGATGGCCTACATCAAGCCGCCCCGCGAGATCGATGAGCGCGTGCGTCGCATGGATCCCGATGAGGAAGTCCTGATCTTTTCAGAACTCGCCAAGGCTCAGGATCCGATCGCAACGCAGGCCGTCGAATTTGCCCTCGAGACCGGCTGCCGGCGCAGTGAACAGTTGCGCGTGGAGTGGAGGCACTACAACGCAAAGGCAGCCACGGTCTGGTTGCCGGATGCCAAGAATGGTCGAGGTCGCGACATCCTCCTGACCCGCAAGGCTCAGGCTATCCTTGAAGCTCTTCCTGGCCGCGAGGAAGGCGGCAAGATCTTCAAGGTGACGGGCAACCAGCTCAAGAAAGCCTTCGAGTATGCCCGCAAGCGCGCCGCTGAGGTGGCGATAGCGACGGGCCGCCACGATCTGGCGACAGTCGGTACTTTACGCTGGCACGACCTCCGCCACGAGGCGATCTCGCGCTGCTTTGACGCGGGTTGGACGAGTGAGCAGGTGATGGACTTTTCCGGCCACGTCGACATCAAGAGCCTGTTGCGTTACCGCCATCCCAAGGTCGATGAGAGCGTTGCCCGCCTTCGCGCCATGGAAGAACGCCGCCAGACTCAGTTGCCACCCCGGGCCGACCTTATTGGCCGCGTGGTCAACGAGCGTGTTCTGATCGAGGGCTAGTTACTCGTTCCGGCGGAGCCAGGAATCGGGGGACGGCGCCAGCGACTTGAGACGCCGTCCCGTCCCGGGAGACACTTTGTCCCTTACCCGCGACGGTGTACGGGGACCCTGCACAGACCTTGAGGCCTTGCCACGCCCAGTGGTGCGACCAGCCGTTTCAGCACCGGGCCGACTCACCGATATCGGCGTGGCCTCGATCCAGTTCTCGACGTCTTGTGGTCGGTACAGTGCCTTGTCGGTGGGCTTGTAGAATACCGGACCACGGCCCTGCGATGCCAGCCTGGCGAGGGTGCTCTCGGAGACCGGGTACATCTGCGCTACCTGCCGTCGGGTGAGGTAAATCTGGGTCAAGTCTGTCGTCCACGTCGATATCCACTCAAAGGATCGCGACGAGAGATGAAAGTCACAACATCTAGGTGCAAGAATTCTTGTCTCTGGCGGTCGACCGGCGCAAATCGCCACACCTCAAACGCAGGTGGATTCGTTCCTTGCTTGATCCGACCCTATCGTTGGCGGGAACGCCGACGCGAAGGGCCCAACCCACGCTCGGCACGCCTTGGCCAATCCGGTCAGCGAGCAACCACGCATGGGGTTTAAAGTGGTAAGTGACGAAAATTTGGTACTGAGCGAGTGGACCGCTGAGCGCTCCGCTACTGAGGGCTGATATAATGATTGCAAGTGATCATGATATCATCCAGCCACCGAAGCTACCGCGGAAGTCCGGCAACAGGCCGCGGTTGATCTCATTCGTCGGCAAGGGCGGTGCTGGCAAGACGACTACCGCGATCCAACTTGGCGCCATCGCCAAGGCGGCGGGCCACTCGGTACTGATCCTCGATGCCGACCGCCAGGCCTCGATGTCCGCCTGGACCTTCGTGCGCGGCAAAGGCGACATTGCCGTCAAGCCGTGCCGGCCGGAGCAGGTGCTTGAGAACATCACGCGTGCCGGCCTGAGCGGAATCGACCTGATACTGGTCGACAATCCCCCGAACCACAATGCGTGCTCGGAAAAGCTCGCTCACGCGGCCGACCTGACGCTGATCATGACACGCCCGTCATTGTTCGACCTGCGCGTATCTCTGACCTGGCTCGAAGTTTGCCAGCGCCAGAACGCGTACATAGGCATCGTGATCAACGACGCGCCTCCGGTTCGTCTTGGGGTGGAGGCCCCTATGGTCCGCGACGCCCGCGCCGCGCTTCGCAACGCCACTCACCGTACCTGGAGCGGGCAGATCACGCGGCGCCACGCCGTTATCGATTGCACCGCCCACGGTCGCGCCGTGGTCGAGATGGACAAGGACGGACCTGCCGCCGCCGAGTTCAATCGCCTTTGGGCATCTGTCGCAAAACTGTTTCAGATCGGATCGTGAATGAAGAACAGCTTTTCCGAGGGCTTGGCAGCCATCCCGAGCGATCCAGCGGCTGTCTTGGACGCGAAAGGGCGCAATGACGGCGCCGATTCCGGCAATGTGCAGCTCCTCATTCGGTTGCCTCCCGAAACCCGGCGCGCCCTCAAGCACCTCGCGGCAGATAACGATACCTCGGTGCAGAAACTCATGGAGGAGGCGCTCGAGGACCTGTTCATCAAGTATAAACTGCCACCGAGTTAGCGGGAACGAGTAAAAATTGATGGCGGTCGTATCATGGGCGATCAAGCTGTCATAATCGCGTCGTCATGCGAAACCCTTGCTGGCCCTGGGGGTTCCGCTTTCTTCCTTGTCGAACGCAACGAAGAGCAGCCTCGCTGAGGAGATGGTTTCTAAGCAGCTGATAATGCAAGATTATCATTCGTTCTTTCTTTGCTCCAACCCGTGCGGTTTAGTGGCAGATATGGAGAGAAAAGCGCACGAATGCGGAGCGATCAGAGTTCGAAATCCTTGAAGAAATCAGTCAGGTCCTCTGCCTCCGGAAGCCCGTTCCGGCCTCCGCCACGAGTTTTGTAGTCGGAGTCGATTGCGATGATGCCGTCATAAAGGAACTCAATCGCAGGCTTGCAGAGAGCGAGGAATTCTAGGCCAGGCATGTCTGTGATCGACGCCGAGCCTTTGATGGAGACTCTGGCACTGCGTACAGGCTGCGAGGTATCGTTTGCGTGGTCGATTTCCCACTCGGTGAAGTAATCAACCTCGATCTCGCCTTGGTGCGTCGCGACGTTGCGCTCGGGTTGGAAGAACGAGCCCACCGTCACTCGATTAGCTGTCCACCAAGCATCGACGGCCTGCGTGAGCGCCAAGTCGTTTCCGTTTTTAGTGCGGTTGAGAAGCTCCTCGACGATCGCATAGTACGCGTTGAACAGGCCGATCGCGTGATACCAAAGCCCCCCTGGATGATGGATGGAATCCTGTGCTTGGACGACCATGTCGCGGGCGTACTTAGCCTTCGCGAACACTTGGACCAACTTGCTCGGTTTAGCCACGCTCGCTCCTCAGCTCACCCCAGGTGGCGTTCCACAACTCGTCGCTTTCGAGCGCGACCACGGCCGTGGTCTTGCGGTATTCCGCGAGGACCTCAGCCGCCGGGCGCCTACCGTCCGTCACGGAGTCTGCATAGCCGGTGTATTGATGCCCGTCGGGCTCGAACCACGCCATGCGCTCGACGCTGGCCATGGCGTCGCCTTTCGTGCCTTTGGTAATCCGGATGATTGTTGTGCCGCCAAGGTCGGCCGTGTCGGCGTCCATTGAGACCCTTCGCCAGCGTTTTGTCACTTAGGTTCCGATCCCCATCTTGTTCCAGGGTGGCTGAATCATCTTGATGAGGCCGGCCTCTAGCCCTGCCGAAGTTATGACCGGCAGTCCGTTCCATTCGAGCGCAGGGGGCATGGCGACGTAGACCTCGACGAGAGTTCCCGCCGCGGCGTGCTCATTGATGATGAGGTTCACGCGGGCACTCGTCTTCTGTCCTGTCTGGCCGAGGCGATAGTTCGACATCCGGCTACGAATCCCGGCGCGGCTGACACCGACATATTTGATGAGACCGTCCACGACGAAGGCATAGACACCCGGATCGCGAGGGGCGGGCGTATCGAGGACGATCCGGCCTTCATTGTCCAGCGTCCAGGCACCGAGTCGGGTGAAGCCGGCATCTACTAGAACCTCGATCGCGACGTCGTCTCGCACCTTCGCAATTGGCTTCGACTTCGGCACGACGACGATACCGCGCTGCAGACCTTCATCGATCCCGGCGTCGACAGCGACCTTGCGGACATGCTGGTAGCGGACGCCGAGAAACTCAGCGACCTCAGTCCTCAAATATCCTTCCCGCAAAAGGGATCGGATCTTGTCGCTCTTGGTCGTAAGATCGGCCACCACGACCGACATCGCCCGCTTCGCCGCCACGCGCGCGCTCACGCGCTTGGTGCCGGCGTTAGCAGCGTGTATTTGCCCGTTACGACGGACTCTCCCGACGCGACGAACTTGCAGAGCGCGGTGATCGATCCTTCGATCGAGCTCGAGTAGACGAGCTTGCTCTCGAGATCGATCGAGCCCAGCACGTAGGTGTCCTCTCCGATCTTGACGCGCGTCCGGATGGACCCAAGCACGAAGTCATGAATGCCCTGCATGGCCTCACGCAGCTTCTCAATTAGGGCATCACGCAGCTGTGCGGCTTCATTCAGCAGCTCTGCGGTCCGCGCATCGAGAAAGTCACCGACCATCCTGACCTCTTCGCGGACCGCCTCCCAACCGTCTATCGCCGCTCGCCTGAGCACCTTCTCGATCCGAGCCCAGACCTCCTTGGCGGCGGCGATCGCTGCAGGCGCGCTGAGCTTCTGGTAATTGCCGCTGACGCTTCCAGCGACAACCACATCAAAACTAATCCTGCTCAAAACGACATCCAGAACGTCTCCCGTTACGGGCACCAGCAGTTCGGTCATGCTTTCTCTCCAAAGGGTCTGACGCCAGAGTAACTCGATGCTGAGAAGATACGTCGGCCTAGTGCCGTTCCTTCGACGTCCGGCGCGACTTTGCCCGCCTCATCGCGTCCCGTCTCAAACAGCGAAAGGGCGATAGAGCGCCGGATGTCACCGTTACTCATGACATGGTCATATATGGCGCGGAAAGCTTCGCCCCCCGACCCGAACGCCCGGTCTGCCGCTGCGAAGGCGACGTCCAAAGCGATGTTTCTACCAGCCACTTCATCCGCAAACTGGACGTAGGCATTGGTCGGGTGGATACGTCGCAGCCGCTCGGTGAGAAAGCCGGTGTCGGCGATCGTCGCCTCCTCATCGGCAATCCCGTATGGCGGAAACATTCGCCGTTGGAGGGCTGCGGCGAAATCGGGGAACTCAGCGGCAATGTCCGTCTGGCCGCCCGTGGGCTGAATAAACTTTGCAGAAGAGCCAAGGAACGTCGCGAGATAGGAGATTGTCACGCTCTGGTAGGGTGAATGCGGGTGCGCGTTGAGGTCGATAATGCGCGTCGTCAGTAGCCGGTCGGTCCCGAGGCGCCCGATCTCGCGGCGCAGCTCCTCTACCTCCGTCTCCCCTCCGCCAGCGGGCCATATCCGCAACTGATATCGCGACGGCCGCAGACTCTCATCTTCGTGCTTGGGGAATTCGGCGGCGTAGGTTCGTATGTTGAGCGCCATCCAGCCCGGCTGGTCTTCGGACAACAAGAGCCGAGGATCGACGGACCCGATAGGCAGGAGGCGGCTCGCCTCGACGTTCCACTCGAAGACCTCCGCGAGCATTTCCGGGTGCTCGCCGGCATCGACCATTGAGCCGTCTTCACGCTCAAGGCCCATGACTCGACGCATTCGAGTCTGCAATTGCGCAAAGAAAGGCGCGCGATGCGCGATCGCTTCGTCCGGGTCAGCCACGGGTTCGGGGGCGCCGTTGCGCCAGACCTGAGGCCGACCTTTGGCTTCGCGATGCACAGGTTCGAAGAACGATTCTAGGGTTTCTCGCGATAGGGTTCTCAGCTCCTCAAGCCAGGCCAGGTAGCGCTCTTGCATGCCGCCGGCGAGCTCCGAGTCCGCAGGCTCGGGCCGGCTATGCATCTCGAACGTCCCGATCTTTGTCGCGTTGAGCAGAAGCTTACAGGCCACCATAGGCGGCAAACGTCGCCCAAGCGTCTTCTCCCATGCAGCCACGACAGAGCGGACGACCATGTATCCCAGGCAGTATAGGTCGCTGGCGTCGCGCCCCTGTGCGGTGTCGAAATAGGCAACGTGATTGGGACGGGAGCGCAGCTTCAGCGCTTGCGTGTAGAACGCCTCGAACTCAGCAGCGACGGTCTCCATGTATCTGCGGCCGAACTCCTCTTCGGTTTCGCCCTCCCGGGGCGAAACCGCGATGTCGATCATCGACCTGATCGCGGCGTGGACATGGGAGATCTCGGAGAGATCGTCGACGGGATCACAGAGGAGCTCGACGTAAACGGCGACGCCTTCGAGCCAGGAGCGCCAGACTTTGCGTTCGATGTCGGCAAGTATCGCTGTGCGCAGCTGATGTCCGGCGAGGAAGACAGCAGCGCCGTCGGCCGGCAATTCATGAATGGCGGATGGCAATCCTGTGTCCGGCGTCTGACCGGTCCGATCGATCAGCATGAATTCGATGTAGTTCAACACCGTTCGATAGGCCGTCTGTCGAAGTCCGACCGCGCCCTGCAATGTCTCGGCATGAGCGATTTCGTGCGCCAGATCCAGCAGCAGGATGCCCGAGCGATGGAGGTGGACCAGCAGCGACCTGCCGCCAGGAACCGCGCTTGCGAGACGCGAGTCGCGATATCTCAGGTCGGTCCAAACGATCTCGGGTGGCAGGCTTGTGTTCGGTTCGAGCTCGAGGCGCAGGTCGTCAAGCATTACCTGACCCTGCGCCAGTGCGAGGAGTTCGATGATCCCCTCGGGCGCGGTGTCGGGTAGCTTCGGGCCACCGGCCCGCGCCAGAGCGAGCCGGGCTTCGCGGCGAGCGGCCGGGTTGAAGTCGGGAGGAGACTGCGCCCCAAAGATGCCGATGATATCGGCCACCTTGGTTCCTTCAGTGCGCAGCATCTGATTGGCGAGACGCTTATAGAGATCGAGTCGCAGTTCGGGATGAGTGATGCGACAGGTGAGGGCCAACTCCACGGCATCGATCGCTGGTGACCAATGATCTTGCTCGTCGACTGCCTTACGAAAAAGCTCAATCGCGAGCCGCCAGATCGCGCCATGATGTTGATCGACGATATCGGGGTTTGAAAGTGCTCGGAGCTTCTCTGCGATGCTCAGGGCGGGGCGGTCATAGGCGCCGCCGATGTTCCAGGCGATCTCATAATAGTTGTAGGCAAAAGTCGGGTCGCCGATCTCCTCAGCGATTCCTCCCGCCCGCTCCATCGCGCGTGCGCCCTGATCGAGCTCTTCTTCCGTGGCTGTATCACCGGCGAGGGTTGGCAGCACGGACGCCACAAGAACAAGCACGGTTTGCAGTGCGACCCGGACGTCCTCCGTTAGCTCCTCTATCTCGTCGAGCTTCGAGATGGCTTCGGGGGACAGTTGGACAATGCCCCGCGCGATCTCTTTGGCAACCGGACCTGCAATGCCCTGGTTGAGGAGCAGGTTGAAGGTCGTATTGCCCAGAAAGCCGATCAATTGGCTCAGACCCACGACGCTCTCCGCCGAGGTCACCATCCGCCAGTGCTCCTCATGGACGCTCTCCCGCTTTGAGTTCCTGCGTCCTTGATAGGTACTCGTTCGAGTAGTCGATCTTGAGCTCGATCCAGACCGGGAGATGGTCGGACATCTCTCTCAGACTCCAGTCGAGATACGAGCCCGGCCAATCGACATAGGTCTTTTCGTAGGTCCGCTCAGCGGGCGCGCGATACGCTTCCATGTCGGCCGAGGTGAACACAGCCTCGTTCCAGGCGATTGCCCCCTTGGCCAGCATGTGCGACTCGTCCGCCGGACCGGCGAACGCGATGTGGTCGTAGTGTTTCTTGCCTTTGAGCGACGTAGGTCCGAATTCAGGGACCAGGAATCCCGCTTTCTTGAGCGCCACGATCCCAGCCGAGGTCTGATCGTCGGTATTGAGGTCGCCGATCAACACATGGACTTCCTCGGTTTCTTTGGCGCGCTTGGCAAGCTCGTCACCGACCACGCGGATTTCGTCTTCACGTAGCGGCCGACCCTCCTCCTCGGTGAATACGATGTGGGCGGAGCAGAGGGTGAACTTGAACCACCCGGCCTGAAACGCCGCAAAGAACGGCGTGCGCCCGAACTGCTCATCGTTGGGTAGTGCGCCCTTGGGGATCACGAGCTCGCCGATAAGGTGCCGGAACAGGATGCGGTTGCGGTTGAATACGAACGCCATGCGCTCGTGATTGCCGCGGCCATCACCCGAACTGTCATTGATGAAATAGTCCCAGGACGGACCCAGCAACCGGACCAGGCGTTCCACCGAGGACTGGTCACGGACCTCCTGGATCGCGCAGAGGTCGAACTTGTCGACGATTTCGGCAATGTAGTGAAAGCTCTCGTCAAGTCGCGGCTTGCCCGCATCGAAGTGCTGGATGTTCCACGAGCCGATCACCAGGCTGTCGGGCCGCCTGCGTGACACGATCTGAGCGTTGAGCAGGGCTCTGAGCCGGAGCAATCGTTCGGCCACCCACCCCGCTTGGCCGGGTTCCGATGTGCCGCGCGGATAGCGCTTCTCGTCGCGTAGCGACTGATAGAATGCCATTGCAATCCCCCAGAAAATCGCCTGAACGAAGTCGCCGCACTAAGCTGTGCGTGCCCGCAACGGGCGGAGGGCAATACGCCACGGCGCGACTATCGTCGCAAGATGCGCCAATTGTAATCAACATCAGAACCTCGCTTGATTCTGACAATCGAAAGGGAAATGCTTGGCGACAAAGAATTGACGAGGGACAATTCAATGCGCGCGGCAGCAATCTCCGTTCTGGCATGGCTGGGGCTGGCAAGCGCTTCCTTCGGGCAGTGCGCAGTGCCGAGCTACAACGAGTTCTTCGGTGTCCCAAAGGGGTATGTCGATAGCCAGGCGTTCGTCGGCAAATTCGACTATGCGCCTCAGACGGCGGAGGCGCCGCCGCCATTCCTGTCGATCGACTTTACGACCGACTGGCAGGCCTACATCTGGTCGGTGCTCGACTATGCCTATGAAGGCAACATGACGGGAGCTGGCACCATCGAGGCGGATTTCGATATCGCCGCCAATTCGACGCGCTCCTGGTACCACATGATCTGGATGCACCCAGGACCCTCGGGCCGCGAGTTCGTCCATGGGCTTACCAAGGAGCGCGGCACCGATCCCGAGCAGCTCAAGGACGGCGTCACCCGACGCTTCCAGACTTGGGCCATCGGCTATTACAACGCCTTCGGCGCCCAGACCCTTTCGAAGGTCTTCGCCGATCCCTGTCAGCCGGACGCCACCAACGTGTTGTTTCCTATCGGGACTGTGTCGTTCAAACTGCTGTTCACGACCGCTTCCAAGGCTGAGGTGCCCTATCTGGATGGATCGCCAGAATGGAAGGTTGACGTCGACCGGGCGAACGAGCCGACCGGCGAGGAGCCAAAACCTCCTCGTGTGATGCGTCTGTTGCAAGTGGACGTCGCGGTGCGCGATCCGCGCGCCACCGACACCGGCTGGGTATTTGGAACCTTCGTCTACAACAATGCCGTGGTCGATCCCAATCCATGGCGCCGGCTCCGCGCAGTGGGGCTATCGTGGGGCAATGATCCGACTGCCGGACTGGGAGGGGCGCTCGTTGAGAATGTTGTCGACGCAAGCCTATCCGGTACGACCCATGGCTGGGAGGAGCGGCCCGAGCTCGGCTGGGGTGGCCGGATGAACGGTCCCGCTGACAACCTCATCAGCAGTTGCACTTCATGCCATAGCACGGCGCAGTTTCCGCGCAGCGACGATTTTGGGAACCTCCCATCTGGGCCGGTCGACGCCGGCGATGCCGTGGCCGTCGCCGAACGCCTCACTACCTATTTCCGCAACATCGCGCCCGGTCAGCTGTTCGATCCCCAAACCAAGTTCTTCCAGTCAACCGTGCTCGTCGACGCCTTGTCGATGGACTACTCGCTGCAGCTGCAGGCCGCACTCGAACGCTTCTGCTTTTCAGCGGAGCAGCAGGATCCGCCCTTGAACGGAACGACAGTGCCACTCGTGTGCGATGAGACGGCGAGGATAGCGTCTCCTCTCTCAGTTGCGCCAGCCGATGAGGACCTCAAGCGTATCCTGCTTGAGGGGATCGACTGGGACGACTACATGGTCCCGGTGCGCTGACCCGCAACCGCGGCGCGGTGCGCCAATCCGCCTCGCGAACCGGTGACTTCCAATGAAGGCCTTTGAAGGCAAGCAATTCGACGTCGAACACGTGCTGAGCCTCTATGCGCTCAGCTTCATTACCATCCCCGCGGCGGGTCTTTACGACAAGGAAGGGCTCGCCCAGTTTGGCGACCTGGTGAAGGATTGCCACATCTACGTCGTGGGATTCGTTCCCAAGATCGACCTGAAGGACATGAAGCTCGAGGGCGTCAACCTCATCATGACCTTTGAGGTCTTAGGTAAGCGCTACGACCTCAAATGGATTTTGGAGGAGGGGGTCGGTCTGGTCGAGAAGGACGGCGCCTGGTTCTTGACCAAGGACGGCGAGCTTGCGGATCCGCCGGGGCATGAGCTGTGTCTCGACCGCCTGAACCGTGAATTTGGGACGGGCAAGTTTTTGGTCAAGTATATCGGCCAGGCCTACGGCAAAGACGGCTCCCGCAACGCTCTTGATCGCCTGATCAAGCATGAAAAGCTGCAGGAGATTTCCATCAAGGGCGTCCCCGAGGGGCATCATTTGCAGATAGTGATGTTCGCCATCGCGACCACCCGCGTCCTCACCAGCTTCAACCCATTTGCCAAGGACAAATCCAAGAGCGATGAGCGGATCGGCCACGGGCTAGACAAGCTTTTCGGCACTACGGAGAAGGAGAGGGTCGCGCTCTACGAAGCAGCGCTGATCCGCTATTTCATGCCGGCCTTCAATCTCGAGTTCAAAGACAGCTTCCCGTCAACCAACCTCAAGATCCTCCAGAATTGCTACGAGAAGGACTTCTCGGGCGTAGTTGCCGAGATCCTCTTTGAGGAAGAGTTTCCGCTCACCCTCTATTCCGAGACCGTGCAGCCCAAGGACCATCACACCGCATATTTTGACCTGCATGAAGATGAGGCGCGAAGGACGTTCTTTGCCGCGCCGCCACGGGAGGCGTGAGCTCCCAAGCAGAAGTGCCGCGGATGGCAATCTACAGTACCGTTCTTGAACCGACCTAGAACAGGAAGGGCTGGACAATCGGATCCCCGCTGTGCGACCTGCGTGGGCTGGAACTAATTCCACCAAGGCTGCGTGAAAACGAGTTGGCAAATGTCGCGCGGAGGACATCTGTCGGGCGATGTTGCGCGACCTTTACGTAGGTCAACCACTCGTCGCACCTTGTGTGGCCCCGGACCTTTTCAAACAGCTATTAGAGGGCGACGAGAACACTTGGGTCTCCGCCTCGCCGATGAGCTGGGAGCCCGCGCCAGACGACTTTCCGATATCGCGCCAAAGTTGCGCGCGCGGGGCGCCGACAACATCGTCCGCCGTCTCCTCAACGAGGATGCGCTTCCCGCCTCGGTCACCACCAAAGACCTGTCGCGCTGGGCAAGCCGGAGGCTGTTCGAGCGGCTGACTTCGCTCGATGCGGTCCGCGAACTCAGCGGCCGCGACAGCTTCAAGATCTACGGGTTGTAGGCCATGGCTCGGCAGCGACGACTGGACGACACCGGTGATCAGGATCTGACCGATCTGCCCCAGGAACTTCGCTGGCGCGAATGGATGGCGCGTGTAGAAGCGGTGATCTTTGCATCGCCGCAGCCGGCGGGTAGAGACCTCCTGCGGGGTCTCGTCGGTGCTGATTGCAGCATCGACCTCATCATTGAGGATATCCGCGCCGAGCTGCTCGACCGTCCGTATGAACTGGTCGCCGTGGCTGGCGGCTGGCAGTTTCGAACGCGTCCGCGTTATGCAGGCGTCTTGCAGGCCGCCCTCGCACCACCTTCTGGCACTATGCACCTCACCCGTTCCGAAATGATCGTCCTCGCCTCTATTGCCTACCATCAACCGATCACCCGTGGTACCGTTGGACAGATGCTGGGCCGCGAGGTCAGCCGCGACGTGATTGGCCACCTCCGCTCTCTCGACCTCGTCACCCACGGTCCGAGGAGCCCGCAACCTGGCGCGCCCTATACCTACGTGACGACCAGGACCTTTCTCTCCCAGTTCGGGCTCGACACCCTGCGCGACCTTCCCGACATCGAAGCTCTGGAGGATGCGGGCCTATTGAGCGATGCAACTGACATACCGGGAGACGGTGACGACGATGAAACCGCCGGCGATTTTGACTTGCCGGCGAGCAACGGTGATCAAGTTGGCTCGTGATCTGGGGGATATGGGGGAAAGCGCCTTCAAGGGTTGGTGCGCCCCCGAAGGCTTATACGCTCAGAAGTCGGAGGCGGACCGACATGGCTGGGACTATCTCCTCGAACGGTTGCCAGAACGGGCTGACGATCGCCCGCTTGATGGGCAGCATGCGATGCCCAAATACCTGATTCAGGTAAAAGCGACGGAGGACGAAGCAAACCCGCCTCGGATCAAGCTGTCAGCCCTCAAGCAGCTGGTCGACGCAGACTTGCCGGCGGCGATAGCCGTCCTTGTCTATGCTGAGGACGGGCGTCGCCCCCACCGTAGGCTGCTTGCTCCGGTCAACGACAAGGTCATCTACGATACCTTGCGTCGCGTGCGTCGCGAGGAGGCCAAGGGGAACCGGGCGATCAATCGGATCACCGTTCCAGTCGACCTGTCGGCCGCCGAGTCTGTCGGCGAAGCCGGGGAAGGTCTCGGCGATATCCTCACCAAGTTCTTCGGCGAAGATCCCTCCGCCTATGTCCGCCGCAAGGCCCTCTATCGTCAGAATTGCGGAAAGAGCTATCCGATGGTCGGTGGATTCTTCGTGCAAGGGGAGGATGCGGGGCGCAAGGTGGGGGATCTGTTCCTTGGCAAGTCCCGCGAACTGGAGGTCACGGACCTTACTATCGAGTCCCGCCGTTTTGGCATCGCCCTCCCCAATGATCGCCAGGTCATCCGCGAGGCAATCGTCGAGATGAAAGCGAGCCCCTTGATGGGCGCAACGATCGAAATCGAAGCCACGACCGGGGAGTGGGCGAGTGTTCCGGTCGATGTGTTTATGATGCCGCCACCGATCAGCGAAATTGGCGGTTCGCGCATCCGGCTGGCCAATTCCATGATCGAGACGGTCCTCGACTTTGAGGCTGGGCGAGCCGAGTTCACGTTTGACTATAGCGGGATGCGGGAGGTCGACCTCGATGAAGCCGTATCGCTGATCGAAATAGGCGCAGTCCTTGCGCAGCCGGAAAAGACATTGACCGTTGTCTTCAAGGACACACGAATGCCGCTGACGATTACCGGGGAGCCCGGCCCGTTTCGACATTGGATTCCATTGGCGCCTGTCCTGAGGAGGGTCGTCTCCGCCGTCGGCCGCTCGCGGTTTCAGCCCCGATCTCGCGTGAAGCTCGATGCGTTCTACGACTGGCTGGACCGGCATGCGTCCGAAATTGCCCTCGCGTCGACTCCTGGCGTCAACATGATGTTTCCGCGCTGGGCCGAAGATCACGTAGTAGACGGGCAGGACGCTGTTCTAGTCCCGCTGCCGATCACGGTAGCGGGCCTTCTCTATACGGCGCTCGTCGAAGTACCGATCATTGCAACGAGCCGCGACGAGGCCGAAATCAAGATCGTTGGCGGCGAACCGCGGGTGATTGCAGAGGTTGTGAGGGCGGCCGGCGCGGACACGACCGACTTTATCAACACTGCGATCGAGACCTTCCACCGAGAGGCCGGCAGTGAGAAGCCGGCGCTGCTCGTCGCGGGCGGTTTTGCGACCGAAGAGCCATCCTAGTCGGGCTTGGTGAAACAGACCACTGCTTCGGTCGCGCCTGAGGGGCGCTCGTAGGTTTTTCGGCCGGGATTGATGTCGGACATCGATCGCAGGTGGAAATCCTTCCGGCTCGAGAAGGTCAAGCCGGTCCTCGTCCCCATTTCCTTGAGGATCTGCGGCAGATCGTTGTGGATGTCCTTGTAATAGGAGTCCTGGACCACGAAGACGGCCCGGCCGCCAGGCTTGAGGGCTGTCGCGACCCGCCTGAGTGAGCGGGACATCTTGTCGAAATAGTCCAGGTGGGTCTTGTAGTAGTAGCCCGCCGACGCCTTGGAGGGATGCGCGCGGAGCGCATCCAGAAACGTCGCGCACGTCCGGCCCCAGCTCTTGTCGATTTCGATCGTGGCCTTGGGGACCTGTACCGAGCCGATCATCCGGCTGCCCAGTTCGCGCGGCTCCAGCTTGAGCAAGGGGGCAAGCACCGCGAGCTCCACACGGGTGGCCGCCGTATAGTCGATCCGCGTGCAATAGGGCGGGGAAGTCAGAACGAAATCGACGCTCGATGCGCCGAGGGTCATCTTTGCCGTGTCGGCGAGCTGGATCGCGCTCGTTCCGGCCGTGAACTCGTCGCCGGCCGCGGCCTCGATCAACTGCTTGGCGGCCAGTGCCTCCGACATGCCGCGCACATTGGCGGCAAACTGGTGGGCAATGGCGTAGACCGTGGGGTCAAGGCGCTCATCCTGGGACTTGGGCAGCTTGATCCAGGTCGGATTGGATGAGCGCAAGGATACCGCGAGACGACGGCAGGCGGCAAACAGCGCGACATAGAGCGTAGCCGCTGTTCCCGAGATCTTGTCGAGGTGAATGCCGTCGGGCGACTTGGTCATGCCGCCCACAAGGGTGCGACGGATATTCTGCTCGATGCCACGGATAAGCCGGGCGGCGGTAGGCTGGAACCATGAGAGCAGTGGATCATCGTCGCGGATCGCGACCGTCGAGCTGCGCAAATGCGACAAGATCGCCGCCGCCAGCGGCCGCAAGTGATCGGCTTCGCTTGGCGGCAGCAGCCGTGCCCGCGCCACGATGATCATGACCGGATTTAGGTCGATCCCGATCGATTTGAGGCCCAGCTGGCTCGCAGCATAGGTTGTGGTCCCGCTGCCATTCCATGGATCGAGCACAACCGCATCGTCCTCGAGCTTGGCGCTGCGAAGGATGTCGCTCACAAACTGCTCGGGAAACCCAGCGTAATAGGGGAAGAACCCTTCCCACCCGGTCTGCAGGCGCTTGTTTCGTTTCGGTGAACCGATCTTCAGGCGTGCTCGCACGTATCCCTCTCGCCGTGGCAACGCCAACACGGCTCAGGATAGCCCAAAACTTCGCTCGCGGCGAACGGTGATCTTCAGGCGTTCAAGTTCGGGGACGAGCTCTGCTGCCTGCAGCAGGGGCACCGGGACGCTGCCAGACAGGCTCGGAAGTGCCCGCTCAAAGATCGCGATACACCGGGCATCGGTAAGCCTCGACGCAAACAGAATGCCATCGATATCGGTCATCTGGGCGTGCAGCAGTTCGGCGAACTCCTGCCCCTGCCCATGATCGCGGGCCCGGTTCGTGTCCGTATCGATGCCCAGTTCGAACGCGCCTGCGCCAGTGAGATCAACGAGCGCCAGCTCACGGCCCGACGAAATGGCCGTTATGCACAGCGCGTCAAGCTGCGGACGGTAGAGGAAGCGGCGCTGCTTGCCTTCGAAGCGATCTCGAACGACCGCTTCGGCGAAGGCCGTTGGGAAATCTTCGCCGGCATAGAGGGTCGTGAACTGGCGCGATGGGCTCGAAAAGCGGCTCGACCCGTATCCCGCGCCAGCCGGGTGGGCCCGGTGGCGGGCGGGCAGGATGCGCGGCCAGTCGCTGACCCGGGCCGTGATGATCCTCTCGCGGATGCGTTTGGCGACAAGCTTCACGTGTAGTCCAGTGCACCTTCGGCAGCGCCAACCACAGCGTCGAGCTTGCCGGCCCCGAGTTCATCAATGGGTGCTTTACCGCCGGTCATGCGGTTGGGCGTTACCAGCCACTCCCAGGCCTCCTCGCTCGATGAGAATCTGGGCAGCACTCTGTCGAGGCCTCCAATCGGCCCGCGCCGGTCGAACTGGCGGAGCGGATAGATGTAGTTGCGCAGCCCCTTTCGAAGCGCGACGACCTTGCTGGCCTTGCGCCAGTTATCGAGCGTTGCCCGCGCCACCTTCAGCCGCGCGACTACTTCGCCCGCGCCGACCAGTTCGCTCTCGGCCCAGTCGGTCGCCTGGTCGTCGACGGTAATTTGGTCGAGGCGACGGGCGCCCTCTTTGGCAGGGAGCACCCGGCCTATGCCCTTTCCGGCGAGCACGTTCTCGGTGGGACCCCCCGTCTGGGCGGGCGCAGCGTGCCGCTGGTGCCGCGGCTTGGCGCCCTCCTCGGGAAGAAGGACCTTGAGGTCGGCGGCGAGCCTGACCAGAGCCTCCATATCGAGACCGTGGACTTTGGCCTCGATTGCCTGTGTCAACACGACCCTTTGCTGGCTCTGTTTCATGCTTGTTCTCCTTGCATAGGCAGACTAGGCAATATAGGCAGATTGTGCAATAGAAAATCTTCGACGGGCCGGATCGTTCCGGGAGGGGATAAGCATGGGATTGCATGGAAGAGCGTGGAAGCATATATAGCTCTCATGTCCAGGACCCTGCCCATTGCAGAAAAGCTCGCCCGCAGTGCTGATAGGCTGCAGCAGGCCTATGCTGCCCTTGCCAAGGCCCTGAGTTCAGGCGACGCCTCCGGCCGCGAGCGGGCCCAGGCCAAGATATCGGAACTCAACGCCGAATATGAAAGCCTCGCCGAGCAGATGCGCTTCGCCGAACTCGAGGCCCGCGACATCGCGGCGCCGCGAGGCCGCAAGCCATCGAAGCCACTCCGCGAACTCGCTCTCGACGCCCTTGATGACCTCGGCGTGCCAGCCCCGCCGGCCCTTATCGCCGACCTTACCGAAGCCCTGACCGGCATCCGTCCCTCGCCCTCGCGCTTTGCCAGCCTGCGGCGCGACGAGGAAAACGCCGCGCGGCGCAACATTGCCGCCAAACCTGCCTGGATCGTTCCGGCCATCAACGCCGCCGAGTTGACAGCCATCCCTCGTCTTCTTTGTAGTTCGGCCTGGAGCCTTGACCGACGCATTGTCGGTTCGCGCAGCATGCGCACCGATAATCTGCGCATCGCCGAGAGTCTGGCCCGGCGTCTCAAACAGCTGCGTGAAGCCGGGGCGGCCGAGTCGCGCAACATTGACCGCCTGTTGTTCCCGATCGCGCGCGCCATCCCGGGCGCAACGGAAACCGGCAAGCTCGTCGATCCCGACAGGATAATGGACGCAGCGCGCGCCGAGCTGACAGTCCTTGAAGACGCGGACCGTGCCGAACGCGGCGAGGCCTGCGCCAGGCTCGCCAGTGCGAGCCCGCAGGTTCGTCTCTGGGGGCGGCCGGCGCTTATCGACACGGCGGCGGCGGCGAGGGCAATCAAATGACCCCCGAAAACGCGCGCCTGCATCGGCTGCGGGGCGGATTGTCTGCTGTCGAAGTGGGCGCCCGCGGCATCGAAAGTGTGGCACGCAATGCCGATTGCACGCGTCTGCGGGCCATCGTCATCGCCGGGCTTACGCCAAACGAGGTCGTCAAGCAGGTGCTGGGTGAACGGCCCGACGTCATGTCGCCCTTTGCCATGACCCTGAATCAGGCTTTCGAGCGCCGCCTTCTCGGCAATGCCGGCGGATCACTCCTGACTGTCTACCGCGAGAAGGGGCACCTCGACCCGCTGGACGCCAAGATCGTCAACGTTGCCGACCTCGCGCCACGCGACACCCAGGTCGATCGCATCCGCCGTGAGCAGGAGACGCGCCGCCTCATCGACCTCAAGGTGCGGGGCGATCCAAACGCGCCCAACCTGATCCTCAAGCCGCGCCTCACCTTGACCATTGTGGGTGTCACCCACGCCATCGAACTCGACTATCTGGTGGCCAGCGATAAAGAGCCGTTCTACCGGGCCGGCGTCATCAAGTCCTATGCAGACCGCGGCGGCAAGACCAACAACGCTCACGTCCGCTCGGCCTGCCGAGAGGCGGCAGTCGGCACCCTGGCGCTGCGCCAGCTGTTGGAGGAGGCCGGGCGCTCCGCCGACCTTGCCGGTGACCGCGTCGACATGATTCTCAAGGCGCCGGGCTCATTCACCCCGCGCCTGTTTGCCGCCCAGCGGGCGGAGTCCGAACTGGCCTCTCTCAGCCGTGCCCTCGCCACGGCGCCGAGCGATCTCGATCAGATCGAGCAGATGCTCCCCGCCCACACCTCTCTTGCTGACCCGGCCGTCATCGAGGCTCTGCCCAACCACTATTGTTCCACCTGCAAGGAGCACTGCGCGCTCTGGAAGCATTGCCGCGCCCAGGCCCAGGTGCAGGGCAACGCGATCATCCTCGGCGACGCTGCTGCGGAACAGTTGGCGGCCGCCGGCTCGCTCAACCGCGCCCTTGACCTGCTCAACGGCAATGGCCGGCCTCCCGACAATCGCGCCGAGGCGGTCCTCGCTGCCGAGTTGCAGGCTGCCTCCGCACTTCTCGACAGGATCGCCAATGGCTGACCTTCTGAGCGTCGTCGCCCGCATGCGTGCCCTCGAACAGGGCGAGGCCGTCCCGATTGTCAGCCAGCGTCAGGTGCTTATCCAGCCACACGCTCGCATCGTGACGATGCTGTCCATGGCGGGGGAAGACACCTCGGTCCATGCTGTGGCGATCGGCCAGCTTGGTGTCGCACCGCAGATCATGGTAGCGCCCGATCCTCGCCGCCGCGATGACCAGTATGAATTGTTGCGGTGGCTCCTGCCGCAGTTCGAGGAGTATTACGCCCACTGCCGGGCCGAAGGATCCTTCCCCCAGATCTGGGTTTCCTCGGACGGTGCGCTCGGCCACCTCGATACGCTTGCCGACCGTCTTCGCTTCACCGACGATGCCGACGTCAAACGCCTTGGCGAATTGTGGACCTATGCGGGCGAGCGCTCGCCCATTGCTGGCCAGCAGGCCCTGATCAGCGCCACAGCGGCCCTAACCGCGCACTATGCAACCGGTCAACAGGAGACCGAGGACGAGCACCTGGGCGCACTTCTCACCTGGATCGAGCCGCCGGCTGGCCGGGATATCCTTGCTGCCGTCGCCATGGCCGAAGAGCAGCCCATGGGCGCCAAGACCGATCCCGGTTTCGACACAGCACAACTGCAGCCGGAGGTCGCCCTCTTCAACAAGGCGCGGCAGGAGAACGACACCCGGGCGCAAGCCTTCCACGCCGATCGTATCCGGCAAATGCTCGAAACGGTCATCCGCCCCATCTACACGGCCACCCAACGGGCGATGGCTCTGCTTTCGCAGCCACGCTGGAAAGACAACCCGGCACTCGACCTGCTGGGGACACAGGAAGCCGCCGACTTTGCGCAGTTCATGCTGAACCGGGACGACGGCTACAGGCTGCCCTATAACGACTCGCCGAAGGCCGCGGCCTTCAAGATTGTGGCGCGCGAGCGCACTGTCGGCAACGTCGAGGCTGCGTTCGTCAGGTATGATCATGCGGCGCGGGAACGCGGGGCAGAAGGCGGGACCGTGCTGCGCGGCACGATGGTCGAACGGGACAAGGTCAGGCTGGCGCCCCGCAAGTTCGAGACCCGGATCGTGCTCTCGACGCCCCAGGAGAGCCTCCATCTGCGCGCCGGCGATGAGATCTGGAACCTCGACGCTCCCAAGCTGTGCCTCAAGGTAACCGACGTTGAGCGGCGGGGGCCATTCAGCTTTGTGAGTGGCGTGGTTCAGGAGGGCATGAATGCAGCGCAGCTCCTCAACATCGGCGACATGCTCGATCTCGGCCCCAAGAATCCCGACTGGGGCGCGTCGGCCCGCGAATTCATACAGATGGGCAAGCGGCTCGCGACCCAGCCCTGGACCCACTCCGACGCCATGCCCGCCGCTACTCCTTCGGCGAGGCCGCGCCCGAACGATCTGCTCGCCGCCGTAGAGAGGCTCGTCTGATGAACGATCCCCAGACCCTCGCCGACAACGCGCTTCGCGACATTCTGGAAAGCCAATGGCAGGGCGTCCCCGCTGTCGTGTTGCGCTCGCCACCCGGTGCCGGCAAGACCGGCGTCGCGCAGCGCGTGGCGCTGCAAGCCGCCCGTCTTCTGGCGCAGCGCTGCATGCTCGTGACGCAGACCAATGAACAGGCGTTCGACGTTGCGCACCGGCTTGGCAACAACAAGGACGCCTATCCAATCCACCTCTTTGCGCGGCGCGGCCTCGACCTCCCGGCCGAGCTTCGCAACCACCGTAATGTCCGGATCATCGAGGAGTTTCCCGACATCCCGCACGGTCCGGGCATAACTATCGGCAATGCCGCCAAATGGAGCTGGATCAACACTGGCGAGGCGATGTTCGACCTGCAGATCGTCGATGAAGCGTTCCAGCTGCCCGACTACAGGTACCAGCTGATCGCCAATCTCGCGCCGCAACACGTCCTTATCGGCGATCCCGGCCAGATCGATCCCTTCGTCAATTGCGAGATCGAGCGGTGGCGGACCAATCCCTCCGGCCCCCAGGTCGCCGCTCCCGAGGCGCTGATCAAGCGGCATCCGGGTGTGCTGCAGCTGGCCCTGCCGGTGTCGCGCCGGCTCAACGTCGATACCGTGCGTCTCGTGCAGCCCGCCTTCTATCCTGAAATGCTGTTCGAGGCGATGAGCGCGGATCGCGACCTCACCTTCGAGGTCGCCGGGATCCTGCCCTTCGACGCAGCGCTCGACGCAGTGACCGCCGGCGCCAAAGTCGTCATGGTCGAGTTGCCCCCCCAGCTCACCGGCGAGCGCGACGAAGAAATCGCCGACGAGCTTGTCGCCTCGATCCGCCGCTTGCTCATGCGCAGACCCTGGGTGCGGGATGACGGCACGCTGGAGCGTGTCACTCCCGACATGATCGGCGTTGTTGCCGCCCATGTCAGTCAGGTCAACGCGGTGCGCGAGCGCTTGGGTGCCGACCTTTCCGGTATTTTCGTCGAGACCGCCAATCGCTTCCAGGGGATCGAGCGGCCCTTCATGTTCGTGCACCATCCGCTTTCGGGCCGCGCCGATGCGTCGGCCTTCCACCTCGATGCCGGCCGGCTCTGCGTCATGCTCTCGCGGCACCGTGTCGCCTGCTGGATCTTTGGCCGACAGGGAATCGCGCGGCAGCTCACCGGCTATGCGCCGATCGGCGACCGTGCCCTCGGCATCGACGACGATCCCGAATATCGCGGCTGGTATGCGCACCTCACCGTCATGACCTGGCTGGCCACGATGGGCCGGGTCTATCCGGCCGTTCACGGCATGGCGCCGGCGGCACCAAACCGCGCGACCCGCTAGAAGCGGTCGGGCCCTCGATATAGGCCTTGTCGAGGTTCGCAAGCAGCAACTCTCGGCTCGCCATCTCGATCTCGGCCTCAGCGAAGGCGATGGATTTGACCGGGTGATCGAGGCGGTGCGAAGCTCCTGGATGGTGCCTCCGAGCCAGTCGAAGGGGGTGCTGAGCCGGAGACGGTCTAGCAGCGAGAAACGGAGCACGTTGGACATGACGGTACCGCAGACGATTGCCGATGCGGTCGCGGACCTCTGGGCCGTGGGAGTTGGGCGCCCGGGCAACCGCTTTGAGGCGCCTCAATTTCTCAAGCTCAAGGCGGCTTGTGCCCAAAGCTACGGTGTTGGAACACAGTTCTGGTTTAGCTTTACGCTCTCGGAAATCCTCCGCTCGCTCGGTTGCCCCATGTTCCTGGCCAAGGAACAGCGCCATCTGGCACTACCGGCCGACACCGCAGCAGAAAACCTCCATCGTACGTTGACTGCCACCACGGCAAAGGTCGTCCACCTTTGTCCGCTCGACTGGGCCGATTTTCCGCCGGAAGTGAATTTTGGCGCCAATCGGCTGAAGCTCTTTTCCTCGGCCGAGCTGCAGGCAATCGCTGATGCGCCGCGACTGGCGCGGGCCTTTCCCAGTCGGCGGATCGACTGGGACAAGCTGTCCCAGTTTTATTGGCTGATCGTTGAAGAGACTGTGCCTATCTCGACCGAACCCGGGGAGCGGACGAGCCCGTTCATGTATCAGGTCATGGGGGACCTCGGGGCGATCGAGGCGCATGAAAGCAGGTTTCCCGAGATTGTAGAGCGCGCGTTGTTCCTGGTCCTTCTCGCACCGTGGGAAGACTGGTCTGAGGCCCAAGAAGTTGACTGGCGCGGTTTCCGTATCCCGTGGGTCTACTCGATCAGCGAGGATTTGTGCGTCTCACTGAAGACGCCACCCTCGGAGGATGACCTCACCCTGCTGCCCAAGACCTACACCGACCACAACGGCGAACCAGTCGACGTCGAGGAGCCGGCCCGATACATGACCTCCGATGCCAAGGCCGATCTTGCGGATCTTGTGACCGACACAGCTTGGAGCGAACTCTCAAAAGCTCTCGCCTCGCCACTCTTTGCACCCCCCGTGCTGCACTTCCTCGTGCGGGCCTATCACGCCCAGGGCATCGACGAGTTCATGGCGCATCTGATGGTGCTCGAAGCAGCGCTTGGGTTGGAGTCGGACTATCGCAAAAGGCCGAAAGGCGATCCGCGCAACGGGCTCCGGCCCACCGACATAATGGCCCGGCGCGTCTCATCGCTGCTCGGCGACAGCGCGACGACATCCGAGTACGGCGAACTCTTCGATCTGCGCAGCGCCTATGTGCACGGTCGCGCCATGGCGCCCATATCGAGCGTCGACCGGTTCCGGGCGCGTCGGCTTGCCCGGCGCGTCGTCGTGGCGCTGGCGAGCAAAGCCTTCAAGGCCGACCCGGCTGTTCCACTGGACCGTGAGAATGTCCTCATTGCCCTGAGTAGGTTGTCAGTAGAGTAGTGGTTAGCTGCGCGCGCCACCGCTAGTGTGCGCGGCCTCACCGGCACGCTTTTTCCTTGCGGGTCTGGTTGGCGAAAATCTGCGCGATCCGTCCTGCCGAGAGTCCGAATTCGGCCGCCAGTGCCGGCTTGCGTTTCGCCAGAGAGAAGCCGCTCGTAAATTTGGCCATTGTGGTCATTCCGGTCGGCTCGCTTGAGGTTCTCGGCATCGAACGTGGCGCGCTCATCAGCCGTCCAGATGCGGTAGGTTTCCTTGCCCGTCCTCTCATTGCGAAACCGCACGACGAAGCGGTCATCCACAACGCCACGGATGTCGTAGTGCTCGCCGGCAAACCTGATGATGTCGCCCAACGCCATGTGCTGCCCCTCCCGCGCCGCCACCGCTGTTTTGCTAAGTTGGGACGGCGATATCATGGCCACCCAGTTGAGTCGGAGCGCGTCGATGCAAGAGAGCTACGCTCTCGTCCACACAGATGCCAGCCGAAGAGTGATTGTCGTCATGTCCCCGGGGCACGGCGCCTTCGTGTTGACCAAAGCCTGCACCACCAGGCCCGATTGCCGCTGCGTGGGGTGCGCCCTGTTCGACGGCAAAGTCGAAACGCCCGACGGATTGTTCCCCGCACTAGAATTCGACGATGCCCGGGAACTAAGGCCCGGACTTATGGCCTATACCTTCACCCGCCAGGGCGAAGAGTTCATCGCAACTCTCGATCGGCAGAGTTTTGCGCCCTATCGCGGTCCTGTCGGCAGAGAGCAGGTGACCAAGCTCTTCGAACGGCCAAGTGCTGTCCTCATTATCAGGCAGGAAACGGACGGGACCTTCACCCATTCGCTGGTGTCCGAGACAGTCGACCATCGGGTTATTTCTCGCGGTTGCCGCGCCTCCTCACACTGCCCCTGTGTAGGCTGCCGTATCGTCGACATGTACTATACGGAAAAGCCGGGCCATCTGGTGCGGGTCGTCGATATCGATGCCCGACGGGGCACTCGAGACGGCGCCGGCTTGCTGCCGATCTTCGTCGACGACACTATCATCTCGGCAATGCTCAACCGCGATCCGGCAATCCGTCACGCCTTCGATCCCAGTCCCTTCGAGTCGCCTCTCGAACGAATGTTCTTCGAACTCGCCTTCCTCGACCTACATCTTTATCCGCAGCACCCGGTAGGCAAGTATCGGCTTGATTTTGCCATCCCGGACAAGCGGGTGGCGATCGAGCTGGACGGGCATGAGTATCACAAAACCAAATACCAGCGGACGCATGACGCCCAGCGCGACCGGTGGCTCTATGGGCAGGGCTGGACCGTCCTTCGCTTCACTGGCACGGAAATCTATACCGATCTTGATCGGTGCATCGACGAAATCTGCGTGTTAGTGGGCGTAGACCGCTTAAGCCCGCCTCAGCCGGGAGAGGGAGACACCGGTGGCCGCCAGCAAGATGAAGAACCTGGTGGTGAAGGCAACTAAGCCGGTCAAGCAGGCGGAGGCATTTCTCGCCGCCAAGCACAACCAGCTCGGACAGTTCAATTCAATCGACGACCTTGTTACGGACGAGGACACCCTCACCGCCAAGGAACGCAATGCAATCGAGCACAATATTCGCTCCGTGCGCGCAGCCATTGCGCGGGAACTCTGGTCCAACGAAATCTATGTCGGTCGGTCGCTCCTGGACGAATGCGTGCTGGGCGCTGCCAAGGCCGGCGGCGGCGCGATCATCCCGCGGGTCATCGCCGATCTCGCTCAAGCCGGGGCCGAGCGGCCGGGTTTCGTGCTCTATCCGCTCGTCAGCTTCGGCATGCGGATGCCGACGATCCTGCAGCCCACATCTTCGCTGCAGGCCTGGGCTGCCTTCAAGCGCTACGGCTATGCCGTCAGCAGTCAAATGCATTCCGTCGAGGCGGCCCACAAACGTCTGACCCACATGGCCGGCGCCCTGGGCATCAAGAAGGCAATCGACCTGGATGATCTCCGGCACTTTGGGGCAACGGCTCGCTGGCTTGATCGTAACCCCATGCTTCTCGTCAGGGTCACCTCTCACACGGGCGACATGTATGAGAACCAGTTCGTCTATTCTCTGAAGATCCGCTCGGCCGCGAGCTCGCTGCTCATGCTTCACGCGCTCTCAGTCGAAAAGAACGGTCCGGTTGACGGGTATCATTCGACAAGCCGCGTCAACAATTGGCAGACGCTCGACATTGGCCACTACCTGATCGGCGAAAACCTGCCGGGACGATCGATGAGCCTCCGTCGCGTGCCCATGAAAGTTTCTGCGTTGGAGTTGGCCAGGCTTTCCGACGTCGCGGCGGCGATCTCAACCGACGATCTCTCGACCACGCGCATGACGTCCTTGTCTCAATCGATCCATGCTGCGCTCGCCACAGTAGAACGCGGCTATTTTCGGCACGTGAACCTCACCAGCAGGGACGAGCCGCAAAAGCGCTTCTACAAGCGCCTGGTCACCGCCCTTGACTGGTATCGTCAATCCTTTGGTTCCCGAGTTAACGAGTCCGAGGCGGTGGTCGCCATTGCCGTCGCCTTCGAGACGCTGCTGACTGACAATTACGCCAAAGGCATCGCCAAGCGCCTCGAGCGCCGCCTCGGCATCTGCCTCAAAGGCGTTCCGGGCGTCGCCGACTACAGGAAAGCGGTGATTGCCGTCTATGAGGCGCGGAGCGGGATCGTGCACACCGGGTCGCTCGGGCAGCAAGCCAATATCGTCACCGCCCAGGCAGCCTTCGCCCGCTGCTTCAGCGCCCTTGTCGCGCGCACCGATGGCTGGACGCCGCCGGCCAATGAACCGATCCGCGCCCTCCTGCAGGACGTCTAGGTTAGCCGTCGTGCCCTCCGGAGCCGCACCCACGCGTGGCAGACAACCGTAGATCCTTGCCGCCGCCCGGCCGGGCCGCGTATGCAGTGGCTATGCCATAGTGCCAAAGGGTGGACAGGATGGATTCAGGCTTCATCGATCTCGACATCCTGCTGACAAGAATTCGCAACCCGCAGTCCAGGGTCTACTTTCTCGACGCGGTGAAAGCCTACAAGGCGGGAGCGCTGCGCGCTTCGTTGTCGTCGGCCTGGGTGGCGCTGGTCTACGATCTGATCGCCAAATATCGAGAGCTTGACGGTCTCGGAGATGCCGCCGCCACCGCCTTCATCCAGTCGTGGGACGCAGCGACACAGATCGGCGATACCAGAAGGCTTCTGCAGCTCGAGGCGTCGATCGTCGACGACGCGACCGTCAACACGCAGATCCTCAATCCCATCGCCCAAACCCATCTCGATCGCCTGAAGCAGGACCGGAACTACTGCGCGCATCCAGCCTTCTCCGCGGTAGGCGAACTGTTCGTGCCATCGCACGAGCTGGTACGCATGCACCTGGTCAACGTCGTCGAGCTGGTCCTCGCGCGCGAGCCTCAGCAGGGCACGACGATTTTCTCGCTCTTTGACGCCGATGTTCAGTCGAGTGGCTTTCCCACCTCGCATGCGAGGATTCTCGACTATGTCGAGCAGCGCTACCTCGAGCGCCTACGGGGCCAAAACGTCCGGAACTTCGGGACGGTTCTGGCGAAGTCGTTGCTTAAGGGCGTCCCGCCGCATTTGGATGGCCATCGGGCCAAGATCGTATCAACGCTCGTTGCCCTTCGTGAGCGGACGCCGGACTCATGGCCCGATGTGACCACCGCTGTGGTCGGCGTCATCAATGGCCTTGCTCCTGAGCATCGTGTTCGCGCCATCACCTTCATTGCCGACTTTCCGGCATTCTGGGACCTGCTGCAGGAGCCTACCAGAACAGCGCTTCAGGAAACTGTCGACAACGCCGAGGCGGCGAGCCTGACGGACTATTCCATTCTACGCGGACTTTCCGTGCCGCATTTCCGTCAACCACTCCTACGCCTCGTCGGGGAGCTCTCTGACGATCAACTGGAACAGGCGGTGGCAGCCGCGCCGAGCATCGACCTGTGGCCGAGCGCCGTAGAGCGCTACAAACGGTCCGGAGGGTTTCGCGCCTCCGAAGCGAATTTCCGCGATCTCATTGTACCCTTTTCGGGACGCCTCAATTCCCAGCAGCTAGACGAAGTGCTCGATGCCGTCGCCGACAATGGCCAGAACTGGGACGCCGCCCTCACTCCGGGATTGCTGCTCGCGCTGCTGCGCGACGCCGGAACAGTCCGCCCAAGCCAGGACGCTCGCAACCGCCTCTACGAGGAACTACGCCGACCCCACCGGCTCGAGCGCTATGCCGATGTGATTGCCCTGTTCGCCGAAGACGGCTGGGTCGCTCCACCGGTGCCGGTACCTCAAGCAGAGCAATAGGAGCGCGCTTCGCCGATAAAAATCCGACCGGCACGTCCTGGTGAACTGGATGCGCTGCGGCTCGTTGAGCTCGCGGCAGCGACAACGCTTCGGCAAGCGGGGGCGGCAGTAGGCCCACCCTCGGCCGCCAGTATCGATGAGCTTAAGGGATATCTCGTTGAGGAGCTCCTCTATCTCGCTGCCGACGATGACGGCACGATCGCCGGGTTTTGCGGTGGCAGCGTCACTGAGGAGTTTGTCTACATCGCCGAAATCGACGTGCACCCCGCATGGCAGCGGCAGGGGTTGGGCAGGCGGCTTGTGACCACAATGATCGATATCGGCCGGCCAGACAACTCAGGGGAGCAGCCCTCACGACTGATCGCCTTGCTCGATTCAATGCGCCGTTCTACGCCAAGATGGGGTTTCGCTTGCTCGAACCGGAGGCGACACCGCAATGGCTGCGCGAAATGTTAGACCTTGAAGTCGAAAGGGGCCTCGATGCCTTGCGGCGCGTGGGGATGATCCTGACGTTCTAGTGCTCAAGCGTTGCACGGGAGCCGACATCGGACAAAATAAGGCCCTGGTGGCGTCCTCCTGCGGAGCCGGGCTGTCGGCACCGCCGAAGTCCCGTTGGGCGAGGGTTACCCGTCTCGTTAACCATGGCACCCGACAGGTCGTGACTTCCGAAAGGCCCGCGGCGATGCTGATTCGTCGCATCCGAATCGGATTCGATTGGTCGCCCACCAACAGGCGGCCGCCAGCCCGCGCCAACGGACTGACGGCCTGACCACGGAGACCACAACCTGCGCTAACAGGAGCAGCCACCATGGCTACGACCATCTATGGCGACGCAGCCGTCGCCGACAAGACTCCCGACAAGAAACTCCTCGCCGTGCTGGACGCCATGACGCGTCCGGTACACCCGATGATCCTCTCGACCGACGCGTTGACGCCGGACCAGATGGTCAAGGTCTTCGCGACGATTGACGCCTACGGCACCGCCACGTTGGGCGAATGCATGGCGGCCCTGCTGCCGCACGACGGCCCGGTCGCTGCGCTGATCGCGTTGGCGGAACTCGGTCTCATCGCTTTCGACCGCGAGGCCGATTTTGACGAGCACCTCACCGTTTCGCGCATCCGCTAGTCAGCCACCTCCCATCGTTTCTTGTGCCGCCCGCATCGCGGGCGAGGAGTTTTCCCATGTCTCAGGACACCCAGGGTCCGACACTTGTCGGCTCGACCCTGCAGCCCATTATCGTTCGCGTGCCTGGCGTTGACCGCGCCGAACTCGAGACCATGCGCGAGCTTCACGGAGCCTGCGCCTACCTCGCCCTCTTCGATGAACGCGACGCTGCGCGTAGCAGCGCCTATGTAGGCATGACCACCTGCGGTCAGGACCGCCCGAGGATCGGCGCGCATCTCTCCCTTGCGTCGTCCATCTTCGTCATTGCTGACGCCGGTAACAACCTTACCGAGCACGACGCCATGGTCCTCGAGCGGTTCTTCTTTGCGAAAGTCACCGAGAGCACGGACTGGGCGATGCGCTGCGGTCGTCCGCGTGCGCCGGGCGTCGGCATGGATCGCTTCAGTGAACTGATGAGCTTCGGATCCCAGGTCCTCGTCATGCTGCGGCAGCGTTTTGGACTCTTCGCCGATGTCGCTTCGCGTCACCTGGCAACCGCGCCCAGGGAGTTCGAGCCGATCATCCACAATCTGTTTCTTGGTCCGCCCGTGGGCGAGGAAATGGTGCTCAAGGCCTACGGGGTGGAAGTAAAGGGCGTCGACATGGGCGAGGACGGCTTCGTCATACGCGCTGGCTCGGTCATCCGCGCTGTGACGGTGCCCTCGGCGGCCGCGGTGACCGCGGCTCGCCGTGAGGAGCTGCTCTATAACGGCCAGCTCCTCCGCCTCGACGAGAACCGCTTGGTTCTGCGCCGCGACCTCTGGCGCCCGACCCGCACGTCGGCGGCCAAGTTCGTCACCGGATCCAGCGCGTCGTCCGCAGACTGGCGGCCGGTCAAGGGACCGAAGCTGCGCCTCGTCTAGGCCGCCCAGTCCGGCAGTCAGCACATCCATTCAACACTCATGCTTGGTCGTCAGTGCGACGGCAACGGAGAAGCCATGTCCCTTTCGAGCCTCGCCTCGAGTGCAAGTCCCGATGACCACGACGAGGATGACAACGACGATCTCCAGCCGGACCAGGCGGCGCTGAAGCCTGCCACGACTCTCCTGGCCGAAGCGTCACTGGCCGCTGCGTTGCCCAAGGGGGCAGAGCACACTGTCGACGTTGCGCTCGGCCGTGTCGTCATCGTCGTGGTCCCCTCGGTCACTTTTGTGGGTCCGCTGGGAATGGCGCTGCATGCCCGCAACCCTTCAGCGCGACTTCATTCGGTGACGGAGAAAAAGAAGAACTCTTGGGGCGACGACAACCCCATGCCGCATTTCTCGGCGGGCCGGACGGTTTTCGCGGTGACTCAGGATCCGTCCCTGCTGCGACCCTCGATCCACGCCGCGGCCGACCTCATCGTCACGGTGCCGCCGCCCGCGGCGGCAATTGTGCGCAAGGTCATCAACCAGGTGACCGGCGGCCGGGTTCACGGCCTCGACGACGCCGATGTCGCTGGGCGCGATATCGAGCAGATCGCCGCTGCGATCCGCCCGGGTTCGACGGCACGCGAATGTGTCGCCCGCCTCAAGCGCATCAGCCGCGACAGCACTGGGGAGGCCGTGCCGGGTCCGGATCTCGCCGCCATGCCGCTCTTCGGCGAGGCCAAAGCCTGGGCGGCCGAAACGCTTGCGGATTTCGAGCGCCTGCGTGCGGGGGAGATTACCTCAACTGACCTTGAGAATGTGCTGCTTTTCGGCCCTCCCGGGACGGGCAAGACGGTGCTCGCCAAGGCCGTAGCGAAAGCCGCCAGGGTCAAGTTCTTCGACACCTCGGTGTCGTCCTGGTTCACCGGGTCGGATGGCCACCTGGACGGCGTGCTGAAGGCGGCTCAGGGCTTTTTCCAGACCCTCCTCGACAATGCACCTGCCATCGGGCTGCTCGACGAGCTGGAGGCCCTGCCGGATCGCGCGACGCTCGATGCGCGCCACCGGGAGTGGTGGAATTCGGTTATCACCGGTGTCCTGCTGATGGTCACCCGCGTCCGGAATTCCGGCAAGCCGGTGCTGCTGATCGGCGCGACGAACTATGTTGACCGTGTCGATGGGGCGCTCAAGCGCCCCGGCCGGATGGGCAGGCATGTCCTGGTCCGCGCGGCCGAAACGGACGGCGAACTCGCCGAACTGTTCCGGTTCTACCTCCCTCATGACCTTGAACCCGCTGACATCGCCGTTGCTGCCAGCCTTGCGGGCGGCGCGACGCCGGCCCAGGTCGAGGCTTGGGCCAAGGCTGCACGCCGTGTTGCGCGGGAGGCCTCACGACCGCTGATCCTTGATGATCTCATCAACCAGGTCGCGCCGCCGGACGGTCGCAACGAGGCAGAGCTCTACAATATCGCCCTGCACGAGGCCGGACATGCCATCGCCGTGCTCGTCCATGGCTTCGAGCTCAAGCGCGCCTCGATCATTGCCGAGGGATCCGCCGGAGGCGTCACCAACTGGCTGGCCCGCAGTTCCATGCACACCCTTCGCGACATCGAAGACCAGGTTGTCGTAGCTTTGAGTGGTCGTGCCGCCGACTCGATCCTTGGAGACGGAGCAGATTCCGGCGCCCGTTCAGACCTTCAGATCGCCACCAGCATGCTAGTGTCGGCAGAGCTCAGCCTCGGTCTGCGCAATACGCTGGTGTTCCGTTCGGACGAAACCACCATCCACCACCTGCTGGCCGTAGATCGCGACTTGGCTATGCGCACGGAAAAGCAGATGCAGGAACTGATGCAGCGAGCGTCCGCCATGGTGCAGGTCTATCGCGGCGCCATCCTCGCGACGGCCCAGGCTCTGGTCGCGAAGCGGACCCTGAACGGCCCCGAGGTGAGGGCTATCCTCACGCGGGTCATGCGTTAAAGAACTGGCCCCTGTTGGCGAGAGCAAAGAGGCGGCAGCGTATCACCCGGACGAAGGGCGCGAGATTGTGGATCCGGCTGTCAGATTGAAGGGGTAGTCGGGTCTTGGAACTTCGATCTCTTCGATCGAGCGAAACCCCTTAATGTCGCCGGTCTGTGGGTTGGAGCCGCTCGCCCGAACGATACCTGTGGAAGCGTGCCGTAGCGATGGGTCACCCCAGAGCGTCGAGTTCGAGAAACGAGCGCCACGGCATACCGGACGTGAGCCCTCGAACACCCCCGTTACCTCTTCAAAGAGCAACGACAATCCAGAAATCTGCAACACCGATCCAGAGCGATCCAGATGTCGGATCGGTGTTGCAGATTTCTGGATCTTTGATGCGTCGCCCATTGGTGTAATGCTCCAATGGACGAAACGTGGCGCGTGACCACCGAGTCCTAAGGCGACTGAATCCGCTGCTCTACCAACTTCACAGGCTGTTCCAAAGCCCGCACCGGCATACTAACCGGAATGCCTTTGGCCGCCCTCTGCGCAACAAGATGATCTAGTTGCGATGGTGGCCGGGACGATCGTTTCGCGGCCCTCTCGATACGGCAGCTGGGCGAGACTAATTTCCCACTTCAGAAGGCGTCTAAACCTGAAATGGACGGTGCCTCCAAGCAGGCAGTCGATCGATTTGGAGACCGTTTTTGGGACAAAGACAGAGGAAAAGACGGACAAAGACGCATTGAGTGCTGTAAGGATATGCGTTACAAATCAGTGCGTTAGAAAATTTCATCAACCGCGATAGGATTCTTTTCTCACTCCGAAGGCAGAGGTCACAGATTCGAATTCTGTCGGGTGCGCCAAACCTCAGCGTAACATACAGATGTAATACATTAAGTTGGGACAGGATTTGGGGCGGCGCATTTGCGACGAATCCTCTCAACATCGATTTCTGCTTTTCCAGAGTGTCGACGACCCTTTCGCTGCCCAGCGAAGGCATTCGAGATGCCAACTCTCAAGCTTAAGGGCGAGCAATACATCGACGAACCGATTTCCGCCAATGGTTGCCTGCCCGCCTACTAGACCAAGGTACGCAGCAGGAACTTTCTGATACAAAACACCTTCTTCAGTGATCTCGACGCCACAAGCCGTCTAGTGCGCTAGGTGTTGGGGGACCAGGATCGCGGCCAGAGGGACGATCGGCTCGCCGGGCATCACACCAGCGCCGGAGATGTGATCAATATCGCAACCGTCAATCTAGAAGCCGGTAAGCGCGGCGCAAACAGCGCTGACGGTAAGCTGATTCGGTCCAAATCATTCCGCCACAACGACGCGCCGGGCCGGTCCGAAGGGGCAAGGTCTTCAAGCCATCGCTAAACAGCGTCGGAAGGGCTTAGAGTATGGCGTACCAAGACCGTCAGACGCGCCGAAGGCGCGGGCGTCCGGACCTGATGTCGATCATCACCATGCTTTGGCACGGCCGCTGGCATGAGCCACGTCGCCCTGTTTTGATGCCGGTTGGACCGGCGGGCAGGTGATGAATTTCCCCGGCCACGTCGATGCCAAAAGCCTTCTGCGTTCAGGATGGTGTCTGGGTCTTGGGGGATAAAGACCAGGCTGCGGCCGCGCTGACCATGCCTCAAGGCATCTTTGCCCACCGAGTCAACATTGCCAGGCAGTTCGTCGACGATGTCGGCGCCGCAGGGCGCGCCGCTTCGGTCTACAATACCAAGGATTTGAACCTGGAGCGACGCCCTCACCAAGAAGTGCTCAATCAGTCGCTGATGAGCGCCGGCGGTCCGTATTGGAGAGATATCGGATAAGACCTGCCCGGTACGCTGGGGCCGGTAGAAGGATGGGCAGCCATGTTCGCCTCTGTGAACGCAGGGGTTGCATGGTCAGGTCAACAGCGGGTGTGCAGACTTGCTGTCGGCCCATTTCAGCGCCGACATCACCAAGTTGAGGCTTCATACACTAATTCCAACCCACCCCTGCCCGCATGACTAATGCGGGGCAAACGGTTGGCGCCATGGTTGCGGGCGCTTTGACCAGTGTCGCACCGCCGGCATCGAGCCTGCTTCTAGCTGCACATCGCCGAACAAATGTCTCCGGGCTAGAATTTCCAAAGCTTCTGGAGATGTTGCCGATCCACACGTTGCAGATTGATCGCTGCAGGTCGCTGATGCACACTCAGCAAAGGGGCATGTGGAGCCGGTCGTTCTGTTGGAGGCCGACCTGCGGTGCATGCGGACCGATTAGTAGATACTCCGGATATGGCCCCCGGAAAAGCGTCGAAGTGGTCAGAGCGCTCTTGCGGTACTTCACGGGCACTACAGCCCTTTTCGAGGCACCACCTTGATAAGGTCGAGCGAATCGTCGGCAAGGGCCTCGATATTTATTAGGGAATCCATGCCTAACTCCACGTTTAAGTTATTGACGTTGAACGTCGCCAGTCGATGGTCGGGCTGGTGCCCAATCTCTGCTTTCCGAATTCCTCTTTTCACACCTCCGCGCCTACGAACGGCGCCAACGAACGGACAAAGGTTGGCCTTCCTTCTGGAAAGCAAGCGGCTAACGCTTCCAAAGGCAATTAAGCCAAGTTGCCCATGTGATAGATGGCAACAATGAACACTGCCATATCGACCCATCGACGCGCCGATATTCAGGGACTTCGCGCAGTCGCCGTTCTTTCGGTTCTAGTCTACCACTTGGACGCGTCCTGGCTTCCTGGCGGCTTCGTCGGCGTGGACATATTCTTTGTCATCTCCGGATTTCTGATCACACAAGTGCTTTTGCGAAGTGTGGACGAAAACGGTCGCCCCCAACTGCTTAGGTTCTGGGGGAGTCGCGCAAAAAGGCTTCTGCCTAACGCCGCATTTGTCCTCGTAGCCGCGCTAATCGGCTCGTACTTTCTCCTGCCGGCCTACCGGCTGCAGAGCGTTGCCCAGGACGTGCAGGCTGCGGCAACGCTTCTCGCGAATCTTCATTTCGAACAACGAGCCGTCGATTACTTTCACCTGGGTGATCCGCCCAGCCCAGTGCTTCACTTTTGGTCCCTGGCGGTTGAGGAACAGTTTTATCTGGTGTTCCCGTTCATCGTTGCCGCCAGCGCCTGGCTTGTCGGACGTGGGCGCGTCAGACGAGTGGTGGCGGTGACGTCCCTTGGTATCATTGTGCTTTCGTTCGCAGCGTCTCTGGCCGTTCTCGCTGAAAATCAACCTAAGGCCTTCTATCAACCACAGTATCGAGCATGGCAATTGGCGGTTGGAGCCTTGATCGCCTGCACGTACGATCAACGTAACCGGTTGCCCTGTGCCGTTTGCAGCGGTCTGGTTTGGGCAGGGGCGGCGGGGTTAGCTGCCAGCCTAATTATCATCAGCGAAGAATCGCCTTATCCCGGTATTTGGGCATTGTTGCCCACGATCTGTACGGGCGCATTGTTGACCGCCCTAGAAGGGGCACAAGACCACCCAGTTGCCAAGTTGCTAGGCACCTGGCCAGCCGTAAAGGTCGGCGACCTCTCCTATAGCCTCTACCTCTGGCACTGGCCCGTCATAGTTTTCTCTGCCGCGCACTTTGATCAGACGGCACTAACGAATTTTGGCAACGTTTGCCTTTCCTTTTTGCTGGCATACTTGGCATTCGTTGCAATCGAACGCCCAATCCACCAGTCCAACCTCGGCCAGCTACGCAGCGGACGCACCGTCGCCGCGGCGGCCGCATATGTCCTGGTGGTATGGTCTGGTGCGGCCGCCTTCAGCCTTGCCTCCATGCGGGTTGCTTCCGGCGTGGAGGATAAAATCGTTGCGGCCACGAACGATTTGGGGGTGAACTATGCAGTCGGGTGCCATCTAGATTTCAACACCATAATGCAACCCAACTGCATTTTTGGAGCAGCTGATTCTGGCCGCCGCGTCGTGCTGTTCGGAGATAGCCACGCAGCACAGTGGTTCTCGGCTTTGGAAGAGGCGGCGCGTGAAACTGGCTGGCGGCTGGAGACACGAACAAAGACCAGCTGTCCTCCAATTGATGTCACTGTCTGGTACAGACCGACGCGGTCAACCTACGACGAATGTATCGCTTGGCGACGTGCAGTATTGGACAATCTGATCTCTGCCCCACCAGATGCGATAGTAGTGGCCAGTTCGTCGCGCTACGACGGCTGGATTTTTGATCCCGTGCGGGCAGCACCAGCGGGCTTGTTGCAAGCTCAGAAACTATGGGCAGACGGAGCTGCCGCCATCATACGAGAGCTCGCGGCAACGGGTGCGTCGATCATCTGGATTCGGGATACCCCAGAAATGTATACAACTTACAAGGATTGCTTGAGCACGGAAGCCTGGGAGCGGTGCGGCCGCCCCCGAACGGCGGCTTAGGACGGAATGAGTGTAAGTTCAGACATACTTGCGGTCACAACCGTTTTGGATATCAGCGACGAGCTCTGCGGCACCGATACATGCCAAGCGGCAAGTGGGGGGCAGATCATGTATCGTGACGAGCATCATCTGACTGCTTCCTACGCCCGTAGTTACGCTGCGCAATTTGAGGCGATCCTACAATCCGCCAAGGGCGCTACGCAGCTACCAATCTCAGTTAGCACGTCGGCCCTCCCCTGAAAAACAATCCGCGGAAGCACGATCGTAGGCAGGAACGCGGCTCGTCAAGCCGCCAACTTTGCTCAATCACAAAGAGCTGATCTCTGCCAGCACCTGCTCGACGCGGGTAAGCACTGTGGCTCGGTCGAACTCTTGGGTGGCATAGTCTCTGCCCTTGCGGCCCATTGAGGATCGCACCGTTGGGGGCATTGTCAAGAATTGCCGCACTGCGTGCGCGAGCGCTAAGGAATCCCCGGACGGTACCGCATACCCGGCGCCTGAATCGCGCACGACCGCAGCACCTTCACCGTCCAGCATGGCCAAGACCGGCTTGCCAGCTGCCAAGTAGGCTTGGATCTTTCCCGGGATCGTCATGGCAAATACCGGTGACGTCTTGAGTGTGGCCAGAAGCGCGTCGGCGTGCGCAAAGAATGATGGCATGCGCTTGAGCGGAAAACGTCCCGGGAGCACTACCTGATCTGATAGTCCCCGCCGCACCACTTCATCGCGGACCCACTGTGCCTGCCGACCATCGCCAACGATGATCCACCGAACTGGCTCCGTCTGGAGTGCTTCGGCAGCGTCGAGAACAGCTGGGAAATTTTGTGCCTCGCCGATATTGCCGGTGAAGACGATGTTGAATAGGTCCGGGCGCACCGTCACTTCGGGCGCTGCTTCGCCGTTGAACTCGGCGAGTTCGTCCTCCGACCAGCTGGGCAGGTAGTCAACCCTGGACGGATCCTTCACGTGGCGTCGAAGTTCCGGTAGAAAGGCGCGCGACTGCCCCAGCACACGATCGCAACTTCGGTAAATAAAGGTCACTATTCGGTCGACCAGACCCAGTATGAACCGTGACTTGACCGCGCCCACGGCCTCAAGGGATTGCGGCCATAGGTCAAGAGCCCAAAGCGCGATCGGAGTCTTCTTGATCCATTTTAAGACGATGGCGGGCAGGCCCACGGTGACGGGAGATCCTTGAAATACGAACGTGGCATCGAACTTTCGGCCCCGCAGGCGCCATGGTCCAAGGAGGCTGGCCGTGACGGCAAAGGACAGGTAGTTGAGCATCAAACCCAAGCGGCCCTTACCCCGCGGGAAGAGTGGCACTCGAATAACCTCCGCCCCGTTGTAGTCGCGAAAGCTACTGGGATTGGCGGCATAGTATGGAAAGATCGCCCCGTCGGGGTAGTTGGGAAGGCCAGTCAATACTGTCACTTGATGACCGCGCCGGACCATCTCGGCCGCGAGATCGTTGATGCGAAAATTCTCCGGCCAAAAGTATTGGCTGACAATAAGGATGCGCATATCAGACCGTCTGGTGCCAGACGGTCCGCATCACGTAATCGCGGTAGGAATAGATGATACGCACCACCTTCTCGGATACGTTCGGCATCGAATAGTCGGCGACCGGGCGCAAGGTTCTTGCCTCGCCACGGCCCTGACCAGCCAGAATGAGGATCGCCTGGCGAACACGGTCGAGATCCAGACCGGTCATCATCACCGACGCTTCTTCCATACCTTCGGGACGCTCATGCGCCTCACGAATGTTCAGGGCAGGGAAATTAAGGATGGAGGACTCTTCGGTAATCGTTCCGCTATCGGAAAGAACAACCCTCGCGCCCATCTGAAGGTTAACATAGTCCGTAAATCCCAAGGGTTTGAGCAAGCAGACCTTGGGGTGAAAACTCGCCCCGGCAGCGTCGATGCGCTTCTGGGTGCGCGGATGGGTCGAGACAATGACGGGCTCATCCAGCATCTCGGCGACGCCGTTGAGCATCGCCACCAGCTTGCCAAAATTCACCTCCGAGTCGATGTTCTCCTCGCGGTGCGCGCTGACAACGACATAGCGATGATCGGTTAGTTTCAGCCGCTGACGCACGTCTGATGCCTCGATGCCTGGCCGGTAGTGGGTGAGCACTTCGAACATTGGCGAGCCGGTCTTAATGACACGATCGGGCGGGAGACCTTCGCGCAGCAAGTACTCCCTGGCGATGTCTGAGTAGGTCAGGTTGATGTCGGCGGTGTGATCGACGATGCGGCGGTTGATTTCTTCGGGCACGCGCATATCGAAGCAGCGATTTCCTGCTTCCATATGAAACACGGGAACCTTGCGGCGCTTGGCTGGGATGACCGCAAGACAGCTGTTGGTGTCACCCAGCACGAGCATGGCTTCCGGCTTATGCTCGGCAAGGACGGCATCGAACTTGGCGATGATGGTGCCGATGGTCTCCGCGGCAGTGCCCCCGGCGGCATTGAGGAATACATCCGGACGCCGCACACCTAGGTCGTTGAAGAAGATCTCGTTCAACTCGTAGTCATAATTTTGGCCGGTATGCACCAGGACGTGGTCACAATGGCGATCTATCTCAGCCAGAACGCGCGACAGGCGGATGATTTCCGGTCGCGTGCCGACGACGGTAATAACCTTGAGCCGCTTCATGCGTCTAATACCTTTGCTGCGATCGTGTCGGGCTTGTCGCGATTGAATGACTCGTTTGCCCAGAGCATAACGACCATTGTGTCATCACCGATATTGGTAACGTCGTGCGACCATCCGGGGACGGTTTCGACGACCTGCGGGCGTTCGTTCGAAGTCACGATCTCAAATGTCTTATTGGTCAGGATGTGCCGGAAGCCGAAGCGCGCCTTGCCCTGGATGACCAGGAATTTCTCGGTCTTGGTATGGTGGTAGTGGCCGCCGCGCGTGACCCCAGGGTGGGCCGTGAAAAATGAGAACTGACCACTGTCGGGAGTACGCAGCATTTCGACGAACGAGCCGCGCGGGTCGGTATGGGCGACCAGATCGTAGGCGAAGTTGGAGGGCTCAAGATAGCTCAAATATGTCGCGTGCAGGGCGCGGAGATATCCCGTACCCACAGCGCCTGTCACCAAAGTGTGTCGACTGTCTCGAAAGGCTTCAAGTTGGGCGGCAAGAGTACCCAGCGTGGTTGCGTGAACCGGCCCGATAACGACGTCGACTAATGGCAGCGCAGCGAATGCAATGAACGCGTCCACAACATCGTCGACATAGACGAGCTGCAGTTCCGCATCGGGGTTTGACACGCTGATCGGTAGGCCGCGTGAAATGTTGTGGCAAAAGGTGGCGACAACCGAATTGTAGTTTGGCCGACACCACTTGCCGAAAACATTGGGCAAACGGCATATGGCCGCTATGGAGCCGGTTTGCTCGCTATAGGACTTCAATGCCAGCTCGGCGGCACGCTTAGAGCGGCCATAGGGGTTGTCGCGATCGGCTTGAATGGACGATGCAAACAGCAGTGGTGGACGTTGTGGCAAGCCGGTCAGGGCTGCGATCAGGGTTTCCGTGCTACCGAGATTGCCGCTCAGAAACTCATCCTCGGTCTCGGGCCGATTTACGCCGCCAAGGTGCAGGATTGCGTCGACGTCGCCTAGTTGCGCTGCCAACATATCGACATCAAGGCCGCGAGCGATGGCGATAGGCTCATGCCCTAACTCGCGCAGGCGAACCACGAGATTCTTGCCAATAAAGCCATTGGCACCGGTTACCGCAAATCTCACCTCAATCCTCCAGTTTTGGAGCGCGGCCGGCCACGAGATCTTGCATGAAGTCAAGCTTCATAAGCAAGGCCGACATGCTGTCGACATCAAGACGGGTAGTGTTGTGCGAGTTGTAGTCGTCAGAGGCACTGATGGTTTCCTGGCCGTGCTCGACAAACTTTGCGTAGTTCAGGTCGCGAAGATCAGGCGGAATGCGGAAATACTCGCCCATATCAACCGCGTTGGCCATTTCCTCGCGGGACAGTAGGGTTTCGAACAGTTTCTCGCCATGCCGCGTGCCGATCACCTGGATCGGGTGGTCGGGTACGCCGAGCAGCTTGCACATGGCACGCGCCAGCACATCAATGGTGGCGGCAGGAGATTTTTGAACGAAGATGTCACCATTTGATCCATTGGCGAAGGCATAGAGCACCAAGTCGACTGCATTCGTGAGCGTCATCATGAAGCGCGTCATATGGGGGTCGGTGAGGGTAAGCGGCTGGACTGCCTGGATTTGGCGTGCAAACAGCGGGATCACCGAGCCCCGCGACGCCATGACATTGCCGTAACGCGTGCCACAGATGACGGTCTCGGTGGACTTGAGCTCACGTGACTTGGCGACCATCACCTTTTCCATCAGCGCCTTGGATATACCCATGGCATTGATGGGGTAGACGGCCTTGTCCGTGGACAGGCAGACAACGCGGCTGACCCCATTGAGAATGGCCGCCTCGAGCAGGTTCTCGGTGCCGATGACGTTGGTCTTGACCGCTTCCATGGGATGAAACTCGCAGGAGGGCACCTGCTTGAGCGCCGCGGCGTGGAAGATGTAGTCGACACCGCGTGTGACAGAGAGCAGGCAGGCCGGATCACGCACGTCACCGATGTAGAACTTAAGCTTGTCGCTGGCGAACCGCTTGCGCTGGTCGTCCTGCTTTTTTTCGTCCCGGCTGAAAACGCGGATTTCGCTGATGCCGGTATTCAGAAAACGGCGCAGCACTGTGTTGCCAAACGAGCCTGTGCCGCCAGTGATCAGGAGCGTCTTGCCGTCAAACATTGTGACCTTCGTGTTCTCGTTGTGCTTACGGCGTGGTGGTACTTGTGCCGCCGAAGCAGGGGCTATTGTGTGTGACGCAGGTTATTGAGGACGATCTCGTCTTTTTGCACAGGGTTGGGGTAGTTAATGAGCACAGCCCGGTAGGTACCTTTGAATACGAATAGACTCCCCGCCGCCGCTCCCACGATGCCGCACCGGTCAACAAGGGCGCCAATATCGGCGAGCGAGCCAGCGCCACCAAGCATAGTGACCGGTAGTCGTGTCATGATGCGTATACGATCGGCAAAATCCAGATCGTAGCCTTTCATCGTACCGTCGCGGTCAATGGAATTGATAACCAGTTCGCCTGCACAGCGCTGCTCGATCTCCTGCACCAGCTCTGAAAGAGGTTGGCGCGCCTTCTTCCGGCCGTTGTGGGTATAGACCTCGACCTCGCGACCAAATAGGGGCTTCTTAACGTCTAGCACTACGACAACGCTCTGGCCGCCGATCTCGTCGGCGATCTGCGTAATGAGCGCAGGGTTGTCGACCGCAGCCGCGCTGATGGCAACCTTTTCGACACCTAGTCCGATAATGCGTTTAGCCTGTTCGCGAGTGGTGATGCCACCGCCGTAGCATAGCGGCATACGGCACTCGACGGCGAGGTGTTCGATCATCGCAAAGTCGGGCCCGCGGCCTTGTACGGTTGCATCAATATCGAACACTGTCAGCTCGTCGGCTTCCTTCTCATTGAAGATCTTCACGGCATTGATTGGATCACCCACATATTTGGGGGCCTTAAACTGCTGTGTTTTTACCAGGCCGCCATCGCTAACGAGCAGGCATGGAATAATGCGGGATCTTAACACTGGTCAGAGCTCCGCGAAATTCTTCAATAATCGCGCCCCCCAGTGGTGGCTCTTCTCAGGATGGAACTGCACGCCGTGTACGTTACCAAGACCGACCGCACACGTGAAATCCGCACCATAATTGGCCACGGCCGCCGTCGCGCTTTCGCTGGACGGCGCGAAATAGAACGAATGCAGGAAGTAAAACCTGGCATCGCTTTCCAGCCCCGAGAACAGTTTCGAAGCCCCCACCGGTTGCACGTCGTTCCAACCCATATGGGGCAGAGGCATCGAATTGGAGAGCGGCAAATCGGTGATGCGTCGCACGCGACCTGATACCCAGCCCAGTCCGGCACGCCGACCTTCGTCGCTGCCCTCTGCCAATATCTGCATGCCCACGCAAATGCCCAAGATAGGCACATGACGGCTCATGGCCGCGTCGTCGAGTGCGCTTCGCATACCCGAAGCGTCAAGCAATTCCATCGCGTGATCGAAATGCCCTACTCCTGGCAGAATGATCCGAGCCGCATCCGTCAATTCATCCGCCGACTTGGCCGTGCGCGCACTGATGTTCATGCGCTTGTACATGTTGGAGAACGCCTTGATGTTCCCCAGGCCGTAGTCGACGATGACGATCATCGCATGACGGCCTTCTGGATGCCCAGCGCACGCATGACCCGGGTACCGAGTTCGATAAGAGGCATAGCGTTTTCATAGTCCTTGTAGGTCTTATTCGGGCCATCATGGAGAGCCTGCAACTCGGCAACGGTGATGCCAAGTTTGGTAGCAGTATACTCGAAATCCTGCGCCAGCTCGTCGGGATTGAAGGCCGGCACCGCGATCTTGGCGAGCGCCTCGGCGCGTGTCATCTGCTCAGTGAGGACCAGGCTGGAGAAGTGAGCCCGGCGCTTGTCGTAGCCGAATTTTGTTGGCAACCAGTAACCCTCGTAGAATCGCGTAAAGCGTGATTCATAGTGCTTGTGCGCATAGCGCTGCCAACCGAATTTGTCAGTGAGCTCCTGCATCGCTTCTTCTTTGTGGAAGGGTATGTGGTTCAGGGGCTTTACCACCCGCACCCCTTTGAAGAAGCGGTAAAAAATCTTATAAGTGAAAATATCGGTCAGCGGGAAGGTCTTCAGCGCCCGTCTCCCGAAGCGGCGATGAATGTCTTTGAGTTGGCGCAGATCGGTGGCATGATAGTGCCACTCCAAGGGTTCGCGAACACATTCCGTCGAGTAGTTGGCGCCTGTCAGAATGTACTTCACACCATTTTTTACGGCGTAATTATAAAGTCCGGCGAAGAAGGCATGGTCCTGCGGGGTGTCAAGATGGGGGACCTGAGCCTTAAAAAAGGCAAGCTGCAGGTCTCGCATCTCTTGCCAGTTGACGACCTCGGTATGCAGGTCAAGACCCAGACCATCGACTAGCTTCTCGATATTGTTGACCGCTTGCTGCGAGTTCCATCCCGCGTCCACGTGGAAAAGCAGTGGGCGAAGCCCAAACTTTTCCTTGGCAATATAGGTCACGTAGGAACTGTCGACACCACCGCTTAGGCCGATGATGCAATCATGGTCCTTACCCTTGCCGTCCTGGCGAATCTTCTCGAGCATGGGCTCAAGTTCGCGCATACCCTGCTCGTTGGGGTGCCAGTGTGGAAGGATATTGCTGTGGTAATTGTTGCAGTAGTCGCACCAGCCGCGAGCGTCGAACGTGATGTTCGAGTCAGAGGTATCCATTATGCAGTTGGCGCAAATCTGATACGGACGCTTGGACGTTAAAATTGCGTGCATGTGTACTCTAGACTGGATTGGTTATCCGGCCACGCCGTGGCGGGCGCAAAATGCATGGCCCTCTTAGCACCGGTCGAGGCGATTTGAAAATGTCCGCCAGTCGCAAAAATTCACTGCCGTCTGTTGGAGATGGGCGCCCAAAGCCCCGACCCGTCAATTGGTGCTGCCAAGCTTTTTGACTGGTCTCATGGTGCGAAGCTGCCAAAAGCTCTCGAAGACCACCGGCCAGAACAGCCCCCCGAATGAAAGCAGAATGGTGAATAAAGGCCCGTTGGTTAGGGTAAGTGCGACAGGTATAATGACAGATATCGCAAAAAATGAATTCCACACTCGGCTAGTGTAGTTCAGCGCGGCTATCCAGATGCCAGCAACGAAGGAAATACATATTATGCCAGCCAAACCTGCGCCGGCGGCCCCGTCGCTGGCGAATAGGTTAGCATTTACATTGTTAATCGGATTTCCCAAGACCCTTTCACCAATAATGAAGCCAAGGTTCGGCCAAAGCGGATCCTCAACAAGATTCGTGGGGGGGTGAATAAACCACGATACACCTCGAACGTGGCTCCATAGAGTATACCCCGCGTCGGTGAAGGTGTTGTAGTACCAGTGGAGCGTCATGGCAGGAATGCCAAAGGTCCTGTGAAGAACGATCGAGGCCAGAATTGAATTGCTGCCGACGAAGAATTGATAGTGGATCAGTGCGGCCAAAGATGCAGTCGCAATGGCGATCAGAAATACCCAGGTGCTCTGCAGGATTCGTATTCTTGAAACTAATCCAAAGCCGATTATCAAAATTGGAATGATAACTGCCATTTTTTGGGCGTTAACCGCATAAATGACTGTGAAGCCAATTATGGCCGGCAGTGCAGACCAAAGGAGTTTCCGGTTTGTCAAGGCATACGCCAGCAGGCCGGGACAAATCACGTTGAGATAGTAAGTCTGGGTGTATGCCATCCACCCCGACGTTGCGCGGCCAATCTCCCTTTGCGTGTACGTATCTTTGACGCCGACGATAGCCATAGATGATCCGTACTCAACCAGTAGGGCAATCGTAGCAACGGTCCATGCAATCAATAGCCCGATGAACAGCGTACTTGGGAGTGTCGCTTCATTTGGGAGGCGATGCGTGGCGATTGACGCGGCGACGGCGACAACAGACATGCCTAATGAAAATGCAAATATTTCTGGAAGAAAATCCGCCCACCCAGCTTGACCTAGTGTGATGCTGACTGTCGGAATGTAGACGAAAGAAAAAAGAAATATCACAACGGTTCCGCCGGGCGTATCGAAGCGGCGGGGCATGAGCGCGCCAACGGCAGACACAAGAGCCAAAACTAGAGCTATAGCGACAGCGCTGCCGTTGTTGGTCGTGAAGAGGTCGTGCGGCCAGTTGCGGGCGAGGTATGTGTGATTGGCGAGAAGGAGTAGGCCTGCCAGCAGGACTGAGGCTGCAACGACTCGGATGTCGATAGTGCGAGCTAGGCGTCCAGTTGTCAATTCGTCGGTCCTAGAGTGCTGCGGTAGGCTCGTCTGTTAGCACATCACTCAGCTTGATCAACCTGCGAGGCGCTTCGGTGACATTTGAAATCATGTCGTTGAAGTCAATGCCAAATACCCAATGTGACCGACTTGCGACGCTGGCGACAGGCATAATGATCTTATCGCGCCTGATTATGAGCCCAAGACCTTGCTTTGTTCTTGCCGCGCGTGTTCTTTTATAGGCCAACGCGGGGCCGGAGATTCCTTATTGGCGTGGATATCGATCCCGGTTACGGCGTGTCTCTGAACTACCTGGAGCTTCACATGCCAGCGCTTAGCGATGTTCCGTGCAAAATACTCAGCACCATTCGCGGCTCCAGGATACATCGTTCTGGACGCCATCCCGTCAGGAAACTTACGCTCGGCAGTTCGTACGGCTCGCACACGGTCGCCATCGCTGAACTCACATCAACGAGCATCGTGCACTCCTTCGGTATTGGTGAAGGTGCCTCATTTGACTTGGCTTTGATAACTGGCTTTGGCTGCGTCGTTCACGCTTACGACCCCACCATATGCAGCGCCCAATGGGTCGAGAAAAGTGTCACTGATTGCAGGTTTGTGTTTTCGCCGGTTGGTCTAGCAGCGGAAACAGGGCACTTGGCCGTTGTTGCACCCAGCGACGTTTATGATGTCAGCTTAAGCAACTCTAACGGCAGGGCAGCAACCGCCCATGTCTAAATGATGAGATTTGGCAATTGATGGTGTGTTTGTGAAGATATTTATGATCTGTGAATTTTACAACTCTGGCTTGGAGTACCAAGAAAACCTTCTGGTCAAGTACTACCGCAAGCACGGCCACGAGGTCACCGTCGTCGCGTCGACCTTCAGAGACGTACGAGACTACTACAACGATAGACATGACTCCCGAGCACCTCGCAGAGAGTTTATGGATCAAGGGGCTAGGATCATTCAACTCCCTTACCGATACAATATTCTGAACCGGCTGCGCGCCTATGTTTCGATCTCTGATATTCTCGACGAGACCAAACCTGATTTAATCTATGTGCACGACATCATGCCCAACATTCCCGAGATCGTTAGATACCTGAAACATCATGGTGATTGCCGAGTGATTCTCGACTATCATGCGGACTACAGCAATTCTGGCAAGAACTGGCTGTCGGTTAAGGTTCTGCATGGTGTCGTTCGCCGGTGGTTGCTTGATCTGCTCATGCCGTATCTAAGTGCCATCTACCCCGTCGTCCCTGGCTCTCTAACGTTCCTGCATGAGGTGTACGGTGTGCCTCATCAGCACATGGAAGTCCTCCCACTCGGGGCCGACCTTGACTTGGTTGAGGAAGTCCGCGCCTCTGGAGCTCGAGTTAGAATCCGGGAAAGGCTTGGAATTGGTGATGATACCCCCGTCATCTTCACCGGCGGAAAGCTAGACGAGAAAAAGAAGACTGAGCTTCTGATCGATGCGGTCTGTGGCATGGATCGCGAAGTTCATCTCATCATCGCCGGTGATGCAACGAACGTTGACTCACCCTACAAGTCGCATTTGTATGCGCTGGCCGCAGGAAACCCGAATATACATTTCACCGGCTGGCTTAAACCTGTGGGTGTGTACGAACATATGTTGGCCTCGGACCTGGCGGTTTTTCCGGCAAGCCAATCTATCATGTGGCAACAGGCTATCGCCTCAGGGTTGCCGCTTGTTGCTGGCGACGTTGGTGGACAGGACATTTCCTACTTGAACCTGGATTCGAATATAGTTGTGCTGCGGGGGCCTGAAATCAGCACAGAGCATATCGGCAATACCATTGAGCAGTTGCTTAGCTCGCAGGTGGAATTGGAACGCATGAGTGCCGGTGCCCGAAAAGTAGCCGACACGCAACTTAGTTGGGACCACCTTGTCGAGAGGACCTTGCGGTGCACCACGCGGTCCCTCTAAAGCTTAAAATGTACTCTGCCCTCTTTGCGCGCAGGTCAAACTGACCTTCTTCGCAGCGCTTTTCCGAGGCATATTTCTCTATCACTGTTTGCCGCCCCAAAGCACTATCCCCTTTCTTCTCCGGATGGCGGGGAGGTATGACCGCCATTGCTGCATTGTTCTTCTTGCCTCGCTCTAGCCCGTCCAAGCTATGAATTATCTTGGCGGACAGCCTCTTTCTAGCCGCCTAAAGCTCGGCTTCGACTCCTATTTTGCCGTGATTGCAGCGCGCGAGTTCCTGCCGATAGGTCCACGGCGTACCCCACTGCGAGTTTTCGGTCGTCGTTAGTTGAGCTGCATATCGACGAGCGAAAGCACAAATGCTCCTAGACCGCCAACAAATGCCCAAGCAAAAATGATAGGGGCAGCTCGTAGGGTTTCATGTAAAAAGCCTCGCGTGCTGCCACGTGTAACTGCAACTATGAGTATTAAGTACACAAGATAAAAGGCTGCACCGGAAAGCGCATATCCCTCAGAGAGAGGAGCGCCGGGAAGCCTGGCTGCTAGCACAACGGCTCCAGTGCGGAGGACGAGGCCAAACACTTGCAGCAGGAAAGCTGCAGGTAATCGATTGGTAATGTGAAAGGCTAGCGATACGGGCGTAGCCAAGAACTGCATCACGAACCAGGGAGACATCCAGGCCACCAGGACACCCGCTCGCGTCCAGTCGGGACCAAAGACCAACCTGAACAATTCCGGCGCAACGACGCCCAGGCAGATGATCGGGCCGACGCCCGTCTTCAGAAGTGCGGCCAGAACTTCATTGGTAAGCGTGCCAAGCCGACCGGCTCGATGTTCTTCCGGCCCACGGGACATGTAGACCTGGGAAACGGCATTGCCGATCAGGCTCATCGGTACCTGCATCGCATACATGCCCAAGCTAAGGTAGCCGGCTTCTGGTCCGATTGCCCAGGCGCTGAGGAGAATGATGGGCAGGTAGATGGCGGCGCTGTTGCACACCGCCTCAAGCGCCGAGAATTTAGGAAAGCGATCATATGTCCGTGCGACTTTGCCGATACGAGCGACGGATACTAAGGCGATGGTCGACGCTTGCTCGCGGCGAAAGCGCAGTGCCAAGCGCACGGCGCCCAGGCCGCTATTGACAACCTGGCCCAACAGCAAGCCAAGCGGCGCAATGCACGCAGCGCCCAGGCCAATCTGTGTGAAGGAACTGCCCATCGCCTGGACGATGCGGTTGCGCGCCAAGTCGCTGAACCGCTTCGAACGAACGAACCAGAACTGAAATGTACTATAGGCGCCAGCAAAAAAGGTGGCCACTGGCACGAGCCACAGATAGGGCGATAGTATCGGATGGCCGAGCCATGCGGCGAGCGGGTCTGCAAACAGGAGAATGGCTGTTAGGGCTAGGAGACTGACAGCGGCAGCCACCGCGATCGCCAGAAGCGCCAAGGCAACAGCATCTGCATCATTGTCTGGCAGCGGCACCGCAATATCATAGCGCATGCACGTGGCCACTGAGATGATGGATACGATACCTGTGAAGACTGCCAAAACACTGAAATCTTCGGGGGTGTAGAGCCGAGTTGCGATGGGCAAGGTGATGCCGAGAATGACCTGGGCAATCACGGTTCCACCTACTAGGATACCAACTGCGCGGATGAAGGGACCTGCCACAAGTGCATTTAGCCGGTCGCGCATAGTCATCGCCGGACCTTTCGGGGCGCTTTGCTCACGTGGTTAATGATTGCCAATGGAGGCCACCCGCAGCATGTCGCCGCGGCTCAATCCTGTCACGACAGCACTCCGTTCAACGCCTCAACTACGCGCAATTGAGCGGTTTCTTCAAGATAGGGATGCATGGGTAAGCTAAGCACGCGTGCAGCCAGCATCTCTGCGACGACCATGCTGCCGTGAACGCGGCAATGACTTCGGTAAGCGGGTTGCCGGTGCAGCGGGATCGGGTAGTGGATCGCGGTGGGAATGCCCTGGTCGTTGAGTGCGGAGGCGATGCGTTCCCTATCCTCGACTTGAACGGTAAACTGCGCCCAAACGCTCGTTCTATCGGGACGCACTGCGGGAAGTTGTACGGAGTTCAGTCCCGCCAGCATCGACAAATAGCGGTGGCCAATGGCGATGCGTTGTTCGATTTCCCATTCGAAACGCTCAAGCTTAGCCAGCACAATCGCGCATTGAATCGTATCCATGCGCCCGCCCACGCCGACTCGGGTGTGGTGGTAGCGGCGCTCTTGCCCATGAACGCGAATTTCACGCGTTAACTTTGCGAGCGCTGCATCCGAGGTGAATATGGCGCCGCCGTCGCCGTAGCAGCCAAGTGGTTTACTTGGGAAAAAGCTGGTGCATCCAATAGTCGAAAGAGCACTACTGCGCTTGCCTTGGTAGGTTGCACCAAAACTCTGTGCAGCATCCTCGATGACCGTCAACCCATGTATGTCGGCGATCGCGTTTATCTCGGCCATGTCGGCTGGTTGCCCGTAAAGCGAAACTGGCATGATAGCTCGGGTTTTCTCGGATACCGCGGCTGCAACCAGAGAGGCATTGATATTGGCGGTGTCAGGTTCAACATCGACGAAGACCGGGGTTGCGCCCACCAGCGCAATAACCTCGGCGGTCGCGGCGAACGTAAAGGGCGAGGTGATAACTTCATCGCCGGGGCCGATACCCAGAGCCATAAGGGCGATTAACAGCGCTTCGGTCCCGGAGGAAACGGTAATGCATTCGGCCCCGGTAAATGCGCCGAGTGTTTCCTCAAGTTCGCGAACCTCTGGACCCATGATGAATTGACCATGGTCAAGCACCTTCTGGATGCGGGCGTCAATAGATGCGCCGAGGATGGCGTATTGGGTCTTGAGATCGATGAATTCGAGGGGCTTGGTCATACGAGACGGCACTCGTTCTCTGTGATGTGATAAGTGAGTCCCGAGGCACTGATCACAAAGCCCATGCCCTTAAGGTGCGCCCCAGTTTCGTCCATCCACCCGACGCGTCGCGCCGGCACCCCAACCATAAGGGCGTAGGGCGGAACATCATGGGTTATGACCGCACCTGCGCCGACAAAGGCATATTCACCGATGGTGACGCCACAAACGATGGTGCAGTTTGCTCCAAGTGTTGCGCCTTGCTTAACCACTGTCGGTCGGTATTCGGCCTTTCGGTTGACCGCTGAGCGAGGATTGTGGACGTTAGTGAATACCATGCTAGGACCGCAAAACACATTGTCCTCAATGCGGACCGCGTCGTAGACGGAAACGTTGTTCTGAATTTTGACATTGTTGCCAATGACGACGTCATTGCCGACAAAGCAATTTTGCCCCAACGAGCAATTGTCGCCAATTTCGGCTCCGCTGCATATGTGCACCCAGTGCCAGACTCGCGTGCCGGTACCGATGCGTGCGCCTTCGTCAATGATTGCCGTAGAGTGGATGGTCATTGTAAGTCCAAGGGCAAATGCACTCGCCGCCCATCGCGGGCAGCGCGGTAAATGGCAGTTAGAACCTCGAGAGAGCGCAGGCCTTCCCTGCCATCGGTCTCAGGCTCTGCCTCGCCGCGCAACACCTTTATAACGTTATCGTAGTAGAGCGGGTGGCCGAACCCATAGACCGAGCTGGTTTCGTAACTGGCGTCGGACACGCCTGAATCCTCGGGACGTTGATCGGCGAACTCCCAATGCTGTATTTCATTCACGGCCAGTCCACCGACGCGCACAGTTCCCCTTTCGCCCAGAATAGTGATGCTACCCTCGAGATTCTTTGGATAGGTCAACATCGTTACATTCATCGAGCCTAGGGCTCCGGAGCGCCAGCGAACATTGACTACGCCGGTGTCTTCCACTTCGATGTTGCGTGCCAACGTCGCGGTGTAGGCTTGAAGACTTTCGATAGGGCCGATTACCCAGTCGAGTAGATCAACGTAGTGGCTCGCCTGGTTCATGAACGCACCACCATCAAACTCCCAGGTACCGCGCCAGTTTGCGCTATCGTAGTATTCCTGCGGCCGCGTCCAGAAGACGTTTATGTTGACCATAAAGATGCGCCCAAAGCGACCCTGCTCGACCGCGCGCTTGAGGAGCTGCAACGTGGTGTTGCGCCGGTTCTGCTTCACCACAAACAACCGCACGGCAGCCGCATCGCAAGCCCTTACCATCCGTTGGGCGTCTGCCCATTGGGTAGCCATGGGCTTCTCGGTCATCACATGGCGACCCGAGGCCGCGATCTGAACCGCTTGTTCCGCATGTAGTCCGCTGGGCGTAGCGATCACGACGACGTCGGCGTCAGTGTGCTTGAGTAGTGTCGTCAAGTTATCGTGTGCATTGGCCTGCGACTGGAGTGACGCTGCCGCCGATGCTTTCGGATTGATATCGCACACGTCCACCAGGTGCGCGCGATCGCTAAATTTCGCGATAGCGGCCATATGGTTCTGGGCAATACGACCGCAGCCAACGATGGCAAATCGAATGGGGCGATCTACAATTGGAGCTGCAAAAATGCGCATGACTAGGACTTTATGATATTGGGTGCGGTTTCCAGATAGCGGCCGCGTGTGTCTACTATCAGTTGGGCGCTTTCCTTGATGGCATCGTAGTCGAACTTGTCATGGTCAGTTGCGACCAGAACGCAGTCAAACTTGGCGATGACTTCTTGGCTCAGATCAACACTAGTAAGGTCGAAGTGCACGTGGTCACGGAGTTTGGGGAAGACTGGTACGTGGGGGTCGCTATAGGCCACGGTCGCGCCCATGTCCTGAAGCTTTTCCATCAGCACGACCGATGGTGACTCTCGCATGTCGTCGACGTTCTTTTTGTATGCAATGCCAAGAACCAGAACCGAACTACCATTGATAGACTTGCGGGCAGAGTTTAGGCCGCCCACAATTTTGGACACGACATAGTCGGGCATTGCGGAGTTGACCTCTCCTGCTAGTTCAATGAACCGCGTGTTGACGCCGTACTCACGAGCCTTCCATGTCAGATAGAAGGGATCGATTGGGATACAGTGACCGCCAAGGCCCGGGCCAGGGTAGTAGGGAACAAAGCCGAACGGCTTTGTTGCTGCAGCGCGGATGACTTCGTGGATGTCGATACCCATTTTGTCAGCGACGATCTTCATTTCGTTGACAAGGCCGATATTGACCGCGCGATGAATGTTCTCGAGCAGTTTGGTCAGCTCGGCGGCGCGCGTGGAGCTCACTGGCACGACATGATCGATGACCTCGCCATATAATGCCAGACCCGCTTCCAGGCAATTCGGCGTTACGCCACCGCAGACCTTGGGAATTGTGCGGGTAGTGAAGTTGGCATTGCCGGGATCTTCGCGCTCCGGCGAGTAAACGAGATAGAAATTCTCGCCAACCAGGAGCCCGCGACTTTCAATTCGAGGCTGCAACTCCTCGTCAGTTGTGCCAGGATAGGTCGTGCTTTCGAGGGAAATCAGCTGATCTGGCCGCAGGTAGGGCACTAGGGACTCGATCGTCTCGATGACAAAGCTGAGGTCCGGTTCGCGGTGCTTGTTGAGAGGAGTCGGCACACACAGGATTAGAACGTCCGGCTCACTGGCTCGCGAGAAATCAGTGGTGGCCTCAAAGCCATGCTCGGATATAGCGGAGATGCGCTCGGCCGGAATATGCTCAATATAGCTGCGGCCAGCGTTCAGTGCTCCAACTTTGGCGCCATCAGTGTCAAAGCCGATGACGCGGAAGCCAACTTCATGAAAACGTAGGACCAACGGCAGGCCTACATAGCCAAGACCAATGACCCCGATGATAGCGTCATGCGATTTGATCTTGGCGAGAAGTTCGGATGACAACCTGCAACCTCCATCTGGTGGGTCACGCGACACGCCGGGTCAAAACAGCCGAACACAGCATCCAGCGCGCCGACGATATACGACAGCGTTTCGGAGACTTCCAGCCGCGACGCCTTTGGCTGTTGAATTAACTAACAGAATGCCACGTATCTCAATCTCGGGGCCCGGAGTCATTTGTGCCGCAGCGCTTGGAACTCTCTTGCCTGCGTATCCTCTCGAACGCGCAGCATACGAAGGGCAGCGTCGGTGCGTTCAAACCTTGGTTGGTCGTGGTTGGCGGCGAAGAGCTTGGCGAGTTCCGCCCTGAGCGCGGCCAAGCTGCGCAAACAGGTGACGATTACTGCCGCATTTGGAAGCGAGGTGGGCCCAGAAGCACCCAATTCGTTCGTCATTGGGCGTACTTGTTGAGAGAGCAGCAGAAAAGGCTTCGAGGCGGACGGACGCTGCGATCCCGCAGAACAGTGCCACCGGGACATAGGCGAGCGCAACTACGACCACTCAATTGTCGGCTGGGTATTCGGCCGGAGAGCCAGCGGATACAAACAAAAAAGGTAAATGGCTGCAGAGAGCACTGTCGAGGCGCGATGAATGTACCATTTGCGAGACCGTTCTTGATAAGCATACAAGCGGTGCGCGGAGAGCCAACGCTCACCCTTCATCACTCGCCTTATCAGCGTCACCATGGCATCAGCGACAAATGCGGCCAGAATGAAGAAGGCCAGTTAGTTGCTTGCAGCGCCTTCCATGAAGATGTGCGGGGGCCAATTGAGTAACCGTAAGCCTATGCAAGCAGCAATGCGTGCCACGATTATAGGGATCAGTACCCATCTGCCGTCGTACATTGCTGACCCAGCAGAGAAGGCCTCCGCCCCTAAGATGAAGACGGTCTCCGAGGCAGAAAGCTCGTCGGTGCCATCGAAAGAACTGAAAATGCCGATCCACCAGACGCCAAGGATGAGGTGGAACCCACGCGTCAGAAGTGATGGGACCGGCACTGCCTCATTATCGCGCATGGGAATGGGGCCCAAACTAATCACCAGCGTACCAAGTAACGCAAAATGAGCGAATGTCCTCAAAGTCGGTAACAGCGAAGGAAAGGGCGAAGGCCAGAACGGCCGTCAGCCGCGACTGGCCGAAAGTGGTCATTCGCTTTTCCATAGCAAGATGCTCGCTTGCGACTTCCGCATCCACCTTTGGGCTACAACTCCAAATGCCTTTCATCCTGGAAGCGGGAACTGGCTGGGTCGGTCGTCAACTCTCGCTCCCATGGCGGCGTGTGCTGGCCCAAAGGGACTGACCTGCTCAAGTTCGGCGGACGATACAGTGAGTTTGGGGACTATGGCCGCCATCTCAATGAGTTTGATTACTGCGCGCGCCGTACAAATAGGCATAAACTTGGTGAGTTCAGAAGGTAGAGGTCAATATTGGGGGCAAAGCGGCGTCCCAAGAGAGGCAAAGCCGCCTTCCACTATGCAATAATACTTCTGTCTTTCATGATGTTTGAAAACACAACCAAACGGTGAACTAGGGCCCTTTGGCACTCCGAGTTCAGCGGACACAGATTCGAATTCTGTCGGGTGCGCCAATTCCTGATCTTGTTTGAAGTCTGGTGCGTTGACACAAAAAGTGTCGCCGGCAGGCGCTGCAGGTTAATAGGAGAACTGGCGTGCCGGTGAGGAACCTGGTGCTGGTGATGGGGGACCAGTTGACCGAGGGGGCGGGGGCGCTGGCGGGGGTTGATCCGGCGCGGGACCTGGTGTTGATGGTCGAGGTGCGGGCCGAGGCTGTCTATGTCAACAAGCACAAGCAGAAGATTGTCTTCGTGCTTTCGGCCATGCGCCATTTTGCCCAAACGCTGCGCGCAAAAGGTATTGCGGTTGACTATGTGGAATTCGAGGACCCGGCCAACTGTGGGGATTTTACCGGGGAATTGCGGCGCGCCATAGAGCGCCATCGGCCCGAAAGGGTTCTGGTGACCGAGCCGGGCGAATGGCGGGTGCTTGAATTCATGCGGGCCTGGCAGGAGGAATTCGAGACCCCGGTCCTGATCGTGCCCGATGACCGCTTCGTCTGCTCGCGCCAGGCATTTGCCGCCTGGGCCGAGGGGCGCAAGCGCTTTCGCATGGAGCACTTCTACCGCGAGATGCGCAAGCGCACCGGCCTGCTGATGGACCATGACAAGCCTTTGGGCGGGCGGTGGAATTTCGACCCGGACAACCGCAATTCCCTGCCCAGCGGGCACAGGCTACCAAATCGGGCCCGATTTGAGCCGGATGCGATAACCCGGGAGGTGATTGCGCTGGTCGAGCGGCACTTTCCCGAGCATTTCGGTGACCTTGAGCCGTTCGGATGGGCCGTCGACCGGCAGGAGGCACTGGCAGCGCTTGGGCATTTCATGGCCGATTGCCTGCCGCGCTTTGGCGACTACCAGGATGCGATGAAAGCGGGGGAGCCCTTTCTCTACCATGCAATCATTGCGCCTTATCTCAATCTGGGACTACTGACACCGATGGAGGTGTGCACGGCCGCAGAGGCGGAGTGGCGGGCCGGGCGGGCGCCGATCAATGCGGTGGAGGGGTTCATCCGCCAGATCATCGGATGGCGCGAATATGCGCGCGGGCTCTATTTCCACCTCATGCCCACCTACCGGACCAGCAACCACCTGCAGGCCGACCGGCCCCTGCCCTGGTTCTACTGGTCGGGCGAAACCGGGATGCGCTGCGTGGCCGAAACGGTGAAAGACACGCGCCGGCATGCCTATGCGCACCATATCCAGCGGCTGATGGTGACCGGAAACTTCGCCCTTCTGGCCGGGTTGCGCCCGGCCGAGGTCGAGGCCTGGTATCTCGGGGTCTATCTTGATGCCTTTGAATGGGTGGAATTGCCCAATGTGCATGGCATGGCGCTTTTTGCCGATGGCGGGGTCCTGGCCTCAAAGCCCTATTCGGCATCGGGCGCCTATATCGACCGCATGTCGGACTATTGCGGGACGTGCCGATATGACCCGCGGATCAAGACCGGGCCGGGGGCGTGCCCGTTCAATTATCTTTACTGGAACTTTCTGATGGTGAACCGGACGCAACTGGGCGGCAACCAGCGGCTGGCCATGGCTTATCGGAACCTCGACAGGATGAGCGAGGCGCACCGTACCGTTATTGCCAGCGAGGCGGCTGCCTTTCTCGACCATATGGATGATGGGCCGCACCAACCCGAGCAGGGCGCTCTTTTCTAGAAGCGGTATCAGCCGGGTCCGATTTCCACCAGGCCGGCCCGGAAGCGCCGGGCCTTTTCGATGTAGAAGCGGGCGGCGGCGGCAGTGCGGGCGGCCTGTTCGGGGCTGACCTGGCGGACAACCCGGGCCGGACTGCCCAGGGCAAGGCCAAAAGGCGCGATCTCGGTGCCCTCGGTCACCAGCGCCCCCGCCCCGATGATGGCATTGTCGCCAATGCGGGCTCCGTTCATGACGATGGCGCCCATGCCGATGAGCACATTGTCGCCGACGGTACAGCCATGGACAATGGCCCCATGCCCAATCACGCAACCCGCCCCGATCAGCAAAGGCAGGCCGGTATCGGTGTGCAGAACGGCATTCTCCTGAATGTTTGTGCCGACCCCGATGCGGATCAGGTCATTGTCGCCGCGCAAGGTGGCGCCGAACCAGATGCTGGCGTCCGCGCCGATCTCAACCCGGCCCATGACTTGACCACCCGGAGCCACCCAGACGGACGGATCGAGAAGGGGTGAGGTTCCTTCGAAGGCATAAATGGGCATGATGTTCCCCCGGCTTGCCCTCAAAGACTATCAGCCTTGATGGGCAAGGTCATCGCGCGCGTCGCCCAAAGCCAGGGCAAGCAGGTGGGTATTGGGGGCATTGGCCCCAAGATCGCGCAGGCTGAGCCGGTGGATGATTTTTGCGACGGCGCGCAGCCTGGGCCAGAGCGAGGTTGCGCCAATCTGTATGGCAGGCCGGTCGTTCAGACAAATCTGCACCTGATCCCTTTCCGCCCTGAACACGGCGCGCGTCGAGGTTGCAACGCCGCGATAGGTCCATTCCGACGCTGTATCGTCCATTGCAGGCGGCGGCAGGCAGAAGTGCAGGGCCAAAGGCCACACAACGTCGCGCAAGACAAGCTGGCCGGCGAAATCGAGGGTCATCTCTATTTCGTGGTCTGGTGACATCATGAACCCCCCGGGCACCGAGCGCAGCGGGGTATCGATCCAGGTTCGCGAGTGACGCACATAGCGATGCAAGGTGGCGGTCAGGCGCATCAAATTCCTCAAGACAGTATCTCGAGGGTTGTATCAAACGCGCCTGAGCGAGCAATGGCACCGCTAGTAAGTGGCACGGCCCCCGGAGAGATCAAAAACCGAGGCGGTGGTAAAACTGTTCTCGCGGCTGACCAGCCAGGCCACCATGGCTGCGGCCTCCTCAACTTCAAGGAAACGCCCGCGCGGGATGCGGCTGAGCATATAGTCGATGAATTCGGGCTTGAGTTCATCGAGAATGCGGGTCTTGGCGGTGGCAGGGGTGATGGCGTTGACCGCGATATCGTATCTGGCAACCTCCTTGCCGACAGCCTTGGTCATGCCGATGACCCCGGCCTTGGCTGCGGCGTAGGCCGAGGCGTTGGGATTGCCTTCCTTGCCCGCGATCGAGGCAATGTTGACGATGCGGCCGTAGTTTCGCGCCTTCATGCCAGGCAGGACGGCGCGATTGACATAGAAGGTGCCATTGAGGTCGATGTCGATGACCCGGCGCCATTCGTCGAGATCATATTCGTCAAGCGGGGCATTCCTGCCGGCAATGCCGGCCGAATGGACGAGAATATCGATCCGGCCCAGACGCCTTTCGGTTTCGGCCACTGCGTCGGCCACCGCATCGTAGGCGGTGATGTTGAGCGCAATGGTACTGGCCTTTTCACCGAGCTCGGCCGCCGCGGACGCCAGCATGTTCTCGTTCATATCCCAAAGGCAGACGCTGGCGCCCGATGCCACCAGCCGCCGCGCCACCGCCAGACCAATGCCCTGCGCCCCGCCGGTGACGACGGCACACTGGCCGCCAAGATCAATTGCGTTCATTCTCGATACTCTCCTTGTTGGGGCCCACCCGCTCCGGGGAGGACGCCGCAAGCGATTGCGACCGCCGCTGTTGACATACGGTATACCGTATGCTGAACTCTACTTCGCTCAACCAAGAGGGAGCAAGGGGAAACACCATGAGTGACCATGATAACGACGACCTTGGCGCAGTTGAACCAGGGTTCACCCAGAACCGCCGCGGCTTTCTGAAGTCTGCGTTTGCCGCCGGGCTTGCATCGACAGCGATCGCGGGCATGGCGAGCATTCTGCCCATGCGGGCCTTTGCCCAGGACGGCGCCCCCTCGGGCACGGTGACCTATGGCAATGCCGAGCCGCCAACCTCGAACTACTGGGACCCGGCAGCCGGTTTCGGCCTTGTGGACGAGCAAGTGGCCTCGCTGGTTCATGATACACTGATCGCTTTTAACGAAGCTGGCGAAATGGTGCCGTCCGTGGCCACCGCCTGGACGCTGACCAGCCCGACCACGGTGTCGCTCACCCTGCGCACCGATGCCAAGTTCCACGACGGTTCGGCGGTCACCGCCGAAGACATCAAGGCCTCGATCGACCGCCTCGGTGAGGGCAAGCTGGCCCAGTCGATGGTGGCAACGCCGGGCATATCGGTCAATGTGAAGTCGCCGACCGAAATCGAAGTTGTCTCGCCGGTCGCCTTTGGCGTCGTGCTCAACATGCTGGCCTTCGTCAAGATCCTGCCCAAGGCCAATATCGACAACCCGGACAACTTCAAGACCGGCGCGCTCGGTTCGGGCCCCTACAAATTCGTGTCCTATACCGGCAATGATGTGACGCTCGAAGCCAACCCGGACTATTGGGGCGGGGCACCCAAGATCCAGACCGTGATCTTCCGCTATATCGAAGATGCTCAGGCCCGTATCAATGCCCTGCTTTCGGGGCAGGTCGATATCCTGACCCGCGTGTCGTCCGAAGACCTCGCCCGCGTCGAAGGCAATGCCGACTTCGTGGTCAACAACCAGTCGCCGCCGGCCCAGATTGTTGCCATCTACCAGCACAACGGCCCTCTGGGCGACCTCAAGCTGCGTCAGGCCGTGGCCCATGCCATCGACCGGGAAGGCATTGCCAAGTCGATCATGCGCGGGACCAACCCGGTGGGCTTCTCGTCACTGCCGACCAATTCGCCGTTCTATACCCCGCTGGAGCCCAAGTTCGAATACGACCTCGAAAAGGCCAAGGCACTGCTGGCGGAATCGGCTTACCCCGACGGCACGACCCTGCGCATGTCGACCTCGACGCTGGTGCCAAACCAGATCGAAATCGACCAGGTGATCGCTGCTTCGCTGCAGCAGATCGGGATTACGGTGGAAGTCGAGCGGCTGGAAGTGGGCGCGTTCCGCTCGTCCTACAATACCTATGACATCAACCTTAACACCCTCGGCATCTTCAACAACGACCCCGACTTCCTGCTCGGGTTCTATGTGGGCGGTACCGCCGAAGCCGTGTTCCACTACAAGGACGACAAGTTCGCCGAACTGCACGCCGCCCAGCGCGCAGCAACACCGGACACCCGCGCCGCAGCCGTGACCGCGGCCGCCCAGTATCTCTGGGAGAACCAGGTCACGCTCTACCTGTCGGACGAGGTCTGGTATTTCATCGTCAACAAGCGCGTGTCCGACTATGTCCGCGCCCCGCTGATTGGCGAAAACCTGCTGCCTAAGGCGTCGGTAGCGTCCTGACCTGACCAATCGGGGCCGGCCCGACCGGCTGGCCCCCTGCCTTCCTCCCGGAGCCGCCGATGGGCCATTTCGCACTCAGAAGAACGCTGCAGTCGATCATCATTGTGGTCATGATCGCCGTAACGGTCTTTATCGTGCTGCGCCTGTCGGCTGGCGACCCGGCGCGTATCCGGGCGCCCGTCTTTGCCCGACCCGATGTGATCGAACAGTACCGCCGTGATTTCGGCATCGACCGGCCGCTGATCGACCAGCTCGGATCGTTTTTTCTCAATGCCCTGCGCGGGGATTTCGGACAATCGTTCCGCTTCCAGGCGCCGGTGACCGAGCTGATCCTGGCCGCCCTGCCCAAGACGCTGTTGCTGGCCGGAGTGTCGCTGGTGCTCTCGCTATTGATTGCGATCGTGCTGGGGTCGCTGGCGGCGCTAAAGCCAAAATCAATCTGGGGGTGGCTTTCTTCGGCGCTGGCCGCCTTTGGCCAGTCGGCGCCGGTCTTCTGGTCGGGTGCGGTGCTGGTGCTGGTTTTTGCGGTCGGACTGCGCTGGCTGCCTTCGGGCGGCTTCACCGGTCCGGCAAGCCTGGTACTGCCATCGATTGCGGTGACGCTGTCGATTCTGCCAACACAGCTACGCGTCCTGCGCTCCTCCATGCAGGCCGTGCTCAAGGAAGAATATATTCGCACCGCCCACGCCTTCGGCATCCGGCCCGGCCGCATCACCTTTGTCTATGCGCTCAAGAATGCCTGCCTGCCGCTCTTGACCGTCATCGGGGTGGATATCGGCTACCTGTTGGGCGGGGTGATTGTGGCTGAAGTGGTGTTTGCCTTCCCCGGGATTGGGGAACTGGCGCTGGTGGCGCTCAATGCCCGCGACTATCCGCTGATCCAGGGCATTACCATCGTCACCGCCTCGACCTTTGTTATCGTCAACCTGCTGATCGACCTACTCTACACCCGTATCGATCCGCGTATCCGCATGGAACGGTCATGAATATTCTTGCAATCGGGGCACACCCAGACGACATCGAAATGCAGTGCGCCGGAACGCTGGCCCGCTATGCCCAGGCCGGACACAAGGTGTTCATGGCCGTGGCGACCAATGGCAATGTCGGCTCGCCCACCCACACCCGCGAAGAGATCGGGGCCATTCGAAAGAAGGAACAGCAGGCATCGTGCGACCTGATCGGGGCCGAGCTGATCTGGATGGATTTTGACGACGAGTGGCTGTTCGATACCCGTGAGACCCGCACGCGCTTTATCGACACCATCCGGCAGGCCGACCCCGAGGTGATGATCATCCACGGGCCGACCGACTATCACCCCGATCATCGCATCTCGGGCCGGGTGGCAGAAGATGCGCGCATTCCGGCAACCGTGCGGCTGGTGGAAACCAGCCTGCCCTATATCAAGAAGATCCCGCATATCTTTTACATGGACAACCCGGTCGGGCTCGACTTCGAACCGGAGGCCTTTGTCGATATTTCATCGACCTTCGAGATCAAGAAGGCGATGCTGCTCAAGCACGAAAGCCAGGACACCTGGATGCGCGCCGTTTATGGCCCGCACACTTCGATTGCCGACATGATGAGCCAGAATGCGGCCCTGCGCGGCAGCGCGGCGGGGGTGAGCTATGCCGAAGGGTTCCGCGAGGTGAAGACCTATCCGCGCACCGGTTCGTTCGCACTGCTGCCCGGGTTCGGTGCATGAGCATGACGCACGCGGCCAGCACACCGGATGGGGAAAGGCCCGGGCGCTGGCAGCGCCTGCACCTGAATCCCACGCTGGTGATCGGGGCGGGGCTTTTGGGCCTGATCATCCTGTCGGCGATCTTTGCGCCACTGCTGGCCCCGGCCAAACCCACCGACGTCGACCTGTCGGCGGTCCGCCTGCCGCCTGCCCCGGAACACTGGTTCGGCACCGACGCGATCGGACGCGACCTGCTCTCGCGCGTGCTCTACGGCGGGCAGGTGTCGCTGCTGGTGGCTGGCGCAGGCATGATCGGATCGCTGCTGGTTGGCACGGTGATGGGCATGCTCGGGGCCTTTGGCAGTTATTGGGTGCGCGCGGTTGTCGACCGTGCCATCGATATCCAGCTTGCCTTTCCCTACGTGCTGCTGGCCATTGCCATTACCAGCGCCGTCAAGCCATCGATCCCGGTTCTGATCCTTTTGATGGTGCTGGCGGCATGGGCGGGTGCGGCGCGCGTGGTGCGCTCGATTGCCCTGCAGGAACGCGGCAAGGACTATGTGAAGGCCGCCTCGGTGATCGGAGCGCCGCAATGGCGGATTGCCCTGTTCCACGTCTTTCCCAGCGTTGTTCCAAGCCTTGTGGTGCTCGCCGCCATGCAGATGGCGGCCATGATCGTTTTCGAGGCAACACTCTCATTCCTGGGCATGGGTGTGCAGCCCCCCACCCCGTCATGGGGCGGCATCATGCTCGATGGCAAGAATTACATCACGTCGTCGTGGTGGCTGACGGTGTGGCCTGGCCTTGCCATTGTGATCACCTCGCTGAGCCTGGTGCTCATCGGAGACGGACTGCAATCGCGCAGCGATGCCATGCGCGCGCGGGAGGGTGACCAATGACTGAGGCCCTCAAGGTCGAAAACCTCTCGATCAGCTTTCCGGGCCGCCATGGGCCCATTCCAGTGGTGGATAATGTCTCGTTCAGCCTCGAACAGGGCAAGAGCCTGGTGATTGCCGGGGAGTCCGGGTCGGGCAAATCGATGATCTGCCAGGCGTTGCTCGGCATTGTGCCGGGCACAGCCACCGTGACCGGTCGTGGTATCAGCTGGCAGGGCCGCGACCTGCTCAAGCTCAGCCCCGAGGAATGGCGCGCCATCCGGGGGGCCGAGATCGCCATGATCTTTCAGGACCCGACCGCGGCGCTCAATCCATTGATCACGGTCGAACACCAAATTTCCGATGCCATCCGCGACCACCGGCGCTGCACGCGCGAGGAAGCGCGGGCCCGCACCATCGAAGTGCTGGGACTGGCAGGCTTCCCCGAGCCCGAGCACCGGATGAAGAGCTATCCAAGTGAGCTCTCGGGCGGGCTGCGCCAGCGCATCGCCATTGCCCTGGCGCTATCGTGTGCGCCCAAGCTGATCATTGCCGACGAGGCCACCACCAATCTTGATGTGTCAATCCAGGCGCAGATCGTGACGCTGTTGCATCGGCTCAAACGCGAACTCGGACTGTCGCTGATCTTTGTCACGCACGACCTTGGCCTTGGAGCCGAAATCGGTGGAGACATGCTGGTGATGTATGCCGGGCAGCCGGTTGAATATGGTCCGGTGCGCACGGTGCTCGATGATCCCTGTCATCCCTATACGCGTGGACTTCTGCGCTCGGCGCCAAGTCTGAAATCGAGCCGGGCCGAGCCGTTGCGGCCCATCCCGGGACAAGCCCCAAAACCGGGATCGATCGGGAAGGGCGCGCCCTTCCGCTCGCGTTGCCCGGTGGTGGTGGATGGTGTGTGTACGATGTCGCGGCCGGACTGGTCTGAGGCGGGGGCGGGCCACAAGGTGGCCTGTCACCGCTTCTCACTCGAAGGCCGGGAGGGCGTGCAATGACCGGCATTCTCGAAGCCCGCGATGTGGTCAAGGAATTCGCCATCAGCCGTGGTGGCAAAACGCGAACTCTAACTGCGGTCAAGCATGTGTCGCTGGCTGTTCAACCCGGCGAGATTGTCGGCCTCGTGGGCGAAAGCGGGTCGGGAAAGACAACGGTGTCGCGGATCATGATCGGCATCGAAGAGGCTACCAGTGGCCAGGTCTTGTACAATGGCGCCCCGGTGGCCGGGCGCGGGGCCTGGAAGGCGCTGCGGCGCGATGTGCAATATGTGTTTCAGGACCCCTTTACTGCCCTTTGCCCGACGATGCGTATCGGGGATGCGCTGGCCGAACCACTGATCATCCACCGGATCGGCAGCAAGGCCGAACGCCCGGGCCGGGTGGCACGCATGCTCGAAATGGTGGGGCTGCACCCGGACGTGGCGCGGCGCCTGCCCAACCAGCTTTCGGGCGGGCAAAGGCAGCGGGTCAACCTGGCGCGGGCGCTGATGCTTGAGCCCAAAATCCTGATTTGCGACGAAATTGTCTCCGGGCTCGATGTTTCGATCCAGGCCCAGGTGCTGCAACTGCTCATCGACCTGCAGGAAAAGCTCGGCCTGAGCCTGATCTTTATTTCCCACGATCTGCGGGTGGTGCGCTACCTCTGCAGCCGGGTGCTGGTGATGTATCTGGGGGAAATCGTGGAACAGGGCGAGACCGGAGCGGTTTTCGACTCGCCACAGCACGCCTATACGCGCTCACTTCTTGCCGCCATTCCGGACCATTCACGCGTCCGGGACGGGGATGGCTGATCATGACTGACAACGCACGGATATTTTGAAAATGGCCCGCTCAATTGCAGATGATACTTCGGACACTGATATGCCCCTGTCGCCCATCCGCCGCGCAAAAACGACGGCGGACGAGGTCGAAGAACGCCTGATCCTCGCGATTGCCCGCGGGGATAAGAGCGCGGGGGACCGCATCACCGAGGCAGAGCTGGCCTCGGCGCTCAATGTCAGCCGCGTGCCGGCGCGTGAGGCCATGCAGAAGCTGCAATTGCGCGGCATCCTGGTTGGCGGGGAACCGCGCGGGCTGCGGGTGGCCGACTATAGCGCCAGCCGGATCAAGGAACTGTTCGAGCTGCGGCTGGCGATCGAAAAGATCATCTATCAGCATGTGTTCCGCACCGGGCGCGACCGGGCCCGGCTGGTTGCCGATCTCGAAAAAGTGCTCGGCGAAATGGCGTCGCTTTCGGGATCGGGCGACCCGGTGGCGCTTTCAACGATTGATCTGGAGTTCCACCGCACCGTCGCCCGTTTCTCGGGCAACCAGCTGGCCGCCCAGATCTGGGAGGGCCTGGCCCAGCATATGCTGATTGTGTTCTGCCGCGACTGGTCTTCGGCGTCGGACCGGACGGGCGAGGTGCAGTTGCACCGCCAGCTTATCGAATTCCTCAAGGCCGGATCGATCGACCAGATCGATGAGGTTCTGGCCAAGCACTACACTGAACCGGCGATCCGGGCCGGGTCGGACACCAACTAGGAGACTGTCCATGGCGTCGGCAAAGCAGACTGGGACGCTCGCCGACCGGGTTGCGGTGGTCACCGGCGCAGCACGCGGCATCGGGGCGGCAATCGCCGGGCTGCTGGCGCGCGAGGGGGCCCATGTGGTGCTGGCCGACCGCGATGGCGATGTGGCGGCTGAAACGGCCGCAAGGCTTGCCGCCGATGGGTTAAACACCCTGGCGACAACCACCGATGTGACGGATGCAGCGAGCATTGGCGCGCTGGCCCGATTGCTTGAAGAGCGCTGGGGTCGGCTCGACATCCTGGTCAATAACGCCGCGATTCTGGATGCCACGCCGCTGGCCAATCTGACGCGGGACCGTTTCCGGCAGGTGCAGGAGATCAACGAGAACGGCGCGCTCTATATGGTGATGGGCCTGCTGCCGCTGCTGCGCAAATCGGGCGCGCCGCGCATCGTCAACATCGCCTCGATCCTGGGCGTGCGCGGCACGGCCGACAGCATTGCCTACACCACCGCCAAGGGCGGGGTGGTGAACATGACCCGCTCGCTGGCGGTCGACCTGGCGGGGGATGGCATTCTGGTCAATTGCATCTGCCCGGGGTTTGTCGATACCCGCATGGCGCTTCTGCCTGATGGCAGCGGCCACGAGCACCAGACTGACTGGTTCAAGGACATCTATATCAAATATGGCCGCATTCCCCTGCGCCGACCGGCCCAGCCCGAAGACATTGCGGCGGCGACCAAATTCTTCTGCGGCGACGACTGCCGCTACGTCACCGGCCAGATCCTTCTGGTCGATGGTGGCGTGTCTGCCACCTTCTGATTGGGACCCTCACGCATGAAAATCTCCTCCGTTGACAGCCTGGGCCTGTTCGGCAAATCGCCCAAGGGCGGCTGGAGCAACGAAATCGAACCCGATGATTCCATCCATGCGCTGGTCATCATCAAGACCGACGATGGCCGCATGGGGGTGGGCAGCGTTTTCACCGACGCGCGCCTTGTTGAAGCCGCGCTCGCTGTATTGCGGCCGCTGTTGATCGGGGAAAGCATCGAGCCGATGCGGGTGACCGAAAAACTGCACCAGAACACCTTCTGGATGGGGCGCGGTGGCAGCCTGACCCACGCGATTTCGGGCATCGATATCGCGCTTTGGGACCTTTACGGCCAGATCTGCGGCCAGCCGATCGGTCGCCTGCTCGGCGGCACCTACAGGAGCAAGGTGAGAGCCTATGCCTCGATCCTGATGGAAATGCCGGACCTGATGCGCGAACGCACCGCCTTTTTCAAGGCGCAGGGGTTCAAGGCGATCAAGATCGGCTGGGGCCCGTTCGGGCGCGTGTCGGCCAGGCTCGATGAAGAGATCGTGCGCGCGGCGCGCGAGGGCTGCGGGGACGATTGCCTGCTCATGGTCGATGCCGGGGCATCGGACGCCCATTGGGCGCAAGGGCTGAACTGGGCGGTCAACACAGCCCAGATGCTCAAGCGCTATGACGTCCACTGGTTCGAGGAAGCGCTGGTGCCGGACGCCATCGATGACTTTAAAGCGCTGCGCGAGCGCAGCCCGGTGCCGATCGCCACCGGCGAATGCCTGACGCGTCGCCAGAGCTACCTGCCCTGGTTCGAGAAGCGGGCCCTCGACATCGTGCAGCCCGATGTGACCAAGGTCGGCGGGATTTCGGACCAGATCCAGATCGCGCGCATGGCCAATGCTTTTGGCATCCGTTACATCGGCCATGGCTGGAATACGGCTGTGGGTCTGGCGGCCGACCTGCAACTGGCCGCCGCCGTGCCCGGCGCTGACCTAGTCGAATATATCGGCGGGTCGCCCTATATCGATGACATGACCGAGGGCGGCTGGCAGCTCGACGGCGATGGCATGCTGGCGATCCCGGACAAGCCGGGCCTTGGCATCACACTCAAGCTCGACAGCCTGCGCGAAATCACCCGCGATCTTGATCGCGTGCTCGGCCTCTAGCATGGCGCTGGAGCTTCGGGCGGGCGCGTTGTCCTTGCGCCTGCAGCCTGAAATCGGAGGCAGTGTTGGTGCCTTCCGCATGGTTGGCTCGGGTGGCAGCATCGACCTGATGCGCCCGGCACGGGGTGTGGCGGCGATTGACTCGGGCATGTTCCCGATGGTGCCGTTCGCCAACTGCATCCGCGACAACCGCTTCGCCTTCAATGGCAAGGCCTATACGATCCGGCCCAACATGGCGGACACGCGGCTCAACTTCCATGGATCGGGCTGGCTGACGCCCTGGCAGGTTGCGGCGCGCAGCGACACTTATGCCGAACTGGTGCTCGAGGACGGTCGGGTTGACGACGTGTATGCCTATAGCGCGTGTCAATCCTTTGCGCTTGATGAGGCGGGCCTGACCGTCACAGTGTCGGTCAGCAACCGTGGACCGGAGCCCATGCCCTTCAGCTTCGGGCTTCACCCCTGGTTCCCAAGGCACGGCCGCAGTCTGGTGCAATTCACCGCCAGCGGCCGATGGCGCGGCGATGGGGATGGCCAGGCCGTTGCCCTCGATCTGCAGCGCGACGGAGGCGCGTATACCAATGGGTGCGAGCCACCGCGCGCATGGCAGAATGACTGCTATACCGGGTGGCAGGGACGGGCAGGCATCGCCTGGCCCGAAATCGGCCTTGGCCTGAGGATCACGGCCGACCCGGTGTTTGCGCACCTGATGCTGCATGTTCCAGCCAGCTGCGAGGCCGTGTTCTGCCTTGAACCGCAAAGCAACGCGCCCTGTGCCTTCGACGGACTTGAGACCGGGCAGGTTGCCCAAGGCGTGCATCTGCTCGGCCCGGATGAATCAGTCAGCGGCAGCATGCGCTTTGACCTCCTGACACCCTGATCTCCCATGTCGGCGGGACCCCAGCGGGGCCATGGCGCTACTGCCTGGCACCGTTCAGCAACTCTCGATTGACATACCGTATACTGTATGCTGACTTGTCAGGATTGTGACGAGGCTGCGGCCGGTTGGCTGAGGGGGACGGCATGGGGGAACTTCAGGTCGAAAAATCGCGGATTTCCAATCCGATCGATTTTGACAAGGACGGGCGGCAGGCGGGGTATCTGCGCGCGCCGCTGTCGCGCAACACCGCCGGCTGGGGCGTGGTGGAAATCCCCATCATCTCGATCAGGAACGGCAAAGGCCCGACGGTGCTGCTGACCGGGGGCATCCATGGCGACGAATACGAGGGGCCCATCGCAATCTCGCGGCTGGCACGCAGCCTCGATCCGGCCAAGGTGCAGGGCCGGGTGATCATGATCCCGGCCTATAATATTCCGGCTGTGCTCAACGACACGCGGCTCAGCCCGGTCGACAACCGTGACATGAACCGATGCTTTCCGGGCAATCCCAAGGGGACATTCTCGGAAATGCTGGCGCATTTCCTCGACGGCTATGTGCTGCCGCTGGCCGACATCTCGGTCGACCTGCATACGGCCGGGCATTCATGCGATTCCGTGCCCTCGACCAACATGCACTACCTGCCCGATGCCAAAAAGCGGGACGAGACCATGAACGCGGCATCGGCCTTTGGCGCCCCTTACAACGCGGTGTTCTGGGGGGTCGACGAGGGCGCCACCTTCACCTCCTGCGTTGAGCGGCGCGGCATCATTTCGCTGGGCACCGAACTGGGAGGCTGGGGCCGGGTGAATATCGAAGGCGTTCGCATCGGCATTCGCGGCATCGATAACATCCTCAAACATATGGGCGTTATCGAGGGCAAGCCCGATACAAGCCAGCGCGACGGCTCGGCCGGTACGCGCCACATGATGGTGCGCGACCCCAAGGCCTATTCTTTTGCCCCGGCGGCCGGATTGTTCGAACCCACCAATGTGGTGGGCGAAACCGTGCGGGCGGGAGACCCGGCCGGGTGGCTGCACTTTGTCGAAGATATCGACCACGCCCCGATCGAGGTTCTCTACGAAAAAAGCGGCGTGGTCTGGATGTGTGCCGGACCCGGGCGCGTGGCGCGTGGCGATGTGGTCGCGGTGATCATGTCGGACTACGACGCCAAGATCGCGGCATCCTGAGCACGGCACCGGACCGGGAAGCGGAGGTTGGCGTGCCCAGAACCATCCTGATTGCGGAGTGCATGCAGGAGATCTCCTCGTTCAATCCCCTGCCGTCGGGCTACCGGGATTTCACGATCGGGCATGGCGCTGCCCTGTTGCGCCAGCGCGGCCTCAACACGGCCCTCGGGGGCGCATTGGCGGTGCTTGAGGCACGAGACGATATTACCGTTCTGCCGACGGTTTCAGCCCGGGCAGGCAGTGCCGGCACGCTTTCGGCCGAGGGTTGGACGCAGTTGGCGGCAGAAATTCTCGGGGCCGTCCTGCCACATGCCGGGGCGGTGGACGGCATCTACGTTTCTCTCCATGGGGCCATGGGGGCATATGGGGAGATGGATCCGGAGGGCTTTCTCCTGGAGGCCCTCCGGTCCGCTTTCGGGCCGGATGTGCCGATCGTGATCTCGCTCGACCTGCACGGCATACTGACGAGTAAAATGATCGAGCAGATCGACGGGCTCGCGATCTACCAGACCTATCCGCATGCCGACTTCGCCGATACCGGAGCGCGGGCCGCACGGCTGTTGCTCGAAATTCTGGACCGCGACCTGCGGCCGGTACTGGCCCGGGTGCGCATACCGATGCTGGCGCGCGGAGATGAATGCATCACTAAGACCGGCTGGTATGGCGATGTGCTGGCCGAAGGCCAGATGCTCGAACATTCCGGCCAGGCCCTTGCGGCCGGCGTGATGATCGGGAACCCGTTCACCGACGTGCCCGAATTGTGCACGCAGGCCATTGTCGTTGCCGAAACCGATGCCGAACTGGCTGCCGCGGCCGAGACAGGACTGGCGGAGGCCGTGTGGGCCGGGCGGGCACGACTGACGGGAAAACTGATCGCCCCGGACAAGGCCGTTGCGTTGGCCAGGCATATGCAGGGCCCGGTCATTTTTACCGATGCTGCCGATGCGACCTCCTCCGGTGCCAGCGGAGATTCAAACGTGCTGCTCAAGGCCCTGCAAGCGGGTGGCTATTCCGGATCGGTTCTGGCCCAGATCGTTGATGCGCCGGCGGCGCGCCTCGCCCATGCAGCAGGCGTTGGCGCAGAAATCACCGTCGCAATCGGTGGCAGTGTCGATCGGGCTCGATTCAGCCCGATGACGGTGACGGCGCGGGTCGAAAGCCTGTCGCGCGGGCAGGCCCGGCTTGAAACCATGGGCCTGCCGCTCGATGCCGGCCCGACCGCTGTTTTGAGCTTTGGCACGATAACCCTGGTGGTGATTTCGAACCCGGTGTTCCTGTTTGATCGCGCCATCTATTTTGCCAACGGTCTCGACCCGGAAGACTTTGACCTGATCGTGGTCAAATCGCCCCACACCGAATTCCACATGTACGACCAGTGGGCGCAAAAGACCTTCAATGTCGATGCGCCCGGATCGACGTCGGCCAATCTGGCCAGCCTTGGCCATCAACGGTGCGCCAGGCCGATCTACCCCATTGAACCTCACACCACCTTCACGCCCCGCGCCGAGACCTATCAGCGCCGGAGCCCCTGACCCAACCCTTCGGCACACGGTGCCGGAGCCAAACGAGATGAACTGAGCAGGCAGAGATATGAAAATCGACAGCGTGGACTTCTTTTACCTGGCAATGCCTGAAGTCACCACCGCAGCGGATGGCAGCCAGGATGCGCTGGTGGTGCGGGTCAGCGCCGGCGGCTATACCGGCTGGGGCGAATGCGAAGCGGCGCCCCTGCCCTCGATTGCCGCCTTTGTCTGCCCGATGTCGCACGGCGCCTGTCAGCCGGTTTCGGAATCGGTTCTTGGCGAGCGGCTCGACGGGCCCGACGATATTCGCCGCATGGCCGATCTCGTTGCCTATAACAGCATGGACCTTTTGCAGGCCGCCCACACCTGGTCGGGCATCGAGATGGCACTGTGGGACCTGCTCGGGCATGCGCGCGGCGTGCCGACCTGGAAGCTGCTCGGCTATGAGCGGGCCTACCCCAAGACCCCCTATGCCTCCGTCCTGTTCGGCGCCAACCCGCAACAGACAATGGAGCGGGCACGCGAGATGCGCGGCCGCGGGTTCCGCGCCGCCAAGTTCGGTTGGGCCCCGTTCGGCGATTCCCTTGCCGGGGACATCGCCCATCTTGATGCGGCGCGCGAGGGGCTGGGCAGCGACGGCATTCTCCTCGTCGATGCCGGGCAGATTTTTGGTGAGGACGTCGATGCTGCAGCCCTCAGGCTTGATGCCATGGAACGCAACAGGGTGACGTTCTTCGAAGAGCCTTTCCATGGCTCGGCCTACCTGGCCTATGGCGCGCTCGCCGGGCGAATGACGACGGTACGCGCCGCCGGTGGCGAGGCCGCGCACAACCGGCACATGGCCGAACACCTGATCGATTTCGGCAAGGTAGGGTTTATCCAGATCGATTGTGGACGCATCGGCGGGCTGTGGCCGGCCAAGCAAGTGGCCGACTACGCGGTCAAGCGCGGGGTGACCTATATCAACCACACCTTCACCTCGAACCTGGCGCTGAGCGCCTCGATGCAGCCCTTCGCCGGTCTTGAGCACCATACGATCTGCGAATACCCCACCACGCTCAGGCAGTTGGCGGTTGACATGACGGTCAACCACATCGTCCCCGACGCCAATGGCCAGATCCATGTGCCCGACGCCCCCGGGCTCGGGATTGAAATCAACCCGGCGGCGCTGACCCAGTACGCGGTCGATGTCGAGATCAAGGTCGGCGGCAAGACCGTGTTCGCCACACCTCAGTACTAAGACCGGCCCGGAGCGCCCGATGGCACCCTTGATCGATGTTCGCAACCTCAGTGTCCGGCTTTCGCAAGCCGGGCGCGAGGCTGTGCTGGTCAATGATGTGTCCTTTGCGGTGGCGCCCGGCGAAGTGCTGTGCATCGTCGGGGAATCGGGTTGCGGCAAGACTGTCACCGCCCGCTCGATCATCGGGCTCAACCGAACCGATCCGCGCTTTACCCTTGAGGGCGAGATCAACTTCGCCGGGCAAAACCTTTTGGGCCTGGACGAGGCCGCCATGCGCAACGTGCGCGGGGCCCGGATCGCCATGATCTTCCAGGACCCCATGACCAGCCTGAACCCCCTGCATCGGATCGGCGACCAGATCGGGGAAATGCTCTCAACCCACACAAGCCTTGACCGGGCAGGGAGACGCAAACGCACCCTTGAACTGCTGACCCAGGTTGGCATTCCCAACCCCGAAGGGCGGATCAACGACTATCCACACCAGTTTTCGGGCGGCATGCGACAGCGCGCCATGATCGCGCTCGCCCTGGCCTGCGGGCCATCGCTGCTGATCGCCGACGAGCCGACCACAGCGCTTGATGTGACAACGCAAAAACAGATCCTGGCGCTGATCAGCCGGCTCAAGACCGAGTACGGCATGGCGGTGATCCTGATCACCCACGACCTGGGCGTGGTCGCCGAGACAGCCGACAAGGTGATGGTGATGTACGCCGGCCGGGCGGTTGAACTGGCCGATGTATCGGACCTGTTTGCCGATCCGCGTCATCCCTATACGCGTGGCCTGCTGGCCTCGATACCCGCGGCAAATCGAACCCGTTCAACCCGCCTGCCCTCGATCAAGGGCGCACCGCCGCTTTTGACCCAGGGCACTCCAGAAGGCTGCCCATTCCGGCCTCGCTGCGCACAAAGCGTTGATCGGTGCAGCCAGTTGCCGCCGTTGGCACCGCGCAGCGGCGTCATCTCCCACCTCGACCGCTGCTGGTTGGCAGGCGAAACCGCCCAGGTGGCCTCATGAGTACCGAGGTGCTGCTGTCTGTGGCGCATTTGAGCAAGCATTTTGCCGCCAGAACCGGTCTTTTCGGACGCAAGGGCCGGACCGTGCATGCTGTCGATGATGTCTCGTTCACGCTGATGGCCGGGGAAACACTCGGGCTGGTCGGAGAATCGGGCTGCGGGAAATCGACCCTGGCGCGCTGCGTTGTGCGCCTGGCCGAACCGAGTGGCGGACAGGTGATGTTCGACGGCATCGACATTACCCATACCCCGATGCGGGCTTTGCGGCCCCTGCGCAGGGCCATGCAACTGGTGTTCCAGGACCCCATTGCCAGCCTGAACCCGCGCAAGAAGGTGCGCGACATACTCGGTGGCGCCCTGCAGATCCATCACATCGGACGCAACCGCGCCGAGCGCGATGCCCGCTCACGCGAACTGCTCAGGCTCGTGGGTTTGCCTGAGGCCTATCTTGACCGGCTGCCAAGCGAGTTGTCCGGCGGTCAGCGCCAGCGCATCGGCATTGCGCGCGCCCTGGCGCTTGGTCCCCGGCTGATTGTTGCCGACGAGCCGGTGTCGGCGCTCGACGTTTCTGTGCAGGCCGAAATCCTGAACCTGCTCAAGGATCTGCAGGCCGACCTCAACCTGACCATGCTGTTCATCTCCCACGACCTGGGCGTGATCCGTCACGTCTCGGACCGCGTGGGTGTGATGTACCTGGGCAAGCTCGTCGAACTGGCCCCTGCCGATGCGTTTTACGAGCAACCCTTCCATCCTTATGCCGAGGCCCTGCTCTCGGCCATACCGCTGCCCGACCCCAAAGCGCGCGCCAGCCGCCGCAACGTGGTGCTGGAAGGCGATATCCCCAATCCGCTGGCCCCGCCCCCGGGCTGCCGGTTCCACACGCGCTGCCCCTATGCGCAGCCCGTGTGCGCGCAAAGCGAGCCCGCGCTCACCGATTTCGGTGCGGGCCGCAAGGCTGCCTGCCACTTCCCGCTCGGTCAGGGATGAGGGCAGCCCTTGCACATGTCGGCCTATCCAACGTGACCAAACAAACTGGATCCAGACTGCAACAGAGGGAGAAAATCATGGACAATCAACTCAAGGGCGTGGCGCGGATGAACCGCGCGCAGTTCCTGAAACTATTTGGTGGCGCCGCAGCCGCCAGCGTGCTGGCAGGCAGCTTCGGGCTGACCTCACAGGTTCTGGCCCAGGCGGGTGGCGAGCTGATCGTGGGTATTTCGAGCGATATCAAGACGCTCGACCCCCAGATGTCGCCGATTGACGTCTTCCGCCACACCGTGCGTTCGACGGTGTTTGAGGCGCTGGTCTTTATCAATCCCGATACGCTCAAGGCCGATCCGCTGCTGGCCGACAGTTGGGAAGTGGCAGCTGACGGTCTGAGCGTCACTTTCAAACTCAAGTCGGGTGTGACCTGGCACAATGGCACCGCCTTTTCTGCCGCCGACGTTGTCTATTCGATCAAGCGCGTGCAGGACCCTGCCGTCGGCAGCCCGTTTGCCCCCCAGCTTGTGGCGGTGTCGGCTGTCGAGGCCGTTGACGACCTGACGGTCAAGCTGACGCTGGCCAATACTGTGCCGGGAATTCTTGCCAATCTGGCGGTGATCCAGATCGTGAACGAAGCCACCATCGGGGACATTAATACCGCCCCGGTCGGGACAGGTCCGTTCAGGCTGGCCAACTGGGCGCCGGGTGACAAGATCCGGGTGGAAGCCTATGCCGAGCATCGCTCTGCCCCCAAGCTTGCAGCGATCGAATGGCGCATCGTGCCCGATTCACAGGCCCGGCTCGCCGGCCTGCAGGATGGCACGCTGCACATGGTGGCGCTGGCCGAAGGCAAGGATGTGGTGCAGGCCCAAAGCGCTGGCATCGGCGTGATCCAGACCAAGCCCTACATCCTTTATGAAAACTTCAACATCAACACCAAGCGCGCCCCGTTCGACGACAAGCGCGTCCGCCAGGCGCTGGCGCATGCTTTTGACCGTGAAAGCTATGCCAAGACAGTGTGGTTCGGTTTTGCCCGGCCCACGATCAACCCCGTACCGCCGGAAATGCCGACCTACCTGCCTGATTCAGCGGGCCTTTATCCTTTCGATCTCGACAAGACGGCGGCGCTTCTGGCTGAAGCCGGATTCAGCAAGGACAAGCCGCTGAAAATGGAAATCCTGACGATCCAGGGCTTTGATACGCTCAAATCCATGGCGCTGGTGCTGCAGGACAACCTCAACCGGATCGGGCACGATGTCAGCGTTCGGGAACTCGAGGTCACGGTCTGGATCGATCGTATCCTGACCAAGCCGGACTTCGATATCACAACCGACAACTTCAATACCGGCCCCGAAGATGCCGCCAGCATGTTCAACTCGCCAAACCTGGCACCGGCATCGAACGTGAACCAGTGGAACCCTGAAGGCTATGCCGACCTCGTGGCCAGAGCCGCCGCCGAGATCGACCCGGCCAAGCAGGTTGAACTCTACCAGGAGCTTCAGACGCTGATCCTTGAGGAAATGCCGCAGATCACGGTCAATCATCTGCCCCTGTTCTTCCTCGGCAACGAGGCCGGGCAGGCGCTGGTGATCGGGCCAAGCGGCATCGACGACTATACAAAGATCGCGCTCTGATCGGAGGGCGGCGGCTCCTGCGCGAGCCGCCGCCTGCCCCGCCGTGCGGGCAGAACGAGGGTAGGCATGGGACGGTTTGTGATTGGGCGGTTTGCCGGCGGGGTGCTGACGCTGTTCTGCGTCAGCGCGCTGGCGTTTTTTGCCACCGCGCTTGCCCCCGGCAACCCGGCGGCGGTGCTGCTGGGCAATATGGCAACACCGGAGCGCATCGAGGCGGTGACGCGGCAGATGGGGCTCGATCAGCCCCTGCCGGTGCGCTACGGCATCTGGCTGCGTGAAACGCTGGCGGGAAACCTCGGCACGTCCAACCTCAGTTTCAAGCCAGTCAATGAATTGCTGGCCGCTGCCATTCCCGCAACGCTGGAACTGGCCATCCTCAGCCTCGTGCTGGCCGTTGCCGTTGCCATTCCGCTGGGTCTTATTCTGGCCCAGAACCGCAACAGCTGGTGGAGCCGGCCGTTTTCGGCCCTGGTCACACTTGGGATTTCCGTGCCGGGCTTCTGGGTCGGCCTGTTGCTGATCGTGGTGTTTTCATTGACGTTCAAGCTACTGCCCTCGGGCGGCTTTGTGCCGATAAGCAAAAGCCTTGAGGGCAATCTGCGTGCCATGGTGCTGCCGGTGCTGACGCTGGCCATTTACCTCGTCCCTTCGCTGGTGCGTTTTGTGCGGGTGACGGCGATCAGCGTACTGCGCGAGGATTACATCGACACTGCCCGCGCCAAGGGCCTGAACCCCGTTGCCATCCTGATCCGGCATGTGGCGCCCAATACGCTGATCACCACCATCACCTATATCGGGCTGCAGCTCGGGGTGCTGATCTCGGGGGCTATTGTCGTTGAGATCGTGTTTTCCATTCCCGGCCTCGGCCGGCTCGGCATGAACGCCGTGCTCAATCGCGATTATCCGGTGATCCAGGGCGTGGTGCTGCTGGCGGCCACCGGCTATGTGCTGGTCAACCTTGTGATTGACATGACCTATGCCCTGATCGACCCGCGGGTACGAACCAGATGAGCGCCGACCTGCACCAGGCCCTGCCAAAGGCACGAAAGCGGCCCGGGGTGATCGGATTCCTCATCCGGCGCTCTCCAATTGCGGTGCTTCTGGTAGCCGTTTTTGTGTTTGCAGCGATCTTGGGCCCCTATCTGGCGCCCTACTCAATGACAGACACCGATCTTTCGATCGCCCTGCAGGGTCCGAGTGCGGCCCATTGGCTGGGGACCGATCCCCTCGGGCGCGACGTGCTGAGCCGATTGTTGGGGTCGGCCGGAGTTGCGGCACAGGCCTTTGTAATTGTGGTCCTGATCGGGGGCGTGTTCGGTACGGCGCTGGGGCTGATTGCAGGTGGGCTGGGCGGCGTCATCGACCTTGTAGTCAGCCGCGTCACCGAAATTCTTCAGGGGTTTCCCACCATTCTGGTCGCCATCGTGGTGGTGGCGCTGCTCGACCCGTCACTGACCAATGCCATGCTCGCGGTTGGGCTGGCTGCGGTGCCGGATTTTGCCCGGGTATCGCGCAGCGTGGCCATCCAGTTGCGCGACCGGGAATTCATCCAGGCCGCGCGCGGGCTCGGTGCAGGTGAGTTGCGCATACTCTGGAGCGAAGTGCTGCCCAACATGGTGGGACCGTTGATCATCATCGCCTCGTTTGACGGCGCACAGGCCATCATGTGGGAAGCAGCGCTGAGTTTCCTCGGGCTCGGCGTGCAACCACCGGCGCCTTCGTTTGGCTCGATGCTGCGGGAGGCCCAGAGCTATCTCTCCATTCAACCTATGCTGGCCATCACCATCGGGGTCGCCGTTTCGGCCGTGATCCTGGGCCTGAACCTTCTGGGCGATGCGCTTGGCGACTATTACGACCGCGGCGGCGAACGTTAGCGCCTAGAGTGCGATCACCTGATGGGTGCGGATCGATTCATCAGCGGCCATAACAATGCGCAGGCTCTTGACCCCGTCATTCATGTGGCCGGTCAAATCGAGATCCTCGTCAATGGCTCTGAGCAGGAACCGCTGTTCGCGCTCGCAGAGCCCGTCGTGATCGGGCTCGTCGCTGGTATCGAAGCGCTCATCGGGCTTTGACATGTCGGCATAATGGCGCAGCAACTGGCTGGTCTTGGAATGGGCGTTGATATCGTCCGATTTCACCGCCGGCGCGTTCTCGGCCATCACAATCGACACCGACCCCTTGGGACCGAACACGTCTTTGACGAAGAAGGCCTGTTCGGAAATCATCGGACCCCAGCCGGCCTCGTACCATCCGACCGACCCATCGTCGAATTCCACCTGGAGCTGGCCGTAGTTGTTGAGCTTGACCTCATCGGTCAGGCGCGCGCCGATGGCATGGACCCGGATGGGCCTGGCGTCGGTCATCTGGCACATGACATCGACATAGTGCACGCCGCAGTCAACGATGGGCGGAAACGAGTCCATCAGCCGCTTGTGGGCCTCCCAGGTCTGGCCGTTCGACTGCTGGTTGAGGTTCATCCGGAACACCAGCGGCGTGCCCAATTCGCGCGCCATGGCAATGAATTTGATCCAGCTTGGATGGTGGCGCAGGATGTAGCCGATCACGAGCTTGCGCCCCGTACGTTGTGCAACAGCCACCACCTGTTCGGCATCCTCGACGGTGAGTGCCATCGGCTTTTCGACAAACACATGGGCCCCGGCTTCCATCGCCTTGATGGCATAGGGGGCGTGGGTATCAGGCAAGGTGTTGATCGAGACCACATCGGGTGAGAGGGTTGCCAGGGCCGTGTCAAAATCGTTGAAGCGCTGGGCGTTCCTGAGTGCCTCTGGCACATCAACACTGCCGATATGGCGGGTGCAGATGCCCACCACCTCAAAACCTTTGATGCGCGTATAGGCCAGTGCATGGCTCATGCCCATGCTGCCCAGACCTACGACCAGGACCCGCTTGCTACCCATTTATGTCCTCCCCAAGGCCCTCAGCATGGATACGATCGGACCACAACACAGCCGGATCGGCAATCGCAAAGGCCGCCCAACGCCGCACAATTAAAGTCATTGAAGGAATTAATTTTGCCGCCACGGCCTGAGAGAAAGAGTCGTTAGCATGCGATGGCTGCTGCCGACAAATGCCTCGAGGAAACTATATACAGATACGACGAAAAGCCGGCTTATGAAAATTTTGTGATGTAAATCAGCAGTTTACCGAAACGCCGGCCGAGCAGTTCTGTCGGCTCGGCGCAATGCCAAAAAGCCAAATAAATATGCAAAGCTCGTCAATTCCGCGCCCCTTTCACAACCAATTGTTAAAGCGTCGATAATAAAGTCTATCCCGGCAGTTATTTTGGAAGTGGACGCTTCCGGACTGTGCCGGAGAACAGAATGAGTGTCTTATACTCCCAGTATTTCGCACAGCTGTGCAATGTCAGGGGCGCGGGCGCAGACGGGGCAGACTGCGTTACGGCCTCCAGTTCTGGGGATCCAGGTGTGGGGGCCTGCAGGTCCGACACAAGCGAGAGGCCCCCGATTGTTCCGGGCCCGATTGTGCCAACAGCTCAACCACCGGTCTAATTAAAGCGTCCGCTCGAGATCGTCACTTGCAGCCAAACCGATGGCGCCAATTTGCCGACCGGTTCCTGAAGAAAGCACAGCAATGAGCAAGCCCACACCATCCGCACTCACCGAACGCCTGGACTTTGCCGGACTTGATCAGGCATCGCTGGAGACGTTGCGCGCCGTCGAGCCCATCATCAACAAGCACCTTGCAAGCGCACTTGACCGGTTCTATGGCAAGATTGAAAAAGTCCCGGCTGTGGCGCACATGTTCGAAAATCCCGAACATATGACCCATGCCAAAGCGCGACAGGCCAAGCACTGGTCGGCCATTTCGTCTGGGACATTGGATGGCGATTACTTCGAGAGTGCCAACGTGGTTGGCAATGTTCACGCGCGCATCGGCCTTGAACCGCGCTGGTATATCGGGGGCTATGGCCTGATTGTTGAGACCCTGGTGCAGGGCGTGATGGCCGACGTGGCCCGTGAGGTGTTTGCCGGTGGGCGTTTTGGGTTCAAGAAGAAATACTCCGGTCCCGAGATCGTTGCCAAACTCGAGTCCATTGGTCGCCTGGTCACAACTCTGATCAAAGCGGTACTGATCGACGTCGACATCGCGGTGAGCACTTACTTTGAGAAAACTTCAGCTGAAACGCGCATGCTGAATGAGAAGGTGGGCGAAGTGGTGGCCCGCGCCGAGGCAGGCGACTTTGCCGGCCGGATCAGCATGCAGTCGACGAACCCGGGCGTGAACGGGCTTGTTGCGCGCATGAACAACCTGATGACCAGCGTAGAAACCGGAGTGAGCCAAACCGCAGAGGTGCTGTCAGCGTTCGCGGAAGCGGACCTGACACGGCGGATGGAAGGGACGTTCCACGGCGCATTCGCGCAATTGCAGAGCGATGTGAACAAAGTGGGTAGCAAGCTCTCAGAGATCGTCACCGACCTGCGCGAAACCTCGAGCACTCTAAAGGTGGCAACAGGGGAAATTCTCTCGGGCACCAATGATCTGGCCGAGCGCACCACGCGCCAGGCCGCCGCCATCGAGGAAACCAGCGCCGCCATGGAGCAGCTGGCCAGCACCGTTGTCGACAATGCCCGCCGCGCCGAAGCGGCCAACAGCAAGTCGACAATCGTCCTGCAATCGGCGCAGACGAGCGGTGAGGTGATGAACCAGGCCAATCAGGCCATGGAGCGCATCTCGCAGTCCTCATCGCGGATTTCCTCAATTATCGGGATGATTGACGACATCGCCTTCCAGACCAACCTGCTGGCGCTGAACGCCTCGGTGGAGGCGGCTCGGGCCGGTGACGCTGGCAAGGGCTTTGCTGTCGTTGCCGTCGAGGTGCGTCGGCTGGCCCAATCCGCCGCGGCCGCGTCTTCTGAAGTGAAGGCGCTCATCGAGCAGTCGAGCCTGGAAGTCGGCGGCGGCTCCAAACTTGTGCTTGAAGCATCCAGCAAGCTTGCCGGCATGCTTGAGGGCATGGAAGAGAACGCCAGCCTGATCCGCGGCATTGCTTTGGCGAGCCAGGAACAATCCTCGGCCATTTCCCAGATCAGCGCCGCCGTGCGCCAGATGGATGAGATGACACAGCACAACGCTGCCTTGGTGGAAGAGACCAATGCGGCCATCGAACAGACCGAGGGCCAGGCCGTCGCGCTCGACCGGATTGTCGAAGTGTTCAATATTGGCGGAAGACCCCTCAGGGAGAGCGTGCAGCGGCGGGCAGCCTAAGGCCGCCGTCCGCTACAATGGCAGTTGACCGGCTGATAGCCAGCCACTCGACAAGATCGGGATGTGCTGAAGCGCATTAAGCCATGCCGCAGGGTGACCGCGGCATGGCAAGGGCTGTGAGCCTGGCGTCAGCACGCCATTGCAGCGGAAAATAATTCATCCAAAGCGCCGCCATTGTCGCCAATACTCGGGCAACGGCGCCCACCCATCGCCGATCTGATCTTTCTGGCTGAGGTCAGAGCCGATCACTCAATGCATACGCATGCAATTTCTGTTTGCATTCGTATGCAATCGTGCATAGTCTTGGCTCTGCGGGGACAAGAAGCCATGTCGCAACAGGCGCCACCACACGAGCGCCAGCTTCACGCGCCAAGCACCGGATCACAACAATGGGGCCCGGGCCCCAACACAAGACCACAGGAGAATGACATGAAGCACATTCTGGGAGCGACTGTTTCCGTGGCAGTTCTCTGCCTGACCGCCAGCGCAGCCATGGCCGATTGCGGCATCGCTGCAGGCTCGGTCCGAATTCTGGCCAATGATTTCGCTTCGCTGCGCGTCGTCACCGGGGCGGCACAGGAATGCGCCACCGACGCGGTGACCATGACGATCAACCATTCCACCGAGCACAAGAACCTTCAGGTTCCCGCGCTGACGATCAACCCGGCTGAGTATACGGTGGCAGTGGTTGCCAACAATTCCATTGTGCCCTTGCTCAATGACGACCTGATCCGTCCCCTTGACGATCTGGTGGCCAAATATGGCCAGGACCTGCTGCCCAATCAGCTGATCAAGATCGACGGCAAGGTGATGGCGATTGCCTTCATGGGCAACGGACAGCACCTGTTTTATCGCAAGGATATTCTCGACAAGGCCGGTGTTGCCGAGCCGAAGTCCTACGAAGATGTCCTCGCCGCCGCCAAGGCCATCAAGGATGCCGGCCTGATGGACTATCCGCTGGCCGCCAGCGTCAAGCCGGGCTGGGACCTGGCCGCCGAATTCGTCAACAATTACCTCGGCACCGGCGGGGAATTCTTCGCGCCCGGTTCGGCTGAACTTGCCATCGACAACGAGAATGGCCGCAAGGTTCTGGCCACCATGCGCGACATGATCGCCTACATGGACCCCGACTACCTGACCTTTGATGCCAATGCCATCCAGAAGGAATATGAGGCGGGCAATGTCGCCATCATGAACGAATGGGGCTCGATCGCCGGCGCTATCCTCGATGGCGAAGGCGCGGCCGAAGGCGTGGTCGCCAACACTGTGGTGGCCGCAGCCCCAACCATTGGCGGAGGCACTATCCCTGCCGCAGCGCTGTGGTGGGATGGCTTTACCATTGCCAAGAACATTTCGGATGCAGATGCCGAAGCCTCATTCCAGGCCATGGTGCATGGCATCAGCCCGGCGGTTATTGCCGCCAATACCGATGCGGCTACCTGGCTGGTCAAGGGCTACACCCCCGGCCCGGCCGCGGTGGGCGTGATTGCCAACGCCAATGGCGGCGCCCGTGCCTACCCGATGCAGCCCTATATGGGCCTGCTGCACACTGCGCTTTCGGCGGAACTGGCCGAATTCGTAGCTGGCACCGAAGATGCCGACCAGGCGCTGGCCGACGTCAAGGCTGCCTATGACGCGGCTGCCAAGGAAGGCGGTTTCCTCTAAAGTCCACCCATCGATGGGAGAGCGCATGGCTCTCCCATCCTTGCCGCGCGAACGAGGGGGCTCGCATGCCGCATAAAACGTTCTTTGCTTTCATCCTGCCCTCTCTTGTTGCGATGGTCTTGTTCATCGCGCTGCCAATCGTTTCGGTCATCGTTCAGTCGTTCTTTGTTGAGCACGGGCGCGTGCTGATCGAGGTGGAGAACTGCCAGCCTTTTGGCGGCTGCACCACCGAGCAACGCGTCGATACCGAAGCCACCGCTGCCCTGATAGCCGCAGAGCCTCTCGGTCAGTTCAACGGCTTTGGCACCTATCTGAACCGCGCCCACCTGGCGGTTTCCGAGATCGCTGAGATCTTTGCCACCTCGACCAACCCTGGCCAGGTCGCGTCGCGCATCTTCAATCTGCCTTTCTACAAGGCGCTGATTTTCACCCTGACCTTCTGTTTTGTGGTGACCCCACTGGCCATGATTCTGGGGTTTATCATTGCGCTTGCGGTCAATGCGCTGCCCAAGTCGGCCAAGGGACCGGTGATCTTCTTTTCGCTGCTGCCCATGATTATCACGCCGCTGATCGGCTCGCTGATCCTGTTCTGGATGATCAGCCCACGCGGCATCCTGGGCGCAACGATCCAGGTGCTGTTCAACGATCCGACGCTCTCATTGCGCGCCTCCCCGGTGCTGACCTGGCTGTCGCTGCTGTTTTACGGGGTGTGGACCAATGCCCCATTCTCATTCGTGGTCTTCTACGCTGGCCTGCAGACCGTGCCGGGCGATACGCTGGAATCGGCGATGATCGACGGCGCTTCGCGTTGGGAACGCATCCGCTATGTGGTCATTCCGCATCTGGCGCCACTGGCCACTTTTGTGGCGCTGGTGCAGTTGATGGACAATTTCCGCGTGTTCGAGCCCATCGTAGGGTTCTCGGCCGAGGCCAATGCCACCTCGCTGAGCTGGATGATCTACAATGACCTTTCGGGGGATTCCCAGCAGTTCGGGTCGGCGGCGGCCACCTCGTTGCTCACCATCATCGGGGTCGTGATCCTTTTGATGCCGGTGCTGATCCGCACCTGGCGCGACTTCAACCGGAAGGTGGTCTGAACCATGTCCGCACCTCTGTCGCAACGACGGCCCCTGGGACTGAACCTTTTGGTCACCGGCTTTGTCGTGGTCTGGGTCATTCTTGCCGCCTTTCCGTTCCTGTGGACGGTATGGGGATCGTTCAAGGTCGAAGGCGACTTCTTTTCCCGCGAAAGCTGGTGGAATGCCCTGATCGGCACCCACACGATCCGTGAAACCGGCGGCCCGTTCACCGGCGATGGCTATTATGGGGCGTGGGTCACGCGCGAATTCTGGCGGGCCGTGGGCAACACCGCCATCGTGACAGTGTGTGTCACGGTGATCTCGCTGACGCTCGGAACGCTGGGTGGCTATGCGCTGGCGCGCTCTGGGCATCGCTACGCCTTCTGGATCCTGATTGCGGCGCTGGTGTTTCGCGCCATGCCGCATATCACGCTGGTGTCCGGTTATCTGATGCCGTTCTTCCAGCTCAACATCTGGGGCGTGCTGCCGACCTCGATCATCGTACTGGTGGCGATCAACCAACCGTTCACGCTCTGGATGCTGCATTCGTTCTTCCTCTCGATCCCCAAGGATCTCGACGAAAGCGCCATGGTTGACGGCTGCACCCGCTTCCAGGCTTTTCGCATGGTGATCATCCCGGTCATGTGGCCGGGCGTGGTGACCACGGGGCTGTTCAGCTTCCTGCTCGCCTACAATGACTTTGCAGTCACTTCGATGCTGCTCTCGGGCGAGAACCAGACCATGGTGCCCAAGATTTCGAGTTTCCTCGGCACGATCGACAATGTGGGTGAGGTGATGTTTGCGGTGGCCGCGGTGGTCTCCGCCACGGTGCCGCTTTTCATCCTCGTCCTGTTTTTCCAACGCCAGATCGTCAGCGGGCTCACCGCCGGCGCAGTGAAAGGCTGACCCATGGCCCAGATCCAGCTCAAGAATGTCTCCAAGCGCTGGAGCAACTTTGTTGGGGTCGACAACTTCAACCTGGATATCTCCGATCAGGAATTCCTGGTGCTGCTTGGTCCTTCCGGGTGCGGGAAGACGACGACGATGCGCATGATCGCCGGGCTCGAGGATGTGACCGAGGGCGAAATCTGGATCGGGGACAGGCTGGTCAACAGGCTCGAGCCCAAGGACCGCGACATATCTATGGTGTTCCAGTCCTATGGGCTCTATCCCAATATGACGGTCTACGAAAACATCCGGTTTCCGCTCAAGGTGCGGCGGGTGCCCGTTGCACAGCATCATGAGCGGGTGATGCGGGCATCGGCCATGGTTGAGCTCGATGATTTTCTGCAGCGGCGGCCGGCAGCGCTTTCGGGCGGTCAGCGCCAGCGCGTGGCACTGGCCCGCGCCATTGTTCGAGAGCCCAATGCTTTCCTGATGGACGAGCCGCTCTCCAATCTTGATGCCAAGCTGCGCGTTTCCACGCGCGCCCAGATCAAGAACCTGCACCATACGCTGAAAACAACCACCATCTATGTCACCCACGACCAGATCGAGGCCATGACCCTGGCTGACCGCGTGGTGGTGATGAGCAAGGGGCTGGTGCAGCAGGTGGGAACGCCCATGCAGATCTATGATCGGCCCGCCAATACTTTTGTTGCGAGCTTTATCGGATCACCGGCCATGAATCTTGTGCATGGCGAGATCGAGGGCGGTACCTTTACCGCCGAGAATATCCGGATCGAGGGACTGCCCCAGGCGGCGCGCGGCGCGGTAACGCTGGGCTTTAGGGCCGAGGACGCCAGCCTTGCCAGCGAAGGCGGGCAGATTGCGGCACCGATCTATTCGGTGGAACTGCTTGGGGAAGCCACAATGATCTCGATGCGGGTGTCCGGTGAACTGGTTTCGATCAAGGTCGGCAAGGATATACGGGCCGAAATTGGTGAGGTGGCGCGCGTCACGATTGCGCCAGGTGCCTGCCACCTGTTTGACCGCGCCTCGGGCCAGCGGCTGATAGCCTGATATCCAGGAAATTAAGGTGTCCACTTCTCCCAAGCCCCCGGCCCTGACGCGCTCCCGGTTCGACCAGACCCTGGCCGAGCAGCACATCGTTCTGTCGCCCGACGAGGCCGAGAGCGTATTTGGCCTCGCCAGATGGATGAATGAGGGTGTTGCCGGGCTCGATGTTCTGGGGAAGACAGCCGGTGGGGCGATGCAGGGTCAATCCGCGCGGGAAAACCCGGCTGACCTGCCAATCGCCGAGGCCGGGCGCCGCCTGCGCGCGGGCACATTGACCTCGGTTGATCTGCTCGAGGCTCATCTGTCGCGAATTGCTGAGCGCGATCCTACGTTCCGGGCCTTCTATACCCTTGCCGCCGATCATGCGCGGGACGCTGCCATGCGCGCCGATGCCGAGCTCGCAGCCGGCCATGATCGCGGGCCACTGCATGGCATTCCCGTCGGCATCAAGGACCTGATCGATGTGGCAGGCATGCCGACCACCGCCGGCTCAAAGGCCCGCGCCGGACACATGGCAACCGTCAACGCTGCCGTTTCCGACCGGCTAATTGCCGGGGGCGCGGTGATCGTTGGCAAGCTCGCCACCTATGAATATGGCACGGTGGGCCCGGCTTATGACACCTTGTTCCCACCCGCGCTTAATCCGTGGAGCGTTGAGCATATCACCGGCGGTTCGTCCTCAGGGTCGGCGGTGGCGGTAGTGTCGGGCATGTTGCGCACGACGCTGGGCAGCGATACGGGCGGCTCGGTGCGTGGACCGGCGTCTTATTGTGGCGTTGTGGGGCTCAAGCCTACCTACGGACTGGTGCCAAAGGCCGGTGCTATCGGGCTGGCGCCCAGCATGGATCACATCGGTCCCATGAGTGCCTCGACTGCCGATGCCGCCGTGACCCTTGATGTGATTGCCGGACTGGCTGGCCAACAGTCTGCAGCATCCCTGCTCGGCACCAGCATTGCCGGGCTGCGGATCGGTTATGCCCGAAACTGGTTTGCCCATGACAGCCAGGCGATGCCGGAAGTTGTCGCTGCCATGGACGAGGCGCTCTCGCAGTTGTCCCTGCTTGGGGCCCATATCGATGAGGTCGACCTGCCCGACTATTTTGCCGGAGAGGCTGCGGGGGCGGCAATCCTGCACTATGAGGCCTGGCAGATGCATCGGGCCCAGCTGGCTGCCGAACCGCGGGGTTATGGCCGCAAGACATTCCAGACCCTGGCATCGGGAATTGCCCTGAGCGAGGTAGAGTACCGCGCCGCCCTTGCGGCCGGTGCGCTGATGCGCCAGCGCTTCGATGATGAGATTTTTGGCCGCTTTGATGCCCTGATCACCGTGAGTGCCCTGACCACGGCCCTGCCGACCTCCCTGTTCGGAAAAGGCGCAGTCTGGACCCCGATGCGCACCATTGGCTTTAACGTCACCGGTCATCCGGTGTTGGCCCTGCCGATCGGGCTGGCAGGCGGATTGCCGATGGGCATGCAGGTTATTGGGCGACATTTTGCCGAAGCGCGTATCTGCCAGATCGGGGACGCCTTCGAGCGCGCCACCGGTCATTCGGACAAAAGGCCGCCTGCACTTTCTTGAACAGACTGCCACGGGCCGGTTGTCAGTATTGCATACGTATGCAATACTGGCTCCAATCGCTGGAATCATGGAGTTGCCGATGCCGATCTGGCTCAAACGCGGGAAAGATGTTCAAGAGCGCGCCGCCGCCAACCGGCAGGTGCGGGCCACGGTTGAGGCCATTCTTGAAGACATTGAGCAGCGTGGCGATCAGGCCGTCCGAGAGCTTTCAATCAAGTTCGACAACTGGGACCGCAAGGATTTCCGCCTGAGCAAGAGCGAGATCGCTTCGGCCATGTCCGAACTGACCGATCAGGACCTGCACGACATCGAGTTTGCCCAGACCCAGGTGCGCAACTTTGCCAAAGCCCAGCGCGCGACCATGACCGACCTCGAGATCGAAACTCTGCCCGGCGTCACGCTGGGACACCGCAACGTGCCGATCAATGCCGTGGGGTGCTATGTGCCGGGCGGAAAGTACCCCTTGCTGGCATCGGCCCATATGTCGGTAATCACCGCCAAGGTTGCCGGCTGCCAGCGGGTGATTACCTGCGCGCCGCCGTTTGCGGGCCGACCGGCCCCGGCCATTGTAGCTGCACAGGCCATGGCCGGTGCGGATGAAATCTACGTGCTGGGCGGTATCCAGGCGATTGGGGCCATGGCGATTGGCACGCAGAGCATTGATCCGGTCGATATGCTGGTGGGGCCGGGCAATGCCTTTGTGGCAGAGGCCAAGCGGCAGCTTTACGGGCGGGTCGGCATTGACCTGTTTGCCGGCCCCACTGAAACGCTGGTGATTGCCGATGAGACGGTGGACGGCGAGATCTGTGCCACAGACCTGCTGGGCCAGGCAGAGCACGGCCCGACCTCGCCTGCTATCCTTTTGACCAATTCGGAAAAGCTCGCCTGGGAAACCATGGCTGAGATCGAGCGGTTGCTGGCCATTCTGCCCACCGGAGAGGTGGCGCGGCAGAGTTGGGTCGATTTCGGTGAGGTGATTGTCTGCGAGAGCTACGATGAAATGCTGGCCGAAGCCAATCGCATCGCTTCTGAACATGTGCAGGTGATGACGGACCGCGACCAATGGTTTCGGGACAACATGACCAATTTCGGGGCACTTTTCCTCGGGCCACGCACCAATGTGGCCTATGGCGACAAGGTGATCGGCACAAATCACACCCTGCCCACCATGAAGGCTGCCCGCTACACGGGTGGGCTGTGGGTGGGCAAGTTCCTCAAGACCTGCACCTGGCAGCAGGTCAATTCCGATGCGGCTTCGGCAATGGTCGGTGAATACTGCTCGCGGCTGTCAATGCTCGAGGGCTTTGCAGGGCACGCCGAGCAGGCCAATGTTCGAGTGCGCCGCTATGGCGGGCGCAACATCGAATATGCCACGGCGGCCGCACCCGCCGCCACCACTGAGGTTGTTGAATAGACTATGGACCTGCCCGCAACCCCCTCGTTCCGATTGGACGGCAAATATGCCCTGGTGACGGGGGGAACGCGCGGCATTGGACTGGGAGCTGCCGTAGCGCTGGCTGAGGCGGGCGCCGAAGTCACGGTGACTGCGCGCACCGCCAGCGATATCAGTGCCGTGACCTCCGCGATGCGAGCCGCGGGCCTGAAGGCGCAGGGGCAAGTGCTTGACGTCACCGCGGTTGACGCGGTCCGCGCTTTTGTCGAGATGCGCGGTCCGTTCGATATTCTGGTCAACAGCGCGGGAATGGCGCGGCACGGCGACTTCACTGACATTACGCCCGATGACTATGCCGCAGTGATGGACCTGAACCTGGGCGCCAGCCTGTTCGTCAGCCAGGCCGTTGCCAAGCAGCTGATCGCCCGCAAGCGCGGCGGTTCGATCATTCATATTTCTTCGCAAATGGGGCACGTTTCGGCACCCAAGAGGGCTGTCTATTCGGCCAGCAAGTTTGCTGTTGAAGGCCTGACCAAGGCCATGGCTATCGAACTCGGGGTCCATAATATTCGCGTCAATTCGGTCTGCCCAACCTTTATTGAAACCGAGTTGACGGCAAAGGCGCTGAGCGACGAGGCGTTCCGCAGCTGGGTGATGTCCAAGATCAAGCTGGGACGTATGGGTCGGATCGAAGACATCATGGGGCCGGTGGTGTTTCTGGCATCCGACGCCGCGCAGATGGTGACGGGTACCTCGCTCTTGGTGGATGGCGGATGGACAGCGGAATAGTCAAGAAACCGGGGGTTACCTCCTCGCAGGTGGCCGAACATGCGGGCGTATCGCAATCGGCGGTCTCGCGCACGTTCACGCCCGGCGCGTCCATTTCGCCCAAGACCCGGGCCAAGGTGCTGGCCTCCGCCAAGGCGCTCGGCTATCGCCCCAACGCCATTGCCCGTTCGCTGATCACCTCACGCTCGCGCATCATTGCCGTGGTCATGGCCTATCTCGAAAACCTCTTTTACCCGGACGTGCTCGAAGAACTTGGGCGGCGGCTATCGGCTGAAAACTACCATCTCCTCCTGTTCACCGGCTTCATGGACCGCGATAGCGATCCGGTATTTGACCAACTGATGCAGTATCGCGTTGATGGTATCATTCTAGCCTCGACCTCTCTCTCATCCGAGCTTTCTGAAGAGTGCGCGGTTGCCGGAATTCCGGTGGTGCTGTTCAACCGCACAACCGAACGCGACGCGGTTTCGAGCGTCACCACGCGCAATCTTGAGGGCGGGCGGCTGATCGCCGATTTCCTGGTAGCGGGCGGGCACAAAACGTTTGGCTATATCGCCGGTATCCAGAGTTCATCGACCAATCGCGACCGCTTCAATGGCTATGCCGGCCGCCTCCATGAGCTGGGATTTGACGAGGTCATTGTTCGTACGGGCAACTACTCGCGCAAGGAGGCTGAAGCAGCGGCACGCGAAATGCTGGCCCTGCCGAACCGGCCCGAAGCCCTGTTCGTGGCCAATGACCACATGGCGGTTGCGGTGATGGACGTGGCACGTCACGAATTCGGCCTGTCCATCCCAGCCGATATTTCCATTGTCGGCTATGATGATGTCGGGCCATCACGCTGGCCATCCTATGACATCACCTCGATGTCGCAACCGGTCGAGCAGATGGTCGAGGCAACGGTTGATATCCTGATGGACCAGATCGCCAGTGGCGAAATCGAGGCACATCACTCGGTTCTTGCCGGAGAGCTGGTGGTGCGCAGTTCAGCGCGCCTGCCGTCAGTCGGCATCGAAACCCGAAATGGCCGCAAGGTCTATGTCGCAACCGCACCGACCTAGAGACGCCCATCAAGGCGATCTTTTTTTTGGACTTTGAATGCATACGAATGCAAACTTGGGCAAGCGCCGCGGCTATCAGGAATGAAAGGACCAATCATGACACCCTGGACCCAAACAGAGATGGAAAAGCGCCTGGTGCGCTACGCGGATCTCAAGGGACTGCGCAACGCCTTTATCGATGCGCGCACGCCCGGATCGGACCGCAAGGAGAACTTCACCATCATCGGGCCAGGCGTTTCGGAAAACCCGGCGCAGGTCGTGCACATTCCCGAAGCGCACGGGTTCAACTTCGGCGCGGCCCGCCAGCCTTTCGGCTGCACCAACTCCCAGCACAGCCACCTGACGGCCGAGACGTTCCTGGTGCACACCGGCAGATGGCGGTTCCTGTTCGGCGCCAACAAGGATGAAGGCTACCTTGATGTGGAGCCGGGTGATGTGGCGACGGTACCAACTCACATGTTCCGCGGCTTTGAGAAACGCGACGAGGGAACCGGGTTCCTGGCGGTGGTGCTCGGACACGATGATCCGGGCAAGGTTGTCTGGGCCCCCAGCGTCTTCAAGATGGCTGAGGACTATGGTCTGAAGCTTCTCAAAGGCGGCAAGCTGATCGATACCACCTTGGGAGAAAAGGTGCCTGAGGGCGCCGAACTGGAACAGCCCCCGAGCGCTGAAAAGCTCAAGGAACTGGCCACGCCTCCCATGACAGAACTCCAGAAGTACGCCATCAAGGCAGCCGACATCAAAGGCAATCCACGTTCCGCCCTCGCCGGCGAGGGCGTTGAAGAAGCGGCGCTGATCGGCGATGTCGATGCGGCCGATGGCTTTCCTGCCGGCCCGATCATTGGACACTGGCAGCATGGCTTTGCGCTGCGGCGGCTCAAGCTCGAAACCGGTGCGCGCATTCCCGCCCACAGCCGGGCCGAACAGGAAGTGATCTTTGTTCAGTCCGGCACGCTGGAGTTCAACTGGGCCGAGGGCAAGCTGATCCTGGGTGCCGGAGACACGCTGACCGTGCCGATCGGGCTCGCGCATGGTTTCCGCAACCCGGCATCGGCCGATGCCATCGCGTTTGTGGTGCGCGGCGCAGCGGCACCGGCAGCGCCCGTCTGGGCCGAGGCCAGGGCGGCCGAGTAGGTCTAAACTCGAAGGGTTCAGAGGATGCTTTTAGGCTAGTGTGAACCCTCGATTGCCCATGCCGCCCTCGTCGTGTTGGACCGCGGCGACGGAAGTGAAAGGACACACATGCCCACTATATCACCCGAAAATCTTGCCGCCCTCCGCAAGGCCGACACACCGACGGTGTGCAATGCGCTCGAGCATGTCATGGGGGGGCGCACTGCCGAAGGGTTTACCAGGATACCGGTGGTCTGCGCTGATCCGGGCCTGCCGCCCGTGGTCGGATTTGCCCGGACCGCCAAGATACGGGCCTCTTCGCCGGCACAAAAACCGGCGGCCGAGGTGCGGGCCCTGCGCATGGCGTACTACGAATATGTCGCGGCGGGCGAAGGGCCCAACGTAGTGGTTATCGAGGACACCGATTTTCCCTATGCTATTGGCGGATTCTGGGGGGAAATGCAGGTGGCCCAGCACAAGGGCCTCGGTATTGCCGGAACGCTGACCAACGGCGTCTTGCGCGACCTGGGCATGCTGGATGAGGGCTATCAGGTGATCGCCGGGTCCATCGGCCCCAGCCACGCCTTTGTGCACGTGACCGAACTCGATTGCCCCGTGACCGTTTTTGGCATGGCCGTGCGGCCCGGCGACCTGATTCATGCCGACCGTCATGGCGCAGTGGTGATACCGGCCGAACACATCGACCGCATGGCCTGGGCCATCGATGTCGTGCTGCGCAAAGAGGTACCGATACTGACGGCAGCGCGGGCACCCGGGTTTACCATCGAAAAGCTCAAGGCCGCTTGGATCGAGGCAGATAAGATCGGTTGAGCCTCATGGCTTCGACAAGGCATGACCGGAGCGGCGAGCAATAGGCCGGCTTTCGCCGGCCTTCTGGTCAGGCGCCTGCCTTGACTTGCATCCGGTCAAGCCGCAGTTGCGCGGCGCGGCGGTGACCCTCAAGGCCCTCGCTGGCACTCTGCCGGGCTGCGGGTGGCGCAACCGCGGCAACGCCGCGCTCATCGAGCCACTGATGGGTGGCAATCTTGACATAGGCACCCACCCAAAGCCCGCCGGTATAGCGGCCTGCGCCCATGGTGGGCAGGGTGTGGTTGGTGCCCACGCATTTGTCCGAATAAACCACACTGGCCAGTTGGCCAATGAACAGCGAGCCGTAGTTGCGCAGTTTTCGGGCCATGCCATGCGGATCTGCAGTGTGCACCTGCAGATGCTCGGCAGCGATGTAGTCCGAATAGGCGATCATGGACGCTTCGCTGTCGCACACAACAATTTCGCCATAGTCGCGCCAGGCCTGACCCGCAACATTGGCCGTCGACAGGTTGGCGAGCTGCTTTTCAACCTCCGCCAGCGTTGCGCGGGCGAGCGCGGCATCGGTCGTGATCAGACCCACGCGGGTGCGGATGTCATGTTCGGCCTGTGCCAACAGGTCAGTGGCAATCATTTCAGCATCGCCGGCATGGTCGGCGACCACGAAGATCTCAGAAGGCCCGGCAAGCTGGTCGATGCCCACGGGACCGAAGACCTGACGCTTGGCCTCATTGACGAAAGCGTTGCCCGGACCCACGATCTTGTTGACCATGGGCACGCTCTCGGTGCCATAGGCCATGGCAGCGATCGCCTGGGCACCGCCGATGCGGAAAATGCGGTCGGCACCGGACAAGTGGCAGCCGGCGATCATGGCAGGATGCGCATTGGGCGGCAGGCAGGCGATCACCTCATCGACCCCCGCGACTTTGGCGGGCACAATGGTCATGATCGGGGCCGACAGCAGCGGATAGCGTCCACCCGGCACATAGCAGCCGACGCGCTCAAGCGGGATCACCCGATGCCCAAGATGCAGGCCGGGCAACGGCTCAACCTCGAGCGGGAGGATCGTGGACAGCTGGGCTTCAGCGAACCGGCGGACATTGGCGATGGCGAACTCGGTATCGGCACGTGTCTGCGGGGCCAGAGCTTTGAGCGCTTCGGCGCGTTCGGCCGGAGTGACTTCAAAAGCTTGAAGTTCGGATTTGTCAAAGCGCAGCGAATAGTCGCGGACGGCAGCATCGCCATATTCCCGCACATTGCCCAGAATTTCGGCGACCAGGGTTTCGACCGGCGCGTTGTCGCCGACTGAGCTGCGCTCGGGTGCCTTGATATGGGTGATACCCTTGAGGGCGACTTGTTCGCGTTGATCCATTGCGTGTCTCTTGATTCCGATGCGGGCCGGGATGGTTTGCGGCCCCGAGACCGCCGCGCCCGCTATCGATCCGGGAGGAACAGACTGCGTTCGGAACGGCTTCAGGGACCGCGTGACAAACTTCTTGCATACGTATTCAATTTTTGCCAGTGTTTTTCCACCGGGTGTCGCAAACTCGGATTTGCACGGGTTGATCGTGCGTTTGAGACAGCGTTGGCATGCCAGCGCAAGCATCCAGAAAGGGAGCTAAAGGTTGATCGGCGCGCCACTGCCATTGCTGCTCCTGCCTGGAACGCTCTGCGACGCGCGCGTATTTGTGCCGCTCCTTGAGGCCGTTGGGCCCTATCCGCACCAGGTCGCTGACATGACGGGCGCGCGCGCAACGCCGGAACTAGCCGCCAAAATCCTTTCTACGGCTCCGCAACGATTTGCGCTGCTGGGGTTTTCGCTCGGCGGCATCGTGGCCTTGGAGATGGCAGCGCAGGCACCGGCCCGCATCGACAGGCTTGCCTTGGTCGACACCACGCCGCGGCCGGACCCGCAACCCAATGCGGCTATCCGGCGGTCTGCGGTGGCGCGTGCCCGCGCGCTGGGCATGTCCACCTACATCGAGGATGGGTGGCCCCGCTCGGTGTCTGCAACGCACCTGGCCCGCGACGACATAAAGGCCCTTCTCATTGCCATGGCCCGGGATCTTGGCCCGGACGTGTTTGCCGAGCAGTCCGAAATTGCCATCGCGCGTCACGATAGCCGCCCCCGTCTTGGCGCGATCACCGCACCCACCTTGATCCTTGCCGGCGCCGACGAAGAGGTCTGTCCCGTCGCCGCCCACCAAGAGCTGGCACGCGGCATTCAGGGCTCAAAATTGATCCTGATTCCACATGCGGGGCATTTTGCCCTGCTTGAAAAACCCGCCGATCTGGCGCCCCATATCCGGCAATGGCTTGGGGCAGATGCCGTTGACGTCGGCCTAACCCCAAGACGGCATGACAAGGAGCAAGCATGAGCGAGACCGAGAACACATCAAAGGCGGTCAGGGCCAGCACGCCGCCGACCCGCAAGGAGCCGGTCGAGCAGGTGCTGCAGGTTGAGCGCCGCGACTACACCGAACTGGCCCCGAACAACCGCCCGCGCAGCCAGTCGCTCGAAGGGTTCGATGACATCTATACCGATATCGTCGACTACATTGTGCGGTGCACCCACAAGATCTGGGATGAGCGCGATGTGGGCCTAATCTATTCCCACTACACCCACAACTGCGTGCTCTATGGCACGATGGGGACCATCTACAACCGCGAAGACGTGGTGCGGGACACCATCCAGCGCCTGGTCTCCCTGCCCGAGCGTCGCGGCATGGCCACCCAGGTGATCTGGAACGGCAACGACGTCGACGGCTTTTATACCTCGCATCTGGTGACCGGCTCGGGCCGTCACACCCAGTTCGGCCACTATGGGCCACCGACCGGGCGCACCTTCGTGTCGCGCACGATTGCGGACTGCATGATCCATCGCAACAAGATTTACCGCGAGTGGGTGGTTGCAGACACCATGGCCATCATCAAGCAGCTCGGGCTCGATCCGCATGCCTTTGCGGAGAACTTTGCCAAAGTGCAGTTCGACAAGGGTTTGCTCTCGCTCGATATCGGTGAAAACCGGCGCCTGCTGGGTCAACTGCCCCCCGAAAGCGAAGCCGATGTGTCGATCGCCAACAACGATCTTGAGGCCGATACACTGCGCTGGCTGCATGAAGTCTACAACAAGCGGATGTTCGGCAAGATCAAGGATGTCTACGCCCCGACCGTGCAGTATCACGGCCCGATGATGCGCGAGCTCTATGGGGTTGCTGCCGTCACCCATCAGACCCTTGGCCTGGTTGGCTCAATCCCCGACATGGCCTACATGCCCCAGCACATCTGCTCGGTTCCCTGCGAGGAAGGCGGGACCAAGGTTGCGGTGCGCTGGCTGATGGAAGGCCATCACCTCGGCTATGGCATTCTCGAAGAACTCGGGCCGCCGACCGGCAAGCGCGTGCAGGTCATGGGCATGACCCACTACCACTACAAGAACGGCAGGATCGTGGATGAATGGAACGTTTATGACGAGCTTTCGATCCTGATGCAGGTCAAGCTGGCGCAGATGGCCGACACCCAATAACACTCTCAGGCGGCGGGCAGGTCCCGCCGCCGCAATTCAGGATTGACCTGGGTCAATCCGCTGTGCCCTGCCCGGGTGCTAGGCTTTCCCTTGACAGCAAGGGAGCAGGTGATGACCAGCACAGACCCAACGACCGACGCGCAGGCCAAGCCGAACGAGACTGCTGCAGTCGGGGCGGAGGCCAATGTCGGCCACGACAGCGCCCGCCCGATCATGGAGGCAGCGGGGCACCTTGCCCCGGAGGCGGCTGCCGAAGCGCCGACCCTTACCCCAGCGCAGATGCGCCACGATCCGGCCGCCATCCAGCGCTCGTTCGAAACCGGTGAGTTCCCCTACAAAACCCGGCTGACAGAAAGGACCTATCTCGACCACGTGATGCCGTTGCAGGTTGAACTGCTCAAACTGCAGAACTGGGTCAAACAGACCGGGCAGAAGATTGTGGTGATCTTTGAGGGACGCGATGCAGCCGGCAAGGGTGGCACCATCAAGCGCTTCATGGAGCATCTGAACCCGCGCGGCGCACGGGTGGTGGCGCTCGACAAACCCACCGACCTTGAACGGACGGCCTGGTATTTCCAGCGCTATGTGGCGCAGTTGCCGGTCGGGGGCGAAATCGTCTTCTTCGACCGCTCCTGGTACAATCGGGCCGGGGTGGAGCGGGTCATGGGGTTCTGCAGCCCGCAGGATTATCTCGAATTCATGCGCGAAACACCCGAACTGGAGCGCATGTTCGTGCGCTCTGGGATCAGGCTTTTTAAGTTCTGGTTTTCGGTAACACGCGAAGAGCAGTTGCGCCGCTTCAAGGCACGGGAAACCGATCCGCTCAAGCAGTGGAAACTCTCCCCGATTGATCGGGCTTCGCTCGACAAATGGGATGCCTATACCGAAGCCAAGGAAGCGATGTTCTTTTACACCGATACCGCCGATGCACCCTGGACCATCATCAAATCAGACGACAAACGCCGGGCGCGGCTGAATGCCATGCAGCATTTCCTGTCATCCCTGCCCTATCCCGACCGCGACCCGCGCGTGGTTCACGGGCCGGATCCTCTGATTGTGGGCACGACCGCTGCGGTTCTGGGGCAGGATACGAGCCTCTTAACCCGAACAACCCATCCCGAACTCAAGCGCTCGCTTTGATCTCTGCCGGCCAGCGGACGGGACACTCTTGATGGAGTGCAGTCGCCGGAGCCAGACGCTGGCATTGCTACCATCAGCAGTTGGGGCGCCAAAGGGAGGGCGAAAAGCGTTGGCCTTGCGGGGCGCCCAGTGCTTGAAACACAGCTTCACGCACTAACGAAGCGCGCGCAGGGCATTCAGGATCACTGCAACATCAATCAGTTCCTGTAGCAATGCGCCTTGGACCGGCTGGAGATAGCCCAGCGCGGCGGCAATCATGGCAAGAAGAGAAAGCCCGAGGCCCGCGACCACGCTCTCTAGGGCGATAGCGCGCGTGCGGCGAGCGATGACTATGGCGCGGGCCAACGGCAGGAGTTCGTCAACGAGCAGCACAACACCGGCGGCTTCGGATGAGGCAGCGGTGCCGCGCGCGCCCATGGCAACGCCGATATCGGCTGCGGCCAGCGCGGGGGCGTCATTGACGCCATCGCCCACCATCATGACTTTGCCCCGTATGCCCTCGGCCTTGACGGCGGCCAGCTTGTCGGACGGCGTGAGATCGCCCAAAGCCAGGTCAACCCCGAGGTCGGCTCCCACGGCGCTGGCAATGTCCCCGCGATCCCCCGAAGCCAGAACAATGCGGGACAGCCCCGCAGCGCGGAACGCTGACAGGACCGACGGCGCGTCCTTGCGAATCTCGTCCTTGAGAACAATGATCCCGGCGATCGCCCCATCAACGGCGACCGACACAGTCATCGTAGCGGCAGACAGACCCGAGCTCAGGTCGGCGTCGCAACCTGCACGGCTTTCGACAAACTGCTGGCCGCCAACAAGTACGGTGCGCCCCTCCACAATTCCCTCAATGCCGGCGCCAGCCTCTTCGGCCACCTTCTCGGGGGCCGCGAGGGCGAGGCCTCGCGCGCTGGCGGCATGGATGAGTGCTGCAGCGACGACATGTCCCGAGGCCTGATCAAGACTGGCCGCAAGCCGCAACACCTCGTTTTCGGCAAAGCCCGCCGCGGTTCGAATCTCTGTGACGCTGGCCCTTCCATGGGTCAGGGTACCGGTCTTGTCGAAAATGGCTGTTCGCACTTGGGCCAGAGTTTCGAGCACGCCGCCCCCTTTTACCAGCACGCCGATACGCGCCGTGCGAGACATTCCAGAAATGATGGCAACGGGGACTGCAAGGATCAGGGGACAAGGTGTTGCCACGACAAGCACAGCCAAAGCTCTTACAGGGTCGCCCGAAACGATCCAGGCGGCAGCAGCCAGCGTAACCGTGACCGCCAGGAACGCCATGGCATAGCGATCTGCCAGCCGGACCATCGGCGCCTTGCTCGACTGGGCGGCCTGCACAAGCCTTACGATGCCTGCATAGGTGCTTTCGGCAGCGGGACGGCTGGCAACCATGTCAAAGGATGAGCCGACGCATGTCGCGCCGCTGAGGACCTCATCACCCCGCAGCGCAGCGACGGGCGCTGATTCCCCGGTCAGGGCAGAAAGGTCGAGTTGAGCAGTGGCGGAAGTGACATGGCCATCAACCGGCAGGACTTCACCCTGCCGGATCAAGAGCCTGTCGCCCGGTAGAATGTCGGCGATGGGCGTGTTGGCCAGCAGGTCGCCCCGATAGCGCATGGCACTGTGGGCAACTCGGCCGAGCAGGGCCGTCATCTCCTGCCGGGCGCGCCCCTGGGCGAAGGTTTCGAGCAACTGCCCACCCGCATACATCAGGGCCACGACATTGCCGGCGAGCGGCTCTCCAAAGGCCAGAGCCGCGCTCATGGAGAGGGCCGCGACCACATCGAGCCCTACATCGCCGCGGCGCAAGGAGGTGACGATTTCGATCAACAATGCCAGCAAGACCGGAGCGGTCGCCGCCGACCACACCCAGTCTGGAACCTGGTCCACGCCCGCTGCCCAAAGGGCCGTGCCGACGCTCAACCCGGCAACCGCGATGGCCACCAGGATCAAATCGAGGCGATCCGAGATTAGGCCGAGGAGATTTTTCATCTACGCCTTTCCTGGCTCTGGCGGTTCGAGGATCAGGCGCGCCTCAAAGCCGTCGACGGTTCCCGGCACAGGCGATGACAGGCTCAATACCCCACCGGTCTGTTGCATGATCGAGCGCACGATCGACAATCCAAGCCCGGTGCCGTTGGCTGAGGTGGCTCCACGTACAAACGGCTCTCCAATCCGTTCAATGGTTTCCGCAGGGACAACCGGTCCATGATTGCGCACGCAAATGGCATTGCCCGGTTCAATGGCAACAGTGACCACACCGTCTGAAGCGCCATGAATCAACGCATTCTGGATCAGGTTTCGCAGAGCGATAGCAAAGGCATCGATATTGATCCGAGCCGACAGGGATCCGGCCCGGCTCAGGTCGAGGGTGATGCGATCTGAATTGCCGGACATCAACTGAAAGTCCCGCACGACCAGCCGGACAACCGGGACCAGATCAGCGCGCTGCTCGGCCTGCGCGAAGCCGGCCTCAAGGCGCGACAGCTGCAACAGCTTTTCGGACAGGTGCGCGAGATGGCGCAGGGCCTGCTCGATTTCCTTTGTCCGCGCGGCACCCGGGCCTTGACCCAGTTCGAGCGCCAGTTGCTGGGTTTGCGCCAGGGCACCGGCAATCGGCGTACGCAGTTCATGGGCGCTCGATGCCGCAAAAGCCCGTTCGGCGTCCATGGCCGAGCGCAGGCGCGCAAGCAGACTGGCCACAGCCTCAGCAATTGGGGCGAGCTCAGCGGGATGTCCCTCGCTGGAGAGCGGTGTGAGGTTGCGGCTATCGCGTTGTGCGATGTCACGGCGGAGCCGTTCGAGCGGCCGCATGGCAAGGCGGATGGCAAACCAGATACCCACCAGGCTCAGCGGGATCAGCCCGGCAAGCGGCCAGAGCAGTGCCGAAACACTTTCGGCCAGAACACTCAATCGATCGCTTTCCCGTTCGATGACTACAATGCCAATCCCCGAGCGCGGATCTGTTGCGGCGTAGAGGCGTTTTCCATTTACCGTGTCGAACCCGTCCCGGATGCCAATGGTCTCGAGGTCGCTGCCAGCGTCCTCTGCGCTCAATAGAACGGTGCCATCGGCGCCCCGGATAAAATAGGTGAAAGTCTCTTCGTCAGCGTCCAGCCCGACAACATTGCGACGGCGCTCGTTGGGTTCGCGGATGTCGTGGATGGCGAGCGGCAACAGTCGCAGAGCACTCTGGCGCAAGGTGCTGTCGAAAGCTTCGCTGAGCTCGTGATACATCACTGTTCCGGCAATCGATGCCGCACCGATCCAGAGCAAAGCAGTTCCGGCGGACAGGCCGACAGCAAGCCGGACGGCAATCGACGAGCGCGGCGAACTCATCCCACCACCTTGTAGCCGAGGCCCCGCGCCGTCACGACAAACTCCCGGCCCAGCTTCTTGCGCAGGCGCGAAATATAGACCTCGACCGCATTGCTTTCGATCTCGGCCCCAAAAGCGTAAAGCGAATCTTCAATTTCCGAGCGCGTGACAATCGCGCCACGATGGCTGACCAGCCGTTCGAGCACAGCCCATTCACGCGCCGTCAGCTCGGCGGCCGTGCCGTTGACCGAAACCGTCTTGCGGGCCATGTCGATATGGACGTTCCCGATGGCGATGCCCGGATTTGGATTGCCGGCATAACGGCGCGCCACCGCCGCGACCCGGGCGCTCATCTCACTGAGATCAAATGGTTTGACGAGATAATCGTCGGCGCCTGAATTGAGCCCCTCGATACGCACGGCGATCTGGTCCTGCGCGGTTGTAATGATGACCGGTACCGGATTGCCCGAGGCCCGCAACTGCCGCAGCAGGTCAAGGCCACGGCCATCGGGAAGGTTCAGATCGAGCAGGACCAGTTCATATTCGACACTGTCCAGCGCGAGCCGGGCATCATCGATGCGCTTGATCCAATCCACGCCATGTCCGGACGAGGCCACGTGATCGCGGATCGCCGCGCCGAGCACGGCATCATCTTCCAAAAGCAAAACACGCAACGTCCTGGAGCCCCATTTCCGTGGTGACTAACAGCCGAACCTGACGGCAGCCTGAAGAAAAACAGCCCATTCTTTCAGAGTGGCGTCAGGTTGGCGTGCTTATTTCCGGCCCAGATGAACCAAGTCTAGAGATACGCCATGAAAAAGCTCGCCGCCATCCTGATGCTCGCCACAACGCTGGCTACCCCCTCGATGGCCTTTGCCCGGGATGTCTCCATCTCGGCAAAGATGATCAATTACGGCGGCCCTGCCGCCTATCTTGCCCTTTATTTCACCAAGGCCGACGGCACCTATGACCATACGCTTTGGGTCTCGGGCCAGCGCGCCAAATATTATCGTCATCTGCGCGCCTGGGCCCGCGGCATCATGAGTGGCACAGACTCCATCGATGGCATCACCGGTGCCAGCGTGGGCAGCGGGCAGACCCTGCAGATCAATGTCTCGATTGCCGACGCCCTGATCGATGCCGGTTACCAGGTGCGCATCGACAGCGCTGTCGAGAATGGTGGTGAGTTCTCGGCCGATGTGATCGTGCCGCTGGAAACCAACAGCTCGGGCGTGCCGGTAACCGGGCAAGGATTTGTCAGCTCCATGACCGTGACTATGTAGGAAGGAACGGCACCATGCTCCGCCCTCTGCACTCATGGCCCGGCCTCGTCGCTGCGCTGCTCGTCATCTTCATGGCGCTCACCGGCGCTATTCTGGCACTTCAGCCTGCGATCGAGCGGGCGCAAAGCGGAGCTGCAAGCCAGATGAGTGTGGCCGCACTGGCCGAGGCCGTTGCCGCGCAATTGCCGGGCGTCGAACGGATCGTGCAGACGGCCTCCGGCGCGATCATCGCCTATGGTGATCCGGCAGCTGGTCCTGCAGCGGTGCGCATCGATCCCGCGACCGGCTCCGTGCTTTCGGTCTATGAGCCGTCACCATTTTTCAGCGCCATCACCGAGCTTCACCGCTCACTGCTTCTGGGTACCGGTGGGCACGCCGTTGCAGGGGTTTCGGCTCTTGCCATGTTGATGCTTGCGGTCAGTGGAGCCGCGCTGCTGGTTGGCCGGCTCGGCGGCTGGCGCAAACTGCTCGGTGCCGCCAGGGGAACGCTGTTCCAGCGCTTGCATGTCGAGATCGGCCGCATGGCTGTGATTGCGCTCCTGCTGATCGGGATCACCGGCGGCTACCTGTCACTGGTCAATTTCGGCCTGATTGAGACCGGCATGGACAGCTTTGGGGCCTTCCCCACGAGCGTTGATGGTGGAACGCCCGCCCCGGTCGGCAGCCTTTCAGCCCTTTTGGCAACACCTATGACCGACCTGCGCGAACTGGTGTTTCCCTTTGCCGGTGATCCCTCCGATGTCTTTACCCTGACGACCAGCGCAGGACAGGGCTTTGTCGATCAGGCAACGGGCGCGCTTCTCGACTTTGCGCCGAACGGCCTCGGACAGAAGATCTATGAGATTTTCTTCATGCTCCACACCGGCCGTGGTGCCTGGTGGCTGGGGCTCATCCTGGGTCTTGCGGCGCTGGGTGTGCCGGCAATGGCTTTGAGCGGCATCGTGATCTGGTGGAAGCGGCGAGCCAGCCAGCCAAAGCTCGTCGGCAATGTTGGGCCTAGGGCCGCTGACACCGTGATCCTTGTGGGCAGTGAAGGCAACTCGACCTGGGGCTTTGCTGCCGCATTGCACAAGGCCCTGACCGATGCCGGGCACAAGGTGCACACGGCACCCATGAACGCGGTAGGCGAATACGTGCGGGCGCGCCACCTTTTGGTGCTGGCCGCAACCTATGGGGACGGTTCCGCACCGGCTTCGGCCAATCGTTTCCTCGACCGCATCACGCGCATCAAGCCCCGCCCCGACCTGAAATTTTCGGTACTCGGGTTCGGTGATCGCAGCTTTGCCCACTATTGCCAGTTTGCCCTCGACGCGGAGGCTGCATTGCAGGCCCAGGGCTGGCAGGCCCTGCAACCCATGGCCAGCATCGATCGCCAGTCCAGTCAGGCCTTTGCGCAGTGGACCGAAAGCACAGGGCAACTGATCGGGACACCATTGAGTGTGGCGCATGTCGCAGCCCGGCCGCGTACGGTGCCAATGGCTCTAATCGACCGGCAGGACTTTGGCATGGAAGTGCAGGCGCCGACCAGCGTGCTCCGCTTCGGCCCGGTGCCACGACCGGCAGGATGGTTGGCACGGCTGCTGGGCAGGGATGGCCGTCCATGGCCCCGGTTCGAGGCGGGCGATCTGGTGGGCATTCTTCCGCCGGGCAGCAGCATCCCACGCTATTATTCCCTGGCCTCCTCGAGTGAGGACGGCGCGCTCGAAATCTGCGTCCGCAAGCATGTGGGAGGTCTGTGTTCGGAGTTCCTGCAGAGCCTTGAACCCGGTGGGAGCATCGATGCCTTCATCAAGACCAATCCCGCCTTCCGCCCGGCCGGCGGCAGAACCCCGGTTGTCATGATCGGGGCCGGAACCGGCATCGCACCGCTTGCCGGATTTGTGCGGCACAACAATCAGCGCCAACCCTATTTCCTCTACTGGGGCGGCCGTGACCCGGATTCAGACTTCCTTTATGAAGGGGCCATGCGCGAAGGCCTGGCCGAGGGTCGGCTTTCACGGCTGGTCACGGCGTTCTCGAGGGTCTGCGATGGGGCCTATGTTCAGGACCGCTTGCGCGAAGATGCCGACATCTTGCGCGACCTCGTTGCGCGCGGCGCACAGGTCATGGTGTGTGGCGGCAAGGACATGGCTTTGGGCGTCCGTGAGGCGCTCGATGAAATCCTCCTACCCATCGGCGCCACGGCACAAAGCCTGAAAGCAAACGGCAGGTACCTTGAAGATGTCTACTGACCTTGCCCGGTATGCCCTCAACGGGCCGACCATGGGCACGCGATATTCTGCGATCCTGTTCGCCCCACCCTCGATCGACCTGCGACCAGTTGCTGCTGCCTTGCAGGCCGGGGTAGACAAAGTGGACGCCCAGATGTCGAGCTGGAAGCCCCAGTCGGATCTGTGCCGGTTCAATGCGGCCTCCGTCGGAGAGTGGATCGACATACCAGCCGACTTTGCGCAGGTGATCGCGCGCGGGCTTGAAATCGGCAGGACGTCCAGCGGCGCATTCGATATCGGCCTGGGGACGCTTGTGAATGCGTGGGGGTTCGGGCCCGACGGGCCGGACGTAGATACCGTTCTGACTGACGCCTTGCGCACCGCCCGGCGCCAACCCGCCCATCAGGCCCTTGAACTCGATCGCGCAAATCTGCGGCTGCGTAAGCACGCGCCGATATCGCTCGACCTGTCGGGCATCGCCAAGGGTTATGGCGCCGATGTTCTTGCCAGTTGCCTGGATCATTTCGACATCAGGAACTATCTGGTCTCGATTGATGGGGAGATGCGGGCATCGGGAGGCAAGCCCGATGGCGGATCATGGGCGGTCGCGATCGAGCGCCCCGGTCGAACGGCGCGCGATATTGCGCGCGTCATCGGTCTCCGGGATATGGCCGTGGCGACATCGGGCGATTATCGGCATGTGGTTGAGCGCGACGGCACGGCCTACTCTCATACCATGGACCCACGAACAGGGTCGCCGCTGCGCAATGGCCTATCCTCGGTGACCGTTCTTGCAGCTGACTGCATGAGCGCCGACGCGTGGGCGACGGTGCTGATGGTTCTGGGCGAGGATGAGGGTCCGGCGCTTGCCGAGAGCCTGGGTCTTTCGGCCCTGTTCATCGCACGCTTGCCAAATGGTTTGGGAGAACTGGCCATAGGGCCGGACTGGCCAGACTGAAGGGCGAAAATTTCCGCTTGGGTGAGATTGTTTTGTCCTATCTGGTGTTGAACGGTTTATACCGGTCACTTTCCAGAACCCGTCAGGATACCCGTGCCCCATTCCGTCAAATTGATTTCAACCGCGACCGCAGTCCCGGACCATATTTTACTCCAGTCTGATGTTGCCGTTGCCGCCACTGAGCTTTTCTCAAGCCGTTACAAGGAATTTGACCGGCTTTCGAAAGTCTTTACCACGGCGGGCATCGTCAAGCGGCACGCTGTTCGGCCCATAGAATGGTTCGCCCAGCCGCGCAGCTGGCCCGAGCGCACAGCCGCCTACCTTGAGGGTGCCTCGGAGCTTTTCGTAATCGCTGCCAACCGTGCGCTGGCCGAGGCCGGGCTCAAGGCCCGTGACATCGATACCGTGGTGACGGTCTCCTCGACGGGGATTGCCACGCCGAGCCTTGAGGCCCGGGTGTCGCAAAGGATCGGCTTCCGCACCGACATTGAGCGTGTGCCAGTCTTCGGACTGGGATGCGCGGGCGGTGTCTCTGGCCTCGCAATCGGGGCGCGCATGGCAGCGGCCCGGCCCGGTACCAATGTGCTGGTTGTCGCGGTCGAGCTGTGCACGCTGGCGTTCCGGCTCGATGAAATCACCAAGGCCAATATCGTGGCGACGGCCTTGTTTGGCGATGGCGCGGCCGCCTGCCTCCTGCGCGCCGGGGAGGGCGGCATTGCCGCAGTTGAAACGGCCGGCCAGCATACCTGGCCAGACACGCTTGATGTCATGGGCTGGAGCGTTGACCCGCAGGGGTTCGGCGTTATTTTTGATCGGACCATTCCGCCTTTTGCCGAAGAGCATATGGGACCTGCAGTTGCCGCCATCCTGGGGCGCGCCAACCTGACAAAGGATGATGTCGACCGGTTCATCTGCCATCCCGGCGGCACCAAGGTCGTGGCAGCACTTGAACGCGCGCTGGCCCTCAAGGACGGCTCGCTCGATGTCGAGCGTGAGGTGCTGTCCGAGTTTGGCAATATGTCTGCGCCCACCGTCATGTTCGTGCTCGACCGGGTACAGCGCCAGGGGCTGAAGGGCCGCTCGGTGATGACGGCCATGGGTCCGGGCTTTTCGGCCAGCTGCCTCTCACTGACGGTGCCCGCATGATTCTGGCGATCAGCATTCTGGCCTTTGTAACGCTTGAACGGCTGGGCGAACTCTGGCTGGCCAACAAAAACACCAAGGCGCTCGTTGCGCAGGGCGCGGTCGAGCATGCACCCGAGCACTACAAGCTGATTGTCTTCCTCCATGCTGCCTGGCTGGTTGGCCTGTGGGGGCTTGGCTGGAATGGGCCGGTTAACCTCGCATGGCTTGCCGTGTTTGGCGTGCTGCAGGTGCTCCGCATCTGGGTGCTGGGCACTCTGGGGCGGCGCTGGACGACACGGATCATCGTCCTGCCCGGTGCACCGCTGGTGGCGCGCGGACCCTACCGGTTCATCCCGCACCCCAACTATGTGGTGGTGGTGGGCGAAATCGCCGTGCTGCCGATGGTGTTCGAACAGTACTGGTTTGCGCTGGCGTTCAGCCTGCTCAATGCCGCCGTCCTGACCATCCGCATCCGCGCCGAAAATGCAGCGCTCGCGCCTTCGCGTTAGCGGAGGCGCGACAGGCAGGCGCGAAGAAGGTCGAAAAAGCGCGCCGAGTTGGCATGCAGGGCAACTTGGGTATTGGGGGCGAGGCCCTGAACACCCCAGATATCGTGAACGGTGCGCCCGTAGCTGATCCCGGCATTGGTGTCGACCGCCACATGCATGTTTCGGAACGAAAATATCTCCGGATCGACGAGATAGGCAATGGTGCAAGGGTCGTGCAGGGCCGCGCCGTCGAAGCCATTGGTCTTGATATAAACCGCTTCGTAAAAGCTGATCATGTCGGCAAACACGGCTGCGGACTGATTGGGCAGCGCCCTGATCCGCGCCATTTCGGCAGGGCTCGCGATCACCTGATGAGTGGTATTGAGCCCGAACATCGTGCAGCGCACACCCGATGACAGGACGATCTGGGCTGCATGCGGATCGCAGTACATGTTGAACTCAGCGGCCGGGCTGTCATTGCCGAAATCGGTCGACCCACCCATGAACACCACCTCGGCAATCCGGGGCAGGATTTCAGGAGCCAGTCGGATGGCCAGGGCAAGATTGGTCATGGGCCCGAGCGCAACAATGGTGACGGGCTCGGGGTGGGTGAGCAGGGTATCGATCAGGAATGAGACGGCGCCCTTCGTCTCTGCCGTTCGGGTCGGTTGCCCCAGGGCGGGCGCTTCGAGCCCGGATGCGCCATGATAAGCTGATGCATCGAAGGCGGGGCTCAGCAGCGCTCGGTCCGTGCCGCGAAAGACCGGGACCCCGCTTCCGAGCCATTCGAGCACCCGAAGCGCATTGTTGGTGGTGTTCTGGATACCCACATTGCCGAAGGTGGTCGTAACGCCCAGAATGTTGAGCGAAGGGCTCGCCACTGCCATGGCCAATGAAACAGCGTCGTCGATGCCTGGATCACAATCGATAATAATTGGTCGCGCCATAAAGAACTCTAATGGATTGTTTGTGCAATTGCGGTGTTTGGGTAACATGCTGACACGATTTGCGTAAGATGCAGTATCAGCTATCGAGTCTTGACGCGGGATATCGTTATTTCTCGCAAGTGGATTCGATGGTGCGCAGTCGTGAGGCATCAGATCGGCAGCGGAGACTGATTGCACAGATGAAAGACATGGATTTCACCCGTCTCGAGGGGCGCGCGGACGAAGCGGCCCGCTTGCTGACTGCCATGTCCAACCCCAAGCGGTTGATGATCCTGTGCAACCTGCTCGAGCGTGAAATGAATGTCAGCGAGTTGGGTGAACGTGTCGGTCTTGCTCAATCGCCGCTGTCGCAGCACCTGTCCAAGCTGCGCGCCTGGAAGTTTGTGGCGACGCGCCGCGACGGGCAGCAGATCCATTATAGCCTGGCATCGGAAGAGGTGCGGGCGGTGATGACGACGCTTTATGGGCTTTACTGCGCCGATTAATCTTCATCTGAATGCGCCTTTTGAGCGCAGTGTGCGCTTTTGCGATCCAGAACGGGGTTTTTGGCGTAACTGATGTTGTGTCTCTGTCACGAGTCGAACATCCATGCCCGCTACGCAACCGGTTCCTGCCGCTCCCGCCCGCCCCAAGCGCGTCAAGCGCCGCTTTGGGTGGAAAACCGCCCTTGCCGCGATAGTGATAGCAGGCGCCGCCGGATATGCCGCCGTTCAGCGGCCCTGGGAACCCAAGCCTGTGTCAGTCGCGGTCGAAACGCTCGCATCGGGACCCCTGACCCGCGTGCTGGCCGTCAACGGGCGCATTGCCGCCAAACGGTCGGTCGCTGTCCGGTCCGGTGTGCCGGGGCAGGTCGTCGAAGTCCTCGCCGATGAAGGGGACATGGTCACTGCCGGACAGGTGATTGCACGGCTCGACGCCTCCCAGCCCAAGGCACAGGTGGCACAGGCCCGCGCGGCGCTCGATGCCGGCATCGTGCGCCTGACGCAGGCCCAGTCCAACGCCGACAGGGCGCGAGCGCTGGGCGACAACGCCCCGCGCAAGACGCTTGAAGACGCAGAACTGAGCCTGACAGCGGCGCAGAATGAAGTTGAGCGGCTGCGCGGAGCCCTCGACCAGGTGGAGAGCCTGCTGCGCCAGTACGACATTGCCGCCCCGCTGTCCGGGTCCGTGCTGGCCCGCACGGTCGAGAACGGCCAGATGCTCGATACCCAGACCGCGCTGTTTACCATCGCCGATCTGTCCGAACTGATCGTCACCACCGATGTCGATGAACTCTATTCGGCCGAAATCAACGCGGGACTGGCGGCTATCCTGTCGCCAACCGGTGTGAGTGAAACGCTTAAGGGCAGGGTCAGTTTTGCCGCTCCGGTCGTTGACGCCGCAACCGGTGGCCGCGCCATTGAGATCAGTTTCGATGACCCCGTTTCCTTGCCCGTCGGTTTGACAGTGATGGTCAACATCATTGTCCAGGAAGAACCCGCCGCCCTCTCGATCCCGCGCAGCGCGCTGACGGGGGATACGGTTTTCGTCGTGACCGAGGGCAAGGCTGCGGCCCGGAATGTCCGCTATCTCGATTGGCCGGCGGAGCGCGTAATGGTCCTGGCCGGGCTTTCCGAGGGTGATCAGGTGATCGTCAACCCCATCGGGATCAGCGAGGGCAAGGCTGTCAGGATCAAGGGAGACTGACCTTGCCCTATGGCATCAAGATCGCCTTCCGCTACCTGACGGCCAACAAGGCCCAGACCGGATTGCTCATCGCCGGGGTCGCGGTTGGCGTGTTCGTCTTTATCTTCATGAGCGCGCTGATCGGCGGGCTGGCAGTTTTCCTCATCGAGCGCACCGTCGGTGACATTGCCCATGTCACGGCCGAAGCCCCGAGCCGGGACCCGGTTTCGCTCCTGTCCCCCGGCGCTGGCACGGTGCTGGTCGTGGCGCAGCGCTCGACCACGACCCGGGAACAATTGCGCACCGCGGCCGCCTTCATGCCCACCCTGCAGGCCATGGATGGGGTTGAAGCCATCTCGCAGCAGATTGTGGGCAACGGGTTTGTCGTCCGCGGGCAATCAACCGCTCCCGTCGGGGTCACCGGGGTGGAACCGGGCAAGGTGTCGGCCATTGCCGACATCGGCAAGCGGCTTGTGTCAGGGTCAACCGAACTGACCAGTTCAACCGTATTGATCGGGGCCAGCCTTGCCGCCGATCTCGGGGTTGGCATCGGGCAGGTGGTGATCCTGAGATCCGAACGCGGCATCGAGAAATCCCTGGTCGTGGGCGGGATATTCCAGATCGGCCTTGAAGCGCTCGACAAACGCTCGGCCTTTGTCAGCCTTGCTGCGGCGCGCACGCTGTTCGAACTGCCACAGGGCGTGTCGCGGATCGAAATCAAGCTCGATGATCTCAATCAGGCCGAGGCCTATGCCAGTCGTATTGCGGCTGAAACCGGGCTGATGGCGACCCCATGGACCCGGGGCAATGCGCAACTGCTCGATGGGCTGCGGGCACAGGCGAGCTCGGGAAACCTGATCAAGGCGTTTGCGCTGATCACCATCGTCATAGGCGTGGCCAGCGCCCTGCTGCTCTCCACCTACCGGCGGCGGCCCGAAATCGGCATCATGCGGGCCATGGGGGCGAGCCGGGTGTTCGTCGTGGTGGTCTTTGTTATCCAGGGCACGCTTATCGGGCTGTTTGGTGGACTGATCGGTGCCGGCCTTGGATTTGCGGCGCTCTCGCCATTCCCCGTCCCTGAACTTGCCCCGCCCGGCGGACTGCCGGTGGACGTGCGGCAGGGCGCTTATGGACTGGCGGTTGCGCTCACCACGGTGGGCGCCATTCTGGCGTCCATCCTGCCCGCGCGCGCGGCGGCGCGGGTGGACCCGGTTTCGGTGATCGGCCAATGAGCGGGTTGCTGAGGGTTTCAGACCTGGTCAAGACGTTTGGCGAGGGCGACACCGAAACGCGCGTGCTCAAGGGCCTGGACCTGTCGCTCGACCAGGGTGAACTCTGCGCGCTTCTGGGGCCATCCGGCTCCGGCAAATCGACGCTGCTGACCATCCTGGGAACATTGATGAAGCCGACTTCGGGTGCGCATGACATGCTGGGCGAGGACCTGACACAGGCAAACGATGCCGAGCTGACCGAGTTCCGCAATGCCCATATCGGCTTTGTCTTCCAGTTCCATCATCTGCTGCCCGATTTCACTGCCCTCGAGAATGTGATTTTTCCCGCTGCCGTGCGCGCCGGGCGCGAGACCAGCGCCGCCCGCGATCGGGGCCGGGAACTGCTGGTGCGGGTGGGGCTCGAAGATCGCACCGATTATCTGGCGACCAAGCTCTCGGGCGGCCAGAAGCAGCGTGTCGCCATAGCGCGTGCGCTGATGAACCGGCCCGAACTGGTGCTGGCCGATGAGCCGACTGGCAACCTCGACCGCGGGTCGGCCAATCAGGTGATGGAACTGATCGGAGAGATCAACACGATCGAAAAAACCACGTTCCTGATTTCCACCCATGACGAAAAGATCGCCGAGACCTGCCGCCGTCAGGTGCGCGTCCGGGACGGTCTGGCCACCGGATAGGCCAAAAACCTGCACTCCAAACGACCGCATCCGGGCTTGATTCACATCAAGGACACTCCGGTGAACTACCGCTATCATTATATATGAAAATTCTAATATACTAATCTGACCCGGCGACAGACCGGTCGGTGAGGAGGATGGAATGGTTCATGTTGTGGTGGTGGGCGCGGGATTGGGCGGCTCGATTGCGGCCTTTGAAGCGCGCAAGGTATTGGGACCCGGGCATAAGGTTTCGGTGGTCAACAAGGGCAGTAAATATGCATTTGTCCCCTCCAATCCCTGGGTCGCCGTCGGCTGGCGCGATCGCGGGTCGGTAGAGGTCGATCTGGTCCCGGTGTGCAGGAAGCTCGACATCGATCTCTACCCGCAGGGCGCGCGGAAATTGAAACCGGCCGAGAACCTGATCGAACTCGAGGACGGGGCGACCCTCCCCTACGACTACCTGATCATCGCCACCGGCCCGGCGCTGGCATTCGACGAAGTGCCCGGGTTTGGGCCCGAGGCCAATACCAACTCGATCTGCCACATCGACCATGCCCTTGATGCCAAGGGCGCGTTCGAACGGCTGGTTGCCAAGCCGGGGCCGGTGATCATCGGGGCGGTGCAGGGGGCATCGTGCTTTGGTCCGGCCTATGAGTTTGCCTTCATCCTCGACAAGGCGCTGCGCGACGCCAAGGTGCGCGACAAGGTGCCCATGACCTTCGTGACGCCGGAGCCCTATATCGGGCACCTCGGGCTCGACGGGGTGGGCGACACCAAGGGCCTGCTCGAAAGCGAGATGCGCCAGCATCACATCAAGTGGATCTGCAATGCCAAGGTCGACAGTATCGAACCGGGCGTCATGCATATCTCGGAAATCAACGACGATGGGACGGTCAAGCAGGCGCATGACCTGCCCATGGTCTATACCATGATGCTGCCGGCCTTTACCGGCGTGGCCGCCGTCAAGGGCATCGAGGGGCTGACCAATCCCCGCGGCTTTATCCTGATCGACAAGCACCAGCGCAATCCAGCCTTCCCCAATGTGTTTGGCATCGGGGTTGCGGTGGCGATCCCGCCCATGGGCAAGACTGCCGTCCCGGTGGGCGTGCCGAAGACCGGCTTCATGATCGAATCCATGGTCACTGCGGCGGTGCACAATATCAAGCGGCTCGTGGACGGTCAGTCTCCCGATGCAGAGGCCACCTGGAATGCCGTGTGCCTCGCCGATTTCGGCGATTCGGGGGTGGCATTTGTGGCTCAGCCGCAGATACCCCCGCGCAACGTGAACTGGTCGGCGTCGGGGCGCTGGGTGCATGCCGCCAAGATCGCCTTTGAGAAATATTTCCTCCACAAGGTGCGCACCGGGGCGCCCGAGCCGCTTTACGAGCGCCTCGCGCTACAGGTCTTGGGCATCGATAAACTCAAGCAGATCAAGCTCGATCCGGAAGGATAAGGGCAACAGGGGGCCGCTATGCACCGGATCATTCGCACGGCGTTTGCCATGCTTGCACTTGCAATCGGTTGGCCAATGGCGCAGGCCGAGGACCTGGCGCGACAGGTCCAGTTCGGTTCGATCCTTTACGATCTGTCCTGTTCGGTTTGCCATGGGCCCAAGGGCATGGGGGATGGCACCATGTCGGGACAGATGAAAGTGCCCCCCGCTGACCTCACCCAGCTTTCGGCCAGGGCCGGTGGCACATTTCCGCTGGCGCATGTCACCGAGGTGATCAAGGGCGGCGGGACTGCCCATGGCGGACAGATGCCGGCCTGGGGCCTGATCTTCCTTAAGGATTTCGAGGCCTTCACCTTCGACACCCCGGCCGGTGACCGGGCCATGGTCGATCGCCGTGTCGGCTATCTGGCCGCCTATCTCGAAAGCCTGCAAAAGCTCTGAACCTGTCGGGGGGCCGGAATGGACTGGATACGCCATGGCCTGATGTCGGCCCTTGCTCTCTTGACGCTCCTGACCGGACTGGGCGCGTCGGTGCCCACCCTTGCCGGTCAGGCGCGGATCGAAACCGTGTTTGTTGCCTCGGCACGGCTTGTCGATGGGCCCGGGTCGCTGGCGACGCGCAACAGTGGCGACCTGCATCTGGTTTCGATCGATGTTGCGATCCCTGCCACCCACAGGCCGGGCGGTGTTTCGAGCGATTTCAAGACGGCCGACACGACATCGTTCCCCTCCGTCCCCAGCTTTTCCAATGCCGCGGCACGGCAAGCGGCAAACCAGTTCGGCACGCGCGAAATCCTCGTCTATGTCCATGGCTACAATACCGGCTACGACGAATCCGTGATCCGTGCTGCACAGATTGCGGCCGATCTCGACCTGCCATCGAGCATGGTGTTGTTCTCCTGGCCGGCCGGTAACCGGCTCGATGCCTATGGACCGGACGTCGAACGGTCCCACCAGGCCAGCCGCAATCTCGAAGTGCTTCTGCGCGGTCTTGCCAGCTCGAATGTGTCGCGCATCGTCATCATGGCGCATTCGCTGGGTGCCGATCTTGCCACCGACACGCTGGCGCGGATGGCCAGGAACGGTGCTGGCGCCTTGCGCAACAAGCTCGGCGGCCTGGCGCTCCTCTCTCCCGATGTATCCATGCAGGATTTTGTTCCGGCCATGCGCCGCATTGAAACACTGGGCAGGCCTGTGATCATTTATGCCTCGAAGGGCGACTGGGCCTTGCAACTGCTCACTGAAATCACCGACCAGAAGCTGCGGCTCGGCAGTATTACCGATCCATCCATGCTCTCGAACCTGAAAGTGACACTGGTCGATGTCAGCAAGGCCAGCACCGACCTGATCGGGCACTTTCCCATTGCCACGCAGCCCAGACTGATCGCGCTGATCAACCGGCTGAAAAAACCCGACCTGATTGGCCTTGTTTCCATGCTCAAACAGGGCGAATGGCCCAAGACCGTTGTCGAGCAGTTCGGCAGGGCGACCTATATCGGCCTGCCCCGGCTGCCGCGCTAAGGCTTTTGTTGGTCGGCAACCGGCTCTAGGGATTTCAGATACGCCACGATGGCTGTTGCCTGATCCGGGTCGAATTCGAACTCGGGCATGTCCGGATGCGAGGTGACAATGCCTTCAACCAGCGCCTCGGCGAGGAACTCGACGTCGTAGCGCTTATAGAGCTCGCGAAAGAGCGGCGCGGGTGGGAAAGGACTGGTGCCTTCGGCCCCCACCGCGTGGCAATCGGCACAGTATGTGGTCACAAGCTCGCGTCCGCGCGTAACATCACCGGGGTCCTGACCCGCTGCAGGACCCGCGAGCGCCAGCAGGCATCCCAGGACCAGATATCGTGCCGCAACCATCGCAATCCTCCTCAGATGGAACACTCCATCATGGCTCGGACAGTGTCGACCGCATTGATCCAGAGCAAGCCAGCCCCTGATAGCTCAAAGGCAAGTCGGCCCGGCATGGTTGTGCCGGACCGACTTTGAGGTGACGCGATGTGCCTGTGTGTGCAAGCCAGGTCTATATCCAATAAATATATTCCATGGGCGTTTTAATTACCTCGGGCGTTTGAATCAATTTTATGGGGGTTATTTCTGCGTATTTGCAGGCACTAGACGCCATCCTGTGCAAAATATTGATTCTATTCAGGTAATTATCACCGTCGACACCACATATGCCGAAAGCAGCCATAGACGATGCAAGGCGAAACCGCCACATATGCAACCGATTTAAATTCTCTCTCGCACTTTAATGGCTTGGGCGACGCGGTTGCTGCCTATGCCGGGCTTGACTAGGATTGGAGCAAAGAATTCAGGATCCAAGCAAGCGCATGGTGCCAGAACGTAATCAGACGACCCCGCATGCTACCGAGCGCTTTGCCCGTATCGAACAGGCAATCGGCGGCTTTTCGCTGCTGCGCGAGTTTTTCGAGGGCGCCCTGATGGTGGATGCCGATGCCCGCATCAGCTGGATGGATGCGCGCTACCGCGACCTGCTGCAGCTCGATCCGGACTTTGATCCCACCGGCCTGCCGGTTGAGGAGGTCATTCCCCATTCGCTGCTGCGCCGTGTGGTCGAGACCGGCCGCCCGATCCTGCTCGACATCATGAATTTTGGTGACCGCCAGTTCGTGGTGTGCCGCATCCCGCTCAAGGATGACGCCGGGCGGGTGGAGGGCGCCATTGGTTTTGTCTTTTACGACAATGTCGACTATCTCGAACCGATCCTGCAAAAATTTGAAACCCTGCAAAAGCAGCTCACTCGCGCTCAGGCGGCCCTGACCCGCGAGCGGCAGACCAAATATTCGCTATCGAGCTTTGTGGGCCATTCCGAAGCGGTGCGCGACCTCAAGGCGCAGGTGCGCCGGTTTGCGCTACGCGATGGGGCGGCCCTGATCCTTGGCGAAACCGGCACCGGCAAGGAGCTCTTGGCCCATGCCATCCATCAGCAATCCGATCGTGCCGACGGCCCGTTTGTGGCCGTGAACATGGCAGCGGTGCCAGAGGCGCTGCTGGAGGCCGAGTTCTTCGGCGTCGCCCCCGGCGCCTTTACCGGCGCGGACAAAAAAGCGCGCAAGGGCAAGTTCGAGCTGGCCCATGGCGGCACGCTGTTTCTCGATGAAGTGGGCGATATGCCCCTGGCCATTCAGGCCAAATTCCTGCGTGTCCTGCAGGAAGGCGAGTTTGAGCCGCTCGGCTCCAACACCGTCAAGAAGGTGGATGTACGCATCATCGCTGCCACATCGCAAGACCTTGAGGCCCGCATCGCCGACAAGAGCTTCCGCCCCGACCTCTACTACCGCATCGCCGTATTGACGGTGCATGTGCCGCCGCTGCGCGACCGGCTCGAGGATATGACGCTGTTATGCGAGGCCCTGCTGGAGCAGACCATGCGGGCGGGCGACCAGCGCGGATGGGTCATTCAGCCCGAAGCCGTCTCGCTGCTGCAAGGACACGACTGGCCTGGCAATGTGCGCGAACTGCGCAATGTGCTTGAGCGTGCCGCCGCCATGGCTCCGAGCGAGACCATCGATGCCGACGCCATCCGCCGTGCCCTGCCACCGGGAACGGCGCGCGCGCCTGTGACCGCCAGAGCAGACCTCGCCAGCACGCTGGCCAGTGCGGAGCGTGAGGCGATCCTGACCGCCCTTGCCCAGAGCCATGGGCAGAAATCAACGGCTGCGCTCAAGCTCGGCGTCTCCCGGTCCCAGTTCTACGAAAAGCTGCGGCGCTATGGCATCGACTAGTGTCCGGTTTTCCGGACAAATACTCTGATAGCTGTCCGGAATATCAGACACTTCTGTACGCCGCTCTGAGCGCAAACCCCCGCCGTGCCTGACTTGGCACGCTCCCTGCAGTGCTCTGTCCAAAAGACCGGACCGCATAAGGTCCGCAATAGGGTGGAGCAGTAAGGCACATGGTCAAGCGTGTGGCACTCGTCACGGGTTCGACGAGCGGGATTGGGCTGGCGGTGGCGCAGAAATTTGCCGCGCTTGGTTTTGATGTCGCCCTCAATAGCTTTGAACCGGAGGCCGGACCGGCTCTGGCGGCGGTGCACACCCTGCCCGGCAGCCGCGCCGCCTACTTTCCGGCCGACCTTGCGGATGCCCGGTCGGGGTTTGAGCTGGTGCATGCCGTGATCGGTACCTTTGGGCAGCTCGATGTGCTGGTCAACAATGCAGGCATCCAGAAGGTGGCGCCGATTGAAAACCTCGACCCCGCCGACTGGGACCGTATTCGCGCCGTCAGCCTCGATTCGGCCTATCACACCATTCGCGCCGCCCTGCCCGGCATGGCGGCCCGCGGCTGGGGGCGCATCATCAACATCGCCTCGGCCCATGGCCTGCGCGCCTCGCCCTACAAATCAGCCTATGTGGCAACCAAGCACGCGGTCGTGGGCCTGACCAAGACCGTGGCGCTGGAGGCCGCCGAAAAAGGCATCACCGTCAACGCAATCTGCCCCGGCTATGTGTGGACGCCGCTCGTTGCCGCCCAGGTGGTCGATCAGGCCCGCGTCCATCAGATGAGCGAAGACCAGGTGGTGCGCGAGGTCATGCTCGCCCCGCAACCGACACGCCAGTTCGTGCAGCCCGAAGAGATCGCTGAAATGGCGGCCTACCTCTGCGGCGACATGGCGCGCTCGATCACCGGCACAACCATTTCAATCGATGGCGGGTGGACGGCAAAATGACGCAAGGCCAGGACACCATTCTGTCGGCACGCCAGCTGACCAAGAAGTTTGCCGGCTTCGTGGCCGTCAATGCCGTTGACCTGAACGTTGAGCGCGGATCGATCCATGCCCTGATCGGTCCCAATGGGGCCGGCAAGACCACCTGCTTTAACCTCTTGACCAAGTTCCTGCAGCCCTCCTCGGGCCAGATCACCTTCAATGGTCGCGACATTACCGGGCTGGCTCCGGCCGATATCGCTCGACGCGGCCTGGTGCGCTCCTTCCAGATTTCAGCGGTCTTTCCACGCCTCAGCGTGGTTGAAAACGTGCGCATTGCGCTGCAAAGGCGGCGGGGCGACAGCTTTGATTTCTGGCGGTCGCAAAAAGCCCTCTCAGCTTATGATGATGAAGCGCTGGCGCGAATTGAAGAAGTGGGGCTGACCCCCTTTGCCCACACAACCGCTGGCGAGCTCTCCTATGGCCGCAAGCGGGCGCTTGAGATTGCCACCACTTTGGCGCTCGAACCCGAAATGCTCTTGCTTGACGAACCCATGGCCGGGATGGGCCAAGAGGACGTGGCCCGCACGTCGGCGCTGATCCGGCGCATTTCGGCCAATCGCACCATCCTGATGGTCGAGCACAACCTCTCAGTGGTGGCCGATCTTTCCGATCGCATCACCGTGCTGGCGCGCGGTCAGGTGCTGGCCGAGGGCCCTTACGAAACCGTCTCGAAAGACCCGCGCGTGATCGAGGCCTATATCGGAGCCGGCCATGACTGAGCCCCTTCTCGCCGTCCGCGACCTCAAGGGCTGGTATGCCGAAAGCCACGTGCTGCATGGCGTGTCATTCGATGTCATGCCCGGAGAAGTGGTGACGCTTCTGGGGCGCAATGGCGCTGGCAAGACCACCACCCTGCGCGCCATCATGGGCATTCTCGAAAAGCGCCAGGGTTCGATCAAATTCGACGGGCGAGAGTTGATCCGGCTTGAACCACGCGCCATCGCCCGGGCCGGGATCGCCTTCTGCCCTGAAGAGCGCGGCATCTTCTCGTCGCTTTCGGTCGAGGAAAACCTGATGCTGCCGCCAAAGGTCCGCGACGGCGGGCTGAGCCGGGAACAGGTGCTCGACATGTTCCCCAACCTGCGCGAGCGCCTTGCCAGCCAGGGCACCAAGCTTTCGGGAGGCGAGCAGCAGATGCTGGCGATCGGGCGCATCCTGCGCACCGGCGCCAAGGTCCTGCTGCTTGATGAGCCAACCGAGGGGCTGGCTCCGGTCATCGTCCAGCAGATCGGGCGCACCCTGCAGGCCCTCAAGAGCCAGGGCTTTACCATCGTTCTAGTGGAACAGAATTTCCGGTTCGCCGCTTCGGTGGCGGACCGGCACTACGTTGTCGAACAGGGGCGGGTGATCGACACCATCCTGAACAAAGACCTCAACGACAATCTCGAAAAGCTGCACGCCTATCTGGGCGTGTGATCAACCGCCCGCATGCGGGCAAATATTGGGAGGACTACATGCGTTTCAAATCGTTATTGATCGCCTCTGCCGCCGCGATTGTGCTGGCCACACCGGCACTGGCCGAAACCGCCATCAAGATCGGCGTGCTCAATGACCGCTCCGGCACCTATGCCGACCTTTCCGGCGAAGGTTCGGTGATCGCCGCCCGCATGGCCGTCGAGGATTTCGGCGCTGCGGCCAAGGGGATTGCGGTCGAGATCGTTTCGGCCGATCACCAGAACAAGCCCGACATCGCCTCCAACATCGCCCGTCAGTGGTACGATCAGGACGGGGTCGACATCATCGTCGATGTACCGACCTCATCGGCCGCATTTGCGGTCAACGACATCACGCGCGAAAAGAACAAGGTCTTCATCAATTCGGGCGCCGGATCGGCGGACCTGACCGGGGCCAAGTGCTCGCCCAATACCATCCACTGGACCTATGACACCTGGGCGCTCGCCCATGGCACGGGCAGCGCCATGGTGGCCCAGGGCAAGAAGGACTGGTTCTTCCTCACCGCCGACTATGCTTTTGGCCAGGCTCTGGAAAAAGACACCACCGCCGTGGTCGAGGCGGCTGGCGGCAAGGTGCTCGGCTCGGTCAAGCATCCGTTCCCGGGCACCGATTTCTCGTCGTTCCTGCTCCAGGCCCAGGCTTCGGGGGCGCAGGTCATCGGGCTGGCCAATGCCGGCGGCGACACCGTCAACGCCATCAAGCAGGCCGCCGAATTCGGCATCACCCAGGCCGGGCAGAGCCTTGCGGGTCTCCTGATCTTTATCACCGACGTCAATGCGCTTGGGCTTGAGACGGCGCAGGGACTGGTGCTGACCGAAAGCTTCTACTGGGACCTCAACGACCAGACCCGCGAATTCTCGAGCCGCTTCGAGCAGTTGAGCGGGGGCAAGAAGCCCACCATGGTGCAGGCCGGTGTCTACGCCAGCGTTCTGCATTACCTCAAGTCGGTTGAAGCCACCGGCGGCAAGGATACCGCCGCCCTCATGGCCTCGATGAAAGCCATGCCGACCTCCGACCCGCTGTTCGGCGAAGGCTCGATCCGCGCCGATGGCCGCAAGATCCACGACATGTACCTGTTCCAGGTCAAGACCCCGGCCGAGTCCACCGCACCCTGGGATTATTACAAGCTTCTGGCCACCATCCCGGCCGCCGAAGCCTTCCGGCCGCTGGCCGATGGCGGGTGCGAACTGGTGAAATAACACCCCGGGCCGCCCCGGCGAACCCCGGGGCGGCTCACTTTATGGAGGCAGGCAAATGTTCGAATTGCTGGGGATTGCGCCACAGGTGCTGTTTGGCCAGTTGCTGCTCGGCCTGATCAACGGGTCGTTCTATGCCATGCTCAGCCTGGGGCTGGCGGTGATCTTCGGGCTGTTGAACATCATCAATTTCAGTCATGGCGCCCAGTATATGATGGGGGCGTTCCTCGCCTGGATGCTGTTGACCTATGCCGGTATCAACTACTGGTGGGCGCTGGCCCTGGTGCCGATCGCCGTGGGGGCGACCGGGGTGGTGATCGAGCGCGTCATGATTTCGCGGCTCTACCATCTTGATCATCTTTATGGCCTGCTGCTGACCTTTGGCCTCGCCCTGATCATCCAGGGCCTGTTCCGCAACCAGTATGGCGTCTCGGGCCTGCCCTATTCGATCCCGCCCGAATTGTCGGGCGGCACCAATCTTGGCTTCATGTTCCTGCCCAACTACCGCTTCTGGGTGATCATCGCCTCGGTCGTGGTCTGTTTCGGCACTTGGTTTGCCATCGAAAAGACCCGGCTTGGCGCCTATCTGCGCGCCGCCACCGAGAACCCGACCCTGGTTGGCGCCTTTGGGGTCAATGTGCCGCGCATGATCACGCTGACTTACGGCTTTGGCGTTGGCCTGGCGGCGCTGGCCGGGGTGCTGGCGGCCCCGATCTATTCGGTCAATCCCAACATGGGCGCCGACCTGATCATCGTGGTGTTTGCCGTCGTCGTGATCGGGGGCATGGGATCGATCCTTGGTGCCATCCTCACCGGCTTTGGACTTGGCATCATCGAAGGCCTGACCCGGGTGTTCTACCCCGAAGGCTCGGCCGTGGTGATCTTTGTCATCATGGCGCTGGTGCTGCTGGTCAAGCCAGCCGGACTTTTTGGAAGGAGTGTTTGATGAGCACCGAAACCCTGGTTCCCGCAAGCGCTTCCGCCCTGCCCATCGGCACGCCGCGCCACCATGCAATCATCTTTTCGGTGCTGCTGGTGGCCCTGCTCGCCGCGCCGATGGTGCTTTATCCGGTGTTTCTGATGAAGGTGATGTGCTTTGCCCTGTTTGCGGCGGCACTCAACCTGCTGCTCGGCTTTGGCGGCCTGTTGTCGTTCGGCCACGCCGCTTTTTTCGGCTCATCGAGCTATGTGGCAGCCCATGCCGCCAAAGTGTGGGGCCTGAGCCCGGAACTGGCCATCCTCTGCGGCGTCGGGGCGGCAGCCCTGCTCGGGCTCGGCATCGGCGCGCTCGCCATCCGCCGCCAGGGCATCTACTTTGCCATGGTGACCCTGGCCTTTGCGCAAATGGTCTATTTCATCGCCCTGCAGGCGCCGTTCACCGGCGGCGAGGACGGGATCCAGGCCATACCGCGCGGCAAGCTGTTCGGCCTTTTGGACCTGTCATCGGACTTCACCCTCTATTTTGTGGTGCTGGCCATCTTTTTTGGCGGCATTCTTGCCATCTACCGCATCATTCACTCGCCGTTTGGTCAGGTGCTCAAGGCCATCAGGGACAATGAGCCGCGTTCGATCTCCCTCGGCTACAAGGTCAATCGCTACAAGCTCGCCGTATTCGTGATGTCGGCCTCCCTGGCCGGGCTGGCAGGCGCAACCAAAGCCATCGTTTTCCAGCTCGCGTCATTGACCGACGTCTACTGGACCATGTCGGGCGAAGTGGTGCTGATGACCCTGCTGGGCGGCATGGGCACGGTGTTCGGGCCGCTGGTCGGTGCGGCGGTGATCGTGGCCATGCAGAACTACTTTGCCTCGTTCGGTGCTTGGGTCACGGTCCTGCAGGGCGTAATCTTTGTGGTTTCGGTGATGCTGTTCCGCGAGGGTATTGTGGGTGTGATCTCGCGCTGGATCCGGAAACCGCTTTAGCTGTGCGGGCCGCAATCATCTCATGAACGGAGGCGTCGGCTCCCGTTTTTGTTTCCCCAGAGAGTTAAACACTGCAACGAGATTTACCGTCTACTGCATGCGGCGCCGACCATAGCAGACCTTGTTGACTCGACCGCGTGTACAAACGATTTCGTGATCGAAAAGCCCTTCTGGCCCGCTGCGACTGGCGCCAATCACCCATATCTACTTTGATCAATATTGCGATTTGGGTGACTAATAGCAGTTCGTTAACCGCCAAAATACTAAGCTTGATTACCTTATCACCGATCAAGCGCTGCCTTGATAGCGCATCTGTTGTCAGTACCGACAATCCTGGACGCTTAAACCACTAGGGCACCCAGTGGGGAAATAGTGAACAAGGCCAAAAATGCATGGATATTTAATACCTGCATGGACGGTATTAAATGGTAGATCTACCGTTGTGGGCGCGCCGACGAAGGTGGCCGAATTGAGCGCGTCAAAGCATTCTTGCTACTTCAAATCGGTTGCCGCGGCAGCCGCAATTGACGAGGGGATGCAATTCCAGCCGCGGTTTGGCTGCCCGCAGCGATAGCGGACTTAGAGGCACGAGCGGACGTGGACAAACGGGCGGGCATGGTGGAGATGCGACACGGGCACGACCAAGCGCCTTTCGACCCGCCTCGTCCAAATGAGGCGGCGAACCGCCTGCATATCGCGAACGATAAGGTTCCCTCCACGCGCTGCCTGATCGTGCTCTATGACGCAACCGGGATGTACCTTGGCTCCGACGTTGTGGTGCTGCCATTCATTGCTCGCGAGTGTCGGCGCGACCATCCGGGGGTCGTGCGCGCTTTGGCCGAGGCACTGGTGCGTAGCGGCGTCACCGCGGAAGAGAACCTTGAAACGGTGCGCATCGAAATCAATCCTCTCTGGACGCCGCCGTATCAGCGCTGAAGGCCCAGACCGCTAAATCCGTGGGCAAATCCGTAGGGGGCAGCGCCTTCCTTGTGTCGGCCGCGAGCAGTCGATAGGCTGATCCCTCCTGAACCGGAGACACCAGCGTGACCATCCGGCCCACGGCATTGGTTGCCGCAACCACACTGGCTGGCGCGGCTTTTTTGGCTATGCTGATTCTTTCAGCAGGCCCTGGCGATGCACTGCCGGAGGTGGTGCATTCGGCTCTGCTTGTGCTTTCAGCGGTTGTAGGCATTGGGTCGCTGCTCTGGCTGGCCGGTGCCGCCAAGCGATCCCATGTTCGGGCACGGATGATCGAAAAGACCCTGCAGAGCCGGGACGCGCATCTGCAGTCGATCCTCGATACCATTCTCGATGCCACTGTGGTGATCGACGTCAACGCAACCATTGTCTCGTTCAACGCTGCGGCAGTCCGCCAGTTCGGCTACGCACCCGAAGAGGCCGTAGGGCAGAATGTGAACATGCTCATGCCCTCGCCCTATCGCGAACAGCACGATGGCTACCTGTCGCGCTATATGCAAACCGGGGAAAAACGCATCATCGGCGTCGACCGGGTGGTGGTGGGGCGGCGCAAGGACGGTTCGACCTTTCCGATGAAGCTGGCGGTCGGTGAAACCCGGCTCGACGGCGACGTATTCTTTACCGGTTTTATCCGCGATCTGACCGAGCGACAGGAATCAGCGGCGCAGTTGCAGGAGGCCCACGGCGAACTGGCCCGGTTGGCACGGCTCAATGAGCTCGGTGAAATGGCCTCCACCCTGGCCCACGAGCTGAACCAGCCGCTTTCTGCCATCGCAAACTACGTGCAGGGCTGTACGCGGCTTTTGGAAAAAGTCGAGACCGAACACGCTGCCCGCATGCGCGGGGCGCTGGGAGAGGCGGCGGCACAAACCCTGCGGGCCGGCGATATCATCCGGCATCTGCGCGAGTTTGTGACCCGTGGTGATACCGAGAAGCAGCCCGAGGATATCAAGAAACTTGTTGAGGAGGCCGGTGCTCTTGCCCTGGTGGGATCGCGTGAACGGGGGGTCAAATCGGTATTCGACTTTGGAACCGAGACAGCAATGGTCGTGGCAGACCGGGTGCAGATCCAGCAGGTGCTGATCAACCTGATGCGCAACGCCATGGAGGCCATGCGTGAGAGTGAGCGACGTGATCTTGTCGTCCGCACTTACCAGGTGGGTGAGCGCATGATGGCGGTCGAGGTTGCCGATACCGGCCCCGGCATTGCCGATGATATTTCGCCCCAGCTTTTCCAGCCGTTTGTCACCTCAAAGTCGGGCGGCATGGGGGTCGGGCTGTCGATCTCCAAGCGCATCATCGAAGCCCATGGCGGCACAATCGAGGTGAAACGCAATTCTGATGGCGGCGCCACCTTCACGTTCACCCTGCCCATACTGGTTGATGCAGAAGAGCTCCATGACTGAGATTATTGTCCATATTGTCGATGACGAAGAGGCGGTGCGCAGTTCGCTGGCCTTTTTGCTGACCAGCGCCGGTCTTGCGGTGCGCGCCCATGAGTCAGCCACCGCATTTCTGGCGCATGCCCCCGGCATCCGCAACGGCTGCCTGATCACCGACCTGCGCATGCCCGACATGAGCGGAGTGGAACTGCTGCGCCGGCTGCGTGAGGCCGATGCTCTGCTGCCCGCCATCGTGATCACCGGGCATGGCGATGTGCAGATGGCGGTGGACGCCATGAAGAACGGCGCGCTCGATTTTATAGAAAAGCCGTTCAGCGACGACGTGCTGATCGCCTCAATCCGGCGCACGGTTGAGCAAGCCGCCGCACAGGTGCAGAGCGAGGCCATGCTGACCCAGACCCGCGAACGGCTGGCCAGCCTGAGTGAGCGCGAGACCCAGGTGCTCAAGGGCGTGGTGGCCGGATTGCCCAACAAGACCATTGCCTTTGAGCTTGGGATCAGCCCGCGCACGGTCGAAGTCTATCGCGCCGGATTGATGGGCAAGATGCAGGCGCGCAGCCTGCCTGAACTGGTGCGCATGGTGCTCGCGCTGGAAGGCGCGTCATAGCGCGATTGAAAACGCTTGATCTAGCGCAAATCGCCCCCAATAGGGCCGTTCTAGGGTGAGGGTGGACGCAATTGACCCCGACTTCCAGGACGACCCCGCATGGCCGACGGCCACATCCTCGTTATTGCCCCGGACACCGGCCTGCGCCTTTCGCTGGTGTTTGCGCTGGAAACAGCGGGCTACCGGGTGACGGCTCATGAGGGCCTACGCGGCAACGGCACCCGATACGACTGCCTGGTCCTTGATGATCGGGCGATAAAAGGGCGGAAGCAGGATGTGGTCAACTTCTGCGCCAATGCCCAACCGGTGATACTTGTGGCCGATGCCACCATTCCATGGCTGGCTGACTGGGTGGCCGGCGTGGTGGAAAAGCCGATTGCCGGCAACGCCCTGACGGAGGCCGTCAGTGCAGCCATCGCGCCTCCGGGGTAACCCTTAGTAGTCTCCCTCAGAGGGCGACCCGAATTTCGGGTTTCCTGAAATCGTAGCAATCTGCCCTCGACAGCACAGGGGCGGAAACATGTTGCACTATACAAACTTCGAACCATCCAGCATGGCTGCGAACGATTGCTGGGGCCGTTCGGCAGTGCCGGACTTGGTGGCACTGAGCCGCCCCTGTGCCGTCTCGCTCTATGGCGACAACGACATTATCTACGCCCAGGGGGACAAAGCCGGTCCGCTCTACCTTGTTGAGTTTGGGACGGTGCGCATCTGCCACCTGACTGCCGACGGGCGGCGCCAGATCAGTGCCTTCCATCTGGCTGGCGAAGTGTTCGGGTTTGAATCAGGTGAGGAGCACCAGTCCTTCGCTGAAAGCATCGACAGCGCCGGCATCCGCGTGCTGCGGGCCGGCATGCGGGAGGGCACGGACGCGCATATCCTGCGGCTGGTCCTGCAGGGCATGGCCCGCACCCAGGACCATCTCCTGCTGCTGGGGCGCTTGAACGCGAGTGAAAAGCTTGCCTCTTTCCTCGTTGACATGGCGCGCCGCCAGGATGCGGACCGATCCGTTGATCTGCCCATGCAGCGCAGCGACATTGCCGACTATCTCGGCCTGACCTTTGAGACCGTATCGCGTGTGCTGCGCATTTTCCGGGACGCCGGGCTGATCAGCACGCCGAATCCGAGTGTTGTTGAAATTCTGGACCTCAGAGGACTTGAGCGCGCCTCCGGGCAACGCTGACAGACCAGGCATAAGGCCGGGTTTCAACCATTGCCAGGCAGCCTTGCGCAGGGCACAGTTCCCGAGGTCTTTCACCCATCGGGGGCAGATATGCTGCAGAGCTGGCGCTGGTTCGGTCCCAATGACCCGGTGAGCCTTGACCATATCAAGCAGGCCGGCGCCACCGGTGTCGTCACGGCCCTGCACCACATCTATGATGGTCGAGCCTGGAGCGCCGCCGATATCGCCGAGCGCAAGGGCATGATCGAGCAGGCGGGGCTGATATGGTCGGTGTGTGAATCGATCCCGGTCCACACCTCGATCAAACTCCGCACCGGGCCCTACCGCCACTATATCGATAACTGGAAGACCTCGCTGGCCAATCTCGGCAAAGCCGGGGTGCCGATGGTGTGCTATAATTTCATGCCGGTGGTGGACTGGACGCGCACCAACCTGCGCTACCCAATGCCGACCACCGGGCTGGCGCTGCGCTTCGATATGGCCGAGTTCGTGGCTTATGACGCCTATGTGCTCAAACGCCCCCATGCCGAAGCCGACTATGACCCGGCGATCCTGGCGCGGGCCCGTCAGGTGCTCACCTCCATGAGCGAAGAGCGCATTGCAACGCTCGAAACCAATATCATTGCCGGCCTGCCCGGCGGCGAGGACAGCTATGACCGGGCCGGAATTGCCCGGCGCATCGCTGAGTTCGATGGCGTCACGCCGGACGACATGCGGGCCAACCTGCTGGCTTTCATCGCCGAGATCACTCCGGTAGCCGAAGAGGTCAATGTGCGGCTCGGCATCCATGCCGATGACCCGCCCTTCTCATTGTTTGGCCTGCCGCGCGTGGTCTCGACCGCCGAGGACCTGCGCAAGATGCTTTCGGCCACGCCATCGCTGGCCAATGGCCTGAGCTTTTGCGCCGGATCGCTGGGCTCGCGGGCCGATAATGACGTTCTGGCCATGGCGCGCGAATTTGCCGAACGCATCAACTTCGTGCACCTGCGCAATGTCTCGGTCGAGCCCGACCGCTCGTTTACCGAAGCCGAACATCTGGGCGGGGACGTTGACATGGTCAACCTGATCCGCACCCTGCGCGCCGAGGAACGACGACGGGTCAAGGCGGGGCGGCCGGATGCCAATATCCCCATGCGCCCCGATCATGGGCACCTTTTGGCCGATGACATCAGCAAAAAGACCAATCCGGGTTATTCGCTGATCGGGCGGCTCAAGGGGCTGGCCGAATTGCGCGGCATCATCACCGCCGTCGACCAGTTTGAAGGCGCCTAGGCCCGCACGGCATTGATGTAGCGGATCGGGCGGCCCGGCGCGATGGCTTCGGCGGCGGTGAGGATCGCCTGCGCATCGAGCCCATAGGTCTTGTAGAGTTCGGCAAGATTGCCGGTCTGCCCGAAGGTGTCGACGCCAAGCGAGCGCACGCGGTGCCCCTGCACCGAACCGAGCCAGCCCAGCGTTGCCGGATGGCCATCGAGCACGGTGACCATGGCACAGCCATTGGGCAGGCGGGCAAGCAGGCGCTCGACATGGCTCTGCGCCCCGTACTGGCCCTGTTCACGCGCGATCTGGGCGGCGGACCAGCCGGCATAGAGCCGGTCGGCCGAGGTCACGGCCAGCAGTCCGACGTCGCGGCGGTCTTCGGCCATCATGCCGACAGCCTCGATAGCTTCGGGTGTGACGGTGCCCGAACAGACCACCACTACATCGGGGTTAGGCCCAGGCTCGCGCAGCCAATAGGCGCCATCGATGATGGCGCGTTCAAGCTGGGGCGTCATGGCGCGGCGCGGTTGTTCGAGCGCACGGGTGGAGAGCCGGAGATAAACCGCTCCCCCCGCCGCATCGCGTAGCCAGGTGACGCTATCGGGCACATCGTCGCCGTCGCGCTGCATATAATCGAATGCAAAGCGCATAATGACAGCAAGCTCATCGGCAAAGGCGGGCTCGAAACTGGCCAGCCCATCCTGGGCCATGCCGATCAACGGGGTCATGATCGACTGGTGCGCCCCGCCTTCGGGGGCGAGCGTCAGGCCCGAGGGAGTGGCGACGACAAGAAAGCGCGCGTCCTGATAGCAGGCATAATTGAGCGCATCGAGGCCGCGGCAGATGAAGGGATCATAAAGCGTGCCCACCGGCAGCAGGCGCTCGCCGGTGATCGAATGCGAGAGGCCGAGCGCTGAGAGCAGGATGAACAGGTTCATCTCGGCAATGCCCAGTTCGATGTGCTGGCCGGTGGGGGCGTGGTCCCACTTGAAGGTCGAAGGGATGTTTTCGGCCTTGAACACATCGGCAATGGCCTCGCGCCCGAAAACGCCGCGCCGGTTGACCCAGGCGCCGAGATTGGTCGAAACCGTGACATCGGGCGAGGTGGTGACAATGCGATCGGCGAGCGCCTGGTCGGACCCGGCGATCTCGTTCATGATCTGCCCAAAGGCCTGCTGGGTCGAAACCTTTTCCTGATGCGGCAGGAGCATGGTGGCTGGCACATCATAGACCGGGGCCTTGTGACGGCGGTTGCCGCCCTGAACGAAGGGCACGCGGTCAAGGAAGGTTTGCAGCGCCGTTTGGGGAATGTCGAGGCCCTCGAACAGGTCCCATTCATGGCCGGGGCGGATGTTCATCGATGCCTGATAGGCCGCCATCTGCGTGGGGTTCATCAGCCCGGCGTGATTGTCCTTGTGCCCGGCGAGCGGCAGGCCAAAGCCCTTGATCGTATAGGCAAGGAAACACACCGGCCGGTCGTGCCGGCGGGCCGCGTCAAAGGCTTTGAGCAGTTCAGGCAGATCGTGACCGCCAAGATTGGCCATCAGCGCGGCCAGTTCGGCATCGGAGCGCTTGTCGATGAGGCGGGTCACCGGCCCCTGATCACCGAGATCTTCGAGCAGGCGCTTGCGCCAGGCCGCGCCCCCCTGGAAGGTCAGCGCCGCATAGACCTGATTGGGGCAGGTATCGATCCAGCGCCGCAGCGCTTCCCCGCCCGGCTCGGCAAAGGCCTGCTGCTGCAGCGTGCCATATTTGAGCACCACCACATCCCAGCCAAAGGCTTCAAAGATGGTGTGGAAGCGATCGAACAGACCCTCGCGGGCCACCGCATCCAGGCTCTGCCGGTTGTAGTCGATCACCCACCAGGTGTTGCGCAGGCCATGCTTGGAGCCATCAAGCAGAGCCTCGAAGATATTGCCCTCATCAAGCTCAGCATCGCCGACCAGCGCAATCATCTTGCCTTCGTTGGGGCCGCCCCAGCCATGGGCTTTGACATAATCCTGCACGAGGCTTGAAAACAGCGTCTGCGCCACCCCCAGCCCGACCGAGCCGGTGGAGAAATCGACGTCGTCACTGTCCTTGGTGCGCGAAGGGTAGGACTGTGCGCCCTTGAGCGCGCGGAAGCGTTCGAGTTTCTGGCGGGTCTGCTTACCGAACAGATACTGGATGGCGTGGTAGACCGGACTGGCATGGGGCTTAACCGCCACCCGATCCTCCGGCCGCAGGGCCGAAAAATACAGCGCCGCCATGACGGTGGCCAGCGAGGCCGACGAGGCCTGATGCCCGCCAACTTTCAGCCCGTCCTCATTGGGACGCAGGTGATTGGCGTTGTGAATGGTCCAGGCCGAGAGCCAGCGGATCTTCTTTTCGAGCGCGGCCAGAATTTCAAGATCAGTATGCACAAGAGTCTCCCCAGTCCGTGAGCGCAAGACTAGCCGAAGTTGCGGGGCAGATTTCGCCAAAAATTGGCGCTTCTCTTGCTATTTTTGACTGTTTCCACCAATCTGATGCACCTGAACAGCAAAGACCACCACTATGGATGCAATCGACAAGAATATCCTGCAGCTCCTGCAGGCCGACGGACGGATGACGGCGCAGGCGCTGGCCGATGCAGTGGGGCTCAGCCCTTCACCCTGCCTGCGGCGCATCCGCCAGCTTGAGCAGCGCGGCGTGATCCGCGGCTACGTCGCCCTGCTCGACCAGAAGCAGGTCGGGCTCCCGGTCAGCGTTTTTATCTCGATCAAGCTCGAGCGCCAGCGCGAGGAAGAACTCGATGCCTTCAACGCAGCCGTGGCGCACTGGCCCGAAGTGGTCGAAGCCTACCTGATGACCGGACAGCAGGATTTTCTGCTGCGCGTGGTGGTATCGGACCTCGACGCCTACGAACGCTTCCTCAAAACCAAGCTCACCCGGGTCGAGGGCGTATCCTCCATCGAATCGAGCTTTGCACTCGGGCAGGTCAAACACACCCACGCCCTGCCGCTGTGAACGGGTTCAGTCGAGGTTCCACGGCCCGAGCGTCAGCCGGTCGGCCAGGGCGCCGAGGAAATCGCCACCGGCGACGCCATCGATCAGGCGGTGATCGACCGAAAGCGTGAGATTGACCCCTAAGGCCACAGCCATGCCACCGGCGCGCGGGATGACCTTTTCGTGCTCTCGCCCAATGGCGAGGATGGCGGTCTGGCCCGGCCCGATGATGGCCTCGAAGCGATCGGCACCGCCGCGCCCGATATTGGACACCGAGATCGAAGCCGGACCGGCATCGGCCTGGCTCAGCCGCCCGGCGCGGGCCCGCTGAACCGCCCCCTGGCGGGCACTGGCAATGGCGGTCAACGATCTGCCGCCGAGATCGCGCAACACCGGGATCATCACCCCGTCGGGCACCGCCACCACCAGCCCGATATCCACCGCCTGCCCGCGGATGCGACCCGGATGGCCGTCGCGCTCGGTATAACGATCGAGCAGCAGCGGGAACTGGCGCAGGGTATCGGCCAGTGCCTGCAGCACAAAATCGGTGAAGGTAAGTTTAATGCCGGTGCGCGCCTCGGCCTCGGGAGAGAGCAGGGCCTTGGCGCGGGCAATGGCAGTGGTTTCGGCCCAGCGGGCGAGCACGAAGGCGGGGATGGTCTGGCGGGAAAGGGTTACCGAAGCCGCGATCTGGGCCCGCATGGCGCTGAGCGGTTCAAAGGCTCCGGAGGTGACCACGGGCACTCGCGGGGCAGGTGCCGGAACCGGCTCTGCTGCGGCGGGCTGGCGGGCGGTGGTGGCAGCCAGCACATCGCGCTTGCGGATGCGGCCATGCGGGCCCGAGCCCGAAAGCGAGGCCAGATCCACCGCATGCAGGTCCGCCAGCCGCCGCGCCAGTGGCGAAGCGAGCTGGCGCGGTGCCGGGGCAGGCTGAGGGGGAGCGGCAACCGGGGCAAGAGCCACGGCAGGGGTTGCGGCAGGCTTTGGTGAAGGAGCAACAGGTGCTGCCTTGACCTCGCCCAGCGGGCGCAGGGTGGCCAGCAGCGCCCCGATGCCGAGTTCGGCACCGGTTTCCCCCACAATCGATTCCACCACCGCATCGGCAGGGGCCTCGACCTCCATGGCGGCCTTGTCGGTCTCGATCTCAACCAGTGGCTCGCCCATCTTGACGCAGTCGCCAACCTTCTTGAACCACTGGCCGACCTTGGCGGTCTCCATGGTGGCGCTGAGCTTGGGGAGGAGAAAATCCATGATCATGCCCCTCCCTAGAGCAGCGCCCGCGCGGTCTGGGCGATGGTTTCGGGCGAGGGCAGCATGGCATCCTCAAGCGCCGGGCTATAGGGCAGCGGATGATCGGGCAAGGTGATGCGGGCCGGTGGGCTGTCGAGGAAATCAAACGCGGCCTCGACCACATCGGAAACCACATTCGCGCTCCAGCCACCAGTGCGGGCCTGTTCCTCAACCACCACCAGGTTGTTGGTGCGCCTGACGCTGTCGGCAATGGGGGTGACATCGAGCGGACGCAGCACCTGGATATCGATGACTTCGGCCGAAACGCCCTGCGCAGCGAGGATGTCGGCTGCCGCCAGCGCCCGGCCGACCATGGCCAGGCTGGCAACAATGGTCACATCATGTCCCGCCCTGACAACCTTCGGGCCCTGCGGCATCTGCACCTCGCTGGTGCCAATCGGCACCATGCCCTTGGAGGACAGCAGCGTTTTGTGCTCAAGCACCAGCACCGGATTGTCATCGCGGATGGCAGCCTTGAGCATCAGATAGGCCTGCTCGGGGGTCGCGGGGCAGATGATCTTGAGCCCGGGCACCGAAAGCATCCAGGATTCAGCGGTTTGCGAGTGCTGGGCGGCAAAGCGCAGCCCGGCCCCGCCGATGGCGCGAATGACGATGGGGATTTTGACCTTGCCGCCCGACATGAAGCGGTGCTTGGCAATGCCATTGACGATCTGATCGAAGGCCACGCCAAGAAAATCGGCGAACATGATTTCGGCAATCGGTCGGTAGCCGGTGAGCGCCAGCCCCAGCGAGGCCCCGATAAAGCCGGTTTCGGCAATCGGGGTATCGCGGACGCGGGCGGCGCCGAATTCCTCATAGAGCCCCTGGCAGGTCTTGAAGGGGCCACCGGATTCGCCAATGTCCTCGCCCATGATCAGCACACGCCGGTCGCGCTGCATTTCCTCACGCTGGGCCGCAATAATCGCTTCGCGATAAGTCAGTTCTTCAAGCGCCATGTCGGCGGCCTCCGGGACGCTTTGATCGATCATGCATAGGTCAGCGCCATGAAATCCTGATCCACCGCAGGCCAGGCCGACTGGGCGGCGCGGTCGGCAGCGGCCTTCGCACCGCTGCGGGCGGTCTCGATCACGGCATCGGCTGCGGCGGCATCGATCAGTCCATCGGCTTCGAGCACGGCGCGATAAAGGATCAGCGGGTCGCGCTTGAGCCAGGCCTCGACTTCTGCCGGGTCACGGTATTTGGCCGGATCGGTGCGCGAGTGGCCGCGATGTCGATAGGTCTTGGCCTCAATGAACGTCGGACCGCCACCGCCGCGCGCCCGGCCGACCGCCACCGAGGCGGCCGCATAGACGGCCTCGACGTCATTGCCATCCACCATAACCGCTTCCATGGCATAGCCACGGGCGCGGATGACGAGGTCTTCGTAAGGGGTGGTGTGGTTGATGCGGGTGAACTCGCCATAAAGGTTGTTCTCGCAGACGAAAATCACCGGCAGTCCCCAGACCTGGGCGATATTCATGGCCTCATGGAAAGCGCCGATATTGGTGGCGCCATCGCCAAAGAAACATACCGAGACCTGTTCCTTGCCATCAAGCTGGGCCGAAAGCCCGGCCCCGACCGCCACCGGCAGTCCGGCCCCGACAATGCCGAAGGCCCCGATCAGGCCCTTGTCGATATCGGTCAGGTGCATCGACCCGCCAATGCCCGAGCACACCCCGCCCTCGCGACCGAACAGTTCGGCAAAGGCGGCTTCAGCATCCATGCCGCGCGCCAGGCAATGGCCATGGCCACGATAGGTGTAGCTGACATAGTCGTCGGGCCGCAGCGCCTTGGCGACACCGGCCGAAACCGCCTCGTGGCCATTGCAGAGGTGGGTTGTGCCATGCACAAGCCCTTCGAGATAGGAGCGCTGCACCTGCTCCTCGAACTCGCGGATCTCCACCATGGTGCGGTAAAGATCGACCCGGTCCTCCGGGGTCAGCGGCATGGCAACCTGGTTGCCGGGCGATGGCGTGGGGCTGGCGCTCATGGCGTCACTTCCTGCTTGGTGTGCCTGTGGCCGCTCAGACGCGGTATTTTTCGATGACCTTGCGGTCCATCTCCACCCCGAAGCCGGGGCCGGTGGGCACTTTGTAGGTGCCATTCTCGAACGGCGACCGGTTGGCCACAAGGGCATAGAACATCGGGTCGCGATCTATATGAAACGTTTCCATATAGGTGCCGTTCGGGATCGATGACAGCAGATGCGCCGAAACCTGCGGCTCTTCATGATGCCCCATCTGCACCGAGAAAGCCTGCGCCATGGCCGCCACCCGCCGCCATTCGGTAGGCCCGCCGCTCCAGGAGGCATCGAAATTGCACACATCGATCGCCCCGCTCGTCATCAGGTCGCGACAACCGGCGCGGCTGATCTCGGACTGGCCGGCACAGACCGGAATACCCATCATTGAGCGGGCAGCGGCCATATCGAGGCGGTCGTTCTGCCAGTGCACGGGTTCTTCGAACCAGCGGATGTTGAGATCCTCGACATAGCGCGAGAACTCCACCGCCTGGCGTAGGCTCCAGCCCTGGTTGGCATCGACCAGCAGGGCAAAATCGTCCCCGGCGGCTTCGCGGGCGGCGCGGACGCGAGCCGCATCCTCCTTGGGGGTGCGCCCACCAACCTTGAACTTGGAGCCGCCATAGCCATCCTTGCGGATCTGCTCCATTTCCCGGCCGAAATCGGCCAGAGTCTTGCCCTCTTCATAATATCCGGCAATGCAGATGACCGGCAAAGTGTCGGTATAGCCGCCCCAGAGCTTGTTGAGCGGGGCATCGAGGGCCTTGCCCACCGCATCCCACAGCGCGCTGTCAACACAGGCCTGGGCGCACATGGCCAGCTTGCGGTCGCGCAGGATATTGGTCGAGGGCTTGCGCATCTTTTCCCAGCAGCCTTCGATGTTGAAGGCATCCATGCCGATCAGCAAAGGCTGGATTTCGTCGAGAATGATCTTGACCACCTCGCCCTGGGTCTCAAACTCATCGCCATTGTAGATTTCGCCGACGATTCCTGCCGCGGTGTAGACGCGGGTGATGATCGTGCAGCGATGGGTCATGAAATAGTTGCTGCCGCGAAAGGTGCGCGGCAGCGGCATCTCAAGGGCGATACATTCGATGCGTTCAATTTTCAGCTGCGGGACCATGAGGCACTCGGCTCGGAACAGGTAATTTCGAAACGTTTCCAAAAATAAGCACGGCGCGTTGCACCGGTCAAGTGCTCACAGGTCGGGGGATGACACGAAGCATCCCCTCGCCGCGCCGTAAAAATACATTTATAAGGGTTCTCCGAGAGGCAGCACAGCCCGGGCGGGCCGGAACAGGCGGGGTTTCAGCATGAAAAAAACCAGCGGAAAATCAGCGACAATCCGCGATGTTGCCAGCTCTGCTGGGGTTTCCGTCGGAACCGTTTCACGCAGCCTGAACGCGCCGGACTCGGTGCGGCCGGTCACGCTGGCCAAGGTGCGCGCCGCCATCGATGCGCTGGGCTTCACCCCCGACAGCCGGGCACAGAACATGCGGCGGCGCAACACCATGACCGTGGGCTTTGTGATCGACGATATTGCCAATCCCTGGCACGCCAGTTCGTTCAAGGCCGCCGATGCCGAGCTGCGTCAGCATGGGTTCTCGCTCTACCTGGTCAGCACCAACGGCAAGCCCAATGAAGAGGCGCAGGCCATCGATATGCTCCAGCACGGACGGGCCGATGGGGTGATCATGACCATCAACAACGAGCAGGACCCGCGCACGCTCAAGCGCCTTGCCGAACTGCGCGTTCCCTCAGTTCTCCTCGACCGCGACATTCCGCTCGAAATCGATGCGGTCTTGACCGATCACGCCAGCGGCCTGATGCAGGCCACAAATTATCTGATCGAACTCGGGCACCGCCGCATTGCCCTGATCACAGCGGGCAGCGATATCCGCCCCGGACGCGAACGGGTGCGCGGCTTTACCGAAGCATTCAAAAAGCGCGGCCTGCCGGTGCCCGTTGACCTGATCCGCTCGCAGAGCCTTTCGGCCGAATTCGGCTTTCGCGAGGCCACGGCCCTGCTCGCCCAGCCCGAACGCCCCACGGCGATCATTGCCTCGGGCAACCGCATCCTCGTGGGCGTGCTGCGCGCTTTCCAGCAACAGAATGTCTCGGTGCCCGGCGATATTTCGCTGATCGGGTGCGACCGTTCGGACGTGGCCATGCTTTACCCCGGCCCGATCACCATCATCGATCGCGATGTCGAGGATATCGGGCGCACGGCGGCGCAATTGCTGATCGAACGGCTGGCGCATCCAGGCGAAAAGCCGGCGCAGCGCATCACCTTTCCCACCCGCCTGATCCTTGGCGGCTCGTGCCGGGCCATCACCCCCAAGGATACAGCTTAAGGATCGGGCCTAGCCTTGGCGCGCTCGGCGCGGCGGGTGCGCTGGAACTTGATCAACTGATCGAGCGAGACAGCAAGCACGATGACGGCGCCGGTGACAAAGGTCGACCAGGTGGCATCGATGCCGAAAAAGATCAGGCCTGAACTGATCACCTGAATGATCATCATGCCGATCACCGCCCCGATCACCGTGCCGTGCCCGCCGGACAGCGGAGTGCCACCGATAATGACCGCGGCCACCACCACCAGCACGAAATCGGACCCCTCATTGGGATCGATGGCACCGCGGAACCCCACATACATCACGCCCGACAACCCGCAGATCGCGCCCATGAGCACCAGGGTCTGCAGCCGGACGAGACCGGTAGGAATGCCAGCCAGCCGCGCCGCATCGGGATTGCTGCCCACCGCCTGCACGCGATAGCCAAAGCGGGTGCGGTGGAGCAGAAGGTGCATGGCAATAGCCAGCCCCACAAACACCAGCGCCGCCACCGGCACGACGCCGAAAAGCTTTGAGGACACCACGGCAAAATAGCTGCTCGATGTATCGGAAGGCACGATGGCCCTGCCCTGATTGACCACCAGCGACAGGCCCTGGAACATCGAGAACGTGCCGAGCGTGACAATGATGGCAGGCAGGCGCAGGCCGACCGAGAGGATGCCATTGACGAGCCCGAGCCCGGCCCCGAACAGCACCCCGGCAAAGGCTGCCAGCCAGGGATCGAAACCGCCAACCATCAGCAGGGCCGAGAACACGGCGGAAAAATTGAACATCCAGCCCACCGACAGGTCGATTTCGCGGATGGCGAGCAGGAACACCATGCCGATGGCCAGCATGCCAAGGAAAGTGGTGTTGCCGAGCAGGGCGAACAGGTTGATCGGATTGAGGAAGCGCGGGCGCGCCACACCGATGATGACCATCATCGAAACCAGCGCCACGATCACCCCGATCTCGTCGGGCAGACGGAAGGGCGGGCGCTCGGCGGTCCGGGCTTCTGGTGTGGTCATGATGATCCCTTGCTTGAACGGTCCGCGTCCGGCATCTGGCCGGTATTGGTCATGTGCAGAACAGCTTTGGTGTCGAGGGCCGCACCCGAAACCTCGCCGACCAGCCGACCCTGATAGATAACCAGGATGCGGTCACACAGCCCGATCAGTTCAGGCAATTCGGTCGATGAGAACAGGACAATACCGCCATCGGCCGACATTTTGCGGATCAGCCCATAGATCTCGCGCTTGGCACCCACATCGACGCCGCGCGTCGGATCATCGAGCAGGAAGACATCGGGGCCGATTTCGAGCCATTTGCCGATCACCACCTTCTGCTGATTGCCGCCCGAAAGCGACTGGGCCGGGGCAAAGGCAGACTGGGCCTTGATACGCAGGGCCTCGATCTGACGCTGGGCCCGGGCCAGGGCAGTGTCTGGCGAAAACCACGGCGGGCCATCATTGCGGGCCCCCACCACCACGTTGGAGATGTTGAACAGGATTGATTTGTCGAGCATCAGCCCATGGCGCCGCCGGTCGGCGGGCACCAGGCATATGCCGCGCCGGGCGGCATCGGTCGGGCTCCTTGGCAGGCCGCGCCCATCGGGAAAGCGCACCGATCCGGCGCTCGGCCCGCGCGTGCCGAACAGCAGTTCCAGCAGGTCGGATACGCCCGAACCTTCAAGCCCGGCAAAGCCGACCACCTCGCCGGAGCGGGCCGAGAAACTGACATTTTCAAGCTTGCCACCCGAGAGCCCGGAGACGCTCAAGGTGCGCTCGGGCCTGCCGGGCAGCGGCGGCAGGGGCGGTGGAAACAGGGCCTCGCGCTGCTGGCCGATCATGCCCTCGATGACCTCGGGAATGGTCAGATCGCTGGTCGGCGCCGTGCGCACGTCGCGCCCGTTGCGGGTGATGGTGATGGCATCGGAGATGGCGAACACCTCCTCAAGCCGGTGCGAAACATAGAGCATGGTGATGCCGCGCCGACGCAGGGTTTCGAGTACGGCGAACAGGCGTTCGGTCTCGGCTTTGTTCAGGGCGGAATTGGGTTCGTCGAGAATCAGCAGGCGCGGATTTTCGAGCAGCACGCGACAAAGCTCGACCAGTTGCTGTTCCCCGATCGAGAGCCGGCTCAGCGGCTGGCGCACATCGACACTGAGTCCGAGTTCAGCCAGCATGGCCTGGCTCTGGTTCTCCATTTCGGTCAGCGAAATCAGACCCTTGCGGGTAGGTTCGCGATTGACGAACAGATTGGCCAGGACCGAGCGCTCAGGAAAAAGGCTTAGTTCCTGATAGACGATGCCGATGCCCAGCGCCCGCGCCGCGGCGGGTCCATCGATGCTGATCGGGTTGCCATCGAGCATAATGGCGCCGCTGTCAGGGCGCACGGCCCCGGCGAGCACTTTCATCAGGGTGGACTTGCCGGCGCCGTTTTCCCCGACCACGGCGTGGATGGTGCCGGGGGCAACGCTCAGGCTCATGTCGGCCAGCGCAATGACCCCGCCATAGCGCTTGGTCAGGTGCTGGACGCGGATCAACGGCGTGCTGGCCACGGGCTGGACGGTCACACGAGCCTCGGAAAAGCGAGGGCGGTCCAGAGACCGCCCTCTCAGTTGGGCAGGATAGAGCCTATTCGGACTCGGCTGCGACGGGCAGGGGATCGGCGGACAGCACTTCTGCGGTCAGTCCATCGCTCCATTGTTTGTAATAGGTGGCAGTGGCAGCCGGATCGGCGGCCAGCTTCATGGCTTCCTCGAACGAGATCGGCGGCAGCCCGTTGCCCATGTCGACGCTTTCGGCGGTGACCACCTGGGCCCCGGCATCATGAAAGCCTGCCCCCAGCGTCTTGCCGCCGCGAATGGCGTTGACCAGCAGCGCTACCGGCAGGTAGCCCTGCACATAAGCACTCTGGCCGATGGTGACATAGGCATGGCCGTCCTGAATGGCTTTCAGGTTCAGTTCGGTCATGTCGTAGCCGCCGGCGACGAATTTGTCGCCATTGGCCGCGTTAAGCTTGCCAAGGCTGGTGATGTCGGGCGCACACAGCCCGATCAGGGCCACCGCGTCGGGGTTGGCGGCATAGAGCTGTTCCCAGCGGTTGTAATTGTCGACCGCCGACACCTTGACGTCGAACGGTCCGATGACATTGAGGCCCGCCGCGACCTTGAGCGACTCCTGCACGCCTCTGGCGCGGTTTTCGAGCACGGGAATGCCGGGGAAACAGTTGCCCAGGATCACCGTGCCGGTGGCCGAGGCACCACCGAGCTTTTCGACGACGATGCGGCCGAGCACCCGCCCGCTCTCCACCGATTTCTCGCCCACATAGGGGCCATTCACGGCCTGGCTGAGGAGATTGTACTGAACGATCGGCACACCCGAAGCGATGATTTCGTTGAGCGCATTGGCCATCGATTCACCTGGAACCGAGGTCGCCACGCCCTGGGCGCCGGCATTGACAAAGTTCTGCACCAGCTTGAGCTGGCCCTCGGGCGCGCTGCCAGCCTGCTGGGCGACGTTGAGGGTGACGCCAAGGTCCTTGGCAGCGGCCTCGGCGCCATCGATGATCTGCTGGATGAACGGATCGCCTTGTGAATGGGTGACAAAGCCGATGGTTTCCTGGGCGCTGGCAGCGCCTGCCCCGAGAACCGCGGCCATGCCGGCCACGATCAGGGTCCTGGTGGTTCCAATGCTAGGCATAGGCGTAATCCCTCCCTGGGTACTGCCGGTTTCTGGCATTAACGGACCGCGCCGGTGGCGTCGGCCGATCTTTCACGCAGCCGTCAGGCCGCCATCCACGAACATGAAGGAGCCGGTCATATAGGAGGCATCATCGGAGGCAAGGAATGCCACCGCGCCTGCGATTTCATGCGGCTCGGCCCCGCGCTTGAGTGGGATGTTCTGGACGTTCCATTCGTAGACCTTGGGATCGGCGACCAGTTCGCGCACGATCGGGGTCAGGGTGAAACCGGGCACAACCACGTTCACGCGCACCCCTTCGAGCGCGTAGTCGATGGCCATGACGCGCGACAGGCCGTGAACGCCGCCCTTGCTCGAGCTATAAGCCGTACTGCCCGGGGTACAGCCCGACATGCCGGTGGGCGAGCCGGTGATGACCACCGCGCCCTTTCCGGCGGTGGCCTTGATGGCGGCCACGCCGTGTTTGCAGGTCAGGTACATGCCGGTCAGGTTGACCCCCACGATCTCATCCCACACTGATTTGGTCAGGTTTCCGACCTTGCCGTCGCGCTCGCCCGAAAAGATGGCGGCGTTGGAGCAGACGATATTGAGCTGGCCCCAGGTGGAAACGATTTTGGCAAACGCGGCTTCAACCTGGGCCTCGTTTGTGACATCGACGGTGATGGCGATAGCCTCGCCACCGGCCTTGCGAATGGCCTCGGCCGTCACCTCGCCGCTCGGGCCATTGACGTCGAGAACCGCAACCTTGCAGCCTTCCTCGCCCAGCCGGAGGGCGGCAGCCTGTCCGATCCCCGAACCGGCGCCGGTAATGGCAGCGACCTTCCCCTTAAGTCCGCGCATCACATCCCCCGTCTAGCGGCAACTGCCCAACGACTGGCAGCGCTACAAAATAATAACGTTTCCAAATTGAGAGTCAAGATGTCGAGATGATATCGGAAACCCTTGGGGTGAAGGGGCGGAAAACGGTTCCGCGCCGAAATCTAGCCTGCCCGGCGGGACCCGGGCCTATTGCGCGGCGACCGCTGCGGCGTCGCGATACTGGCTTTCGAGGTGGGTAATGTCGGTGGCCAATTGCTCGACATGGCTGAAATCAGCAATCGAGAGCGGCGAGGACAATCTCCCCTCGGACACCACATGCACGATATCGGCGGCCTCGAAAATCTCGAGGATCTCGGTGCAGAAGATCACCACGCTGTTGCCCTCGGCGGCATAGTCGCGCAGCAGCCGGTAGATTTCGGCCTTGGAGTGGATATCGACCCCGCGCGTTGGTTCTTCGAGCAATAGCAGTTTGGGATTGCAGTTGAGCGCCTGGGCGATGGCAACCTTTTGCTGGTTGCCGCCCGAGAGCGAGCGGATCGGCTGGGCGGTCGAGCCGGTCTTGACGAGGAACCGCTTGACCGCGTGTTCGGCCATGTCCTTCATCCGGCGCGTGCGCAGGGCATAGCCGAATCCGGCGATCTCAGGGTGCCCGAGGCGGACCAAAAGGTTCTCTCCAACCGAAAAGTTGCTGTAAAGGCTCTGCTGGCGTGTCGCCGGTACATAGGCCGTATACCGGTCGAGCACGGCAGGTCCGGATTCGGTGCCGATGGTCACGGCCCCGCTGCAGCGCTCCAGCCCGGCAAGGGATCGCAGCAATTCCCGCGCGCCCGACCCTTCCACCCCCATCAGGGCGGTGATGGTGCCCGGGCGTCCGGAAAATTCGAGATTGGCGAAAGCGGTGCGATGGGTCCAGCCGCGGACCGAAAAGGCCGGCGGGGCATCCTTGAAACGCGCGGCGCTGCCATGGCTGGCGGCGCCCGAGATCGTGGCGCTTTCGGTCACCAATTGGCGGGCAATGGCATCTTCGGTGAGATCCGCCCCGCTCAGCGTTGCCCGCACCCGGCCATCGCGCACCACCACCACGCGCGTGCAGTGGGCCACGAAATCCTGCAACCGGTGGGTGATCAGCACCACGATGCGCCCGCTATCGGCCAGCTCGTGCATTTCGCGGAACAACTCGTCCGATTCCTCGTGGGTCAGGGCCGAATTGGGTTCGTCGAACAAAAACACCCTGGCCTGCCGGGCTACGGCGCGGGCGATTTCGGTGCGCTGCTGGGTGGCGAGCGAACAGTCTTCGAGCGCCTTGTGCTTGAGATGACCGATGCCAAGCGCGTCCATGACAGCCGCATCGGCAGGGCCGAGCTTTGGGTGGCCGTTGCCGCTGCCTTCGCGCCCGACCATGACGTTTTCTGCCACCGTCAGATTGGGAAAAAGCTGCGGTTCCTGATGAACGACGGCCACCGAATGCCATTCATCGGCCGGTGACCAGGGGCGGCCATCAAAGGTCAGCTTGCCAAGGGTGGGGCGTTCCTCGCCCGCGATCATGCGCACCAGGGTGGATTTGCCGGCCCCGTTCGGGCCGGCGACGCCGAGGATTTCGCCGGGGACCAGATCGAGGTCGAGCCCGGCGAGCGCCACCGTCGAACCATAAGTCTTGGTGACGCCCCGCAGGGAAATGCCAGTGGTCAACTCAGTGGCGGTCATGGCAGGGCTCACGCTGTCTTGCTCTTGCGCAGTTTGGTGAGGAACAGGTCGAGCGCCACGGCCCCGATGGTGACGGCGCCAAGGAAGATCTGCTGCACATGGGCGCCGGGCGAGAGAATGGAGAGCCCGAGTTGGAGTTCGGCCAGAAGCAGCGCACCCCCCAGCGTGCCGATGACGGTGCCCTTGCCCCCGGTCAGGGAGGCGCCCCCGATGATGACGGCGGCAAAGACCGGAAAGGTCTGGCTCAACCCGGTATTGGGCTGACTGGTCTGGATGAAGGAAAAGTCGAGAATGCCGGCGGCAGCGGCGAGCACGCCGCAGAGCACGAAGGCCAGCACCTTGTAGCGGCGCACCGGCAGGCGGGCGAGGGCAGCTGCGGTGGGATTGCCACCAATGGCCATCAGCCTGAAGCCGAACAGCGAGCGGTGCAGCAACAGCCCCACCACAATGGCAATGCCAACCATCCAGAGCACTTCGAGCGAGAGCCGAAACGGCCCCACCGACTGGGTGAGCCCGACGAAGAAATTGAGCTGATCGGGCGGCACGGTCTTGCCCGGCGGGGGATAGGCGGGATTGAACGTCGAGGTGTTCGAGACCCAAAGCGTAATGCCATAGAGCAGGTTGTAACTGCCCAGCGTGACGATGAAGGAGGGAATCTTGAAGCTCGTCACCAGAACGCCGTTGAACAGGCCAACCGCCGCCCCCACCAGAATGGCCAGCGGGATGGCGAGGTAAACCGGGATGCCAAAAACGATCCACATAACCGCAAGCGCATTGATGGCCAGGCCATAAATGGCGCCGAACGAGAGATCGATTTCCCCCACCACGATCACCAGTGTCAGCCCCAGCGCCATGATGGCGACCGAACTCATCGAGCGCAGCACCGAGCCGCCCATATTGAGGTTGGCAATATTGGGGTTGATGGCCATGAAGATCAGCGCCACCACAATGATGGCGGCAAACAGGCCTCCGACGCGCAGCGCCACATCAAGCGTGGCCTTGCCGGCAGCGGACATGGATTTGCGCTGGTCCGGGGCAATGGTTGTCGGGGTCTCAGTCATTGATCGTCCTCTTGCATCCTGAAGGCGAAAAGGCGGACCGCCGGGAGCGATCCGCCATCAGTCTTTTGCGGCTACTGGCCGAGCGTCTTGTTCAGCTCGGCACGGGCCTGCTCAACACCTTCGGCGGTGACGGTCTTGAGCGTCTGCGTATTGGGCAGGATTTCCCCGTTCTTGAGGAAGGCCGCGCAGGCCACCGAACCAAAAGCGGCCTGGTCGGGCCAGCGCTGGTCGAAGAGGGCCGCCTGGATGCCTTTTTCGATGCCATCGAGCTGGCCGAGCGAAGAGTTCCAGCCGATGGTGAACACCTTGCCTTCAAGCCTCAGGCTTTCGATGGCGCGATTGGCGTGTTCGGCCCCGATATCAACGTTCTGGATGAACTGGACCTGCGGGTTGGCGGTCAGGAACGAGCGGTAGACGTCAAAGGTCTGGCCCGGCTCATAGCTGGTGTTGAGCCCGTTCTCATGGGTGGTCACAAAAGTCGCATCGGGAATGGCGGCCTTGATGGTTTCGACAAACCCCTTCATACGGCCCTGGGCCCAGAACTGGGTCGGGTCACCACCGGACACGGCAAAGACCTTGATATCGGTCTTGTTGTTATCCTTGAGCCACTTGAGCACGGCCTCACCGGCGAACACGCCTTCTTTGTCCGGAATCTGGGTGAAGTTGGTGAATTCGTGCCCGTTCGAGGTCACCCCGGCGGTAAAGACCGGGATGCCTTCATCCATCAGGCGATTGGTGATGGCGGTCATGGAATCGGAGGAAACCGGCTCGATGCCGATACAGTCGATTTCACCGGCGGCCAGCTTGGCCTCGATCTGCGACACCTGCTGGTTGGGGTCGTTCTGTACCGGCGCAATGGCGGCGCAGGTCATGGGATAGATAGACTGGGCCATCTCGCAGCCCATCTCGAAACCGGCCTGATACTGGGGCGAGAACAAAGGAATGCCCGAGGCCTGGTAGGAGAAGACATAGTTGATCGGCTCACCGGCCTTGACCTTGGCGGCAATCCGGTCGGCCAGGGTAAAGGTGCCCCAATCGCGGGTGACGGTGAAGGGCGCGCCCTCGACCTTTTCGCCCGACATGGGGATCTGGCTTTCGCTGTCCTGGGCCATTGCCAGGCCAATGGTGAGCATGGAGCAGCCCAGAGCTGCCAGCACGCCATACTTCAAAGACTTGTTCACGGTGTCCTCCCTTGTGACGAAGTCGTTCAGATTTCAAAACTCTCAGATCAGTCCCAGCACCTTCTCGCTGCGATAAAAGTTCACCACATCGTCGCTGACGGTGATGCCAAGGCCGGGGCCTTGCGGCGGATAGACCCAGCCGTTGACGTGGTCGAAGGGCTTTTCGACCAGATCGTGCTGCATCGGGTTGCGCAGCGGCTTGAACTCAAACAGCTTGCAGGCCGGCGAATTGAACGAGATGGCAAGGCTTGCCGCGGTCACAATGGCCGATGACCAGGCATGGGCATTGGCCTGCCGACGATAGAACTCGCAGCGCTCGGTGATCTTCTTGAAACCGGTAATGCCTTCGGCGCGGCCGGGATCGACCCCGACCACATCGACCGTGCCGGTGGCCAGCACGCGCTCGAACTGCTCGAGCGTCCATTCGCGCTCGCCATAGGCGATGCGGGTGGTGGTCTTGGACCGCAGGTTGGCATAACCCTCCGGGTCCCAGGCGCCCAAAGGCTCCTCGATCCAGGCGAGGTTATATTCTTCCATTGCCCTCGCCCGGCGCACGGCATCGGTCACATCCCATTTGATGTTGATGCCATTGTCGATCATCAGCATCTTGTCGCCGAGCACTTCGCGCATGGCTTTGACATAGGCGACGTCGCGATCGTGTTCGTAGCCGAGCCGGGCATTGCCGCGCTTGCCAAAACCGGTCTTGAGCCCCTGTAGGCCCGTCGAGACCCATTCGGCGGTCTCCTCGGCCATTTCGGGGATCGATTCATAGTGCGCATGGCACGAGGCGATGGCCGGCAACTTTTCGTGCACCGCCCCACCCAAAAGATCGAGCACGGAGCGATTGAGCGCCTTGCCCTTGAGGTCCCAGAGCGCAATATCGATGGCGGCGGTGGCATAGGAGGCAATGCCCCCGTGATAGCCATACCACCAGGCCTGCTGCTTGTTCTGGCGCCAGAGCGCCTCAGTCTGCACCGGGTCCTTGCCGATCAGGTTGGGCGTCATGCCCTCGATGATGGCCTTGGCGGCAAAGTTGGCTTCGGGGAACTGGGTGATCGATTCACCCCACCCCACCTGGCCATCGTCGGCCGTGATCTTGACCAGGCAGAGGTGCCTGAGCGCGTCAAAATCATTGGGCTCGGGATAGCTGACCGGAATGGCCTCGATGCGTTCGATCTTCATCGGTTCGTCCTAAGCTATGGCGCCGCGCCAGTGCGGCAGGCCCTCGATCCCGAGGTCGACCTCGACCAGGCGGCCCGACATGGCTGCGCCCGAGACGTCGAAGGGCCCCATGTCGCAGCAGAACAGCCGCCCGCCGGGGGCAAAACAGCAGTTCAGGATGGTGCCGCCCACTTCCAGAAAGCCCTTGTGCGTGCCATCGGCGCCGAGCCAGTCGATCCCGCCCGAAGCCACGGTGGTGATCCAGAGATCACCGTTGATATCGATCTTGAGCCCGTCGGGGATGTGCCCCTCGGCCAGGGTATGGATCACCTTCTTGGTGCCATCGGGCCGGCGGCGGATGACGCGCATCGTATAGCTTTCAACCCACACCACGCTGCCATCGGCCTCAACGACGAGGCCATTGGGATAGACGTGATCCAGCTCCTCGACGATTTTGGCCGTGCCGTTCTTCTCGACCACAACGATCCGGCCTTTGTGCGGCTTGTTGGCCGGGTCCCAGTCACCGGAATCGGTGAACCAGAGCCGCCCATCGGGGCCAAAGCACAGATCGTTCGGCCCATCGAAGGCAACGCCATCGGCATGGGTCACCAGCACCTCGACCCGCCCGTCGGGCCAGGTCCGCTGGATCGAGGATGGGCGCTGCACCGGGGCGATCCAGGCGCCGATCTTGGCATATTGGGTGGAATAGATGGCCCCGTCACTTCCCAGCATGCAGGCATTGGGCCCGCCCCCGACAAAGGCATAGGTGCCCTGCTTGCCGGTCTTGGGGTCCCAGACGCCGATCTCGCTAGCGTAGGAATTGGCATAAACCACGCGCCCGTCATCGAGCAGGCACGGCCCCTCGGGGTGGCCAAGGCCAGTGGCGCGGGTGATCATCGGCTTTTTCATGGACTTCCCCTCATGTTACCAGGTGACCATGCCGCCGGTGAAATTCACCGATTGGCCGGTCATATAGGCTGCCTCGTCCGAGAGCAGGAACCAGATGGCTCCAGCACACTCATCGGCGCTGGCCCCGCGCCCGAGCGGCACGGCTTTCTTGCGTTGGGTGTCGAGCTCGGCGGCGGTCAGGCCACGCTGGCGCGCCACGTTGTCGAGAAACGTGTCCTGCATTTCGGTATCGACAATGCCCGGACAGATGGCGTTAACCCGCACGGGGCGGCTGGCGAGCGCATAGGCAAACGAGCGGGTGATCGACAGGATCGCGGTCTTGGAGGCCGCATAGGGCGCCACATCGATCGAGGTCGAGAGCTTGGACGAGCTCGATGACAGGTTCACAATCGCCCCGCCCGGATTGAGGGCGCCCCCGATCTGCTGGCAGAGAAAGAACACGGACTCGGCGTTGACGGTCTGCACGAGCCGCCAGTCCTCGACGGTGACTTCAAAGATGGGCTTGATGCGGATGATGCCGGCGGAGTTGACCAGATAGTCAAAGCCCGCGCAGCGGGCGGCAAGGTCGGCGCGCTGGCTGGGCTCGGCCAGATCGGCGACGTGCGGGGTACAGCCGAACGCTGTTGCATCGGCAAGCTTGCTGGCGTCGATATCGACCGCGGTGACGGCGATGCCCTCGCGGATCAGGCGGCGGGCCACGGCCTTGCCGATGCCCGAACCGGCTCCGGTGACCACCGCGCGCTTTTGACCCTTTGCCTGCATTGCCCTGCCCTCCCCGGCAGCGATTGCATTGTTCCTCCCGGCCCGCCTGCATGCGGCCTTCGGTTTGCCCGGTCTGGCGGCGCCGAGGGATGGCTGGCTGCGTTCCCTTGTCCCGTAGCGCGATGTCCCCGACCTGATCGGTCGCGGTCGACCTAACGATCAAACTATATTGAAACGTTATCGCGCAACGCAAGCCCCTTTCTGCAACAATGTATACCGAGCGGGCTCCCGCGCCCGGTCCGCCAGCGCCCCGCCATTGACGGCGCCGCGCGCCGCGGGCACTCTGCAATGGCGGGCTCCGCCAAGGTTTGCGATACAAGCCAAAGGCGCCGACATGCCCCTGCTCACAACAGTCCGATTCTGGGCTCAAAACCCCTGTATTTCCTGATATCTCACCGCCAGATCAGGCGCTGATCGATGGGAGCGATGCCACTCCGCGCCTGCCATCACCTCCACCCCGGACCGACCCCCGCTTCACCAGTGAACAATCACGGCCCGCGATGGAGCTGTAGGCCACTAGACCAAAGTATGAGCCGGATGCTCCGTCCGGCATCGCCCTTGAATTGTCCAATCTGCGGCGCTATAAATTGAAACGTTATTATTTGACGCCCTTGCGGGAGCGTCTTGGGAGGCGGAGGGGCGCATGGGCGGGCACACGATTGCAGTGATCGAAGGCGACGGCATCGGCAAGGAAGTGGTGCCCGAGGGCGTGCGCGTGCTCGAGGCGGCGGCCAGGGTCTTCGGGCTCGACCTGCGCTTTGACCGCAAGGACTGGGGATGCGACCATCATGCCCGCTTCGGGCGCATGATGCCCGAGGATGGGTTGGCGCGCATTTCCGGCCACGATGCCATCTTTCTGGGCGCCATCGGCTGGCCGACGGTTTCGGATGTGGAATCGCTATGGACCCTCCTGATGCCGATCCGGCGCAATTTCCAGCAATATGTGAACCTCAGGCCGGTGCGCCTGTTCGAGGGCGTGCCCTCTCCGCTCGCCAATCCCGGCGCCATCGACTTTTACATCGTGCGCGAGAATAACGAGGGCGAGTATTCCGAGGTCGGGGGCCGGATGTTTCCCGATACCGACCAGGAAATGGTCATCCAGGACACGGTGCTGACCCGGCACGGGTGCGATCGGGTGATGCGCTTTGCCTTCGAGCTGGCCCGCAAACGCAAGGGCAAATTGACCTCGGCCACCAAGTCGAACGGCATCATCCACACCATGCCCTATTGGGACGAGCGCTTCCGGGCCAATGCCCGCGCCTATCCCGATGTGGCCACCGAACAATACCATATCGACATCCTGACCGCCCATTTCGTGCGGCGGCCATCGAGCTTTGATGTGGTGGTGGCGGGAAACCTGTTCGGCGATATCCTCTCCGATCTCGGCCCGGCGGTGACCGGCACCATCGGGATTGCGCCATCGGGCAATCTCAATCCCGAGCGGCGATTTCCCTCGATGTTCGAGCCCGTCCATGGCTCGGCCCCCGACATTGCGGGCAAGAATATCGCCAACCCCATCGGGCAGATCTGGTCGGGCGCCATGATGCTCGAACACCTGGGCGCCCCCGACGCGGCAGCCGCCATTGTCAGCGCCATAGAACGGGTGCTGGCATCGGGCGAGAACCTGACCCGCGACATGGGCGGCACCGCCTCGACACAGGCGCTGGGGCAGGCGATTGCCAGCGCCGTATCGCGGCACCAAAGCCGGGGAGGGCTGGGACGTGGCTGAGCTTGAATTTGTCGACACCCACTTTCACCTCCATGACATGAAACACAAGAGCCTGCGCTATGGCTGGCTCGAGCCCGATGCCGTGCACGGCTTCCTGCCCGATACCGATCCGCTGAAATCCCAGCATTACTTCATCAAGGACTATCTGGCCGAAATCCGCTTTGCCAATGTGAGCAAGGCCATTCACGTGCAGGCGGCGGTCAACACCCCCGATCCGGTCGATGAAACCGCCTGGCTGCAGGGGTTTGCCGACCAGACCGGCTTTCCGCAGGGGATTGTTGCCGAATGCCACCTTGCCCGGCCCGATGCGGCGCGGGTGCTCGACCGGCACCTTGCCTACAAGAATGTGCGCGGCATCCGCAATTTCGGCGACGGGCGTTATCTCATCGATGCAGCCTGGCGCCGGGGCTTTGCCGAGCTCGAAAGCCGTAACCTTGTGTCGTGCATCGATACGCGCATTGAACTGGCCGATGACCTCCTGAGCCTGGCGCAGGCCTTTCCCGGCATTGCCATCTGCGTTGACCACTGCGCCATCCCGATGCAGCGCGATGCTGAAAGTTTCAGGGCCTGGCGGGCGGCGATGACCACCATGGCCATGGCCCCCAATGTGATCATGAAAGTCTCCGGACTTGGCATGTGCGATCCGCTCTGGACCATCGATTCCATCCGCCCCTATGTGCTGGGCAGCATCGAGGCCTTCGGAATTGACCGGGTGGTGTTCGGCACCAACTGGCCGGTTGACCGCATGTTCTCGTCCTATCCCGATGTCATCAATGCCTATGCGCAGATCATTGCCGGGTTCAGCCGGGCCGAGCAGGTCAAGCTGTTCTCGGGCAATGCCGAACGCATTTTCAGGATATAGACCATGAACCGACAAGGACACGTGGCTGGCGCCAGCGGCCTTCACCATATCGGCATGTCGATTGCCGATCTCGAAACCGCATTGGCTTTCTGGGAGAGCTTTCTGGGCGCACCGGCGCGCTGGCGCACCACGCTCGACCGGCCCTATCTCGGGCGGGTGGTGGGCTATCCCGGCATTGCCATCCGCGCCGCCTTTGTCGACCTGCCGGGCGGTAATACGCTCGAACTGCTCGATTATCAGTTGCCCCACAAACAACCCAATCCAGAAGCCACCGCCAATCCAGGCAATGTCCACCTCTGCCTCCGGGTCGATGATGCCGCCATTGCCTGGCGCCGGGCGGTCGATGCCGGAGCCCGGCCGGTTGATCCCGATGGTCCGGTCAATATCGATGGCGGGCCCAACAAGGGCGCACGCGCCGCCTATTTGCGCATCCATGACGGGATTACGCTTGAGCTGTTCCAGCCGCCAAAGCCCCTGGGGTCACCATGATCAAGCGCATCAGTTTCATCCGCCGCAAACCCGAACTGAGCCGGGAGGCCTTCTTTGCCCACTGGACCGGCCCGCATGCGGCCATCGTGCGGCAAATGCCGGGGCTCAGGGGCCTGCGCTTTGGTCTTGTGCAAAGCTGGACGCCGGAGGAAGCGGCCTGGGATGGCGTGGGAGAAATCTGGTTCGACAGCATCGAGGCGGCAAAAGCCGCTTTCGCCACCGAACCCTTTGCCAGCCAGCTGGTTGCCGACCGCAAGCTGTTCATGGCCGAAGCGCAATCGTGCTTTGTGATTGAAAAGACGGCGGTGCCCCCGCCGGACGGACGCTAGGAGGGCGCGATGGGATTTGACCTCAATGCCGGGCTTGCCGGCAAGCGCGTGCTGTTGACCGGCGCGACCGGCGGCATCGGGCGCGAAGTGGCGCTGGCGCTTGGCGATGCGGGGGCGCTTGTCGGTGTTGTTGATCTCGATGCCGGAAAGGTCGCTGCCCTGGTTGCCGAAATGGCCGGCGGTCCGCATCTGGCGCTTCCCCATGACGTGCGCCCCGTCGGCAGCCATCTGGGGCTGGTGGAACGGGCCGTGGCCGGGCTTGGCGGACTCGATATTCTGATCCAGACTGCCGCTGTCCTCGTTCGGCGCCCCTCGGTTTTTGAAGTGACCGAGGCCGACTGGGATTTCCAGCATGAGGTGAACCTCAAAGCCACCTTCTTTCTGGCGCAGGCAGCGGCCATGGTCATGCACGCCCAGGGCACCGGCGGGCGGATCATCAATTTCACCTCGCAGGGCTGGCAGAGTGGCGGCTTTGGCGGGTCGGTAGCCTATGCGGCGAGCAAAGGCGGCATTGTTTCGATGACGCGCGGGCTGGCCCGTTCGCTGGCCAGGGATCGTATCACCGTCAATGCGGTGTCGCCGGGCGCGGCCGACACAGCCATGATGCGCCAGGGCATGGACGATGCCGCGCTCGCCGGCATTGCGGCGCAAATTCCCCTCGGTTATCTCGCTCACCCCTCGCAGGTGGCGGGCACGGTGCTGTTTTTAGCCTCGGACGCAGCCGAATACATCACCGGTGCCACGATCAATGTCAGCGGCGGCTGGCTGATGTACTAGGGAGACTGCCATGACCAGGTCGCTCGTCGGCAAGGTTGCCGCCGTCACCGGTGGGGCGCGGGGCATTGGCGATGCCATTGCGGCACGATTGCTCGCCGACGGGGCTCAGGTGTTCAGCCTCGACAAATCCGCCCCCGAAGAGCCCCGCAATGGTGTGATCTATCTCGAAACCGACGTCACCAGCCCCTATAGCGTCGCCGCCGCCTTCACCGAAATCGACCGCGCCGCCGGGCAGATCGATATCCTTGTCAACAATGCCGGCATCCAGCGCGTGGGGCTGGTGGGCAAGGTCTCGTTTGCCGATTTTTCTGCCGTGGTGGCCACCCACCTTAACGGCTTTTTCCTCTGCGCCTCCGAAGCGGTGCCGCGTATGGTGGCGCGTGGCCAGGGCGGGGCTATTGTCTCGATTGCTTCGACAGCGGCTTTTGTCGGCCTGCCCGGGCGCGGTGCCTATTGCGCGGCCAAGGCCGGCATTCTGGGGCTGACGCGGGCGCTGGCCACCGAAGTCGCCACGGCGCGCATCCGCGTCAATGCTGTCGCGCCGGGCTTTACCCGCACCAGGTTCATCGAGCAGGGGCTGGCCGATGGCTCGCTGCAGGAAGACTGGATGGTCAACCGTGTACCCATGCACCGACTGGCCCGGACCGAGGAGATTGCCGAGGCGGTCAGGTTCCTCGCCGGTGACGAGGCCAGCTACATGACCGGGCAGGCCATGGTGGTCGACGGCGGCTGGACGGTGCAGGGCATCCCCGATGCACCGGACTGGCTGCAGACTGGCCCGGCGTGAGCCATGAGCGGTTTCCCACCCCTGCCCGAGCGCTTCAACCTCGCCCGGCATTGCCTCGCGCACTGGGCCAAAAGCCAGCCCGACAAGCTGGCGCTCGTGGTAATTGGAGAGCCCGGCACTGTGCCCGAGCACTGGCGCTATGGGGCGCTCGAAACTGCCGTACTGCGGGTGGCGGGGCGCCTGCGAGGTCTCGGGCTGGACCATGGCGACCGCGTGCTGCTGCGCCTGCCCAACAACTCGGCCTATGCGCTCACCTTTTTTGGCGCAATCGCCGCCGGGCTGGTGCCGATACCGGTTTCGGCGCAATTGACCGAAGCGGAAGCCCAGTTCCTGCTGGCCGACAGCGGCGCGCGGGCTGTGGTCACCGCCGAAACCGGCCTCGCCCTGCCCAGAGGCGTCATCGCCGTGGACGGGGCGGGCCTGATCCGGCCCGGCAGCGAGCCGGGGCAGAGGGGCTATGCTAATACCGGCTCTGAAGACCCCGCCTACATGATCTACACATCGGGTACCTCGAGCCGCCCCAAGGGCGTGCTGCATGCCCAGCGCGTGGCGCTGGGGCGCGCGCCCATGCACCGCGACTGGCAGGCCATCGGGCCTGATGACGTGATGCTGCATGCCGGGGCCTTCAACTGGAGCTATACGCTGGGGGTAGGACTGCTCGACCCCTGGTCGGTGGGGGCCACCGCCGTGCTCTATACCGGGGGCAAGGATATCACCGTCTGGCCGCGCCTGATCCGGGACACCGGAGCCACCCTTTTTGCCGCCGTGCCCTCGCTTTATCGGCAGATGCTGAAATATTGCGAACTCGACCGCGCCGATTTTGTCCGCATCCGCCATTGCCTTGCAGCAGGCGAGGCCCTGAGCCCGGCCATTCTCGACCAGTGGCAGGCCGCAACCGGCAAGCCACTCTATGAAGCGCTGGGCATGAGCGAGTGCTCGACCTTTGTCTCTTCCGGGCCAAGGGTGCCGGTGCGACCGGGCAGCGCCGGCAAGCCGCAGGCCGGACGGCGCATTGCCATCCTGCCGGTCGAGGGTGGGGCCGAACCGGTGCCGACCGGAACCGTCGGTCTCCTGGCCATCCACCGGCGTGATCCGGGGCTGATGCTGGGCTACTGGAACCGGCCCGAAGAGGATGCCGCCACCACGCGCGGCGATTGGTTTGTCGGCGGGGACCTCGCCGCCTTCGATGCCGATGGCTATCTCTGGTATCACGGCCGGGCCGACGACATCATGAATGCTGGCGGCTATCGCGTCTCCCCGCTCGAAGTGGAGGCGGCATTGGCCGATTGCCCGGGGCTGCTGGAAGTGGCGGTGCGCGAGGTGCAGGTGCGGCCCGATGTCTCGGTGATTGCAGCCTATGTGGTGCCGCGCGAGGGCGGGCGGCTGACCGAGGACGCCGTGCTCGCCCATGCCGGACTACGGCTTGCCGCCTATAAGCGCCCCAAGCAGGTCAACTTCGTTACGAGCCTGCCGCGCAGCGCCAATGGCAAGCTGTTGCGCCGCGCGCTGGGGTAAGGCCCTTTTGGGGCTCCACAGGTTGGCCCGCTGCCTCTAAGGTGGTTGCGACCATGACCATCCCGCCGCCGCCATCGCTGATGTCCCCTTTGTCCGCCAGTCTGGTGCTGGTCGGTGCGGGGCTTGCCAATGGCCTGGTCGCCCAGCGCCTGTCGCGCCTGCCCAACCCGCCCTCGATCACCATCATCGAGGGCAGCACCGCCCCGTTCGGCGAACACACCTGGTCGTTCCACAGCGCCGATGTCACCGCATCCGACCGCGCCTGGCTCGATCCGCTGGTGGCCCATTCCTGGGCCGGGCAACAGGTGCACTTTTACAATCACCGGCGCACGCTCACCTCCGGTTATGCCAGCCTGACCTCGGGCTCGATGCGCGCCGCAATCGATACCCTGCCCAATGTGACGCTGCGGAGCGGGGCGCGGGTTAACAGCCTTTCAGGGCGCTCGGTGACGCTTGCCAGCGGCGAAGCCATTACCGCCGACTGTGTGATCGACGGGCGCGGCTATGTGCCCGATCCCGCCCTGGTCCTGGGCTACCAGAAGTTCGTCGGGCTCGAAGTGGAAACCACCACTCCGCATGGCGTTGCCCTGCCGATGATCATGGATGCCTCGGTTGACCAGCTCGATGGCTATCGCTTTCTCTACCTGCTGCCGTTCTCGCCGACCCGGCTGCTGATCGAAGATACCCGCTATGCCGATGGCGGCGCGCTCGACCAGCGGCGCCTTGAAGACGATATCATTGCCTATGCCGCAGCCCATGGCTGGACCATCGGCCAGATCGTGCGGCGCGAGAACGGGGTCTTGCCGATTGCGCTGGCATTTGATGCAGAGGGCTTCTGGTCCCGCAAGCCCTCCGACGTGCCGCAGGTCGGCATGCGGGCAGCCCTCTTTCACCCCACCACCGGCTATAGTCTGCCCGAGGCGGTCAAAATCGCCAATCTGGTCGCTGCGCGCTGGCCGGTGGCACCCGAAATGCTCGCTGGTTTGATCAAGTCGCATGCGCTGAACCGGGCCCGCCAGCAGGGGTTCTATCGCCTGCTCAACCGCATGCTGTTTCGCGCGGCCGATCCGGACAAGCGGCACAGGGTTCTGGCGCGGTTCTATAAATTGGGTCAGCCACTGATCGAAAACTTCTATGCGGGCCGTACAAGCACGTGGGACATCATCCGTATTCTGACGGGCAAGCCGCCGGTGCCGGTGCTCCGAGCGCTGCCCTGCCTGTTTGAAAAACCGCTGCTGAGCGCAGAGAAAAAGGACGTGACGTGAGCCAGAAGACTGCTGCCGTGATCGGGGCCGGATTTGGGGGCCTGGCGCTGGCCATCCGCCTGCAGAGCGCCGGGATCGCCACCACCATTTATGAAAAGCGCGACAAACCGGGCGGCCGGGCCTATGTCTATTCCGATGCCGGGTTCACCTTCGATGCCGGTCCGACGGTGATCACCGATCCCGACTGCCTCAAGGAACTCTGGGCGCTCTCGGGCCGCAGGCTCGAAGACTATGTGACGCTGATCCCGGTCACCCCGTTCTACCAGCTGTGCTGGGAAGACGGCTACCGCTTCGACTATGCCAATGACCAGGCCGCAATCGACCGCCAGATCGCGGCCAAGTCGCCCGGCGATGTCGAGGGCTATCGGAAGTTCCTCGCCTATTCCGAAGAGCTTTACCAGGAAGGCTATGTCAAACTGGGGTCGGTGCCGTTTCTCAACTTCTGGTCGATGATCAAGGCCGCCCCGCAGCTGGTGCGGCTCGAGGCGCATCGTAGCGTTTATGCCAAGGTCGCCCAGTTCATCAAGGATGAGCAGTTGCGGCAGGCCTTCAGCTTCCATTCCCTGCTGGTGGGCGGCAACCCGTTCGAAACCTCCTCGATCTATGCCCTGATCCATGCGCTCGAACGCCGCGGCGGGGTTTGGTTTGCCAAGGGCGGCACCGGGGCCTTGATCGCGGGCATGGTCAAACTCTTCACCGATCTGGGCGGCACCATCAGGCTCAATGCCGAGATCGACCGCATCGATACCTTTGAGAACCGGGCGCGGGCGGTGATGCTGGCCGATGGTACGGCAGAGGCCTTCGACATGATCGCCTCGAACGCTGACGTGGTACATACCTATAAGCACATGCTGCGCGGCACGCCGCGCGGCGATGCCAATGGCAAGGCGCTGGCCAACAAGCGGCATTCGATGAGCCTGTTCGTGATTTATTTCGGGCTCAAGACCAAGCGGCCAGACCTCAAGCACCACATGGTGCTCTTTGGGCCGCGCTATCGCGAACTGATCCGCGATATCTTTAAAGCCGACGGGCTGGCCGACGATTTCTCGCTTTACCTGCATGCTCCGTCGGTGACCGACGATAGCCTCGCTCCGGAAGGCCAGAGCACCTATTACGTGCTTTCGCCGGTGCCGCACCTGGGAACCGCCGATATCGACTGGGCCGTCGAAGGGCCGCGCTATCGCGACAGGATCCTGAAATACCTCAACGATCACTATGTGCCCGACCTGCTCAGGGACCTGGTGACGGTGCGCCACATCACCCCGTTCGATTTCCGCGACGAGCTCAATGCCCATCATGGTTCGGCCTTTTCGATCGAGCCGATCCTGACCCAGAGCGCCTGGTTCCGCCCGCATAACCGCGATGACGTGATCCCCAATCTTTATGTCGTTGGCGCCGGAACCCACCCGGGCGCCGGCATTCCCGGCGTTGTCGGTTCGGCCAAGGCCACCGCCTCGCTGATGATTGCGGATGCGGCATCATGAGCGATGCGGTTGTGGCGCTGAGCGAGGAGGCGATCCGCAAGGGCTCGAAGAGCTTTGCCGCGGCGGCCCGGATCTTTGACAAGCCGGTGCGCGATGATTGCGTGATGCTTTATGCCTGGTGCCGACACTGCGATGATGTGATCGACGGGCAGACGCTGGGGCATGACCAGCAGGCCGATTTTCGCCGGGGCCAGATTGAACGGCTCGACATGCTGCGGGCCCAGACCGCAGCGGCCCTTGGCGGCGATGCCGGGGGCGATCCGATCTTTGAGGCCCTGCAGCGCGTGGCGCAGCGCCGCCGCATTGCGGCGCTTTACCCCCAGCACCTGCTGGCCGGGTTTGAAATGGACGTGACCGGGCGTCGTTATGAGACCGTGGCCGATACGCTCGACTATGGCTACCACGTTGCCGGCGTGGTGGGGGTGATGATGGCCATGATCATGGGCGCGCGCGATCCTGAAGTGCTCGACCGCGCCTCCGATCTCGGCATTGGCTTTCAACTCACCAATATTGCCCGCGACGTGATTGAGGATGCCCGCGCCGGGCGGGTCTACCTGCCGGCCGAACTACTGGCCGAACAGGGGATCAGCCAGATCGACCCCGACGACCGGGCGCAGCGCAAATATGTGCACGCGGCGGCCCTGCGCCTGCTCGACATCGCCGAGAACTATTATGAGTCAGCGCTCACCGGCATGGCGGCGCTGCCGCCGCGTTCGGCCTGGGCCATCGGGGCGGCGCGGCGGGTCTATCGCGCCATCGGCGAAAAGCTGCGCCGCGGCGGCCCGGACGCCTGGGAGCAACGGGTTTCGACCAGCAGGGGCGAAAAACTCGCCCTCCTTGTCAGCGCACTCAAGGATGTGGCGGCGAGCCGGTTTGCCACCGGAGCGCCGCGCCAGGGGCTTTATCAGCGCCCGCTCTGATCAGGCTTCAGGGCGGGTTGCGTCCGCGTCGAACGGCTTCTTGCCCGTCTGCAATTGCTTGACCAGTTCATCGACCGGCGGGGCATAGATAAACCCGAAGGACACGCACCCTTCCTTGCCCTCGACGGCATGGTGCAGGCGATGGGCCTGATAGAGGCGCTTGAGATAGCCCTTGCGCGGCACATAGCGGAACGGCCAGCGCTGGTGCACCAGCCCGTCATGGGCGATGAAATAGAGCACCCCATAGGTGGTGACCCCGAGCGCGATCCACCACAGCGGCCAGAAGAACTGCGCCCCGATAAAGAACAGGCCAATCGCCAGCCCGGCAAAGACCACCGCATAAAGGTCGTTCTTCTCAAAGCCCGGCGGGTGCGGCTCGTGGTGGGATTTGTGCCAGCCCCAGCCCCAGGCATGCATGACATATTTGTGCAGCCACCAGGCGGCAAATTCCATGAAAGCAACCGTGCCGACAACCAGCAGCAGCGGGATCAGAATGTTCAGCATCGGTCAGTCCCAAGGTCAGACGGCGATCAGGCGGCGTTGGTGTCGCCCATTTTTGTCGTGCCACGCAGCCCCGGCAGTTTCCACCACGGCACGAAGGGGCTGGCGTGATGCTCGTGATGATAACCAAAGTGGAAACAGGTGAGCAAAGACAAAAGCCAGGAAAACTCGTTCGAGCGTGCGTTGTGCCGGTCGGCAAACGGCTGATCGTCAATCCGGTGCGGCCGGAAGGTACCGAAATAGAATAGCTGGAGGGAGGAGAGGATCGCCGGCAGGGCCCAGAACAGGAGGATATTGGGCCATCGTCCCCAAAGGATCAGCATATAGATGACCACAACCACCGTCAGCGCCGCAAACTCGCGCCAGCCGAAATAGGTGCGGAAGAACTTGAAATACCACGGCCAGAACCGGGTGGGGTGGTCGGGGTCGAAGTCGGGGTCCTTGTCGGTGCCGGCATAACGATGGTGATCGTGGTGGCTCTCGTAGAGGCGGCTATAGGAAAACCCGGCATAAATGGCGACGCAGAAACGCCCGATGGCATCGTTGAGCCCCTTGTTGGCGGGCACCAGCGTGCCATGCATGGCATCATGGGCGACAATGAACAGCCCAACCGAGAGCCAGGTCTGTAGCAGAACCACCGGTACAGCCCAGATCAACCGCCCCGGCACTGACCAGTCGATGAAGAAGATGGCGCTGACATGCAGGCTAAGCCACGCCGCAACGATCAGGGCGGCGAGCAGCAGGCCGGTCGTCACATCGCGCGCGGTCATCTCGGTCATGGCGCGGGGGTTGGATGCAGCCATTTGGGGCACCTCCTACAATCGAAGACGGGCGCGTGACACAAGAATTGCGACACCGAGCCCGGCCAGCGCCAGCGCGGCCAGCGGCAGGAAGGAACCGGCGAGATCACCGAGCGCCTCACCGCGCCAGAGCACCCCGTGATAGGCCTCGATGGCCCAGGCATTGGGGGTGAACCAGCCAATATCCTGCAACCAGGGCGGCATCATGAAGCGCGGCACCATCGAACCGCCGATGGCCGAAAACACCAGCACCACAAAGGTGGAAATGGTCTGAGCCTGCTGCTTGGTGGTGCAGGCCGACGCCACCGCCAGCCCCAGCCCACCGGCCGCTGCCGCCGAAAGGATCGTCGTGATCAGCCAGGGCACGATATGGCCGAGCACATCGACCTTGTAGGCCAGCATCGCCACGATAAAGATCAGCGCCACCTGGATGAGGCCCTGCACGGTAAGGAAGAGGAATTTGCCGATCACCACCACATCGGTGCCCGCAGGCCCCACCGCCAGTCGGTCGACAATGCCCGAATGGCGCTCCTCGATCAGGGTCGCCGCCCCCTGCATGGCCGAAAACAGCAGGAAGAGGATCGCGACCGCTCCGGCATAGTAGGTGACGGCGGCGCTGGCCGGGCCGCCAGAACCAAGGGTTTCCGTGGCCACCAGCGCACCATCGGAGGCGGGGGGTTCGGTGCTGGCGGCCAGTTCGGCAATGGCGGCATCGAGCCTTGCCGCCTGTTCGGGACCAAAGCCGCCGACCAGTTCGCCAATGGCGGGCGCGGTGCGCGAAAGCCCGATATCGGGCAGGGCACTGGCAAGGATCGCCTGCACCTGGCCCGACACGATCGAACCGGCCATCAGCTTGCCCGGATCAACGATGACCAGCACCGGCGGGGTCTCTCCTGCCTCGGTCAGGCTGGAGCGGATGATGAGCCCGGCATCGGCCTGCCCGGCCGCTACCAGCTCGCGCACCTCGGCTTCCGTACTCAGGGTTTCGGGGCGGATGCGCAGCGAGGGTTCATCGCGCAGTGCTTTTTCGAGCCTTATGGTGGCTTCGCTTTCCACCGTGCGGCCAAAGGCGATCTGCAGGCGCAGTTCATCGCCGCTGGTACCGGAAAAAATCGCGGCAAAGATCACAAAGATCGTCGGGGGCAACAGAAAGGCCATGGCCAGCGCGCCACGGTCGCGCACCAGGCTCAGCCCCATCACCCGCAGCATGGCGAGGATCATGTTATGGCCCCCGGCTGGTTCTCGGGCCGCGACAGGTGCAGGAAGAGGCTATCGAGCCCGGGTTCGCGGAAGCGGATTTCGCGCAAGTGGATGCCCACTTTGGCCAGCCGGTCCGACAGCCCCACCGAGGTCTTGTCGTCGACATCCCCCACAATGGTCCAGGTCATGTCGACATTGGAGGGGGCAAAGCCGGCAATTTCGAGCGCCTTGCGCTGGTTGGCCACTAGCGGGCGGCGCAGTTCGAGAATGATCTCCTTCTTGCCCTTGAACACCCCGGCAATCAGTTCGCGCGGCGTGCCCTGCGGGGCAATCACCCCATGGCGCAGGAAGCCGACGGTGGAACAGAGCGTTTCGGCCTGGTCGAGATCGTGGGTGGCCAGCAGCACGCCAATGCCGTTGCGCGAGAGATCAAGGATCACTTCGTGCAATTCATTGCGCGCATCCACATCCACCCCGACGGTGGGTTCATCAAGGATCAGCAGTGCCGGGCGGTGCAGGATCGCCGCGGCGATATTGACCCGCCGTTTCCATCCTCCCGACAGGATTTCGATGCGATCGTTGAGTCGCCCACCCAGATGCGCCGCCTCGGCGGCCCAGGCCACGGCCTCGCGCGTGGCGCTGCCCGAAAGCCCGGAAAGACGCCCGAAGACTTCAAGGTTCTCCCGCGCCGTCAGGTGCCCATAAAGCGCGATTTCCTGCGGCACCAGCCCGACCCGGCGCAGGGATGCGCGCTGCTGGTTCGATTGCCCGGCAATAACAATCTCGCCGGTGCTGGCGGTGACGCGGCCGCAGATGGCGCGGATCAGCGTTGTCTTGCCCGCCCCGTTGGGGCCGAGCAGGCCATAAATCTCGCCCGGCGCGATGGCAAGGTCGAGCCCGGCCAGCACCCGGCGCTGGCGATAACTGACGGCAAGGCCTGCAACCGACACGGCAAGCGGGGGCGTGGTTTCAACACTCATGCGGGGCTTGGGCGTTCGAATATTTTCTTGACCAGGGCGCGCAGCGGTTCGGGGCTGACCCCACTTTCGATGAGTGCGCTATCGGCCAGCCGCAGGTGCTGCTCGCAGGAGAGTCTGGCGTTCTCGCTGCCCAAGAGCGTCACAAGGGTAGGCTTGGCGGCATCCTTGCCCACGTCCTTGCCCGCTTCGGCCGCCGAGGCCGAGCGGTCGATCAGATCGTCGGCGGTCTGGAAGGCCAGTCCGAGATGGCGGGCAAAGCGGCTGATGGCTTCCACGCGCCGGTCGTCGAACCCGGCCATGACGGCACTCATTTCAGCAACCGCGACAAACAATACGCCGGTCTTGAGCCAGTTGAGGTGCTCGACATCGGCCGGATTGGAGAGCTCGCGCCTGGCGTTGACGTCCAGTTCCTGCCCGGCCACCAGCCCATGCCAGCCAATGGCGTGAGAAAGGATTTCGGCCAGCCGCACCTTGACCGGGGCCGGTACCGGTTCGAGTTCGGCCAGAATGCCGAAGGCGCGGTTGAGCAGGGCAATGGCGGCAAGGATGGCCGTAGCCTGCCCGAACACCACGTGGGTGGTGGGGCGCTGGCGGCGCATCTGCGCATCATCCATGCAGGGCAGGTCATCAAGGATCAGCGAGGCGGTATGGACCATTTCAACTGCCGCGCCGAGATCGAGCGCCGCCCGGTGCAGGTCGGGGCCGGGCTCGGCCACAAGGTAGGCCAAGAGCGGCCGCACGCGCTTGGAGGGCGCGATCAGGGCATGGCGCATGGCCGCATGCAGGTGCGGCGGCGCACCGGCGGCCCCGGCCAGAAGCTGTTCAAGATGCGCTTCGATCAACCCGCGCAGATCGCCTGCCGGCATGGACAGGGTCCCGGCCTGCTGCGTCATTGATTGCCCGCCACTGCGCATGTGAACGCCCCCCTGCCCGTCATCGGGAACCGTACGCCCGTCAAGTGAACCACTTGTGCAGTGTCCCCGTAAACCGTTTGCTCTGGCAAGAGCAGTTGCGCGCCGCACGCCAAAGTAGTTTGTCTTGTGTCAGAGCGTAAAGCGCAAATGCAACCCTGGCATATCCGGAGCCCGATCATTGCTCACCGACCGCAAGAATGAGCATCTCGATGTTGTCCTTAGTGGCCGGGGCAATGGCAGGCACAAGCGCACCGGCTTTGACAGCATAGACTTCGAGCATTGCGCGCTCCCCGAACTCAGCCTTGATCACATCCGGTTGTCTACGCAGTTTCTCGGGCGCCAGATCAATGCCCCGCTGCTGGTCAGTTCGATGACCGGCGGCCCGGCGCGGGCGGCCGCGATCAATGCCAACCTCGCCGAGGCCTGCCAGCATCTCAGGATCGCGCTGGCGGTGGGCTCGCAACGGGTGGCCATCGAAGCCAATGCCGGGGCGGGTTTGAGCAAGGACTTGCGCCGGATCGCGCCCGATGTGCCGATCCTTGGGAATTTCGGTGCCGCCCAGCTCAATCTCGGCTTCGGAATCGACGAGGCGCTGCGGGCGGTCGAAATGATCGAGGCCGATGCGCTGATCATCCATCTCAACCCCATCCAGGAAGCGGTGCAGGAAGGCGGCGATGGCAATTGGCGCGGGCTGATCGGCAAGATCGGCGCGCTGGCCAGATCACTGCCGGTGCCGGTGGTGATCAAGGAGGTCGGTTGCGGGATTTCGGCGCCGCTGGCCCGCCAGCTTTATGACCTCGGTATCTCGATCATCGATGTGGCCGGCGCCGGGGGCACCAGCTGGGCTGCCGTCGAGGCCGAACGGGCCAGCAATGCCCAGACCGCTGCCATCGCCCGGGCCTTTGCCGACTGGGGATTGCCGACGGCCGAGGCGATCGCTGCGGCCCGGGCTGCCGTGCCCGAGGCCACCCTCATCGGCTCGGGCGGCATCCGCGATGGGGTGGATATGGCCAAGGCCATCCGGCTCGGTGCCGATATCGTGGGGCAGGCCGCCGGGGCGCTGGCCTCGGCAACGCAATCGGCAGACGCTGCGATTGCCCATTTCGAGGTGATGATCGCCCAGTTGCGGATTGCCATGTTTGCCACCGGATCGCCCGACCTTGCCGCCTTGCGACTGGCGCGCCTGCAATCGGCCACACAGCTCGGCTAGCACGGCACGGGTTTGATCCGCATCAACGCGGCACCCTGCCCGGTATGGTCAGTACCGGCGAACGCTTCAGGAGCCTTGCCGTGTCCATCCGTAACCTCGATCCTGCCTTTCACCCCCGCTCGATTGCCGTGATCGGGGCGTCCCCGCGCCCGGGATCGGTGGGGGCGGTGGTGCTGGGCAATATCATTGCGGGCGGCTTTGCCGGGCCGGTCTATCCGGTCAATGTCAAATACGACCAGATCGGTGACCTGCGCTGCTATCGGCATATTGCCGACCTGCCCGCCGCACCGGACCTGGCGGTGATCATGACCCCGCCCGAAACCGTGCCCGGCCTGATCGGGGACCTCGGCGCGCGCGGCGCCAGGGTCGCGGTGGTCATTACCGCCGGGATTGGTGCGGGCAACGGGCTGAAACAGCAAATGCTCGATGCGGCCAGGCCCTACCTGCTGCGGGTGATCGGGCCCAATACCATCGGCCTGCTCTCGCCCATTGCCGCGCTCAATGCCAGCTTTGCCCACCTCACCCCGTCGGCGGGGCGGCTGGGGCTGATCTCGCAGTCGGGCGCCATCGTCTCCTCGATGATCGACTGGGCGGTGGCCGAGGGGATCGGCTTTTCCCATATCCTTTCGCTCGGCGACATGGCCGATGTCGATGTCGGCGATTGCCTCGACATGCTGGCGGCCGATACCAATACCGCCTCGATCCTGATGTATCTTGAATCGGTGCCTGCGCCGCGCAAGTTCATGTCGGCCGCCCGCGCTGCCGCCCGGGTCAAGCCGGTGATCGCGGTCAAGGCCGGGCGCCACGCGGCGGCCGCCAAGGCGGCCATGACCCATACCGGTTCGCTCTCGGGGGCCGACCGCGTCGTCGATGCCGCACTCCGGCGCGCCGGCATTATCCGCGTCGATGATCTTGAGGACCTGTTCAACGCCGCTGAAATCACCACGCGCTTTAAGCCCATGGCCTCGAGCCGGGTGGCCATCGTCACCAATGGCGGCGGCGCCGGCGTGCTGGCGGTCGACCAGTTGCTCGACCGGGGCTGTGCTATTGCCAGCCTTGCTCCCGAAACCCTGGCCCGGCTCGATGCGGCCCTGCCCGCCACCTGGTCGCGGGCCAATCCGGTCGATATCATCGGCGATGCACCTCCCGAACGCTACCGGGCAGCGGTCGAGGCGGTGGCGGCCGATCCCGGGGTCGATGCGCTGCTCGTGATGAACTGCCCCACGGCGCTGGCTTCGCCTGCCGAAGCGGCAGCGGCGGTGGCCAACAGCGCCAGCGCCGGACTGATCGCGGGCAAGCCGGTCCTCACCTCCTGGCTCGGCAAGCTCTCACCGGAAGCGGCAGCATCGGCACTGCATGGGGCCGGGATCGCCAATTTCGAAACCCCGGCCCGGGCCGCCGAGGCGGTTGCTCTGCTCACCCGCTGGTCGAGCCTGCGCAAGGCACTCGAACGTGTGCCATCCAGCACCCTGTCCTTTGGCGTCGACACGACGCGGGTGGCGGAAATCCTCGCCAGCGCGGCGGCCGAGAACCGCACCATGCTGACCGAACCCGAGGCCAAGGCGGTGATTGCGGCCTACGGCATCCTGGTGCCCGAAACCGTGGTGGCGCGCACCCTCGATGAGGTCGAAGACACCGCCCGCCGCCTGTTGCAGGGGGCGAAGGCCATCGTGATCAAGATGCTGTCCAGCACCATCACCCACAAGTCCGATCTTGGTGGCGTGGTGCTCGATATCCGCGATCCCGGTGCCGCCCGGCTGGCGGCGGAAGCCATTGCCGGACGCGTTGCCGCCCGGCACCCCGAAGGCGGGCTCGACGGCTTTGCCATCCAGCCCATGATTGACCGGCCTCAGGCCCACGAACTGATCCTGGGCATCGGCTCGGACCCGATCTTTGGGCCAACCATCCTGTTCGGGGCGGGCGGGGTATCGGTCGAAGTGGTCAAGGATACCGCCACCGCCCTTGTGCCGCTCGATGAGGTCATGGCCGGGGAGATGGTCGACCGCACGCGCATCTCCCGCCTGCTGGCCGGCTATCGCAACCGCCCGGCGGCAGATCGGGCCAGCCTGCTCAAGGCCCTGCTTGGGCTGTCGCAGCTGGCCATCGATTTTCCCGGCATAGTGGCCATCGACGTCAATCCGCTGCTGGTCGATGAAAACGGCGCCATAGCGCTCGATGCGCGGGTCGAGATCGACCTTGCCCATGCCACTGATACCGGGCCCAATCCCATGCTTGCCGTGCGGCCCTATCCGGCGGGCTGGGACCGCGACGTGCACGCCGACGGGCTCGCGGTCAGCCTGCGCCCGATCCGCCCTACCGATGTGGCGCTCTATCCCGATTTCCTGCGCCGGGTGACGCCCGAGGACCTGCGGCTGCGCTTCCTGACCCCGATGGCAACCCTGTCGTCCGATGCGCTGATCCGGCTCACCCAGCTCGACTATGACCGCGCCATCGCCTTTGTGGCCCTGGAAAAGCCGGGCGGCGATCTGGCCGGTATCGTGCGCTATACCGCCGACCCGGACCGGGAAAGCGCCGAATTCGGCGTGCTGGTGCGCTCGGACCTGCAGGGACACGGGCTGGGGGTGACGCTGATGGAACAGTTGATCGCCTATGCCAGAGCCGATGGCATCGGACGGCTTGAAGGGCAGATCCTGAGTGAAAACCACCGTATGGCCGAACTCTGCCGTCAGCTTGGCTTCACGCTCGCCACCAGCCCCGGCGATGGCACACGGCTGGTGGCCCGGCTCGATCTGCGCCGCTAGGCGAGGGGCAGGCGCTCGGCCTCGTCGGGGCGGATCTGCATGAAAATCTCGGTCACCAGTTCCGCTTCGGGTGTGTGGCCGGGCTCGCCGTGATAGACTTCCCAGGTCAGGCTGCCCATGCCGATGCCGGCCGAATGCATGAGCTTTTCGATCGCCGCATAGGTTTCGCCGAGCCGGGCATAGGGGCCGATATGGCGGGCCATCAGCGCCGGACCCGCCGGGGTATGGCCGGAGAAGACCGGCAGAATGGCCCTAGCCGCGTCGGCAAGCCGCACCGGCACCGCCACCTTCAGGGTCACCATTCGCCCATCCCAGTCCGAATAAAGCGCCATGGGCGAGCCGGTGGGCCTGATATCGGCGCTGCCCAGAAAGGCCTCGAGCGCATTGAACGCCTTGGCCATGGCGGTTGAGAGCTCTTCGGCGCGCATTGGGGTCCGCGCCGTCACATAGAGCATGGGTTCTGATTTGAGCGTGGCCCGGATCAGGCGCAGGTCTGGCGTCATGGCGCCTGCAGGGTCTCGAGATAGGCCACCAGATCCTCGATCCGGCGTTCGATCAGGGATTGCTTGGCATTGGGATCGCTTTGCCCGGCATCGTCGAGCCCGCGCTCGAACACATCGCCCCAGGCCGGCATCTGGCCGATATGGGCCGGCGCCCCGGTGCCGCCATAGATGGTGAGCCGCACTTTCTGGGCTGGGAAGCTGCCGCCATTGCGGGCCGCGATTCCGGTGAGATCGGGTACGGCAATCTTGAGCGCGCGCTGCATCGGACCATCGCCGCGCGCCGTCTCGCCATGACAGATGGCGCAGGAAAACCCGAAGATAATCTCACCGAAAACGGGATTGGGAGCGTCGGCAGCGGCAACCGGTCCGGACAGCAGAACCAGGGCCACAGCGCCCAGACGGGCCAGCCGGGATTTTGACATGCGCGGTCTCCTTGAAACCAGAACTATCTCAGCGCGGCGGCTGCGTCCCCTGTTGAGGGGGCAGGCGACCGCGACGCTTGAGCTCGAATTTGATCGAGGTTGGCATGTCGCGGCAGCCGCACTCGCTGGCATGCCGCAAATGCCAGGCCATGCGCTGCTCGATGGTGGCGTTGACCGGCATCTTGTTGGCCAAATGCCATTCCTTGTTGATCTTCATGATGCCGGTCCCTCGATGGCTGGTGCGGCCGGTTACTTGTGCATGCGGTCGGCGGCCTGGAAGTATTTGCGCGCGGCGCTGGTCAGTTGCCCGTCGGTGGGGTGATCCATGGGCTCGACGCCCCAGACCCGCTTTGCAATCGCCGGGAAATGCTCGTTGAGGTATCCGGCCAGTTCGGTGCGCGCCAGGCCCGGGCCGGTGATCAGGATCGCCTTGGCCGGCTTGAGCGCCTCGGCAACCTCGCCCAGAAACGCCTGGCTGATCGGCTTATGGCCCTTGCCGACGTGATCGGCCCTGGCGTGAATGTGGTGATGGGGTGCGTCGGACTTGATGGCAGCAACATCGGCCTCGTCGGCCCCGATGCCGAACACCTTGGCTTGCTGATGATCGATCCAGACGCAGGCGTGATAGTGGTTCATGCAATGTCCTTGCGGGTTAAAGGGATGCCCGCGCGCCGACCAGCGATCTGCGTCTTGGCGGCAGCACCCGGGCCTGCCAACAGGAGATGAGGTGAAGTGCGTCCAGACATCATTCCCTCCCTTGCGGTAGGGTCAGACTAGGACGGTCCATGGGGCCCGGCTTTGATCCAGCGCAAACTGGGGCCGAATCAGCTGAGCTCGGCCCGCAGGCGCTTTGCCGGACGCACCGACATGGCCGACCAGGTGGTGATGACGCCGGTCAGTATGGTCAGGACCACCGCCCCCAGCGTGACGAGACCGACCAGCGGCAGGTCGAGGACAAACGGGATTTCAAGCACATAGGTCAGGATCGCCCAGGCGCCGGTGACCCCAAGCACCGAGGCGAGCAGGGCCGAGAGGAGACCCAGGAGCCCATATTCGACCACAAAGGCGACGATCACCCCGGCCCGGCTGGCGCCGAGCACTTTCATGACCATGGCATCGGCCTCGCGCTGGCGCCGCCCGACCGCCATGGCCCCGGCGAGCACGAAGACCCCGGAGATCACCGCCAGGCTCCCCACCAGCGCCACCGCATTGGCAAGGCTGGCCAAAATATCGGCGACCCGGTCGAGCGCATCCCCGACGGGGAGGAAATTGAGCGTTGGAAACTGCTGCCCGAGCGCGCTTTCGATGGCGGCATCGGTGCCCTTTTGCACCTTGATCGAGCCCATGAAGCTTTGCGGCGCCTTTTCGATCAGCCCGGGCGAGAACAGAATGCGGAACGAGAGATTGGCGCTGCGCCAGTCGATCTCGCGGAAGCTGGCGATCTTGGCGGTGATCGGCCGCCCCAGCACGCTGATCACCATGTCATCGCCAACGGCCAGGCCGAGCGGTTCAACCAGTTCGGTGCTCAGCGAAACCAGCGCCGATCCGGCATAGTCGGGTGCCCACCATTTGCCATCGGTCACGCTCGAGCCTTCGGGCAGGTCGCGGGCCCAGCTTAGTGCGGTATCGCCCCGGAACATGTCGGCAATATCCTCGGGCAGCGGCCCAAGCTCAGCCACCGGCTTGCCCTTGATCGAAACGATGGTGCCGCGCAGCATCGAAACGCTTTTCAGGCTTGCAATACGCGGTTCGGTTTCGGCAAAGCTTTCAAGCGCTGCCAGCGCATCGGGCTTTACGTCGAGCAGGATGAACGAGGGGGCTTCCTCGGCAATCGCCCCATTGATCTGGCCGCGCAGATTGCCATCGAGCAGGGCGATCAGCAAAAGCAGCGCCAGCCCGAGCCCGAGCGAAAGAATAACGATGGGGGCCGGGGCGCCGGGCCGATAGATGGCCTTGAACGCCTGGCGCAGGATGGCGCTGGGCCATGCCGGCACCAGTCGCAGCGCGTGTTGCAGAATGAACGCGGCCAGCCGCAGCAGCCCGAAGGCCAAGGCGGCCCCGACACCATACCAGAACACCAGTCGCGGCTGGCCGGTGGTGAGCACCGCCAGCCCGCCGATGGCGGCGAGCGCGAGCGCCAATGGCAAGGCGGTGCGCCAGTTGAGCAATGCGCGCCAGCCCGGCCCTTGGTCGAACCCGCCACCGGCAGCGCGGAACAGGATGGCCGGGCGCAGGGCCTGGGCCCGGCGCAGCGGCAAAAAGGCAAAGGTGAAGGCAATCAGCACCCCGAACCCGGCAGCGCCGAGCAGCGCGGCGGCATCAAGGCTTGGGGGTAGTTCGATGGCCAGCATGCCCGACAGCACCGGCAGGGCCAGCAGCGTCGAAGCCCCGCCCAGCAGCAGTCCCAGCGCAATCCCGATCAGGGACAGCACCATGATCTGGGTGAAAAAGTGCACCATGATGCGGGCGCTGGTGGCGCCAAGGCTGCGCAGCGTGGCAATCGCGCCCTGCCGCTCGGTGATATAGGCAGCAACCGCATTGGATACCCCGACCCCGCCCACCAGCAGCGAAGAGAGCCCGACCAGCGTCAGAAAGCGGGCAAACAGCCCAAAGAAGCGGCTGAGGTTTTCGGTGGCATCCTGGGGTGAACGGATTTCCCAGGGCGCATCGGGAAAGGCCGCGTCAAGCCGGTCGCGCGCGGCCGCAAAATCGAGCCCATCGAGCGCAATCTTGTAGCGGTGGCGGGTGAGAACGCCCTCTTGATTGAGCCCCGCCCCGGCCAGCGCTTCGGTGGCCATCAGGGCCGGCTGGCCGAACTGAAAGCCCTGCGCCGCCTGATCGGGCAGGGCAACGAGCACGCCGCGCGCGGCAAACCGGCTATTGCCGATGGTGAGCGTATCGCCGAGCCCGATCCCCAGCCGCTCGAACACCCGGGCATCGAGCACCGCGCCATAAAGCCCGTCGCGCTCCGCCAGAAGCTCGGGCAGGGCCATGCTGGCCGTCTCCGGGCCGGTCTCCACCGTCCCGGCCAGCGGATAGGCCCGGTCGACGGCGCGCAGGTTGAGGAAGGCGCTCTTGCCATCGGCCCCGGCACGGGCGCTGAGTTCGACAACACGGGTCACTGCCCCGAGGGCGGCAAAGGCCGTAGCTTCCTCGGGGGTGGCATCGCGCCCCTGCAGGCGCACTTCCAGATCGCCCCCCAGGATCACCCGGGCATCGCGATCGACCGCCGCCTGCAGCGCCGCGCCCACCGAGCCGACGGCGGCAATGGTGCCCACCCCGAGCGCCAGGCAGGCCAGAAGAATGGCAAAGCGCCGGACATCGCCGCGCAGATCAATGAGCGCCACCCGCAGCCAGTTGCCCAGCCGCGTCATGATGTGGCGTGCCCGGCAATTTCGGTCAGGCGCCCGTGGTTCATTTCGAGCAGCCGGTCGGCGCGGGCGGCCAGCATGCGGTCATGGGTGATCAGCATGACGGCGGTGCCGTTCTGCCGGGCCAGGGCAAACATCATCTCGATCACCATCGCCCCGGTGTCCTGGTCGAGATTGCCGGTCGGCTCGTCAGCGAGCAACAGTTTGGGGCGGGTGACAATGGCCCGCGCCAGCCCGACGCGCTGCTGTTCGCCGCCCGAGAGGGCGCTGGGCAGATGATCGAGCCTTTCGCCGAGCCCGACGGCCTCGAGCGCCTCGGCCGCCCGGTCGCGCACCTTGGCAAACGGCATGCGGTCATCGGCAATCTCGAGCGCCAGGCTGACATTTTCGAGCGCCGTCATCGAGGCGATCAGGTGAAAGTTCTGGAACAGGATCCCGAGGTTGCGGCGGCGGAAAATCGCCAGCTCATCCTCGTTGCGCCCCGAGATCGCCGTCCCCGCGACCGTGACTGACCCATCGGTTGCCTGTTCAAGCCCGCCCAGAACCATCAGCAGCGACGTCTTGCCGCTGCCCGATGGCCCGACCACGGCCACGACTTCGCCCGGTTCGATGCGCACCGATATATCCTTGAGAATATGCAGGTTCTGCTTTCCCGACCGCAGGTGCAGGTTCATGCGGCCCGTCTCGACCACCGGGGCGGTCATTGTGCAGACCCATTCGGGGGAAATATCATTCGCGATAAACCTTTGGGGAAACCGATCATGCCAGACGTAGTGTGCCATGCGCCGAATTAAAGCCCCGTTCGGGGCCATTGCCACCCTGCTGCTGCGGCCAATGCTCGCGGCCCTGCTGCTGCTTTCAGCCCTTGGTACGGCGCAGGCCGCCCCAAGGACCATCATGGTGTTCGGCGATTCGCTGATGGCCGGCTATGGCCTGCCCGCCGGCGAAGGGCTGGTGCCGCGGCTCGAGGCGGCGCTGCGCGCCGAGGGGCTCGATGTGACCCTGGTCAATGCCTCGGTTTCGGGCGATACCAGCGCCGATGGCCTCGCCCGGTTCGACTGGGCGCTGGCCGAGCGGCCCGACGCGGTGATCCTTGAACTGGGTGCCAATGACATGCTGCGCGGCCTGCCGGTTGCCGACCTGCGCGCCAATCTCCTGGCGCTGCTTGAGCGGTTCAGCGCCGAAAACCTGCCGGTATTCATCACGGGCATTTATGCCAATCGCAGCCTCGGCGATGATTATGTGGCCGCCTTCGAAGCCACCTATACCGAACTTGCCGCCCGGTATGGTGCTCCGCTTTACCCGTTCCTGCTCGATGGGGTGGCGCTCAATCCCGCCCTCAACCAGCCCGACATGCTGCACCCCAATGCTGAGGGTGTCGCGGTGATCGTTTCGCGCCTGGCCCCGGTTGCGGCAGAATGGCTCAGGGGGCTCAAATAGCCATCACGTCACCGGCACCGCGCTGGGCAAGGGTGATCGGACACCCCATATCGGGCGTAGAGAAAGCATGGAGATTGTCATGACCCCAGCCGTGATTGCTGCCGCCCTTATCCTTGGTGCCGGAGCCATTCTTGCTTTGCCCAGGCCGGAGAAACGCCGGGTACCGGCGCGCAAGCGCTCGAAATGAACCCGCCGCGCCCCGATCCGATCGGTCCGGGCGAGGAAAGCGTCTGGGCCTATCCGCGCCCGCCCCGTCTCGAACGGGTCGATAAACGCATCGAAATTGTGCTCGGCGGCCAGACCATCGTCGATGCGACATGGGCGTTCCGGGTGCTCGAAACCAGCCATCCGCCAGTCTACTACATCTCGCCGGACTATATCAGCCAAGGTGTCTTGAGCCCAGCCGCTGGCAGCAGCTTTTGCGAGTGGAAGGGGCGGGCGGTCTATTTCAACGTTCGGGGTGGAGACATCACGCTGCCGCGCGCCGCCTGGGCCTATCCCGAACCGACCGGCAGCTTTGCCGCGCTGGCCGGGTTCGTTGCCTTCTACGCCGGTCCGATGGAGGCCTGCCGGGTCGGCGGCGCCGCGGTTCGTCCGCAGCCGGGGCAGTTCTATGGCGGCTGGATCACGCCAGACATCAAGGGCCCCTTCAAGGGCATCCCCGGAAGCACCGGCTGGTAGCGCCGTACTTCCGGGGTGCAATGGGCTTCTAGTCCCTAGCAATCACCGCCGCAGCCGTCACCGCCATCTCCACCGTCACCACCATCACCACCATCCGGCGGACCGGCTTCAACCGGGTCTGACGGGTCGGACAGCGACGGGGGCGGATCGACAAAGACCGGACGACCGGGCTCTTCGCTGCCCGGCAGCGGATCGATGCTGATGCCATCGTCAGGCAGGCTTCCGGTGGGCATGTCACCGGGCAGCGGCGGCAGGTTCGACATACCGACCCCGAGATTGCCTTGGCACATGGCCTCGGCGGTATCGGCGACCCACTGCTTATCGCCGGCATCGGTCACGATGCTGCCCAGCACCAGGATGCCTTCGGCGGTATTGAGGCACACCTTCTTGGTCACGCGCGGGGTATCGCCCGCCTGGCTGATCACCTGCACCAGCCGGATCACATTGCTGTCGGTGGCCCGGCCGGGTGTCTGTGCGCCGACAAAGGCCTGCGCCGATTCCGGGCACACCATGCCCGAGGGATTGTCCGGACAAAGCTTGATCAGGTCATTGCCGGTCTGCTGGGCCAAACCCGGTGTCAGTCCGGCAAGGCCAAAGGCGCTGGCCAGCCCAACCGCATAGGCGATGGATCTCAAATCGATTGTCATTCTACTCTCCGATGAAAATTGCAGTCTTGAAAATTCAATGCCGCATTCATCGGGGGTCTGGCCTGAACCGTTTCTGAACAGGCCACTCAGCTTCGCGTCAGGCCAGCCGGGTCAGGGACGGGAGTGTTCACATTGAACTGCCGGTGGCTCCCCACACCCCATCCCTCCCCGCAAGGGGGAGGGAGGACCAGTGGCACGGCCTTCGTGTCTCCCTCCCCCTTGCGGGGAGGGGTCAGGGGTGGGGGTGCGCGCGCTCCAAATAAACAGCCCCCTCGTGAGGGCGGGAGCCCGTGTTTCACGGCTTGCGTGTGTCCTCCCCCTGCTAGGGGGAGGATCAAGGTGGGGGTGCGGCGCTCTCCAAATGAACAGTCCCGTCAGGGGCGGGGTGCAGGTGACCGCGTCATAGGCCCAGGATTGGCCGAGAAAAGGACGCAGCGACCTTGCGCTATGCGGTTCCAGCAACCTGGCGCAGCGGCGTGACTTTGGCTGGCGGGTTGAGCGCGGCGAAAACGTGCTCCCGGACCAATTGCCCCTGGTTGGCCAGAATCAGCGATTCCAGATCGGCCAGGGACCTGGCCAGCACGGCGCCATCCTGCCCCTGGGTGCGGGCAAAATAGATTTTGGGATGCGCTGAAGGTGCAGCGCTGGCCGGATCATAGAACAGGGTTTCAAACAGTTTCTCGCCCGGGCGGATGCCGATCTCGCGAATCTCGATATCGCCGTCCGGATGAGCCGCATCGCGCACCGTCAGCCCGGCCAGCCGCACCATGTTTTCGGCGAGCGTTCGGATCAGGATCGGGTCGCCCATGTCGAGCAGGAACACCTCGCCGCCTTCGGCAAGCGCTGCCGCCTGCACGATCAGTTCGGCTGCCTCGCTGATGGCCATGAAATAGCGCGTCATGCGGTTGTCGGTGATCGTCACCGGCCCGCCCTGGCTGATCTGTTCCCTGAACAGGGGGACCACCGAACCGGTTGACCCCAGAACGTTGCCGAACCGTACCGAAAGGAACCGCTGCCCGGTGTTGCCGGCTGCCGCCTTTCGCGCATAGTCCGAAACAATCAATTCACTCAGCCGCTTGGTGGCACCCATCACCGATGACGGGTGCACCGCCTTGTCGGTCGAGATCAGAACGAACGTACCCGCCCCGGCGCGGAAGGCGGCATCAGCCAGCGCGCGGGTCCCCAGCACATTGTTGCGCACCCCTTCAACCACGTTGTCCTCGACAAGGGGCACGTGTTTGTAGGCGGCGGCGTGAAAGACCACATCGATCGGGTCATCGGCAAACACCGCCTCGACCCGCCGCGCATCGGCAACCGAGCCCAGGACCGGCACAAGTTCCAGATCGGGGGCGATAGCGCCCAGGGCGCGATGGATTTCGTAGAGTGCGAACTCTGAAACCTCGAACAGCACCATGCGGCGTGGTTTGGAACGGGCCACCAGGCGGCAGAGTTCCGAGCCGATCGACCCGCCCGCACCGGTGATCAGCACCGATTTACCGGCGACGGCCCTGGTGATCAGCGCCTGATCCGGCGCAATCGAGGAGCGGCCCAAAAGGTCCTCGATTTCGATCGTCTTGAGCTGGCTGATCGAATAGCGCCCGGCGGCCAGATCGGAAATCGATGGCATGACCGAAAGCCGGACCGGGAAGCTCGAAAGCCAGCCCGAAATCTCGAGCCGCTTGTTGGCGCTGGCTGACGGCATGGACAAGATGACGTCGGTCACCTCGAGGCTGTCGATCAGTCCGCCGAGGTCAGCGCGGGAAAACACCCGGCGTCCGGCCACGTCCTGCCCGATCAAATGCGGATCATCATCGATAAAGCCGATCACCGAAGTCTCAGCGGATGCGCGCAGGGCCACGGCCAATTGGATCCCTGCCTGCCCGGCCCCAAAGATCAAAGCCCGGCGCGACGCTGCGGCAGACCCGTTCGGCACGGCGAAGAAATGGCGCGCCGCAAAGCGGCTCGCCCCGATGGCCAGCGTGCCGACAGCCCAGTAGATTACGGCAACCGAACGCGGCACCCCTTCCCCGCCGGTCATTTCCGACAGAAATGCCAGGCCAATCCAGGCCAGGGTCGCCAGCACCATGGCCTGCACAATCGTCCAGCCGGCCTTGTCGGGCAGATAGCGCAGGATGGCGCGATAAAGCCCGAGCCGGATAAAGAACGGCAGCGCGATAAGCGGCGCCAGGGCGATGAAGGCCAGTTGCAGCCCGCTGGGGCGATAGCCCGGGCCAAAACGCAGCAGGTAGGCGAGATAGACTGTGCCAGAAAGCAGTGCAATATCGACCAGGATCTGAATCAGCCGTTTCTGCCCACGCGGCAGCTGCGAAAGCCCCTGGCGAATCGCGTCAATCATAGAATTGGCCTTCGACGGCAAATGCATAAAATACTCAATAATTTCAAATACATGATTGCTCTCCGCAATCGGCAATTGCGAGACTTTAGCAGAGTTAAAGGGTCAATGAAATAGTGACCCGGAAGCCTCAGCCGGCGAAATGGGCGCCGATGAAATAGGGCCAGACAAACAGCCCCAAAACACCCTGCCAGAACCCCAGATTGAGATAGCCGATGCTGAACAGCCATCCGGCAAACCAGGCGGCGCCAAGCGAAGAATGCTGCGTGATGTGAATGCGTTCCATGGGACCCTCCATCAATCCGCCCATTCTAGCGCGGTTGGGGTGGGAACGGTTGATCCATATCAATGGTTACCTTGCCTGTCCGGACCATGATCGGCCCGACCACCCCGAGCAGGCCATGGATCAGAACGCCTATCATTTGACGCTGAACGCAGGCTCGTCCTCGCTCAAGTTCGCCGCCTTTCCATCGGCGGGCGGAGCGCCCCTGATTGCGGGCCAGGTCGACCGGCTGGGCAGTAATGCAGCGCAGTTGACGATGGACAACGGCGCCAGCCAGCCCGTTGGGGCGCTCAGCCATGGCCCCGCGGCAGAGGCAGCGATCCGCGCCGTCGCCGAGCGCTGCGGCGCCAACCCCGCCGCCATCGGCATCCGCATCGTGCATGGCGGGCCGCACTATGCCCTCCCGGCGCTGGTCGATGGGCCGATGCTGGCGGCGCTGCAGGCGCTGGTGCCATTCGCACCGGCCCATATTCCAGCCGAACTCGAAATCATCGACCTTTGCCGCACACTCCTGCCCGATGTGCCAATGGTTGCCGCCTTTGATACCGGCTTTCATGCCAGCCTGCCGCCCGAAGCCTATACGCTGCCCATCCCCCGGCGGTTCCTCCAACAGGGGGTAAGGCGTTATGGATTTCACGGGCTCTCCTATGAAAGCCTGATGCTGAGCCTTGCCGATGTTGCAGGACCGGAAGCGGCGATGGGGCGGGTGATCCTTTGTCATCTGGGCAATGGTTCGAGCCTTGCCGCTGTCCGCAACGGGCAGAGCATCGATACCTCGATGGGATTTACCCCGGCGGCCGGCATTCCCATGGGCACGCGCTCGGGCGATCTTGATCCGGGGCTGATGCTCTATTTCAACGAGACCGAAGGCATGGATGCCAAGGCGTTCGATACCATGGTGCATGCCCAGTCCGGGCTTCTGGGCGTGTCTGAAACCAGTGCCGACATGCGCGATCTGCTGGCGCGGGCCGAAAGCGACTATCGGGCGCAGGACGCCGTCACACTGTTTGCCTATCACGTGCGCAAGATGATCGGCGCCTATGCCGCAGCGCTTGGCGGGCTCGATACGCTGGTGTTTTCCGGTGGCATCGGCGCCCATGCGGCCCCGGTGCGCGCCCTGATCTGTGAGGGTCTCGAATTTGTCGGAGTCCGCATCGATCCAGCCCGCAACACCACAAACGCACCGCTGATTTCAACCGGAACGGTGGCGGTGCGGGTGATCAAAACCAATGAAGAAGTCATTCTCGCCAGGGCCTGCCGCACCATACTGGCCAAAAAGGATATCGCCTGATGACCCAGCCCCTTTCCCAAGAGACGCTGACGCTTATGGATGCCTACTGGCGGGCGGCCAATTTCCTGTCAGTGGGGCAGATCTACCTCAGGGACAATCCGCTGCTGCGTGAAAGGCTGACCCTGGACCACGTCAAGCCCAGGCTCCTCGGGCACTGGGGCACCACGCCGGGGCTCAACTTCGTCTATGTGCACCTCAATCGCGCCATCAAGGCCCGCGATCTGAACATGATCTATGTCACCGGGCCGGGTCATGGCGGGCCGGGACTGGTGGCCAACACCTATCTTGAAGGCACCTATTCCGAGGTCTATCCGCAGGTCAGCCAGGACCTTGCGGGCCTCAAGCGGCTCGTCACCCAGTTCTCCTATCCTGGCGGCATCCCCAGCCACGTGGCCGCCGAAGTGCCCGGTTCAATCAACGAGGGCGGCGAACTCGGCTATTGCCTGATGCACGCCTATGGCGCCGCGTTTGACAACAAGGACCTGGTGGTGGCCTGCGTTGTTGGCGATGGCGAGGCCGAGACCGGGGCGCTGGCCACCTCCTGGCATTCGAACAAATTCCTCAATCCCGCCCGCGACGGAGCGGTGCTGCCGATCCTGCACCTGAATGGCTACAAGATCGCCAGCCCCACCTTCCTCTCCCGCATCCCGCATGCCGAACTTGAAGCGCTCTATCGCGGCTATGGCTATGAGCCCTTGTTCGTCGAAGGCGAAGAAGCCGGCGACATGCACCAGAAGATGGCCGCCGCCATCGATACCGCGCTCGACCGGATCGCCGCCATCCAGGCCGAGGCCCGCGGCACCGGCTTTTCTCGGCGTCCGGCCTGGCCGATGATCATCCTGCGCTCACCCAAGGGCTGGACCGGGCCGAAAAGCATCGATGGCAAGAAGACCGAAGGGTCATGGCGGTCGCACCAGGTGCCGCTCTCAAAGATTGCCGAGGACCCCGGGCACCTTCAATCGCTCGAGGACTGGCTGCTCAGCTATCGCCCCGATGAGCTGTTCGAGGCCGATGGGCAGTTGCGCGCCGACCTCAGGGCCCTCGCCCCCGTGGGAACGCGCCGCATGAGTGCCAACCCCCATGCCAATGGCGGGCTCCTGCTCAAGCCACTCGTCCTGCCCGACATGCGGGCGCACGCTGTTGCCGTCCCACGGCCGGGTACCAGTGGCGAAGCCACGCGTGCCGCCGGCACCTACCTGCGCGATGTGCTAGTGCTCAACGACAAGACCGCCAATTTCCGTGTCTTTGGGCCCGATGAAACCGAATCCAACCGGCTCGGTGCCGTCTTCGAGGCCACCGACCGGGCCTTTACCGGCGAAATCCTGAATACCGATATCCAGCTCTCCCCCAATGGGCGGGTGATGGAAGTGCTCTCCGAACACCTTTGCCAGGGCTGGCTCGAAGGGTATCTGCTCACCGGTCGGCATGGCTTTTTCTCGTGCTACGAGGCCTTCATCCACATTGTGGATTCCATGCTCAACCAGCATGCCAAGTGGCTCAAGGTCTGTGGCGAAATCGAATGGCGCGCGCCCATCGCCTCACTGACCTACCTCTTAACCTCCCATGTCTGGCGGCAGGACCATAACGGCTTTTCGCATCAGGACCCGGGCTTTATCGACCATGTGGCATCGAAAAAACCCCATATCGTGCGCATCTACCTGCCGCCCGATGCCAATACCCTGGTCTCGGTCACCGACCATTGCCTGAAAAGCTTCGACCACATCAATGTCATCGTGGCGGGCAAGCAGCCGGCCCCGCAATGGCTTGATATCGATGCCGCCATCGCCCATTGCGCCACCGGCATGGGCATCTGGGATTGGGCAAGTTGCGGGGGCAAGCCCGACGTGGTGATCGCCTCGGCCGGCGATGTGCCCACGATGGAAGCACTGGCGGCCGTGCAACTGCTGCGTGGCCAGTTTCCCGATCTTGCCATCCGCTTTGTCAATGTCGTCGACCTGATGGCGCTTCAGCACCCAAGCCAGCATCCCAACGGGTTGACCGATGCCGATTTCGACGCCCTGTTCACCACCGATACACCGGTGATCTTTGCCTTTCACGGCTATCCCACCCTCATTCACCGCCTGACCTACAAGCGCGCCAATCACGACAATTTCCATGTGCATGGCTTTATCGACGAGGGCACAACCACTACGCCGTTCGACATGACGGTGCTCAACCGGCTCGACCGCTTCCACCTGGCGCAGGCCGTGGTCGAGCGGGTGGAAAAACTGTCCGGCATGCGCACCGACTATGCCGGCTGGGTGCGGGCAAAACTGGCCGAGCACAACGCCTATATCCGCGCCCATGGCGAGGATATGCCCGAAATCCTCAACTGGTCCTGGCACCCCGAATGATCGGCAGCAGGCCGGGCAGGTCGTCGATCACATGGTGGGCGCCGAGCGCGTCGGCTGGCACATCGGTATAGCCGCCACGAATGGCGATGGCCTTTACACCGGCATTGAGCGCCGCCCCGATATCGGAGGCGCTGTCTCCCACCATGGCAGCCGCATCGGGCGCCACGCCAAGCTCGCGCAAGGCGAACTCGATCATGTCGGGCGCCGGTTTGCGGGCCAGTGCCACCCCGGGGCGGGCATCCCCGACCACGAGCGCAAATCGATGGGCGATGCCAAAGTGCCTCAGGATGGTTTCGGAGGCATCGTGGGGCTTGTTGGTCACCAGCGCCAGCAGGCAACCATCGGCGATCAGTTCAGCCAGCACCGCCTCGGCCCCGGGCAGGAGCCGGGTAAACTCCACCAGATGTTTTGGATAGATCTCATCGACCATGGTGGCCGACAGGGCGTCGCGGCGGCCCGGTTCAAGGCTGACGCCATGGGCGAGGAAGGCGCGCTCGACCAGGTTGGTCACCCCCTTGCCGATCATGCCGCGCACGGCCGCTTCCGAATGCGGCGGCAGGCCATTGAGCATCATCAGTTCGGCCACCGATGCGGCAATATCGGGGGCCGAATCGATCAGGGTGCCATCAAGATCGAACAAGACGGCGCGGATCGGCGTGCCCATCGGTCAGAGCCGTGCAATCATGGCGCCGGCCCCTTCGGGATCGTCGGTGGTGATCTGATCGACCTTGAGTTCAAGCAGCCGCCGGACTTCGGGGGCGCTTTGCTCGTCCGCCCGGTTGATGGTCCAGGCATCGACGGTTTTTCCGGCCGCATGGAAGGCCCCGATCATGTCGAACCCGGCTTTGTCTGCTTCGAGCACCAGATGGTATTCAAGATAGATCATCTCGGCTCTCGGCTGGTCAGCCAGCGCCTCGGCGACAAAACCGGCAAAGTCGCGGGTCTGCGGCAGGCGCTCGAAGGCCTGCCCATAACAGGGGTCAAACCCGATCCGCAGACCGGGCACCGCCGCCGAGAGCATCGAAACCGCCTCACCATCACCCGATGACAGGATCATGTTGCCCGCCACCGGCCCCACGCTTTGTGCGAACGAGGCGATGGCCCGTGCGTCCAGCGCCGAAGCCGGGCTCTTGAAATCGAGCTGCAGCAGCGCATCGGCATGCGGGGCGGCGGTGGCCAAAAGCGCCGTCAGGTCTTCGAGCAGCATCACCGGCTCGGTGGTCGGGCTGCCATCGTTGGCGCGCAGGCGCAGCATGCGCAACTGGTCGCCCGACAGGTCGGCCACGAGCCCGGTGCCGGTGGTTTCATCGTCGACATGGTCGTCATGCAGCACGGCATAGCCGCGGTCCTTGTTGACCAGCAGGTCGATCTCGACGCTGGCCCCAAGCCGCATGCCTTCGAGGATGCGGGCGCCGGTGAACACCGGATCGGAGGCCATGCGGCGGGCGCGGTGCCATTTGAGCCAGGTGCGGTGGCCATTGCGTTCGGTATAAAGGGCGGCGGTCATGGCGGTCTCTTATGCGGGCTTGGAGAGGGTGCGGCGCACGGCATCGTGCCAGCCATCGATCAGGGCGTCGCGTTCGGCCGGCTTCAGGGTCGAAACAAAGCGGTGCTGGCGCGACCAGGTTTTGGCAAAGCCCTTGGCATCGGGCCACAGTCCGACGCGCGAGGCTGCCAGCCAGGCGGCGCCCAGCGCGGTGGTTTCAAGGATTTTCGGGCGGTCGATCGGGGCATCCAGAATGTCGGCCAGCCGCTGCATGGTCCAGTCCGATGCCACCATGCCGCCATCGACGCGCAGCACGGTTTCGCTCTTGCCCTGCCAGTCCTGGTGCATGGCATCGATCAGGTCGCGGGTCTGAAAGGCCACTGCTTCGAGCGCCGCCTTGGCGATTTCGGCCGGGCCGGAATTGCGCGTCAGCCCGAAAATGGCGCCGCGCGCCTCGGCATCCCAGTGCGGGGCGCCGAGCCCGACAAAGGCGGGCACCAGATAGACTTTCTGGGTGGGGTCGGCCTCAATGGCCAATGCGCTCGACTGGGCCGCCTTCTTGATGATCCTGAGCCCGTCGCGCAGCCATTGCACCGCCGCCCCGGCAATAAAGATCGAGCCTTCGAGCGCATAGTGGGTCTGGCCATCGAGCCGATAGGCGATGGTGGTGAGCAGCCGGTTGCGCGAGGCGACGCGGTCGGTGCCGGTATTGATCAAGGCAAAGCAGCCCGTGCCATAGGTCGATTTGATCATGCCCGGGGCAAAGCAGGCCTGGCCCATCAGCGCGGCATGCTGGTCCCCGGCAACCCCGCGAATGGGGATCGCCCCGCCGAACAGCTTTGGCACTGTGGTACCGAAATCATCGGCACAATCCTTCACCACCGGCAGCATCGCCCTCGACACCCGGAACAGGCTCAAAAGTTCATCGTCCCAGCGGTTCTCGGCGATGTTGTACAAGAGCGTACGCGAGGCATTGGTGGCATCGGTTGCATGCACCGCCCCGCCGGTCAGCCGGTAGATCAGGTAGCTGTCGATGGTGCCGAACAACAGTTCGCCCGCCTCGGCCTTTTCGCGCGCACCCTTGATGTTATCGAGCAGCCAGGCGAGCTTGGTGCCGGAAAAATAGGGGTCAAGCAGCAGCCCGGTCTTTTCGGTCACGGCCTTTTCATGGCCCTTTGCCTTGAGCTCCTGGCAGGTCTGGGCCGTACGCCGGTCCTGCCAGACAATGGCCTTGTGAACCGGCTCGCCGGTCGCCCGGTCCCAGACAACGACGGTCTCGCGCTGGTTGGTGATGCCAATGGCCGCGATATCGCTGGCCTTGAGCCCGGCCTTGCGCAGCGCCGCGCGCACGGTTGCGAGCACCGATTTCCAGATTTCCCCGGCATCGTGCTCGACCCAGCCCGATTGCGGGTAAAACTGGGTGATTTCCTTTTGCGCGGTGGCCACCACGGTCTGGCTGGCATCAAAGATGATGGCGCGGCTCGAGGTGGTCCCCTGGTCGATGGCCAGCACATAACCGCTCATACTATCCCCCCGGCGCATTGCCCTTGCGGGCCGATTGTTCTGGTTCCGCTCTTAGCCCGCCCGCCTGCGGGTGGCAAGAATTCGAAACCATATGAACGTCAAAACGCGCCGCCGAGCGCTCAGCCCGGCCCGGCCCCGTTGGTTTCGATCAGGGTGACTTTGCTTTCCCGGCAGATCTGGCGCACCGAGGGCATGGTGCAACGGTCGGTGATGAAGGTCGAAACCTGCGAGATATGGGCGATGCGCACCGGGGCGGTGCGCTCGAACTTGGTGGAATCGGACACCAGGATCACATTGCGCGCATTGGCGATGATGGCCTGCGCCACCTTGACCTCGCGATAGTCGAAATCGAGCAGCGCCCCATCCGCATCAATGGCCGAGGCCCCGATGATGGCGAAATCGACCTTAAACTGGCGGATGAAATCCACCGCCGCCTCACCCACAATGCCGCCATCGGAGGGCCGCACCACGCCACCGGCGATCACCACCTCGATGCTGGGGTTGGGCCGCATGCGGTTGGCCACGTTGATATTGTTGGTGATCACCATCAGCCCTTCGTGGTCGCGCAGCGCCTGGCTGACCGCTTCGGTGGTGGTGCCGATATTGATGAACAGCGAGGAATTGTTGGACACCAGCTTGGCTGCCGCCCGCCCGATGGCGTCCTTTTCGCCGGCCGCGATCTGGCGGCGCGCCTCATACTGCACGTTTTCAACGCTTGAGGGATAGATCGCCCCGCCATGGGTGCGCTTGAGCACGCCGCGGTTGCAGAGCTCATTGAGGTCCTTGCGGATGGTCTGGGCGGTCACCCCGAAGCGCTCGGCCAGGTCATCGACCAGCACCTGGCCGTTGACCCGGGCCAGTTCGATCATTTCGATCTGGCGGGTTTGCGACATCATGGCGGAGCTCCATTTTCGTTTGTTCGCTTTTAGCAGCAATCCGAACCTGCCAGCAACCACGCCGCAGGGGCTTTGGCTTGCGGGGCGGGACGCTTCATGGTCCAAGAATGGTGACCGATTCGGCCCTGCTGCCGCTTTGGTCCGCCCGACGGAGAGACCATGACGAGCCTGTTCGCCCCACCGGCGAAGGACCCCATCGATATTCTGCGCAGCGTCTTCGGCCATGCCGAATTCCGCGGGCTGCAGGCCGAAGTGGTCGGACACGTCACCGGCGGCGGCGATGCGGTGGTGCTGTTCCCGACCGGGGCGGGCAAATCGGTCTGCTACCAGATTCCAGCCCTCTGCCGGCATGGCGTCGGGGTGGTGATTTCCCCGCTGATCGCCCTGATGCGCGATCAGGTCGAAGCCCTGCGCCAGGTCGGGGTGCGCGCTGCCGCGCTCAATTCCTCGCTCAGCGCCGAAGAAGCAGCTGAGGTGCGCCGAGCCCTGCGCGCGGGGGAATTGGACCTGCTCTATGTGGCGCCCGAGCGGCTGGCCACCGACAGTTTCCGCCAGATGCTGGCCGGCATCGATATTGCGCTGTTTGCCATCGACGAGGCCCATTGCGTGAGCCAGTGGGGCCACGATTTCCGCCCCGAATACCGGGATCTGGCCATGCTGGCCGACCTCTTCCCGCATGTGCCGCGCATGGCGCTGACCGCGACCGCCGACAAGCTCACCCAGGCCGACATCATCGAGCGCCTGGCGCTGGGGGAAGCCAGGGTCTTTGCCACCAGCTTTGACCGGCCCAATATCGCCTATACGATTGTCGAGCGCGACAATGCCCGCCAGCAGCTTCTCGGTTTCCTCTCCCGCCACCGCGGCGACAGCGGCATTGTCTATTGCCTGTCGCGCAACAAGGTCGAAGAAACCGCCGAGTGGCTCAATGCCAAGGGCATCCGCGCCCTGCCCTATCATGCCGGCATGGACAGCCGCACCCGCAGCACCAATCAGGATGCCTTTCTCAAGGACGAGGGGCTTTGCCTGGTGGCCACGGTGGCGTTCGGCATGGGCATCGACAAGCCCGATGTGCGCTATGTCGCCCATCTCGACCTGCCCGCCTCGATCGAGGCCTATTATCAGGAAACCGGCCGTGCCGGGCGCGACGGCCTGCCGTCGGACGCCTGGATGAGCTATGGCATGGCCGATGTCATCCAGCGCCGCCGCATGATCGACGAGGGCAATGCACCCGACGAGATCAAGCGCATCGAGCGCGGCAAGCTCAATGCCCTGCTCGGGGTGTGCGAAACCGCCACCTGTCGGCGGCAGGCGATCCTGAAGCACTTCGGCGAGGAGCATCCCGGCGATTGCGGCAATTGCGATACCTGCCTGTCGCCGGTCGACAGCTGGGATGGCACCGATGCCGCCGTCAAGGCGCTGGCGGCGATCTATCGCACCGGGCAGCGCTTCGGGGCCGGGCATGTGATCGATGTGCTGATCGGCAAGGAGACCGAAAAAGTCCTGCGCTTCGGCCACGACAAGCAGGCCGTGTTCGGGGCGGGCAAGGGCACCGATGCGCGCACCTGGCAATCGGTCTTGCGGCAATTGACCGCCTCGGGGCTGATCGTCGTCGATCACGCCGCCCATGGCGCGCTCATGCTCTCCGAGGAGGCGCGGCCGGTGTTCCGGGGCGAGCGCCGGGTGATCTTTCGCAAGGACCGGGCGCGCAAGGCCACCGAAGTGCGCCGCTCGTTGGCCGGGGCCAGCGGCCTGCCCGAAAGCGCCATGGGCCTGTTCGAAGCCCTGCGCGCCGAACGCACGCGGCTGGCCAAGGCGCAGGGTGTGCCGCCCTATCTGGTGTTTCAGGATGCCACCCTGCGCGCTATGGCAGAGGTGCGCCCGGCAACGCTCGACCAGCTGGCCGAACTGCCCGGCATCGGCGAGGCCAAGCGTGACCGCTACGGCATGGCCTTCCTCAAGGTCATCGCGGCCGAGGCGCTGGCCTCGGCCTAAAGGCCATCCCGCCCACGAAAGCGGCGCTGATAGTCGGCCGAATAGAGCGCGGAATTGGCAAAACCGCCTGCCGTCAGCGTCGGCCCGACGAAAATAATCGCCGTCCGCTCGATGGGGTCGGCGGCCACCGCCGCAACGATTGTACCAAGCGTTGCCCTGACGATGCGTTCGCCGGGCCAGCTGGCATGCACCACAATCGCCACCGCGCAATCCGGGCCATAGGCCGGGGTGAGTTCGGCCACCACGGTTTCGAGCGCATGGATGGCCAGGTGAATGGCCAGCGTGGCCCCCGTCGCGCCGAACCCGGCGAGGGTTTCGCCGCCCGGCATCGGCGAAGCGCGGCCCGAAACTCTCGTCAGCACCAGCGACTGGGCAATGCCGGGCAAGGTCAGTTCACGCCCTAGCGCTGCCGCCGCGGCGGCAAAGGCCGGCACGCCGGGGGTCAGCGTATAATCAATGCCCAGGCTGTCGAGCACGCGGATCTGTTCGGCCACCGCGCTCCACACCGACAGGTCGCCCGAATGCAGCCGCGCCACATCAAGGTTTTCCGCATGGGCCGCGCGGTATTCGGCGGCAATCTCGTCGAGCGAGAGGCTGGCGGTATCGATCAGTCGCGCGCCCTTGGGGCACCAGTCGAGCATCTCTTTGGGCACAATCGACCCGGCATAGAGGCAGACCGGACAGGCTTGCAGCAGCCTTTGGCCGCGCACCGTGATCAGGTCCGCCGCGCCCGGCCCGGCGCCAATGAAATGCACTGTCATAGGGCGGCCCTCTGCCAGAGCCACTGGGTAATCGGCATGGCCGGGCGCCAGCCGGTCATGGTGCCGACCGGGGAGGCGCGGGCGATTTCGAGCCGTGTCAGCGCCCCGCCATGGCGGCGATGCAGGTCAAGCAGCAGCATTTCCATTTCCGTCGTCACCGCATTGGCCACCAGCCGCCCGCCGGGCCGCAGCGCGGCCATGGCCGCATCCATCACCCCGGGCTCCGAACCCCCGCCGCCGACAAAAATCGCATCGGGTTGGGCAAGGCCGGCCAGCGCCTGCGGCGCCAGGCCGGTCACCACCTGCAAACCGGGCACGCCGAAGGCTCTGGCGTTTTCCGCAATCCGGTTCGCCCGCACCGGATCGGCCTCGATGGCGATGGCGCGCTGAGCCGGGTCGGCGAGCAGCCACTCGATGGCCACCGACCCCGAACCCGCCCCGATATCCCACAGCAATTCACCCCGGCGCGGCGCCAGCGCCGACAGGGTCAGCGCCCGCACCTCGCGCTTGGTGATCTGCCCGTCATGGGCAAAAAGACCGTCGGGAAGTCCGGCGGCGCGCGACAGCACCCTTGCCTCACTATCGGCCACAACCACGATGGCGCAGACATTGAGCGGGTTGATCCGGTCAAGCGCAAAGCCATCGGCGCGCTGGGTGCTGATCGTCTCGGCGTCCCCACCCAGCGCTTCGAGCACGGTCAGGCTCGAGGCCCCGAAACCGAGCCCGGTCAAGAGCGCGGCAAGTTCGCCGGGGCCGTGTTCATCGGAGGTCAGGGCCAAAATCTTCCGCCCCGGCTGCAGCGCAGGGCGGATCAGGTCCACCGGCCTGCCATGCAGCGACATGCAGTCGGTTTCCTGCAGGGCCCAGCCGAGCGCGGCGGCGGCGAGGCTGAAAGCCGAAGGGGCCGGAATGACCAGCATCTCATCGGCGCCCACATGCCGGGCCAGCGTGGCCCCAACACCAAAATGCATCGGATCGCCCGAGGCCAGCACGCAGACCTTTTGCCCGCGCGCCGTCAGAATAGCCTCGACTGAGCGCTCGAATGGGCTCTGCCAGGTCTCGGCCCTGCCGGTCACCAGCGCCCCGGCGAGCGCAATATGGCGCGCCCCGCCAAAGACGAGGTCGGCCCCGGCAATGGCAGCGCGGGCGCGGGCGCCAAGCCCGTCCGCCCCATCCTCGCCGATCCCCACAACGCTCAGCCAGCGGCTCATGATGTGCCCCCGAACACGCGCGGCGAATAGATCAGATCGGCCTGCCCTTGCCGCACAATTACGCGGGTTTGGGCCGAGCCGATGATCACGCAGGTCGCCATATCGGCGTTGCGCGGATCGGCTTCGGCAAGCGGTACGGTGGTGATCTGTTCATCGGGCCGCCCGGCGGCGCGGCCAAAGATCACCGGCACCGTACCCGGCAGCACCGTGCGCAGGATGTCGAAAGCCTTGCCCAATTGCCAGGGCCGGGCTTTCGAGATCGGATTATAGAGCGCAATCACCAGTCCCGCCCCGGCCAGTGCCCGGAGCCGGGCTTCGATCACATCCCAGGGCTTGAGGTTGTCCGAAAGCGAGAGCGCGGCAAAATCATGCCCGAGCGGGGCCCCGCAGCGCGCCGCCACCGCCAGCATGGCGGTCACGCCGGGCACGATGCGCAGGTCAAGCTGCCGCCAGGCCTCGGGGCCGGTTTCGATGGCCTCGCAGACCGCCGCTGCCATGGCAAACACCCCCGGATCGCCGCCCGACACCATGCAGACCCTGGCTCCTGCCACGGTCCGTTCCAGCGCCTGTCGGGCCCGGTCGAGCTCTTCGCGATTGTCCGAAGCGATGCGCACCTGATCGGGCCGCAGGTCAAGCCGGTCGAGATAGGGGCCATAGCCGAAAAATTCTTCGCTTGCCGCCACCGCCGCCTGGGCCTCGGGCGTCATCTGGTCGGGATTTCCCGGCCCGGTGCCGATGACATAAAGCACCCCGGTCATGCCCGCCCCGTCCAGCCCGGCACCAGCACGATGGCGAAATAGGGCGCGGCATCGTCGGTTTTTTCGCTGAGCCGCAGCACCTGCGAATTGGCCATGGTGCCGCGCTCGACATAAATAGCGCGATCGAGCTTGCCGGCTGACGCCAGCGCCGCACGGATCTTTTTCAGGTTTCGCCCCACCTTCATGATCACGGCCGCCTCCGCTTCCATCATCCGCCGTGTCAGGTCCGCTTCGGGCAGCGTGCCGGGCAGCACCGCCATCACATCATCGCCCTGCACGATCGGCACGCCCGCCTCGGACCAGCAGCCCGACATCGCCGTCACTCCGGGGATCACCTCGGTGGCAAACCGGTGCGCCAGCCGCACATGCAGGTGCATGTAGGAGCCATAAAACAGCGGATCGCCCTCCGAGAGCACCGCCACCGTGCGGCCAGCCTCCAGGTGCGCCGCCACCGCCGCCGCCGCCTGTTCGTAAAAACCCGTGATCGCCTGCTGATAGGCGTCCTCGTGCCGGTCGATCTCGGTGGTCACCGGATAATAGAGCGGCAGTTCGATATGATCGGGCCGCAGATGCGCGGTCACGATGGCGCGGGCATTGCCCGCGTTTCCGGCTTTGGCGAAATGGGCAATGACATCGGCCTCGTCGAGCGCCCGCACCGCCTTGAGCGTCAAAAGCTCCGGATCGCCCGGGCCGGTGCCGACCCCGATCAGCCGCCCGCTCACAGCCCCGGCCTCGCCAGGGCATTGAGCGCTGCGGCCGTCATGGCGCTGCCGCCCAGCCGCCCGCGCACAATGGCCCAGGGGATATCGAGCCCGCTGGCGGCCAGCGCATCCTTGGATTCGGCGGCCCCGACAAAGCCAACCGGCATGCCGAGAATGGCCGCCGGGCGCGGTGCACCGCGTTCGAGGCATTCGAGCAGGTAAAACAGCGCCGTTGGCGCATTGCCAATCGCCACCACCGCCCCGCCCATGGTTTCGCCCCAAAGCTCGATGGCGGCAGCCGAACGGGTATTGCCGATGCTCTGCGCGATTCCCGCGGTGCGCGGGTCGTGCAGGGTGCAAATCACCGCATTGTCCCTGGGCAGCCGGGCGCGGGTGATGCCATGGGCGACCATTTGCGCATCGACCAGAATTGGGGCTCCGGCCTGCAGGGCGGCGCGGGCGGCGCTGACGAAGCGGGGATGAAACGCAATTGCCCCCGCCGCCTCCACCAGCCCGCAGGCATGGATCATGCGCAGCGCGATCTCGGCCTCTTCGTCGGTAAAGCCGGTGAAATCGGCCTCGGCGCGGATAATGGCGAACGAGCGCTCATAGATGGCATTGCCATCCTTGATATAGTCGAACTCATCCTGGCGCGTCGTCATGGCCCGTCCGTCAATAGCCGCTCGGCAATCCGCGCCGGCCCGAGACGGGCAAGGAGCGCAGCAAGGGATTCTCCCTGCGCCCGGTTATCATGCAAAAGCCCTGCAAGACGAGCCATGGCCGCCAACAATTCGGCCTGCGGCAAAACAATTTCAGCACTGTCCCCGGCCCGGCCGGCAACAATCACCCCAATCCCGCCCTCCCGGCCGGTCAGGGTGAGCGGCGCTGCGGCCGGATGGGCGCAGCCCTTGGCGCAGCCCGACACATGGACGCCAATCGATTCGGAGCCGAACCCGGCCAAAAGCGGCGCCAGCGCTTCGGCCACCGGACGGGTGGCAAAGCGACCCGATGCGCAGGCCGGAGCACCGGGGCAGGCGGCAATAGCCCGGCGCGGGTCATCGGCGCGCGTCACCAGCCCCAGTGTTTCTGCCAGCGCGCGGAGGCGCCCGGCGTCGGCCTTATTGAGGCCGGTCACGATCAGGGTCTGGTGCGGGGCCGGGCGTAAATCGGCCGGAGCCGCCTGTGCAAACTCTGCCAGGGCTTCGGCCCTGACCTGTCCGTACGGCAGGCCGACAATCAGCGCCTCGCTGCCATCGACCAGCACAAGCCGTCCGGGTCCATGGCGCGTTGCAGCCGGTGCCCGAGGCTCGCCCCGGCGCAGGTCCTCCCCGCGTGCCTTTGGCCCCATCCCCGCCAGATCGCGCAACAGGGCCTCCACCCGCACCACCGCGTCCGCGACAGCAATGGTTCCGAGCGGCACCTCACCGGCAAAAAACGCAAAATTTTCTGCGTCCAGCGCCGTCAGCCGCAGGTCGGCCTTGAGCGCCCCGAGCCCGATGGCCCCGCCGCCATCGATGACGACACTGACCTTGGGCGCCAGTTGCCCCACGAGATCAGCAACCCGCCCTTGCAGATCCTTGCAGATCGCCCTCGTATCGATCAATTCATCCGGATCGATCCCCGAAAGCGGCGAAATCTCGATCGGCACCCCGGTCGCCGCCACGATACCGGCGGCATCGAGCGCCTGGGCGAAGGGATCGACGGTGTCGGGCCGCAGCCCGCGCACCTGCACCGATCCGCGCGCCGTGATCTCGATGATGCCATTGCCCCATTGCCCCGCCGCCCGGGCCAGGGCCGCCAGCGCAACGGGCGAAAACGCCAGCCCTTCGGGCCGCAAGCGCGCCAGCAGCCCGTCGCCGGTCGGCATCGGCACGGCAAGGCTCGGGCAGGCGCCACGGCGCTCGCCATTGTTCGGGATCAGTGGGCTTGGTGCGGCAGGCATGCCCGCTTATAGCGAGCCGGGCGGATCAAGGCGAGGCTTGCGCAACAGGTAGATATCCATGATCCAGCCATGGCGCACGCGCGCCGCCGCGCGGGTGGCCAGGATATGGCTGCGCACCTCGCCCAGGGCCCCGGCAATCAGGATTTCGTCGGCTGTGCCGAGATAGGCGCCCCAGAAAATCTCGACATCGTCGGGCAGGTGCGAAAACGCATGTTCGCCATCAAGCATGACCACCGCATCCTCGCTCAGCCCCAGTTCGGCCAGCCGTCGGCCGGTGGTGATATGCACCGGCGCGCCGATCCGGTTGAGCGGTATGCGATGCGCGGCGGTCAGGGCCTGGATGGCGGTGATGCCGGGCACCACGTCATAGGTCAGCGCCAGCCCCGAGGCGATTATCCGGTCGAGAATGCGCAGGGTCGAATCGTAAAGCCCCGGATCGCCCCAGACCATGAAGGCGCCGGTATCCTCGGGCCCCAGATGATCGGTCAGCAGGGTGCGATAGGTCTCGGCCAGCCGCGCGTGCCAGTCGTTGACCCCGCTCTCATAGCCGGGAATGCGCGCGTCCCGCACCGGTGGGGTGAAGGGCACCAGCGTCCTGCCGGGGTCGAGATAGCGCTCTGCGATGGCCAGGCGCACTGCTGCCAGCTCGGATTTTCCACCGCCCTTGTCGGTGTAGAACACCACCTTGGCCGCATTGAGCGCCTTGATGGCCCCCATCGTGATGTGCTCGGGATCGCCCGCGCCGATCCCGACGACCCGAATGTGCATCAGCGCCCTCCGCCCGTTGCCCCTATGTCAACCAAGCCGGTCTGGCGCGCAAGGGCCTAGACGGCCATCGAATAGCGCGCGCCATCGGCAAGCAGATAGGCATCAAAGCCTGCCGCCACCGAGCGGACAAATGGTCTGCCGCGCTCAGTGACAAAGAACCGGTCGCCATCGCTGCCAATCAGCCCGTCGGCATCGGCGGCGAGCATCAGCGCTGCTTCGGAGAGGACAGCCTCGGCCGCCGCGCCGAACTTTTCGCGCAGCTTGCGCCGCGAGAACGCAAAGTCGCACATCAGCTTTTCAATCACATAGCCGCGCAGTTCATCCTCGGCGGTGAAGGCCACGCCACGCCCGATGGCGGTGCCGTTCTGGGCCACCGAGCGCTTGTATTCGTCGGTGGCAACAATGTTCTGCACATAGCCCTGCGGCAGCCGCCCGATGGCCGAGGCACCGAACCCGATCAGCGCATCGTTTTCATCGACGGTATAGCCCTGGAAATTGCGGTTGAGCGTGCCATCGCGATGCGCCCGCGCCAGGCTGTCGCCGGGCAGGGCGAAATGATCGATCCCGATCGCTTCATAGCCGGCCGCCACGATCTGCTCGGCCGCCGCGCGGGCCTGCTCGAACCGCGATTGCGCGCCGGGCAGGGCCGCCTCATCGATCATGGTCTGGTGCTTTTTCATCCACGGCACATGCGCATAGCCAAACAGCGCAATCCGGTCCGGGCGCAGCGAAAGCACCTGGTCCACCGTACGGGTCACTGTTTCGATGGTCTGGTGCGGCAGGCCATAGAGCACATCGAGATTGACCGACCGGGCGCCGTGGGCGCGCACGCCCTCGACCACATCCCTGGTCTGCTCAAAGCTCTGCAGCCGGTTGATGGTCTGTTGCACCTTGAGGTCGAAATCCTGCACGCCCAGGCTCGCCCGCGTCATGCCGATGGCAGCCAGGCCCTCATATTTATCCGGCCCCATGTCATTGGGGTCGATCTCGACACTGATCTCGGCATCGGGCGAAAAGGTAAAGCTCTTCCGCAATAGCGCCCCGAGCGCGGCCATGTCCTCCCCGCTTACCATGGTCGGCGATCCGCCGCCAAAATGCAGGGCGGTCACCACGCCCTTGCCGCCCAGCCGGGCCGCCACCGCCGCAATTTCGGCCCGCAGCGTCACCAGATACTTGGCGACCGGCTCATAGCGCAGCACCTGCTTGGTGTGGCAGCCGCAGAACCAGCACAGCCGGTCGCAATAGGGAATGTGGATATAAAGCGAGAGCTTGGCATCGGGCCTGAGCGCGCCGAGCCACTGCGCATAGAGCCCATTGCCGACCCCGGCATGGAAATGCGGCGCGGTGGGATAGCTGGTATAGCGCGGCACCGGCTTTGCGTATTTTTCAACCAAGGTCATGGTATGTCTCCTGATGAGACTGATTTTGACCCGGCGGCGCGGATTTGCTTTGATCCTGATCAAGCCTGCTTGCGACGATTTGCGCATCGTCTGCCTGAGCCTTGCCGCCTAGACTAAATTCTGGAATGGAACAGACCGTGCAAATCACCCGCAAAGACATTCACAATTCCGATATTCCGGTGCTGTGCCAGAGCTGCGAGGCCCGGCATAAGGGCATTTGCGGGGCGCTCGAACCATCCCAGCTGGTCGAACTGTCCAGGCACACCCGCCAGGTGCGCCACGATGCCGGTGAGGAACTGATCGGGGACAATACCGAGATCGTCTCTTATGCCAATGTCATGGCCGGGGTGATCAAGCTCACCAAGACGCTCGAGGACGGGCGCCAGCAGGTGGTCGGGCTGCAGTTCGCGCCCGATTTCCTCGGGCGGCTCTATGGTGACGAGAACCAGATCGGGGCCGAAGCCGCATCGAGCGTTGATCTCTGCCGCATCCCCAAGTCGGCGCTCGAGAGCCTGGTCAAGACCAATCCGGCCCTCGAACACCGGCTGATGCAGCAGGTGCTGCGCGAACTTGACGAAGCCCGCTCCTGGATGGTGACGCTGGGGCGCAAGACCGCGCAGGAGAAAGTGGCGAGCTTTCTCTACCTGATTGCCACCCATATCGACCCGCTGGCCCGGCACGGTGCGGCCAGCTTCGATCTGCCGCTCAACCGCATCGATATTGCCGATTTCCTCGGCATCACCATCGAAACCGTGTCGCGCCAGCTCACCAAGCTGCGCCAGGAAGGGGTGATCGTGATCACCCACAACAAGCATGTCGAAGTCCCCGACATGGACCGGCTGTCGCGCCGCTGCGGTTGATCCAGATCAAGGCGGAACCGCCCCTACCCCGCTCCTATGCAGGCTGCGCTGGTTTGCGCTGATTGCTGAGCGGAGACGCCATGACATATCCTGGACCCAATGCCGTGGCGGCCCTGCGCAACAGCCACGATGAACTGCTGGCGCTGTGCGGCCGGCTTGAAGAGATTGCCGATTCCCTGCCCGCCAATATCGACCGGCAACTGTGCCTGCACGTGGCCCGCGCCGTGCAGCCGGCCATCATGCGCGCCCATGCGCTCGAGGAATCGATCCTGTTTCCGGCGCTGGCCGCCGAAAATGCCCTGCTTGCCGATATGCCGGCGGTGCTTGAACGGCTCCGGGTCGAGCATTGCGAGGACGAGTGCTTTGCCGAGGAAGTGCAGGACGAACTGCTCGCCCTCGGGCGCGGCGATTCCCGGCTGGTGCTCGATGCCACCGGCTACATGCTGCGCGGCTTTTTCGAGGGCATCAAACGCCACGTGGCCCAGGAGCAGATGCTGCTTGGCGCCCTGATCGAACGCAGCCCGGTCGAGCGGCCCGAGGCCATCGCCAGTTCCCGTTAAGCATGCGCAAAAATGCCTGTCTCGTGCGGGTTTGCGGTTTTGTTTTCTTAAGTCTCGCAGGTCTAGGGTCCGATCATTAAGGACCAGAGTGTCCGGCCATGCCGCCGGGCCGGTGAGACATGATGTTATCGGAACCAGAGAATTTGAGCCTGAGCGCCCCCTGCCATCTCGAAATTTTCGAGGGGCTGGCAGCGGCCGAGCCCGCCTGGCGCGCCCTTGAGGCCGATGGCGCCGTCTTCACCCCCTACCAGCGCTTTGACTGGGTCAAGGCGCTGTGTGCGGCGCGCGGCCAGACCCGCATCGTGGTGGCCGCCATCATGGCCGGCAGCAAGGTGCTGGCGCTGCTGCCATTGGCGCTGCACACCCGGCTCGGGCTGACCATGGCCAGCATTCCGGGCTCGGACCTTGGGAATTCCGATTTCCTCATCCTTGCCCCCGGGGCCGCCGGTCGGCTCGATGCTGAAACCATCACCGCCATGATCGCGGCCCTGCCCGGCAAGGTGCCCGGCCTGGATCTTGTGAGTTTTTCCAACCTGCCCCCGACCTTTGCCGGGGTCGGGAATCCCCTGCTGGCCTTACCGCACCAGCCAGCCGCCGATCATTTCTACATTGCCCCGATCGGGCCGGGCGCCGAGAGCCGACTGCCCAAGAAGCGCCGCGTCGATATCGAGCGTGGCTGCCGCAGGCTCGAAGAAACATTCGGGCCGGTCACCCTCAAACGCGCCGCAACCGTGGCCGAGGTCGATGCCGCACACGCCGCCTTCCTCACCCATCGCAATGCCCGGTTCAAGGAAATGGGCATTTCCAACATCTTTGCCGAAGACTATTTCGTGCGCTTTTTCCGCGATACCGCCATTGCCGGTCTCGGACAGGACAAGCCGGCGTTGTGCTTTGATATGCTCGTGGTGGGCGAGGAGATCGTGGCCACCGCCGTGGGCACCTATACCGGCACCCACTATTCCCAGTACATCAATTCCAATACCGATGGCCCCGCCTCCAAGTACAACCTTGTCGGGCTCCTGCTGTTCAAACTGCTGGACAGGCTGGTGGCTTCGGGAATCACCAGCCTGGACATGGGCGTGGGTGATTTTGCCTACAAGACCGCCTGGGCCGACGAAACGGTGGTCTACGACGCCATGGTGCCGCTGAGCGCAAAGGGGCGGTTGGCCTGCATGAGCCTGCGCGCCCTGCGCCAGGCCAAGCGCACGATCAAGCAGAATCCGGCTCTCTGGGCCCTGGCCCGCACCGTGCGGGGCCTCAGGCACCGCTTGGGCAAGTCCGGAACTGCCGCCAATGACTGACCTGGCTGCCGCCCCCGCCAGCACGATCAGCACCAGCCGTCAGGGCCTGTGGGTGATCGGCGTGCGCATTGGTGGCGCGGGGCTCGGGCTTCTGGCCCAGGTTGTGGCCTCGCGCATGATCGGGGCCGATGATTTCGGGCGCTATTCGCTGCTGCTGGTCTGGCTCTTGCTGTTTGGCCATTCGGCGAGCCTTGGCATGGGGCGGGTGGTCTACCGTTACCTCGCCCAATACCTGAAGTCGGGCGATGCCGGCCGCGCCGCGGGGCTGTTGCATTATGCGCTCTATGTGGTGCTCGGCGTATCGGGGCTGGTGACCGTTCTGACCATCGCGGCCCTGCACCTGTCGCTGTTTGCCGTCGATGCCCGCACCATCATGCTGGGCACGCTGGCCTTCCTTGCCATTCCCCTGCTCGGGCTGCAGGATTATCTCGAAGCCATCGCGCGCGGCATCGACCGGCCCAATCTGGGCATCGCGCCGGCCTTCCTGTTGCGGCACATGGCCATCATTGCCGGGCTTGGGGCGCTGTTCGTGCTCGGGGCGGGGGCGGATGCGCTCTGGGTGATGCTGTTTACCGTCATCGGGTTCCTCGCCAGCATCGTGGTGCAATATCTGCTGCTGCGCGCCCATATCCGCGCCATTCTGGGCCCCCGCCAGCCGGTTTATGCCAATCGCGAATGGACGCTGGCGGCGCTGCCGATGACGCTGGGGGAATTTGCCGGGGTGCTGTTCCAGAATGCCGATGTCATGGTGCTTGGCCTGCTGATGCCGCCCGAACAGGTCGGGTTCTATTTTGCCGCCACGCGGCTGGCGCAGATGCTGGCCTATGTGCCCTATGGGGTTTCAGCGGTGACGGCGCAGAAATTTGCCGCCCTTGCCGAACCGCATGAACGCGCCGAGCTTCAGGCCCTGATCGGCAAGGCGGCGGCAGCCTCGACGCTGCTGACGCTGGCGGGCATGGTTGGCATGAGCGTTCTGGCCGTGCCGCTGCTGTCGCTTTTTAGCGCCGAATTTACCGCTGCCAGTCATCTTGTACCGATCCTTTGCCTGACCACGGTCATGGTCTGCGCGCTGGGGCCGGGCACCGATGTGCTCAACATGCTCGGCCGCGAGCGCATGGCGGCGGCGTCGTTCGTTCTGGCGCTGGCGGTCAATGTGGGGCTCAATTTTGCGCTCATCCCGGTCTGGGGCACCACCGGGGCGGCGCTGGCCGGGGTGATCGCGCTCAGCCTGCGCGGGGCGCTGATGGCCTATGTGGCCTGGAAAGACTTGGGATTGATCCTGCCGGCGGGCCTGTCGCTGCTGGCACGGGGGGCGGTACGGAACGCATAATGCTCACGCGCTTTGAAGCAGGGCTGATCGGCATATCCTGGCTCACCGCCGCCGGGCTGGCCAGCGTTGATGCCAGGGCGTGGGACCGGCTGTCGGCCAGTGCCCTGGTGGACAACCCCTTTTACGCCCGCCAGTATGTGCTGGCCGGGCTCGAAACCATCGACCGCCATACCGGGCTCAGCGCCCTGGCGCTGCACAGCGCCGAGGGAACGCTGGTCGGTCTCGTGCCGTTCCGCAAGCGGTTCGGCATGCCGGTCGCCGTGGCAGCCACCAATCTTTACCAGTTTTCGAGCGCGCCGCTGATTGCGCGCGAGAGCGCCCGCGAAACGGTTGCGGCGCTTCTCGATGCCATGGCGCAGCGGCTGATCCCGCGCATCTGGGTGTTTGCCCATGTCGACCAGAATTCGGAGCTGATGACCCTGATCGATGAACTGGCCCCGGCGCGCGGGCTGGTCCGCATCGGGGTCAGTACCTATCCGCGCGCCTATCTCACCCGCAAGGCCGGAACCTTCGCGGCGCACCAGCGCACTGTCTATTCGAAGAGCCGCGCCAAGAGCATTAACCGCGTGCTCCGCCAGCTTCAGGACATGGGGCGGCTCGAGCTCGAACAGGTGACCGAACCCAATGCCGTGCGGGCCCGGCTCGAGGATTTCCTCAGTCTTGAAAACTCCGGCTGGAAGGGCAAGAGCGGCACCGCGCTCGCCGCCTCGGGCCAGGATGCCGATTTTGCCCGGCTGGCCTTTGGCGGCATGCCAGGGCGTGAAGGGCTGACGCAGGTCCACACCCTGCTGCTTGACGGGCGCCCGATTGCCTCGAACCTGACCATCCTTGCCGGCAGCACCGCCTTTACCCCCAAGATCGCCTATGACGAGAGCCTGCGCAAACTCTCCCCCGGCATCGTGCGTGCGCACCTGATGATCGAGGCTTTTTTCGACCATGCCGCCTATACGAGCATGGATTCAGCCTCCACCAATGCCAATTCCAACCTGCTTGGCATGTGGGACAGCGAGCGCACGTTCGGCACCACCGTGCTCGGGCCCGACGACTGGCGCACGCGGCTGGTGGCACGCGCCATCACCGACTATGCGCGGCTCAAGCAGTTCGCCAAGACCATCCTCAGGCGGGCCTGATCCATGCACATCCTCCAGGTCATGCGCGCACCGGTCGGTGGCCTTTTCCGTCACGTGGCCGACCTGACCCGGGCGCTTGCGGCGCGCGGACACTCGCTGGGTTTGCTCGTTGATTCCCTGGCGGGCGACAGCCAGACCGAGGAAAGGCTCACAGCCCTTGCCCCCCATGCCAGCCTCGGGATTTTCCGCACCCCCATGCCGCGCCTGCTCGGTCCCGGCGATCTCGGCGCGACGCTGAAACTGCGGTCACTGATCAAAGACCTCGGCATCGACGTCGTCCACGGCCACGGGGCCAAAGGCGGCTTTTATGCCCGGCTCGCCGCTATCGGCGGGCCGAAGACCGCCGTACTCTATACTCCGCATGGCGGGGTCCTGCACTTTGCCCCCGAAAGGCTCAGCGGCAAGGCCTTTCACGCCCTTGAACGGGCCCTGATGGCGCGCACCGGGGCGTTGATCTTTGAGAGCGCTTTTGCCCATCGCGCCTATGCATCGGTGATCGGTACGCCACGCTGCCGTTTCGAGATCATCCATAACGGGCTCAATGCCGAGGAATTCATCCCGGTCGAGCCGGCACCCGATGCAGCCGATTTCGTCTTTGTGGGTGAGTTGCGCACGCTCAAGGGCATTTTTGTGCTTGTCGAGGCCCTCAAGGGCGTCACCGGCCGGGACGGGCATCCGGCAACGCTGATTGTGGCCGGGGAGGGCAGCGAACGCGGCGCGCTCGAAGCCCGGATTGCCGATCTCGGGCTCGCCGCCCGGGTGACCCTGGTCGGTGCACAACCGGCGCGCGCCATGTTCGCCCGCGGCCGGGTGATGCTTGTGCCATCGCTGGCCGAATCGCTGCCCTATGTGGTGCTAGAGGCCGGAGCGGCGCAGCGCCCGGTGATCGCCACCGCCGTCGGCGGCATTGGCGAAATCTTCGGCCCCACCGCTGCTGACCTCGTGCCTGCGGGCGACGCGCCAGCGCTCGCGGCCGCCATGCAGGCCGCCATGTCCGATCCAGTGGCAGCCGAGGCCGCCATGCGCCTCCGGCTCAGCCATATCGAGGCCGGTTTTTCGGTCGCCACCATGACCGATCGCATCGAAGCGCTCTACCGCAGCCTGATCTGATCGCCGGGCTTTGACAGCCGTCCTGGTTCGTGGCAAACGAGTGCATTCATACTCTGTTTGCCGCGCATGCGCTGCCTTCCCTCAGGCGGCGCTTTTGCCGTCGGCCTGGGAACGTCGGCATTTGCGTGCCGGCGCAGCGATCATGTTCGGGTTCAAATTGCATCTGCGCGGCGACGCTTTCCGCAGCGTTCTGGGCTTCACCTTCAGCCACTGGCGCTATCAGCCGCTGCGCGTTATTGCGGTGGCGCTGCTCGTGCTTGGCTCCACGCTGGCCGATGTCATGACGCCCTATTTTGCCGGCCAGCTCGTCGATGCGGTGGCCAATGGCGCCCCCGGCGAGGCGATTGCCTGGAATGCGGCGATTTCGGCCTTCTGGATCCTGATCGCGCTGGGCATGGCAACGCTGGTGCTGCGCAACCTCGCCTTCTGGGTCATCATCAAGCTGACGCTGAAAATGATGCGCGAGATCGCCAGCGGCGCGTTTTACCGGGTGCAGCGCTTTTCAACCGACTGGCATGCAAACAGCTTTGCCGGTTCGACCGTGCGCAAGATCACGCGCGGCATGTGGGCCCTCGATGTGCTCAACGACACCATCCTGGTCGCCCTGTTCCCCTCGGCCATCATGCTGATCGGCTCGTCGATCCTGCTTGCCGTATTCTGGCCGCTGATGGGCCTGCTGGTGGCGCTGGGTTCCCTGCTCTATGTGGGCATGACGTTCCTGTTTGCCGTCGGCATCGTCGCCCCCGCCGCCACCAATGCCAATGCCTGGGATACAAGGCTCGGCGGGGCGCTGGCCGATGCGGTCAGCTGCAATGGCGTGGTCAAGGCCTTCGGGGCCGAAACCCGTGAGGAGACCCGGCTCAATCAGGTGATCAACAAGTGGTCGGCCCGCACCGGCCGCATGTGGCGGTTGGCCACCCTCAACGGCATGGCGCAGAACATCCTTTTGGTGCTGATCCGCACGGTGGTGGTGGGCACCGCCCTGCTGCTCTGGGCCCGGGGGACGGCCAGCGCCGGCGATATCGCCTTTGTCCTCACCTCATTCCTTGTGCTGCAGGGTTACCTGCGCGAAGTGGGCCAGCATATCCGCAACCTGCAAAAGTCGGTCAACGACATGGAAGAGCTGGTGAACCTGCACCAGCAGCCCCTCGGCATTGAGGACAGGCCCGCTGCCCCGCCCATGGCGATCAGCGCCGGCGCCATCGGCTTTGAGAACGTCACCTTCCATTATGCCAGCCATGCCGAACCGCTTTACGAGAACTTCTCGGTATCGATCGCGGGCGGCGAGCGGGTGGGGCTGGTCGGGCCCTCGGGTTCGGGCAAGACCACGTTCGTCAAGCTGATCCAGCGGCTCTATGATGTCAATGCGGGCCGCATCCTCATCGATGGGCAGGATATTGCGCTCGTGCAGCAGAAATCGCTGCGCGCCCAGATCGCCATCGTGCAGCAGGAGCCGATCCTGTTTCATCGCACGCTGGCCGACAACATCGCCTATGCCCGCCCCGGGGCGAGCATGGACGAGGTGATCGCGGCAGCCCGTCAGGCCAGCGCCCATGATTTCATCATGCGCCTGCCCAAGGGCTATGAGACGCTGGTGGGCGAACGCGGGGTCAAGCTTTCGGGCGGCGAGCGGCAGCGCGTTGCCATTGCCCGGGCGTTCCTCGCCAACAGCCCGATCCTGATCTTTGATGAAGCCACATCGAGCCTTGATTCCGAATCCGAAGTCGAAATCCAGGCCGCCATGGAACGCCTGATGGAGGGCCGCACCACGCTGGTCATCGCCCATCGGCTCTCCACCGTGCGCGCGCTCGACCGGCTCTTGGTGTTTGATCGCGGGCGGATCGTCGAGGAGGGCACGCACAGCCAGCTCAGCGCCCTGCCCGATGGCGTCTACCGGCGGTTGTTCGACCGGCAGGTGACCGAACTGACCAAGGGCCTCGCCGCAGAATAGCTCAGAGCACGAGGCGCGGCACGGCGGCGACCAGCGCCCTGCCGGTCGCCGATTGCGGGGCATCGACCACCTGCGCGGCCGGGCCGGTCTCAACGATCCGGCCCGCCGACAGGATTGCCACCCGGTGCGCCATCACCCGCACCAGCGCCAGATCGTGCGAGATAAAGAGATAAGCCAGCCCGGTGTCCCGCTGCAGCCCGGCCAGCAGTTCGAGCACCTGCCCGCGCACCGACACATCGAGCGCCGAAACCGCCTCGTCGAGCACGATCAGCTCCGGCCCGGTGGCCAGCGCCCGGGCAATGGCAACGCGCTGGCGCTGCCCGCCCGAAATCTCGTGGATGGCCCGGTCGAGCAGTGTTCTGGGCAATCCCACCCGGTCGAGCAGGGTGGCCATACGCGCCGGGCGGTCGGCGGCGGTCCCGATGCCATGCACGCGCAGCGGATCGGCCAGCGCCCCGGCCACGCTGGTGCGTGGATTAAAGGCGGCCAGCGGGTCCTGAAACACCATCTGCAGCCCCGCCCGGGCCCGTCGCAGCGCCGCGCCTCTTAATTTGAGGAAATCCTGCCCCTTGAACATCACCGACCCGGCATCGGGCTCGGCCAGGCGCAGGATCAGCCGCCCGATGGTCGATTTGCCGCTCCCCGAGGGCCCGACCAGCCCCAGCGTTTCGCCGCGCCGCAGGGTAAAGCTCACATCATCGGCGGCAAGAATGGTCTGTCCGTTGCGCATAAAGCGCTTGCTCAGCCCCGAAACCGTCAGCAGGTCGCTCATGGTCGCCCCGTCACCAGCGTCGGGGCATCGAGCCCGATATGGGCCCTGATCAGCCGGCGCGTATAGTCCGAGGCGGGGGCGCGCAGCACCCGTTCGGCCGGGCCCTCTTCAACCAGATGCGCCTTTTCGAACACCGCCAAGCGCGCGGCAAGGCCCGAGGCCAGCGCCATATCGTGGGTGATCAGCAACAGGCTCATACCATCCTCGCGAACCAGCTGATCGAGAAGCGCCACGATTTCGGCCTGCACCACCATATCGAGCGCCGAGGTGGCCTCGTCGGCGATCAGCAGGCGGGGCCCGGCGGCAATGGCGGCGGCAATGGCCACCCGCTGGCGCTGCCCGCCCGAAAGCTGGTGCGGATAGGCGCGCAGCGCCCGCGCCGGATCGGGCAGGCGCACGCGTTCAAGCAGGCTCTCGGCAATCTTGTAGGCCGCCGCCCAGCTCACCCCCGGCCGGGCCCGCGCCGCCTCGGCCACCTGTTCGCCAATCGTCAGCACCGGGTCAAGGCTGGCGCCGGGGTCCTGGAAGACAAAGCCGATATCGCGCCCGAGTTCTGGCCTGGCACCAGCCCAGTCGATGCGTCCATCCACCCGCGCATCGGCCGGCAGCAGCCCGGCAATGGCCAGCGCCAACGTGCTCTTGCCCGAACCGCTTTCCCCGATAATGGCCAGCCGCTCGCCCGCCGCCATGGCAAGACTGATATTTTCAAGCGCGGCCGGTCCGGTGCCATAGGCGACCGACAGGTCCCTGATGGACAACAGCGGCGCGCTCATGCCGCCACCCGGCGTCGGCTCAAGGCTTCGGCAAGGCCTTCGCCGAAAAGGTAAACCCCAAGCACGGTCACCACCAGCGCCAGCCCGGGAATGATCGACAGAAACGGTTGCGAGCGCAGCACAGTGCGCCCCTCGGCAATCATCGAACCCCAGGTGACGCTGTTGGGATCACCGAGCCCCAGAAACGACAGGGCCGCCTCGGTCAGGATGGCCCCGGCAACGATCACGGCGGCATAGGCCAGAACCGGCGGCAGCGCATTGGGCAACACCTGGCGCAGGGCAATTTCGGCCGGATGCATGCCGATGACGCGGGCGGCAGCCACATAGTCGCGCTCGCGGATCGAGAGCACTTCGGCCCGGGCCAGCCGCGCCGGTCCGGTCCAGGCGCCCAAGGCGATGGCCAGCACCACCACCGGCAGCGAGGGTCCGATGACGCTGACAAAGGCCAGCGCCAACAGGAACCCCGGCACGGTCTGGAAGGCATCGGCGAGCCGCATCAGCGCCTCATCGATCAGCCCTCCCGCCAGCCCCGCCGCCGTTCCCACCAGACTGCCCACCGCAATGGCCACCGCCGCGGCGGCCAGCCCGACGAGCAGCGAAGTGCGCGCGCCGTGGATCAACCCGGCCAGAACGCTGCGCCCCAGCCGGTCGGTGCCGAGCGGCACGGCGGGGTCGGCAAAGGGCGCGGTCAGGGGTGTTGCCACAATCGCCAGGGGATCACCGGCGATCAGGACCGGCGCCAGCAGCGCCACCAGCCCGAGCAGGGTCAGGACCAGCGCGCCGATCACCCCTTCGGGACTGCGCAGGAAGCGGGCGGCAAAACTCATGACGACCCCACGCGCGGATCGAGCACGGCATAGGCAATATCGACCAGCAGGTTGACCACGATCACCGCCATGGCGCTGACCAGGATCACCCCCATCAACAGCGGCGTATCGCGGGCCGCCACCGCCTCCTGCGCCAGCCGCCCGAAGCCGGGAATGGCAAAGACGCTTTCGATGACCACGCTGCCACCCAGCATGGCGGCAGCCTGCAGGCCGAGCATGGTGACAAGCGGCAGCAGCGCATTGCGCGCCACATGGCGCAGCACCAGCCGGGAGCGACTAACGCCGCGGGCCCGGGCGGCGCGGACAAAATCGAGCCGCCAGACCTCGGCCATGCCGGTGCGCATCATGCGCACGAACAGCGCCAGGTAAATCAGCCCCAGCGCCCCGGCGGGCAGCACCAGGTGCCAGGCGATATCCAGCGCCCGCTCGAGCCCCTCTTTCCCCGAGGCCAGGGTTTCAATCCCCGACAGCGGCAGCCAGCGCAACTGCACCGCAAACAGCACCGAAAGCACCAGCCCGAGCCAGAAACCGGGCACGGCATAAAGCGCCAGCGAGCCGATCGAGAGCGCCCGGTCGCGAAAACTGCCCGGCCGGCTGCCCGCCACGATGCCCAGCGCAGTGCCCACCCCGAACGAGAGCGCGGTGGCCGTACCCATCAGCAACAGCGTATTGGGCAGGCGCTCAAGGATCACCGCCCCGATCGGGCGTCCGAACGAGACCGACCAGCCGAGGTCAAAGCGCAAAAGGCTGGTGACATAAAGCCAGAAGCGGGCCAGCGCTGACTGGTCGAGCCCCCATTCGGCCCGCAGGCTTTGCACCATCCCCGCATCCCCGCCGCCGGTCGAAACCAGATAGGCATCGACCGCATCCCCGGAGGCGGATTCGAGCTGAACGAACGTCCCCACGACCACCAGCGCCAGCACCGGCAGGGCGCTGAGCAGGCGACGGCGGATCAGGGTCAATGCGCGGTTCAACAACAGCCTCGGGCAGGAGCATGGGTCAGCTTAGCCGATGGCTGCAAGGCCTGCACCCCTCATCGGCGGGCCGATGAGGGGTTTGGTCAGGCTCAGCCCTCGATCCAGGTATCGGCCCAGTTCGACACCACCCAGCGCGGGTTGTTCGAGACGTTCTGCACGCTGGTGCGGGCCACGGTGATAAAGCCCCATTCGGCGACATTGATCAGCGGCAGGTCGGTGGCGACCAGCTTCTGGAAATCCTTGTAGAGCGCGGTGCGAGCCGCCGGATCGATGGTTTCGGCCGCCTTGTCGATCAGGGCATCGAGCTCGGGGTTCACGTAGCCGCCCTGGTTGGAGAACGGCACGCCATCGGGCGTTCCGGATTTGACGAGGATGGTGGTTGAAATTGCCGGATCGCCGCGGAACACCGGCGGGGCGACGGCAAGATCGAAATCGTGGTCGGTATAGACCGCCTTCTGGTGCGCCGCCGAATCGTTGTTCCCGATCTGGGCATCGATGCCCACGGCCGCCAGCGCCTGGCGCAGATAGTCGCCGAACTGGCGGGTTTCGTTGAAATAGGGCGCGGGGAGCAGCTTGAGCACAAAGCGGTTGCCGTCGGCGCCGCGTGGATAGCCTGCTTCATCGAGCAGGGCATTGGCCTTGTCCACGTCGAAGCCGTAGGTCGGCACGTCGGCGGAATAGAACTGCGCATCGTTCTGCGGCACCGGGCCGGTGGCCGGGGCGGCATAGCCAAGGAAGATGGTCTTGACCACGAAATCCTTGTCGATGGCATGGGCAATGGCCTGCCGGACCCTGAGGTCGGCCAGTTCCTTGCGGCGATGGTTGATTTCCACCGCCAGCTGATAGGTCAGGGCTTCATAACCCTTGGAGATCACCGAAATGCCCTCGACCTTGGAAATCCGGTCGAGATCGGCCAGCGGTACCGCCGAGAAGGCGGCCAGCTGAATATCGTTGGCCTCCAGCGCCCCGGCCGCCGCCGCCCGGTCTGGCAGCACGCGATAGAGAATTTCGTCGAGATAGGGCTGGCCCTCGCCCCAGTAATCGGGGTTCCTGGTCAACAGGTAATATTCGCCGGGCTTGTATTCGGTGAACTTGAAGGGCCCCGTGCCGATCAGCTGGGTATTGGCCGGGTTGGCGGCAATGTCGGTGCCCTCATAGATGTGTTTTGGCACAACGCTGGTCACCGCCGGCAGGGCGTTGCGGATCAGCTGGAACGGGGTGGGCTTGCTGAACTTGAGCACCACGGTCAGGGGATCGGGGGTCTCGGCGCTTTCGAGATTGGCAAACACGATCCGCCCCAGGTTCTGCAGCGGCTTCCAGACATTGATGGCCGAGAACGCCACGTCGGCGGAAGTGAAGGGGGTGCCATCGTGCCAGGTCACGCCCTCGCGCAGTTTGAAGGTCACCGAAAGCCCGTCGGCCGTGCCTTCCCAGCTGGTAGCCAGGCGCGGCGCGATGCCATCGGGGGCGGAAAAATCGGCTTCGGCCAGCGGCTCGATGACTTTCGAGGCGACGTAGAACACCCCATTGGAGGCAACGATGGCCGGATTGAGGTTCTTGGGCTCACTGTCGGCGGCCACGATCAGGCGGCCGCCGGTTTTGGCCTCCTGTGCAAAGGCCAGCCGCGGCAGCGCCGTCGAGCCCATCAGGGCCGCGGCCCCGGCCAGCAGCGTGCGGCGGGAGAGCGTGAACTTGGTCATTGAAGGCTCCATGGTGTGCAGCGGTTGCGTTGGCAAGGATCGTCTACCCTTTTGCGGCCCAAGGCCAGACATGGCATTTTGGCAGGCCTCGGCCCTGAGGAATATACTGACATATGCAACAAGGATCGGGCAATTGCCTGCTCCGGCCGCGTCGGACTGCGCGCCCGTTAACCTTTGACGCATCGGTTGTGCGGCACAATCGGGCTATCCGAACAAGGTTTTGCCATGGCCAGCATACCGCAGACCCCGCCGGTGACGCTTCCGCCCCAGGCGCAGGTGGCGCGCACGCTTTTGGCCATGATGACCGAACTCGGGCTTTCGACCGGCACCCCGCTCAATGCCAGCGTCGTCGGCGCGCTGCCCGACGGCACGACCCAGCTCGATCTCGGCGGCCGCATGCTCAAGCTCGCCCTGCCGCAGGGGCTCGCCCCGGGCACCAAAGTGCAGTTGAGCATTACCGGCACGCCCGAGCGCCCGCAGATTGCCCTGTCGCTGCCCGAAGCCCCGCCGCAGGCCGCTGCGCGTCCGTTGCCCCTGCCCGTCACGCCGCACCCCCTGCCACAGCCGCTGCCGCAGGCCGTTTCGCAACCGGCAGCGCCCCTGCCCGTAACCGCCCCACCGGCCGCCGCCAGTCCCCCGCCGCTCCCGGCCCCGCAGGTGCTCTTGCCGCAAAACGTGCCGCAGGCGCTGCGCGCCGCGCTCACCCCGCAGCCGCAGGGCCCGGCCCCGCAGGCACAAACCGCTTCGGCGCCGCTGCCGGTGCGGGCCGAGGTTGTGGCGCAGTTGCCCAATGGCAATACCCGGCTCGCCATCAGCGGCCGGACCATCGAGGTGCGCCTGCCAACGCCGCTCCCGGCGGGCACGGCGCTGACGCTGACCCCGCAATCGCCCCAGCCCAATGCCCCGATCACGGTCAGCGTCCAATCCCTGCCACCGACGTCCGTCACCCAATTGGCACCGCAGGCCAACGCGCCTGCGCCGGTCACGCTCACCCCACCGCCTGGAACCCCGCCTCTATCGGCGGCGACCCCACTCAGCCCGCAGCAGGTCGCAACGGGTCGCGCCCCGCCGCTCGCCCCAGCGGCCACCAGCCAGCCTCCTGCTCCCAGCACACCCGCTGCCGCGGCCCTGCGCGAGGCGGTGCAACAGGCCGTGGGTCGCCAGCAGAGCCTTGCCCCACTCGTCACCACCCTGGCCAGCCTCGGCGGGCGGCTCGCCAGCCTGCCGCCGCCGGTGGTGCAGGCGGTCCAGCAGTTGCTGGCCGCGCGGGTCCGGGCCGATACCCCCATCAGTGCTGAAAAGCTCATGCAGGCGGTAGCCAAGTCGGGCGTCTTCCTCGAAGCGGGGCTAACCACCGCCAACCCGGCCCGCGCCACAGCGGGCGATACCAAGGCGGCGCTCCTGGCGCTGCGCAGCGGGCTTTCCGGGCTGGCCGGCACGCAGGGCACGCCGGTCGAGGCGATGCAAAAGGCGCCGCCGCCCTTGCGCGGCCTGCCCCCGCGCGCCCAGCCGCCCGAGGTTCCGCCGCCCCTGCCGGAAAGCCGCGAGGCGCTGGCCCGTCACCTCCTGAGCCAGACCGATGGCGCCTTGCATCGCATGCGACTGAGCCAGGCCGCCTCCCTGCCCGATATGGCATCGAGCTTGTCCACGCCCGATGCCAGGGCCGAGTGGAATGTGGAAATTCCCCTGCTGCTCGGGCGGGAACTGGCCATGCTGGGCTTGCAGGTCCTGCGTGACGGCAAGCCGAAGAACCCCAAGGCCGGGCGTGGCTGGCAGATGCGCTTTGCGCTCAATTTCTCCGAGACCGGCGAGGTCGGGGCCAATGTGTCGCTGCGCGAGGGCGTCACCCATGTGCTGATCTGGGCCGAGGCGCCCGAAACCGCCGAGGCCATCAACACCGCCCTGCCCGAACTGACCGGGGCGCTGGCCGCCCATGGCCTGGTGCTGGGCAGCGTGCTGTGCAAGACCGGCGCCCCGCGCGACACCGCGGTGGCATCGGGGCGACTGGTGGACGCGCGCACATGAGCGATACCCCTGAAAAATCGCTGGCGGTAGCGCTCGAATACGAGATCGGCAGCCGCGATGCGCCAAAAGTCACCGCCAAGGGGCGCGGGCTGGTGGCCGAGGCGATCATTGCGCTGGCGCGCGAGCATGACATCGTCATCGATGCCAATCCGCAACTGGCCGAGGCGCTGAGCGGGGTCGAGATCGACCAGACCATTCCGCTCGAACTGTTCCAGGCGGTGGCCGAGGTGATCGGGTTCGTCATCCGCACCAAAAAGAGCCGGGACTGGAAGGCCTGACCCCAAAAGGAACCGCCGCCCCGAAGGGCGGCGGCAGGCGTTGCGTTATCCCATCGGGGATTATTCGATGGTGACGTCGCGGAAATACGGCACGTTCAGGGTCGAGCGCCAGAAGCCCTTCACCTTGGGCGACATCATCATATAGTTGTTGCGATGATACTGGGGCAGGATGACGTGGTCGTTCATCACAATGGCCTCGGCCTTGCGCATGGCGGCCAGCGAAACCGCCGGGTCGGTGGCTTCCTTGGCTTCGGTGATGGCCGCGTCATAGTCCGCGTTCGACCAGCCGGCAAGGTTATTGGGCGAGCCGGTGACGAAGTTGTCGAGGAAGGTCATGGGGTGCGGATAATCAGCGCCCCAGCCCATCTGGGCAATCTGGTACTGCACCTTCTGGACTTCAGGATAATAGACCTTCCATTCGGAGGCCTGGATCTCGACGTCGATGTTGAGGTTCTTCTTCCACATCTGCTGGATGGCTTCGAGCAGCTTTTCGATCGGCGGCGACGAATAGGTGGCAAACACGGTCTTGGGGAAGCCTTCGCCATTGGGGAAGCCGGCTTCGGCCAGCAGCGCCTGCGCGGCTTCGGGCTGGGCGGCGGTGGCGAGCCCGAAGGTATCGCTGCCGTCGCGGAAGTCCTGTCCGTCAAGGTTCATGCCAAACGGCACCAGCGCCACGGCCGGCACGTCGGCAGACTGCAGCACGAACTCAACGATTTCCTCGCGGTCAATCGCCATCGATAGGGCCTTGCGCACCCGCACGTCATCGAGCGGCTTCTGGCCCGGGTTGAAGAAAGCATAGGTGGTGCCGAGCGCGGGCACGACCATAAAGCCCTTGTCTTCAGCGGCAAGGCGCGGAATCTCGGGGGCGGGCACGGATTCGATGCCATCGACATCCCCCGCCTCGAAGGCGGCGAGCGCGGTTGCCGGTTCGGGGATCAGGCGGAAGGTCAGCTTGTCGAGGCTGACTTCGGCGGCGCCGTAGTAATTGGGGTTCTTTTCAAAGACGATGGCTTCGCCGAATTTCATTTCGGTGACGCGGAAAGGGCCGGTGCCGATAAAGCTCTCGGGCTTGCGGCTCCAGGCTTCCGGATCGGCCTCGACCACATCCTGGCGCACCGGGAAGAAGGTGGTATAGGGCAGAAGCTGCATCATGAACGGCACGCGGTTTTTCAGCGTGAAGGTCAGCGTCTGCGCATCGGGCGCCGAAATGGCCACCGCATCGATCGCACCGGTGCCGTTATAGAACTCCTCGGCGCCCACGATGTAATAGAGCATGGCCGAGTTCTTGGCCCCGGTCGCCGGGGTCAGAACACGCTTCCAGGCATAAACGAAGTCATTGGCCGTCACCGGCTTGCCATCGCTCCACTTGGCGTCGGCGCGCAGGGTGAAGGTATAGGTCAGCCCGTCTTCCGAGATCTCCCACTTTTCGGCCAGCGCCGGGACCACCGAACCATCGGGGGCGTTCTTGACCAGGCCCTCGAAGGTGTTGCCGATGATCGGGGCCGCGAAGGTTTCCGCCGTGATACCCGGATCATAGGTGTCGGATTCGTTGTTGACCACATAGGTCAGTTCTCCGGCCGCGAGCACGGGGCCCGTGGTGGCCAGAAGGGCTGCGGTGAGCAGCGGGAGCAGGCGTTTGAGCATGGTTGCGTCTCCTTGGGGTGTTCCCCGGTTGGTGCAGTCTGAAGTCAGTCCGTTCCGTGGCCCGGTCTCCCTCCTTGTCACGGTCCGGCATGGTGGCAGGCGGCGGCATGGCCGCCACCGAAGTCCTTGAGCACCGGCTCCACCTCGGCGCAGAGCGCGCTGGCCAGCGGGCAGCGGGTGCGGAAGCGGCACCCCGAGGGGATATTGACCGGGCTCGGAATTTCCCCGTCCACCGCCACCGCCTGGCGCGCCGCTTTCGGATCGGGCACCGGAATGGCGCTGAGCAGGGCGCGGGTATAGGGGTGCAGCGGGCGCTCATAAAGGGCGTGATTGGGCGCGAGTTCGACAATCTTGCCCAGATACATCACCCCGATCCGGTCCGAGATGTGCCGGACCATCGAGAGGTCATGGGTGATGAAGAGGTAGGTCAGCCCCAGTTCGTCCTGCAGGTCCTCGAGCATATTGACGACCTGGGCCTGGATCGAGACATCGAGGGCCGAGATCGGCTCGTCGCACACCACCAGCTCCGGATTGAGCGCAATGGCGCGGGCAATGCCGATGCGCTGGCGCTGGCCGCCGGAAAATTCGTGGGCAAAGCGGCTGGCATGGCCCCTGTTGAGCCCCACCCGGTCGAGCAGGGCCAGCACCTTGTCGGCGCGCTCGGCGCGGCTGCCAATCCCGGCCACTTCGAGCGGTTCGGCGATCAGGTCGGCCACGCTCATACGCGGGTTGAGCGAGGCATAGGGGTCCTGAAAGATCATCTGCATGCGGGCCCGGTAGGGCTTGAGGCCCTTTTCATCGAGCCGGGCGATATCGGTGCCCGCAAACAGCATCTGCCCCGCAGTCGGGCGATAGAGCCGCATCAGGGTGCGGGCGAGGGTGGATTTGCCGCAACCGCTCTCCCCCACCAGCCCCAGCGTCTCACCGCGCCGGATGTCGAGATCGACGCCATCGACGGCGCGCAGCACCGGCTTTCTGCCAAACAGCGGCCCGGGCAGGGCGAAATGCTTGGTCAGGCCCGAGATCGATACCAGCGCCTCGCTCATGCGGCATCTCCGGTATTCAGGCCCTGAACCCGTGGCGCCTGCTGATGGTGCAGCCAGCAGCGCGCCCTTTGTCCCATGCCGAAATAACTGGCATCGGCCTTGCCATAAAGCGGGGCCGGGGCGCTGGCGCACTGGGCCCGCGCCTCGGGGCAGCGCGGCGCAAACGGACAGCCCGGCGGGGGATTGAGCATGTCGGGCGGGGCCCCGGGAATGGGGCGCAGCCGCTGGTGGTCGGCCTTGCGCAGGTCGGGCACGGCGGCCAGCAGGCCCCTGGTATAGGGATGGCGCGGGGCGGCAAAGATTTCGCCGACCGGCCCCTCTTCCATCACCATGCCGCCATACATCACGATCAGCCGGTCGGTCACCTCGGCGATCACGCCGAGGTCATGGGTGATCAGAATCACCCCCATGCCCAGCCGGGCCTGCAGTTCCTTGATCAGGTTCAGGATCTGGCGCTGGATGGTGACATCGAGGGCAGTGGTCGGTTCGTCGGCGATCAGCAGCCTGGGGTCGCAGGCCAGCGCCATGGCGATCATCACCCGCTGCCGCATGCCGCCGGAAAATTCGTGCGCATAGGCGCGCAGGCGTTTGCGGGCCTCGGGAATGCGCACCAGTTCAAAGAGTTCGACCGCCCGCTGCCGCGCAGCGGCACGCGACACCCGGCGGTGCCGCAGGATGGTCTCGATCACCTGCTCGCCCACCGACAGGGTGGGATTGAGCGAGGTCATGGGGTCCTGGAAGATCACCCCGATGCGGTTGCCGCGCAGGGTGCGCAGCGTGCGTTCGTCAAGGCTCAGGAGGTCCTGGCCCTCGAACAGCGCCTCCCCGCCCGTGATGCGCCCCGAGGCCTTGAGGAGCCGCAGCACCGACATGCAGGTGACCGATTTGCCCGAACCGCTTTCCCCCACAATACCGAGGATTTCCCCTTCATTGAGCGCGAACGACACCCCGCGCACCGCCTGCACCGGGCCGCGCCCGGTCATGAAGCTGGTGGTCAGGTTGCTGACGGTCAGCAGCGCGTTCATTTGCGCCCCCTGGGGTCGAGGGCATCGCGCAGGCCATCGCCGAGGAAGTTGAAGGCGAACATGGTCAGCGAAATCGCGGCGGCCGGAAAAAACAGCTGGTGCGGATAGGCGCGCATGGTCTCGACCGCCTCGGAGGTCAGCGTACCCCAGCTGGCCAGCGGCGGGGTGACCCCGAGCCCGATAAAGCTCATGAAGCTCTCAATAAAGATGGCCGAGGGGATCAGCATGGTCAGGGTGACAAGGATCGGCCCCATGGCATTGGGCAACAGGTGGCGCGTGAGGATGCGCCCGGTGGAAGCGCCCATGGTGCGGGCGGCGGCCACATAGTCCTGCTGTTTCAGGCTCAGCATCTGGCCGCGCACGATGCGCGCCATGTCGACCCAGAACACAGTGCCGATGGCCAGGATAATCGAGAGCAGGCCCGATTGCAGCACCACCATCATCAGGATCACATAGAGCGTCAGGGGAATGGTCGAGATGATCTCGACAATGCGCATCATCACAGTATCGACCGTGCCGCCGAGGTATCCGGAGATGCCGCCATAAAAGACGCCGATGAAAAAGTTCACCAGCGTCGCCACAAAGGCCACGGCCAGCGAAATCCGCGCCCCGATCAATTGCCGGGCCAGAACGTCGCGGCCGAGCTGGTCGGTGCCGAACCAGTGGCTGCGGTTCCAGCTCCAGCCCGATGGGATCAGCATATTGCCCGCCTCGTCCACCAGCCGCGCCGGCAGCACCGCGGTATCGAGATAGACCGTGCTGTCCTCGATTTCGAAGGTCTGGCGCTTCTTGATCAGGTCCTTGGCCTTGGCCCGCACCAGCCCAACGATCTCGCCGTCGCGGGTGACCTCATAAAGGGTGAAATTGCCCGGGTTGAGAAAATACCAGCCCTCGATGCCGTCGCGGTTCGAGGCAAACCGATAGGTCTCGAAGAACGGCGGCAGGTTGGACAGTTTCAGGTCCTGCTCGAAATAGGTCTTTGAGGCCAGGAACGGTCCAAAGATCGCCGACAGGATCAGGACGATGATAAAGCCCAGCGAAATCATCGCCGGGCGGTTGGCCCACAGCCGCTGGCGCACATCCTGCCAATAGGCCGGGGATGGAGCGGTCAGCCCATCTGCATTGGCGGCGACGGGGTCGAGCCGCTCCCACTTGACCTCGGCAATCACCTGCTTTTCGCTCATGCCCGGCTCCCGGTATATTTGATGCGCGGGTCGAGCAGCAGGTAGAGCATGTCGACGATAAAGATCATCACCATCAGGATGGCGGCATAGAAGATGGTGATGCCCATGATGGCGGTATAGTCGCGGTTGGTGATCGAGAGCACGAAGTGCCGCCCGATGCCGGGCAGGGCAAAGATCTGCTCGATCACGAACGACCCGGTGACGAGGTTGGCCACCACCGGTCCGAGCACCGTCACCACCGGGATCAGCGAATTGCGCAGCCCGTGCTTGAACAGGACCTGCGCCGGGGTCAGGCCCTTGGCCCGGGCGGTGGTCATATAGTCCTGGTCGAAGGTTTCGAGCAGCGAGGAGCGCGAGAGCCGGGCGATGAAGGAGATCCAGAACCCTGAAAGGGCAAAGACCGGCAGGATATAGCCGCGCCAGTCATCGAGCCCGAAGGTCGGCACCCAGCCGAGCCTTAACGCAAACACATAAAGCGCCAGGGTCGCGATCACATAGGAGGGGACAGCGACCCCGATGGTGGCTAAAAGCATCACCAGCGTATCGGGCCAGCGGTTGCGGAAGAGGGCTGCCAGGATGCCAAGCGGCACGCCGAGCGCAATCACGCAGATCACCGCCAGCAACCCGGTCTGGGCGGTGACCGGCAGGCCTTCGAGGATCAGGTCATTGACGCTCACTCCGGCATATTTGAACGAGGGACCGAAATCGAACACCAGGATCGAGCGCAGGTAATTGAGGTATTGCAGCCAGAGCGGGTCATCGAGGTGATACTTGGCGTTGAGCGCCGCCTCGACCTCGGGCGCCAGCATCTTTTCGGAGGTGAACGGCCCGCCGGGCACCGCATGCATCAGGAAGAATGTCAGGGTGATGATGGCCAATAGCGTTGCGGCCATGATCAGGAGGCGCTTGACGATATAACCGGTCATGCCTGCCCGGCCCCCTGCGGCCCGAACATGCGGCGGTGGATATGGGCCGTGCCGGTCCAGAGCATGCGCGAGGTCTGGTCGGACGGGTTCAGCCAGTGGTGCGGCTGCGACGAGCGGAAGTGCAGGCTGTCACCGGGCCTGAGGAGGAAAGGCTTGCCGTTCAGAACCAGTTCGGTCTGGCCTTCGAGCTGATAAATGATTTCCTCGCCATCGTGGCTGGCCACTTCCGAGCGGAAGCCGGGCGGCAGGGTGATGATGATGGTGGAGAGCACCGAGCCGGGGAAATCGGCATTGAGCCGCTCATAGATCATCGAATTGGCCGCAACCCAGTATTGCTCGCGCTCACCGGCGCGCGAGAAGGCGCTGGTTGCAGCCGGGGAGGCGACGAAATACTCAACCTCCACCCCGAGCGCATGGGCGATCTGGGCCAGGGCGCCCAGCGAGGGCGTCGCCAGTTCGCGCTCGACCTGGCTCAGAAATCCCACCGACAGGTTGCAGGCCTGCCCCAGTTCGGCCAGCGTCCGGTCCTGCTGGCGGCGCAGGCGGCGAATGGCCGGACCCACGCGCGGCTGGGCCGGCTGGCCGATCATATCGTGCGGTGAGGTACTGTGCGCCATGACGCCATCACAGCATTGAACGCCAGGCCATGCAATCGGTCGACCGGCCTTTGCCTGAAAAAATTTTAGCGCAGCTAAATGAAAATGCTGCGGCTCCCCTCACCCCCACCTTGATCCTCCCCCTGGAAGGGGGAGGAAACACGCAGGCCGTGCCATATGGCCTCCCTCCCTCTTGAGGGGGAGGGATGGGGTGGGGGTGAGAGGAGCCACCGACGGTCCAATGTGAACACTCCCCTTCCAGGGGGAGGATCAAGGTGGGGGTGCGGCGCGCTCCAGATAAACACTCCCCTCAGTTCCCGGCGGCTTTGGCGGCCTTGGCCTCGTCATACCACCAGGTGGTGGGAAAACCGATGGCATATTCGGGCAGGGTTTCGGGGTGGCTGAAGCGATCCCAGCGGGCGATACGGGCCGTGCGCAGCGTATAGGTGGGCACGGTGAAATGATTGGCCAGCAGCACCCGGTCGAGCGCCTTGGTGGCCGCGATCAGCGTTTCGCGGTCGGGGGCAAACACCACCTTGTCGATCAGGGCATCGATGCCCTTGTCGGCAATCCCGGCATAGTTGCGCGAATTGTCCTGCGCGGCGGCCGCCGAACCCCAGAAATCGCGCTGCTCGTTGCCCGGCGACAGCGATTGCACCCAGCGCTCATTGACCATGTCGAAATCGAACGTGCCCAGCCGGTTGGCATATTGGGTGGGGTCGACGATGCGGATGCTAGCATCGATGCCGATCTGTTTCAGATTGGTCTGGAACGCGGTGACCATGGGCTCGAGAATGGCATTGTCGAGCAGGATTTCGAAACCGAACTGGGTGCCCGAGGCATCGACCAGCCGGTTGCCATCGAGCCTATAGCCGGCCTCGGTCAAAAGCTTCAGCGCCTTGCCAAGGTTGGCCCGCAGGCTCTGGGCGTCCCCGGCCACCGGGTTCTCGAACGGGGTGGTAAACACTTGCGCCGGGATCAGGTCTTTGACGCTCTGCAGGATTTCGAGTTCCTTGCCCTCGGGCAGGCCGGACGAGGCCAGCTCCGAGCCGAAGAAATAGGAATTGATCCGCACATACTGGGAATAGAACAGGCGCTTGTTCATTTCTTCAAAGTCAAACGCATAGGACAGGGCCTGGCGCACCCGCGCGTCCTTGAACTTTTCGAGCCGCAGGTTGGGCACAAAGCCGAACAGGATGCCTGAATCGCGGAACGGATTTTCGAACAGTTCCTTGATCACCCGCCCCTCGGCAACGGCGGGAAAATCATAACCGGTGGCCCAGCGCCGCGCCGTGCTTTCCTGCCAGAAGTCGAACTGGTCGCCCTTGAAGCCTTCAAAAGCCACCGTCTCGTCGCGGAAATATTCGTAGCGCAGTTCGTCAAAATTATTGAGCCCGAGCCCGGTCGGCTCATTGAGGGCCCAGTAGTCCGGCACGCGCTTGTAGGTGATGGTACGCCCGGCCACGAAACTCTCGATCCTATAGGGTCCCGAACCGAGCGGGGGCTCGAGCGTTGAGGCGCCGATATCGCGCGCCTTGCCATCGGGCCCGGTGCCTTCCCACCAGTGCTGCGGCATCACCAGGAGCTGGCCCATGATCTGGGGCAGTTCGCGGTTGCCGGTAGTATCGAAGCTGAAGGTCACTTCGCCGGGCGCCGTCACCTCGGCCTTGGTCACATTGGCATAATAGTTCTGATAGGCCGGGCTGAGCCTGATCACGGTGTTGAACGACCACACCACGTCCTCGGCAGTCACCGGCTTGCCGTCATGCCATTTGGCCTTTGGGTTCATGCGGAAGGTGACCGAGGAGAAATCGTCGGGGAAGCTGAAGGCCTCGGCCAGGTGCCCGTAAGCGGTTGAAACCTCGTCCATCGCACTGTCGGTCAGGGTTTCATAGACCAGCCCCAGCCCGATGGCCGCATCGCCCTTGGGCAGCACCGGGTTGAAGGTGTCGAAGGTGCCCACTGCCGACAGCCGCACCGTGCCGCCCTTTGGCGCTTCGGGATCGGCATAGTCAAAATGGGTGAACCCTTGCGGGTATTTGACCTCGCCGATCAGCGAGGCCCCGTGCAGCCAGGTTTTGTCCTGCGCCTGCACCGGCGCCAGGGCCAGCAGCGCCAGCATCACACCGGCCAGAAGCTTGTTCGACATCATCATGGTCCTCGTCGGGTCGTTGCGTGCAGTTAGCCCCAAATCGGCCTGCCAAGGCAAGTCAACTCGCCGCGGCCCCGAACGCGGCGCGCATCAGGGTTCTGGTATAGTCGTGCGCGGGGTTTTCGAGCACCTGCCGGGTCGGCCCGGCCTCGACCACCTTGCCCTGGTGCATCACCATGACGTGGCTGGCCAGCGCCCTGACCACGCGCAGGTCATGGGAGATGAACAGGTAGCTCAGCCCGCGCGCCTTCTGGATACCAGCGAGTAGGTCGACGATCTGGGCCTGCACGCTCATGTCGAGCGCCGAGGTCGGTTCGTCGAGCACCAGCAGGTCCGGCTCGAGCACCAGCGCCCGGGCAATGGCGATGCGCTGGCGCTGGCCGCCGGAAAACTCGTGCGGATAGCGATGCACCATGGCCGGATCGAGACCCACATCGGTCAGCGCCTGCGCCACGCGCTCAGCCCTTTCGCCCGCCGACAGCCCGCGCCCATGCACCAAAAGCCCCTCGGCGACGATATCGCCGACGGGCAGGCGCGGGGAGAGCGACCCATAGGGGTCCTGGAAGACGATCTGCATCCGGGCCCGCAGCGGTCGCATGCCCTGCCAGCTCAGCCCGTCAATAGCCGAACCGGCAAACCGGATCTCGCCCTCCGAGCGGATCAACCGCAACAGGGCCCGCCCCAGCGTGGTTTTGCCCGAGCCGCTTTCCCCCACCACGGCCAGCGTCTCGCCCCGCCGCAGCTCCAGGTCGACGCCATCAACCGCCTTGATATGGCCGATGGTACGCTTGAAAAGACCGCGCCTGACCGGAAACCACACCTTGAGATTGCGCGCGCTCAGGATCGGCTCGCCCGCTCCCGGTTCGGGCGGCTGGCCCTTGGGCTCGGCGGCGAGCAGGTGCCGTGTGTAGTCATGGCTGGGACGGGTGAACACCTCGTCCACCGGCCCGGCCTCGACGATCTCGCCCCGGTTCATCACGCAGACCCGGTCGGCAATGGCGCGCACGATGGTCAGGTCGTGGGTGATGAACAGCATGGCCATGCCCATGTCGCGCTGCAGCTTCTTCAAAAGCGTCAGGATCTGGGCCTGAATGGTGACATCGAGCGCGGTGGTCGGCTCGTCGGCGATCAAGAGGTCGGGCTCGTTGGCCAGCGCCATGGCGATCATCACCCGCTGGCGCTGCCCGCCCGAAAGCTGGTGCGGATAGGCGGCAAGCCGACCCGCCGGATCATCGATCCCCACCTGCGCCAAAAGCTCAAGGCTCCTGGCCCGCGCCGCCGCCTTGCCCAGCCCGCGATGGATGGCCAGCACTTCCCCGATCTGCTTTTCAATGGTGTGCAGCGGATTGAGCGAGGTCATCGGCTCCTGAAAGATCAACGAAATGGCATTGCCGCGCACTTTGCGCAGCACCGGCTCGGGCGCACCGACCAGTTCGGTGCCATTGAGCCGCACATGCCCGCCAATGCGGGCGCCCGGCACCAGTCCGACCAGCGACAGCGCCGTCACCGATTTGCCAGAGCCGCTTTCCCCCACCAGCGCCAGCGTCTCGCCCCTGCCGATCTCGAACGAGACGCCGCGCACGGCCCGGAGCGGCCCTTCTGCGGTGGTAAATTCGGCGGTCAGCCCGGTGACGGAGAGCAGGGGCGCGCTCATGCGAATGTCTTTCGCGGATCGAAGGCATCGCGCACCGCCTCGCCGATGAAGATCAAAAGGCTCAGCATCAGCGCAATGGTGACAAAGCCCGACAGTCCCAGCCAGGGCGCCTGCAGGTTGTTCTTGCCCTGTGCCAACAGTTCACCCAGGGATGGCGAACCGGGCGGCAGGCCGAAGCCGAGGAAATCGAGCGAGGTCAGAACCGTGATCGAGCTGCCAAGGATAAACGGCATGAAGGTCAGCGTCGCCACCATGGCATTGGGCAATAAATGCCGGAACATGATGGCGCGGTTCGAGACCCCGAGCGCGCGGGCGGCATTGACATATTCAAGGTTGCGCCCGCGCAGGAATTCGGCCCGCACCACCCCCACCAGCGCCGTCCAGCTCACCAGCAGCAGAATGGCGAGCAGCACCCAGAAACTGGGCACGATCACGCTCGAAATGATCAGCAGCAGGTAGAGCGCCGGGATCGAGGTCCAGATTTCGATCAGCCGCTGGAAGATCAGGTCGGTCAGTCCGCCGAAATAGCCCTGCACCGCCCCGGCCAGCACCCCGACCACAGAGGAGGCCAGCGTCAGGATCAGCCCGAACAGCACCGAGATGCGAAAGCCATAGAACAGCCGCGCCAGCACATCCCGCCCCTGGTCGTCGGTCCCCAGCCAATGGGCATTGCCCCAGTGGCATTCGATATCGGCCTCGCCGGCCGGATAGGCCGCGCAGCGCTCAGCATTGGTCTGCAGCCAGCTTGGCGGGGTCGGGGCCGGGGCGGGCAGGCGGTCATCGACGGTGCGATAGGAAAAGCGGATCGGGGGCCAGATCATAAAGCCATGGGCATTGATCTCGTCGGCAATGAAGGCATCGCGATAATTGGTCACCGCCAGAAAGCCGCCGAACTTGCTCTCCGGATAATCGGTCAGCACCGGCACCAGCACCTCGCCCTTGTAGACGGCCAGCAGCGGCCGATCATTGGCGATCAATTCCGAACCCAGCGTCACAACCAGCAGCACGGCGAACAGCCAGAACGAGATCAGCCCGCGCCGGTTGGCACGAAAGTTGGCGAGCCGCCTAGCATTGATCGGGGAGAACGGCGCCATCAGACGTCCCGGCTCTCGAAATCGATGCGCGGATCGATCCAGGTGTAGGTCAGGTCCGAGATCAGCCCGATCAAAAGCCCAAGCAGGGAGAAGATATAAAGGGTGGCAAACACCACCGGATAGTCGCGGTTGATGATCGAATCAAAGCCCAGGAGCCCCAGCCCATCGAGCGAAAAGATGGTTTCGATCAGCAGCGAGCCGCCAAAGAAGGCGCCGATGAAAGCGCCGGGAAATCCGGCCACGATCAACAGCATGGCATTGCGGAACACGTGACCATAGAGCACCTGCCGCTCGCTCAGCCCCTTGGCGCGGGCGGTGATCACATATTGCTTGCCGATCTCGTCTAGGAACGAGTTCTTGGTCAAAAGCGTGGTGGTGGCAAAGCCGCCCAGCGCCATGGCGGTCAGTGGCAGGGCCATGTGCCAGGCATAGTCGAGCACCTGCTGGGGAAAGGACAGGCTGGCAAAATTGTCCGACGTCAGCCCGCGCAGCGGGAACAGGCTCCAGAAACTGCCGCCGGCAAACAAAACGATCAACAGGATCGCAAACAGGAACCCGGGCAGGGCATAGCCCACAATGATCACGCCGGAGGTCCACACATCGAACCGCGACCCGTCGCGCACCGCCTTGGCAATGCCGAGCGGGATCGAGATGCCATAGCTTAAAAGCGTCATCCACAGCCCGAGCGAGATCGAGACCGGCATCTTTTCGAGCACCAGGTCGATCACTGAAATATCGCGATAATAGCTCTCGCCGAAATCGAAGCGCAGATAGTTCCAGAGCATCATCCCGAAGCGCTCGAGCGGAGGCTTGTCGAAGCCGAACTGCTTTTCGAGGATGGCGATGAATTCCGGGCTCAGGCCCCGCGCGCCGCGATAGGGACTGGTGGTATCTTCGGGGGCGGTGGCTTCGGGGGCCTGCGCCCCATCCCCGCCACCCCCGGTGATGCGCTGGCTGCCGGTGATCTCGGGATTATTCATCTGGGCGATCAGCCGATCGACCGGCCCGCCGGGCGCGAACTGCACCACGAGAAACGAGAGCGCCATGATCCCGAACACGGTCGGAATGATCAGCAGCAGGCGACGCAGGATATAGGCGCCCATCGGGTCTCCGGTCTTGGCCGAGGCGGCACATGCAGTGGTTCGGACTCTGCCCGCTCGCCTGCGGCGGCTCAAGTGTTTTTCAGCACTGGCAAGGCTTTGCACGCGATTGTGTAGCATTTGCGAGGGTTGTGTTGCCTAGGTTGTCCCCGTCCCCCGGCGCCGGCCCGAATAATGGCGCGCCTTTCAACCCCAGGGGATCATCATGACGGCTACGCCCATTCTCAACCTGCCCTATATCGCGCCGGGCCAGGCGCAAAAGCATATCACCCACAACGAGGCCCTCATCCGCCTCGATGCCATCGTGCAACTAACCGCCGCCGACCGCACGCGCACCAGTCCGCCCTCCACACCGGCCGAGGGCGACCGCCACATCGTTGCCGCCAGCCCCACCGGGGCCTGGGCCGGGCAGGCGGGCCGGATTGCGCTTTTTGCCGAGGGCGCCTGGGCCTTCATCGCTCCGCTGCCCGGCTGGCGCTGCTATGTCCTCGCCGAAGCGCGCGAGCTGGTATTCGCCGGCGGCCTTTGGGTTCCGCTCAGCCCCGAGATCAATCCAGCGCCCATGGTCGGGGTCAATACCACCGCCGATGCCACCAACCGGCTGGCGGTCGCCGCTGCGGCAACGCTCTTCACCCATGCCGGTTCCGGGCACCAGCTCAAGCTCAACAAGTCTGCCAGCACCGATACCGGTTCGATCCTGTTCCAGACCAACTGGTCGGGCCGGGCCGAGTTCGGACTGACCGGCGATGACAAATTTCACGTCAAGACCTCGCCCGATGGCAGCGCCTGGGCCGAAGCGCTGGTGATCACCGGCAGCGGACAGGTCGGGCTCGGCACCGCCACCCCGGCCCACCGCCTGGCGGTGGCCGGCAATGTGGCGCCGGCCACCGACAATGCCCATACCCTCGGGGCATCGGGCCTGCGCTGGGCCTCGGTATGGGCCGCCAACGGCACCATCCAGACCTCCGACAGCCGCGACAAGCAGGTCGAGCGTCCGCTCGGCAGCGAGGCGCTGGCCCTGCTCGATGCCATCGATCCGGTGCTGTTCCGCTGGCACGAGGGCGGCCGGGAGCTGATCGAGCTCTGCCGCGAATTTTCAGATTCTGATGGCCAATTTTCAAACTCTGACGGGCAATTTTCACATATTGCCGATAGTGGCGAAATCCAGAAAATTTCTGGCGCAAGCCATTGTTCTCAAACACCAATATCTGTTTCGAGTGCCTATGTTTCTCGCCCCGGCCAGCGTGCGCATGCCGGTTTTATCGCCCAGGACGTCAAGCGCGCGCTCGACGCCCAGGGGCTCGATTTCGGCGTCTGGGGCATCGAAGATGTCGGAAATCCCGATAGCCGCCAATGGCTTAGGCCCGATCAGCTGATTGCCGTGCTCTGGGCGGCCACCAAACAAATCCGCGCCGAATTTGAAGCCTTGAAGGCCCGACGCGATTGGTGAACATATCCCCACCCCCTCCAGCCAAGGCGAAAGACCCGATGTTTCCTGAACTCGAAACGCCCTGCGTGCTGATCGATGTCGACCGGGTCGAGGCCAATCTGGCGCGCGCCCAGGCCCATGCCGATGCGCGCGGCCTGGCCCTGCGCCCGCATATCAAGACCCATAAGCTGCCGCGCTTTGCGCAGCGGGCGGTCGGGCTGGGGGCGGTGGGGATCACGGTGCAAAAGCTCGGCGAGGCCGAAGTCATGGCCGATGCCGGGCTTACCGACATTTTCCTGCCCTACAATATCGTGGGCCCGCACAAGCTTGCCCGCCTTAAGGCCCTGAACGGGCGCGTTGCCCTCAAGGTCACCGCCGACAGCCCCGATACGGTTGCCGGTTATGCCGCAGCATTTGCCGGGTCGGAAAGGCCGCTGACGGTACTGGTGGAATGCGACACCGGCATGGGCCGCTGCGGGGTGCAGAGCCCGGAACAGGCGCTGGCGCTGGCCCGGCATATTGCGATCAGCCCCGGGCTGCGCTTTGGCGGGCTGATGACCTATCCCGCCGTTGGCGGCCATGCCGATGCCGAAGGTTTCTTTGCCCGCGCCAAAGCCCTGCTCGACCAGGCCGGGCTCAGTCCTGCGGTCATCACCACCGGCGGCACGCCCGACATGTGGCAGCAAGGCACAACGCTCGCCACCGAATACCGGCCGGGCACCTACATTTACCTCGACCGCTATCAGGTCGGGGTCGGGGCCGGCCGTTGGCAGGATTGTGCGCTCACCGTCCTGACCACGGTTGTCAGCCGCCCCACCGCCACCCGCATCGTCATCGATGCCGGCTCGAAGGCCTTGACCTCCGATCTTCTGGGCCAGACCGGCCATGGCCTGGTCATGGGCAGCGACGGGGTGATCATCAAATCGCTTTCCGAAGAGCATGGGGTGATCGAACTGGCCCGCCCCTCGGACACCCCGCGCGTTGGCGACCGGCTGCGCATCATTCCCAACCATGCCTGCGTGGTCTCGAACCTCTTCGATCAGGTGCATCTGATTGCGCAGGACACCTTCATCGAAACCCTGCCGGTCGCCGCCCGCGGCCGGGTGGATTGAAAGCAGCCCCATGCCCTCAACGATCACCTTCACCCTTACCTCGCTTTACACCCCCGGTCAGAACGGCGGCTTTGGCGCCTATGACATCACCCTGACCAATATCGGCACCGAAACGGTCTCGAACTTTACGCTCGGGTTCTCCGGCCCGGCCGGAATTGGCCGTGGAGCCAGCATTGTGGGCGGCACCATTGTCGATCAGCTCGCCAGCTGGTGCGAAATTGCCCCGCCCAAAGGCTTTGCCCTGGCCCCGGGCGCGAGCTGGACCATCAGCGTGCCCGAACTTAAGGAATTCCCCCTCCGCCACTGGACCGACGGGGTGGTGACTGCGGCGGTCATTCATGCCGACCGTTCGCTGTCGATCGTGGGGGTAACCTCCACCCGCTCGCGCGCCAATGACCGGCCGCTGCGCAAGGGCGTGCCGGTGGCAGAGGTGCCGGTACCGGCACCTCTGCCCTTTGCCATCACCCCCTGGCCCAATGGCATGGCCGCCACCGGCCGCCGCTCGGCGCCCGATGGCTTTGCCCTTTCGGCACGGACGGCGGCTGCCAAGGCCGCCGCCAACGCCTTTGGCGAGCTCACCACAATGCTGTTTCCCGGCGAGGGTCTGGTGCGGCCCGCCCATGAGGGCGGCTATCCCGTGACGCTGGTCGAAGACCCCGGACACGGTGCGGAAGCCTATGCCATCGCGTTTTCGGCCCATGCCGCTACCGTGTCGGCTTCGAGCCAGACCGGGTTGCTCTATGGCCTGATCACGCTGGCGCAGATGGCGCGAGGGGCCCGGCGGCATCCGCAAAGCTACAGTTTCCCCGATGGCGGCACCATCACCGATGCCCCGGCTTTCGAATGGCGGGGCGCGCATCTCGATGTCGCCCGCCAGTTCTATGCCAGTGCCGAGGTCGAGCAGTTTCTCGCCATCATGGCCTGGAGCAAGCTCAACCGCTTCCACTGGCACCTCAGCGAAGACGAAGCCTGGCGCGTCGAAATCGAGGCCTATCCCGAACTGACCGCCAGGGGCGCCTTCCGCGGTTATGGGCTGGCCATTCCGCCGCTCTTTGGCTCCAGCATCCATCCGAGCGGGGGTTATTATGACAAGGCCACCGTGCGGGCGCTGGTGGCGCGCGGAGCGCAATGGGGCATCGAAGTCTTCCCCGAAATCGACGTGCCCGGTCATTCCTATGCCCTGCTCGCCGCCCTGCCCCAGCTCAAGGACCCGGGCGAGAACGGGCTTTATCATTCGGTGCAGTCTTATCCGAACAATTGCATCAACCCCGCCGTCGAGGCAGTCTATCCAGTGCTGGAAACCATCCTTGGCGAATTGTGCGACCTGTTCCCGTCGCGCTATTTCCACCTTGGTGCCGACGAGGTGCCCGAAGAGGCCTGGATGTCCTCGCCCAAGGCACAGGCGCTGCTGGCTCAGCTGGGCGGCAGCGGCCCGCATGAGCTGCAGGCCTATTTCCTGCAAAAGCTGCAGGCCTTCCTCAGCGCCCGCGGCAAGATCACCGGCGCCTGGGAAGAAGCGGCCCATGGCGGGGGCATCGACAAATCGCAAAGCTATCTGGTGGGCTGGCGGGCGGTGGAATCGAACCAGAAACTGGCGGCCGCAGGCTATGATGTGGTGGTCAGCCCCGGACAGGCCTATTACCTCGACATGGCCTACAGCGCCGATTTCGATGAACCCGGCGCCGGTTGGGCGGGGCATTCCACGCCGGAAAACACTTACGGCTTTGTCCCGGATGCCGGCTGGAGCGCCGCCGAAAAAGCCCATCTCAAAGGGGTTCAGGCCTGCATCTGGAGCGAGCCGATGACCGACCATGCCGTGTTTGACCGGCTGGTATTTCCACGGCTATCGGCGATTGCCGAAGCCGGCTGGACGGCATCGGCCAACAAGAGCTGGCCGCGCTTTGCCGCTGCCGCCAGCCTGATGCCATCGCTCTATGGCTCGCGGGAAACCGGCTATGACTGACCTCCTCGTCCGCCTCTACGACCTGCCGGTTGCACAAAGTGAGGCGCAGGTGCGCGCCGCTGGCGTCACCATTCGCCGGGCCATGGCGCCGGAACGCCCGGTGCTGCTCAAATGGGTTGAGGAGACTTTCTCGCCCGGCTGGGCCGGGGAATGCGCGGTGGCGCTGGGGCACCTGCCCGCCACCATGCTGGTGGCCGTGCGCGGCAACACCGTGCTCGGCTTTGCCTGCTACGATGCCACCCTGCGCGGCTTTTTCGGCCCCACCGGGGTCGCAGAAACAGCGCGGGGCGGCGGCATCGGGGAAGCGCTGCTGATGGCAACGCTGCGCGCCATGGGCGAGGCCGGTTATGGCTATGCCATCATCGGGGGCGGCGGGGCCGGACCGATCGGCTTTTATCAGAAACGGCTCGAAGCCATCGAAATCCCCGGGTCACGGCCCGGCATCTACAAGGGCATGCTGACATGAAAAGGCCGGGCACTGGGCCCGGCCGTCGCTTTATCCCGATCCTAGCGGATGAACAGGACGATGATGATGATGAGCCAGATCGGCACACCCAGGAGCCAAAGTCCTAGACCTCTCAGCATGGTGATCTCCTTGTCTGGTTCACGTCAGTAGCGGCGGAAGAAGGTCACGAAGGTGGTGCCTTCGTCGCGGTGGCGGCCACCCATCGAGGCGGCCCAGTAAGCCCCGGCAGCACTGACCAGCAGGGCCGCAGCGGTCAGGAATGCTGCCAGCACCGAGGTCTTGCGCGCTGTCTCGGCGGCAGCGGCCGCTTCGGCCTTGAGGCGATCGGCTTCAGCCAGCACGGCATCGACACGCGCTGCCGCATCGGCCGGAGCCAGCCCGGTTTCGCGCGCCACTAAGGTGGTCAGATAGGACTTGTCGCCATCCGGCACGGTTTCGGCATTGGTCAGGATGCGCCCGGCTTCAAGACGGGCCGCATCGCTGGCCGCACGGGTGTCGGAGCGGAGGAGACTATCGGTGAGATAGGCATCCGCCTCGTCCGCCAGCGCAGCAACAGCGGGAGCTGCTCCGCCCACGGCCTGTCCGACCGCATTGGCGGCCGCACCCACGCCACCGAGCGCAATGATGGCGCCGATCACCAGGCCACCGGCCCAGACCAGAATGCCATGGGCGCCATCGCGCACATCGACTTCATGCTCGCTGGCGTCGTGGAAGCGCCGACGCAGGCGGCCGGTCAGGTAGCCACCGGCCATGAAGGCCGACACCTGCACCCAGAGCAGCCAGGTTGCAGCCGCGATGGCCACCCAGACCGAGACCTTGCCCGAGGGACTGTGGAAGTTGACGAACGACAGGCCAATGGCCGTGCCGAAGGTCAGAAGCACCAGCGAAATCGCCGAGGCCAGAACGACACCGGCCAGGATCGCCGGCCAGTCGACATAAGACCCCCGGTCCTGATCGGCAGGAGCCGTCGCAGCCAGAAGTGTTGGTTCGGTTTGCAATGTCATGGTGCCGCTCCTCAGCGCAGGCCGAAGAAGGACAGGACGGCGAGGATGACGACCACAAGACCGACGAGATAGATGATACCGTTCATTTTTCAGAGCCCATTGTTGACGCAGTGATGGATGAACAACCATCGAACCCGGATTTGGTTGCGCCTTGTGGCCTGCGCCATGGGCAAAAACAAAGGGCGGGGTTTCCCCCGCCCTTTGCTGGCAGATGCCGATGCGCTTACTTCAGTGCATCGGTGATGGCGGTGGTGTAGGCGCCGGTCGGCTTGGCCGAAATGATCTTCTGGTCCAGCAAGGCCTGCTCGGTGCGGGCATAGGCCTCGAGGTTGAGCGAGAAGTCCGAAGTATCGATCAGCTTGCCGACCTCGGTCATCATATAGGTCTGGTGATCAAGGGTCTGGGCACCGGATTCATCGTTGTCCAGAACGATCTGGGCTGCCTCATCGGGATGCTCGATTGCATACTGCCAGCCCTTCTGGCTGGCGCGCACGAAGCGGACCATCTTGTCGGCAAAGGCGGGGTCGGCCAGCTTGTCTTCCATGGCATAGAGCCCGTCTTCGAGCAGGTCATTGCCGAGGTCGGTATAGTTGAAGATCACCAGCTTGTCGGCGGTGAAACCGGCATCGGCGGCCTGCTTGAGTTCATTATAGGTCATGACCGAAATGCAGTCGGCCTGCTTCTGGATCAGCGGCTGCACATCGAACGACTGCTTGAGCACATTGACGCCATCCGGGCCGCCTTCGGTCGGGATGCCGAGCTTATTCATCCAGGCATAGAAGGGATATTCGTTGCCGAAGAACCAGACGCCCAGCGTGTGTCCCTTGAAGTCGGCTTCGGTCTGCACCGGGCCATCCTTGGGGCAGATCATGAGCAGGGCCGAGCGCTTGAACGGCTGGGCGATGTTGACCAGGTTCACGCCCTTGTCGCGGGCGGCCAGCGCACCGGCCATCCAGGTCACGATCACATCGGCGCCACCACCGGCAATCACCTGCTCGGGGGCCGCGTCCGGGCTGCCCGGCTTGATGGTGATGTCGATGTTCTCTTCGGTGTAAAAGCCCTTGTCCTTGGCCACATAATATCCGGCAAACTGCGCCTGGGTGACCCACTTGAGCTGCAGGGTCAGCGCATCGGCCGCCCAGCCTGCCTGCACGGCCGCCAGCGTCATGGCGCCGGCCAGCAGTGAAACCATCAGTTTTTTCATGATCCCGTTCCCTTTTATTACGCCCGTCCACCACGGACAGACGGATGCCAGAAGGTGATGGCGCGTTCAAACAGCACCACGACACCGTAGAAAACCGAACCTGCCAATGCCGCCATGGCAATTTCGGCCCAGACCAGATCGACATTCATCTTGCCAACCTCGGTCGAAATCCGGAACCCCATTCCCACCACCGGGGTGCCGAAAAACTCCGCTACGATCGCGCCGATCAAGGCCAGAGTCGAGTTGATCTTGAGCGCATTGAATATGAAAGGGGCTGCGGCAGGCAGCCGCAGCTTGAACAGGGTCTGCCAATAGCTGGCCGCATAGGTGCGCATCATGTCGCGCTCCATGCGCCCGGCGGCATTGAGCCCGGCCACGGTGTTGACCAGCATGGGGAAGAAAGTCATCACCAGAACCACGGCGGCCTTGGACTGCCAGTCGAACCCGAACCAGTTCACCATGATCGGCGCCACCCCGATAATGGGCAGGGCCGAAACGAAATTGCCCAGCGGCAGCAGGCCGCGCTTGAGGAAGGGCGAGCGGTCGATGGCTATGGCCACCAGAAACCCGCTGCCGCAGCCAAGCGCATAACCGGCCAGCACTGCCTTGAGGAACGTCTGCTGGAAGTCGGCGCCGAGCATGGGCAGGCTATTGAGAATACGCTCCCAGATCATCGAGGGCGGCGGCAACAGGATGGTCGGCACACCTGCGCCGCGCGTCACCACTTCCCACACCAGAAGGATGGCGGCCCCAAACACCAGCGGCACGATAAAGCCGAGCCGCGCATCAGCCCGGCGGCCGGAGATGGCCGAGGACAGCTGCTCGACAAACAGCCAGGCAAAAACCCAGACCCCGCCGAGCGTGAGCCAGAACGGGGCGGGAGCCAACGCCGACGCCGCGAGCGAAAGGACCAGCGTCACCGCCCCGCCGAGGGCAATCAGCCCGTCAAACCAGAACGACCAGCCGGCAAACAGCCGGATCAGCGAGATCGCTCCAGCAGCGGACACAAAGGCCAGCGGCAACAGTGCAAATCCGGCGGCCCAGTTCAGGGCGAATGCCAGCATCGATATGCCCCCACCCACCAGGGCAAGATAGTGCTGGAACTGGCTCATGATCGGGCGCGCATCGCTCATGGCCTCACCCCCATGCGCGCGGTGACCAGCTTTTCGCTCCATTCAACCGCCATGACCAGAAGCGCAGCCGTCACGGCGGCGGCCATCAGGGCCGACCAGATCTGGATGTTCTGCCCATAGTAAGACCCGGCCAGCAGGCGCGCGCCGAACCCACCCGCCGCCCCGGTCGGCAGTTCGGCCACAATGGCGCCAACCAGGCTTGCTGCCACACCCACCTTCATCGAGGTGAACAGGAACGGCACCGAGGACGGCCAGCGCAGCTTCCAGAAGGTCTGCCAGGGCGAAGCCGAATAGGTATGCATCAGGTCAAGCTGGATCTGTTCGGGACTGCGCAAGCCTTTGACCATGCCCACAACGATGGGGAAGAACGACAGATAGGTTGAGATCAGCGCCTTGGGCACCAGTCCGGCAATCCCGACCGCGTTAAGCACCACGATCACCATCGGGGCGATAGCGAGGATCGGGATGGTCTGGCTGGCGATGATCCAGGGCATCAGCGAGCGGTCCGACGCCCCATTATGCACAATCGCCACCGCCAGCCCGATGCCGAGCGCGGTCCCCATGACAAAGCCGAGCAGCGTCGAGGACAGCGTGATCCAGCCATGATAGATCAGGCTTTTCTTCGAAGTAATGGCGGTGTCCACCGTGGTTTTCCAGACCTCGGCCACCACCTGATGCGGCACCGGCAGCAGCGGCTTTTCCTGAGCCCAGGTCTGAAGGACGAAGGTCTGGAACGGCACATCGGTCAGCCCGTCGCGGGCGTTGAGCTGGTTCTGCCAGGCAGCATTCATGAACACAGCAGCCGCGTACCAGACGGCAAGGATGGCCAGCAGCACGATCAGGACGGGCACGGCATTGCCCTTGGCTGCCGGAATTGCCTCACTCATCGTAGGAATGCCCGGCCCGCAGCCCGTCGCGCACGCGGGCGGCGATGGCGAGAAATTCCGGGCTCTCGCGGATATCGAGCGGGCGCTCGCGCGGCAGGGTGGATTCGATCACATCGGTGACCCGGCCGGGGCGCGGCGACATCACCACAATCCGGGTGGACAAATAAACCGCCTCAGGGATCGAATGGGTGACGAAGGCGATGGTCTTGTGCGTCGCCGACCAAAGCTTGAGCAGTTCGAAATTGAGGTGGTCGCGGACGATCTCGTCGAGCGCCCCGAAAGGCTCGTCCATCAACAAAAGGTCGGCGTCAAAGGCCAGCGCCCGGGCAATGGAGGCGCGCTGCTGCATGCCGCCCGAGAGCTGCCAGGGGTATTTCTGCTCAAAGCCGGAGAGGTTGACGAGGTCGAGCGTGCGCTTGATGCGCTCGCGCCGCTCGGCAGCCGAATGGCCCATGATCTCGAGCGGCAGGGCCACGTTCTTTTCGATGGTGCGCCAAGGATAAAGCGCCGGGGCCTGGAACACATAGCCATAGGCGCGCTTGAGCCGGGCCTCGTGCGGGCTCATGCCATTGACGCTGATCTCCCCCCGGTCGGGTTGTTCTAGGTCAGCGATAACGCGCAGGAACGTGGTCTTGCCGCAGCCTGAGGGGCCGATGAAGGAGACGAAATCGCCCTTGTTGATATCGAGATTAACATCGGTCAGGGCATGGACCGGACCATCCTTGGTCGAAAAGGTCAGCCCGAGGCCCTTGGCGCGGATGATGGGAGCGTTCTCCAAGCTGGTCAGACCCCCGTCGCCGGAATGCCGGTGCGGGTCACCTTGCGGGGCGCGGTGATCTCCTTCCAGGTCGACAAGGCCCGGTTGACCGCCATCTTCGGCTCGCGCGCCACGAACTTGCCGTGGCCCGGGCGGGTCCTGATCTCGCTTTCAACAATGGCCACTTCGCCCCGGGTCAGGGTGAAGCGCGGCAGGCCGGTCAGCTCGAAACCCTCAAAGACATTGTAGTCGATCACCGACTGCTGGGCCTTGGCCGAAATGGTCTTCTTGCGCTTGGGGTCCCAGACCACGATATCGGCATCGGCGCCTTCAAGGATGGCGCCCTTTTGCGGATAGCAGTTGAGGATTTTTGCAATATTGGTCGAGGTGACGGCCACGAACTCGTTCATGGTCAGGCGCCCGGTATTGACCCCCCTGGTCCAGAGCACCGGCATGCGGTCTTCAAGCCCGCCGGTGCCGTTGGGGATCTTGGCAAAGTTGCCGATGCCGTTGCGCTTTTGCGCCGTGGTAAAGGCGCAGTGGTCGGTGGCCACCACCTGCAGCGAACCCGACTGCAGCCCGGCCCAGAGCGAATCCTGATGCGCCTTGGAGCGGAAGGGCGGGCTCATCACCCGGCGGGCGGCATAGTCCCAGTCGGCATTCTGGTATTCGGTTTCATCGAGCGTTAAGTGCTGGATCAGCGGCTCGCCGAACACCCGCATGCCCTTGGCGCGGGCGCGGCGAATGGCTTCATGGGCCTGCTCGCAGGAGACGTGCACCACGTAAAGCGGCACGCCGGCCATGTCGGCGATCATGATGGCGCGATTGGTGGCTTCGCCTTCCACTTCGGGCGGACGCGAATAGGCATGGGCCTCCGGCCCGTTATTGCCCTCAGCCAGCAGTTTGGCGGTCATCTGCGCCACCACATCACCGTTCTCGGCATGCACCAGCGGCAGGGCACCGAGCCCGGCGCAGCGCTGGAAGGACGAGAACATTTCGTCGTCATCCACCATCAGGGCGCCCTTGTAGGCCATGAAGTGCTTGAAGGTGGTAATACCGCGATCAACCACATCCGCCATTTCGTTGAACACCTGCTCGCCCCACCAGGTGATGGCCATGTGGAACGAATAGTCGGCCGAGGCTTTCGAGGTCTTGTTGTCCCACATCGAGAGCGCCTCGAGCAGGGATTGCTGCGGATTGGGCAGGCAGAAATCGACCACCATAGTCGTGCCACCCGCCAGCCCGGCGCGCGTGCCGCTTTCAAAGTCATCAGCCGAATAGGTGCCCATGAACGGCATTTCGAGGTGGGTATGGGGATCAATGCCGCCGGGCATGACGTAGCAATCGCTGGCATCGAGCAGGTCGCCGCCGCTCAGGTTCGGCCCGATCTCGGTGATCTTGCCGCCCTCGATGCGCACATCGGCCACATAGCTGCGATCCGCCGTGACCACCGTCCCGCCCTTGATGACTTTGCTCATTCCCTACCCCCTTTACTCATAGTCCAAATGGATGACCCCAACTTGTGGCGCCGCCCCAAACCCCTCACCCGCCGCTTTGCGGCGACCTCTCCCCTGAGGGGAGAGGAATAGATCGTCCGATTGCCGACGCCCTGGCCGCTCTGGCTCCGCTTATTCCTCTCCCCTCAGGGGAGAGGGTGGCCGGAGCGAAGCGCAGGTCGGGTGAGGGGTTACCCTCCAATACGCCGACGATTGCGGCCAGAACTTCAGACCGATTCTCAATAACTTCATTGTTCCAGAACCTTAGGACATCATAGCCCTCAGCGTTCAGATATGCAGTGCGGCGGGCATCTGCGCCGTCGTGTGCGTGCTGGCCCCCATCGATTTCCAGGACAAGACTGCGCTCACGGCAAGCAAAGTCAGCAAAATACGGGCCCACCGGCAGTTGCCGAACGAACTTGTAACCACCCAAAGCCCGGGCGCGCAGACTGTACCAAAGACGATTCTCGGCAGTGGTGGCATCGGCCCGCAGTTTGCGAGCCCGAGGCGTCTTTCCAATGTCAAACGCCTCCCCCATGATCAACTCACAATCCCCGCCGTCTCGACCACCGCATGGAACAGCACGTCCGCCCCAGCGGCGGCCCATTCCTTGGAAATCTCTTCCGCCTCGTTGTGGCTCAACCCATCAACGCAGGGGCACATCACCATGGCGGTGGGCGCGACCTTGTTGATCCAGCAGGCATCATGCCCGGCGCCGGAAACGATGTTGCGATGGGTGTAGCCCAGACGCTCAGCGGCGTTGCGGATGGCCGTGACGCATGAAGGATCAAACGTCACCGGATCAAAGTGCCCCACCTGCTCAATGGCAAAGCCGATATCGAGGCCTTCGGCGATGTTCTCGATGCCGCCACGGAGACGCTCGTCCATCTCATCGAGCACGGCCTTGTCGGGCGAACGGATATCGATGGTGAAAACCGTCTTGCCCGCAATGATGTTGCGCGAATTGGGATAAACCTCGATATGGCCCACCGCGCCGACAGCATCGGGCTGATAATCCATGGCCACTTCGTGCACCAGTTCGACCACCCGGGCCATGCCAAGGCTGGCATTGCGCCGCTTGGGCATGGGGGTGGAGCCGGTATGGGCCTCCTTGCCGGTCAGGGTCACCTGCAGCCATTTCAGGCCCTGTCCATGGGTGACGACACCGATATCGATGCCCTCATCCTCAAGGATCGGGCCCTGCTCGATATGCAGTTCGAAAAAGGCGTGGATCTTGCGTGCGCCGACTTTTTCGTCGCCCTTCCAGCCGATACGCACCAGTTCATCGCCAAAGCGCTTGCCCTCGGCATCCGTGCGGTCATAGGCCCAGGCCTGATCGTGCACCCCGGCAAAGACGCCCGAGGCCAGCATGGCAGGCGCAAAGCGCGCGCCTTCCTCATTGGTCCAGTTGGTGACAACAATGGGGTGGCGCGTCTTGATGCCGAGGTCGTTGAGCGAACGGATGACCTCGAGCCCGCCCAGCACCCCGAGCACGCCGTCAAACTTGCCCCCGGTCGGCTGGGTATCGAGATGGCTGCCGACATAGACCGCCGGCAGGCTCGGATCGGTGCCTTCGCGGCGGGCAAACATGGTGCCCATTTCATCCACGCCCATGGTCAGCCCGGCGGCCTCGCACCATTTCTGGAACAGGTGCCGGCCCTCGCCGTCGGCATCGGTCAGGGTCTGCCGGTTATTGCCACCGGCAATGCCCGGGCCGATCTTGGCCATATCCATCAGGCTATCCCAGAGCCGGTCGCCGTTGATCCGCAGGTTTTCGCCGGGGGCTGACATATCAGGGCTCCATGATTGGGATATTAGCGGCTCCTGCGACCCCTCGCCCCTCTGGGGAGAGGGTGGCCTGAGCGAAGCGAAGGTCGGGTGAGGGGCTGCCGTTGAGTATGCCTTTGATCGCCTCGAGAACGCCGGAGGTGTTTTGCAGCACCTCATTGTTCCAGAAGCGAACAATCGAATACCCTTGCAAGTTGAGAGTGTCGGTGCGGATAGTATCCCGGTGCGAGCCATTATGCTGCCCGCCATCAAGCTCAATAACCAGCATCTTTTCCCGGCAAATAAAGTCGGCGGTGTACGCCCCGATGGGAAACTGCCGCAGGAACTTATGCCCACCTAGAGCCCGGTTACGCAGATTTGACCAAAGGCGGCGTTCGGCCATGGTCTGATTGCGACGCAACGCCTTGGCCCTTGCCACTTGAGCCGGCTGAACCTTCCGCCCCCTCACCCGGTCCTGCGGACCGACCTCTCCCCAGAGGGGCGAGGTGGCGTCACGCTTCTGATCGGGTGAGGGGTTCATTTCTATTTCTGGCTCGGGAAGCTGAATTCGGCGCCGGATTTGATGCCGGCCGGCCAGCGGGTGGTGACGGTTTTGAGGCGGGTATAAAAGTGCACGCCCTCCGGCCCATAGATCGAATGATCCCCGAACAGAGAGCGCTTCCAGCCCCCGAAGGAGTGATAAGCCACCGGCACCGGGATCGGCACGTTGATGCCGACCATGCCGACCTCGATCTTGTCGGCAAACTCGCGCGCCGCATCGCCATCGCGCGTGAAGATGGCCGTGCCATTGGCATATTCGTGCCCATGGATCAGGTTGACCGCATCGTCGAAGGACCTGGCCCGCACCACCGAAAGCACGGGGCCAAAGATCTCGTCCTTGTAGATCGTCATGTCGGGGGTGACGTGGTCGAACAGCGTCCCACCGACAAAATAGCCGTTCTCATAGCCCTGCAGCTTGAAGCCGCGGCCGTCGACGACCAGGCTTGCCCCCTGCTTTTCACCGGCATCGATATAGCCGAGCACCTTCTGCTGATGCTGCTTGGTGACCAGCGGGCCCATCTCGGCAGCACTGTCGCTCGCCGGGCCGATCTTGAGCGCTTCAACGCGCGGCTTGAGCTTGGCCACCAGCGCATCTGCCGTCTTTTCGCCCACCGGCACGGCCACCGAAATGGCCATGCAGCGCTCGCCGGCCGAACCGTAGCCTGCGCCCATCAGCGCGTCGGCGGCCTGATCCATGTCCGCGTCGGGCATGATGATCATGTGGTTCTTGGCGCCGCCCAGCGCCTGCACGCGCTTACCGGCCCTGGTGCCGCGCTGATAGACATATTCAGCAATCGGAGTGGAGCCCACAAAGCTCACCGCCTTGATATCGGGGTGGTCGAGAATGGCATCGACCGCTTCCTTGTCGCCATGCACGATATTGAATACGCCTTCCGGCAGCCCGGCTTCCATAAAGAGCTTCCAGGCCAGCATCGGGGCAGATGGGTCGCGATCGGACGGTTTAAGGACAAAGGTGTTTCCGCAGGCAATCGCCATTGGATACATCCACATCGGCACCATGGCCGGGAAGTTGAACGGGGTGATACCCGCCACAACGCCCAGCGCCTGCCGGTCGGAATAGGAATCGATCGAGGGGCCGACATTGCGCGAGAATTCGCCCTTCAAAAGCTGCGGAATGCCGCAGGCAAAATCGACGCAGTCGATGCCGCGCGCCACTTCGCCCATGGCATCGTCATGCACCTTGCCGTGCTCGCGCGAGATCTCGCGGGCAAGCTCGGCGGCGTGGCGGTCGAGCAGTTCCTTGAACTTGAACATCACCCGGGCCCGCTTCATCGGCGGGGTGTTCGACCAGGCCGGGAAAGCAGCCTTGGCCGAAGCCACGGCGGCGTTGATCTCATCGAGCGTCGAGAGCGGCAGGGTGGCGATCTGCTCGCCGGTTGCCGGATTATAAACTGGGCTGGAGCGCGTCGAAACGGACTGTACGAGCTTGCCGGCGATGGCATTGGAAATAATAGTCATACGTCCCCCCGGGGGTGATGATTGGCCGACCCTATTCGAGGGTCTTGAGAATGGAACCGAGCGTGCCGATCAGTGTATCGATATGGGCCTTTTCGATGATCAGCGGCGGGCTCATGGCAATGATATCACCGGTGGTACGGATCAGGATGCCCGCTTCGAATGCCTTCACAAACGCCGAGAAGGCGCGCTTGGTGGGCGACCCGGCAATTGGCTCCAGCTCAATGGCCCCGATCAGCCCGATATTGCGGATATCGATGACATGGGGCAGGCCCTTGAGCGAATGGAGCGCATCTTCCCAATATTTGGCCATATCGGCGCCGCGGGTCAGCAGCTCTTCATCCTTGTAGGTTTCGAGCGTGGCCAGACCTGCGGCTGAGGCAATCGGATTGCCCGAATAGGTATAGCCGTGGAAGAACTCAATGACGTGTTCAGGGCCCTGCATGAAGGCATCGTGGATTTCCGAGGTGACGAGCACGGCGCCCATGGGGATCACGCCATTGGTCAGGCCCTTGGCGGTGACCATGATATCGGGGGTGACACCAAAATAGTCGGCGGCAAATGGGGTGCCCAGACGCCCGAAACCGGTGATCACTTCGTCAAAGATCAGCAGGATACCGTGCTTTTTGGTGATTTCGCGCAGCTTTTTGAGATACCCCTTGGGCGGAATGAGCACACCGGTCGATCCGGCCACCGGCTCAACGATAACAGCCGCAATGGTTGACGCATCGTGCAGGGTCACGATGCGCTCGAGTTCGGCCAAAAGGTCATCGGCGCCGGTTTCGCGCTCACCGCGGGTGAACTGGTTCTTACCCGGCGTGTGGGTGTGGGGCATGTGGTCGACGCCGGTCAAAAGCGTGCCGAACATCTTGCGGTTGGTGACGATGCCACCCACCGAAATGCCGCCGAAATTGACGCCGTGATAGCCGCGCTCGCGCCCAATCAGGCGGAAGCGCGCGCCCTCGCCCCTGACGCGATGATAGGCCAGCGCCACCTTGAGCGCAGTTTCAACCGATTCCGACCCCGAATTGGTGAAGAGCACGTGCTCGAGGCCCTGCGGGGCGATCTGGACCAGGGCATTGGCCAGTTCGAACGCCTTGGGGTGCCCCATCTGGAAGGCCGGGGCATAGTCGAGTTCGGCGGCCTGGTTCTGGATGGCCTCGGTGATCTTGGGACGGCAGTGCCCGGCATTCACGCACCAGAGCCCCGCCGTGCCATCGAGCACCTGGCGGCCATCGGAAGTGGTGTAATGCATGTCCTTGGCGCCCACGAACATGCGCGGCGCCTTCTTGAACTGGCGATTGGCGGTAAACGGCATCCAGAACGCATTCAGATCGTTCGGCACTACGTTGAGGCGGTTTGACACCGTTTTCTCCCTGCACTCATCTTATGAGTTTTTCCGCCAAGACATTTGGACTTGACGGCGGATCAGATAATCCAGAAATTTGACCAACTGGAAAAAATGTTAGCACTCCTATGCCGCCGATCAAGGTAAAAAATGCTGGTCGCAGCGCATCCGAGAGTGCCATCGCCGCCGATTCGACAAGCCACGCGCGCCCGCGCACCCGCATCCAGCGCGAAAAGCAGAATGTCATTCTCGAAGCCGCTCTGAACGTTTTTTCGGTGCAGGGGTTTCGCGGCGCCACGCTCGACCAGATCGCCGAGGCGGCCGGGATGAGCAAGCCCAACCTGCTTTATTATTTCAAGCGCAAGGAAGACATTCACAACCGGCTGATTGCCGAAATGCTGGTGACCTGGCTGGCACCGCTGCACGAGCTTGATGCCGATGGCGACCCCATCCCCGAAATCCGCTCCTATATCCGGCGCAAGCTTGAGATGGCGCGCGACTATCCACGCGAGAGCCGATTGTTTGCCAACGAAATCCTGCAGGGTGCGCCGCGCATCTTTGACATGCTGGCCGGTGAACTCAAGGCGCTCGTCGATGAGAAAGCCCGCGTGCTGCTCGGCTGGATGGAAGCGGGGAAGATTGCCCGCACCGATCCCTATCACCTGATCTTTGCCATCTGGGCCACGACCCAGCACTATGCCGATTTCGACGTGCAGGTTCGCGCCGTGCTCGGCAAGGATCGCGGCGGCGAGGGCCGCTTCGAAGACGCCGCCCGCTTCCTGGAAACCCTGTTCATGACCGGGCTGTCTGTGCGGAAGAGCTAATCCGGCAGCCAGGCGAGGATCACGAGGCCGATTACGATGACCAGCGCCCCGGCCAGCACTGACAGGCTGGCCCAGCCGTGCCCGATCAGTCCTTCGAAGATGATGACGAAGACCGGCGTCAGATAGCCGTAGGCGATGACCTTGGCGGCGGGCAGGCGCAGGGCGGCGAACTGGACGAGGAAGAAAGACACGGCGGTGGGAAAGACCGCCAGATAGCCGATCACCACCCAGACCAGCGGCGGCAGGGCGAGCCAATCGGTCGCAAGGATCTCGGGCAGTCCGTAAAGGCCTATCCACAGAGTCGTCGCGCTCAGGGTGAAAAAGCTGGCATAGAGGGCGTTTTCGCCACGGCTGAACCGCCGCAGCAGCGGAGTATAGATCGCGTAGCAGACACAGCCGCCAAAATAGATCAGTTCGCCGGGCCCGATATCAAACGCAGCGAGCGTTGCCACATTGCCGCGGAAGATCACCCAGATCGAGCCGGCAGCGGCAAAGACCAGGCTGAGCAGAACCTTGGGTCCCGCAATCTGGCGCATGAACAGGTAGCCAAACCCGGCCGCCATGAGCGGGATCAGGGTAAAGACGGCGCTGGTGGCGACCGGCGCCGTCATGGTCAGGGCAATGAACATTGAAACAAAGTAGATCGCCGTCAGGCCGCCCAGAATGCCAAAGCGCCAGGGTGCAGCGGGCATGACAAGGCGTTGCCCTCCAACGCCAAAGGCGACCATGCCCATCAATGCCGCGCCGATGATAAATCGGATGGCGTTGAGCGGCACGGGAGCGATGTGCGGGGTCGCCAGTGCACCGAGCGTGAATGACCCGGCAATCATGGCGGCAAAGCCGAGCATGGCGAGGTGGGCCAGAAGGCGTGGCGAAAAGGCTGGCATCACGATGCCCGCCTAGAAGGATGCGGATGCAAAGTCAAAGCACGGCAACACCGAGGTCACGCCGCTTGCGCTTCGGCGGGATCTGAAAACGCGAAAGGCGCATCGGTGCGACCCTTGGCCCGGTAGAGGGCAGCATCGGCTGCGGCCACCAGGAGCGCCGAGCTCTGCACCGTTCCATTGCGCGTGGCGATACCAATACTCAGGCCAATTTCGAGCTGCGTGCCGCCAAGGCCGTAGGGGCCGGTGACGTGGGTGTGGAGGCTTTGCGCGAAAGCGGCCAATTGCTGGGAGGTGCAACCCGAAAGCCTGAGCACCACGAACTCATCGCCACCCAGCCGCGCGACCGCATCCTGGGGCTCGACGCAGGTCAAAAGGCGTTGCGCCACGCATTCGAGCAGGCGGTCGCCCATGGCGTGTCCATGAGTATCATTGACGCCCTTGAAGTCATCCAGATCGAGATAGAGAAGCGCTGCTTGCTGATCCGGGCGCCCAAAGGCAATTTCGAGGGCATCGACCAGACCGCGCCTGTTGAGCAGCCCGGTCAGGGGATCGCGCCCGGCCAGGTCGCTGGCGCGCTTGCGCTGCCATTCGAGTGCCTGGGCCAATCGCAACAGCCGGTAGAATACAACGCTGAGACCACCCAGCACGGCAACGATGATGGCAAGACGGATCGGTGCAAGGGAGCGAAATGTCTGGCTCGCCAGTTTAGTCGGCGTGAACGCCAGCACGTCGGCGCTGCCTGGAATGGCTACGGACAGTTCATCGGCGGCCACCTCCGCCGGATCGGCCAACCGCGCGCCCTCGATGAGAAAATCCCTGGCAATCGCATTCGCGGCCGCAGCATCAATGATCCCGCCCTGGGCCAGCCTAACCTCTACGGCCCGCTTTGCCCGGGCAATTTCGGTTTCACGACTGCGGGCATCGAGCGTTTGGACGGCGTTGAGAGTTGAGAAGGTGAAGAACAGGGCCAGAAATACGGTTCCGGCAATACCGAGCAGGACCAGCCGAATAGGCGAGGCCAGTGCCCCGTCGTCAGGCTGAATATGCTGCGCCATACCTGTCCCCCTGCGTCGCGCACAGGCTATGACAACAGTTGCTAGCTTTTTGTTACCAACGTATCGATAGGGCACAGTTGTCAACGCTGCGCCCTATCGGACGGGGCTTACTCAGCCGGTTCGACGGCCTTGGCCGCTGGATTGTTCGGGTGCGTGGTCCAGTTGGCATATTTGCCGGTGACAACCCGACCAGTGCGCTCGTCCAGCATGCCGACAGGCAGAGCTTGCATGGTAATGCAGTCATCGACCGGGCAGACATTGACACACAGATTGCAGCCGACGCATTCGTCGTCCATGACCTCAAAGTGACGCTTGCCGTCCTTTTCCTTCATGATGGCCTGGTGCGATGTGTCCTCGCAGGCAATATGGCAGCGGCCGCAGGAAATGCAGAGCTCCTGGTTGATCTTGGCTTTGGCCACATAGTTGAGGTCGAGATACTGCCAGTCCGTGACATTGCGCACGGCGCGGCCCGTGATGGCATCAAGGTCCTTGTGACCCTTTTCATCCATCCAGTTCGACAGGCCCGAGATCATTTCTTCGACAATCTTGAAGCCATAAGTCATCACGGCGGTGCACACCTGCACATTGCCCGCCCCAAGCGCCAGGAACTCGGCAGCGTCGCGCCAGGTGGTCACACCGCCAATGCCTGAAATGGGCAGGCCGAACGTTGCGGGATCGCGGGCGATCTCGGCCACCATGTTCAGTGCAATCGGCTTGACCGCCGGGCCGCAATAGCCGCCATGCGTGCCCTTGCCGCCCACGGTGGGTACCGGAGCGAAGGCATCAAGATCCACCGAGACGATGGAATTGATGGTGTTGATCAGGCTGACCGCATCGGTGCCACCGGCCTTGGCGGCGCGGGCCGGCTTGCGGATATCGGTAATGTTGGGGGTCAGCTTGGTGATCACGGGCATGCGAGTATATTGCTTGCACCAGCGCACTACCATTTCAATATACTCGGGGACCTGCCCCACAGCAGCGCCCATGCCACGCTCGGACATGCCATGGGGGCAGCCGAAGTTGAGCTCGATACCGTCGGCCCCGGTCTCTTCGACCAATGGCAGGATGGCTTTCCAGCTCTCTTCTTCGCAGGGCACCATGATCGAGGCCACCAGCGCGCGGTCGGGCCAGTTCATCTTGACCTGCTTCATTTCCTGCAGGTTGATCTGCAGTGGCCGGTCGGTGATCAGTTCGATGTTGTTGAGCCCAAGCAACCGGCGGTCGGCACCGAAAATGGCGCCATAGCGCGGACCATTGACGTTGACGACCGGCGGACCTTCCTCGCCGAGCGTTTTCCAGACGACGCCACCCCAGCCGGCCTTGAAGGCGCGCTCGACGTTATAGGCCTTGTCCGTTGGCGGCGCCGAGGCGAGCCAGAACGGGTTGGGCGACTTGATGCCGACGAAATTATTGCGGATATCAGCCATTGTTCCCTCCCTTAAGCGGTCAATGCGCGGTGAATGCTCTCGGCGGCATCACGCCCCTGGGCGACGGCCGTCACGGTCAGGTCATCGCCCCGATCGGTGCAATCGCCCCCGGCCCAGATTCCGGCCCGGCTGGTGCGCCCCTCGGCATCGACCTGGATGCGGCCGCCAGTCAGAGCGAGGCCTCCGGCATGCTCATCCTCAAGGGTCTGGCCGATGGCCTTGAACACCTGATCGGCCGGCAGGGTCATGGTGTGGCCCATGCCGGAAAGGCGCCCATCGATGAGCTGGGTATACTCAAGCTCGATCCCGGTCACCTTGCCGTTCTCGGTCAACACCTTCCTGGGTGTCAGCCAATGGCGGATATGGACGCCCTTGGAGGCCGCCAGCTCCTGTTCGAAGCGGGAGGCGTTCATATGCTCCTGGCCGCGGCGGTAGCAGATGGTGACGTCTTCAGCGCCGAGCAGTTTGGCCTGCACGGCCGCATCAATGGCGGTCATGCCGCCGCCGATCACCACCACGCGGCGCCCAACGGGGAGGGTTGACAGATCATCGGCCTGGCGCAGGTCGCCGATGAAATCGACGGCATCCCGCACACCCTCGGCGGCCTCGCCTTCGGCGCGCAGGGCGTTGACCCCGCCAAGACCGAAACCAACAAAGACCGCGTCGTATTTTGCCTTGAGGTCATCAAGCGAGAAATCGCGCCCGAGTGCCTGGCCTAGTTCGATGCTGATGCCGCCAATGGCCGTGACGTAAGCCACCTCCGCCTGGGCAAAACCATCGGGGGTCTTGTAGGTGGCAATGCCATATTCATTCAGGCCACCGGCCTTGGGGCGGGCATCGAGAACGGTCACCTCGTGGCCATGCATGGCCAGGCGGTGGGCGCATGCCAGGCCCGACGGGCCGGCGCCGACCACGGCAACTTTCTTGCCGGTTGCGGGAGCGCGGGTAAAGAACTGGGCGTCCTGTTCCATGGCGATGTCGGTGGCATAGCGCTGGAGCTGGCCGATCGTGACCGGCTTGCCCTCCGCCTCCTCGCGCACGCAGGCTTCCTCGCACAGTTGCTCGGTGGGGCAGACGCGGGCGCACATGCCGCCAAGGATGTTCTGTTCAAAGATCGTCTCGGCCGCCCCCAGCGGATTGCCGGTTGCAATCTCGCGGATGAACATGGGGATGTCGATCGAGGTTGGGCAGGCATTCTGGCACGGCGCGTCGTAGCAGAAATAGCAGCGGTCGGCCTCAACCAGCGCCTCGTGGCGGTCGAGCCTGGGGTGCAGGTCGGAAAAATTGGACGCGTACTGATCAGGCGGCAGGCGCCCGGGCGCGATGCCTTGCTTGAAATGACCTTGGGCCATGCCCCTCTCCCTTTAGAGCCGTTCCAGAGTGCAACGCTAGCGCAGGGAAAATTTTTTATCAATTGGTCAAATTATGGGACGCGCTTTGCAACCCGAGGCTTTGGAACGGCCGGGGAATATCCCTCGGACGCCCGCAATCACTACCAGAATTGACTGAATCGCGCAGAGTCTGGCGTTGCAGTATCGCAACAGTTCCATGTCTTAAGCCAGTCAATCGGGATAGCGCGCACATTCTCGCCACAGTGTCCCCTTACGCGGCGCCCTCCCGTGACTAGTGAAAGATGAACGTTTGATTAACAAGACTCTCCTTGCTGCTGCTGTGATTTCTGGATTTGTCGGACTGATGACGAATACTACTCTTGCAGCGGGCAATCAGTGTGGTGGTGCATCCTGGTACTCCCTTCCCGGTAACAAGACTGCCAGTGGCGCAAAGATGAATCCAAACGCCATGACCGCCGCCCACAAGTCGCTCCCCTTCGGTACCAAGGTCAAAGTCGTTGACCAGCGAACGGGGAAATCGGTCACCGTAACCATCAACGACCGCGGTCCGTTTGTCAGGGGCCGCATTATTGACCTGTCGAGAGCAGCAGCCACCCAACTGGGTTTCCGCAACGCCGGACACACCAAAGTCTGCATCGCCGGCATCTGATCCTTCAGTCCGCGCGTCTCAGAAGCCGTCCGCTGCGCGGGCGGCTTTTTCATGTGTCATGGCAAGGTCCGGTTAACCTCATCTTCAGCGCAAAACCCTAGTTTTATCGCGGGATTGCGCGGGCGACAGGGACGGGATCAATGAAGGCGAGCGCTTTTGTGGTGGGTCCACCGGATGGGCCCGGCGCCGCGCTGATGGATATGGCGCGGGGCCTCGGCTTTGAGGCTGTGCTGCCCTATGCCGGCATGGTTGCGGCCGACCAGCAGGCGATGGCGACACCGCTGTGCTTTTTCCTGTTTGCCGCGGTCCAACATGTCGGCACTTTGCGGGCGCACGCCGAGGCCGTACGCTTCTGTCAGGCCCGCAAACTGCGCTTTGCCCCCTTGATCTACTTTTCGGAAAGCCCATCGCTTGATGTGATCCGGCAATGTATCGACATGGGGTTCGATGATGTGATCACCCTGCCCTTCATCCAGGCCCGGGTGGAAGAGCGGTTGTCGCGCCAGATCGGGCAACCAAAGGTGTTTTTCGAGACTCCCGGCTATTTCGGCCCAGACCGCCGGAGCCGCATCGAAGGGTCAATTCGTCCCTTCGAGCAAAAACAGTCGGGCGCCTATCGGCGGATTGAAATCATTCGCAGCGCCCTGCATGGCGTATCGGTGTTGCGCGACGATCACTACGCCGCAGCCTGAACCGGGGCATCTTGTGCTCGCCCGAGTGCTGACGGTATCGTCAGTTTCCTCTCAATCCCGGGCAATTCCATGCGATTCGGCTTGAACCTGCCGCCCCATTTCCGCGTCTTTGGGGCCTTCTTTATCTATTCGTTCTGCCTGGGCGGCATCTATCCGCGGCTCGGTGACATCCAGACCGCCCTGCAGATCGAAGAAGGTACGCTCGGGCTGGCCCTGATCGGGATGTCGGTGGGAACGCTGATTTCGCTGACCTTTGCGTCGGCAATTCTTGAAAAGATCGGCTATCGCCGCGCCATCCTGGCGTTGATTCCGGCCCTGTCCGTGCTGTTTGCGATCGCCGTACTGGCGCTCAATCCCCTGGCACTGTTCATTCTGTTCCTGCCGGTGGGTATTACGATTGGCGCGATTGAAATCATCATCAATCTCGAGGCGGACCGGGTCGAACATCAGCTTGGCTATCGCATCATGAACCGGGCTCACGCCTTCTGGAGTTTTGGCTTCTTTGCCTCGGGCATCACCGGAGGCTTGATCAGTCAGGCCGGGATTTCGCCGCAGGCGCACCTGGCCTTTATGGTGCCGATCGCAGCGCTGGGCACAGCCCTGCTGCTGGGCAAGTTCGAACCGGCCGCGCACCGGGCCAGCACCAGCACCGAACCGGCACCGCGCTTTGCCCGCCCCACCTTTGCCATCATGATCCTGGTGCTGGTAACGCTTTCGGCCATGCTGCTCGAGGGCGGCGGGGCCGACTGGTCAGCGATCTATATGCGCGATGTGTTCGCCGCGACCCCGTTCATCGCCGGGCTGGCCGTTGCGGCAGGACCGCTGTTGCAGGCCATTGCCCGGTTCTTCGCCGATGCGTTCGTTGAGCGCTTCAGCCCCACGATTGTCGCGCGCGTCCTGCTCAGCGTGCAGGGAATTGGGGGGCTGCTGGTGTTCTTTGCCACATCTGCGCCGATGGCGCTGGCCGGCTTTGCGGTGATCGGAATTGGCACCAGCGCGATGTTTCCGCTGGCGATGTCGGCGGCCGCGCAACGCAATGATCGGGCTGCCGTGATCAATGTGGCTGCACTGGCGCAAACCTCGTTCGTGGCCTTCCTGCTCGGGCCACCGCTTCTGGGCTTTGTGGCCGAGCATTTTGGCGTGCGCTGGTCATTCGGGCTGGCCCTGCCGCTGGTGATCGTCAGCTTTGCCCTCGCCGGAGCGCTGGGACGCAAGCCGCTGCCCCACGACATTGGCAATGACTGACGGACCCATGATCGTTGACGGTCGGCAATCGCCCACCGCGCTGCGCGTGCAGCGCGGGGTGATGCGCCTGTTGCGCGCCAACTATGATGTGGCCTGTTTTGCCGAGGTGACTTTGAACAACGCGCGGCGCGCCGACGTGCTCGGGATCGGACCAAAGGGCGAAATCTGGATCGTTGAAATCAAATCGAGCCTCATCGACTTTCAGGTCGACAGCAAATGGCCTCAGTACAAGGACTTCTGCGATCGCTTCTTTTTCGCCAAGCCGCCTGAACTCAGCCCGGACATCTTTCCGCAGAGCGAAGGCCTGATCGTGGCCGACAGCCATGGCGCCGAAATCATCCGCCAATCGCCCGACACGCCGATGGCACCGGCCCGACGCAAGGCGATGATGCTGAAGCTGGCGCGTCTGGGCGCAGACCGTGTACATGTGCTCATGGATCCGGGCGAACTCTGATCCCGATCCATTCCCCTTGGAGCCTTAAATGACCCTCTTGCCGCATCAGCGGATATTCCTCTGCTTTTTCATGTTCGCCTTCACGCTCGGGGCAATGTTGAGCCGCATGCCCGACCTGCAGCGCATGATTGGGGTCACCGAATCCGAGCTCGGGCTGACCCTGATCGGGATGTCGATCGGATCGCTGATCTCGCTGACTTTTGCCAGCCCTTTCGTCGCGAGGCTAGGAGCCCGAAAGACAGCCTATGTCACCATTATGGGGACGGCGCTGTGCTATGCTTTGGTTCCGTTCATGCCAACCGCACCGGCCGTATTTGCGGCGCTGTTTATGGCCGGGCTGCTGGCCGGAGCGCTCGAGATCAATCTCAATGTCGAAACCGACCGGCTCGAGGCCCAGCTTGGGCGCTCGATCATGAACCGGTCGCATGGTTTCTGGAGCCTTGGCTTTTTTGTGACCGCCCTGATTGGCGCCGGTGTGCGGCAGGCCGGTATCTCCATGCAGGTCCACCTCGGGGTTGCTGTGGCCGTCACATTGGTCGTTGCAGCGTTCGTGATCGCGGGCATTTCGAATGCGCCAGAGCGCGCCGATGCGCATGCCGATCCCGCCCCGCTCATCGCTTTTCCGACCCTGGGTCTGCTGCCGTTCTGCATGCTGGGGATCGCCGCGTTTCTGGTCGAGGGGTCGGGCATTGACTGGTCGGCGATCTATATGCGCGACGTGTTTACCGTCGAACCGTTCATCGGCGGGCTGGGGCTGACCCTTTTTGCCTTCTTCATGGCCATGACGCGGCTGTTCATCGATCCGGTGGTGGACCGGTTCGGCCCGCGAGCGGTTGCGGCAACGCTTCTGACCCTGAGCGCACTGGGGGTGCTGCTGGTCGGGGTCGCGCCAATCCCGAGCCTGGCTCTGGTGGGTTTTGCGCTGATGGGGCTGGGGTGCAGCGCCGTCTACCCGCTGGCCGTCTCCGCCACGGCCCAGCGCACCGACCGGCCCTCGGCAGTCAATGTGGCTGCGCTGGGCCAGGTGACCTTCGTGGTCTTCTTCCTCGGGCCACCTTTGCTGGGCTTTGTGGCCGAGCACCTTGGCATCCGCAACGCCTACCTGGTGGTGCTGCCCCTGATTGTCCTGGCGCTGTTCTCAGTGCCAGCGCTGGCCGGGCGATCTGCGGAAAAACCACAGACCGCACAATAGGAGAGACTATTCGCCGGAGGGTTCGGCATGGATAGCGCCGCCTGTCGACCGCGGCGGGGCGGGCGGGGCAGCCTTCTCCTCCGACAGGTGCTGTTTCAGGGCGGCCATGATGGCCATGCGCCGCGCATTGTCTGACCCTTGCAGGGTCTGGCTGAGATCGATGATGAATTCGGCATAGGCATTGTGCCAATCGCTGGCGATCTGGGACGGCTCGATGCGAGGTGCGGGAGTGTGGGTGACCCCGGCCACGCCGGTGGCGCGGAGTTCAAAGGCATCGTCAAGCTGGGGCGAGATCACCTGATCACCGCCAATGCCGAGCCCGATGATGGATTCGCGCAGCGCCTTGCGCTCTTCGTCCTCGCCATGGGTGAGAAAGATGGCGCCATGGGCGGGCAGGCGTTCCTTGACCCAGGCCATCAGTTCAGAATGATCGGCATGGGCAGAATAATTGCCCAGGCTGCGGACCTGGGCCCGCACCGGCACCAGCGTGCCATGGATACGCACTTCCCTGGCGCCGGACTGTATGATCTGCCCCAGCGTGCCGGGGGCCTGATAGCCGACGAACAACACCGTGGCATTGGCCCTCACCAGGTTGTTGCGCAGGTGATGCTTGATCCGCCCGGCATCGGCCATGCCGGAGGCCGACATGATGATGGCCCCGCCGCGTACGGAATTGATGGCCTTGCTATCCTCAACCGCCTCGATGATGCGGAAGCGATTGTCGTTGAAGAGCTCATTGGCCGACAGCTCGACATCATCGAACATCGCCGCATATTTCTGGTAGACGGCGGTGACCTTGCTGGCGAGCGGGCTATCGAGGAAGACCAGCGAAGGGTTGATTTCGCCCTGTTTGATCAGGAGACCGATGTCGTGAAGCAGTTCCTGGCTGCGTTCGACGGCAAAGGCGGGAATGACCAGATTGCCGCCTCGGGCCAGCGCCTCGTTGATGACCACGCGCAGCGCCTCGCGGCGCTCGATCAGGGTGTAATCGTCGCGCTCGCGGCCGCCATAGGTGGATTCGGAAATGATGTAGTCAAAGCCCGCCGGAGCGTCGGGCTCCTTGTAGAAGACCTTCTCATCAGGGCCGATATCGCCGGAAAACAGCAGGCGGATGTTCTGGCCCTCGCCATTTTCGATTTCGATCTCGATCGAGGCTGACCCAAGGATATGTCCGGCGTTCCAGTAGCGGGCTCGCACCCCCGGTCCGGGGCTGATCCATTCCTGGTATCTGACTCCGACGCGATGCTTGAGTGCCTCGGTGGCATCCTGCATGGAGTAGAGCGGCTCGGCAGGGGCATCGCCGCGCCGCCCGCGTTTCTTGGTTTCACGCTCGGCCTCGCTCTCCTGAATACCGGCGCTGTCGGGCAAAAGGTATTCGAGCAGCCCCGAGGTTGGCTCGGTCATGTGCATGGGGCCGGCGAAATGCTCTTTATAAAGCTTGGGCAGCAGCCCGGCATGATCGATGTGGGCATGCGTTAAAAGCACAAAATCGATCTTGCGCGGATCGAAGGGGAAGGGCTTGAGGTTCAGGTCGCGGACGCTCTTGTTGCCCTGAAACAGGCCGCAATCGATCAGAAACTGCCCCTTGGGGTGGACGATGCGGTAGCACGAGCCGGTGACGGTGCCTGCCGCACCATGAAATTGCAGCGTCACGGTCATCGGTCTGGTCCTTACAAGGTCAATTTATTTGGGAGCCCGTTTGGCAAGGATCCGCTGCAAGGTGCGGCGGTGCATGTTCAGGCGCCGGGCGGTTTCGGAGACGTTACGGTCGCAGAGCTCATAGACGCGCTGGATATGCTCCCAGCGTACCCGGTCGGCCGACATGGGGTTTTCCGGCGGTTCTGGCTTGGTTTCGCCGGTGGCAAGCAGGGCGTTGATGACATCGTCAGCATCGGCGGGCTTGGACAGATAATCCACGGCACCGAGTTTGACCGCTGTAACGGCAGTGGCGATATTGCCATAGCCGGTGAGCACAACAGCGCGCGCACCTGGGCGGCGCAGGTGCAGGGCCGACACCACATCAAGCCCATTGCCGTCTTCCAGCCTCAGATCGACCACCGCATAGGCGGGCGGGGCCGCATCAACCGCAGCGAGACCCCCGGCCACGGTGTCGGCGATTGTCACCTCAAAGCCGCGACGCGCCATGGCGCGTTCGAGGCGAGTGAGAAATGCCTTGTCGTCATCGACGAGCAGGAGGGTTCGGTCGGCTTGCAGCAAGGATTCAATGTCGGTCATGAAACCATCATAGAGGCTTTTGGCAAAGTTCTCAAAGCCCTACGTCAGGGCGGACAGTCTCGATCACCTGGCGCGGCCAGACGACGCGCACCTGGGCGTGACCCTGAGTACTCTGGTTCTGGAATGCCAGCCGCGCGCCCGTACGCTCAAGCAGGGTCTTGGCGATAAAAATGCCGAGCCCGAGGCCACCGGGCATGCCTGATGTGGCGGGGTCGAGATTGCGCGCACGGGTGGTGAGATAGGGTTCTCCGAGCCGGGCCACAACTTCGAGCGGGAAGCCCGGACCATCGTCGGTGATGACCACGGTGATATCGCGATCATCCCAGATGGCTTCGACCACCACCTTTTCGGTGGCGAAATGGGTGGCATTCTCGATCAGGTTGCCAAGGCCATAGAGCAGCCCGACATTGCGCGGAAACACTGGCTCACTGCCGCGGGCGCCACGGTTCTCGAACAGGATAGCCTTGCCCAGGCTCTCATGCGGGCTGGCCACCTCAGCCAGCAGTTCCCCGAGCGGGACCGCGGCGAAAGGATCGTCGCCTGCCCCCAGATTGCGCAACTTGGCCAGGATGGTGCGGCAGCGGGCCGATTGGGAAATGATCAGATCGACATCCTCGGCCAGCGGCCCGGGCGGAATATCGGCGCGCATCTCCTTGGCGGCGAGCGCAATGGTCGAGAGCGGCGTGCCGAGCTCATGGGCGGCGGCGGCGGCAAGGCCATCAAGGGCGCTGAGCTGTTCGTGGCGGGATAGCGCCAGTTCAGTGGCGGCCAGCGCATCAGCCAGCTGGCGGGCCTCGCGGGCGACGCGGTTGGTGTAGGCGGCGACAAAAACGACGCCGCATAGCAGGGAGACCCAGATGCCGATGATATAGACACGATCAAAGACGATGCGGCTTTCCGGGTCCCAGGGCAGAGGCAGGTGTACGACGGCAAGCACTGAGGCAATAACGGTTGCCAACAGGGCGAGCGCCAGGGTGGCACCCTGTGACAGGGTTGTGGCGGAGACAGAAACCGGCGCGAGGAGCAACAGCGAAAACGGGTTCTGCAACCCCCCGGTCAGGGCCAGCAGGCCACCCAGCTGCAGACAGTCATAGGCCAGCTGGAGCAGCGCCACTTCGGGGGCCACGCGGTGGGAGGAGCCATAGCGGAGTACCAGCCAGATATTGAGCAGGACTGAAAGGCCTATCAACCCGAGGCATTCTAGCAGGGGAAGCGGGTAGCCGAGACCGAAGGCGGTAAAACCCACGCCCAGAGCCTGCCCGGCCACTGCCAGCCAGCGCAGCTTGACCAGGGTTTCAAGCCGCATCGGTCGCCCGATGGCGGCGCTGAAGGGTTTGGCATCGGCGGCAAGGCTGAGCGTCTTGGGCATGATCTTTCCGATCCGCAATGGCAGGCAGCGCCTGCATGGGTGTTCTTTTCCGCCTTTTCAAGACCAAAAAACCGCAGGGCACACGCTTGATAGCGCGGGGTTGAGGGCCACATCGGCATCTATTCGTGACTGGGAAAGAGAGTGACACATGCATACCGCAATCATCAAACCTGAATGGTCGCCAATCACCATTGCCCTGATGGTGCTTGGCTTCATCGTCTTCTGGCCATTGGGCCTCGCCGTACTGGGCTATATCCTGTGGGGCGAGAAATTCGGCGGATCGGCCGACCGGGCTGGGCGCTGGATGAACAAGCAGAGGACCTGGGCCCGCAACTGCGGCCCATCCGGTTTTGGCCGCCAGGGGTTTTCGGGCAGCGGCAACGTCGCATTCGACGAATACCGCGCCGAACAGCTGCGCCGCCTCGAAGAGGAACGCCGCCGGCTGGACGAAGAAATCGAGGCCTTCCACGAGCACATGCGCAACCTGCGCATGGCCCGCGACCGCGAGGAATTCGACCGCTTCATGGCCGACCGCAATGCGGCCCGCCAGGGGTTCAACGACCAGAACGGACAGAACTACGGCGCCTGAACTACGCCGAATTCAACAAACCGATGGCGCCCAGCAAGGGCGCCATTTTGTTTGGCAGGTGCAAAGCGAAGAATCGGGCTATGAGAAACTCATGATTCTTGCCCGAAAACAGCTCTGGCCCGAGGTCACGGAAGCCAAAGTCGATGGTCGGACCGTGCCGGTCCGGGTGCGCGTCAGCGCCCGGGCCCGCAGTTATCGCCTGTCCATTCCCCACAACGGGGGACCGGTCTTGACTGTGCCTGAGCATGGACGATGGGGTGAGGCCGAAGCGTTTCTGAACCGCCACACAGGCTGGCTTTCGGCGCGGCTGAAGCGCGCGCCCGCCGTGGTGGGCTTTGCGCCAGGCGCGACCGTGCCGGTGCGGGGGGTGCCGCATGTGATTGCCGCAACCGGAACGGTGCGCGGTCATGTCACGACCAGCGAAGGCCCCGATGGCCGGACGCTATGGGTGCCGGGTGAGGAGGCACATCTGGCCCGCCGCCTGACCGATTGGCTGAAGGCAGAAGCCAGGGCCGACCTTGCCGAACGGGTGCCCTATCATGCCGGGCGGCTCGGAGTGATCGCCAAGTCGATCAGCCTGCGTGATCAATCAACCCGCTGGGGATCGTGCTCAAGCACGGGGCGGCTCAATTTCTCCTGGCGACTGATCCTGGCCCCGCCATTCGTGCTTGACTACGTGGCGGCCCATGAGGTGGCGCATCTTTGCGAAATGAACCATTCGAGCCGGTTCTGGAAAAAGGTCAAGCAGACCCTGCCCGATATGGAGCGTGGCCGCGACTGGCTCAAGGCCAATGGCAAACAACTCATGGTCTATGGGCGCGACGGCTAGGTCTACTGACCAGCCAGGATCTGGCCGATAGCATCGAACAGATTGGCATCGGAAGGCTGCTGGGCCTGTTGCTGGCCGGGGTCCACAATGGCGGGCTGCGGCACGTAGGTTCCCGGCAGTTCGGCGACCGGCAGGCCTTCATGGGCTTTGGTCATGAACTCGGACCAGATTTCGACTGGCACATTGCCGCCCGAAAGCTTGGTGCCGGTATCATCATCATTGCCGAGCCAGACGCCGGTGACCATGCGCGACGTATAGCCCACGAACACGGCATCGCGCCCCTTCTGGGAAGTGCCGGTCTTGCCGGCGAACGGCCAGCCGCCGATATGGGCGCGCTTGCCGGTGCCCACTTCCACCGCATAGGAGAGCATATTGTTCATCTCGCCCACCACTTCGGGTGAAATCACCTGGCCCGGACCGGCGGGGACGTTTTCGTAGAGCACCTTGCCATCAACGGTCTCAATCCGGGTGATGACATTGGCGATCACGCCCTGTCCGCCATTGGCGAACGGGGCATAAGCAGCGGTCAGCTCAAGCAGCGACACTTCCGAAGTGCCCAACGCAATCGCCGGCACAGGGTCCAATTGCGATGAAATGCCAAGGCGCATGGCGGTTTCGGCCACGATCTGCGGCCCTACATCGATGGCCAGACGCCCGGCAATCGTGTTGAGCGAATAAGCCAGACCATCGCGCAGAGTGACGGGACCGGCATACTTGCCAGAGGCATTCTGCGGGCTCCAGCCCTCGTAGGTAAACGGGGAATCGTCGGCGACGGTATCGGGCGTATAGCCCTTCTCCATGGCCGCCAAATAGACGAACGGTTTGAAGGCCGAACCGGGCTGGCGGCGGGCCGTGACGGCACGGTTGAACTGGCTGTTCTGATAATCAACGCCACCGACAATGGCCCGCACGGTGCCATCGACATCCATAGCCACCAGCGCGCCCTGCGAGAAGCCCCGCTTGGCCCCTTCGTTCGCCACCTGTTCCTTGACGATAAATTCGGCCTGTTTCTGCAGGTCCCAGTTGATCGTGGTCGAGACGATCACATCGGAACTGACGTCGCCGATATAGGCCTGCATCAGGCTCTCAACCCAATCGGCCACATAGGATTCGGACCCGGCCACCTTGGTACGGATGGTCTGGTTGGGGTCGATGGCGGCGGCGGCGGCTTCCTCATTGGTGATATAGCCTTCCTCAGCCATGGCCAGCAGCACGGTTTTCCCGCGCCGCGCCGCGCCCTCAGGGTCGCGCTTGGCGTTATAGGCCGAAGGGGCCTTGAGCGAACCGGCCAGGATCGCAGCCTCGCCGAGAGAAAGGTTGCGGGCCGACTTGCCGAAATAAACCTGCGCTGCCGCCTCGATGCCGGTGGCGTTGTTGCCGAAGAAAACCCGGTTCAAATAGAGCTCAAGGATCTGCTCCTTGGTGTAGTTATTCTCGAGCCAGAGGGCGAGCAGGGCTTCCTGCACCTTGCGGCCGAGGGTCTGGTCGGGGGTGAGGAACAGGTTCTTGGCCAATTGCTGCGTCAGGGTCGAGCCACCGCGCTGGACTTCGCCAGCGCGGAAATTATCGAGCATAGCGGCTGCAATGCCGATCGGATCAACCCCGAAATGGCTCATGAAGCGCCGGTCTTCGATCGCAATGACGGCGGCAGGCACATAGTAGGGCAATTCGTGCAGGGAAATCGCTTCGCCGCCGGTCTTGCCGCGGTTCGAGAGCAATTGCCCGTTGGCAGCCAGGATGCGGATATTGGCCGGACGTTCGGGGATGGCCCAGGTGTTGGAGGCGGGCAGCTGGGTGCCGTAATAGATGATGACGCCCGCTACCGCGATCCCCGCCCAGACGGAGAAGACAAAGCCCCAGTAAAAAATGCTCATGAAAAAGCCGCCAACGCCGCCGCGTTTGCGTCGCTTGGGCTTCTTTTCCCTGACCGACTTCACCTTGCCGCGCTTTGGCGCCCCACGGCCCTTTTCGGGCTGTGGCTCGATATCGGGATTGATGAGGCCACCGAATGCCGGTTCGACACGGCCGCCCTTGGCAGGCGCCGATTTTGCGGGCTTCTGCCCGCCGATCCGATCATCGGGTGAAATTCGAAAATCCATTCAGAGGCCCCAGCGCGGGACGCGCTTTTTCCCGCGATGGCGCCATCACGGGTCCATGGTCATAAGCAAGGCAAATGTGGCCGGTTTATGGGGCAAATGCCAGCGATAACCAAGAGTGTGACGGCAAGGTCACACTCTTTTGTTGGTGCAAGGGTTAAGGGCGGCGGCGCTGCGTGGGTCCGCTCCGATCAGAAGCTGCCCGAAAGTTTCAAATTCGCTCCGGCGCTGAGCAGGCCATCGTTGCGGGCCTGGGCCTGCGCACCGGCCGTAAGAAGCAGCCCGGCGGACATCGGCACGGCGATCTCGCCCCCAAGCTTGACGCCATAGGTGGTGCCGGTCGCTTGGGTGACCGAACCGAGATCGATGCCGCCGAGGTCGGGCAGGCTGACTGTAATATCGGATCCCCCCAGACTGGTCTGGGTGAACACCCCAATGGCGGCCGTCGCCGTTACATTGCCCGCATCGTTTGTGCCCAGCACCTGCGCGGCGGTGAGATCGAGCCCGGACGTCAGGATGGCAAAATTCTGGGCCGAGACCGAAAGATCAGCGGAGCTGCCATCCTCGGTGTAGCCAGCAAAGCCTCCACCGATAAAGCCGATGTGACCGCGCAGGCCTATGTCGGCGCTGGCCAGACTCGCAAGCGGCAGGCTGGCGGACACTTCGGGTGCGATGAACCAGCCGCCAAAGCCCGCCGATGCCACTTCTGTTTCAGCGCCAACTGCGATTTCGCGCGCGCTGGCGTTGGCGCTCAAACCTGCGAGCAGGACAAATCTTATCGCCGTTGTATCGAGCATGGTGGAGCCGTAGAGGCCCAGAATGCCGGTGTCGGCGGTTATGGTCTGGGAGCCGCCCACCGAAACGGTTGAGCGCGCATAGCCGCCGAGCAGACCCAGTGTTGTGTCGGGAGAAACCGCCGCATGGGCACCGGCAACCAGGCCACCATAGACACTGGCCAGGTCGGCCTCACCGCCGGGCTGGCTGACCATGCCGCCAAGCACTGTGCCCCATGCATCATATCCGCCCCCGCCTTGCGGGCGCAGCACATCGCTTGCCGCCTGTTCGGCCGCACTTGCCGGTGTCGGCGGGGCATATGCCATGGTCGTCGCCGCGACTTCGTCTGCCGCAGCAGCGACCGGAGCCTGCAGCAGATCACTGATCTGCCCGACGAGACCTGCCACCGCAACGGGCGACTGACGGACAAATTGCTTGGAGGTGATCACGACCTGATCGGGGGATTGGAAATAGAGGTTGTCACCGGCGACGACATTGCCTTGCGCCAGCGAATCGAGGGTGACATCAACCACGATTGAACCGGTATATTCGGCAAAATCGAAGGTGCTGTTCACACCTCCGGCAAAGTCGACGTCCCCGGCAAATCGGCCGCCGGTCTTGAGTATGAGTGTGTTGTAGTCGTCGGTAAATCCGATGGCCTTGCCGGTGGTGCCTTCGATCAAACCTGAGTTCTCGATGACCGCATGACCTGAACTCAGGATGAGACCATCTGCGCCCAGGATCTCACCAGAATTGATAAATCTCCCTTCGAGTTCAGCGACGCGAACGCCCACGGAGCTGCCAGAGATGATCCCAGCATTTTCAAAGTCACTGAGTCCCCCATCAAAGTACGCGCCATAGCCTTCACTACTGGTGAGGGTGCCACCGGCGTGGTTCTTGAATGAATGGACGTCATCCAGGAAGTACGCTCCAGCATCTCTTCCCAAAATAGCTCCGGTGTTGGCAAAGGTTCCAGTGGTCTGAACACCAACCCACACGCCGGCAACAATGTCATTGTTGGAACTATCGCTGCCGACGCCGACTATCGCACCATCGTTGGTAAACTCTCCGAGGTCCCCGTCGACTACGAGGCCGCCTTTCTCCCCTATTATCTGGCCAAATGAATAGCTTTCGTCTATCGGGCCGTTTTGGAAGCTTCCAAGGTCACCCCTTACGAGAACGCCAAAGCCGTCCTTTGACGCAATTCCCGGAGCGGGGAACGACAAGGCTCCGCTGTAGTTCTGGAACGACGTCAGATCGCCATGAATTTCGACGGCATTGCCTGAAGTTGCAATTACGCCCGAATTCAAAAACTCGCCAAGCGCACCGTCCACAAAAACCCCACCATAGTCATCGGAGGTGATGACCCCGTGGTTTTGAACGAACCCTCCATCACCTGTGACAACCACTGCGTGGTCGTTCAAGCCGACGATGCCGGGGACCAGTTCGATACCATCCTCGTAGAGGATCGATCCTGAATTGTTGATCAGCGAATCACCGTCGTTCAGTTCCAGGTCTTCGGCCGGGTCGCTGATGACATAGGTTTCTGCCATGGCAGGCGTTGCCCCCAGCACGAGCACAGTTGAAAGCAGCAATGGGCTGAGCCGGGGGCGTGTCATGGCAATCCTTGAAGTATCATCGCCCGGGAAGGCGCTGCGGGCGCGATTCCGGACCTAAAAATGGATGATCTCAGGAAAGCCGATGACGGCGAAAAATCCAATTACCTTGCAGGTAAGTGCGGTCAAGGATTTCGGAGGTCACAAATCCAGCGGACGCTTTGTTCGCGGGTGCTGACGCCTGAGCCTGGCACAGGCCCGGCGACGGCACCGCAGAGGGTCCGCTGCGTCGCGGGCCCCATAACCTGACTCAAACGTCGAGATTGGCGACGCTGAGGGCGTTGTTCTGGATGAAATCGCGACGCGGTTCAACCAGATCACCCATGAGCTCGGAAAACAGCCGATCATGATCGTCGCTGTCTTTGACCTGAACCTGCAACAGGGTGCGGGCATCGGGGTCCAGCGTGGTTTCCCAGAGCTGGCCGGGATTCATTTCGCCCAAGCCTTTGTAGCGCTGCAGCGAAATACCCTTGCGGGCGGCATTGGTCAGCGCCTCGAACAATGAACGCGGGCCGAAGATTTCGGTCGTCTGGTCCTTGCGCACCAGCTTTGAAACCCCGCCATAAAGCTCATCGAGGCGACCGGCGATCTGACGCAACTTGCGGGCATCGGCGCTTTGCAGCAGTGAATTATCGATCAGGTGCGTTTCGGTAACGCCACGAACGGTGCGGGTGGCCGTCAGTCCGTCGGCGCTGTCGAGCGCGCCGATCCAGCCGCGCTCGGTTTCATCCGATACCCGGTCCAACCGGTTGGCAACGCGGCGCGAGACCTCATCGGCCCGGTCCGGATCGGCAAGGGCGTCGGCATCAAGCGCACCGACAATGGCGGCCTGTTCAACCAGGTTGCGATTGTAGCGCGTGTTGAGCGTATCGATGGCATGGACGATTTCGCGGGCCTGGCGGGCTATATCGAGCAGATCCGACCCGGCATGGGAGACGCCATCGCGCGTGGTGAACACAGCGTCCTCGACGCCGGTATCGAGCAGATAGTCTTCGAGCGCCCGCTCATCCTTGAGATACTGCTCAGAGGAGCCGCGCTTGATCTTATAAAGCGGGGGCTGGGCGATGTAGATATGGCCGCGGTCGATGAGCTCACGCATCTGCCGGTAAAAGAAGGTCAGCAGCAGGGTGCGGATATGGGCGCCGTCAACGTCGGCGTCGGTCATGATGATGATCTTGTGGTAGCGCAGCTTGTCGGCGTTGAAATCCTCCCGCCCGATGCCGGTTCCAAGCGCCATGATCAGCGTGCCGACCTGCTCGGAGCCAAGCATGCGGTCAAAGCGGGCGCGCTCGACGTTCAGAATCTTGCCGCGCAGCGGCAGCACCGCCTGCACCGAGCGATCGCGCCCCTGCTTGGCCGAACCGCCGGCGGAGTCCCCTTCTACAATGAAGATTTCCGACTTTGCCGGGTCCTTTTCCTGGCAATCGGCCAGTTTGCCGGGCAGCGAGGAAATTTCGAGCGCCGACTTGCGGCGCGTCAACTCACGCGCCTTGCGGGCCGCCTCGCGGGCGGCGGCGGCCTCGGTGACCTTGACCGCAATGGCGCGGGCATCAACCGGGTGCTCCTCGAACCATTGGCTCAGGCGCTCGTTGACAACGTTTTCGACCACCGGGCGGACTTCGGAGGAAACCAGCTTATCCTTGGTCTGGGAGGAAAATTTCGGGTCAGGCACCTTGACCGATAGCACGCAGGTCAACCCTTCGCGCGTGTCGTCGCCGGTCAGCGAAACCTTTTCCTTTTTGGTAATGCCCGAGGTTTCAGCATAACCAGTGACCTGGCGGGTCAGCGCTCCGCGCAGGCCGGCCAGGTGGGTGCCGCCATCGCGTTGCGGGATATTGTTGGTAAAGCACAGCACGTTTTCGTGGTAGGAATCGTTCCACCACAGCGCCACCTCAACCGTGATGCCGTCCTTTTCGGACTTGAGCACGATGGGCGAATTGATCAGCGGAGTCTTGGCCTGGTCGAGATAACGCACGAAAGCCTCAAGCCCACCCTCATAGAAGAGCTCAACCTCGACCGGCTCGGGATGACGGCGGTCGCGCAGGAAAATACGCACGCCCGAATTGAGAAAGGCCAGTTCGCGCAGGCGGTGTTCCAGCGTCTTGAAATCGAACTCGACCATGGTGAAGGTCTCGCTCGAAGGCATGAAAGTGACCTCGGTGCCCGAGCGGGTCCCTTCAGCGTCGCCGGTGATGCGCAGCGGACCATCGGCCACGCCATGAGTAAAGCTCATCTCGTGGTTCTTGCCGTTGCGGCGGATCTTGAGCCTGAGCCAGACCGAGAGGGCGTTGACCACCGAAACGCCCACGCCATGCAGGCCGCCTGACACTTTATAGGAATTCTGGTCGAACTTACCCCCGGCGTGAAGCTGGGTCATGATGACTTCAGCCGCCGACACGCCTTCTTCCTTATGAATGTCGGTGGGGATGCCGCGGCCATTGTCAGTGACGGTCACCGAGCCATCGGCATTGAGCGTGACCGTGACCAAATCGGCGTGACCTGCCAGCGCCTCGTCGATGGCATTGTCGACGACTTCATAGACCATGTGGTGCAGGCCCGAGCCATCATCGGTATCCCCGATATACATCCCCGGGCGCTTGCGCACCGCGTCGAGCCCCTTGAGGACCTTGATGGAATCGGCGCCGTATTCGGCTTCAACCGCGATCTGCTGCTCAGTCATTGTGCCCCGAATCAGGGTGAAAATAGATGGCCTTATCTCTAGCGGATTGACCTTTGATACCCAAGCAAAATGGCCGTTTTGCGCCGGTTTGCAGGGGAGAAAACGCCCGTCAGCCCAGGTGCTGCAGGCGACCGTCATCAACGCCGACCAGCTGGGCGCGCGCGCCCATGGCGGCAAACAGCACCGGGTCGGTGCCGGTGAGGAAACATTGGGTGTTGAGCTCGTCGAGCGCCAGAAACAGCGCTGCCCGCCGGTCCGGATCGAGATGGGCGGCGATCTCGTCGAGCAGCAGGAACGGGGCGATACCCGACATCATGGTAACGAGTCGGGCCTGTACCAGGATCAGGCCGATCAGCAGCGCCTTTTGTTCGCCGGTCGACCCCAGCGCCGCCGGCATATCCTTTTGTTTGTGAGTAACTTCGAAATCGATACGGTGCGGACCCGCAAGCGTGCGCCCGGCCGCCCGATCCTGACTGCGACTGCCTTGCCAATGCGCTGCAAGCCGAGCCTCCAGGGCCGCCGCCGGTTCGTCGGCCCCGTCGCCTTCAAAAAGTGCGGTCAGGTGCAGGCGGGCGGCGGGAAAGGCAGAATCATCGGTATTGGCATCGATCAGGGCCTGCAGATGCATCAGGCTGTCGATGCGGGCCAGGTGCACGGCCGCCGCATGCTCGGCCATCTGCGCCTCAATGGCGCTGAGCCAGCGCGGGTCTGGACTGTCTTCCAGCAGCTTGTTGCGCTGGCGCATGGCCTTGTCGAAATCGGCAACCGCCGCCGAGTGATCAGGGATCAGGGTGGTCACCAGCCGATCAAGAAAGCGCCGCCGGTCGCTGGCCGGGCCGGTAAACAGGCCATCCATGGAAGGGGTCAGCCACAGCAGGCGCAAATAGGCGCTCATGTCCTCGACGGCGCGGGCATTAGCGCCGTTGATGCGGACGCGGCGCGTGGCATCGCCGGGGCTGGCGCCGGTGCCGATATCGACCGGGCCACCATCACTCTGGATGGTGGCAGCCACCGCCCAGCCGCCGTCACCGCCCTGCGCCGACAGACTTTCAAACGCCGCCCGGCGCAGGCCGCGGCCGGGCGCCAGCAAGGAAATGGCTTCGAGCAGATTGGTCTTGCCCGCACCATTGGGCCCCACCAGAACCAGATGGCGCTGGTCGAGATCGAGCGCGGCAGCCGCATAGTTGCGGAAGCCGGACAGGCGCAGGCGGGAGATGTGGCGCATTCAGGCCCGGTTGCGCCTTAAACGCGCATGGGCATGAGCACGTAAAGGGCGCTGGAATCGCCCTCTTCGCGCACAAGCGTGGGGGAGCCAGCATCATTGAACAGGAAGATCACGTTCTCTGAGCGGATCTGGCCGACAATATCGAGCAGGTAGCGGGCGTTGAACCCGATCTCAAAGCTTTCCGGCTCGAAGCTGACCGCAAGTTCTTCGCTGGCGGTGCCATGATCGGGATTGGTCACCGAAAGTTCGAGCTGGCCCTCGCGCATTGAGAGTTTCACCGCCTTGCCACCGCGCTCTGAGGCAATGGTGGAAACCCGGTCCACCGCCGTCGCAAATGAGGAGCGGTCGACGCTCATTTCCTTGTCATTGTTCTTGGGGGTCACCCGATCATAGTCGGGGAATGTGCCCTCGATGAGCTTTGAGAGCAGCACCACGCCGCCCAGGGCAAAGCGGATCTTGGTGTCTGACACCTCGACCTGCACATCGCCCTCGGCGCCGTCGAGCAGCTTCTGGATCTCGCTGACCGTCTTCTTGGGCACGATGATACCCGGCATGCCCTTGGCACCGCCCGGCGCGTCGGTCTCGGCCCGCGCCATGCGATGGCCATCGGTGGCGACGGCGCGCAGGATCGGCGCACCGTTGATTTCGAGCGTGTGGATATAGATGCCATTGAGATAATAGCGCGTTTCCTCGTTCGAAATGGCGAACTGCGTACGCTCGATCAGTTCGCGCAGGGCCGCGGCGGGCAGCGAGAATTCATGCGTGAAGGTGCCCGATTTCAAATCGGGGAAACTGTCGGGCGAAATGCAGGCCAGGTGAAAACGCGACCGCCCCGAGGTCAACAGCATCTGCTCGGCACCATCGGTCTCAAGCCGCACTTCAGCGCCATCGGAAAGCTTGCGGACAATTTCATAGAGCGTGTGGGCGGGGACCGTCGTGGTGCCTGCCGTGCCGACCATGGCCGGCACGCTCTCGGTAACCTCGATATCAAGATCGGTGGCCCGCAGATCGACACGCCCGTCAACCGCCTTGAGCAGCACATTGGCCAGGATAGGATAGGTATTGCGGCGCTCAACAACCCGATGCACATGGCTCAGCGATTTGAGCAGGTGATTGCGCTCGAGTGTGACTTTCATTTTTCAGCAGTCCTTTTACGCCAGCGGCCACGACAAACCCCGGCAGGCCGGGGCGCAGACCTTTGCAAGAAGGCTCGGAAAAGGCAAGCGCTGCCGGGGTGCGGCATGATGTGACCCACAGGTTCGCGCAATTCTAGACCAGCGCAGCGCCCGAGAGCGTTGACTTGCGAGTTGGACCCTTGATGGCTGAGAGATCGTGCCCTGCGAGCATAGCTCTCCGGGCGTTCGCCCCTCAAAACGGTCCGCTGGACCGTTTTGCCCGCGCCTACGGCGCGCTCGCGCGGTGATGACTGAGAGATCGTGCCCTGCGAGCATAGCTCTCCGGGCGTTCGCCCCTCAAAACGGTCCACTGGACCGTTTTGCCCGCGCCTGCGGCGCGCTCGCGCGGTGATGACTGAGAGATCGTGCCCTGCGAGCATAGCTCTCCGGGCGTTCGCCCCTCAAAACGGTCCACTGGACCGTTTTGCCCGCGCCTGTGGCGCGCTCGCGCGGTGATGACCGAGAGATCGTGCCCTGCGAGCATAGCTCTCCGGGCGTTCGCCCCTCAAAACGGTCCACTGGACCGTTTTGCCCGCGCCTGCGGCGCGGGACGGGGCTCACTCCTCCAGCATGCGCTTGAGGAGTTCGATTTCCTGGCAGAGGTCGCCATCGTCTTTCATCATCTGCTCGACCTTGCGCACCGAGTGCAGAACTGTGGTGTGATCACGACCGCCGAACCGCCGGCCGATTTCTGGCAGGGAACGCGAGGTCAGCGACTTGGCCAGATACATGGCGATCTGGCGCGGGCGCACGACATCACGCGAGCGGCGTGACGACAACAGGTCATTGCGCGGCACCTTATAGTGGCGCGAAACGATGCGCAGAATATCTTCAATCCGCACGCGGCGGGCTTCGCGCGAACGAACAAGATCAGCGAGCGTCTTTTCGGCCAGCCCGATGGTGATCGGCTCACCGGTCAACTGGTTGGCCGCCACCAGGCGATTGACCGCTCCGTCGAGATCGCGGCCATGGCTGACCACGACACGGGCAATGTAGTCGAGCACGGGGGCCGGAAAGTTCATGCCGGCAAAGCGTGCGGTGGCCTGTTCGGCCCGCTTGTCGACAATGGCCCGGCGCAGATCGGTATCGAATGTGTTGATCGGCACCACGAGCCCGCCCGAGAGCCGCGAACGCACGCGCTCGTCAAGCATTTCGAGGTCACGTGGCGCCGCATCGCCGGCCACCACCACCTGCTTGGCGCCCGTCAGCAGCGCCCCGAGCGTGTGACCGAATTCGGTGGCCGACTTGCCCTGGAGAAACTGCATGTCATCGATCAGCAGCAGGTCGACCCGGCGCAGCCATTCCTTGAACTGGATGGCCGACTGGCGCTGCACGGCGGTGATGAAATGGTACATGAAGTGATCGGCGGTGAGATAGACGATGTTGCGGCCCGGTTCGGCCGCCCCCGCCGCCCAGGCGATGGCATTGAGCAGGTGCGACTTGCCCAGCCCCACCGTTGAGTGAATGTAGACCGGATTGAAGCTGACCGTGTTATTGGCTGCCGCATGCGCCACCTGACGAGCCACGCCAAGCGCGATTTCATTGGGAGCACCGGCAACAAAGGTGTCAAAGGTCATCTTGGGGTCCAGCGCCGAGCCGGACAGAGCGTCACTGCGCGCGCCGGACGTTGCTTCACGGGCCGGGCGCAGTGTCGTGCCGGTGGTCATGGCCACCGGGCCGGGTTCGATGGCATCTCCCGGAGCCTCTACTGCGGGAGCGAGACGCGGGCGTGCCTGACCATTCACCCGTACGGTAAAATGTAGGCGGGCCAGCGACGGTATCTCGGTCTGGAACGCTTCCAGAATCCGCTCAGCATAGTTGGACTGCACCCAGGAGCACAAAAAGCGCGTGGGCACCGAAAGGTGAGCCAGGTCGTCGACAATTTCTTCAAGTTCAAGCCGGGCGAACCATGAGGTGAAAACATCTTCGCCCACTGCGGCGCGCAGCCGGGCGCGCACTCGAACGAACACATCGCGCACCACATCGGCAGCCTCAGCATCACCGTCCATTTTTCCGGTCATGCTCTGACCACTACTGCTGCTGCCAGACCCCTTGCTTGCCTCATGCCAGTCCGTACGCTCCGCCGCGCTCTTGGTCATATATTCAGCCCCACTTACCGCCCCGTATTGCCTTGCCGCGGCAATACAATTCTTATGATCTGCCGCCAATTCGCGGCAAAGCTATCCCCACGCTGCAGAAACATCCTGCAAACGCACCTACCGTCTGTTTCAAGTAAATCCGATCAGAACTGATCGGTTCTAACACAAACCCAAAATGAACGCTGAACTAACAGGGTTCTGCCGCAAAGCACTTCTTACCGTACGCAAGTACCATCTACGTCATGCATCTGAAACAGTTGCACAGCTTCGTTTTTACACTTTCCCTGAAGGGACCTCGCCGTTCAAAACTGGCCTCTTGATGGACCTTGTCTTGAACCAACGAAGGCATTCTAGACAGCGAAAACTTGCCGATCAATCGCAGATTCGATGAAAAAGGGTCTTGACTCGCGCTCTCGCAAAAATGGTTTTTGGACCCTCAAAATCCGGAGCAAACCAAGCTGCTGTGACTCAAGGGTGAATCGGTTTTTTGCCTGCAGGTGGGCTAAAAAAAATATTCTTAATCGGCGTCCCGGATGACCGAGCCTATCGGCGGCCCATTGAGCTCGGACTGCCGATAATCTGCTTCAAAGCCCCACATTTGCTGGGGTTTGCATCATTGTGACATCGCCTTGGCCGATTGACGCAAAGTGTCGCAGGTTTGTCACAGTCACCGCCATGCTGGTTGGGTCACCCAGTCGTCCGCAAAATGAAAAAGGCCCCCAAAACGGGAGCCTTGAACGTTTGACCGATCATCCCGAAACAGAATGGATCAGGCGGTCAGCGCCTTGATGCGGCTGTTGAGGCGAGCCACCTTGCGAGCGGCCAGATTAGCATGGACGATGCCCTTCTGCGCAGCGCGGATGATCTCAGGCTGAGCGGCCTTGAGAGCCTCGTTAGCAACGGCCTGATCACCGGCGCTGATGGCCTCTTCCACCTTGCGGATGAAGGTGCGCATGCGCGAACGGCGCGACTTGTTGACCGCGGTGCGGGCAGCGATCTTGCGGGTGGCCTTTTTTGCCGACGATGTATTGGCCATGAAATCCTCTTGGCGCTCTGCACCGGAACCGGAACGCGCTGGGCGTCTGCCGGCATGGGGCATGAAATGAAAGCGGCGGCATATGCGGCCGCCAAGTTGGGCGCGTTATAGTCAGCCACCCTGTCCACGTCAACAGGATTCCGACGGGCAGGGGCACCGTCTCAGTGCTGGCAGACCGGGCAGAAAAAGCTCGACCGGCTCGATTGTACGATGCGTTCAATCCGCCCGGTGCAATCCGGAGTGAGGCAGGGTTCGCCCTCTCGATCATAGACCGCGAACCGGTGCTGGAAATAGCCCGAGTTCCCTTCGGCATTGCGGAAATCCTGCAATGTCGAGCCGCCGGCCGAAATCGCCTCCTCAAGCACGGCACGAATGGCGCGAACCAGGGCTTCAAGCACGGGAGTGGCACCGCCATCGGGGCCGACAAGCGTGAGCGAAGGTGTCTCGGGCCGGATGTGGGTGCGGTAGAGCGCTTCGGACACATAAATATTGCCCAGACCCGCCACCACCCGCTGGTCGAGCAAGGCCGCCTTGATCGGCGCCCGCCGCCCGACCAGACGTTCTGCAAGCGCCCGGGCGTTGAACGCATTGGACAACGGCTCCGGGCCGAGCCCGGTAAGGAACGCGCTTTCCCTTTCCGAGTTGGTTAGGTCCATAAAGCCAAAACGGCGCGGATCCGAATAGATCAACGCCAGACTGCCATGCACGGGGTGCTCAAGCAGCAGCTCGGCATGGTCGTGCCCGGTGGCCGGGTGCTGAGCGAAATAGCGGCTGGGCTCGGCGATGGTTCGATCAGAGAAGCGATAGGACCCGGTCATGCCGAGGTGACTGAGCCAGATGCCGGCACCGGACAGGGTGATGATCAGATACTTGGCCCGCCGCCCCACTTCCAGAATAGTCTGACCGGTCATGCGCTCGGCAAAGCGATCGGGAAAAGCAAAGCGCAGGTCTCGCCGGTTCAGGCGCACCGCGCTGATGCGCGCGCCTTCAAGATAAGGCATGAGGCCGCGCCGGACCGTTTCGACCTCGGGGAGTTCGGGCATATTGTCTCGTCCGGTTTGCACAATAGAAATGGGCAGATGCATCGTTTATGGTGCGGCCAATTCCGAACCAGCCCGAGGCGCCGGCATGGCCGAACAGCAAACGCAGCAGACCACGCATTTCGGTATGCGTGAGGTTGCGCTCGAAGACAAGCAGGGTCTGGTCAACGCCGTATTCCACGGTGTGGCCGATCGCTACGACCTGATGAATGACCTGATGAGTGGCGGCGTGCACCGGCTCTGGAAAGACGCCATGGTGGCCCGGCTCGCCCCGCCCAAGGGCGGCAGCCGCCCCTATCGGGTGCTCGACATGGCCGGGGGCACCGGGGACATAGCCGAACGCATCATCAATGCCTCGCTCGGCTATGCCGAGGTCACCGTTTCGGACATCAATGCCGATATGCTGCGGGTAGGCGCTGAGCGGGCCAAGAGCTGGCGTCATGCCGGGCAGGCCCGGTTTGTCGAGGCCAATGCCGAGGAATTGCCGTTCGAAGACGAAAGCTTTGATGCCTATACAATCGCTTTTGGCATCCGCAACGTGCCGCGCATCCCCAAGGCGCTGAAGGAAGCCCATCGTGTGCTCAAGCGCGGCGGCCGCATTCTGGTGCTGGAATTCTCGCAGGTCGACGTTCCCGGGCTGGATCGGATCTATGACCGTTTTTCCGATCACGTCATTCCACGGCTCGGCGCCATGGTGGCGGGGGACAAAGACTCCTACCAGTATCTGGTGGAATCGATCCGCAAGTTCCCGAGCCCGGCAGCGTTTTCGGGATTGCTTGCGCAGGCGGGCTTCAAACGCGTCACCCACACTGCATTCACCGGCAATATTGCCGCGCTGCACAGCGGCTGGAAGCTCTGAATGGGCATTGCTGCGCTATTCCGCCTGGCCCATGCCGGTTATGTGCTGGCGCGTGAAGGGGCGTTCTCGCTGATCGACCCGGTTGCCCTGCCGCCCGCGCTGAAAGCAGCGATCGCAGTGGCACGTCTGATTGAACGGCGCTCAGTGCGGCGCACCGGGCGGGTGGAGCGGCTGACGCGGGCGCTGAACCGCCTCGGCCCCACCTATGTCAAGTTCGGGCAGACGCTGGCGACCCGGCCCGATATTGTGGGTCGTGAGGTCGCGGCCGATCTTGCCGTGCTGCAAGATGCCATGGAGCCGTTTGCCCCTGACCTGGTGCCAAAGACCCTCAACGATGCGCTGATGGAGCGGGCAGCGGACCTGAGCGCGCTGTCGGCGCCGATTGCCGCCGCCTCGATCGCGCAGGTGCACAGCGCCTACCTCATCGGCAAGGATGGGAAAAGGCAGAAGGTCGCGGTCAAACTGCTGCGGCCCGGGATCAAGCAGCGGTTCTTTGCCGATCTTGAGAGTTTTTATGCCGGGGCGCGGCTGGCTGAACGTTTTGTGCCGGCGCTGCGGCGGCTGCGGCCGATCGAGATCGTGGCCACGCTTGAGCGCTCGGCGCGGCTCGAACTGGACCTGCGCCTCGAGGCTGCGGCGATTTCGGAGTTTTCCGAGAACATCAAGGACGATGACACATTCATTGTGCCCAAGGTGAGCTGGGAGCACAGCGCCGAGACGGTGCTGACCACGACCTGGGTCGAGGGCATACCCATCCGCGACATGGCAGCGCTCGACGCCGCCGGAATGAGCCGCAAGGAGCTGGCGTGCATCCTGATGCAGGGGTTCCTCAAACACGCGATCCGCGATGGCTTCTTTCATGCCGACATGCATCCGGGCAACCTGTTTGCCGACCCCAAAACCGGGCAGGTGATCGCGGTTGATTTCGGCATCATGGGCCGGATTTCCCGCCAGGAACGGCGATTCCTTGCCGATATCATTTATGGGTTCATCACCCGCGACTATACCATGATCGCCAAGCGGCATTTCGACATCGGATATGTGCCCAGAACCCAGTCGGTGGATGATTTTGCGCTGGCGCTGCGCTCGATCGGGGAGCCGCTGCAAGGCCGCACGGCCAACGACATTTCGATGGCCCGCGTCCTCGGGCAGCTATTTGCCACCACCGAACTGTTTGACATGCAGACCCGGCCCGAACTGATCCTTTTGCAAAAGAACATGGTGCTGGTCGAGGGGGTGGCGCGGGCGCTTGACCCCGAACTTGATATCTGGACTGTTTCGGAACCGGTGGTTGGCGCCTGGATCCGGCGCGAAGCGGGGCCCATGGGCAAGATCGAGGACATCCGCGAAGGGCTCGAGGTCTTTGCCGGAACCGTCGGCCAATTGCCGGCGCTGCTGCGGAAGGCCGAGGCTGTACTCGATGACTATCACCACACGCGGCGCACGGAAAAGCCGCTCCTGACCCGCACCATGGTGCAGACCCTTTTCTGGCTCGGCGTTGCGGCCGCTCTCGTGCTGATGTTCAAGGCCTTGTTCTAGCTCTATGCGCACAGCTTGGTGAGCGCGGGGCAAAATGGTTGTGGGCCCGCGCCCCAGGTTCTAGATTGGCTGAGCGTCTGGCAACACATCCGCAATGGGGAGGAACCTATGACCCTGCACGTTCTGGGCCGCTTGGCCGGTGCCGCCGCGCTGACCCTGGCGCTGGCTGGCTGCATCGATGTGAGCATGGACGTGGAGGTGACGAGCGAGACCACCGCCAGGGGCACCATGACCCAGGTGATGAGCGCTCAGGTCTACCCCATGGTCAAAGCCAGTGCCGAAGAAGGCGGTGACACCGGTACCGAGGGCTTCTGTGACAAGGGCGAGCTGACCGAGAACGCCGATGGCAGCGCCACCTGCGTGATCATCGAGGAGGGCGCCTTTGCCGACCTGACATTCGACCAGAAGGAGGGCGAAGAAAGCGTGACCTTCACCTCCGCCGGGCCGGGACTGGTGCGGGTTGCCTTCAACACCAAGGACATGGCAGGTGACGTGACCGAAGGTGGCGGCGAAGACATGGATGCCGAGGCCAAGGCCATGATGGAAGCCTATTTCGTTGGGCATTTCCTGGCGCTGTCGGTCAAGGGGGGCGAGATCACCGAGACCAATATGACACTGGCCGATGACAAGATGTCGGCCGAAACCAGGATCGAGTTTGTTGCCCTGCTCAACGGTACGGCTGACCTGCCCGACGAACTCTATGCAATTGTCAGGAAGTAGATGACGGTTCTGATTGGCCTGTCCTGGCTGCCAAACGGCGCCGGGCTCGACGTACCGCGCCAGATGAGCCCGGGGGCTGCGGGGATGGATATCCTGGCAGCGCTCAGCCCCGACGAAACCATAGTGCTGATGCCCGGCCAGCGCGCTCTGGTGCCGGCCGGGTTTGCCATGGCGCTGCCAGTCGGCTTTGAGGCGCAGGTCCGCCCACGCTCGGGCCTTGCCGCAAAGTTCGGGGTGACGGTACTCAACGCGCCCGGCACGATCGATGCCGACTATCGGGGCGAGGTCAAAGTCATTCTGATCAACCATGGCGATGCGGATTTTTCCATCCGCCGCGGCGATCGGATTGCCCAGATGGTGGTGGCGCCGGTGGTGACTGCGGCATTCGAGATAAGGGAGAGCCTTGATGAAACCGAACGTGGCACAGGCGGCTTCGGATCGACGGGGCACCGGGCATAGGGCGCTGGCGCTGGCCATTGCGTTTTTCTGCATCTCGGGGACGGCGCAGGCCGGTGACCGGGCCGGGATCGAACTGATCGGCTATGACGAGGCGGCAAAAACCTTCGCTTTTGAAGAGTTCGGCATTCAGGACGGGTCCGGCTTTGCCTATTCGAACATTTTTGCCATCGACCTGCCCACCGACACCTGGGTGACCGGGGCCCCAATCCGGCAGCGCGCCGAGGACGAAACCACCTCGCTGGCTGAAATCCGGGACAAGGCACGCCTCTATGCCAGTGAAGAGGGCCTGCTTGAGGGCCTCACGCGGCCGGCAGCGTTTCTGGCCCTGATCGGGGATGGCGCGCTTGCGGGCGGTGCCGACACAATAGAATTCGGAACGCCGGGATTTACTGGACCCGGCTCGATCACCGGCGAGTATCGGCTCGATATGACGAGCTTTTTCTCCACCTCGCCGGAACCTTGCGAAAGCTACACCGAGAATCCACCGATGGGCTTTGCCCTGCGCCTGACTACGCCGGAAGGCGAGCGCGAAATCTATCGCGACGGATTTGTGCCGAAATCACGCGGCTGCCCTGAAGCCTATCGCATCCACGGGGTGGTGACGCCCTGGAACGGAAACGGCATTGAAGGGGCAGTGGCGATCATTTCGGTCTATGCCCATGGTTTTGAGGGGCCAGACCGGCGCTTCATTGCCGTGCCGCTGAGCGCAACGCCATGAAACGTGCCGCCCTCGTGGGCCTGTGCCTGCTGGCCGGACTGGTGCCAGTCTGGGCCGCCGACCGGGCCACGCTGTCGGTGATCGGCTATGCCAGCGAAGGCAGCCTTTTTGCCTATGAACAGTACAGCATCGGCGACGAGGGCACGCCGCCGCATTCGGCCATCAACATCATTGACCTGACAACCGGCCGAAGCCTGGCCGGGGCCCCGTTTTCGGCCATGGTCGAAACCGAGGAAGAAACCCTGAACGCAGTGCGCGACAGCGTCTGGGGCATGGCGGGCGAGGTTCTGGCTGAGAACAATATTACTGAACCGGCCAATCCCCTCATCCTGCTGGGGGATGGTGACCGGTCAGAGGATACCACACTTCGTTTCGGCATGGCTGGCAGCGGTGAACCGGGCTCGGTAACCGGCACATATGCGGTTTCGCTGCGCCTGATCGACATGCCCAAGGGCGCCGCTTGCGACCCTGAGATGGGCGCCCAGAAAGGCTTCGTGCTCACACTTTCAGCGGAAGGCGTCGAGAGGCCGGTTTATGCCGATACCACCCTGCCCGCCGACCGGGCCTGCGCCATCGGCTATCGGCTCTATGGGGTCTATTCACCGCACAATGGCGGCGGACCGGAGAGTTGGGTGGCTATGGTTTCGGTGTTCAGCCGCGGCTTTGAGGGCAGCGACCGGCGGTTCGTCGCCGTGCCGCTTGGAATGCGGGCGCCGTGACGCAGGAGACCCTCAGCCCGGACGAAACCCGCCGCTATGCGCGCCAGCTGGTGCTCAAGGGCTTCGGAGGCGTGGCGCAACAAAAGCTTAAGGCGGCGCGGGTGGCGGTGATCGGGGCGGGCGCGCTCGGCAGCCCGGTGCTGGCCTATCTCGCCGCCGCCGGGGTTGGCACGCTGGGCATCATCGACCATGACAGCGTGGCCTTGAGCAATCTGCAACGCCAGATCGTGCACATAACAGCCGCCATCGGGGCCGAAAAGGCCGCCAGTGCTGCCGGATTCATTGCCGCGCTGAACCCGAATGTGCGGGTGGTCCAGCACGCCGTGCGCCTGACACTTGACAATGCCGAGACCCTTCTGGCCGGAAACGACCTCGTCGTCGACGGCTCGGACACGTTCTCAACCCGGCTGGTGGTTGCCCGGAGTGCGCAAGCACTCGGCCTGCCGCTGGTATCGGGTGCGGTCTCGATGTTTGATGGCCATGTGACCAGCATCGTGCCGGGGCCGGACAATCCCCGGTTTGCCGATCTGTTCCCCGATGTCCCCGACGATGCCGATCTGCCCAGCTGCGAAGCTATGGGCGTGCTGGGCGCGACAACGGGCGTTATCGGCTCGCTGATGGCCAGCGAAGCGATCAAGTTGATCACCGGCACGGGTGAGCCCCTGGTCGGGCGGCTGCTGATCTATGATGGGCGCGCCGCGCGCTTTACAGAGATGACCTACCGCCGCACCTGATCAGGCATCTGGGTGCTTGAAGACCAGGGTGGCATTGGTGCCGCCAAAGCCGAAGGAATTGGAGAGCACATAGCCGAGGTCGGCATTGTCGACCCGTTTGCGCATGATCGGCATATCGGCAAACTCGGGATCGAGGGCCTCAATATTAGCGCTCTCACAGATGAAGCGGTTCTGCATCATCAGGATTGAAAAGATCGCTTCCTGCACGCCGACTGCGCCGAGCGAATGGCCGGTCAGCGACTTGGTCGCCGCAATCGGGGGGCACTTGTCTTCGTTGCCGAAGACTTCGCGAATGGCCTCGATTTCCTTGCGATCGCCCACCGGAGTGGAGGTGGCATGGGGATTGATGTAGTCGATCTTGCCCTTGACGGTCGAGAGCGCCATCTGCATGCAGCGAATGGCCCCCTCCCCGGACGGAGCGACCATGTCGTAGCCATCGGAGGTGGCGCCGTAGCCGACGATTTCAGCATAGATCTTGGCGCCGCGCGCCTTGGCGTGCTCCAATTCCTCAAGCACCAGCACCCCGGCACCACCGGCGATCACGAAGCCGTCCCGTTCCTTGTCATAGGCTCGCGAGGCGCGGTGCGGAGTGGCGTTGAAGTTTGAGGACATGGCGCCCATGGCATCGAACAGGTTCGACAGCGTCCAGTCGAGCTCCTCGCCGCCGCCGGCAAAGACAATGTCCTGCTTGCCCATCTGGATCTGCTCGTAGCCATTGCCGATGCAGTGGTTGGATGTCGCGCAGGCCGACGAAATTGAATAGTTGATGCCCTTGATGCCAAACGGCGTGGCCAGGGTTGCCGAATTGGTCGAGCACATGGCCTTGGGCACGGCCAGGGGCCCGATGCGCTTGGGGCCTTTCTCGCGCGTGACATCGGCCGCCTCGACAATGGCGCGGGTCGAGGGGCCGCCAGAACCCATCACCAGCCCGGTGCGCGGATTGACGATGTCGGAGGTCTCAAGACCGGCATCGTCGATGGCCTGCTGCATAGCCAGATAGTTCCAGGCCGCGCCCTTGCCCATGAAACGGGTGGTGCGACGATCGAGCACTTCGAACGGATCGAGCAGGGGATCGCCATGAACCTGGCAGCGGAAGCCGAGGTCGGCATAGGCCTGGGCAAACGAGATGCCGGTCCGGGCCTCCTTAAGGCTGGTCAACACATCGCCGGCGGTGTTGCCGATCGAGGAGATGATGCCCATACCGGTGACCACAACGCGCTTCATGCTTTCCTCGTCCAGTTGCTGGCGCCTTTGGCATTGGCGCTCTTGCCGTCAATTCGACATCTGCCATATCGGCACGGACGGCGGCGGCGACAAGCCACCCCGGCCCACTCAAACGTCGGTGAACAATCCGACCCGCAGGTCCTTGGCTTCGTAGATTACCTTGCCGTCGGCCTTGACCCACCCGTCAGCAATGCCCAGCGCCAGGCGCGAGCGCATGACGCGCTTGATGTCGATGCCGTATTCGACCAGCTTGATGTCATTAGTGACCTGCCCGGTGAACTTGATCTCACCTGCCCCCAATGCCCGCCCGCGTCCCCGCGATCCCCCCCAACCAAGGAAGAATCCCGTCATCTGCCAGAGCGCATCAAGCCCAAGGCAACCGGGCATAACCGGGTCGCCGATGAAGTGGCATTTGAAGAACCAGAGATCTGGATTGACATCGAGCTCCGCCCGGACCTGGCCGCGCCCATGCGGGCCGCCATCGTCATCGATATGGGTAATGCGGTCGAACATGAGCATCGGCGGCGCCGGAAGGCGAGCATCCATCTGCCCGGGCAATTCACCCCGGCCATGCAACAGCAGCTCTTCGTAGTTGTAGGCGTTCTGGCGGTCCGCCATGCGGGAACCCTTTTTGTGGCCCAAGAGGTCGTTGCAGCGTGTGTAGAGGCGACAAACGAGGGGGTCAATACAGGTTTTGCCGCGCCTGTGGACGCCAGGGCACGGCCAAGCCGCTCCGTGGGCGCCCGCGGCCAGCAGAATGCTTGTGCCCAAGGGGCCGCAAAGCTATAAGGCAGGTGTAGAGTATACTTCTTGCCGTCAGGACCCAATGCCCGACCGTAGCCAGACTTCCCGGTCCATCCCCTCGCGCAAACCCTGCGTCACAGCTGTTCTCCGCATGGCCGGATTACGGCCGACGCGGCAGCGCATTGCGCTGGCTGAATTGCTGCTGGGCGGGCCGCACCGGCACGTCAGCGCCGAACAGTTGCATGGCGAGGCGCTGAGCGCCAAGGTCGGGGTATCGCTGGCCACGGTCTATAATACCCTGCACCAGTTCCAGCAGGCCGGTCTGCTGCGTGAAGTGGCAGTGGATGCCTCGCGGTCGTATTTTGATACCGACACCTCGGACCACCACCATTTCTATATCGAAGACGAGCAGCGGGTGGTCGACATTCCCGCCAGCGCCATGGTGATCCAGAATCTTCCCGAGCCGCCGCGCGGCATGGAAGTGACCCATGTCGATATCGTGGTGCGGGTCAAAAAGATCGCCTGAGGCGATCAGTCAAAACTCTCGTTCTCGTAAACGCCCCACAAGTCGGGCTGGTGCAGAAAGCCCGAATAGGTGCTCGAGCGCCCATCGGCGCCCTGGCTGGTCGCCGTCACCTCACACCAGGCACCATCGCATTGGGCAATCTCGACCCGGAATCCGGGGCCGAGATAGGCCCGTACGCCAGCCTGATCACTATTGCCTGACCGCAGTGGAATCTGCTCATCGGCACGCCAGGGCGCAACGAGCCCGGCCCGCTTGCCCGATAAGAGGTTCTGGTGCACCCAGCCCTCGGACCCGTCGAAATCGCGAATCTTGCGCCATGTGTCGAATTCCTGAACGATTTCGACCGGAATGCCTGCCTTCACATAGACCCAGGCGACATCGTATTTCGTGCCCGGCCCCAGCCGGACATTGATCGGGGTCGACCGCGTGGTGGCAAAGCGCGGCAGTGGCAGGCCACTCGGATTGTCGGCCGCTGCCGCCGGCAGGGGCAGCAGCGCGCAAAGAGCCAGCAACACCAGGACAAGCGTCCGCATTCCGGCGAACCAGACGCTCAGAAATGGCCGGATCGCGGCAGGTTTGGGGGAGAAGCTGGCAAACATGACTTTGCAGACTGGTGGATTTTTCCTATCACTAGGATAAAGACCTTAATGGTCGCTGAAAGGGATCCAAATGGTGGTGGGGCACACAACGCCCGCTGGTCGAGGCGGCCCCATCTTGCCGGGGATTGTGACCAGCCCATGACGACGCCCCGTCCAAAAGTGTTTGTCAGCCGCCGCCTGCCCGCCCCGATTGAGGCGCGGATGCAGACCCTGTTCGATGCCCGGTTCAATCTCACCGATGACCCGCTATCGGCCGACGAACTGCTGGCCGGGCTGGTGGATATGGATGTGCTGGTATCTTCAATTACCGACAAGATCGACGCCGATCTGATCGCCAGACTGCCAAAAACCGTGCGGCTGGTGGCCCAGTTCGGCAATGGCTTTGACAATATCGACGTCGACGCCGCCTATCGTGCCGGGCTGACCGTGACCAATACGCCGAGCGTTCTGACCGAGGACACCGCCGACATGGCGATGGTGTTGATGCTGTCCCTGCCCCGGCGACTGGTCGAGGGCACGCAGGTGCTGATCGAATCGGGCACCTGGTCGGGCTGGTCGCCGACCTGGATGCTGGGGCGGAGGCTGCGCGGCAAGGCACTGGGCATTGTGGGCATGGGGCGCATCGGCACAGCGGTCGCCAGCCGCGCCCGGGCCTTTGGCCTTAACATTCACTACTATTCGCGTAACCGGCGCCCGCCCGAGATCGAAGACCGGCTCGGGGCAACCTATTGGCCGAGCCTTGATGACATGGTGGGGCAGGTCGATATCCTGTCGCTGCACACCCCGCTCACGCGCGATTCCTATCATATCCTTTCTGCCGACCGGCTGGCGCGCATGCGGCAGGACGCGTTTGTGGTCAACGTCTCGCGGCCCGAGTTGATCGACGAGGAAGCCCTGATCGGGGAAATCGAAAGCGGGCACCTGTCCGGCGCAGCCCTTGACGTATTTGAGACCAGGCACGGGATCAATCCGCGCCTTCTGGCGCTGGCGCGGCAGAACAAGGTGGTGCTGACCGCCCACATGGCCTCCTCGACGCTCGAGGCCCGGGTCGAGATGGGGGAGACGGTGATCGTCAACATCCGCGCCTTCACCGACGGGCACCAGCCACCGCACCGGGTGCTGCCTGACGGCTCGCCGGGCGGGCGCACGTAACCTGAAAAAACAAGGCCCGGAACGCTTGGCGTTCCGGGCCTTTTTCTCATCGCTGCAGCCAGTAATTACTCGGCCGTCGCTTCGATTTCCTTGCCGGTTGCCTGATCGACAACCTTCATCGACAGGCGGACCTTGCCGCGCTCGTCAAAGCCGAGAAGCTTGACCCAGACCTTGTCGCCTTCCTTGACGACATCGGTGGTCTTGGCCACGCGTTCGGCCGCCAGTTGGGAGATATGCACGAGGCCATCCTTGGCGCCGAAGAAGTTCACGAACGCGCCGAAATCGGCGGTCTTGACCACGGTGCCCTGGTAGATGGCGCCGACTTCGGCTTCGTCGGTGATCGACTTGATCCACTTGATGGCCGCATCGATCGCCTTACCGTCCGAGGACGATACCTTGATCACGCCGGTATCTTCGATATCGATCTTGGCACCGGTCTTTTCGACGATTTCGCGGATGACCTTGCCACCCGAACCGATGACTTCGCGGATCTTGTCGGTGGGGATCTGGATGGTTTCGATGCGCGGGGCAAATTCGCCCAGCTCTGAACGGGCCGAGGTCAGTGCCTTGGCCATTTCGCCCAGGATGTGCACGCGGCCATGCTTGGCCTGCTCCAGAGCGATCTTCATGATCTCGCCGGTGATGCCGGCAATCTTGATGTCCATCTGCAGGGCAGTGACGCCCGCTTCGGTACCGGCCACCTTGAAGTCCATGTCGCCGAGGTGATCTTCATCGCCGAGGATGTCGGAGAGGACGGCGAACTTTTCGCCTTCCAGGATCAGGCCCATGGCAATGCCGGCCACCGGACGCGGCAGCGGCACACCGGCGTCCATCAGGGCCAGCGAGGTGCCGCAAACGGTTGCCATCGAGGACGAGCCGTTGGACTCGGTGATCTCGGACACGATGCGGATGGTATAGGGAAACTCTTCAGCTTTCGGACGCACCGGATTGATGGCGCGCCAGGCCAGCTTGCCATGGCCGATTTCGCGACGACCGGGCGAACCCATGCGGCCAGCCTCACCCACCGAATAGGGCGGGAAGTTGTAGTGCAGCAGGAAGTTCTGCTTCTGGGTGCCTTCGAGGCTGTCGATATACTGCTCATCATCGCCAGTGCCGAGCGTGGCCACAACAAGGGCTTGGGTTTCACCGCGGGTGAACAGGGCCGAGCCGTGGGTGCGCGGCAGGACGCCGACTTCCGAAACGATCGGACGCACGGTCTTGAGGTCGCGGCCATCGATGCGCAGGCCGGTGTCGAGCACGTTCCAGCGCACGATCTTGGCCTGCAGGTCGTGGAACACCGAACCGAGCTGTTCACCAGTGATGGTGCCGGCTTCGACCTGGGAGGCGAAGTGCTCCTTGACCTTGGCCCTGGCCGCGTCAACGGCGGCGTAGCGGTCTTCCTTCTTGGTGATCTTATAGGCCGCACGCAGATCGGCTTCGATGAAGGACAGCATGTCCTTTTCGAGGGCGGAGAAATCCTCGGCGACGAAATCGCGCGGTTCCTTGGCTGCCAGTTCGGCAAGCTTGATGATCGCCTCGATAACCTTCCTGGACTGCTCGTGCCCGAACAGCACGGCACCGAGCATGACCTCTTCGGAAAGCTCCTTGGCTTCCGATTCAACCATCAGGACGGCATCGGCAGTACCGGCGACGACCAGATCGAGCTTGGAATCGTCGCGACGGTCAACGGGCAGGTTCAATACGTACTGGCCATCGACATAGCCGACGCGGGCAGCCCCGATGGGGCCCATGAATGGCACGCCCGAAATGGTCAGCGCGGCCGAGGCGGCAACGATGGCCAGAATGTCGGGATTGTTTTCCATGTCGTGCTGGAGAACGGTGACAATGACCTGGGTCTCGTTCTTGTAGCCGGCGGGGAAAAGCGGGCGGATCGGGCGGTCGATCAGGCGCGAGATCAGGGTCTCGGCTTCGGTCGGGCGTCCTTCGCGCTTGAAATAGCCGCCGGGGATCTTGCCGGCAGCGAAGTATTTTTCCTGGTAGTTGACGGTCAGGGGGAAGAAATCCTGGCCCGGCTTTGCCGACTTGGCCGACACGACGGTGGCCAAAAGCACGGTTTCGCCCAGGGTGGCGAGCACGGCGCCATCGGCCTGGCGGGCAATCTTGCCCGTTTCGAGCGTGAGCGGCTGGCCGCCCCAGTTCAGTTCTACCTTGTGGTGATCAAACATAGTTCGTCTTTCCTTGTCCGGCGCAATCCTTGCCGCCAGCGCGTAGCCGCTGGCTAAAATTGCAATGCACCTGCACCGGACCTGCGCCCCATGCGCATTTCCGGCTCGGATCTAGGCGCAGTTCCGCCCGGCTTCTGACACGCCCGCCATTGCGGAGCGCGCGAGCGGAACATGGACAAGACGACAAGGCGCTCCCAGTTTTCGGAACGCCCCAACCTGCCAAAACCATGAAGTGATTTTGAAAGCGTGAGGCGTGCTGTGAGCGGCCAGTGATCCTGCCATGCCCCGACAGTTGCCGGTCTACGCGTCAGCCCGCGAACGGGCCTTGTTCCCGAAGGAACCGGCACGGGGAGGCAGCCCCCCGTACCAGGATTCGTTGCCGTTTAGCGGCGCAGGCCAAGACGTTCGATCAGGGCCTTGTAACGCGCTTCGTCATGCTTCTTGACATAGTCAAGCAGGCTGCGGCGCGTCGACACCATCTTCAAAAGACCACGACGGGAATGGTTATCCTTGTTGTGGGTCTTGAAGTGTTCGGTGAGGTTGGCAATGCGCTCGGACAGGATCGCGACCTGGACTTCGGGTGAACCGGTATCGTCCTTCTTGGTGGCGTATTCCTTGATCAGTGCGCTCTTGCGCTCAGCGGTAATCGACATCGGGATATCCTTTCAATTGAGGAAAATCGGGCCGCCCTTTCCGGGATGTCGTCCAGCAAGGGCCATGAGGAGCGCCGGTTTCCCGGCTTTATGCTCGCGGTCCCTATAGGGCAAAGCGCGCCCGATATCCAGAGATTTCTGTGAGGGGTCGGCTCAGACCCCGCCGGAGACGATCACCCGGCGCGGCTTGAACTGCCCCATCTCGACCGTGCCAAGCGCCACCACCTCGCCCCGGCAGCTGGCCCAGGCTTCGGGCACGTGGACGGGGGCGTCGCGCCCGAGCAGCAGCACGGAATTGCCCGACCGGATGCGCAGCGCCTGCCCCGGATCGATGCGGATTTCGGGGAGCTGCTGAAGACCCGCCACCAGCGGCTGCAGCATGGCATCACGCCCGGCCAGATCGGCGGCTTCGAGGTCCTTGAGCTCGATGGCCAAAGCCTGATCAAAAGCACCGACGCGGGCCCGGTGCAAGCGGGTGACATGGCCCTGGGTGCCGAGGGCCTGCGCCAGATCGCGCGCCAGGGACCGCACATAGGTGCCCTTCTCGCAGGTCATTTCAAAATCGGACGTATCGGTATCGTGGCGCAAAAGGGTCAGGGCGTCGATGGTGACTGCGCGCGGCGCCAGTTCCACCGTCTCGCCGGCGCGGGCCAGATCGTAGGCACGCTCGCCATCGATCTTGATGGCCGAAAAGGCGGGCGGGGTTTGCATGATCGTGCCAGTAAAGGCGGGCAGGGCCGCCAGCACATCGGCCTTACTGGGACGATGGGGGGACGTTTCGGTGGTGGTGCCTTCGGCATCATCGGTGGTGGTGGCAGCGCCCCAGGTGATGGTGAAGCGATAGACCTTTGCCCCATCCTGGACATGCGGCACGGTCTTGGTGGCTTCGCCCAGCGCTATAGGCAGAATGCCGGTGGCCAGTGGATCAAGCGTGCCGGCATGACCGGCCTTTTTGGCCCCAAACAGCCAGCGCACCTTGCCCACCGCCTCGGTGGAGCTCATGTCATAGGGCTTATTGAGCACCAGCCAGCCCGAAACATCGCGTTTCTGGCGCTTGATCTGCGTCATCGCCTGTTCCGCCTATTCCTGATCGTCTTCCGGGGTGCCATCCGGATCCTCAAGGTCGCGCTTGACGCGGTCGGAGCGCAGGAGCGCATCAATGCGGCCGAACTCATCGAACGTATTGTCGACAAAGAAACGGAACTCGGGGGCGAACTTGAGGTCGATCAGGGGCGCCACGCGGCCGCGGATGAACTTTTTGTGGCGGTTGAGTGCGGCCACCACCTCATCGGCCCTGAGCCCGCCCAGCGGCATGACATAGCAGTTGGCCAGCTTGAGATCGGGGGTCATCCGGACTTCGGGGACGGTGATCACGCTGCTCTGGATCAGGGCATCATCGATCTCGCCGCGCGACAGGAAGCTGGCCAGCGCATGGCGGACAATTTCGCCGACGCGCAATTGGCGCTGGCTGGGGCCGGTTGGTTTGTGGTCTTTCTTCATTGGCGCCCAATAGGCCCTCGTGCGCCGGGCGTCAATCTCTATGGGCCGGCATCAGGGCGCGGCGGCGAGACTGACCTCGCCATCAACGGCACCGGCAAGCGCCAGAAGCGTATCGGGCGGTACCGGCCAGCTACTCTCATCGGCCACATCGAAAGCCGGGCCGCGCCACTCCTGCGAAACAATGGCCAACCCTTCTCCGGTCTTGCGGAAGACGGTGAACATCAGCTGGCCCTGTCCATCGAGGCCGAGCCCGGCCTTGTGGCGTCCGCAGGCATGGGCGATGGGGGCAATGGTGGTTTCAGTGTCGCTGCCTGCCATGGCAAAGAGCGTAGCGTCTGCTTCGCAAATCTTGGTGTAACCCTCGGCGGTGGCGTCGCGATAGGCGCTGGGCGTCAGATCCGAATTGAGCCAGATGCGGGCAGTGTAAAGATGTTGCCAGGCCTCAAAGCTTTCGCCTTTGGGGACATATTCGATCAGCGCTTCGGTGGCATTGGTATCGGTGAAGGTCTCAAGCCCATCGGCCGGTACCGGTGTCAGGCCCGACCAGGCCGGGAGTGGAAAACTCAGCGTGTGCCCAAGCGCCCCGAAGGTCAGACCCTCGGCAAGCGCCGGGGCGGGCAGAAGCAGGGCAAGGGCAAAAAAGGCAGCGCGCATTCTCGGTCTCCGGCCCTCAGGCGTTGCGGGGTCGGGCGCGAGAATAGGCGATCAGGGCCAGAACGATAAGGGCCACCCAGACAATTTCGAGAATGGCAAGGCCGGCAATGATCATGGGGGCGCCCGCCATCAATGCGACCAGGATCAGGAGGGCAAAGGCGGAGCGGGCCAGGACGTCGGCAACGGCGAGAAAGGGCTCCGGGCGATAGAGGCGAACCCCGGCCCAGCTGAGGGCGAGGACGCCCATGAGATTAACGAACAGCATGGCAAAGGCCGGGAATTGCCCGGCCGTGCCCCCGAGGCCGAGAGTGTGGCTCAGGCTTTCGAGCAGGCCGACATAAAGGCTCGCCAGCCACGGCACGGCAAAGCCGATTGCCACCAGGATGTCGTAGACCGCGCTTAGACGAATTAGGAGTTTGAGCCTTTGCCCCTTGTCGACCACGATGCCCCCCGCAGCCCCCACGCGAACCGCAGGTTACGCTAGCCGCGAAAGCCCGGCCCGCCAACTGCAATTGTGGCAGCGGCAGCAAAAAGCAAAGGGCGCGGTCGTGCCGAGCCCCTTAATTCTAAACAGTATTGATGCCTAGAGCGTGCGCTTGACGCTTTCGACGCGGAAGCATTCGATGACATCGCCCTGGCGGATATCTTCGTAATTTTCGAACGCCATGCCGCATTCCTGGCCAACCTGGACTTCCTTGACTTCATCCTTGAAGCGCTTGAGCGTCTTGAGCTTGCCTTCGTGGATGACCACGTTGTCGCGCAGCAGGCGCACACCCGACCCACGTTCGACCAGACCCTCGGTGACACGGCAACCGGCGACCTTGCCCACCTTGGTGATGGTGAATACTTCCAGGATTTCGGCGTAGCCGAGGAAGGTTTCGCGCCGTTCGGGCGAGAGCAGGCCCGACATGGCCGATTTCACATCGTCCACAAGGTCGTAGATGATGTTGTAGTAGCGGATTTCGATGCCTTCGCGCTGGGCCAGTTCGGTGGCCTGCTTGTTGGCACGCACGTTGAACCCGATGATGATGGCGTTCGAGGCCGTGGCCAGGGTCACATCGGATTCGGAAATCCCCCCGACGCCCGACATCAGGATCTGGGCCGAGACTTCCTCGGTCGAGAGCTTGTTGAGCGAGGCATTGATGGCTTCCACCGAACCCTGCACGTCACCTTTGATGATGAGCGGGAACTTGGACATGCCCGAGGCCTTGAGCTGGTTCATCATCTGCTCAAGGCTGGTGGCGCCGCCACCGGCGGTCTTTTCGCGGATCAGGCGCTGGCGGTATTCGGTAACTTCGCGGGCCCGCGCTTCGGTCGGCACGACCGAGAAGCGGTCACCGGCAGAGGGCACACCGGTAAAACCGAGCACTTCGACCGGCGTTGAGGGGCCGGCGGACTTGATCTGCTCGCCCTTGTCGTTGATCAGGGCGCGGACGCGGGCCCATTCGGTGCCGGCCACCACGATATCGCCAATGGCCAGCGTCCCGCGTTGGACCAGCATGGTTGCCACCGCACCCCGGCCGCGATCGAGCTTGGCTTCGATCACCAGACCCTCGGCACGACCAGCCTGGTTGACCTGAAGTTCGAGCACTTCAGCCTGCAGCAGAATGGCTTCGAGCAGCTTGTCCAGACCCTTGTGGGTCTTGGCCGAAACCTCGACGTCGAGCGTTTCGCCGCCCATGGCCTCGACAAACACCTCATGCTGGAGCAGTTCGGTGCGCACGCGGGTGGGGTCGGCATCGTGCTTGTCCATCTTGTTGATGGCCACAATGATCGGAACGCCTGCCGCCTTGGCATGCCTGATCGATTCAATGGTCTGGGGCATGACGCCATCGTCGGCGGCCACCACCAGAATGGCGATATCGGTCGCCTGGGCGCCGCGGGCGCGCATGGCGGTGAAGGCCTCGTGGCCCGGCGTATCGAGGAAGGTGATCGGCGCGCCGTTCTTGATGACCTGATAGGCACCGATATGCTGGGTGATGCCCCCGGCTTCGCCAGCCACCACATTGGCTTCGCGGATCGCATCAAGCAGCGAGGTCTTGCCATGGTCGACGTGGCCCATAATGGTCACCACCGGAGCGCGCGACACCAGGTCTTCGGCCCGATCCTCGGCGATATCGTCGAACAGGCCCTCTTCCACGTCGGCGTCCGAGACGCGCTTGACGGTATGGCCCAGTTCGGTGGCGATCAGTTCGGCGGTATCGGCGTCAATGATGTCGTTGATCTTGAGCATCATGTTCTGCGCCATGAGCATCTTGATCACCGTCACCGCCCGTTCGGACATGCGGTTGGCGAGTTCCTGGACCGTGATGGCCTCGGGAATGATGACTTCGCGGGCCAGTTTCACCGGCGCGGCAGTGACGCGGCCGCGCTGCTTTTCACGGCGCCGACGCATGGCGGCCAGAGAAGGGCCACGATCGCGGTCGCCCTCGACACCGGCATTGGTGACGGTCAGGCGGCTGCGACCGATATCGGCATCGCCACCCCGCTTAGCCGGACGTTCGGGCGCGGCACGGGAGGCGCGACGGGCATTTTCCAGTTCGGCGGCACCCACCATCGGGCGCGCCGAGGCGGCGGGTGGCGCGGTGCGGGCCCGACGACCGTCGGCTTCGCTGGGCGGAGCCGGAGGAATATCCGGAATCGCCGGACTTGCGGGACGCGCTGCGGCAGCCGGACGGCGCGGTTCAGCCGATTTCGGGCGCGGCGCCACAGTGGCGATGGTTTCAATTTCCTCGACCGGTTCATCCACACGGGCCTGACCGGCAGCCTCGAGCGCCCTGCGCTCACGCTCTTCTTGCTCGCGGATGGCGGCGCGGCGACGATCTTCCTCGGCCCGGCGGGCTTCATCGGCGGCGCGCTGGGCTGCTTCCTCTGCCTGACGTCCGGCGGCCTCACGCAACGCCCGCTGGCGGGCATCATTCTCGTTCGAGGTCAGTCCGCCCTGCGGACGCGATGGCTGCGGCTGGCGGAAGGCCGGGCGCTGCCCCTGCTGGTTGACCGAAGGATTGGCTGATTGCGGACGCGGATTGGACGGCGCCGGGCTGTGGCCGGCCGAAGCGCCCGGCGCACCGGGTGCGCCGACGCGGCGGGTGCGCTTTTCGACAACGACCGTGCGGGATGTGCGCGACATGCCGGGGCGCCCGCCAAGGCTGGGGGCACCTTTGAGCGTCAGAGTTTTCTTGCCGCTGCCGTCTTCGCGCTTGTCGTCGTTATCAGCCATCTATTCGCGTCTCATTTCATCTGGGCATCGGCCGGGGCAATGCCCGGTTCCTGCGCCGTTTGGGCGGTGTAGCGGATCAGTCTCTGGGCCCGCGCCAACGCCGATTGGGCTGCCGCCCCTTTTGTGAGCGCAGCATGTATCACATTTTCAAGCCCGAGTGCCAAACCCAATTGGTCTGAATCGAGCAATTCCAGATGGGGCACATCGTGCCCCGCAAACCCGGCCGCCTCGGCGGCAAATCCGTAGGCCCTGAGCGCGCCCGTCATCTTGCTGCGCCCATCGGGAGCAGCATCGGTGGCGGTGAGCAGCGCAATTACCTCGCCCTTGTCGATGGCGGCACGCACCTTGGTGGCGCCGGTCACGATCTGAGCGGCCTTGCGTGCCATCGACAGGGCCCCGAGGAGCCGCTGTTCTAGCCTTGTTCCAGTCTGTTCCGCAAGGTCGTCCGGAACAATGACCTGTTCCTTCAAACTCTTGATGAACGCCTTCTTCCGGATCGCCTGACGCACCGCATCGGCACTCAGACTGACCCAGACGCCACGGCCCTCGGCCCTGGCGTCAATATCGGGTACCAGCACGTTATCGGGCCCGACCACAAACCGTATCAGGTCCGCGACCGGCATGACCTGGCGGGTCAGGCAGCATTCGCGGACCTTTTGTTCCCGTGCGGGCATGGCGATCAGGCCTCGGGGGCCTCCTCGTCTTCCGCCGCGATCTCATCCTCGGTGATCCAGCCGGCCTTGAGGCGGGCCTGCAGGATCATTTCCTCGGCTTCTTCGCGCGAAACGGGGAAGTCCTTGAAGGTCCCCTCGAAACGCTTGACCTCGCCATTGGCGCGTTCGGTCCAGCCCACCAGATCATCGGAGGCGCAGCCGGCGAAATCTTCCACCGACTTGATACCTTCCTTGCCCAGTGCCACCAGCATGGCCGCATTCAGGCCCGGAATTTCATAGAGTTCGTCGAGCACGCCAAGCGCTGTGCGTTCGGCATCGTTGGCCCGGTCGATGGCGGCGAGGTATTCGATGGCCCGGTTCTGGATTTCCGAAGCGGTTTCTTCGTCAAAGCCCTGGATCGAGGCGATTTCGGCCAATTCGATATAGGCCAGTTCCTCGATGGACGAGAAGCCTTCGGAGGCCAGGAGCTGGGCCACCATCTCGTCCACATCGAGCGCGCCCATGAACAGGGCGGTGCGTTCGGTGAATTCCTTCTGGCGGCGTTCGCTTTCTTCCTGCTCTGTCAGGATGTCGATATCCCAGCCGATCAGCTGGCTGGCGAGGCGCACATTCTGCCCGCGACGGCCGATGGCCAGCGAGAGCTGTTCGTCGGGCACGACCACTTCGATGCGCTCGGCCAGTTCATCGAGAACAACCTTGGCCACATCAGCGGGCTGAAGCGCGGACACCACGAGATCGGCGATATTGTCGGTCCAGGGAATGATGTCGATCTTTTCGCCCTGCAGTTCGGCCACCACCGCCTGCACGCGCGACCCACGCATACCCACGCAGGCGCCAACCGGATCGATCGACGAATCAGAGGAGGTGACGGCGATCTTGGCGCGGCTGCCCGGATCGCGGGCAATCGAGCGGATGGTGATGATGCCATCGTAGATTTCTGGCACTTCCTGCATGAACAGTTTGGCCATGAACTGGGGATGGGTGCGCGAGAGGAAAATCTGCGGACCGCGCTGTTCGCGACGCACGTCATAGACATAGGCGCGCACGCGGTCGCCATAGCGGTACATTTCGCGCGGGATCAGTTCATCGCGGCGGATAATGGCTTCGCCACGCCCGAGATCGACAATGACATTTCCATATTCGACGCGCTTGACCGAGCCGTTGACGATCTCGCCGATGCGGCCGGAATATTCCTCGAACATGCGGTCGCGCTCGGCGTCGCGCACCTTCTGGACGATGACCTGCTTGGCCGACTGGGCGGCGATGCGGCCAAACTCGATGGGCGGCAGCGGCTCGGTGACGAAATCGCCGATCTTGGCGGCGCTGTTGCGGGCGATGGCCTGCTTGAGCCCGATCTGGCGGCCCGGCTCTTCAACAGCCTCGACCACTTCGAGCAGGCGCCAGAGGCGCAGTTCGCCCGAGCGCGGATTGATTTCGGCGCGCACTTCGGTTTCGGCGCCATAGCGGGAGCGGGCCGCCTTTTCGATGGCGTCCTGCATGGCTTCGATCACTACCATGCGGTCGATCGATTTTTCGCGGGCAACGGCATCTGCAATCTGGAGCAGTTCCAGTCGGTTCGCGCTAACGGCCATTTAATCTGTCTCCTCAGCCTGTGTGGCGGCATCTACCTGGATGTCGTCATCAAGATCTTCTTCGGTTTCGACCTCCTCGCCGTCGAGGGGGTCGTTTTCGTCCTGGGCAATGCGGGCCATGTCCATGAGCGCATCGGTCATGATCAGCTTGGCCTCGGCCAGCGCGGTCAGCGGCAGGCGGTGATTGGGATCGGAATCCTTGGGCGCATCGGGCAGGGTGATGGTCAAAGTGGTCGCATCCACCGCCGCGATCAGGCCGCGGAAGCGCTTGCGGCCATTGATCAGGTCGGCCAGCTCGATCCGCGCCTCGTGCCCGATATAGGCGGCGAAGTCGCGGGCCCGGACCAGCGGACGGTCGATGCCGGGCGAGGATACTTCGAGATGGTATTCGCGATCGATCGGATCATCGGCATCGAGGACCGGCGAGACTTCCTTGGACAGGCGCTCGCAGTCGGTGATCGAGAAACGCCCATGGGCGTCTTCGGCCATGATCTGGAGCGTGCAGCCGTTTTCCTGGGTGACCTTGATGCGCACCAGCGCATAGCCAAGATCGTTGGCCACCGGTTCAACGATGGCGGCAATCCGGGCCTCGAGCCCGGTTTCCTTGATATAGCGCTTTTCTCTCAGATCGAACGGTTCGCTCACGCGAAGACTTCTCCATGCAGGCCGGAAGGCAATAAAAAAGAGCGGGGCCGGATGGCACCCACTCTCCAAGAGAGCCAGTGATGTGGCCCCCGTATAGATCAAATCCGCCGCTGCGGCAAGAGTAACCCGATCAGGCGGCCCGCCCGAACGTGAAGTACCAGGAGATCATGCGACCCTCAGCGCGCGCCTTGCGCTCATAGCGGGTCGGGGCCCAGCCCGGATAGGGCTGATGCCAGCTGCCCGGCTCGGAAGGGGCAAACGCGAAGGCCGGGGTGCGCAGGATATTGGCCAGCGTCCAGTTGGCATAGTCCTCGATATCGGTGGCAAAATGGAGGAGGCCGCCCGGCCTGATGGTGCGGCTCAGTTCGGACAGCGTCAGGTCCGAGACAAAGCGACGTTTGTGGTGGCGGGTCTTGGGCCAGGGATCGGGATAGAGAAGGTAGACCTCATCCAGGCTGGCATCGGGTAAAGCGTTGAGGAATTTGAGGGCATCGTCGGTAAAGAGCCGGACATTGGCCAGGTCCTGCTCGGCGATGGCCTGGATCATCTTGCCGATGCCGCCGGTAAACACTTCGCAGCCCACATAGCCGGTTTCGGGGTGCCGACTGGCTTCGAGTGCCAGATGCTCGCCGCCGCCATAGCCGATTTCGAGCACGCGCCTTGCCTTGCCGGAGAAGGCCGCATCGGGGTCGATAAGGCCCTGGGGCAAGGTGACTTCAAGCTCTGGCAACAAGGTTTCGAACAGGCTGTCCTGCCCCTTGTGCAGGCGTTTGCCGGAGCGGCGGCCAAAGAATGCCCGCGGTTCGCCGGCCTTGGTCAATTGCAGGGGCAGTTTGGTCGGAGGCGTGGTCACGGCATTCCTCAAGCAAAAGGGGGGCTGCGGCCCCCCTTGCAGTGCACCGGGGTTTCAGGCGGGCTACTTTACCGCGGCTTTGAGCGCCGGGACCAGATCGGTCCGTTCCCAGGAGAACGAACCATCGCGGCCCGGCTTGCGGCCAAAATGGCCATAGGCAGCGGTCTTGGCATAAATGGGCTTGTTGAGCCCCAGATGGGTGCGGATACCGCGTGGGGTGAGGTTGATCAGGCTGCCGGCCGCCAGCACTTCTTCGAGTCTTGATTCACTGATCTTGCCGGTGCCATGCAGGTCGACATAGATCGAGAGCGGCTGGGCAACGCCGATGGCATAGCTCAATTGGATGGTGGCGCGGTCGGCAAGACCGGCGGCGACGACATTCTTGGCCAGGTAGCGGGCGGCATAGGCCGCGGAGCGGTCGACCTTGGTGGGGTCCTTGCCCGAAAAGGCCCCGCCGCCATGCGGGGCCGCGCCGCCATAAGTATCGACAATGATCTTGCGCCCGGTCAGGCCGGCATCGCCATCGGGGCCGCCGACGACGAACTTGCCGGTGGGATTGACGTGCCAGACGGTATCCTTGCCGATCCAGCCTTCGGGTAGGGCGGCGCGGACATAGGGCTCGACGATCTTGCGCACATCGGCCGAGGTCAGGTTTGGATCCAAATGCTGGGTGGACAGAACAATCTGGGTGACACCGACCGGCTTGCCTTCCTCGTAGCGGACCGTGACCTGGCTCTTGGCATCGGGGCCGAGCTTGATGGCCTCGCCTTCGCCGGCCTTGCGGGCCAGCGCCAGAGTTTCGAGGATTTTGTGGGCATAATAGATCGGGGCAGGCAGCAGTTCGGGGGTTTCGCGGCTGGCATAGCCGAACATGATTCCCTGGTCGCCGGCACCTTCGTCCTTGTTGCCCTTGGCATCGACCCCGGCGGCGATATCGGCCGACTGGCCGTGCAGCAGCACTTCGATCTTGGCGGTCTTCCAGTGAAAACCGGACTGGGCGTAGCCGATGGCCTTAATGGCCTTGCGCGCAGTGGAGCGGAACTTGGCCGGATTGACCACCGGGTGACCGGCGGCATCGTGCAGCAGCTGCCCGTCCTTGCCCTTCTTGAGCAGGGTTTCGGGCACCCGCACTTCACCGGCAATGATGACGCGATTGGTGGTGGCCAGCGTTTCGCAGGCGATACGGACCTGGGAAGGGTCCATGCCGGTCTTGGCGGCTTCGCGGAACACCAGATCAACAATTTCGTCGGAGATACGATCGCAAACCTTGTCGGGATGACCTTCGGACACCGACTCAGACGTGAACAAATACGAAGATCGAGCCACTCTAAACCCCGCTGAAGTGCCTGAATCGCGCCGGTAAACGCCATTTCAGACGGTTTTTGACAGTCCGGCCGGTCGCGGTCAAGGCGGACATAAAGAAATCTTGATATGAGTGCTGCGGCATCCTTAAACGATTATGCTTTGGCACGGCGGCGCGCGGCGAGAAGGGCAATGGCAAAGCCAAAAAGCTCGGCGCCCCAGAACGGCCAGTAGCCGAGGCGGGAAAAGAGGGTGGTCTCGAGCCGCTGAGCGGGCACCACGTCGAGCACGCCCGCCTGTCCGGGGACGAGGCTGGCGGTGATGCGGCCAAAGGGATCGGCAAGGAAAGTCAGCCCCGAATTGGCTGTGCGCACCAGCGGCATGCCCTCCTCGATGGCACGGATCAGGGCATGGTGGGCATGCTGGGCCGGGCCGATCGAGCCATCGAACCAGGAATCGTTGGTGATGTTGAAAAGGTACTCCGCGCTGGCCGTCTCGACGCCCAGGTCGCCCGAAAAGATGATCTCGTAGCAGATCAGCGCCAGGAATGCCGGGCCGTCGGGCAGCCTGAGCAGCCGCCGCCCGTCACCTGCCACCCAGCCGGTAGCGCCGGGCACGAACTGGCGCAGGCCGACGGCTGCAAAGAGTTCCGGGAAGGGCAGATATTCACCGAAGGGCACCAGGTGCGACTTGTCATAACTGGCAATGACCTCGCCCTCGGTGTTGATGGCCAGAATGGCATTATGCGCCGGAGCCGGGGCGCCGGGCACGGCCTCGGCCGCTTCGTAATCTTCGCGCGGTGCGCCGGTCAGCAGCATGGTCTGATCGGGCAGCATGCGGGCGATGCGGGCCAGAGCCTCGGGATACTGGCTCAAGAAAAACGGCAGCGCCGATTCGGGCCAGACCACGTGAGTGATGGCAGCCAGCCCCTGATCGGAGGGGCTGGTGCGGGTCTGCGAGAGTTCGATCAGGCGCGTGATGATCTCGGGGGGATTGGCCCGCTCCCAATTGGTGTGTTCGGTGATCAGGGGCTGCACCAGCCGCAGCCGGATATCGGTACGCTCGGCGGTGACGGCGCTGTTGAGCCGGACATTGCCCCAGGCAATCTGGCCACCGATGACGGCCAGGCCAAGAAAGAACGGAGCGAGGCGGCGCGCCAGACTGCGGCCATCGGCGGGCCAGATCAGGGCCGGGGTAAAGCTGAGGAGGACAGCCAGCAGCGTCAGCCCGTAGACGCCGATGACCGAGGAAAGCTGGGCCATTTCGGTGGTGGCGGTCAGCGCATAGCCTAAAAGATCGAAGGGAAAGCCAGAAAAGACGTGGCCCCGCAGCCATTCAAACAGGGCCAGGCACACAGACAGGGTGACGATGCGCAAGGGGCCATCGGACCAGAGGGCGTAGGCAAGGCTGGAGGCCAGGCCCCAGAAGAACCCGATCAGCATGGCCAGCCCGAGGATGGCAAAGGGCATCAGTCCGATCAGCGGCCCGCCATCGGCGAAAAAGGCCGTGCCCAGCCAGTGGAAGGCCACACAGAAATAGCCGGTCCCAAAGCCGAGCCCGATGACAAAGGCGGGCCCGAAGATGCGGCGCCAGCCCCGATGGCGCTCAGCGCCATCGAGCGCCCACACCCAGAACGGCATGGCGATGAACAGGGCGGGCAGGACAAAGAGCGGGGCCACCGACAAGCCGGCCACGGCCCCGCAGATCAGCATGAGCACAAAACGGCGCCAGCCATGCGAGAGCATGGCGGTTTCAGCAAGCCAAGTCACGCAATGTCCCCCGGGACGGTCGAATCAAACGCCATGGGTCAAGGTCGCTGCACTGCCCCGGCAGGTCAACGCCTATTCGGCGGCAGCCTGGTTCTGGTCATTGGCAGCAGCAGGGCGCGGCGGCTTGGGGCGCGGCGTGCGCTTGACGATGCGCTTGATCTTGACCTTGCGCACCTGGCGCTGGTCGGCCTGCAGGACTTCGAATTCAAAGCCTTTCAGGCCCTTAACCACATCGCCAGCCACCGGCACATGGCCAACAAGGGCAAAGATCAGCCCGCCGAGCGTATCGACGGCTTCCTCGTGGTCGCCGGGGTCAAATTCGGCGCCGAGCACGGCCCTGAGTTCGGCCAGTTCAGCGCGCGAACTGGCAATGAAGGTGTTGGAATTGACCTTGCGGACGAGTGAACTGTCGAGGTCATCGTGCTCATCCTCGATGTCGCCGACCACCGCCTCAAGCAGGTCTTCGATGGTGACCAGCCCGTCGGTGCCGCCATATTCATCGACAACGATAGCCATGTGCACACGCTTGGTCTGCATCTGGGTGAGGAGGTCCCCCACCGGCATTGAGGGCGGGACAAAGAGCGCGGTGCGCATCAGGTCGAGCTTGCCGATCTTATGGCGCAAGGCGGTGGAGACCAACTTGATCGGCAGGTCCTTGCCGGTTTCACCGGGCTCGACCACGTTGGTGACCCGGCGCATGGCATCCTTGACGTGGACGAAGCCGAGCACATTGTCGAGATTGTCATCATAAACCGGCAGGCGCGAATGGCCGGCAGCGCGGAACCGGGCGAGGAGCGCCGCCAGCGTTTCCTCGGCGTCGACGGCTTCGATATCGACACGCGGCACCATGACATCGTCGACCCGCATGTCGCCGAGCTTGAGCACATTCTGCAGGATGGTGCGCTCAGACTGGGTGAAGTCGGCGGTTTCCGGGCTCGTTTCGTCGCCAAGGGCGACTTCGAGATCGTCGCGCAGCGAGACGGTACGCAGGGCCAGCAGCGATTTCAAACGCGACCACAGGGTCGGCCCCCGCGGCGCGGCGGGGGCGGGACTAGAACCAGGCTCGGGATTGGGTTCAGACGCCTTGGTCGAGGGTAAGTCTATATCGTTCATTGCAACAGGCCGCGGTTGCGGCAGCTTCCCTGATTGATGTGCCGGAATTCACCGGACCGGTTCGGTATCTTCGTAGGGATCGGCAATGCCGAGCCCGGCCAGGATCTGGGTTTCCAGCGCTTCCATGGCAAGAGCATCCTGCTCATCGATGTGATCATACCCCAGAATGTGCAAAAATCCATGCACGATAAGATGGGTGAAGTGATCGGACAAAGACTTGCCCAGATCGAGGGCTTCGCGCTCAAGGGTTTCGCGGGCCAGAATGACGTCGCCCAGAATGCCGGTGACCGGCCCGAAAGGCTCGATCTGGGGAAACGACAGGACATTGGTTGCGCTGTCCTTGCCGCGCCAGTCGCGGTTGAGTTCGCGCTGTTCGGCATCATCGGTCAGGACAATGGACAGTTCGGCCACGCCCTTGACCCGGGCCTTGCTGGCCTTGAGCGCGGCGAACACGGCCCGTTCGGCCAGGGCATCAAAGTCGTCGGGCCAGCCCTCGACATTGCGGGAGATGGCGATTTCGAGCGGAGGGGTCAGCGCGTCTTGCTTTCGTTATGGGCGTGCGCCTCGAGGCGGCGCACGGCATCGGCTTCATAGGCCCGCACGATGCGCCCCACAAGGGCATGGCGCACCACGTCGCGGTCGCCAAAGCGCGAGACGTGCACACCCTCGACCCCATCAAGCAAAGCCACTGCCTCGATGAGGCCGGATTTTTCGCCGCGCGGCAGATCGACCTGGGTCGGATCGCCGGTGACGATCATCTTGGAATTCTCTCCCAGGCGGGTCAGAAACATCTTCATCTGCATCGAGGTGGTGTTCTGCGCCTCGTCCAGAATGACGACGGCATTGGCCAGCGTCCGGCCGCGCATGAAGGCGAGCGGGGCCACTTCAATGGCGCCCGAGGTGATGCAGCGCTCCACATGCTCGGGGCGCATCATATCGTAAAGCGCATCATAGAGCGGGCGCAGGTAGGGATCGACCTTTTCCTTCATGTCGCCCGGCAGGAAGCCGAGCCGTTCGCCAGCTTCGACGGCAGGGCGGGACAGAATGATGCGGTTGATATCGCCGCGTTCGAGCAGGGTGGCCGCATGGGCCACCGCCAGATAGGTCTTGCCGGTGCCGGCCGGACCCATGCCGAAAACCAGTTCGGCCCGGTCCATGGCGCGCATATAGGCATCCTGCGCCGGGGTGCGGGCTACGATGGTGGCCTTGCGCGTGGCGATCTGGGCCATGCGCACCTTGCCCTTCTTTTCCATGGTGGGCAGGGTCAGCTGGCTGTCTTCGGTCTCGATCATCCTGATCACCGTATCGACATTGGCGATATCGATGGCCCGGCCTTCCTCAAGCAGCCCATAGAGCGATTCAAGCACGCGGCGGGCCTGATCGACGGCACTGGCGGCGCCCTTGATCAGCACATGATTGCCGCGCGGGGTGGCGGTGACGGCCAGCCGTTGTTCCACCAAAGCCAGGTTCTGGTCGAAATCGCCATAAAGCTGGGCGGCGAGGCGGTTGTCGTCGAAGGCGAGTTCGAGTTGCGAGGAAAGGGCGTTATCGGTGGTCGGTGATACGTGCCTGGACAAACTCGACATCTCCGGTTGCAGGTGACTCCCTGAATGGAAGGCTAGCAGGATTCTGCGGCTTGCCCATGCGAATTTTACGTGACAATGCGCCCGGCGATGGAATTGTTCCCAGCGCTGACGATTTGAACCGGCTGAATGGTGCCGATCAGCGCTTCGGGCGCTTCGAGGTGCACGGCCTGCAGATAGGGCGAGCGCCCGCCGAGCTGGCCGGGCATGCGGCCCTTGCGTTCGAGCAGCACATCGAGGGTGCGGCCAACGCAGGATTTGCCGAAATCGCGCATCTGGGTGGTGACCAGCTGTAAAAGCCGTTCGAGCCGCTCGGCCTTGACCGGTTCTGGCACCTGATGGTCCATCAGGGCACCGGGCGTGCCGGGGCGCGAGGAATATTTGAACGTATAGGCCGAGGCGTAGCCGACATCGGCGACGATCTGGAGCGTTTGCTCGAAATCGGCATCGGTTTCGCCGGGAAAGCCGACGATGAAATCGCCTGACAGCGCCAGGTCGGGCCGGGCCGCCTTGATGCGCTCGATTACCGCCATGTACTGGGCGCGGGTGTGGCGGCGGTTCATGGCCTTGAGGATGCTGTCCGAACCCGATTGCACCGGCAGGTGCAGATAGGGCATGAGCTTGGGCAGGTCGCGATGGGCCGCGATCAGGCCGTCATCCATGTCGAGCGGATGGCTGGTGGTATAGCGCAGTCGGCGGATACCGGAAATGTCGGAAAGGCGGGCCAGAAGCTCGCCGAGCCCGACACTGCGGCCCTTTTCATCGAGCCCGTGATAGGCATTCACGTTCTGGCCGAGAAGGGTCAGTTCCATCACCCCGGCATCGGCGAGGCCGCGGGCCTCGGCCAGAACCTGGGCCACCGGGCGCGAGACTTCGGCGCCGCGCGTGTAGGGGACGACGCAGAACGAGCAGAACTTGTCGCAGCCTTCCTGGACGGTGAGGAAGGCGGTGAGGCCGCGGGCAATGGTCGATTCCTTGCGGGCGGCGGGCAGGTTGTTGAACTTGTCGACGATGGAAAATTCGGTATCGACCAGCGCGCTGGCGCCTTCGCCGGCCTTTGAGCGCGCGATCAGGTCGGGCAGGCGGTGATAGGATTGCGGGCCGACAACCAGATCGACCACTTTGGAGCGGCGGGCGATTTCCTCGCCCTCGGCCTGGGCGACGCAGCCGGTGACCCCGATCATCAGATCCAGCCCCTCGGCGCGGCGCTGGTCGCGCACCTCGCGCAGGCGCCCGAGTTCGGAGAAAACCTTTTCGGAGGCCTTCTCGCGGATGTGGCAGGTGTTGAGCAGCACCAGGTCGGCGGTTTCGGCGCTATCGGCGGCCTCGTAGCCGTGCGGGGCCAGGGCATCGGCCATGCGCTCGCTGTCATAGACATTCATCTGGCAGCCATAGGTCTTGATGAAGACCTTCTTGGCATTGGGGCGCGCGGGCGGAGTGGGGATCTCGGTCATGGCCGGTCTTTAACCCAACTCGGCTGCCGCGCCAAGCGGGCCGGGATCAGGACGGCTGGTCAGAGGGCAGAGGCTGGCCACGGTTGAGCGCCACCAGCATGCGCCGCACATCGTCTTCGGCCGCTTTGGTGACGGCCTTGCGGTCGGCGCCCTGATCGAGCGGCTTGGGAATGCCAAACGCGATGGTGACATCCTTGGAGGGGCCCGAAAGAATGTCGCGGATGTTCTGCCCGGTCGACTTGGACTTGATCCAGGCGATCAGGCTGCGCTCATTGCGCGAGACCGGCAGGCCCTGCAGGCGCGTGTAGGCGACGGTGACGGGCTGGACCGCAACATCGGTGGCACCGGCCTCGTGCATGGCGTGCTGGGCCGCCCCGACCAGGGCCGAGCGGAACGGCAGGACATGGGTGCCGATATCGGACTGGCCCTCGGCAAACAGCAGCACCGCCCCGCCATCGGCGAGGCGCTGACCCATTTCGCGACTGGTGCGGTGGGCATCGGTGCGGCGGGTGCGATCGACATAGATGGTTTTTTGCAGCGAGGCCATGAAGCCCACCACCGGCCAGCGCTCGACATCGCGCTTGGCGACAAAGGTGACATCAGCCACCGCACCGATGGCCACGATATCGGTCCAGGAAATGTGATTGCTGACCAGCAGCGCCGGATGGCCGGTGGCCGGCTTGCCGATGACCCGGACCCTGAGACCGAGGAACATGCAGGCGGTGCGGTGGAAAATGCGCGGCAGCGTGTTCCAGCCGGGCAGGTTGAGCCTTGTGATGACGAACTGGGCCGGCACGGTGACCAGCATGACCGGCACCAGAACGAAGACAAAGAACAGCGAGCGCCCGATCATGATCCGGCCTTGTCGGATTTGAGCGGAACAGCATAGAGCTCGAGCCGGTGATCGACGAGCTTGTAGCCAAGCCGTTTGGCGATGACTTCCTGGATGGCTTCGATTTCCTCGTTGCGGAACTCGATGACGCGGCCGGTGCGGATATCGATCAGGTGGTCGTGATGTTCATCGGGGATCAGCTCGAAACGGGCCCGGCCATCCTTGAAATCGTGCTTGGTGACGAGCCCGGCCTCTTCGAAGAGGTTAACCGTGCGATAGACCGTCGAGAGCGAGATGCGCGGATCAACGAGGCTGGCGCGGCGATAAAGCTCTTCGACATCGGGATGGTCGTCGGCGCTTTCGATGACCTGGGCGATGATGCGGCGCTGGTCGGTCATGCGCATGCCAGTGGCGACGCATTGCTGCTCGAGGGTGAGCTCGGTGTGGCCTGTCATGATCCGGGCTCCTGTGCCGTCCACTGTCTGGGGTTACCCAAGATTGCGGGCCATGACAAGGGCGGTGGCCGGCTGGCCGCTGGCTCGGGCATAATAGCCCTGGCGGCGGCCGACCTCGGCAAAGCCCTGATGGCGGTAAAGGGTGATGGCGGCGGGGTTGTCCTCGGCCACTTCAAGGAACATCCGCCGGGCCGGGGACATCAACAGGTCATCGAACACGGCCCGCAGCAGCGCCGCGCCGATGCCCTTGCCACGCCATTTGGGATCGACGGCAATGGTGATCAGTTCGGCCTCGTCGCCGGCCAGCCGGATCATGATGAAACCGGCGATGCGGCGTCTGGCATCGCAGGCGACGTAGCAGGGCGTATCGGCGTCCCCCAGATAGGTGGCAAAATCGTCGCGCGGCCAGCCCTGGTAAAAACCCAGGGCATGGATGGCGGCGATGGCATCGGCATCGGCGGTGATGCCCGGCTCGATGTGAAGACCGGCGGGGGCCAGCCAGAGCTTGTTCATGAGCTGGCTCCGGCGCGGGCCAGCCGGGCCGCGGTCTGCGGCTTGGCATCGGCGGGCCGGACATAGGCGGCCTCGGGCGGATAGGCGCCGGGGTCGGCACCGGCGGCAAAGCGGGCGACCAGCCCGATATCGACAAACGGGTTTTCGATGACAAGATCGCCCGGCGCAATGGCCGCGCGGGCGGCGGCCATGGGCAGAACCGCTGGTGCGCCCACCGGCAGACCGGGGCCGGCAAACCGTTCGAAATAGGCCTCGTCTCGCCGGGCATCGAGCAGAACCGCCACCGGGCCAGAGGCCGGAGCGGCGAGCGAGACGCCTAATAGCGTCGGCACGCCGATGACCGGAAGGCCAAGGGCAAGCCCAAGACCGCGGGCTGCCGAGAGCCCGATGCGCAGCCCGGTAAACGAACCGGGCCCGGTGGTGACGGCAATGCGCATCAAGCCGTCATAGTTCAGGCCATTGCGCGAGAGCAGCGTGGCGATGCGGGCAAACAGTATTTCGGCATGGCCATGGGCAATGTCATCGATCGACACGTCTGTGCGGCCATCGGGCAAAAGCAGAGCCAGTTGCAGGCGGGGCGCGGCCGTGTCGATGGCAAGAAGCGTGATCATGCCTGACAGATAAAGCCCCGGGCGCGGGGGGGCAAGGTGGTGACGGGCAAACAAAAGGCCGCCCGGAGGCCGCCCTGAACTTGCCAAAAGCCAATATCGGCTAGATCTGCTGCACCGATTCGACGCCGGGGACAAAGTGGCGCAGCAGGTTCTCGATGCCGCTCTTGAGCGTTGCTGTCGATGACGGGCAGCCCGAGCAGGCGCCCTGCATGTGCAGGAACACCGTGCCATCGCGAAAACCCTTGAAAGTGATGTCGCCGCCATCCATGGCCACGGCCGGGCGCACCCGGGTGGCCAGAAGCTCCTTGATCACCTCGACGGTTTCGCTGTCGGTGGCCTCGAAGAACTCATCGCCGCTGTCATCGACTTCGGCCTGGCCATCCTGGATCACCGGCTTGCCGGAGAGGAAATGCTCCATGATCACGCCCAGAATGGCGGGCTTGATGTGGTTCCAGTCCGAATTATCCTTGGTGACCGAGATGAAATCGGACCCCAGGAACACCCCCTGCACGCCGGGCACGCCAAACAGGGCCAGGGCCAGCGGCGAAATGGCGGCAGCGGCGCTGTCGCGGAAATCGCGCGGTTCGCCGGACACCACATCGCGGCCGGGCAGGAATTTCAGCGTCGCGGGATTGGGCGTCGCTTCGGTCTGGATGAACACGGTGCAGGTCCTGAATACGGTTTTGGAATGGTTCTAAAATAGAGTTTTCCGCCCCCAGCGCAAGGGCGGAATGCACGATTTGATCGAACCGGTCAGGTGACTGCGATGATTTCTTCGTCGGTCATGGCGCCCGGAACGATGGTGACCGGAATATGGAGGCGATTGTTGGCGGCAAAATAGGCCACCAGCGGCCCGGGCTGGTCGGAGGTGCGGCTGGCCGCCAGCACCAGGATGGCGATGCCGGGATCGGCTTTGATCAAGGCCTCGATCTCGTCGGCGGGCCGACCCTCGCGGATGACGGTCTCGACCTTGATGTTGCCGATTTTGGCGATGCGCGCGATGCGGGCGTCAAGGTTCTGCTCGGCCTGCTCGAGCGCTTCGGCGCGCAGCACATCCTCAACGCCCATGCCATGAAACTCAGGCGGCTCAATCACCGAGGCCAGAACCACCGCGCCGCCGGTGCGCTTGACGCGATTGGCGGCAAAGGTCACGGCACGATCACATTCCTCGGTGTCATCGATGACGACAAGGAATTTGCGGCGATATTCATTTTCCAGGTCGGGCACGCGTGTGATCCGGGCTGTTGCAGAGGGTCATTCTCCCACCTCGCCGGAGGCGGGGCAAGGGTCAGGCCGGGCGGGGGCGATCAGCGGACAAAGCCGACGACGCGCCGCACATCCTTCATGGTGGCTTCCGCAAGGGCAGAGGCCCGCTCAGCCCCATCGGCCATGAAAGCGTCGATCGAGGCCGGATCGGCGACCAGCCGCCGGGTTTCGGCGGCGATGGGGGCCAGTTTGGCTACCGCCAGATCGGCAAGCGCAGACTTGAACGCCCCCCAGCCCTGTCCGCCGAACTGGGCCAGCACCTCGGCCCGGGTCTGATCGGCAAGGGCGGCGTAAATGCCGACAAGGTTGGACGGTTCGGGCCGACCTTCAAGACCCTTTTCCTCGGACGGCAGGGGTTCGGGATCGGTGGTGGCGCGCTTGATCTTTTTGGCGATGGCATCGGCATCGTCCATCAGGAGGATGCGCGCACCCTCGGCGGGATCGGACTTGCTCATCTTTTTTGAAGCGTCCTTGAGCGACATCACGCGGGTTGCCGGGCCGGCAATAACCGGCTCGGTGATCGGGAAGAAATCGCCCTCCAGACCCTGCTCAGAAAGCGAGAGAGCGAAATCGTTGTTGAATTTGGTGGCGATGTCGCGGGTCAGCTCAAGGTGCTGCTTCTGGTCATCGCCCACCGGGACATGGGTGGCCTTATAGAGCAGGATATCGGCGGCCATCAGCGCTGGATAGGCAAACAGGCCGAGCGAGGCGGCTTCGGCGTTCTTGCCAGCGGTCTTGTCCTTGAACTGGGTCATGCGGGCCATCCAGCCCATGCGCGCCACGCAGTTGAAAATCCAGGCCAGTTCGGCGTGCTGAAAGACGCGGCTCTGGTTGAAGACGATGTTCTTTTTCGGATCGACCCCGGCAGCGACATAGGCAGCGGCCACTTCGCGGGTGGCGCGGCGCAGGTCGTTCGGGTCCTGCCAGACGGTGATGGCGTGCATGTCGACGACGCAATAGATGCATTCGTGAGTCTTTTGCATTTCGACATAGCGCTTGATGGCGCCAAGGTAATTGCCAAGATGCAGATCGCCGGACGGCTGGGTGCCGGAAAAGACGCGCGGGGTGAAGGGCATGGTCGAAGGTCCCTGAGCCGGAAGGCTTGTGCTTGAAGGATTGGCTTATCGCGCAAAGCACCCGGGCAAAGCAAGGCCCGGATCAGGCGCGGCGGCGGCGCAGGCGCTTGAGCAACTGCCCCAAGGGCTGCACGCGCAAAAGATGGATCAGCGCGAAATATACCAGCAGCCCGATCGAGACCAGCGCCCCGAGCACGAGGAGCTGGACGAGCAGGGGCGCACTGGGCAGCAGCCAGGCGGCCATGAGCTGGGAAAGCCCATAGAGCAGGCCCGCCATGATGGCGGCGATCAGGATGATCAGGCCATGGCGCCGCCACTCGGGCAGGGGCAGGCGGAAATGGCCGCGGCGGGCCAGCCAGAGGGCAAGCAGAGCCGCATTGGCCCAGGCCGCCGCCGAAGTGGCGATTGCAATGCCCACATGCTGGAGCGTTGGAAACAGAATGAGCGAAAGCATGATGTTGATCGCTGCCGATATCCCGGCGAACACGGTGGGCGTCACCGTATCCTCGCGGGCAAAAAAGCCCGGCTGCAGCACGCGGATCAGCACATAGGCAGGCAGGCCCGCGGCAAACCAGACCAGCGCCCTGGCGGTTTCGATGGTGGCAAGGCCCGAAAAGGCGCCGCGCTCGAACAGCACCTGCACGATGGGAATGGCCAGCGCAATCAGCGCGGTGGCGGCTGGCGCCGAAAGCAGCATGGCCAGCAGCAGCGACTGGGTCTGGGCGGCCTCGGCCTCCTTGAAGCGCTTGCCGGACAGGTGCAGCGAGAGTTCGGGCAGCAACACGGTGCCGATGGCAATGCCGATGATGCCGAGGGGAAGCTGATAGAGCCGGTCGGCATAGTAGAGGTAGCTCATGGCGCTGTCGGCGGCCGAGGCAATGATGGTACCGACAAAAATATTGATCTGGGTGATGCCGCCGGTCAGGACGGCGGGAATGGCGCGGATCCAGAAGCGTTTGACCTCGCCATCAAAGCGCGGCAGGGCCAGGCGCGGCACGAAGCGGGCGCGGCGGATGGCGCCATAGACAAAGGCCAGCTGGGCGATACCACCGGCAATGGTGCCCACCGCCACCCAGATGGCGGTTTGCTCGGGCGATTTTGCCACGCCGACGAGCAGCGGCGCCATGAAAGCAATCATGACCACGTTGAGCAGGATGGGGGCAAAGGCCCCGGCGGCAAACTTGCCCAGTCCGTTCAGGATCGCCGCATAGGCGGCCATCAGCGACATGCACATCAGATAGGGAAAGCAGATACGGGTCAGCAGCACCGTCAGCTCGTACTTGGCCGGGTCATCGGCGAAACCGGGCACGAAGGGCAACAGGACCCATGGCATGAAGATTTCGACGGCGATGGTCACCAGCGTCACTACCAGCACCAGCCAGGAGAGAATGCGCGCCGCCCACAGGCGGGCGGCATCGGGACCATCCTGTTCGAGCGATCGGGCAAACATCGGGATGAAGGCGGTATTGAACGCGCCTTCGGCAAACAGCCGCCGGAACAGGTTGGGGAAGCGGAAGGCCGCCACATAGGCATCGGCGGCCGGGCCGGTGCCGAGGACGGCGGCGACAAGGGCATCGCGGATAAACCCGAGCGCCCTGCTGCCCAGGGTCAGGACCCCTACATTGATGAAGTTGCGATAAAGGCTCACGGGCGATCAGCCATTGGCGGTCCGGGCGGGCTCGCGCGGTTCGAACACGGCGAGCAGGGCATCGTGAATTTTGCGCTGGCGGGGCTTTGAATCGATTTTGTGACCCATCAGGTCGGTAACGTAAAAAACGTCGACGGCCTTTTCGCCATAGGTGCCGATATGAGCCGAACCGATGGTGAGGCTCAGATCGGAAATCTCCCGGGTCAGGGCATGCAGCAGCCCGGTGCGATCAAGCCCCGAGACCTCAATGACGGTGAATTTTTCCGACAGCGAATTGGAGACCTGCACCTGGGCAGGGAGGGTGAAAGGCTTGAGCCGCCGGTTGTGGCGCGATTCCTTGCCCAGATCGATCAGCACCTGCCGCTTGCCCTGAAGGAGCTGTTTGACGGTTTCGATGATGCGGTTGGCGCGGACCTTTTCGTCTTCATCGGAGGTGAAGGCGCGGCGCAGCCGGAAGGTATCGAGCGCCCGACCATCGCGGGTGCCAAAGATCTGGGCCCCGATGATGGAGGCCTCGCACATGGTGCAGGCCCCCGCGATCAGCGACAACAGCCTTGGATGATCGGGGGTGTAGAAGGAGACCTCGGTGATCGATTCAAAGGACTTGACCCGGATCGAGCCGGCAAACGGATTGCCCGCCGCATCGGCGGCATGGATCATGCGGGCGTGCTCGACCTGCAGTTCGGGCTCGGCGCGCAGCCAGTAGTGATCGTAGTGGCGGCCGATATAGGTTTCGACCTGATCCCTGGGCCACTGGCTGAGCGCTGCGCTGAGCACGGACTTTGCCGCCTCGATGCGATCGCGCTGGGTGACCTGGGAATGGCCGCCCGACAGCAGGGGTTCGGTGGCATAGTAGAGGGCGCGCAGCAGCGAGCCTTTCCAGCCTGTCCACACCCCCGGGCCCACGGCGCGGATATCGCAGGCGGTCAGGATCATCAACAGCGCCAGACGCTGCGGGGACTGGACCACATCGGCAAAGGCCTTGGCGGTTTCGGGGTCCTGGATATCGCGGGACTGGGCGATTTCGCTCATGAGCAGGTGATATTCGACCAGCCAGGCCACGGTATCGGTTTCGGCCGCCGACAGGCCGAGCCGGGGGCAGAAGCGGCGGGCCAGCCGGGCCCCGGCCACTGAATGATCCTCGGGACGGCCCTTGGCGATGTCATGGAGAAAGAGCGCCACATAGAGCAGGCGCGTGTCATTGAGATGGGGCAGCAGTTCGTGGGTCAGGGGCAGTTCGGTCCTGAGGCCGCCATTGGCGATCTCGGCCATGACGCCGACGGCGCGGATCAGGTGCTCGTCGACGGTATAGTGATGGTACATATTGAACTGCATGAGCGCGACGATCTTGCCGAACTCGGGCACGAACTTGCCCAAAACCCCGCTTTCGTTCATGGCGCGCAGGATGCGTTCGACCGATTTGGGGGCGGTGAGGATTTCGAGGAAGCAGGCATTGGCCTGTTTGTCATTGCGCAGGTCGGCATCGATCAGGCGCAGCGAACGGGTGATTTCCTTGATGGCATCGGGGTGGAACAGCAGGTCCTCGCGCCCGGCCACCTGGAAACACCGGATCAGGTTGATGCGGTCTTTTGCAAAGACATCGGGGGAAGCGATATTGAGCCGGCCGCTGTCGAGGACGAAATCGGTCTCACCCTTGATTTTCGAGCGGCCACGCCGGAACGGGGCCAGCACCCGCCCGACCATGTCGAGGTCCTTGGCGTGGTTGAACTCGAGGCTGGTGCAGAAGATGCGGGTGAGATCGCCGACATCCTTGGCGACAAGGAAATAGCGCTTCATCATGCGCTCGACGCCGAGCATGCCGGCGCGGCTGGCATAGCCGAGGCGTTCGGCCAGTTCGGGCTGCATGTCGAAGGTCAGCTTGTCATCGGCGCGGCCGGTGAGGAAATGCAGGTTGCAGCGGGTGGCCCATAGAAAATCTTCGGCGCGCTGGAACAGCCGGTATTCGGCAGCGCTGAGCACGCCTTTCTGCACCAGTTCGGCGCCGGTCTTGACGCGATAGAAGTATTTGCCGATCCAGAACAGGGCGTTGAGGTCGCGCAGCCCGCCCTTGCCATCCTTGATATTGGGTTCGACCACATAGCGGGTATTGCCCATGGCATTGTGCCGCTCTTCGCGCTCCGCCATCTTGGCGGCGATGAATTCGGGCCCGGTGCGCGGCATGATCTCGCTTTCAAAGCGCGTGACCAGGCTGTCGAACAAGGCCCTGTCGCCGGTGAGGTAGCGCGCCTCGAGGGTGGCGGTGCGCACCGTCATGTCCGAGCGCGCCATGCGCAGGCACTCATCGACCGAACGGACGGCGTGGCCGACTTTCTGGCCAAGGTCCCAGAGCATATAGAGAATATATTCGGTGACCTGCTCGCCCCAGGGGGTCTGCTTGTAGGGCAGGATGAACAGCAGGTCGATATCGGAGCCCGGCGCCAGCGTGCCGCGGCCATAGCCGCCGACGGCGGCCAGCGCAATGGCTTCGGCCCCGGATGGATTATCGACCGGATAGACCAGCCGCGAGGCATAAAGATGGATGGCGCGGATGATCTCGTCTTCGGCGGCCGCCAGGTTCATGGCGCAGCGCGTGCCCTTGCCGGTTTCAAGCAGTTCGGCCTCGGCGCCCTTGCGCGCCGCCTGCAGGGTCTTGCGCATATGGGCCAGAACGATGGCGCGGGCCGCGGCAGACTTCGGCGAGTCTGCGCCGATCAGCGCTGAGACCTCGTCGAGCAGGGTTTCGGCGGTGACCAGTTCGAAGGCGGGCTTGCGCTGGCGGGGTTCAGCTTCGGCGATCAGCATCGCGGGCCTTTTTCAACGCATAGACCAGTTCAATGGCCCGGAGCGGGGTCAGTTCATCGGGGCGGACTTGATCGAGCATAGCATGGATAGGGTCGGGCGCTGCAGGGGCTGCGGGCGCCTGATGAGCAAACAGGGGCAGATCGTCTAGCACGGCGGCCAGGGCACCGGAAGTGCCCGGCGCCGCGGCGGCGCGCTGTTCAAGCACGGCAAGCACCCGGCGGGCCCGGGCCAGCACCGGTTCGGGCAGGCCGGCAAGCTTGGCCACCTGAATGCCATAGGAGCGATCGGCCGCGCCGGTCGCCACTTCGTGCAGGAACACCACATCGCCCTGCCACTCGCGCACCTTCATGGTGTGGTTGCTGACGCGCGACAGGGTTTTCTGCAGGCTGGTCAATTCGTGGAAATGGGTGGCGAACAACGCCCGGCAGCCGGTCTGGTCGTGCAGGGCCTCGACGGTGGCCCAGGCGATGGAGAGGCCATCAAACGTGGCTGTGCCGCGCCCGATCTCATCAAGGATCACCAGCGAGCGGGCGGTGGCGCGATTGAGGATGGCGGCGGTCTCAACCATTTCGACCATGAAGGTCGAGCGGCCACCGGCAATATCGTCCGAGGCGCCGACCCGGGAGAACAGGCGGTCGACAACCCCGATATGGGCGCTGTCAGCGGGGACGAACGAGCCGGTCTGGGCCAGGATGGCGATCAGGGCGTTCTGACGCAGGAACGTTGATTTACCACCCATATTGGGGCCAGTGACCAGCCAGAGCGCCCCACCCGAAAGATCGCAGTGATTGGAGACAAAGCTCTTCGCTTCGGCGGTGACCATGGCCTCGACCACCGGGTGACGGCCAGCGGTGATCGCAAAAGCCAGGCTGGCATCGATCTGCGGGCGGCACCAGTTGCGGCTGGCGGCCAGGTGGGCGAGGGCTGCGGCAACATCGAGCTCGGCGAGGCTATCGGCAATGGCGCGCAGCCGGTCGGTTTCAACCAGCACGGCCGCGCGCAGGCGGGCAAAGGTTGCAAGCTCGATTTCGAGCGCAGCCTCGTGGGCGCGAGCGATGCGGCCCTCGAGATCGGCCAGTTCGCCGGTGGTAAAACGCATGGCATTGGCCATGGTCTGGCGGTGGATGAAGGTCTGGCGGTGCGGCTCTTCGAGCAGGCGGGCCCCGTGGGCGGCGGGCACTTCGACAAAATAGCCGAGCACGCCATTGTGCCGGATCTTGAGCGAGCGCACTTCGGTTTCATCGATCAGCCGGGCCTGCAGCGCGGCAACGACATCGCGGGTTTCCGAGGCCAGCGCCCGTTCGGCATCGAGGGCGTGATCGTAGCCCTTACGCACAAAGCCGCCATCGCGGAAATGCAAAGGCAGGTCATCGGCCAGTGCCAGGGCCAATTCGGCGGCCAGAGCCTCGGGCGCATCGGCAAGGGTTGTGGTGAGGCGCTCGAGAATGGCCGAGGGTGCGGCAAGGGATTGCAGATGCCCGGCAAGCGCGGTGGCAGTAGAAACCCCGGCGCCGATGGCGGCCAGGTCGCGCGGGCCGCCGCGATCGAGCGCCAGCCGGGTCAGGGCGCGGGTGATGTCGGGGGCTGATTTCAATTGCTGGCGCAGGCGAGTGGCCAGCACCGGCTGGTCGATCAGTGCGGCGACCGCATCGAGCCGGGCATTGATTTCGGCCGGGTCGCAAAGCGGGGCGGCCAGACGCCGGGCCAGCAGGCGGGAACCGGCGGGGGTAACGGCCTCGTCAATCTCATGGAGCAGGGAGCCCTTGAGCGCGCCCTTCTGGGTTGTCAGCAATTCGAGCGAATTGCGGGTGGCAAGGTCGATGGCCATGTGCTGGCTGACCTGTTCGGCACTGGGCGGGCGCAGGGCCAGCTTCTGGCCCTTCTGGCTGTCGTGCACATAGCCGAGCAGCGCCCCGAGCGCCGAGCGGCCGGCGCGGGAAAAAGCGGTGGGGTCCACCGCACCGGGTTCAAAACTGTCGCGGATGCGCTGGCTGGCCAGTTCGGAATCAAACAGCTCGGGCCCCAGTTCGACAAGGGCGGCGCCAATGGCGGCCAGCGGCACGTGGTGGCCGAGGAGGGCATCGCGGGTGCTGCTCGTCAGCAGCAGTTCGACCGGACCGATGCGGGCCAGTTCATCGCCGACGGTGGTTGCCGCCAGATCGGCGACAAAGACGTCGCCGGTTGAGATATCGGTCCAAGCCAGGGCAAAATCGGTCTCGCCGTGCCGGAGCATGGCGACGGCGCAGAGAAAATTGGACGCCCGGGCCGGCAGCAGGTCATCCTCGGTCAGCGTGCCGGCGGTGACCAGCCGCACCACATCGCGCCTGACCACCGATTTCGAGCCGCGCTTGCGCGCCTCGGCGGGGTCCTCGACCTGTTCGCAGACGGCGACGCGATGACCAAGCGCGATGAGTTTTTTGAAATAGTCCTGGGCAGCATGGACGGGCACACCGCACATCGGGATATCCTGCCCCAGATGCTTGCCGCGCTTGGTCAGGACGATGCCGAGGGCCTGGGAGGCAATCTCGGCATCCTCAAAGAACATCTCGTAGAAATCGCCCATGCGATAGAACAGCAGATAGCCGGGATTGACCGCCTTGATCTCAAGGAACTGGGCCATCATCGGGGTGACGGGCGAGGCATCAACGGCGCTCGGGGCGTGATAGGGCGCTTGATCCATGGGCTCGCAAAACTGCAGGAAGACCGGCAGATTATGGGATTTGCCCGATGGGGGCAACAGGGGCGCGACGGCTTTCCCCGCCACCGCTGCGCCGCATTCGAGGGGAATATTCACATTGGACTGCCGGTGGCTCCCCCCACCCCCACCCCATCCCTCCCCGCAAGGGGGAGGGAGGACTTGGGGCACGCCATGAGTGTCTCCCTCCCCCTTGCGGGGAGGGGTCAGGGGGGGGTGTTTGCGCTCCAAACAATCAGTCCCCCGTTCGAGGTCCTTAGTAGCGGTCGCTGGCGTCCCGGACCGGGCGATAGACGAAATCGGAAAACACCGCTTCGCGCGCCGTACCATTCAGATCGCTGGCGGCCATGCCGACAAAGGCGCCGGTGAAGCTGCCATGCTCGGCATGGCCACCGCATTCATCCGAGAGCAGGGACGCATCGAGCACGTTGCCGACCGTCTGCCAGTTGCCTGCGGCTCCGGCATCGCCCAAAGCATAGAAGAACTGCAGCCGGGGACCCCGAATTTCCATCCTGAGCCGCACCGGGCCGGTCTGTGGCAGCGGCACCGGCGCAGCGGGGAAGGTGAGCCTGCCATCGGGGTGGCTGGCCATCGAACTCATGATCAGCAGTTCGCGCTGGCCATCGGAATGGGCGGTGACGGTGAGATAGTGGAAGTTATACCGCCCATAGTAACCGGTGAGGCCGGCAAACTCTCGCTCGTTCAGCGGTGAGAAGTCGAGGGTGACTTCGGCGTCAAAGGAAAAATGCGTCTGGCGGCGGGCGACCAACGCCTGCTCGAACCACGAGCCGATGGCCTCGCGCCCGATCAGGGTCAGGCGGTTGCCACCGACGCGGAAGATGCGCTCGGTTTCAGGCGTGCGCAGCCACTGGAAATCCTTGTGCAGGGCATCGAAGCGATAGCGCTGTTCGGCCCAATAGGCGGTGTCGTCGCGGGTGCCCGGAATATCGGTTTCGAGCGCGGGCACAGGCCCGTGCTTGACCCAGAGCCAGTCATCATCGCCCCAGAACGCTTCCTGGATGCCGGTTTCGCGCCCGAGGACGCAGCGGCGCTTCTGGGTGGTGGGGCGACCCATCAAATGCACCAGATAGGTGCGGCCATCGGGGGTTTCGACAATATCGCCATGGCCGGCGCGCTGCACCGGATTGAGCGGGGCATCCTTGGCGGTCAGGATATATTTGTCGGGGTGGGTCTCGTAGGGCCCGTCAATCTGGCGCGAACGGGCCAGGGTGCAGGCGTGCTCGTAGCCGGTGCCGCCTTCGGCGGTCAAAAGGTAGTACCAGGGGCGGCCATCCTTGCCGGAGCGCTTATAAAGATGCGGCGCCTCGACCAATTTGAGATCGGTCCCCTGAAAGATATTGGTGATCGGGCCGACGAGCTTTTTCTGTGCCGGGTCGTATTCCTGCAGCGCAATGCCGGCGAACAGCAGCGGGCGCGTGCGATGGTCCCAGAGCATGTTGACGAACCACTTTTTGCCGTCGTCATCATGAAACAGCGACGGGTCAAAGCCCGAGGAATTCATGTAGACCGGGTCCGACCAAGGGCCTTCGATGCTGGGCGCGGTGACGAGGTAATTGTGCGCGTCCTTGAATGAGCCATCCTTGCGCTTGACGTCGGTATAGATCAGCCAGAACTGTTCGCCATCGCGGCTGAGGCAGGGGGCCCAGATGCCGCAGGAATCAGGATCGCCACGCATATCGAGCTGGCTGGCCCTGGTCAGCGGCCGGGTGACCAGCTCCCAGTTGGCGAGATCCCGCGAATGGTGGATCTGCACGCCCGGATACCATTCGAAGGTCGAGGTGGCGATGTAATAGTCATCGCCGACCCGCAGGATCGAAGGATCGGGATTAAAGCCGGGAAGGATGGGATTGCGGATCAGGGGCATGGCGGGTGCTCGGTTGGCCCGGCCCCTCCGGGTGGAGAGGCCGGGCGGATGGCGGTCAGACGAAGCGGTTGACGAGGTTTTCGAGATATTCCTGCTGGCCCGAACGGGGCTGCGGGTTGATGTTTTCGGCTTCCACCCACTGGGCGATCTGTTCGAGCGTGCGCTCGCCCCTGAGCATGGCGGCGGCACCCTTTTCGGCCCAGCCGGCATAGCGTTGCTCCTGCGCCCTGTCGAAGGTGCCATCGGTGATCATGGCGGCAGCGCCCTTCAGGCCCCGGGCCAGCACATCGAGCCCCCCCACATGCCCATGCAGCAGGTCGACCGGATCGATCGACTGGCGGCGCACCTTGGCATCGAAGTTGAACCCGCCCTGCCCGAGGCCACCGGCCTTGAGGATCTGATAGAAAGCCAGCGCCATCTCGCCGGGATTGTTGGGGAACTGGTCGGTATCCCAGCCCGATTGCAGGTCGTTGCGGTTGGCATCGACCGAGCCGAGAATACCCAGCCCGCCGGCCACCGCCAGTTCATGCTCGAAACTGTGGCCAGCCAGGAAGGCATGGCCAACCTCGATATTGACCTTGACGTCCTTTTCAAAGCCATAGGTCTTGAGGAAGCCATAGACCGTGGCCACGTCATAATCGTACTGGTGCTTGGTAGGCTCCTGCGGCTTGGGCTCGATCAGGATCTGGCCCTTAAAGCCGATTTTTTTGGCATGTTCGATGACAAGGCCGAGGAAGCGGGCCGCCTGGTCCTGCTCCTGCCTGATGCGGGTGTTCAGGAGCGTTTCATAGCCCTCGCGCCCGCCCCAGAGCACATAGTTGGCCCCGCCAAGCTCGTGGGTGATTTCGAGCATTTCCTTCACCTGACCGGCCGCATAGGCAAAAACATAAGGGTCGGGATTGGTGGCGGCACCAGCCATGTAGCGGCGGTTGGAGAAGAGGTTTGCCGTGCCCCAGAGCAACTTGGTGCGCGAGGACTGCATCTTCTTGGCAAAGATATCGGTGATGGTGCGCAGGTTCTTGTTGCTTTCCTTAAGGCTATCGCCTTCGGGCGCCACGTCGGCATCGTGAAAGCAGAAGAACGGCGCATCGAGCAGGTCAAAGAGTTCAAAGGCGACGTCGGCCTTGAGCTTTGCACCCTCCATCGGGCTACCGGCGTACCAGGGGCGATCGAAGGTGCGGCCGCCGAACGGGTCGCCGCCTTCCCAGGCAAAGGTATGCCAATAGGCAATGGCGGGGCGGATATGGTCTTCCATCCGCTTGCCGAGCACCATTTCGTCCTTGTTGTAGTGGTGGAAGGCCAGCGGATTGCTCGACTGCGGCCCTTCGAAACGGACGGGCGAGATGCCTTTGAAAAAATCGGTCATGAACGAGCCTCCTCGATGGCGGGGTAAAGGGCGCGATAGCGCGCATATTGATCGGCATAGGCCTGGGTCAGGCCCCGATCGGGACTGACGATGGAGCGGATGGCGGGGCGGGTGCAGATATCGGCCGGGTCGGCGCCGAGCGCGGCGCAAAGCCCGAGGCGGGCGGCCCCGAACGCCCCACCGAAATCGCCATCGTGGGGAATGGCGATCTCCATATCGAGATTGGTGGCCAAAAGCTTGAGCCAGAGCGCCGAACGCGAGCCGCCACCGACCGCCATGAGATAGCCAATCGAGGTGCCGGCATCGGCAAGCACCCGTTGACAATCGCGCATGGCAAAGCTGACCCCCTCCATGACCGCCTGGGCCAGGCGGGCCGGATCGGAGAGATGACTGAGCCCGGTAAACGAACCGCGCGCCGTCGCGTTGTTGTGCGGGGTGCGTTCGCCCGAGAGATAGGGCAAGAAGATTTCGGGCCCCGGGCCGGTAAACCCGGCTTCGGCAGCCCCGGCGAGGCGGGCGGCATCCTGCCCGGTGAGGCCAGAGAGCCAATTAAGGCTATCGGTTGCCGAAAGGATCACCCCCATCTGATGCCAGGTATTGGGAATGGCATGGCAGAAGGCGTGGACGGCGCCGTTGGTGTTGGGGCGGAAACGATCGTTGGAAACAAAGAGCACGCCCGAGGTGCCGAGCGAGACAAAGCCCTCGCCGGGGCGGATGGCGCCGATGCCGCAGGCCGAGGCGGCATTGTCGCCCCCGCCTCCGGCAATGGCGACGCTTTCGGCTATGCCCCAGCGCGCCCGCAGGTCCTTGGTCAGGTAGGCCGAGACGGCGCTGCCCTCGACCAGGGTCGGCATGTGGCCGCGATTAAGCCCGGTCAGCGCCAAAAGGGTGTCGGACCAGTCGCGGGTCCGGACGTCGAGCCAGAGCGTGCCGGCAGCATCTGACATGTCGCCAACAAACTCGTCCGAGAGCCGGAAGCGGATATAGTCCTTGGGCAGCAAAACCTTGGCGATGCGGGCAAAGATGGCCGGTTCGTGCTTGCGGACCCAGGCAATCTTGGGAGCGGTAAAGCCGGGCATGGCAATGTTGCCGGCAATCTCGCGCAGGCCGGGGCAGGCGGCCTCGAGCTCGGCGCATTCGGCGCTGGAGCGGCCATCGTTCCAGAGGATGGCCGGGCGCAAGACCTTATGATCGGCATCGAGCAGGGTCGCCCCATGCATCTGACCGGAGAGGCCAAGACCGCGGGCTTGAGCAATCTGGCCGGGATAGGCATGGGCGAGACCATCAACGGCCGCCAGGGTTGCGGCCCACCAATGGGCCGGGTCCTGTTCGGACCAGCCCGGCTGCGGGCGCGAAACCTCGAGCCCGGCCGTGGCTTCGCCCAAAAGCGCCCCGGCCTCATCGATCAGCACCGCCTTGACCCCGGAGGTGCCGATATCAATGCCGATGAAGGTGGCACTCATCGCGCAACCTGAAATGATGTACGTACCTCAAACCGAGGCTGGCAAAACGTCATGATGTCCTCCCACCCGCTTGGCGCGGGGTCCGTTCATGCGGTGATTGGAGTGACCTTATCCGAGATTGTCGCGGAGGAAAATCCCGATTCCGATGGAATCAGAGGCCGGGGGCGTTCCCAGAACCATGGCCCGGGCCGCCGCGATGGCGGCGCGGATTTCACCGGCCGGGTTCTGGTCGAGCACCAGATCAAAGCTTTGCTCGGCAAGGCCGCGGCGGCTGGTGGGGGTGAGTTCGTGCACGATGACGCGCGGGCGCGGGCCGGCATGAGCCAGCAGCGCGGCGCGCAGGCCGGAGTTTCCCGCGCCCAGATTGTAGATGCCGGTCAGCTTTTGGTTCTGGGCCAGAAGCCTTTCGGCCAGCGCTTCGGTGCGGGCCGGATCGTCGAACCCTTCGAGCGGGCCGACCAGTGACAGGTGAGGGAACTCGGCGGCCATGACGGCGCGAAAACCATCGAGCCGGGCGCGATGATCGGCCAGTTCCATGGCCCCGGCGAGAATGCCGATCGCGCCTTCGGCGCAGAACCGCCCCAAGAGCTGGGCCGCGGTGCGCCCGGCCGCGAGGTTATCGATGCCGACAAAATGGCGGCGGGCCGAACCGGGCAGATCCGAGACCAGCGTCAGAACAGCAATGCCGCGCCTTGTGGCAGCATCGACAGCCTCAACCAGGACCGGGGACTGGCTGGCCACGATCACTGCGCAATCGCAGGATGCCGGATGAAGGGCGTCGAGCGCGGCGGCAAGATCGGCCGGATCGAGCGGGCGCGGGCGCGACAGGCTGATGGCGATGCGCTCGGGGCGGGTCAGCGCCATCTGCTGGCGCACCGCATCGGCAAGTTCATCCATGAACTCGTTGGCGCCGCCGGGAATGAGAAAGGCCATATTGAGATCGCGCCCGCGCGCCAGAAGCGAGGCCGACAGGTCGCGCTGGAACCCGAGACTGGCAATGGCCGCCTCGACCTTGTCGATGGTGGCCTGGCGGACACCGGGACGGCGGTTGAGCACGCGATCGATGGTGGCCAGCGACACCCCGGCCGTTCGGGCCAGATCATGCACGGTGGCGCGTTTGCCGGATGGAGCGCTGCTCATGGGTGATTCCCTTCGGCCCGACATTGATCGGGGCGCCAAGCATCGTCAACTGCGCGCCGGACCGGTGCTTTGCGGCGCGGGCAAAGCGCTGTATCACCACTGGCTCAGCCACAGGGAGACAGAGCGTGGGCATTGCGGTTTCGACTTTCGGCAGCCATGAGGGCCAGCGCGTCGATCATTTCACCCTCGCCAGCGAGACCGGGGTCAGCATCGATATCATCGGCTATGGGGTGGCGGTGCGTGACTGGCGAGTGCCTGTGAAGGGCGGGATGCGCTCGGTGGTGCTGGGGTTTGAGAGCTTTGAGCCCTACCCCGCGCACAGCCCGCATTTTGGCGCGCTGGCCGGGCGCATTGCCAACCGGGTGGAAAATGCCCGTTTTGAGCTCGATGGGAAAACCATCCACCTCACCCCGAACATGGGTGTGCATCAACTGCATGGCGGCCCGAGCGGGCTGGGGCGGCAGGTGTGGGCAGGCGAGGTCGACAGCGCCCGCAACGCCGTGCGGTTCACCCATTTCAGCCCCGATGGCGCCATGGGCTATCCGGGCAATGTCGCGTTCGAGGCGGTCTATACCCTGACCGGCAATGAACTTCACCTCGAACTGACCGGGCGGCCCGACCGCAAGACCCCGATCAGCCTGGTGCAGCACCAGTATTTCAACCTCGGCACCGGGCCCGACGTGCTCGACCATGTGGTGGCGATCGCCGCCGATGCGCGCACCGCGCTCGATGACAACCTGATCGCCAATGGCGAGATCCTGCCGGTGCGGGGGACGCATTTTGACCTGCGGGCCGGGCGCAGCCAGCGCGACAGCCAGGGCCGGCCGATCGATTTTGACGGCAATTTTGTGCTCGATGCCGGGCGCAACCCAGATGATCCGATTGCCACGGTGACCGGCCCGGATGGCGAACTAACGCTCAAACAATGGAGCGACCGGCCCGGCCTGCAGTTTTACAATTCGGTGTGGTGCGATGTGCCGGTGCCCGGGCTTGGCGGCAGGCGCTATGGCAAACATGCCGGGCTCTGCCTTGAGGACCAGATGTTCCCCAATGCCGTCCACCACCGACACTTTCCTGACATCATGGTGACCCCGGACAAGCCTTATCGGCACTGGTGCAGCTTCGAGATCGCCTGAGAGGCGCCATGGACAAGACGCAGAGGCTGTTTTCGATCATGGATGGGCTGCGGCGGCACCGGCACCCGGTGACGGCCGAGGCGCTGGCGGCCGAACAGGGCGTTTCAGTGCGCACGCTTTATCGCGATATCCAGACGCTGGTCGGGCTCGGCGCGCCCATCGATGGCGAAGCGGGGGTGGGCTATCTGCTGCGGCCGGGGTTTTTCATGCCGCCCCTGATGTTCACCACCGATGAGCTTGAAGCACTGGTTCTGGGTGGGCGCTGGGTCGAGGCGCAGCCCGATGCCGAACTGGGCAAGGCGGCGCGCAATGCGCTGGCCAAGATCGCCACTGCCTCGCCGACCGACCTGCGCGACAAGATCAAGGATACCGGCCTGTGGCCGGTGCTGATGAACGGCCGCGACAAGCCGCTGCCGATCCTGGGGCTGATGCGCAACGCCATGCGGGCCGAAAGGGCGGTGAAAATCGCCTATGCCAACGAGGCCGGGGTGACCAGCGAGCGGTTGATCTGGCCGGTGCAGCTGGCTTTTTATGAGCAAAAGCAGATCGTTGCGGCCTGGTGCACGATGCGCGAAGCCTTCCGCCATTTCCGCACCGACCGCATCCGCTCGGCCGAGGTGACCGAAGACCGCTTCGGGCAGCGCCGGGCGGTGCTGGTCAAACAGTGGGAACAGGCCTGGGCCGCCGAAGCGGCAGCCAAGAAGTAAGCGCGGGACAGGCAGGGCCTGCCCCACAGGCGTGATCAGGCCACGGTGAGGGCGACATCCCCGGCATGGGTCAGGGCATGCGAATAGGGGCAGACGAGGTGGGCTTTTTGCACGAGGTCCTCGATGACGGCGCGGTCGGCGCCGGGCACCGAAATGGTCAGCGCCGCCTTGATGGTGAAGCCCACATTGTCCTGCCGGTCGGCAAAGCTGACTTCGGCCGTGACCGTGGCATCGGGCGGGATGGTGACCTTGGCCTTGCCGGCCACATTGCGCAGGGCGCCGAGGAAACAGGCCGAATAACCGGTGGCGAAAAGCTGTTCGGGATTGGTGCCGGGCCCGCCATCGCCGCCCATCTCCTTGGGCACTGACAGGCGAACGGCAACCTTGCCGTCTTCAGTGGCGGCCTCGCCGTTGCGGCCGCCGGTGGCGGTGGCGCGGGTGGTATAAAGCACTTTCATGGCACTCTCCGGAGCTTTTGAAACAGCGCGACACTAGGGTTTTGCAGGAATGGGCTCAAGCCGGAACCGGACAGGGCGCATCACAAACACCGGAGCCGGGGCAAAGCGGAATAAACCGGGGCCGGGGGTGTTGTTGAAGTAAGCTCACATCAAAACCCATGCTTTCTGGAGACCCCAATGCTGACCCTTTCAACCGCTCGGCGCGCCCTGGGCGCGGCCATTGTCACCCTTGCCCTGACCAGCATGGCGCTGGCCATCGACACCGGCCCGAAAGTGCCGAAGCTGTCGGCGGCGCGCGCCAATATCGAGGCCGCCAACTATGCCGGGGCCATCGACCAGCTCAAGCAGATCATCGCCGCCGATCCCGACAATGCCGACGCGCTCAACCTGATGGGCTATTCCCTGCGCAAATCGGGCAATCGCAAGCAGGCGCTGGGCTTTTACCTCAAGGCGCTCTCGATCGACCCGCGCCATCGCGGCGCCAATGAATATCTGGGCGAACTTTATGTCGAGACCGGGCAGATCGAAAAAGCCAAGGAGCGGCTGCAGGTGCTCGAACAGATCTGCGGCACCCGCTGCGAAGAATACAAGGACCTGGCCAAGGCCATCGGTGGCTGAGCGACTGGTAGAACCCTCCACTAACTTTCTGCCGCGCGAGGACATTTCCCTGCGCGGCATTTTTCAGAAAGTGGCTCAGGCCCGGTTTGTCAGGCCAGTTCTGCAAAGGCAGTAAATGTTCCCGGAAGGGTCGGGTCTTGCCAGTCAGGATGCTCTGCGAGCGATTTCAGGTTGTATCCGGCCACAATGATCGCCATGACGATTTCGCCCAAAGTCCAGTAGCGGCAGAGGCAGGATGCGGTTTCCCCATTTATGGCCGCAAATGCCACGGGTACCCGCACAACTTGGCTGAAGAAATAGCTTCCCCCTGTCTGTTCAGCCATGGTTTTGAGCTTGCGTTCGACAGGGTGATATTCATTGACGAGAATCGCACCCCTGCCCTGAAGCAATTCCGTGGTCATTCTGAAGAAGGCCACGAGGTCATTGTGGTAGTGCAGAATGCCAAGCTCCATGACCACCAGTTCGAACGCCTCGCGGAACCCTCGACTGGGCGCGGCCATGACGTCGGTTAGAATATAGTCAATCTGAACGCCCGCAGCAGAGGCGAGTTCGAGCGCGTAGCGTCTGTTGGCTTCCGAGAAATCAAACACCGTCACGCGCGCGCCAAGCAGCGCCATTGCCACGGCGATCCGGCCGTGCGAGCCTTGCAAACTGCATATCTTTCTCCCCTCGATCTGACCTAGATTGTCCCTGAGCCTGCGCAGAACGTGCCATGGATCCTTGGCAATTTCGGCGGCGGCTTCTGCGGGCGAGCCATAGCGCTGCTGCCAAGCCTCGTAGGCCGAGCTATTCCAGGCTGATCGGTTCAGGTTCAGGGCTGTCTGGCCTTCCCCCGCGTTCTTGAGTGTTCCCAACGAGAATTCGCTCCTTACTTGACGGTCCCGAGTCGGCAGTCTGATGACCCGTTTGAAGGGTGGCTGAGCCCGTCAGCCGGTGGCGAAATTGATGCGGTAGCTCAGCGCTTCGGCGATGTGGGGCCGCAGGACGCGGTCGCTGGCGGCAAGATCGGCCAGCGTCCGCGCCACCTTGAGCACCCGGTGATAGGCGCGGGCCGAGAGCGAGAAGCGCTCGGCGGCCTGCAGCAGCAGGGCCTGGCTGTCGCGATCGGGATTGACGACACGCTCGATCAGCGTCGACCCGGCCCCGGCATTGGTGTGGATACCGGGCTCACCCAGATCGAGATAGCGCTGGCGCTGGAGGGCGCGGGCCCGGGCGACGCGGGCGGCGACGGCCGCGGAGGGTTCGGCATCGGCCGGGCCGATCATATCGGCGGCGGTGACGGCGGGCACATCGATGCGCAGATCGATGCGATCGAGGAACGGGCCCGAAACCCGGCCCTGATAATCGGCGGCGCAGGCCTGGCCGCGCTTGCAGGTGTGGCCGGGCGTGCCGGCAAGCCCGCATTTGCACGGGTTCATGGCGGCAATCAGCTGGAAGCGGGCCGGATAGGCGATGCGGGCATTGGCGCGGGCAATGACCGCTTCACCCGATTCGAGCGGCTGGCGCAGGCTGTCGAGCACGCTGGGGGAAAACTCGGGCAGTTCATCGAGGAACAAGACGCCATTGTGCGCAAGACTGACCTCGCCGGGGCGGACTTTCAGGCCCCCGCCGACCAGGGCCGCCATGGAGGCGGAATGATGCGGGGCGCGGAAGGGGCGGCGATCCGACAGGCCGCCCCCGGCCAGTTCGCCGGCGATGGACTGGATCATCGAGACATCGAGCAGTTCGCGCGGATCGAGGGCGGGAAGGATCGAGGGCAGGCGCTGGGCCAGCATGGATTTTCCCGCGCCGGGCGGGCCGATCATTAAAAGGTTATGGCCCCCGGCGGCGGCGACTTCGAGGGCGCGGCGGGCCACGGCCTGGCCGCGCACGTCGGAGAGATCGGGCAGGCCGGGCGGTGCCAGATGGCGCCTCGGCTTGGGGCGCTCGCAGAGCTGATGCCCGGCCAGATGGTTGACCAGCGCCAGAAGACTGTCGGGGGCGATGATATCGATGTCTTCACCCGCCCAGGCCGCTTCGGGGCCGCAGGGGGCGGGGCAGATGATGCCGAGCGTACGCGCATGGGCGGCAATGGCGGCTGGCAGGGTGCCATTGACCGGGGCCAGCCGCCCGTCAAGCCCCAGTTCGCCCAGCGCCAGCATGCCCGACAGCGCATCGGCGGGGATGGCGCCGATCGCCGCCATCAGGGCCAGCGCAATGGGCAGGTCGTAGTGGCTGCCTTCCTTGGGCAGGTCGGCGGGGGCCAGGTTGATGGTGATGCGCTTGGGCGGCAGCGACAGGCCCGAGGCAATGAGCGCGGCGCGCACGCGCTCGCCCGATTCCTTGACCGCCTTGTCGGGCAGGCCGACCATGATGAAAGCGGGGATGCCCGGCGCCACCTGCACCTGCACATCGACCGGCACCGCCTCGATGCCCTGAAAGGCCACGGTCTGCACCCGGGTGACCATCAAAAAATCCTCAAAATAAATCCGAGGCTAGCAGCAGAAGCCGGGGTCGGCAAGAACGTTAGGTGAACGGTTCACGCGATGGCGGCTCGCTCATCGGCCGTGAGCAGGCGCCAGCGGCCCTCGGGCAGGCCGTCGAGGGTCAGCGGGCCAAAGGCGGCACGGTGCAGGGTTTCGACGTGGTTGCCGAGCGCGGCAAACATGCGGCGCACCTGATGATAGCGGCCCTCATGCACGATGAGGTCGGCCGCATGCGTGCCGGTGGGAGTGAGCATGGCGGGTTTGAGCGGGGTGGTTTCGCCCTCGAGCAGCAGCGTGCCTGAAGCAAAGGCTGCCGCCTCGTGGCCCTGCAACGGGCGGGCCAGGGTGACCTGATAGCGCTTGGGCACGTGATGGCGGGGGGAGGTGAGCCGGTGCAGGAGCGTGCCATCGTCGGTAAAGAGCAGAAGGCCCGAGGTCTCGCGATCGAGCCGCCCGACCGGGGACATCAGCGGTTTGCGCAGCAGGAACCGGGCGGGGAGCAGGTCGTAAACCAGGGTGCCGATATCGCGGGCCGAGGTGGTATAGCCCACCGGCTTGTGGAGCATGAGCACGGCACCGGGGGGTGGATCGAGCGGTTCACCATTAATGCGGATGGTGTCGTGATCAACCGGGGATTCGGCGAAAAGCGCCTGGCCCGACGCCGTGGTGATGCGGCCGGACTTGAGAAGTTGGGCGATCTCCTTGCGGCTGCCGTAACCGAGATTGGCGATGTGCTTTAAAAGCTTCATCGCCCGGCTTTCTGGGCCAGCAGCACCTTGTAGCCCTGCCGGTCGGCGAGCGGGGTGAGGCTGGCAAAGGCCCGGGTCAGCGCCGCCTCGTAGGGCAGGTGTCGATTGGCCACCAAAAGCAGGCGGCCGCCGGGTTTGAGCGCCTTGGCGGCGCTGGCAATGAAGGCCAGCCCAAGATCGGTGCGCTCGGCGCGGCCTTCGTGAAAGGGCGGGTTGGTGACGATAACATCGTATTGCCCGGGAAGGCCGGTGGCGACATCGTGCCAAAAGAAACTGAGCGGAATGGCAGCGCCGGACAGGTTCTGCCGCGCCAGATCGAGGGCCCGGTTTTCGGCTTCGTAGAGATCGATGGCCTTGAGGCGGGGGCAGCGGGCCAGCAGTTCGGCGCTGAGATAGCCAAATCCGGCACCAAGATCGGCGGCATGGCCGGAGAGCGTCTCGGGCAGGTGTTCGGCCAGAAGCGCTGAGCCGGGATCGATGCGATCCCAGGCAAAGAGGCCCGGTCGCGAAACAAAGCGCCCGCCTGCGATGGAGCGCGGGGTATCAAGGCCGTGCCACTCGGCCAGAAGCGACCGATCCAGACGTTCGACCCCGGCCCAGAACACCCGCGCCTTGTGCTTGGACAGCGACTGGGCGGAACCGGCGAGGGCCATGAAGTCGGCTTCAAGGCTGCGCGCGCCTTCGGCATTGAGCGCTGCGGCCACCACCACCCCGCCGGGGGCAAGGGCCGAGAACGCCTCTGCCATCAGCGCCCGCGCCTCGTCGCGCTGGCGCGGCAGAAGGATCAGAACCAGAGGCGCGGCGGTCCCGGGGGGCGTGGCGGGCACGGCGGCAAAGCCATGGCGGAGCAGCGCCTCGGCATCGGGCCGGAAGCTCTGGACGGGGATGATCGAGGCCTTGAGCGATGGTTCAACCCCGACGAGCGGGCGGGCGCGCAGGAACAGCACCGGACCGGTTTCGGGCCAATTTAGAAAACCGGATTCAAAAGGCAGGACAAGCGTTTGCAGGGCGTTCTCTGACATGATTTGTCATGTAGCGTATCTTAGGTGACGGTAGTTGCAAACAATTGCACGCAAAGCATCAGATAGTGAAAATCTGCAACGCATCCTGGCATTAACCATGCTGCTAAGCCCTTATGGTTAATGCAAGTTTTCATTAACCCGGCCATGTTGAATCAAAACCATCGCGATTTTTGTTCCGGGTTCTGCCGATGGTTTCCGCCGCCGTTCCGTTCCGCGCCGTCAAGGCGCTTGGTCTTGCCGTCCTGATCGCCGCGCTGGCAGGTTGCGCGGTCTATCCGGGCGCGCCGATCAAGGGCGATAACCGGCCGCATCCGGGCGTCGACCGGGCGCGCAACATGCCCATCCAGGGGATCGACGTGGCGCGCTACCAGGGCCATATCGATTTTGACGCCGCGCGCGCCGGAGGCACGCACTTTGTTTATATGAAGGCGACGGAGGGCGGGGATTACATTGATCCCATGTTCTACGACAACTGGCGGCGCGCCAAGCAATCGGGCATGGCGCATGGCGCCTATCACTTCATGACCTGGTGCCGCACGGCGGCCGAGCAGGCCGCCTGGTTCACCAGGATGGTGCCCGCCGACCCCAGCGCCCTGCCGCCGGTGCTGGACCTCGAATGGAACAACCATTCGAGCTGCAAGAACAAGTTCTCCAAAGAAGACGTGCTTGAAAAGGTGCGGGTGATGCTGGCGGCGATGGAAGCCCATACCGGCAAGATGCCGGTGATCTATACCGACATCAATTTCCACCGCGATATCCTGGCGGGCGAGCATTTCGACAATGCCTTCTGGCTGCGCTCGACCGCCGCCGAACCGCACACCAAATATCGCAACCGCCCCTGGACTTTCTGGCAGTGGACGCAGACCGGCACCATGCCGGGCGTGCGCGGGGAAGTGGACCGCAACGCCTTTTATGGAACCCCGGACGACTGGACGGTGTTCCTGTTGACCGGGTGCGACCCGCGCATGATCCAGACACTGGGACCGCAGGGCCGCTGCCGGCTGGCCAAATAGGGCTGCTTGTCAGCGGGCGGGAACGGGCCTAGATTCGGCTTTGGACCCCGGGCGGTGCGCCGCCCCCAGAGGAGGACATGATGGCAAAAGGTCAGCTGCGTTCGAACAAGGAAGCCAAAAAGCCCAAGAAGGACAAGGTCAAGGCCGCCGAGCCGGGCCTGAGCATCACCAATACCGGTGCCAAGAAGAAATAGTCCTCAACGCTTGACGCAATCAGGGCCGTCCGCACCGCGGGCGGCCTTTTGCTATGCGAAAATACCGCTGGCCTTGATGCCGTCGAAGAGGAACTGCACGGCCAGCGCCGCCAGCAGGATGCCGACAATGCGCGAGACCACGGCGAGCCCGGTGAGCCCGAGCATGCGCTGGATGGGAATGGCCACCAGCAGTGCGCCATAGGTCAGCGCCAGAATAGCCAGCAGCGCCCCGACCACGGTGGCGATCTTGATCTGGTCGCCTTCGGCGCTGGTGATCAAAAGAATGGTGGCGCTGATGGCGCCGGGCCCGGCGATCAGCGGCATGGCGAGGGGAAACACCGATATATCCTGGCGCGTGGCCGCTTCGGCTTCTTCCTCGGAGGTGGTGCCGGTGCCGCCCGAATGGCGGGCGAACACCATGTCGATGGCAATGAGCAGCAAAAGAATGCCGCCGGCGGCGCGCAGGGCCGGGATGGTGACCCCAAACAGGGTGAGAAGCGCATTGCCGAACACGGCAAAGAACATCAGGATGGCCCCACCGATCAGGATGGCGCGCAAGGCCAGCCGCCGCCGCTCGGCCGCAGTGTTCTTGCGGGTAAGGGCGGCAAAAATCAGCGCCAGATCGGCCGGGCCGACCGTGGCAAAGAACGTGGTCAGGGCCACAAGCAGGGTTTCACTGGGCATCCGAGACGTTCCCCTTCCGGCGCTGGCACAGTTCTAGAGGCGTTGCAGGTGAACCACAAGATGGGGTGCGGCTGGAGGCGCTGTCGGACACGATTATCGGCAATCCTTGCCCGGGCCGATCGATTCAGGTAATTAATGTACATACTCGCAGGCCTTAGCCTGCTCCATTGGTGCCAATTTTTCCGGATCGAACGATGCTCAAATACTTTGCCATCGCCGCGCTCGCGGCCCTGCCCGGGCAGGCTTTTGCCTAGGACGCTACGGGAATTTATGCCGAGATCTTTGCCGGTTCGCGGTTGCCGGGGCAGGTGACCGTCGATGTCCCGGCTACGTATGACACGACTGCTGGCTGGGCGATGGGTGGGGCGATCGGCCTGACCACACCGGTGCCGGGCCTGTCGTTCGAACTTGAAGTGCTCAAGACCGCAGCCCAGACCACGCTGGGCAATAACTATGATACCATCAGCGTCATGGCCAATGCCGAATATGGTCTGGCGCTGAACGAGACCTTCGAAGCCTATGGCAGCCTCGGGCTGGGCGCGGTGCATGTGCACGAGCATTACCCGCCCAACTCATTCGAGGCCTGGGGTGCCGGATATCAGGTGTCGGTCGGCGGACGCGCCCACATCAGCGAGCAGGTGGCGGTGTTTGCCGAATACAAGTTCGTCAATACCTTCGAGGATGTGAGCCTCGGTGGTGTAGGTACGCGCGTGCCCACGCACAACCTGCTGGCCGGGCTGCGCTTCTCGTTCTAGGCACTCGGACATCTAATCAAAGGCGCCGCTTCTGCGGCGCCTTTTGCGTTCAGGCGGCGCGCTTTTTCTCGATGGCGTTCCAGATCAGGGCGGCAATGTCGGGGCCGCCGAAGCGCTTGATCTCGCGGATGCCGGTGGGTGAGGTGACGTTGATTTCGGTCAGGTAGTCGCCGATGACGTCGATGCCGACAAAGATCATGCCGCGGGCCTTGAGCGCCGGGGCGATGCGGGCGCAGATTTCGCGTTCGCGAGCCGTCAGCTCGGACAGTTCGGGGCGGCCACCCACATGCATGTTGGAACGCGCCTCGCCCTCGGCGGGAATGCGGTTGAGCCCGGCCACCGGCTCGCCATCGACAATGATGATGCGCTTGTCGCCCTTCCGGACATCGGGCAGGTAGCGCTGGACCATGAAGGGCTCGCGATAGTTCTGCTCGAACAGTTCGATCAGGGAATTGAGGTTGTGGTCGCCCTCCTGGATAAAGAAGACGCCGGCCCCGCCATTGCCGTAGAGCGGCTTGAGAATGATGTTGCCATGCTCGCGGCGGAAGGCGTGAATCATGGCGCGGTCGCGGGTGACCAGCGTTGGCGGCATCAGGTCGGGGAATTCGGTGACGAGGATTTTCTCTGGCGCGTTGCGCACATCAGCGGGCGGATTGACCACCAGGGTTTTGGGATGGATGCGCTCGAGCAGGTGCGAAATGGTGATGTAGTTCATGTCGAACGGCGGGTCCTGCCGCATGAGCACCACATCGAAGGTGTCAAGATTGTGCCGGGCGAAATCGCCAAGGCTGAAGTGCTCGCCCTTTGGCTTGTCGATGACCGTGATCGGCGCAAGGCTGGCCGAGAGCACATTATCGCGCAGGGCCAGGGTATCGGGGGTGTAATAGGCGATCTGGTGGCCGCGGGCCTGGGCCTCGAGCATGAGGGCAAAGGTGGAATCGCCCATCGGGTTGATCGAGGCGATGGGGTCCATCTGGACGGCAATCTTGAGGGTCATGGGCGGGGTCTCAGGCTGAAAAGGCATTGATGACATGGCGCGGCCAGGCGCCGGGGGCAAGGAAAATCACGTCAAAGCGCAGGCTGGTTGCGGCCAGCCTGGGGTGGCGCGACAGGTAATACTGGGCGGCGCGCAGAATGCGGGCCTGATTGACGGCCAAAAGCGCATCACCCTCGGCAGCGGTGCTGGTGCGGGCCTTGACCTCGACAAACACCGTGACGCCAAAGCGCTCGGCGATCAGGTCGATTTCGCCCACCGGGGTTTTGTAGCGGGTGTGGCGGATGGTGTAGAGCTTGAGCCGCAGATAGAGCGCGGCCAGGGTTTCGGCCCGACGGCCGGCACGCTCAGCGGTCTGCCTTGAGGGCGAGGGCGGCATCGTAGACCTGCTTGCGCTTGAGGCCGAATCTTTGCGTGATGGCATCGACCGCGATGCGCAGCGGCGCGGTGGTGAGCGCCTCGGCCAGCGCTGCCTGCCAGTCGGCCTCGGCGGGGGCAGCGGCGGCAGCGGCGCCGGCCACCAGAATCACCGCCTCGCCCTTGGTGTCTTCGGCATTGAACCGCGTTGCAAGCGCGCTGAGCGGGCCGCGGATGACCCGTTCGTAACGCTTGGTGAGTTCGAGCGCCACCGCAGCGTCGCGGTCGGGCCCAAAAGCCTCGGCCATGGAAGACAGCGTTGCCCCCAGCCGACGCGGGGATTCGTAAAATACCAGCGTGTCGCGGCGGGCGGCCAGCGGAATCAAGACATTGGCCCTGGCACCGGCCTTGACCGGCAGGAAGCCGAAAAAGCCAAAACTGTCGGTGGGCAGGCCCGCCACCGCCAGCCCGGCCAGAAGGGCCGAAGCGCCGGGCACGGCAAAGACCGGTAGCCCGGCCTCGCGCAGGGCGCGCACCAGGGGAAAACCCGGATCGGACAACAGCGGCGTACCGGCATCGGAAATCAGTGCGACGGCCTGCCCGGCCGCAATGGCGGCGGTGATCTCATCGAGCCTTGCATGCTCGTTGTGCTCGTGCAGCGAGCGGCGCGGCGTGCGGATGCCATAATGATCGAGCAGGCGCGCCGAATGCCTTGTGTCCTCGCAGAGCACCAGGCTGGCGGCGGCCAGCGTTTCGAGGGCGCGCAGGGTAATGTCGGAGAGATTGCCGATCGGGGTGGCGACCACATAGAGCCCGGGCGAAAGCGGGGCGGCCTCAAGCCTTGTGCCGCCGATATGATAGGCCGGGAATGGTTGGGCTTGTGTGCTCACGCGCGGCTCCTTGCGGCCCTTGGTTTAGGCCGGGGGCAAAGATTTGTATAGGCGCGGGCATGGTCAACAAAAGCTTAACGAGCGCCATGCATAGTGGCACGAAGGCGCGGGGAGGCGCCGGGCATGGCACAGGGCTTGATCTGGCGCGCGGCATTGGCGGGGGGAGCCCTGGCGCTTCTGGCTGCCTGCACCAGCCTCGATTTCGGCCCGCTGGCCCTGCCCGAGCGCACCATTCCGCCCGCGCCCAAGGCCGATATCGGCTTTGGCACGCCGATCCCCGCAGGCGGGCAGCACTATGGGCAGGGGCCGGTGGCGGTAGCGCTGCTGGTGCCGCTGAGCGGGGAGATGGGCAGTGTCGGCACCGCCATGGCCAATGCCGGGGCGCTGGCGATCAGCTTTATCGAGGCCAATCCCAAGATTGCCAACAATATCACGCTTCTGGTCAAGGATACCGGGCCGACGCCCTCGGGGGCGACGCAGGCGGCGGTGCAGGCGATTGCCGATGGTGCGCAACTGATCCTGGGGCCGGTGCGGGCCGACCAGGTGCGGGCGGTGGGGCAGGTGGCGCGGGGCGCCGGCATCAGCGTGATCGGGTTTTCCAACAATCCCGGCGCGGCGGGGCCGGGGGTCTACCTGCTCAACGTGCTGCCCGATACCGAAGTGCGGCGCTCGATCGGCTATGCCCAGACCCAGGGGCGGCGCGGCTTTGCCGCCATCGTGCCGGCCACCACGGCGGGCGATTTGCAGGAAGCCGCCTTCCGGCAGGTGCTGGGGCAAATGCACCTGCGCCCGGCCAGCATCCAGGCCTTCAATGGCGAGGCCGAGGCGCGCAGCGCCATTGACCGGGTGGCGGCCGAAATCATGGCCGGGGCCGTCGATACGCTCTTTATCCCCGACCGGGCCAGCGCCCCGATGCTGGCAAGCCTGCTCGCAGAGGCCGGAGTGCGGCGGGGCAGCCTGACCATTCTCGGTTCGGGCGACTGGGACAAGGACATGGCGATTGCCAACAGCCCATTCCTTGCCGGGGCGCTCTATCCCGGGCTTGACGATGCCGGATACCGGGTGCTGGCGGGCGAATATGCCGCCCGGTTCGGGGGCACGCCGCCCGCCTATATCACGCTGGCCTATACGGCGACGATCCTCGCCAATGCCTCGAGCCTGTCGCGGGCCAGCCCGCCCTACCCCGAAGCGATGCTGACCGTGCCGGGCGGCTTTAACGGCCGCGACGGGGTGTTCCGCCTCAAACCCGGCGGGCTGAGCGATTTTGCGCTGGTGATGCGCAAGCTGGTGCCGGGCGGGGCGGTGGTGGTGGACGGCCCCCAGCTTTAGGCCGCGAGATCGGCAACCACCGCATCGAGCACCGGCCAGCCGCGGTCGGTGACGCGGATATTGCCGTTGGGCAGGGTTTCGACAAAGCCGATGGCCTTGAGCTCGCGGATCTGGCGATCGGAAATCCGCCGACCGGCCAGCGCGGCAAAGCGATTGGGATTGATCCCCTCGCGCAGCCTGAGGCCCATGACCAGCAGTTCGTCGCCTTCTTCTTCCCAGGTCAGGATGTCATCGGTGACCCAGCCCCGGCCGGCGGACAGCACGCGCTTCTGCCATTCGAAGGGCAGCTTTTCGGCGGCGGTGGCATGGCGCTGGTTGTTGAGCAGCAGGCGGCCATGGGCGCCCGGGCCGATGCCGGCATATTCGCCATAGCGCCAGTAGAGCAGGTTGTGACGGCTTTCCTGGCCGGGACGGGCATGGTTGGAGATTTCGTAGGCGGGTAGCCCGGCCGAGGCGGTCAGTTCGTGGGTGAGCTCATAAAAATCGGCCGACAGGTCCTCGTCGGGCATCTTGAGCTTGCCGGCATTGAACAGGTCATAATAGCGCGTGCCCATTTCGATGGTGAGCTGATAGAGCGAGAGGTGCCCCTGGGAGAGCCAGATGGCCTCGGTCAGTTCGTCCTGCCAGTCATCGAGGGTCTGTTTGGGGCGGGCATAGATCAGATCAAAGCTTGAGCGCTCAAAGATCGACTGGGCCAGCCGCACCGCAGCCACCGCTTCGTCGACTGAGTGCAGGCGCCCCAGTTCGGCCAGCGGGCCGGGGCGCAGCGACTGCACGCCGAGCGAGACGCGGTTGACCCCGGCGGCGCGATAACCGCGGAAGCGCTCGGCCTCGACACTGGTGGGATTGGCCTCAAGCGTGATCTCGACCCTGGGGTCGATCTCCCAATGCCTGCCGATGGCATCGAGAATCCGCCCCACCGATTGCGGGCGCATCAGCGAGGGCGTGCCGCCACCGAAAAAGACCGACTGCACCAGCCGCCCGGGGGCCAGTTCGGCGGTATGGGCGATTTCGGCCAGATAGGCGTCCACATAGGCATCCTCATCAAAGGCGCCGCGATGGACGTGGGAGTTGAAATCGCAATAGGGGCATTTGGCGGCGCAGAACGGCCAGTGCACATAGACCCCGAACAGACCGTTGCCACGTTCAGTGCTCAATGGCGTCCTCCACCAGTCTGGCAAAGGCCCTGGCGCGGTGCGACAGGCCCACATGGCCCGGGGACCACGAGTGTTTCACATCGGATGGCATCTGCCCAAACGTGATATCGAAACCATCGGGCATGAACACCGGATCAAAGCCAAAGCCGATATCGCCGCGCGGCGGCCAGACCAGCGTGCCGGTGACTGCGCCTTCGAACAGGGCGTCGCGGCCATCGGGATGGGCCAGGCAGAGCGTAGCATTGAACGAGCCGCGGCGCTGCGCCGGGGTGCTGGCGCCCGCTGCCTGCAGGGCATCCTCGACCCGGCGCATGCCGACGGAAAAATCCCGGCCGGGCCCGGCCCAGTTGGCGGTATAGACCCCCGGATCGCCGTTGAGGGCATCCACGCACAGCCCAGAATCATCGGAAAGCGCCAGAAGCCCCGAGGCTCTGGCAGCGGCATGGGCCTTGATGCGGGCGTTCTCGGCAAAGCTGGTGCCGGTTTCATCGGGCTCGGGCAGGTCGAGATCGGCGGCCGAAATGATCTCGAAATCAAAGCTTTCGAACAGCTCCTCGAACTCCCTGAGCTTGCCTTTGTTGTGCGAGGCCAGCACGAACCGGGTGCCGGGGCGAAGCGTGAGGGTCGCGCTCATTTGCGGCCCCGCGGCTTGCTGGCCAGGGCCCGGGTAATGTCATGCCAGATCGGGCAATCGGGTGTGGCGCCCGAGGCAGACCGGCGCGGGGCCGGTGCGGCCCCGGTCGGGCGCGCGATCAGGCCGGCAATGGCTCGGACCAGGGCCTTCATGGGCTCAGCGCCGCCTTTTGCATCGCAGTCAGTTCGCCGATGCCGGTCTCGGCCAGCGCCATCAGGCTGTCGAGTTCGGCGCGCGAGAACGGCACCTGTTCGGCGGTGCCCTGGATTTCGACGAACCGGCCAGAGCCGGTCATGACGAAGTTGGCGTCGGTATCGGCCTCGCTGTCTTCGAGATAATCGAGGTCAAGCACCGGGGTGCCGCGATAGATGCCGCAGGACACCGCCGCCACCGAATCACGCAAGGGATTGGTCTTGACCAGCCCGCGCGCCTGCATCCAGGCAATGGCTTCGCTCAGTGCCACATAGGCGCCGGTGATCGAGGCGGTGCGGGTGCCGCCATCGGCTTCGATGACATCGCAATCGAGCGTGATCTGGGCTTCGCCGAGCGCTGCCATGTCAACGACGGCGCGCAGCGAGCGGCCGATCAGGCGCTGGATCTCCTGGGTGCGGCCGGACTGCTTGCCGGCGGTGGCCTCGCGGCGGGTGCGGGTGCCGGTGGCGCGCGGCAGCATGCCATATTCGGCGGTGACCCAGCCCAGGCCCTGGCCGCGGCGCCAGGAAGGCAGGCTGGTTTCAACCGTGGCGGTGCACAGAACACGGGTCGAACCAAACCCGATCAGGCATGAGCCTTCGGCCTTGGGCGCGACATTGCGCTCGATGGTCACGTTCCGCATCTGGCTGGGCGCCCGTCCGGAAGGCCGCATGCAAATCACCGTCTCTGCTTGAACTGCTGTTAACCGCCTCTTAACCCTATGGGGAAGCAAGAACAAGCAAGGCGGAGTTGGAACCAGAGGCGTTTTTGCCTAAATGGTTACGATCAGAGATCAGGGTTAAGAACATGAGCCGAGCCCCGGAAGACTTTCTTGCGGTTCTGAACGCCCGCAGCCAGGACATTTTCCGCAAGCTGGTGGAACGCTATCTCGATACCGGGGTGCCGGTGGGATCGCGCGACCTGAGCCGCCTGCTCGAAACCGGGCTGTCGCCGGCCTCGGTGCGCAATGTCATGGCCGATCTTGAAGACCTGGGGCTGATTGCGGCCCCCCATACCTCGGCCGGTCGCGCGCCGACGCAGGAAGGCCTTCGGTTTTTTGTCGATGCCATGCTCGAGGTCGGATCGGTCGATGAGCGCGAGCGCAGCCAGATCAGCCGCCAGATGGCCGACCATGCCCACCAGGGCAAGCTCGAGGATCTGTTGACCGAAGCAAGCCAGATGCTTTCGGGCCTCAGCCACGGGGCCGGCGTGGTGATTGCGGCCAAGGCCGACATGGTGCTCAAGCATATCGAATTTGTCCGCCTCGATGCGCAGACCGCCATGGCGGTGCTGGTGGGGCAGGACGGGCAGGTGGAAAACCGCGTGGTGCCGCTGCCCCCCGGCCTGACCGCCAGCGCGCTGGCCCAGGCCAGCAATTACATGGCGCATCTGGTGGTGGGGCGCACCCTGCAGGAAGCGCGCGCAGCGCTGCAGAACCAGCGCGCCGAACAGATGAGCGAGCTCGATGACCTCACCCGCAAGCTGGTGGAAACCGGCATGGCCACGCTCTCGGAAGGGGCCAATGCGGGCGAGCCGACGGTGATCGTGCGCGGCAGGGCCAACCTGATCAACGACACCATGGCGTCCCAAGACCTGAGCCGGGTGCGGCAGCTGTTCGACGAACTGGAAAGCAAGCGCGGGCTGATCGAGCTTTTAGGCGATGCCGACAAGGCGCAGGGGGTGCGCATCTTTATCGGCTCGGAGAACAAACTGTTCTCGCTCTCGGGATCATCGGTGATCCTCTCGCCCTATAAGGATGCCAATGACAAGGTGGTTGGGGTGCTTGGCGTGATCGGGCCGACCCGGCTCAACTATGCCCGCATCGTGCCGGTGGTGGACTATACCGCCCAGGTGATCACCGCCATGATGGCGCGCAAGGGCTAAGCCCGCGCCAGGGTTGAAATCTTGCCCATTCTGGCCGATATGGGCGGCAACAGCGCTGGCGCGGCCAGCATGACCCAGCATAACATTGAGTGCGGATAGCCATGATGAGCAACGAACCCAACCCCAATGACGAAACCGAAGCGGACCTGGCGGCCGATGCCGGGACAGCCGATGCGGCGGTGGATGCCGCCGCCGCGCTTGAGGCGCTGCAGGGGGAGAATGCCGAGCTCAAGGACCGGCTGCTGCGCACCATTGCCGAAATGGAAAACCTGCGCAAACGCACCGAGCGCGAAGTGGCCGACACCCGCTCCTATGCCATTGCCGGGTTTGCCCGCGACATGTTGAGCGCCACCGATGCGCTGTCGCGCGCCCTGATGGTGCTGCCGGCCGAAGCGCGCGAAACCGCCGACGGCACGCTCAAATCGCTGATCGATGGCATCGATATGACCGAGCGCGAAATGCAGCGGCTTCTGGCCAAGCATGGCGTGACCCCGATCGAGGCCGAGGGCCAGAAGTTCGATCCGCACAAGCACCAGGCCATGTTCGAGGTGCCCGACCCCAGCCGTCCCGAAGGCACGGTGGTGCAGGTGATGCAGACCGGCTTTGCCATCGGCGACCGCATCCTGCGCCCGGCCATGGTCGGCGTCGCCAAAGGCGGCCCCAAGGGCGGCGAACCAGCCCCGGATGGCGGGATCGACAAAAGCGTGTGAGCGCTGAGCGATTGAATGTGGAGCGCCCGGCTGAGAAGCCGGGCGTTTTGTTTTGGGGTATGTGCGTGGCCCACCCCCACCCCATCCCTCCCCGCAAGGGGCAGGGGAATCGCATATGGGTTGCGGATTTTGGCGAATTGGATTCTGAAGCCTCTTAGGAGGATTGGATGGATCAGTTTTCAGTTCATTTTTCATCGGTTC
>JAYRZB010000001.1:0-430626 GCA_041916675.1 Devosia sp. | reverse complement strand
CTGGCGGTGGCCGCGCCCTGATAGCCGCTGGCGGTGGCCGCGCCCTGATAGCCGCTGGCGGTGGCCGCGCCCTGATAGCCGCTGGCGGTGGCCGCGCCCTGATAGCCGCTGGCGGTGGCCGCGCCCTGATAGCCGCTGGCGGTGGCCGCGCCCTTAGTGCCGCTGGCGGTGGCCGCGCCCTGATAGCCGCTGGCGGTGGCGCCTTTCTCAAGCGTGGTTGCAGCAATGCGCATACGGACGGTTTCGAGGATCATCTCCTCAAGCGAAATCTCGCGGACAATATAGATTGTTCGAGCTGCGATCTTGTCGCCATCATGGTGAACCATATCGCCCGAAAGCTCGACCACGCAAAACCGGCTTTCCGGCGGGTAATACTTGAAAACATCCAGCGGATTCGGGCAGGCGTGGAAGCCATTGTGGCAGGCCTGAATCTCACCCTCGACCGAGTAGATGCCGCCGATCTCGAACTGGAATGGCTTATCATTCGGATTGCAGGCCAGGTTGCGGTCAAAGCCCTTGTAGGCAACAACCTTTGTTGTTGGCTGCTGTGCCTCTGCTGCTTTGGCCTTCGCCACTTTCCGTACCATTCCCATCTCCTCTAGAGGCACTGCCTCGGTGATCTGATGGGAACACTGTAGCGGGAAAAAGCCCGATTGCAACAGGAAAACGGGAAAAAGCCCGAAATAAAATGTGTGCCGCCCGAATCGCCGTGCTATCTTCACCTTGCCAGCGATGGGCTGGTGGCAAAGAAAAACCCCGCCGGAGCGGGGGAGGGCGTTGCGAAGATGACTTCAAATAGGGCAGCGGCGGTCGAGTTCGCAAAGAGCGCCGACGGCTTTGATCGCTATCAGGAGGTGTTCTCCGACATGGCCAGCCAGTGCATGCTCGAGCCGTTTGAGCGCGGCGATGATGACAGCGCTGCTATTGTGCTGGTCGAGGCACTTCTGGAACTTCCTCAAGCAACGATAGATAAGCTTCTAAGCTTTCGATCAAAGGCGTAGTGGCGTCAGCCAGCGCCTTCATATCCTCATTCGTCAGCATCTTCTCATCGCCACCGCGATCTGGCCCAGCTTGCCTGCCTCTAGGCTTGACCGGGAACACAGCCCCATCGCCCAGGCGCAGCCAAATGGCATGTGCGACGCGGTCACGATGCTTTTTGGACTGAGTCAGCGACCTGATCAGTTCCTTGCCCCGCCTGACCACATCGACGTCAAAGAACCGATAGTTGTATCGCTCTTCGTGCATCTCCAGCAGGTTCCGCCAGGCGTCCAGCCGGTAATTAAATCCTAGCTTCTCCACCAATGCGAGGCCCGGAAAATCTGGGGTGCGGGCCAACCGGGCGAGCACTATGCAGATATCGTTGTCGATGATCGCCCAATCTGCAACGGCTCGCCCAAGCAAGGCGTATTGTTCATCGGTGGGAGTGATGCTCGGCAGCTTAAAACTCATCTCGGAACCATGCTTTTCACTCCTGCCGCCCAATTGCGGCCTATCGCCGGGTTACCTCACCCGCATATTGTAAAAAGCCCGCCGGTGAGGGCGGGCTTGGATTGTTTTATCGCAGCAGGATCAGGGTTGTTGGTGACTCGCCTATTCGGTCGTGTCCAGTGATGGCCGCAAACCGCCGCCAGCGTTCGCCATGTTCCATTTCTTCTTCAATCTCGATAATGCGCCGTTCGATCTCGACAAGGCGTTCGTCAAGCTGATCGTGGTGGTCACGGGCCTCTTTCAAGGCCGACAACAGGCGCTCGCGCTCCTGCTGGGATCGTGTTGATGCGCTATGTGGAAGCGGGGGTTCAATGCCTCGCTCTTTTGCGGCATCCATCCATTCCTCAAACGCAAGCAGAGCGTTCTTGAGTGCCTCTTCTGGCGTCTCCCCATCGGACATGCATCCGATCAGGTCGGGGAAATGCGCCAGATATCCGCCGCCGTCTTCATCCGAAAGCCGACTTATTACGATTGGATATTCCATCATTCGGCTCCTTTCGTAGCTTTTTCGAAATCTATATGCACATCAATCATGGCAACAAGAGCCTTGATATATATTGCCTTAATGGGGCGATTATGAGGTATGCACTGATGCGCTGAAATCAACGGGCTAGCGGCCTTGTAGTGGCTCCCCCGCGACGGCTTCATTAGATCAATCCCATACTCATCGCAAACCCTTTGTACGTCCGAAATGCCCCAGTCCGACTGGGGGTTCCGCCGCATCTGTTCAAGTATCGGCTCTTTAGGGGCCATTCTGCCTCCATATCACAATCTGGTTAACGCGCTATCGTGTGCGCAAATTTGCATAGGCGGTCAGCACCACCCCAATAATCTTGACCTCGATGCCATCCTCGGCCGAATGGTTGTGCGGCACGGTAATCACCTGGTGCTCGGCATTGGTGGAGCAGGGGCGTAACTCGTACCGGTCTTTGAAGAAATGCACCTGCTTGACGGTCAGCTCGCGCTCGGCGCCCTGAAACCGGGTGCGTTCGACTATGACCAGATCGCGGGTTTCGATGTCTCCGTAAACATCAATGAAGTCAGCAGCGTCGGCGGCCACCACCCACATGCCATCGTGAATGTTGACTTGGTTCATTGAATCGCCGCGTGCCCGGTAGGCATACTGGCGCACCTTGCGATACTTGGGATCAGCCAGGACGAACTCAGGCACAGCCTCGGGGTCCTGGTTGAAGTATTCATCCACATTGAGGAACGCCCCGGCCTGCACCGTGCCAGCATATGGCAGGGCCGTGCCGGATCGGGCGATTGCCGGCCCCAGCGTCGAAGCCAGTTCGGTCCCCATCAAATAGCCAGTCGTGGTGCCCAAGGCATCCGCAAGCTTTGCCAGGGACTCGGCGCGAGGCGACTTGGTTTTGCCCCTGATGATGTCGCGAATGAAGCTTGGCCCTAGCCCTAGGCGTGTCGCCAGCGGAGCGGGCTTCTCGCCGCGCTCGTCCAGCTTCTCCTGCAGGCGAATCTGCAACGTAGTTTTGGGCTCTTGTTCCATGCCGCCATTGTGTATTTCAGGAAAAATCACGTCCAACGGGAAAAAGCCCGTATTTTGTGCTTGCCAATGCGGGAAAAAGCCCGATAGTGTTGGCTGATGGAAACACACCCGATCACCGCAGACAGTATCCGTGCCGCGCTCCTGGCGCGCATCGACGCTTTCAAAGCCGCGACAGGCAAGGCCGACAGCTTCGTCGGCAAGGCCGCGCTCAATGACGACAAGTTCGTCAAACGGGTGAGAGCGGGCGGTGGGTTCAACGTCAACACGTACCAGCGGGTGATGGGCTGGCTCGATGAGCAGGGGTTTGATGCGAAAGCCGACGAGGCAGCAGCATGAGTGAACGCAATCATCTTCCCGGCCATTGGCACGAATTCAAGCGGTGGCTGAAAGCTCATTTCGGCCGCATCGCTGTTGTCGTCATCCCGGCTGCTATTCTTGCGGTGGCATATGCGCTGGGGTGGCTCTCGTGATGATCGCAAGCCCAATCCCAACCGATGCCAAGGCGGTGGCCGAATGGCTGGTGAGCAATCATCAGGGCAAGGTCATCTCGCTGGACGATGATGAGCTGGTGCAGGGCATTGCTCAGGTGCTGACTGAATTCCGGTCCCGGCCAATGAAGGTTCGGCTCACCCGGCAGCAAAAGGCGTTGGTCGAGTATCTGCAGGCGCAAGAGCTCGCTGGCGAACCCGTGCCGTCCTATCAGGACATTGCGGATGCTCTCGGCATCTCCAGCAAAAGCATTGTCAGCCGCCGGCTGCACAAGCTGGAAGCCCTTGGCGTCGTGACGCTGCACCCCGGCAAATCCCGCTCGATTGCGGTTGTGGGGGTGTAGGCCATGACCGAAGGCAAGAACAGCATTGCGGATGACATTCTGCGCGCTGGCTTTGAGCGCTGGCAGCGACTTGAGGGCGAGAAGCAGGCGATCAGCGACGACCTGAAGGAACTGTTCTCTGAATTGAAGGGGCAGGGGTTCGACGGCAAGGCGCTGCGCGCTGCGTTCCGCACGGTCGCCAAGGCCGACGATATGGACGCGCAAGAGCACAATGCGATTGTCGATCTTTATGTCGGCAGCATTCTCGGGCCGCGTGCGGAGGAGGTTGGCACGATAAATGCAACGCGCAGGCGCGCAGCGCGCGAGGAAAATTCCAACCGTGATAACAGCGTCGTTGCGACTTTGCGCGCCAACCCGAACCTGGCGATTGTCGAGGCTGCGGCGCTTGTCAAATCCACTCCCAAGAATTCGAACACCAATTCGCAGCGGCCCTCCTCTGCGAACGACCTGACCGGTGACGTATCCTCCTCCCTCGGAGCCGGTCAGGTCCCCCAAATTCAGGAATCCCAAGCGAACGCAACCGATGGCAGTGCCGGTGATCCCGCCGATGATGCGGTCCCGGATGGGGTTGCAAGTAGGGCTAGCGTCGGGGCCGGTACCGACGCAACCAATCAGCCGGAAACGGCAATCGAACCCACGGCTGAGGGAAATCAGCCGTTGCGCAGCGGTGGAGCAGAAGCAGCTCGCCTGGCTCATAACCAGGAGGTCGCGGGTGCAAGTCCCGCCCCTGCAACCAAACCCAGCCCGGGTGTCGCGGCGGATAAGACGGAAGGGGCTCCGGCTCCTTCCGCTCCGCGCTATGCCGCGCCCGGTGTTGTGACTTGGGAATCCAGCCCGCCCGAAGGTGTCGAGCGCAGCCCCTATTCCATGGCCTTCGGGATCATGGGGCAGGACACGGCTGTCATTGCCGATGATCTGGAAAAGGGCAGGGCCCAACCCATCGTGAAAATGGGCCGGGTCATCATTGATGGCTGGGCGCGCTATATGTCCGCCCGAGACATGCGCGAACTTGATGGTTCGCCGGTGGCCTATCCCGTTGTTCAATATGACGGGCAGGACCCGTTGATTGACGTGATCAAGCTGAACGTCGACGGGCGTCTTCTCAATGAACAGCAGAAGCGCCTGATCGCGGCCACGCTGGCCCGCATCGAGCCCAAGCGCAAAGCTGACATCTTCAAGGCCTTCGAACTGTTCGTGGAGCCGGTGTGATGATGTCAACGCCGGAACTTGCCAGCAGAAACCCGATTGGACACGCGAGCGCCGATGCGCACGCCGTTCACGGTGACCAGGAACAGGCGCACAGCCGAGGCGGGGCAATGCCTCGTGGCGGGTGCTGTGCGTCTGTTTCTGCTCACCAGCGTGAGGGTGGGCGGGACACGCGCTTTCGAGCGGGTGGGGTCACCTCCCTGTCTACTTGCCGGGATACCAACCCCCGGCCCTTTTTGGCCATTTTCAAAGCCGCGCGGGCTGGCGTTTCGAGCGCCCGCCCTTCGCGCAACTTTCGTTTCAACCTTGAGCATCAGGCCATCCAACACGTCTCCGATGCTCTCCATGTTTCCCGTCGCCTTTCGTTTGAGGGTCTCCAGTCCGATCAACATGGACTGGACCGAAAAGTATGGCGTTACCCAATTCAGATAATCCGGTGCCCCCAATGAGCGCTGAGACAGCAACCCTTTATGTGCAGCGCATGGTTGAGCGCGAGAAGCCCAAGGCGGGCAATGCCGAGGCGGCGCTTCAGCAGATCGCCCGCCGTTACAAGCTGGGATTCTGGCACCTGACCCACCTTTTCAAGGGCAAGGCCAAGACACTCGACACAGTGAAATTCGCGCGCCTGCGGGCCGCATACCTCGACTACTGCGCGCGGGAAATCGCTGCGCTTGAGCATGAACTTGCGGTCGAAAGGGCGGTGACCGGCGATGATTATCTTGAGGACTTGGTCACTGAAGCTGCTGCTCTGGCTGAAAAAGTTGCGGCGAAAAGAGCGGCGCTCGACCCGCGAGGATCGCTGACATGAGCCGCCGCATCTTCGGGCACATCGCCCTTTTTATCTTCGCCGTCGCCTGCGTTGGAACGATCGCACTGCTGGTCAAGCTGGCCGTGATGTTCGCCACATTGCTTGCCTGAAACCGAAACCGAGGGACACTGACATGACCGCAAAGACCGCTACCAAGCTCCGCGTTGCATCGAACAATCCCGCCTCAGGAGAAGCGCCGGCGCCTGATCTTGCTGAAATGGAGCGCGTCGTTATCGAGGCAGCAAAACAGCAAGCGCCCATGATCAGCCGCACCGATGCCATGCGCGATGATCTTGTCGTAAAGGCCAACACCCTGGTTGCGGAACGGGCTGTCTTTGTTGATCGCCTCGCGCTTCTTACCCGACAGTTTGAATCTGCCAAGGATGGCATCAATGGCCAGATCGCTGACATTGATGCGGCCTTCGCCCTCATCAACAGCGGCATTGGCGAAACCTCGCCACGGCGTGAGGCTTGAGCGATGGAAAGCTCGGCTCCACTGCGGGTGCTGATCGCCTGCGAATTCTCTGGCACCGTGCGCCGCGCCTTCGCTGCGCTTGGTCATGACGCATGGTCCTGTGACCTGCTGCCTGCCGAAGACCGCTCGAACCGGCATATTGTAGGCGACGTGCGGAATATCCTTGGCGACGGCTGGGATTTGCTGATGGTCGCCCATCCGCCATGCACTCGCCTTTGCCGCTCCGGCCGCCGCTGGCTTTCCGGCGCTGGTGACATGACGCCGCCAAAGCAACTACCAGTCGGCAGGTCCTGGGACAGCATGAAGGCGGAGTTTTTCGACGGGCTGGATCTGTTTCTGTCCTGCTGGAATGCGCCGATTGAGCGGGTGGCTATCGAGAACCCGGAAATGCACGATATCGCCCGCCGCCGCTTGCCGTCAGACGTGCCGCGGCCGCAATTCGTTCAACCCCACTGGTTCGGCCACCCCGAATACAAATCCACGGGCCTTTACCTGCGCGGACTCGCCCCGCTGGTCGCCACCAACCTGTTGCCGGAGCCGGTCAAGGGTTCTGACGAATGGAAGGCTTGGAACCGGGTCTGGCGCATGCCGCCCGGCGCCAATCGCGGACACGAACGCTCTCGCTTCTTCCCCGGCATTGCAGCGGCCATGGCTGCGCAGTGGGGTGGGCCAGTCGAGGAAAGGGCCGCAGCATGATCTCCTCCATTCTCAGCGTGTTCAAGCGCCGCCCTCGTACGATTGTCTACATCGTCCCTCGTGGCCAGTCCAAAGCCAGCAGGGATCTTGAAGATCTGCGCAATGCCAAGACCGAACAACTTAGGGCAGAGGTTGCCAGCAGGCGTGAGCTCGGAGGGGTGAAATGAGAAAATGCGCGAAACAGGAGTTGAACTCCTGCTGCCTCGATTTCGCTGTTTCCGCCCCCGGCGAACGCTGGTTGGATTCCATGTACCCGGTTTGTGTGAGGCCAGAATGAGCATGCAATGGCGTGGCGCTGTCATATTTTCCCCCGATGATCACGAGCTATGGCGGCTGGTGCAGAAGCGCGTTGCCGCCAAGCTATCCTGGGAGGAGATCGCGGCTGAAATCGGCTGCGATGTCGCCCCGCTGCTGGAATGGGTTAACTATGGCTACAAGGCCAAGAAGCTGCCCAGCGTAGCGATTGCGCATCCCGTTGCCTATCAGGGCCGACCGATCACCTCTCACAGATCGATGAGCGAGGAAGCGCGGAGGTTCGAGAACTGGCGCCGCATGCAGGCTGGCGCGGCCAAGACGCGGGCTGGCCTCCAATGAGCAACCGAGCATGGATGCCGCTGTCCATTGACGATTATATGGCTGACACCGGCCACCTTACGGCCGCAGAGCATGGTGCATACCTGCTGTTGATCATGCGCTATTGGAAAGACGGTGGGCTGCCCAGTGATGAGCGGATGATTCAGCGCTATTCCCGCCTTGATGCCAGCCAGTGGGCCGAAAGCCGGGATGTTCTTGCCGCCTTCTTTGACGATGGCTGGCGACATAAGCGCATCGATGCCGAGATGGCGAAGGCCGACGATATCATCGAAAAGCGCAGAAGCGCCGCAAACGGCAGGCACGGCAAGAGCAAGCAACCTGCAAGTGCAGTGCAAATGCATAGCACAAGCAGTGATACGGGCGCGTTACCTAGAACCAATAACCAAACAGATGCTTCGCAAGCTCAGCATCTGGTCGATGCTGCCGGGAAAGTCGATTTCAACGTTCTCGAAAGCCGATTGCGACAAGCCGCAGGGCTGGAACGCGACCCAAGCCCCGGCCTGATGGTCTTTGCGCCGATCCTTGGATTGCTGCAATCCGGCCATGACCTCGAGCTCGACATTCTGCCGACGATCCGGGCCGTTGCGCTCCGGTCCAAGCGCCCGGCTCGGACTTGGGATTACTTCACCGAGGCCATCCGCGAATCCGCTGCCCAGCGGCGCAATGTCGAGGCGCGTGGGCATTCGCCGCCCCCATCCGGCGCAATGAAGGGCGAGAACATTTTCGAGGCAATGGTCAGGGGTGAGCGAAATGGACAGGCAGGAAACAGTGCAGGCGATGGAGCAATTATCGATGTTGTTCCAGGCATTCCCCGCCTCGAGCGACAAGACGAGCCCGGTTACCGCAAAGGCCTATCTGATCGCCATTGAGGGCTGCACGCTGCCGGGTCTGACCGAGGCGGTGCGCAAGCTGATCCGAGGCGAATTCGACCACCACGCAGGGCGCTTCATCCCGTCAACGGCGGAACTGGCAAAGGCCGTTCGGTACGAAGACAGCTTGATCACCATGCGGGCGGAAATGGCCAAGCGCCCTGCGATTTCGCACCAGCCGCAGCCCGATGTGATCTTGACCAAAGAAGAACGCCAGCGGCGGGCGAAAGTGCTGATGAACCTGGCAGAGCGCATCGGATCCGAGGCGGAACGTGTTTGACCAGCGAGAGCACTATTGCCTTTGCGGCCGGTGGGGATCGTTCGGGGCAGACACTACCAAGGGCCGCATTTGGCGATGCGGGATGATTGACGGCAAGCCAGCCTGTACGGCGGCGGAGAAGGAAAAGGGGCAGAAGTGATGGCTAAGGTTGGACGCCCGCGCAAGATCGCGGCAAAGCGCACAAAGTCGGGTCGGGTATCGAGGGCAGGAGCATTGCCGGCCAACATCGAGCCGATCCTGCTGCGCATGAAGATGTACGGGCTTTCTGAAAAGGACGCTCGTGACCAGAAGGCCGGAACGTTCATCGGGCGCTTGAACCTGATGGATAAGAAGGCCCTGATCAGTAACGCGCAATACGACGCTGCCAGCGCGTTCCTCGTGCTCTATGACGACTACAAGCGGGCAGTCAGGTCTCCGGATGCATCAACCGTCTCAGGGTTCTCGCATGGGGTTTCTGATGATGGCGACTATGCCCGCTGGTGCGCCCGAGCCGTGGCCAAATACGATGCGGCCATCCAGGCGGTGCGCAATGAGCAGAACCTGCACGAAAATCGCGGCGCGAACCTTTATGCGGCGCTCGACTATCTGGTGTGCCGCGATGAACAGCACTGGCACATGGTAGGCGACGCGCGGCTGGCATTGAACGCGCTTGTGCATCACTTTGGGTTGGCCGTGAAGCGAAAAGCGAGGGTTGTTGACACGCCTGCCCAAATCGCTGCATAAGGGATTTATTCCATGTTCAGACTTCCGTCTGAGTTCAGCCCGCCCGAGCAATCGCGGCGGGTTTTTTGTTGGATGGCGCAAATGACTGAAGCCCAGATCAGGCACATGGTTGATCAGTTCCTTCGTTGGAAACTGCCTGCGGACTTCTGCCCGGATGGAGGCGTCAAATTCGATAGGGCCTACAACAACGGCACGCCAGAAGGCGGCAAGCACGAGCCTATTGGCACCAACCTGCTGACCCACACTCAGGCCGAAGCCATGGTGCGCAACATGCTTGATGGCCTACCGTCCGACTGACCTGCGTACTCACATGGGTAAGCTCTCCAACCTCAAGCCCGCGGTAGGGTCGCTTGCGCCAAAGGTTCATGTCGAAACGCTAGAGCAGCGCCGGCGCGTGTATGAGCAGACCCGTTCCGCAAACGTCGAATGGCGCGCCTGGTACAAGACAAAGCAGTGGTTCAGGCTTCGCCACCAAGTGCTGGTGCGCGATCTCTTCACCTGCCAGCAAACAGGCGTGTTGCTCTCCGGCAAGTATCCGGCGCCAAACAGCCCGGTGGTTGACCACAAGGTGCCTCACAGGGGCGATCCGGGCCTATTCTGGGATATCAACAACCTGCAGGCTGTAAGCCGCGAGTGGCACGACACCGTTAAGCACGCCATCGAAATGGGCGGGCACGCATCACCTCACCCGGACTGGTTTCAGCCTTCAGTCATTCCCCTCACCATCGTGTGCGGGCCGCCTGCCTCGGGCAAGTCCACATACATCCGTGATCGGGCAGGACCATCGGACCTGATCATAGACATAGACATGATTGCCTCGGGCATGGCTGGCACGGAATCCCATGGCTGGGATCGGGAGCGCTACCTCAATGCGGCCATCTATCGCCGCAACGACATCATCGGCAGCCTCTCGCGCCCATCCAAGCACAAAGCGGCGTGGCTGATCGTGGGTGAGCCCAAGGCTAAGTGGCGCGCATGGTGGGAGAGAAAGCTCAAGCCCATTGAGATCGTCGTCATCGAAACGCCAGAGCGCATGTGCGTGGAGCGGGTCAAGGCAGACCCAGGGCGGCCCTACAAGGACAATACGGACGGCATAGTACGCTGGTGGCTCGAATACGACCGCAGGCGTGGCGACACCGTCATAGCGCCCCCGGGGGGTAGGTAAATCTCTACCAGACTAGTCTTGTAGCGACCGACGCTCCCTCTCACGCAGAGATTTTTTCACCCCTTGGCAGTTTGCAGGTGCAAACCGGGCCGCAAACCAAGCTGGTAAATGCGTAAGAAAACCAAGGCGATAGACTGGAAATCCATTGAGCGAGACTATCGTGCTGGTGTGATGAGCATCCGCGAGATCGCAAAATGGTACGGGCTGTCGGATACGGCCATCCACAAGAAGGCAAAAGCTGATGGGTGGACCCGGGTGCAGCAACCGCCGCACGTTGACCGAAAGCAGGCGATCAGCGGCGAGATACTGCCGCCACCACCTTCGAGCGCGAAGCCAGAGGAACTGCCGGATCGTGCGCGGGGTATCGCAGCCCGGCTGCTCGATGAGCTCGATACTCAAACGGCTCACATTGGTGAGCTCGAGCACATGATCGAAACAGAAGAAAGCGACCCGCGCCGCCGGCAGGCGTTGCTGAAATCGCTTTCGACCTCGGAGCGGGCCAAAACGCTGAAGGATATCACGATGTCCATGAAGACGTTGGCTGAGGTTTCGGCGCCAGCTGGCAAGAAGGCGCAGCAACAAGAAGCGGCAGAAGATGCGGTCAAGGGCGGCAAGTTCGGCGTTCGCCAGCCCCCGCGCCTGGTGGCTGACAATACCTGATGAACTGGACAACAGAGTGCCGCGATTGGGAGCGGCGGATCGTGGCTCGTGAAAGCCTGATCCCGTTCGCTCCGCTCTATCCCGATGAGGCAGAGCAGGCGCTGGCCATCTTCAAGCATTTGCGCATTGTCGACGCGCCGGGGTCACCAACCTTTGGCGAGGCATGCGAACAGTGGGTGTTCGATTTCGTCGCGGCCATCTTCGGAGCCTATGACGCTGAAACTGGTCAGCAGCGGATTCGCGAATTCCTGCTTTTGATATCGAAGAAGAATTCGAAGTCGACAATCGCGGCCGGGATCATGCTCACGGCGCTGATCATCAACTGGCGCAAGGAAGAGGAGCTTCTGATCCTGGCTCCGACCATCGAGGTCGCCAAGAACAGCTACAGCCCAGCCGCTGCAATGGTGCGGGCCGATCCGGAACTCTCGCAAATCCTGCATGTGCAGGACCATCTGCGCACCATCACGCACCGGACCACTCGGGCGGCGCTGAAAGTGGTGGCGGCCGACACTGACACGGTTTCAGGCAAGAAGGCCGGGCGTGTCCTGGTCGATGAGCTTTGGGTGTTTGGCAGTCGCCCGAATGCGGACGCCATGCTGCGCGAGGCGACCGGCGGTCTGGTGTCGAGACCGGAAGGTTTCATCATCTGGCTGTCGACGCAAAGCGATAGCGCGCCTGCCGGGGTGTTCAAGGCCAAGCTCGACTATTTCCGGAACGTTCGGGATGGCGAGATTGAAGACAAAGAAAGCCTCGGGGTCCTGTACGAATGGCCGCAGGGCATGATCGAGCGGGAAGAATACCTAGACCCTGACAAGTTTTACATCACCAACCCCAACCTCGGGCGGTCGGTGAGCCGGGGCTGGATTGAAAGTCAGCTCAAGAAAATCGAGGGCGACGAGGCGGCGATTGTCACGTTTGTGGCCAAGCACCTCAATGTTGAGATCGGGATTTCGCTCCGCAACAACGCATGGGCAGGGGCACGGTATTGGACCAGCGCCACGGACCCGGAACTTTCGGGCCTTGGGCACTGGCAGGCTCTGCACCGGCTGATTGAGCGGTGCGAAGTGGCAAACGTTGGAATTGACGGCGGCGGGCTGGACGATCTGGAAGGCGTTGCCGTCATTGGCCGGGACAAGACAACCCGGGATTGGCTGCTCTGGGGGCACGCTTGGTGCCATCCTGACGTGATGGAGCGCCGCAAGGATATTGCCCCGAAGCTGCGCGATTTCATGCAAAGCGGGGAACTGACCCTTTGCGAAGACCCAACTCAGGACGTGCGCGAAGTCGCTGACCTGGTGGAGCAAATCAAGGATGCCGGGCTGCTGCCGGAAGAGAACGCGGTCGGGCTCGACCCCATGGGGGTTGCTGCGATTGTGGACGAACTGGCCTCTCGGGGCATCGAAGGCAAGCAGGTTATCGGCATTGCGCAGGGCTTTCGCCTCACCGGCGCGGTCTGGGGGATGGAGCGCAAGCTGAAAGACGGCACCCTCTGGCACTGCGGCGGCGATCTGATGCCGTGGGTCGTTGGGAACGCCAAGACAGAACAGCGCGGCAATGCGGTGCTGATCACCAAGCAAATCGCAGGCAAGGCCAAGATTGACCCGCTGATAGCGGCGTTCAACGCGGTGATGCTGATGAGCCGGAATCCTGAGGCCAATGGGCCGTCAGTTTACACCACGCGCGGCGCGCTCGTTTTGTAGGGACTTGCAATGGCTTTTTGGTCGAAATGGCTATCGCGTCCCGCCGGAGAGGTGGGGCATCGCATTGAACCGCGCGCGGCTGTCCAGTCTGTAGGCGGCGGCGTGCTGATCACCAATTCGCAGCAGCTTGATGAATACCTCCGCGATGGTGAGGGTGCGACTTCCTCCGGCGCATCGGTGACACCGGCGACGGCAATGCGCGTTGCAGCGGTCTATGCTTGTGTTCGGATCATCTCTGGCGCTGTTGCGACCTTGCCGCTGCATGTGATGCGTAGGGTTGACGACAAGACCCGTGAAGAGGCCTCGGACGTTTGGTTGAACAAGGTGCTGCGCCGCAAGCCAAATGGCTGGCAGAAGCCCGCCCAGTTTCGGCGCCAGATGCAGGCCCATGTTCTGCTGCGCGGCAATGCCTACGCGCTCATCGTGCGCGGGATTGGCCTTCGCAGTGGCGAGGTGATGGCGCTAATCCCGATGCATCCGGACCGCGTCGAGTGCAAGCAGCTTGACGATTTGTCGCTGGAATATGCCTACCAGCACCCGAACGGCCGGCGTGTTGTCCTCAAGCAGAGCGAGGTGTTCCACCTTGTCGGCTTGACGCTCGACGGCGTGCACGGTGTCTCGCCAATCACCTATGCGCGGGAAACCATCGGGCTTTCGCTCTCGATGGAACATGCAGGCGGCACGATGTTCAAGAATGGCGCCCGAGCCAGCATGGTGCTCTCGCATCCTGGCAAATTGGGCATCGATGGCAAAGACTTCCTCAAGTCCAGCCTCGATGAGTACCGCTCCGGCGGCGATAGCGAGGGCAAGGCGCTCATCCTCGAAGAGGGCATGAAGGTGGACAATCTCAGCCTGAACGCCCAGGACGCGCAATGGATCGAGAGCCGCAAGTTCTCACGGACCGATATCTTCATGTTCTACGGTCTGCCTCCGCATATGGCCGGCGATACCGAGAAGTCGACAAGCTGGGGCAGCGGCATTGAGCAGCAAACCCAAGGCTTTGTTGCCTTCACTCTCGAAGACCATCTGACAATGTGGGAGGAGGCCATCACGGTCGACCTCACGGCAGACGGTAGCAACCTCTACGCCAAGTTCAACCGCAACGCGCTAGTGCGCGGCGATCTCAAGACCCGCACCGACCACTACGTCAAAATGCTGCAGTGGGGCGTCTACAACCCAGACAAGGTTCTGGAGCTTGAGGACGAGAACCCCCGGGAAGATGGCGGAGGCGGCATCTACTACGACCCGCCGAACACTGCAGGCGGAAAAGACCCACAATCACAGGAGCCCGGCAATGAGCCTTCGCAGCCTGCCTGAGGCAAAAACCTTTGCGCGCCCGCAGAATTTCCAGTGGGACGCGCCCTCCGACGTTCTGGCGAAGTGGGCCGACCAGCCTGTCAACGCAGCGTCCGAAGATCCGTCGACGATCACGGTTTTCGATGTGATTGGTGAGGACCCTTGGACCGGCGGCGGATTCACCGCCAAGCGCATGTCTGCCGCGCTGCGCTCGATCGGCACCAACCCGGTCAAGGTGCAGATCAATTCTCCCGGCGGCGACATGTTCGAAGGCATTGCCATCTACAACATGCTCCGGGCGCACAAGGCCAAGGTCACTATCGAGGTGCTGGGCTGGGCCGCGTCTGCTGCTTCAATCATCGCCATGGCCGGCGACGATATCCGCATGGGGCTCGGCACCTTCATGATGGTGCACAATGCCTGGGGCGTGGTGGTGGGGAACCGGCACGACATGGCCGAAGCGTCGACGCTGTTTGAAGGCTTCGACGGCGCCATTGCCGATATCTATGAAGCCCGTACCGGCCGCGACCGCAAAGACATTCAGAAGCTGATGGACGCCGAAACCTTCATGGGGCCGACCGAGGCAGTCGAGCAGGGCTTTGCCGATGCCGTCGACGAAACTCTTGGCGCCGATGCCGGTGCCGATGCGCAGAATTCCACAGATCGCGGGCTTATGGCTCGCCGCCAAACTGAGGCTGCACTTGCCAAGGCAGGTTTCAGCCGCAGCGTGAGGGCAGAGATGCTCTCCGAACTCGTTTCCCCGGCCCCGCGTGATGCAAGCCGGACCATCGCCGCGCGTGATGCAGGCGTCGACCTAGCTGCTGTTCAGCAGCTCATCGAAACCCTCAAAAACTAGGAGACTACCAATGCACCATGCATTGATGAACCCGCACCGCGTGCGGGGCCTGGTTGCCGTGCGCGCTGATGCGTCCGATGCGACCAAGGTTTTCAACGACCTCAAGGCCGCTGTCGAGGCGATGCGCGCCGAGCACAGTAAGGAAATCGCTGACCTCAAGAAGGGCATGGGCGACGTCGTCCAGTCCGAGAAGGTGGACCGCATCAACGCCGATATCGGCAAGATGCAGGAAGCGCTTGACCAGATCAACGCGCTGGTGGCCGCTTCCAAGATCGGCGGCTCTGGAAACGACGCTGAAACCGCCGACCAGCGGGAACATGCCAAGGCGTTCGATCGCTTCTTCCGCAAGGGCGTCGAAAACGGGCTTCGCGAGCTTGAAGTCAAGGCTGCTGCATCCACCGGCTCCGACCCGGATGGCGGCTATGTCACCCCCAAGCAGACCGAGGCCACGATCGACCGCGTTCTGGGCACCGTCTCGGCCATGCGCCAGATCGCCCGCGTGATTTCTATCTCGGCCGGCACCTACAAGAAGCTGGTCAATCAGGGTGGCTCGACCAGTGGCTGGGTTGGCGAAAAGGAAAGCCGCACCGAGACCAACACTTCGACGGTGGCCGCGCTCGAGTTCCCCGCAATGGAACTCTATGCGATGCCGGCGGCGACGCAGACGCTGCTTGACGATGCCAGTGTGGACATTGCCCAGTGGCTGGCGGACGAAGTCGCCATCGAGTTCGCGGAAGAAGAAGGCGCTGCCTTCATCAGCGGCTCGGGCATTAATCGCCCGCGCGGCCTTCTGGACTATGACACCGTCGCCAACGCCTCCTATTCCTGGGGCAAGCTCGGCTATGTCGCGACCGGCGCTGCTGCCGATTTCGCAACGGAAGATCCGGCCGACGCTCTCATCGATCTGACCATGGCCATCAAGCAGGGCTATCGGCAGAATGCTCGCTGGCTGATGAACCGCAAGGTTCAGGGCAGCGTCCGCAAGATGAAGGACGACCAGGATAACTATCTCTGGCAGCCCGGCATCCAGGCCGGCCAGCCGGCGACCCTACTGGGCTATCCGATCACCGACGACGACAACATGTCTGATGTCGGCTCGAATGCCTTCCCGGTGGCCTTCGGTGACTTCCAGCGCGGCTATCTGATCGTCGACCGTCAGGGCATCCGCGTCCTGCGCGACCCGTTCAGCTCCAAACCCTACGTGCTGTTCTACACCACGAAGCGCGTGGGTGGCGGCGTGCAGGACTTTGCGGCCATCAAGCTGCTGAAGTGCGCCTCGAGCTGATGACGTGAGCAGTGGGCGGTTCGCGCCGCCCACTTCCACCCACCAATATTCCCCTTGAAAGGAGAAGTCCCATGCGGGACCTTCACAACAATATCCACGTTGCGCGTGGACTGTCGCCGGTCGTGGCTGGCACTGACAACACTGCCTACGTTTCCCAGGTCAATGACCGAAAGGGCTTCGAGGCCGTCGAATTTCTGATCCTGATCGGCGCCAACACTGACGCAGATGCGACCTTTACCACGCTGTTCGAAGATTCCGACGACAACATCACTTATGGTGCGGTTGCCGACAAGGATCTCCTGGGCACCGAGGCGCTGGCCAGCTTCCAGTTCGATGACGACAACGAAGTTCGCAAGATCGGGTACACAGGCGGCAAGCGCTACCAGCGGGTGACCATCACCCCTGCGAACAATGCTGCCGGCAATATCTACATGGCGGGCATCTGGCTGAACGGCCACCCCTGGTCATCTCCCACTATCAACCCCCCGGTCTGACGACCTGACGATTGAACCGCCGGGCGCCTAGTTGCGCCCGGCTTTCGCAATTGGAGAATTGTGCCATGAAGGCCAAAGTAACCCAGGAATTTGCAGGCCGCCCTGATGGGGAAGCCCTGTCCCGTACCATCAAAGTCAACGAAGTCATTTCCGGCGATCTCGCCGCGGTGGCCATTCGCGAAAAATGGGCCGTTCCCGAACTGGATGACCCGGACGTGGCTCAAGACGGTGAAAGCGCTCTCGATGGCATGACTACCAGCCAATTGAAGGCGTTTGCCGCCGAAAACGGCATTGATATTGGAGATGCCACCAAGAAGGCAGATATCCGCGCCGCCATCGATCTTTCTCTCGAAGGCGCAGAATAAACATGCACGCGCCCGTCCTCGTCACTCCACCGGCCGCAACGCCCGTCTCTGAATCCGAGGCAAAGGCACATCTGCGCGTTGATCATACCGATGAGGATGGGCTTATCACTTCGTTGGTGAAGGCTGCGACTGCGCACCTGGACGGCTATTCCGGCATCCTTGGCCGCTGCATGGTCTCCCAGACATGGCGTCAGGACTTTGATGCTTTTTCCGGCCGGACTCTTCGCCTGCCGCTCCCTGCGGCAAGTATTGCATCGGTCAAGGTGCGCTCATCTGCCGGAACGCTATCGACGGTTTCGAGTGACGACTACGCCCTGAAACAGGACGCCCTGGGCAGCTATGTCCGGTTCGATGATGGCTATTCGTACCCCGGCGACCTTGCCCAGTCGAATGGCATCCTTGTCGAGTTTGTGGCCGGATACGGCGATGCAACTGCGGTGCCGGATGCGCTGAAAGTGGCAATCCTGCTGCTGGTCGGGCACTGGTTTGCGAACCGTGAGGCGGCCGGGGCATCAATGTCCGAAACGCCAATGGCCGTTGACATGCTGGTGGCTCCATATCGCAGGGTTGGTGTCTGATGCTGGCCGGGGAGCGCAACCGGCGCATCACTATTCAGCGCGCCACATCTGTCACAGATCCCGCCTCAGGTGAGCCGATCTTGACCTGGTCGACACTGGCCACGGTTTGGGCGGAAATGATGCCGATCAGCGATGGCGAGCGGGTGAAGGCTGCCGAGGTTTCGGCCGAGATCACGACCCGGTTTCGCATCCTGCATTCGAGCGCCGTTGCCTCGGTGAACCCAATGGACCGACTTCAGTTTGGCGGCAAGGTTTTCGACATTTGGGGCGTCAAGCCGATTGGCTTCAACGAAGGTTTCGAAATCACAGCCGCGGCAAGGGCTGACTGATGCGCGCCTCGTTCAAAATTGAAGGCCTGCGCGAGCTCGATGCAGCGCTGGGGGAGATGTCAAAGGCCACGGCCAAGGCAGTCCTGCGGCGCACCGGCATCAAGGCTTTGCAGCCCATGGCAGAGACCGCGCGAGGCCTGGCTCCGGATGATCCATCTACCGGCGGCAAGGACCTGAAGAATTCAATATCTGTCGGAACGAAGCTGAATGCACGGCAGAAGAAGATGGCCAAAAAGGACGAGGGCAAGGCCTTCGTCACGGTCTACATGGGCACCAATGACGTTGCTGGCGTGCAGCAGGAATTTGGCAATGTGAACCATGGGCCGCAGCCTTTTATGCGGCCTGCCTTCCAGGCGGAAGCACAGGGGACCATCGACAGGGTCGCGAAGGACCTGGGTTCAGAGATTGAGAAGACCGCCACAAGACTTGCGAAAAGGCGCGCGGCTAAGGCCGCGAACGCTTGATGTTCTTGCTGTGTTCTATAAAGTAAAGCGGGCCGATTTGGTGCTGGAAACACCGCGTCGGCCCTAACCAGCCCAACCTTTGTGGAGGTCAAGATGGCTGCTCATCCTATATGCACGACTGCCGAAGTTTGGAAGCCGTGTCCGAACTTTGAGGGCATCTATGCGGTGTCCAGCCATGGCCGCGTTAAGCGCACGGCGCCGGGCGCGGGAAAGGCCAAGGTAGGTCACATCCTCGCGACCGCCCGAAACGCGAAGGGCTATCACTACCTGAACCTGTGCCGTAACGGCAAAATGCAGACGACATACGTCCACACTCTCGTCTGCCGCACGTTCCACGGTGAGAAGCCCACGCCGTCTCATCAGGCGGCGCATCGCGACGACAACAAGGACGAGAACACAGAGGCCAACCTGTATTGGGCAACCGGCCTTGAGAACCATGCTGACCGGCGGCGGAACGGCCTCATCCCGACCGGTTCCAAGGTGCGCATTTCGAAGCTAACCGAAGAACAAATTCCGGCCATTCGGGCAATGCTCGCCGCGGGGCACACGCAGCGAGCAGTCGCGGAACTGTTTGGGGTCGGATGCACGACCATACACTCGGTTAGCTCTGGACGGACATGGGGGCAGGTACGCTGATGGAAGCGGCTCTTCGAACCCTGCTTACGGGCTATGCGCCACTCACGGCGTTGGTGTCGACGCGCATCTTTTGGAACCACGTTCCGCAGGATACTTCGGACCCTTGCGTTGCGCTGTACCTGATCACCGGCGCGCCCGGGTATCACATGCAGGGCAGCGACCGGCTGGGCAGCGCAGTAGTGCAGATGAATATTCGCGCTCTCACAGTGTCGAGTATGTGGGCTGTGCGGGACGCCATAGTAGCGCGGCTCTCGGGCTATTCCGGGACGCAAGGCACCACGCATTTCCAAGCCATCTTTCTGCGCAGCGAACGGCAGGCCAGCGAGAAACCCGGCACGGTGCTCTATCACACCTGCCAACTGGACTTTGATATTCAGGCCGGTTCGACGGTCTAACCCCTCTTAAAATCAGGAGAACTACCATGACCGCAACCACGGCTCGTGTTGGCTTTGGCTCGAAGGTTGAAATCTCGACCGATGCTGAAGCTACCTGGACTGAAATCAACGAAGTGACGGCGCTGACCCCACCCGCTGCGACGGTAAACAATCCCGTGGCCACGCACATGCAGAGCCTGGCTGTCGAGCGCGTTCCGGGCCGGATCGTTGACTATGGCCAGACCACGTTCTCGATCAACTGGGTGCCGGGCTCGGCCGCTGACGTGCTTCTTCGTGGGCTGGTGACGGGGGCGGCGCCCTTCTCGATCCGCGAAACCTTCCCCAATGGCGTGACCTGGAAAATCAGCGGCCTGCTGGCCAGCATGACCCCAGCAACCCCGATGGAAGATCGCATGACCTGCGACATCACCATCGACACCACCGGCGCGCTGACCGTGGGCAATGCCGCCGCGCCGACCAATGTCACGCTGCCGGGCATCGCTGGCACTGTGCAGGTTGGCCAGACCCTCTATGCCTTCCCCGGCGTTTGGACAGGCGCGCCCGCGTTCACCTATGTCTGGAAAAACGAGGGGGTCGCGATCCCCGGTGCTACTGGCCAGACCTATGTGCTGGTCGTCGGCGATCAGGGCGACAACATCACGGTCACCGTCACTGGCACCAACTCGGCAGGCAATGCCTCGGCCACTTCGGCTGAGACGATTGCTGTGGCCGCAGCGTAAGGGGCCGGCGCATGGCAAACAAGGAACGGGGCGAAGTCGAGTTGCAGGCGGGCGGCAAGACCTACACCCTGCGGTTTGGGTTCAACGAAATGGCCGCAGTCGAAACGGTGCTCGGCGTTAATTTCTTCGAGCACCTGATGCCGAAGTTTCAGAACCCGGTGAAAATCTGCGCGGCGGAATGGCGGGCGCTGTTCTATGCCGCGTTGCAGGGCGGTGGGCATACTGATGTGACGCTGATGGCCGCAGGCGGCTTGCTCACCCAGCTTGGGCTTGAGCGGGTTGGCGCGGCCATTGCCAATGCCGTCACGGCCGCATTCCCTGAAGCGGATGGGGCGGCAAAGGAAAACCCTCCGGTGGCCAGCGATTCAGCTGGCACGAAGCAATCGTAGGCTTCCAAACCGCCGGTGGAACTGAGGACCTGTTCTGGAGCCTCACCCCTCGACAGGTTCATAGGTTCAACAAGGCCTTTGAAGCGCGGGTCGAAATCGAGCAGCGCAACCGGGAATGGCTGGCCTGGCACATTGTGGCGCTTGACAAGCAGAAGAAGTTCCCCGACTTCGACAAGTTCGCCTCCGCTAAGCGCGGGCGCAAACTTCAATCACCCGAAGAGCGTCTCCGCGTAGTCGAACAGTGGGCATCGCTGTTCAAGCATTGATGTGTCAGTGGATAGGGATATCCAGCCGGACGCCAAAGTGCCCTTCATCCTTTGTTCGACCATTGCGCTTCCAACCGCCGACGATCACGGCATCTGCCCTGGCTTCGGCCAGCCCGTGCTGCTTAAAAATAGCCGCCATTGCCAAGGCATGGTCGCGACTGAGGTAACCGACCTTCAAATCATTGATGGTCACGAAAACAGCATTGCGATCAAAGCGATTGTCCGGCTCACGGATCAGTTTGGCCTCGCACTCAAATTCGTGGCCGTCTTTTGTCTTGCCCCCGGTGATCATCGAAAGCGCTTCCTGGTAACGGCTCTCGCCAACAACCTCGCACTCGAAATCGCCGTCGCCTTCGAGCTTCACAATCTTGGTCGGCTTGCTTCCGAAAAAAGACGATAACCAGCCCATAAAATCCCCCCATGCTGAAATGGGGGAACAATAGGGCGGGTTTTGGATGGGAGTCTAGTTGGCGTCTTCGCGGTCTGGCGGGAGTTCGAGGTAACCGTGGGCCATGAGCCAGTCCCTGAATGCGATCCGCAGCGCCTCTGGTCGAGACGCGCCGGGCGTGGCCTCGGCAATGAACCGGTCAAGGGCTTCGAGCAGGTCGGGCTGCAATCGCACCCCAACCAAGGTGCCTTTTCCAGTGGGCGCAGGGCCTCGGCGTTTCTGTGTTAACAAGGTTATTGACTGCCTCATAACAACTGTGTTATCACACTATTCGTCGGGCCGAAAGGGGAGTGCAATCCCCAATCGGCCCTAACCGAAACGAACCTTCTGTGGAGGATCGAATGGCTGACTCTGCCATTATCACACGGCGATCTGCGCTTGTAGGGGCTTTGTCCTCACTCTTTATTCCGCCCGCTGCTTTGGCTCTGATCGAACCTGCCGTTGCCGGTCAGGTGCCGATGACACCCATGGAGCGTGCAGACTTTCACATGGCCGAGTTTGCCAAGGCCATGGATGAAATGTTGTTGCCTGCGGCTCATCGATGGGGCGCAAGTTTGAGCGGTGGCCAAGGCGGCTTCCAAGGTTCGCGACAGATTTTCTTCAGGGTCCCTGACCCGGAAGTGTCTCGCCGTCTTGGGCGCGAGTTCCTGATCGATCGGCCCACCGAAATACTTTGAAGGCTAGAAGTGATTGGCAAGCCTGAACGGGAAGTTGGCGAAACAAAAGCAGAACAGAACGCGATCACAACCGGCACCTTTTCTTGTGCAGAGTGATGAATTGACCAACAGTTTGCGGCCAAGTGCTGATATTTTCGAAGGAATTGGGCGGCTCTCTTGAGCGCTCAGTCTGGCGGCGGGGCAAAATCTCTTTGGTCGGAGAGCCCCGCCAGCCAGCGTCCCGGCCCATCTCCCTGATGGGCTAGTTTCAACTCAGGCTTCAAAGGAGCCCAAATTGACAGCTCATTCTAATATCACCAAAGCGCCGCTTGTCTACAACGGAGCGCCAATTCGTGACCGTGGCGACATGCTTTCCCTCACCGATATGTGGAAGGCTGCTGGCTCTCAGTCCGGAAGGGCCCCCAATGACTGGACGAGCCTCGCCAGTTCGAGGGAGTTCATCGGCGCGGTCGAGGCTTCTTTTAATGCCGGAAATCCCGGCATTCTCACCAAGAAGGGAAAGAACGGTGGATCGTGGGCACATTGGCAGATTGGATTAGCCTACGCGAAGTATCTTTCTCCAGAGTTCCATATGTGGTGCAACCAGGTAGTGCGCGACCGGATGGAGCAGGTTTACCACGGAGGTGTGCCTGCCGATGCGCTTGAACAGATTGAGCGCTCATTCGGCATCATGCGCATGGTTGCCCACAAGGTGACCGAGCTCGAGAAGGCAATCCCTGGTATCATCGCCAATCTGGTCGAGCCGCTGGTCGCGGCGCGCCTGGCAGAGAAAAACTTCATGCTGCGGCACGGCAAAACAGCCAAGCAAATTTGGGATGCTCACCATCTGCCCCCTTCGATCAAGGGTTCGGCGGCGTGGTTCGGGAACCGGCTGGCCGAAATGGGCTGCAGTATCGAGAACGAAGGCCGCTTTGATCGGGGAGCGACGGCCATTCGCCTGTTTGACCCGGACAAAGCCGAGATATGCCTGCGCAACGGGCTCTTGCAGCGTTCTCGCCAGTACGCATCCGAGCGGCAGGGGCAGGGGAAATTGCGCCTTGTCGGGGCGGTGTGATGTCGGACGTTGTCTCGATTGCCGAACACCGCGCCGATACTGAAATGGAGCGGCTTTTCGGCACCATGGAAGATGGCGGGATCATCGTCTATCTGCACCTATCGGAAACAGCGGTGCTGCCGGATGCCCTGGCATTCGAGTTTTCCAGCCTGCCAACTCCTGAGGCGATAGCGGCGGCACATAGTGCGGCGGCAAAATACGCTTCCGAAGACCATGCATTCAAGCAGGCAGTTACCGAATATCTCTTTACTGTCGGGGCAGTGCTCAAGCCTGTTTGATTGTAGCAGCGGCTCGGGCAGGCGCCCGAGCCGAATTCTCAGAAAATAACGAGCCCGCCAGAAACCTCTGAAAAAGTCCCGATTTCCTTGTTCGTCTTGGCGTCAAAAATTCGCACGCTATCTGAGGGCCTCGCCCCGTCGAAGTAGTATGCGAAAACAACGCTGATGAACTGTTGCTTGAGGTCGAAATCCAGATCGTAAAATTGAGACCTTACCCAAACTCTCGGCAGATTTCCGGGCATTTCTACCTTCTGAAATACACCCTCTCGGATTAGCTTTTCGATCAGAGATTTGCGGTCATCCTGCATTTCCGCAGACTTATCAATTGGTGCCGCCTGCGCCACTAGTGACAACTGCGGGCGGGGCGTGTCGCCCGACTGAATAAGACCAGGGTTGGCGGCGGCCATCGCGAAAACGCCACCCAAGATAACCGTCAAAATCACCAGAAACCTGAGCATGTGCAACCTCCCAAAATATCGGGTGGGAGCATAGCGCAAATCGCCCTGAGGTAAACATGGCCGCTGGCAATTCAGTGATCGGCGCGCTCCGCGTCGAGCTTGGCATTGATAGTGCACAGTTTGAACAGGGGCTGGCACGCGCCACCACGGGGCTTGGCCGGTGGCAGAATGTAGCCCTGGCTGGATTTGCTGCGGTCGCTGCGGCGGCGGGTGTTGCATCGGTGGCGCTGGTGCGCGCCCTTGGCGATGCGATCAACCAGTTTGACGAAATGGGCAAAGCTGCGCAGCGGACCGGCGTGGCAGTCGAAGCGCTTTCGCAGCTCAAGTATGCAGCCGATCTATCCGATGTCAGCTTTCAGCAACTGACCGGCGGGTTGCAGCGCCTGTCAAAAGGCATCGCGGAAGTTGCCGCCGGATCGAATGGCCCGGCAGCGATGGCTTTTGCAGCCCTTGGGGTGAAGGCCACCGACGCTGTCGGTCAGCTTCGATCTGCCGATGAGGTCTTTGCTGACCTGGCAGAGCAGTTTGCCAGCCTCGAGGACGGCAGCACAAAAACCGCGCTGGCGATTGCCATCTTCGGGCGCGCCGGCGCTGAAATGATCCCCCTGCTCAATGCCGGGCGCGACGGCCTCCGCGAGGCCGCTGCCGAGGCAGACCGCTATGGGCTCACGGTTTCTGGGCGTGCCGCCAAGGGGGCGGAGACTTTTAACGACAATATGACCCGCCTGAATTCGATGTTTCAGGGCGTGATCAACCGGGTTGCCAACTACCTCATTCCAGCGTTGGCCGACCTGTCTACATGGTTTGTTGATGCTGCGCTTGATAGCGGCGTGCTCGAAGCTGCCGCCAATGGTCTGATCTGGGCCTTCCACAATGTGCGGATCGCAGTCGCCACGACGATTGCCACGATTGAAGTTCTCGGATCTGCGCTTTCAACCGTTGGCCAGGCCATGACGTTTGCCCTTGGCGGCAATTGGCAGATGGCCTCAATCGCTGCCCAGCAGGGATGGACCGACCTGACCACGAAGGTCGAAGAGTATCGCGATGAGTTGAACCAGATTGACTATGATTTCTGGGACAACCAAACGCAGGGCGGCTGGGGGAAGATCAAGGATCGGACCCTCGGCGCGGCGGGCGATGATGCGCCGGATGACACGAACAAGCGCGTGATCGATTTAGGAGCACTCCGGGACGCCAACCTTGCTGCTGCCGATTCCCAGAAGGCTCTGAACGAACAGCTTGCGGCAGTCCAGTCCGTGTTGGACGCCACGCGCAACCCGATCGAAATAATGCAGCAAGAACTGCTGAACTTGGGTGATTTGCTTGGCGAAAGCGGGAAGCAGTGGGAACTCTATGGCCGAGCGGCTTCAATCGCTGTGGCCAACGCTGCTGCTTCAACTTTGGGCTCTCTCGGTAGCCTTTCTTCAGGCCTCAGCCAGGCGTTTCAAGACAACCGAACGCTCGCAATCGCGACAGCGGTGCTGAAGGGTGCCGAAGCTGTGGCCAGCGCCTTCGCGGCCGGTAGTGTCTATGGCCCTTGGGGCGGGGCGGCTTTTGCGGCGGTGGCTGCGATCACCGCCGCAGCAAACGTTGCCGCGGTCGCAGCAGTTGGCCCGACATCAACAAGCATGTCAGGCGGGTCTGGCACACCATCTGTACCAACCCCAACCGCGTCAACTCCGACTGGCCCGACGATCAATCTCACCCTCAAGGGCGGCGGCCGCTACAGCCGCGATGAGATCGAAGGCCTGTTCCGCGAAATGTCCGACGCCATGGGCGACGGCCTGCGTCTCAACGTCAACCGGTAAGTTGGTGCACCCATGAGCGTTATCCGCGCCAATGCCTTTGTGCTGTCGCAGGCCTCGGCCTACAATGCTGACTATCCGGTGGCAGGATATGAAAACCTTGCGACTGTAGCGACCCTGACGGCCACCCAGGCCGATACCGATTTTCCGGCGTCGAACCTCTGTAACCCGGCCACCAACCTGCTCTGGAAATCCGGCAGCACGGCAGACCAGTATGTGACCGTGCTGTTTGTCGAGGGCAACGAGGTCGACTATGTCGGCCTCGCCCGACACAACCTCGGCAGCGGGGCTGTTGCAGTGACCGTGCAAGGCCTGCCGCCCGGCGGCAACCCGGCAACCCCTTCCGACTGGGATGACCTTGTCGCACAGCAGTTGCTCGACGGCGATGGCCCGGCACTGTTCCGGTTCGATCCGGTGAACCTGATCGGCATCCGCCTCAAGCTTGAGCCCGAGGCGGTGGAGCCGCAGGCGGCGGTGTTCTATGTCGGCAAGCTGCTGGTGTTCGAGCGCGGCGTGCAGCCGGGCCATACACCCATGCCCTATGCGCGGCAAAGGAACGTCAACAGCCCGCGCAGCCAGTCGGGCGAATACCTTGGCCGGGTTGTCTCCGGCGGGGTGCGGACGAGCTCGGTTTCGTTCTCCAAGTTCACGCCCGAATGGTTCCGAAGTTCGCTGGACCCGTTCCTTGATGCATCCGTTACCCAGCCGTTTTTCTGGGCCTGGAGCCCGCTGCGCTATCCCAAAGAGGTTGGCTATGTGTGGTTGACAAATGACCCGCGCGCCAATCCGGCAGACCTGAACGAGTACTATGACATCACCCTTCAAATGGAAGGGCTGCTGCTGTGACGGAGCCGAACTATGCTTTGACCTATGTCGAGATCGACGTGCCCTATTGCACGTTGACCTATGGCGCCAGCCCTTGCGAGGCGACCCTGACCGGGCCGAACCCGACCGGGACCATCAAGTGCTTTAACGGGCTGGGCACCTGTCAGGACCGGGCAAACTTCGCGGAATCCATCGTCACGCTGCGCTTTGCCCAGCCTGCCGACTATCTGCCGGTCAATGACATTGAAGCCATCGCCTCGATTGCCTCGGTCAGTTATTCGCCGGCCGTGATCTCGCTTGGCGAGGATCTGGGGCAGCGGGCATCGCTCAAAGTCACGATGGTTGACCACCCACATTCGGATACGGGCCCGGGCTTCGACAAGTACCTATCGGATCGGCCGTATGATCCGTTCAAGCTGGGGACCTTTTGGGGCAAGTTCCGTGCGCGGCATCCATATCTGCGCGGTCGGTCCCTGCGGCTCATTCAGGGCCTGCTGGGTCAAACGCTTGCCGAGATGGACACGCGGCATTTCCTGATCGAACAGTTCGACGGGCCGGGCCTCGATGGGCAGTTCACTATCACGGCCAAGGATGCGCTCAAGCTGGCCGATGGGGACCGCGCCCAGGCACCAATGCTCTCGAAAGGCTACCTGACGGCGGGCATCACCAATTCGGCCACCAGCGCCTCGCTATCGCCGTCCGGCATCGGGTCTGAATACCCTTCGAGCGGCTACATCAATGTCGGCGGCAAGGAAATCGTGGCCTTCACCCGTTCGGGCGATGCTTTGACCCTGACCCGGGCGCGGTTCAATACCGTTGCGGTGGCGCATGATGCCGGTGATCGTTGCCAGTTGTGCCTGCACTACAGCGCCGAAGACCCTGCGGACATCATCAAGGATTTGATGGTGACCTATGCCGGGGTGCCGAGCGGCTACATCAACATCGCGGACTGGCAGGCCGAAACCGGTGCCTATTATCGCCGGGTCAACACGGCGCTTATTCCTGAACCCACTTCGGTGCGGACGCTGCTTTCGGAACTGATCGAGCAGGATGGCCTTGCGCTCTGGTGGGACGATGCCGCCGAAACCATCCGCCTGCAGGTGCTGCGCCAGGTGGCGACCGATGCCGAGGCCTATAGCGATGCAAACGTGGTGCGCGACACGCTGAAAGTTCGCGAGCAGCCCGGCAAGCGCATCAGCCAGATTTGGACCTATTTCGGCATCTTCAATCCGCTTAATGGGCTGGACCCTGACAACTTCCGGTCTGCAGCGATCCTTGGCGATCTTGATGCGGAGGAAGACTATGGCCAGCCAGCTATCAAGAAGATTTTCAGCCGGTGGATTCCTTTCGGCGGGCTGACCATTGCCAACCGGGTGAACTCAATCCAGTTGGCACGGTATCGCACTGCGCCGCGACACTTCACGTTTCAGATATTCCGGCGCGGCGCTGAAACCCCAACCCTTGGCGAAGGCAGCCGGTTGCAGGGCCTGCCCATGCAAGAGGCGACGGGCGATCTGTCCAGCGTGCCGGTGCAAATCACGCGCCTGCGGCCGGACGATGACATCTGGGAGATCGAGGCCGAGGAACAGGCCTTCACGGTGACCACAGACGAAGACCTGTCTATCCACCCAATCACCATCGATTCCACCACGTTCAACGTGAACCTGCGTGACCTGCACGATGACCTCTACCCGACGCCTGTGGCCGGTGATGAGGTGCTGTGCATTGTCAATTCGGGTGTCAACATCGGGTCGGTCTCGACTTCGCTACCCGCGTTCGATGTCGGTAGTTGGCCAAGTCAAGCTGCAACGGGCAATCGCACCAGCGGCAGCGCGGTGATCTCTTCGATCAACATCGATGTGGTGGCGCACCCGATTGAGCCAGGCATGTTCGTGCGGGGCACGGGTATCCCGAACGGCACTAAGGTGCTGACCGTCGATTCTGCTCATCAGGTCACGCTCGACGCCAACGCCACATCGTCGGGCACTGGCGGGGCTTTGACCTTCTACACAGTCAAGATCACGCTCGACATTCGCGGGCGTATCCAGGGCAAGGGCGGACGCGGCGCTGACGGCCGTGCGGGTGGCGACAATACCTATGGCTATACCGGCGGCACAGGTGGGCCGGGGCTCTATTCCCGATATCCGATCACCCTCGCGATGACTGGTTATGCGGCTGGCGGCGGCGGCGGTGGCGGCGGTGGCGGCACCGACTATATCGGCTGGATCGGACCGCAGTACAACGGCGGCGGCGGCGGCGGCGGTGCGGGGCTTGGTGACCTCGGGAACGGGGCGACCTCTGAGGCTGGGCAGCCCGGCGATTGGACAACGGGCGGCATCGGCGGGCGCAATGCTGAGAACGCCAGCGGCACTGTGACGCTACGCGCAGACAGGGCTGGCACCGGCGGCGCACCTGGCACCACCGGCGGGAGTGCGGCCGGGCTGTTCCCCGGGTCCGGCGGGCCTGCCGGCGCATCTGTCGACGGCTGGAGCTACGTCAAGGAAGGCGTCGTGACCGGCGCCTATCAAGGCTCAAAGATCAACTGACCTCACTTCGATTTTGACGACACCCAACCGGCGGCTTTCGGCTGACCGGGCTCTGAGGATTTGCCCATGGCCATTCTTGCCAGACACCAGTTTGACGCCACCGACGAAGCCGGGAACATCCTGACAGATGTGATCGTTGAAGTGCGCCGTGAAAGCGATAGCGGTTTGGCGGTGCTCTACGATGGGCGCGACACGACCACTGCGGGGCTCGTGGGCAACCCGTTCACGGTGGCCAGTGGCAAGGTCGGTTTTCATGTGATCGGCGGCGCCTATAGGGTCATTCTCACAAAGGGGGCTTATACCCGGACGCTGCGCTATGTCGGCATTGGCCGGGCGTCGGAATCTGATCTCACCTCAAATAACCCCCAGGGCGCTTGGGATATTGGCGCGACCTATTCAGTAGGCGATCTGGTGACCCATCCCGTGGGGGTAGGGCAGTTCATCAGTCTGCAGAATGGAAACATCGGTCATCAACCGGACAATACGACCCCCGGCGATACTGCCTATTGGATGTATATCGGGAAAATGGTGGGTGTTGATGGCGTTGACGGCACCGGGCTTTTCAGCCGCGTTCGCGCGGTCTCTACCGCCAACATCACCATTGCCACTGCGCTGAACAATGGCGACACGATCGATGGCGTGACGCTGGCAACCAATGACCTGGTGCTTGTTGCCGGGCAGACTGCACCGGCGGAAAACGGCATCTATGTGGTTGGCGCTTCCCCGGCTCGGGATAGCAGCTTTGATACTTACGATGAGCATCCCGGCGTCTATATCTCGGTGATGGAAGGCACTGCAAATGCCGACACGCTCTGGCGATGCACATCCAACAAGGGTGGCACGCTGAACACCACAGGAATTGTGTTCAGTCAGTTTTCGTCTGGCGCTTCTTCCTCAGCCCCGAACCTGCTCGACAATGCCTGTTTCGGCATCGCGCAGCGCGGAACGCTTTTCACCAGCACGTCAACGCCAGCAAACAGCGACGGCGCCCTGTTGTTTGATCGATGGGTGCTGCTCAGCGACGGTAATGACATTGTCGATGTCGGACGCGAGGCCACGACCGTGCCGACATCTGGCTCGACGGCCGTCTATCTTGAGGTTGAGACTGCCAATAAAAAGTTTGGCCTGGTGCAGTTGCTGACGGCCCAGCGCAGCGGCCCGCTGATCGGCGGAAAAGCCAGCTTCAGTTTCAAAGCCCGCAAGGGCGGCAGCAATGCCACCGTCGACAAGCTCCGCGCCGCCATTATCACCTGGAGCGGCACCAAGGACGCGCCTACAAAGGACGTGGTGTCAGGAACGAGCTGGGGGGCGGAGGGCACCAACCCGACGCTTGCGACCAGTTGGACATATGAGAGCACGCCCGTCGATCTTGTGCTGACCACGAGCTATCAGGAATTCAAGATCGAGAATGTCAATATCGACACGGCCTCGGGAAAACAGGTCGCGGTCTTCATCTGGTGCGACAACTCGGACGCGACGGTCAACGATCTTGTGTTTATCAGTGAGGCGCAGTTGGTCAATGGATCAATAGTGCCCACCTTTGCGCCGCTGGCAGAGGCCGATGATTATAGCCGGTGTCAGCCGCATCTTTTGCGGGTGACTTTTGCCTCGTCGGGACAAAGATGGGTCGCCGGTCTCGTAAACAACCCGTCTCCGGTAGCAGCAAGCTTTGGGTTTTCCCATGCAGTGCCGTTCTGGCGCGCGCCCGACATCAGCCAGTCAAATATGACCTTCATCTCCTCGACAGGGGCGGGCGGTACCACTCACACGATCACCAGCATCACGCTGTCTTATAGCGCCGGCAATGTGAGTGGGTTTATGGCCTCAGCGGCAACGTCCGACACTTACAATCTGGCCGTCGCAATCAGGTCCAACGCTACCGGTGCATTTATCGAGTTCGATGCGGGGATTGGCATATGATCACGTCAGCAATTTACACGCAGCCGGACAACTCTCGTGCGCTGGTTGTCTATGACGATGGCAGCATGATCGAGTGTGGCTTTGGCGGATCGGCATGGGCCGAACTTCAGGTCTGGGCCGAGAGCAACACGATCGACGCTTTTGTCCCGCCGCCACAGCCGGTTCCCGGCCCGCACAAAGTCTATCAGCAGACACTATGGTCGCGGGCCAGCGAGGCGGAGGCCGTCGCGCTCAAGGCGGCTCTTGATCAGGCTGAGGTGAAATTCCAGATGCTATTCAACTCTTCGGATTTTTTCCTGAGCAATCATCCGATGTTTGCGGTGCTGCATTGGACCATTGCCGAGACGTTGTCGACTGCCACGGGGCCTAACGTCACTCGCGCTGATCAACTACTCGAAGTGGCAACGGCCGAAGAAGCGGCGGCGCTTCAACTGGATGCATCATGAGCAGATTCACCTCCCACGGCGCTGTCTATCCATTCAAGGCGGCTGATACAGGCGTCTGGACCTGGGCGCTTGCTGAGGATCTGGAATGGCAGCTGATTGACGCCACAGGGCAGGTGACCGGTTCGATTGTCGTGCCGGCCGATTTCCTGACCGATCTCGGATCGATTCCGTGGTGGGTGCGCTGGCTGTTCAATCCCGCCGATCCGCAATGCGCGAAGGCCTATATTCTACACGATTGGGCTCTGCATGCGTGGGGGCCAGAACGTCAGCTCGAGGCGACTGGGCTTGCCTATCAGGCAATGAAGGTATTGGAGGTGCCCAAGTGGCGCCGCATCGTGCAGACCCTCGCAATCATCGCTGGGATTGATCGCTGGTAATCGGACCCCAGCCAGCATCCCATAGAGCGGGGTTCTCCATACTCACCGCGGCCCGGGGCAGTCCGTGATCCACAGCAATGATGTCTGCTCGTAAACACGCGAGGCCGACATCGTCGAAAGCTTCAACCCCGGCGGGCATGCCGGGTAGTTCTGGCCAGTGCACTTCGGCCCTGAGCTCGTCTGCATATTGGCCGCTGATCGTGATCAAGATCAGCCCCTCGCGATCCTCATCATCACCGATGAGCCGATAAGACTGTGACATAGCTGGCCTCCGCAGTGGGGCCGTCATCTAAGCCCGGCCCGAGCGGCCTTTCAACACCCATTTCGGAGAAGACCATGAACCTGAGTTCTCAGGGCGCTGCCTTTTTGCGCCACGGCGAAGGCTTTGTCGACCACTGGTATCTGGACCCAATTGGCGTCCCAACGATAGGGATTGGGTTCACCTGGCGATCCGAAGGATTTCGGGAATGGTGGATACGAAACCGCCCCGGCCAGGCGTTTGCGAAGGGCGCAACCATGACCCGGGCCGAAGCCGACGCCGCCCTGATCTTCCTTTGCGACATGGAATACGGGAAGGCCCTGAACAAGTTCCTAGGCCGATCGATCAAACAGCACGCCTTCGATGCTGCGCTGTCTGCTGTGTACAATCTCGGCCCCGGGTCGCTGAAATGGAAATGGGCCGCAGCCCTGAAAGCCGGGAACCTCAATGAAGCGGCGGCGCGGCTGTTGAACACCGGCACCACGGCGGGCGGCAGAAAGCTCAATGGCCTGGTCAAACGCCGGATCGAAGAAGCCCAGCTTCTTGAGCATGGCGACTACACCTACGGCAACTATGTCCACGACGCGATGAGCGACGGCGTGCTTCTGCGCGGCGAACGCGGGGCCGATGTGGCTTCTCTGCAGCGTGCGCTTGCCAAGCTCGGCCTCTATGCCGGGGCTGTTGATGGCATATTCGGCTTTGGCACCGAGGCTGCCGTTCTGGAGTATCAGCGCGGGCACAAGCTTTCCGCTGATGGCAGGGCGGGGGCGGCCACGCTTGCCGCTATTGCCCGCGAACTGACACCGGCACCCGCCGAACCGAAACCCCAGCCCACGGCCTCCGCTGCGTCCGGAAAGGGGCGGGGCGTTACCGGCTGGGCAATCCTGGCCGCGATCATTCTGGCCGCTTTCATCTACATCATCTTCATCAAGCGCTAAGGAGGCGCATCATCATGAGCATTTTCACCGGACTTGTCGGGCAGTGGTTCCTGCGACGGGCAATGGAGCTTGGCGGCCTGCTGGGCACCTTGTTCATGCTGTATCAGGGATTGCCCCTGGAAGCGCAGCAGGCCATTCAGAAGCTGCTGACCGGGGGATGGGAGAACGTCACCCTTGGCGCCCTCGCGCCGCTGGCTCTGGCCATCTGGGGTTATGTTTGGTCCCTGCGGTCTACCACCAAGCCCCAGATCGTGATCGACAATAAACAGGTGCCGATCAAGACGCTGCCGGCAGGCAAGAAAACCATTGTGGAGGAATCGGCCCGCACTGCAATTGAGCGCAAGCCCACGATCTTCGAGCAGTTGTTCAAGCGCTAATCATCCAGGCGTTAGGCCATGCAGACCCCGCGCTCCAAGAGGCCAACCGTGGTGCACCAGCAGCAAGACCTCCTGCTCAAGATGCTTGATCAGATGAAGCAGGATCAAGACAAGGCCCGTGACGAATCCCGACAGTCACGGGCCGCAATGCATGCTCGCACCGACGAGCTTATCGAGCGCGTTGGCCGGATCGAAACCACCATCGCCATATCCGGGCAGATAGATGCGCAGGTTCGGGCCGAGTTGGACCAGGTCAAACAGTTGGTTCAAAGCAATCATGCTGAAATCGAGCCGACCGTGGCGGCATGGAAACAGCTTCTTGCAACTGGCAGCGCCACGGCGCGGATTTTCAGCATCGCTGGGATCACCACGCTTGGCGGGCTGGTTGCGGCTCTTGCCTCTGTCTCGGGGGCGGGGGAATCGGCATGGCACTGGCTGCTCAAGACATTGAGGCTGGGATAGGCAATCTGTTCCTGCTATGTTCTCCCGACACACAGCCGGGGGAATCGTGGAAGACGAACCGAAAATGAAGGGCGTTGGCGGCGCGCATGCCAAGACCGAGCCCGTGCCATTTGACGAGGCGACACAGCGCCACCTCGAACACCTCAGGGCGTCCCGCGAAAATCCGTTCAATGTGGAATATGAGCGGATCAGGGCCGAGCTGCGCAAGAAGGGCAAGCGCAAGTGATTCCCCTGAACACTTGGGGAACAAACCTGTACGGGATTTGTACGAGAGTTTGCGCAAATTGCTGCATGTTCACGCATCGTTCCGCATCGAACTGCAAGTTTCTGCAGGCTAAATCTGCCGCCGCAATCGGCGGAAAACTTCCAAAACCCCAGCAAATCCGGGCTTCTGGCGGAGAGGAAGGGATTCGAACCCTCGAGACAGCTTTTGACCGTCTGCGCCCTTAGCAGGGGCGTGCCTTCGACCACTCGGCCACCTCTCCGCTGGCGGGTCTAGCCGCTGAGGGCTTGAGGTTCAAGGTGTTTTTTTGAACGGCTGTGGGAAAGCCTGCCAATGCAATGCCCGTCGGCCTGAGGATCGGTGAAATACCCAGTCAATCCGGTCACGCTTGCTTAAGTTTCAGGGCGCACTGTCTGACAAAGCCACAGGATGGTGGCGGAAACTGTTGGATCGGTGACAGCATTTGCAGCGCGCCCCAAAAAGTCCAGCGATGGGAAAGTCGAGGCTGCGCCTCGTCGCGATCGTTTGGCCGTTCATTGCCATCATTTTCGCCCAGGCCTTGCTGGCCAGTTTCAGCCTGCAGGTCGTCTCGTCTATGCGTGCCTATGTAGCCGGAGAGAGCCTCTGGTCCAAGGCCCAGCACGATGCGGTGTATTTTCTGGACCGATATATTCACTCAGCCGATCCGCAGTTTCTTTATCGCTATAACGAGGCGCTCAAGGGCCCGCTGGGCGACATGGCGGCCCGCCTGGCGCTCGAAGCTTCGCCGCCCGACCTGGCCGCCGCCTATGCCGGGTTCCGCGCTGGCGGCAACCACCCGAACGATATTCCTGCCCTGATCTGGATGTTCCAGAATTTCGGGTGGGTCGGCTACATGAAAACCGCGATCAGCGACTGGCGGGCGGCGGAAGCGCAGATGCTCAACCTCGAATACCTGCGCGCTGCCATTGCGGCCATGCCCGAAACGCTCAAGGACGAGGATGCGGTGCATCGCTGGTCGCTGCAACTGGGGCGGATCAACGATCAGGTGACGCCTCTGACCACCAAATTCTCGAACTCGCTGGGCGAGGGGGCCCGCGTCATTCAGCTCTGGTTGTTGATCGCCAATGGCCTGCTGGCCGCCGTATTGGCGACGCTGACCGTGTGGCGCATCAATAGTTTCCTCGTTGCGCGGCGCGGCATCGAGGAGGAGCTGAACTGGCGTGCCACCCATGATGGGCTGACCAAACTGCCTAACCGCCCCGCCTTCGAAGCCGCGTTGGGCGAGGCACTGACCGATCGCCGCGCCAACCATGCGCTGCTGTTCGTCGATCTCGACCAATTCAAGATCGTCAATGATACCAGCGGCCACGCAGCTGGCGACAAGCTGCTGTGCACCATCGCCGAGCTCTTGCCGCGCCATATGCGGGCAACTGACCTTCTGGCCCGGTTGGGCGGCGATGAGTTCGGCATTCTGCTGCACGATTGCCCGCCGGGCGCTGCCACGGCAATCGCCGAACGCCTGCGCGAGGCAACGGAGGGACTTGAGTTTGTCTGGTCGGGCCAGGCGTTCAATGTTTCGGCCAGCGTGGGTCTGGTGCATATCGACGACGCGAGCATGACCCTTGAAGAGGCGCTGCGCGCCGCCGATATGGCCTGCTACATGGCCAAGGAAAAGGGCCGCAATCGGGTGCATGTCTATACCCCGGATGACACGGACCTGGCCGAGCGCGCCGGGGAAATGGGGTGGGTGCAGCGGCTGCATCGCGCCATCGAAACCGATCAGTTCATGCTGTTCGCCCAGCCGATCATGCCGGTGAACGCCTCGGGCACCGGCGGCCAACATATCGAACTGCTGCTGCGGCTGCGGGCCGATGATGGATCAATGGTGGCCCCGGGGAGCTTCCTTCCAGCCGCCGAGCGGTTTGGCATGATGCCGCTGATCGACCGCTGGGTCGTGCGCCAGGCCTTCACTACCATCACCCGCTACAATCGCGGCGGACATGTTCCGAAACTTCGGAGTTGCGCGATAAACCTCAGTGGCGCCTCACTCGGCGACGAAGGATTCCTGCCTTTCGTGCTTCAGCAGCTCGATGCCAGCGGGGTCGAGCCCGGAACGATCTGTCTTGAAATCACCGAAACCAGCGCCATCGCCAACCTGTCGGCTGCCGCTGAATTTATCAGGGCATTGCGGGCGCGGGGCTGCCGCTTCGCGCTCGATGATTGTGGCGCTGGCATGTCCTCGTTCAAATATCTCAAGACGCTTGAGGTGGATTATCTCAAGATCGATGGCAGCTTCGTTAAAGACATGCTGGCTGACCGGACGAGCTTTGCCATGGTCGAGATGATCAACCATATCGGCCATGTCATGAACATCCGCACCATAGCCGAGTGCGTTGAAACCCCGGACGTGCTCGATGCGCTGCGCGCGATCGGCGTTGATTATGCTCAGGGCTTTGCCATCGCCCGGCCAGCGCCTTTACTGACGTCAATTGCCGAGCCTGCGCGGCGTATCGCCTGATCGATTACACGCAAGTGAACGTTTAGCGCTTGGCATCGATCGGTTTCGTTCCTAAGTCTGGCATCACCCAAATCAACGAGTGTGCCATGCTGGACGTCGCCCCTTTCGAACTGCTGCGCGAAGAAAAAGTCGCCGAAATCAACTCCGTGGCGCGCCTTTACCGGCATCGCAAGACCGGGGCCGAACTGCTCTCGATCCAGAACGATGACGAGAACAAGGTGTTTGGCATCACCTTCCGCACCCCGCCCGAGGATTCTAGCGGGGTTGCTCACATTCTCGAGCATTCGGTGCTTTGCGGCTCACGCAAATACCCGGTCAAAAAACCATTCGTGGAATTGCTCAAGGGCTCGCTGCAGACTTTCCTGAATGCCATGACCTATCCGGACAAGACCGTCTACCCGGTGGCCAGCCAGAACCTGCAGGACTTCTATAACCTCGTCGACGTTTATCTCGATGCCGTGCTGTTCCCGCTGATCAGCGAAGACACCTTCCGCCAGGAAGGCTGGCACTATGAGCTCGATGCCACTCAGGGGCCACTGGCGTTCAAGGGCGTGGTGTTCAACGAGATGAAGGGCGCCTATTCCTCGCCTGCGGCGGTGCTCTCGAAGGCGTCGCAGATCTCGGTGTTCCCCGATAATACCTATGGCATCAATTCTGGCGGCGATCCGGCGGCCATTCCAGACTTGACCTACGATTATTTCAAGAATTTCCACGCCCGCTACTACCATCCCTCGAACGCCCGGATCGTATTCTATGGCGATGACGACGAGGCCACCCGGCTGAAAATCCTCGAGGGCTATCTCGGGCAATTCGAGCGGATCGAGATCGATTCCAGCGTCAAGCCGCAGCCGCGCTTTGCCGCGCCGCGCAAGGTCAGCAAGACCTATGCTGCCGGCCCCAACGACAGCGCACGCACCAGCATGATCACCATCAACTGGATGCTCGATCAGCAGGCGGAGCCGAAGACCCTCCTGGCGCTCAACATCCTGGCCCATGTGCTGATCGGCACCCCGGCCTCGCCGCTGCGCAAGGCCATGATTGATTCCGGGCTCGGGGAAGGGCTGACGGGCAGCGGATTGGCCGATGACTATCTCCAGCCCATGTTCACGCTGGGCATGAAGGGCATCGACGCCGCCGATGGCGACAAGGTTGAGGCCCTGGTGCTCGACACCATGGCTGCGTTGGCGCGAGACGGGATTGCGCGCGAAACCATCGCTGCCTCGCTCAACAGCTTTGAATTCTCGTTGCGCGAGAACAACACCGGCTCGTTCCCACGCGGCATTTCGCTGATGCTGCGCTCGCTGCAGTCATGGCTGCACGATGGCGATCCGATCGAGCCGCTGACGTTTGAAGATGATCTGGCAGCGATCAAAGCCGACTTCGCTGCCGGCAAGCCGATCTTTGAAGACCTGCTGCGCGCGCACCTGATCGATAACCAGCACCGCACCACCGTGCTTTTGACCCCGGACACCGAACAGGCAGCCCGAGAAGCCGCCGATGAGCGGGCCCGGCTCGATGCCGCGCGCCAAGCGATGAGCCCTGAGCAGATCACCGAGGTTGCCGAAACCACGCGCAAACTCAAGGCTTTGCAGGAAGCCGTTGATTCTCCCGAGCAACTTGCCAAGATTCCAACGCTGACGCTGGCGGACTTGCCGCGCCAGAACAAGCTGGTGCCGATGACGGTGACGGCGGCAGCCGGGGTGCCTGTGTTGCTGCATGAACTGCCGACCTCCGGCATTGTCTACGCCGATATCGGCATGAGCCTTGAAGGGCTCGATCCGTCCCTGTTGCCCTATCTGCCGCTGTTCAGCCGTGCACTTTTCCAGGCTGGCACCAGCAAGGAAGATTTTGTCTCGCTCTCCCAGCGCATCGGCACCCTGACAGGCGGCCTCGGGGCGCAACGGGTGGTGCAGGCGCGCTTCGATGGGCCGGGAACGGCCGCCTATCTCTTCGTGCGCGGCAAGGCCGTGCCGGCGCGGTCAGGCGACATGCTCGGCATCCTCACCGATGTGCTGCTCGATGCCGACCTCGGCAATCGGGAACGGTTCCTGCAGATGGCGCTGGAAACCAAGGCAGGCATGGAATCGGGCCTTGCCGGCATGGGCAATTCCATCGTCAACATGCGCCTGCGCGCCGCGCTGAATCCTGCGGACTGGGCCAATGAGCAGACATCCGGGGTCAGCTACCTGTTCTTCCTGCGCGACCTGATCAAGCGCATCGAGAGCGATTGGCCCGGCGTGCACAAGGTGCTTGAGGCGATCCGGCTGGCGCTGGTCAACCGGGCAGGCATGGTGGTCAATGTTACCACGGAAACCAGCATCTGGAAGGGCTTTGCCCCGCAGCTTGAATCATTTCTTCAGGGCCTGCCGACCCGCCCATTGCTCCGCCACAGCTGGCCCGTTTCAGGCGAGACAGCTTCTGAAGGGCTGACCATGCCCGCGCAGGTCAACTATGTCGCCAAGGGCGGCGATCTCAGGGCCTTCGGCTTTGTGCCGAGCGGGGCAACTGCGGTGGCTATGAAGCACCTCAACACCACCTATCTCTGGGACAAGGTGCGCGTGCAGGGCGGGGCCTATGGCGGGTCGTCGTCTTTCGATCCCACCACCGGGATTTTCAGTTTCCTGTCCTATCGCGACCCGAACCTGCTCGACACCATCAAGGCCTATGATGGCGCCAGTGCCTTTCTGAGCGCGCCCATAGGCGAGGCGGAGCTGACACGTTCGATCATCGGGGTGATCGGCGGCTATGACAGCTATCAGCTGCCCGACGCCAAGGGCTTCAGCTCGGCCGTCCGCTATCTGAGCGGCAATACTGATGCCCTGCGCCAGCAGCGCCGGGAAGAAGTGCTGGGCGCCGGCCAGAAAGATTTTGCGGCCTTGGCCGAAGCGCTGTCGCACCTCTCCAGGTCGGGCAGGGTGGTGGTGCTCGGTTCGGAAACCGCCATCGCGCAGGCCAACCAGGAAGCAGGCAATTTCCTCAAGGTCCAGCGCGTGCTCTAGACCCGCTGGCTCAAGCCTCGAAATCGCTGCGGTCCTTGACCGCCTCCATCGAGACATAAGTGCTCGTATGGGCCACGTTGGGCAGGGCGGAGATCTTTTCGCCCAGCACGGTGCGGTATTCCGAAATGTCCTTAGACCGCACCTTGAGCAGGTAGTCGAACGAGCTTGCAATCATGTGGCACTGCTCGATCTCGCCGATCTTTTGCACTGCAGCGTTGAATGCTGCCAGCGCCGGGGCCCGGGTGTCGGAGAGTTTGACCTCGACAAAGGCGATATGCGCCCGCCCCAGCCGTTCCTCGTTCAGCACGGCGCGATAGCCGAGGATATAGCCCTCGGTTTCCAGCCGCTTCAGGCGCACCAGCGTTGGGGTTTTCGACAGGTGGATGCGCCGCGCCAGTTCGGTCGCCGCCATGCGCCCATCGTGCTGGAGTTCAGCCAGAATCCGCAGATCGTACTGGTCTAATCGGTCGTCCATGAAACCCCCGAGCTGGATATCAAACTGCAAAATAATCGAACCTTGGCCATAATGACTACAAATACCGCCATTTGTGGGCAATAGGGCTTTGGCCGAAATGCTATCACAGGCGATCTGTTTGATCATCAGGGACCCCGTGCCATGACCGCTCTCGATCTTGAAGCCATCCGCCAGCAAATGCGCAGCCGCATCATCGTCGATGAGGCGGCCCATGTCGGTGCGCTTGTGCAGGCGGCGGGGCTCGACGCTGCGGCGCGGCAGGCCATCGCCAAGGAGGCCGAGGGGCTGGTGGAACAGGTCCGCTCGGCCTCAAGCCCCGGCATGCTCGAGAGCTTCCTGGCCGAATATACTCTTTCGACCACCGAAGGCATCGCACTGATGTGTCTGGCCGAAGCGCTTTTGCGCGTGCCAGACAACCAGACCATTGATGATCTGATTGAAGACAAGATCACCCCGTCGGGTTGGGCCGAACACATGGGACGGGCGGCATCGCCGCTGGTCAATATGTCAACCCTGGCCCTGACCCTGACGGGCGAAGTGCTGCGCGACAGCGAGGGCATTGCTGGAGCGCTCAAGTCCATCGTGCAACGCATCGGCGAGCCGGTGATCCGCTCGGCCGTGCTGCAGGCCATGAAGATTCTTGGCGGTCAGTTCGTGCTCGGCCGCACCATCGATGAAGCCACCCGCATTGCCCGCAAGCAGGAGAAAGAAGGCTACAGCTACTCCTACGACATGCTCGGCGAGGCAGCCCGAACCGAAGAAGACGCCCAGCGCTACATGGCGGCCTACGCCCATTCGATCAAGGCGCTCACCCCGCTCTGCACCCAACCCGAAGTGCGCGAAAATCCCGGCATTTCGGTCAAGCTCTCCGCCATCCATCCCCGCTATGAATTCGCCAAGCGCGAGCGGGTGATGAGCGAACTCGTGCCGCGCACCCTCGAACTGGTGCTGATGGCCCGCGCCGCCAATATGGGCTTTAACATCGACGCTGAAGAAGCGGACCGGCTCGATCTGTCGCTCGATATCATTGAGGCCGTTCTGTCCGACGAGCGGCTCGCGGGCTGGAACGGTTTTGGGGTGGTGGTGCAGGCTTATGGCCCCCGCGCTGGCGACGTGATCGACTGGCTCCATGCGCTGGCCACGCGGCTCGACCGCAAGATCATGGTCCGGCTGGTCAAGGGCGCCTACTGGGATAGCGAGATCAAGCGCGCGCAGGTCGCAGGTCTTGACGGTTTCCCGGTGCTCACGCGCAAGGCAGCCACCGACGTGTCCTACATCGCCAACGCCCGCAAACTGTTGGCCGCGCGCGCCCGCATCTATCCGCAGTTTGCCACGCACAACGCGCACACGGCCGCTGCCATCCTCTACCTTGCCCGGCAGATGGGCGTGCACAAGTCCGAGTATGAGTTCCAGCGGCTGCATGGCATGGGCGAGCGCCTGCACCAGATCCTGATGAAGGAGCCGGAAACGCACTGCCGCATCTATGCCCCGGTCGGCAAGCATGCCGATCTTCTGGCCTATCTGGTGCGGCGTCTGCTCGAGAACGGCGCCAACGGCTCGTTTGTCAATATGATCGCCGATCGCAACGTGCCTGCCGCCATGGTGGCGCGCGATCCATTCGAGGCGGTAACCGGGGACAATGCGAACCGCGCCAACGCCGCCGTGATCAAGCCCGCAGAGCTGTTTGGTGCAGCGCGGCCCAACTCGCGCGGCTGGGACCTGTCCGATCCGGTAGTCATGGCCCGGCTCGAAACCGAACGCGGCAGGTTCCGAACCCACCGCTGGCATGCGGCACCGATGATTGCGGGGCATATGTCGGGTGGCGCGGTTGAGCCGGTGATCAATCCTGCCGATCCGACTGATATTGTGGGCGACGTACGCAACGCCGGAGCGGCCGACATCGAAACGGCGCTCCTCTCTGCCGAAGCCGCGCAGCCGGCCTGGGCGGGGCAATCGCCCGCGCATCGCGCCGCCATTTTGCGCCGGGCTGCCGATCTTTATGAAGCCCATGCGGTTGAATTCGTCGCTCTGGCCACCCGCGAGGCAGCCAAGAGCCTGCCCGACGCCGTGGGCGAGGTGCGCGAGGCGGTCGACTTCCTGCGCTACTACGCCGGCGAAGCCGAGCGGAGCGGTGCGGGCCGGGTGGCGCTGGGCACCTTCGCCTGCGTTTCGCCGTGGAACTTCCCGCTCGCCATCTTTTCCGGCCAGATCGCGGCGGCGCTTGTGGCAGGCAACGCGGTGATTGCCAAGCCAGCCCCGCAAACCCCGCTGATCGCTGCTCGCGCCGTTGAACTGATGCTGGAGGCGGGTGTTCCGCCTGGCGTTATTCAGCTGTTGCCGGGCGATGGTCGGCATGTCGGGGCGGCCCTGGTGTCCAGCCCGAAAGTGGCCGGTGTCTGCTTTACCGGGTCTTTGCCCACCGCCAAATCGATCGATCGGGCCATGGCACGGTCGCTTCACCCCAATGCACCGCTGATCGCCGAGACCGGCGGGCTCAACGCCATGATTGTCGATTCGACCGCTCTGCCCGAACAGGCCGTGCGCGACATCGCCAGTTCGGCGTTCCAGAGCGCCGGGCAGCGCTGCTCGGCCCTGCGCATCCTGTTTGTGCAGGAAGAAGCTGAAGAGCGCGTATTGCACATGCTGTATGGGGCGATGGACGAACTGGCTGTCGCCAACCCCTGGGATATTTCTGCCGACATCGGCCCGGTCATCGATGAGCCCGCACAATCACGGATCGAGGCTCACGTGGCCAGGCACGCCGCGCAGGGTCGGGTGACCAAGCGTATCCCGGTTCCAGGGACGGGTCGCTTTGTTTCACCCACCGTGATCAAGGTCACTGGTCTCGACGATCTCAAGGAAGAAATTTTCGGGCCGGTGCTGCATGTTGCCACCTTCAAGGCTTCGGAAATCGACAGCGTGGTCGATGCCATCAATGCCTCGCAGTTCGGCCTGACTTTTGGCCTGCATACCCGCATCGATAGCCGCGTCGAGCGCATCGTCGACCGGATCCACGTGGGCAATATCTACGTCAATCGCAACCAGATCGGTGCCGTTGTCGGCTCGCAGCCGTTTGGCGGCGAGGGGCTTTCGGGCACCGGGCCCAAGGCCGGTGGGCCGCACTATCTGCCGCGCTTCAGCCGCCCGGCTTCGGTCGGTCAGCCGGTCACGGCACCCAATTCTCTGCCCGCTGTCACCATTGCCGGCGCGATTGCGACCCTGGATAAGCTGCGCTCCGCCTGGGAGCGCGAGGCGCTGGTCAAGGCGGCCAAGCACGTTGCCGAAAGCAGCGTTCTGCCCGGGCCTACGGGAGAGTCCAATACCCTGACGCTGCATCCGCGCGGGGTCGTGCTTTGCCTCGGGCCAGATGCGCAATCGGCGCGCCAGCAGGTTGCCATGGCGCATGCGCATGGCAATGCGGCCCTGGTGATTGCACCCGGCGCAACCGCGCTGGCGAGCCTGTTTGCCGAACAGGGCATGGTGATTGCCGGAATTGAAGGGCGGCTGCCGCCAGCGGCCATCGAGGCCGGGCTCGCGGTCGATGCCGTGGCCTGCTTTGGCGACGAGGACACGATGCGCCAACTGCGCCTCGCTGTCAGCGGCCGCGATGGTGCGATCCTGCCCATCATTGCCAGCGAAGACGATGCAATCCGCCTGGCCCTCGAGCGCCATGTCTGCATCGATACCACCGCGTCTGGCGGCAATGCCCAGTTGCTGGCCACGGCGTCGTCCAATTGAGCGCCGCGGCCGGGCTTAGCGCTCGACCGCGATATCCCAGGGGCGCACGACCTGCCAGTCGAGGTTCTTGTCGATGCCGGTGACATAGGGCATCGCCCAGCGCGACATGGTCTCATGATACCATGGGATCATGGCATAGTCGGCATGGAAGGCTTTCATGGCCTGGCGGGCGAGAAAGTCCCGGCCGGGGTTGTCGATGCCGAGTTTGCCGCCTTCCGCCAGCGCTGCGTCAACCTCTGGGTTGATATAGCCGCCAAGCTTATTCATCGCGTTCGCTGAGCCGGACTGGATGGCAGCATTGAGATAAGCGATGGCATCGGGCACGCGCGTGCCAACATCGTCGCGGAAGATATGCGGCGCTGCTTCAGGTCGCAGGCCGGTGCGATCGACCTGGGGCATCATGCGGACCTTGGTGATCCCCAAATGCAGCTTCCACTGGCTAGCGATGAAATCGGCCGCCAGGGTGTTCGACGGATTAGAAATGCCGGCAAACTCAAGCCAGGGCAGGGCGGCAGCGCTTCCAAAGCTCGACTGCCTCAGCGCTTGACGTGCGGCTTCAGGATCAAATGCATGCGGCCGGTGATTGGGATCAACCCCGGTTACTGCGTTCAGCAATTGGTCGGCCCGCGCGTTCGGGCCATCTGGAAATGTCAGCTTGAACAGCTTTTGACGGTCGACGGCCATGATCAGTGCCCGCCGAACGTTGATGTCGCTGGTCGGCTCGCGCCCGACATTGAGCCAGAAATGGTGTCCCTTTGGGATCATCGGGCCGGAGGAAAATGCCTCACCCAGATCTTTGACAATACTTGGGGTCACAAGATCGGAATGGGCGTCAAGAAGGCCACCCTGCAGCATCGCAACGGCCTCTGAAGCATCGGTAACCACGAGAATGTCGATCCGATCCAGCTTGGGCCGGGGGCCGAAGAACTTCTCGTTCGGCACGAGTGTAAGTTTATCGGCGGCAGTATCCACGTCGACCATCTGAAACGGGCCCGATACCGGAAGTCCCTGCTCAGGCAGCCACCATTGCGGGCGCTCATTGCCATCTTCCAACCGGGCGCCCGGCGGCACAATCGGCACGATCTGCGTGGCCACGCGCTTGAAAAACAGCGGGTCGGGGGCTGCCAGGCGCACACGTAAGGTGATGTCGTCCACCACTTCGATGCCTTCGAGCGCGGCAACGTCCCCCGCCCGCATCTCCGGATATCCGACGACGGCAGATAGCACCTGATCTATCCGCTGATTGCCGGTGCCCGGCATGGCGGCAAGTTCCCAGCTCTGCTTGATTTCGCTGGCGGTGATCCGGCTGCCGTCGGAAAAACCGGCCGATAAATCGAGCTTGAACTCCCAGGTGCGATTGTCGTCGCTGCCCTGCCAGTGGGTGAAGACATAGGGGAGAAGGCTGGTATCGGAATCAAAGACCATGCCCGTGGCGCACCACAGGGCATTCCAGCGAAACGGCACGCCGCCACCGCGCAGAGGTGACCAGTCCTGATCGGCGAGCGGATGACCGATGCGCAGGAGATTGCCAGTCTGTGCCCGGGCCGGGCCGACCAAAGCCAATGCAATAGTTGACGTGGCAAGCAATTGCACGGCCCGCCGTCTGGTGATCAAGGCTGGCCGTCCGAAGTGCATTGCCGTTCCGCTCGCATGATCCTGATGCTTGTTCTAGGCCGCCGAAGTTGCGTTTTGGTGAAGGCGGTCAGGTCATTGCAGGCCTTTGCCGAGCGTTCAGTTCTGCCAGCGCAGGGCGCAGCCGACCGCCATGACGGTCGAGAATGGCATCGGCGTCCGCCCTGTCACGTGCCCCTGCCGCAATAACCGCGGCGGGCTTCACCAAGCCATTGGTCTCTGCAAGGGCGCGCTGCGCGAACTCGGGCGTTGCCCCGGTAATCCTGCAGACCATGCGCATGGCGCGCTGCCGGAGCTTTTCGTTGTCGGCGGTAACGTTGACCATCAGATTATCATGCACATGGCCAAGCTTGACGCCCACCAGGGTCGAAAACAGGTTCAGCGCCGCCTTTTGGGCCGTTCCGGCCCCCATACGGGTTGAGCCGGAAATGACTTCGGCGCCAACATCGAGCAGGATCGCAACGTCTGCCTCAGCAAAAATGGGCGCTCCTGCATTGCCTGCGATCGCTACGGTGGTCGCACCGGCAAGCCGTGCAGCACCGAGCCCGGCAAGTGTGTAGGGCGTGGAGCCACTGGCCGAAATGGCCACGACGCAATCGGCGGGGCCAACTCCGGCGCTCGCGATGTGCAATCTGCCGAGCCCGGCATCATCTTCGCTGGTGCCGTTGAGGTTTTGCGTCGTCTGCTCTCCACCCGAGAACAGCCAGAGCAATTGCGCGCGGTCGATGCCGAATGTCTGCGGCAGTTCCAGCGCGTCGCCCAGCGCAATCAGGGCAGGGCTGCCGGATGCGAGGTAAATCAACCGCCCACCGGCCGAAAGCGCGGCCGACGCCAATCCCGCTGCCTCGGCAATTGCGGGCAAGGCCGAAGTCATCGCATCAACCGCCCGCCGCTGCCCATCAATGAGCGCGCCGAGAATTGCCGCATCGGACCAGGTGTCGAGACCGGTATACCGGTCATCGTCAAGTTCGGTGGCGGGCAGGGAGGAGGTGGTCATCGCAGGTTCCAGATTTCAAATTTCATAATGCCAAAAACAGACCACTTGTCCAGATCAGCGGATCTGTCTGACACCCAAACCCCACAGTTCCTGACGGACATTGTTAAAGCTGCACTGATACCAGCTGTGCCCGTGTGGATAGGCCGCTTTTGCGCTTGGTAATGGTAGTGTATTGGTATTAAATGAAAGCCAGAGAGGGCTGTTTTGCGGCGAAGGCAGGCGCAAGGCGCAAACACCCTGGCGAACTGGAAAGTCCGGTATGGCAGTGAGGAAGCGTTTTGCCTGAATTAACCGCAACAATTTTTGCCTCGGACCCGATCATTCTGCCGCAGGGCGGACCGCTCTATCTGCAGCTCAAGCGTTGGATAGAAGATGCCATCGCCAGCGGCGCCATCAAGCCGGGTGACGCCCTGCCGTCGGAGCGCGATCTTGCGGTCAAGGTCGACGTTTCGCGCGTAACGGTTCGCAAGGCGGTGCAGCACCTTGTGCGCGACGGCGTGCTGGTCCAAAAGCATGGCTCCGGCACCTTCGTGGCGCCGCGCAACCACCGCGTCGAGCAATCGCTCTCGCACCTCACCTCGTTCACGGAAGATATGGCCCGCCGCGGCATGGAGGTACGTTCCATCTGGCTCGACAAAGGCCTTTTCGTGCCCTCGCCAGATGAGACCGTGGTGTTGGGCCTCTCGCAAGACGAAAAGGTTGCGCGCATCTCGCGCCTGCGCCTGCATGGCGACACGCCTCTCGCCATTGAACGGGCAACGCTTTCGGCCACCGTCCTACCGGACCCGGAGGAGGTGACGACCTCGCTCTATACCGTGCTCGAAAAGTCGGGCAACCGGCCCGTCCGCGCCATTCAGCGCATCCGCGCGGCCAATCTCGGCGAAGACGATGCGCGCCTGCTCGAAGTGCCGGCAGGAGCCGCCAGCCTGAACATCGAACGGATTTCCTATCTCGCTTCGGGTCGGGTGATTGAATTCACCCGTTCGATCTATCGCGGCGACACCTATGATTTTGTCGCCGAACTGCGCCTGGGCGACGCTCCAGCCAATTCGGGGAGCCGCAAATGAGCACCGACACGTTCATGCGCCGGGAAGTCGATGAAATTCCGGCGGCCACCCGTCGCCTGCTCGATGGCAACGCCGACCGGTTTGTCGCGGCCGGTGCAGCCCTGCGTGAAAAGAACCCGATGGCCATCGCCACCATTGCGCGCGGCTCGTCCGATCACGCTGCATCGTTCCTGAAATATGCCATTGAGCTGACGGCGGGCGTGCCGGTCGCCTCTATCGGCCCCTCGATCATGTCGATCTATGGCAAGGCGCTCAATCTTGGCGCTTTCGCCACCTTTGCCATTTCCCAGTCGGGCAAGAGCCCCGATATCGTTGCCCTCGCGCAATCGGCGCATCAGAGCGGGGCACTGAGCTTTGCGCTGACCAACACTCCCGGATCACCGCTTTCCGAGGCCTCGGATTTCACCATCGACCTGATGGCCGGGCCGGAAAAGAGCGTGCCCGCCACCAAGAGCTACGTCACCTCGATTGTTGCTGGCCTGGCTGTGCTGGGTCATTGGACCGGCGACAAGGCCCTGCTCAAGGCCGTGGCTGAACTCCCCGAGGTGTTTGAAAAGGCAAAAGGCTGCGATTGGAGCCGGTTTGAGCAGGCTTTGGCGGGGCACAATTCGCTTTATGTCCTCGGCCGGGGCCCGGGCATCGCCATTGCCAGCGAGGTAGCGCTGAAGTTCAAGGAAATCTGCGGGCTGCACGCGGAGGCCTACAGTGCCGCTGAAGTCGTTCACGGGCCAGTCGCCATCGTCAGCCAAGGTTTCCCCGTCCTGGCGCTCGCCGCGCGCGATGCCGCCCAGCAATCGGTCGTCGATATTGCCGACACACTCGCCGGGCGCGGCGCGGCGGTGTTTGCCACCTCCGCTCTGGTCGAGCACGCCAACAAGCTGCCATTCGTTGAAACGGGACATCCGCTCACCGACAGCCTGGCCATCGTGGTTTCATTCTATAATTTCGTTGAGTTGCTTGCCGCCCATCGCGGCCTCAACCCCGACGCACCGCGCAATCTCAAAAAAGTCACAGAGACAGTATGACGAGCCTGCTTGCCCTCGCCGGAGCGCGGATTTTCGACGGCGCCGCCTGGCACGACGGCAAGGCGCTGCTGATCGAAGGCGGGCATGTTGCTGGCATTGGCCCGGTGCCCATCGGCGTGCCGGTGGTGCAACTGGCGGGCGGCATGCTGGTTCCCGGCTTTATCGACCTGCAGGTTAATGGCGGCGGCGGGGCGCTGCTCAACGAGGTGCCGACGCTTCAAGGCATCCGGACCATCTGCGCCGCGCACCGGCCATTCGGCACGACGGCGCTGATGCCAACTATGGTGACGGATGCGCGGCATGTTGTTTCCGCCGTCATCGCCGCCGGAATCGCGGCAACCAAGGCCGAGGTGCCGGGCTTCCTTGGTTTGCACCTCGAAGGGCCGCACCTTTCGGTTGCGCGCAAGGGCGCGCATGATCCGGCGCTGATCCGTCCGATGACCGAGGCCGACCTCAACGAACTGCTGGCAGCCCGTCGCGCCCTGCCGAATCTGATCTGCACCGTCGCCGCCGAAACTGTGACGCCCGAACAGATTGCCCGCCTCAGGGCCGGTGGCATCGTCGTCAGCATCGGCCATTCCGATGCCAGCCATGCGACTGCTTCCGCCGCCGCGCGTGCTGGCGCCACCATGGCGACCCACCTTTTCAACGCCATGAGCCAGATCGGCAATCGCGAACCCGGTGTTGCAGGGGCTGTCCTCGATACTCCCGGCATGCATGCTGGCCTGATTGCCGATGGCATTCATGTGCACCCCGCAACCATCGGCATTGCGCTGCGGGCCAAGTCGGGGCCGGGGCACATATTCCTTGTTTCCGACGCCATGTCGGTCGCCGGGACAAACGCGACAAGCTTTGTGATGAACGGGCGCACCGTTCACCGCGCCGATGGCGCCTTGCGCCTTGCCGATGGCACCTTGGCCGGTGCCGATCTCACCATGATCGGGGCCGTGACCTATATGCACCGCACCATCGGCCTGCCGCTTGACGAAGCGCTGCGCATGGCCAGCCTTTATCCGGCGCAAGCGCTGGGTGTCGCCGATGTGCTCGGCCATCTGGGGCAGGGCGCGCGGGCAAATCTCGTCCACCTCGATGATGGTCTTGGCGTCAGGGCCAGCTGGATCAATGGCACGCCAGCCCATATCGGCTGACCGCTTCCATCCTCCCGCGCGTGCCTGATAGAACGGGCCGATAGCGGAGAATCACACAATGAAGATTTCAGTGCTCGGCACCGGCGTTGTTGGCCAGACCATTGCGCAAAAGCTGGTTGCCCTCGGCCACGATGTGATGATGGGCGCGCGCAGCGCCGACAACGAAAAGGCGCTGGCCTTTGCGGCAACCACCGGCGGCAAGACCGGGTCTTTCGCAGATGCTGCAGCTTTCGGCGAAATCATCGTCCACGCCACGCGCGGCAACACCGCCATCGAAGTGCTGCATCAGGCCGGCGAAGACAACCTGGCGGGCAAGCTGCTGATCGATATTTCCAACCCGCTCGATTTCTCAAACGGCTTTCCGCCCAGCCTGACGATTTCGAACACCGATTCCCTGGCCGAAGTGATCCAGCGCACCTTTCCGCGCACCCATGTGGTCAAGACGCTGAATACGGTCACCGCGTCGCTGATGGTAGAGCCGGGCCGCATCCCCGGTGCGCATGCGGTTTTTGTCTCCGGCAACGATGTGTCCGCCAAGGGGCGCACCATGGACTTGCTGCGCGCCTTCGGCTGGCAGTCGATCATCGACCTTGGCGATATCACCACCGCCCGCGGCACCGAACAGATGCTGCCGCTCTGGGTGCGGCTCTATGGCAAGCTGGGCACCGGCGAGTTCAACTTCATTCTCACCAAGGCCTGATCGGTCAGCCGCGCCCGATATAGGGCATGTTGGTGGCCATCACGGTCATGAACTGCACATTGGCTTCGAGCGGCAGCCCGGCCATGTAGAGCAGGGCATCCACCACGTGCTCGAGCTTGAAGGTCGGTTCGGGCATAAATGTGCCGTTAGCCTGCAGCATGCCGGTTTCCATGCTGGCCGTCATATCGGTGGCCACGTTGCCGATATCGATCTGCCCGCACGCAATCGAGAAGGCCCGGCCATCGAGCGAAATCGCGCGGGTCAGCCCGGTGATGGCGTGCTTGCTCGCCGCATAGGGTGCCGCCCCGGGGCGCGGCACGTAGGCCGAAATTGATCCATTGTTTATAATGCGCCCACCCTGCGGGGTCTGGTCGCGCATGGCGCGAAAGGCGTCGCGCGCCACATAGAACGCGCCGTTGAGATTGGTGTTGATCACCGCCTGCCAGGTTTCGACATCGATATCGCCGAACGAAGCCGCCGGGCTCGATTGCCCGGCATTGTTGAACACCACGTCCAGATGCCCAAACGTTTCGCGCAATTGGATGAACATGCGCGCCACCTCGGCCGGCTGTGTCACATCGCACACCAGCCCCAGCGCGCCGGTCTCCGCCGCCACAGCCTCTACCCGCTCCCGACGTCGACCGCAAAGCGCAACCCGGTATCCGGCGGCCGCAAAGCCCCGGGCCGCCGCCGCCCCAATGCCCGAGCTGCCGCCTGTGATCAGGATTGTCTTTTCACCCGCCATGCCAGTCTCTCCTTATCAAGGCGCGCATCGAGACCCCCGCACCATGGCACAATCAAGGCTCAGACCACCTCTAGCCCCACATGCGGCCCGTGCGGCAGGTCGATAGCAACGGCATCGCCCGGGCGCACCACGCCGCCGGTGCGCACCACGCCCATGATTCCCGCCTTGCGCCAGATGCTGCCATCGGGGCGCTTTTCCACCACCTGCGCCAGGAGCCCGGGCCGAAAGGCCTCGATCTGCGCGCAAGGGTTGCGCAACCCGGTGATTTCAATCGCCGCCTCACCGATCCGCAGCCGCGTGCCCGCAGGCAGGTCGAGCAGATTGATTCCACTGGTGGTGATATTCTCCCCCAATTCACCCGGCTGCACCGCATGCCCGAGCTCGCCCAGCGCGTCGAGCAGTTCCTGCGCCATCACGTGCACCTGGCGCAGATTGGGCTGGCTGGGGTCGCGGGCCACGCGCGAGCGGTGTTTCACCGTCACCCCGGCATGCGCATCGCCCGCCACGCCGAGCCCTTCGAGCAGGGTTATCCACTGGCGCACTGGCTTGGAGAAGCCATGCTCACCGCTGGCACTGACCGACACAACCATGCCCGTTTCCATCATGTCCCACCCCCACTCATTAATGTCCGCCTCGGCAGATAACGTCACGCCAGCGCCAGCATTTCTGCGGGTTGCGGCCACATTCCTGCCGTTGCGTTCCATTTGTTGCGTTTGTTAAGGTCTCGTTTATCCCGGTTAATCAGGCGTTTCCAGTTGTGTGTTGAATCTGCAACATCCGGCGGGCAACAAAGCCGGATTGCCCCAAATTGGCCATTGCGCGATTGCGCCGCCGCCGCCTTTGACTATGGTTGGTCTTGCGAATCCATGCATGGGATCGTTTGTCGGTCGCAACGCGACGGCAACACACTGCACCACGATAGTGTGGTCGCGTTACGACAAACCGCCGGGTTGTCCGGCTTAGATGACTGACTTTGGAGGTCAACAATGAAACTTAAGAGCCTTATTCTGGGTTCTGTGGCTGCCGCGGGTCTCTCGACCGGCGCCTTCGCAGCTGATCTGGGCGTTCTCACCTCGCTCGACGTCTGCGACGCTCTCGGCCTCTCCGGCCTGACGATCTCGTCCGACACCAACTGCCTGCAGATCACCGGCCAGGTGGACTACAAGTTCGTCTGGGGCGATTATAAGGGCAACAGCAACAGCACAGCTGGTGCCCAGTCGGAAGGCGGCGGCCAGACCATCGTTGGCCCGCTTTCGATCGCTCAGCCTGGATACGACACCAACGCAGCTCGTGGCGTGGACTACAACAACGACTGGGAGTCGTATGTTGAAGCCTACATCAAGTTCGTTGCGACTGCCGACTCGGACTTCGGCCCGGCCAAGGCCGTTCTGAAGATCAAGCAGATCCGTCAGGTTGTCACCATCAACGAATACGCGGGTGAACTTGGTACGCTTGGTGGCGGTTCGGTTACGACCGATGACACCTATGACGGTGGCGACAACTCCGCGCTGACCTTCGACGAAGCTTATGTCTCGATCGGCGACTCGACCGTGATCATGGCTGGTAAGAAGGGCTCAATCGTCAACAAGGGCGATGACGAACCGTTCAACTGGCTCGGCCTGATCTACTCGAACGACGTTGACGCTGGCGTTGCCTACGACATCGGTTCGGGCGATCTCGACACCGGCGGTCACGTTATCCAGGTTGTTTCCGATCTCGGCAACGGTGTCTCCGTTGGCGTTGGTCTCGAAAACCTCGATGACAGCAACCCGCTGTGGGCTGGTACTGCCGTTGGCGTGATCAGCTATGCTGGTGAAGGCCTCTCGGCTCACGTTAGCCTCCTTGCTGGCGGCATCCTTGATGGCGCTGTGGAAGCTTACGCAATCCACGCTGGCTTCACCGGTACCTTCGATCAGTTCCGCGTTCGCGGCGCCTTTGCCTCGAACTATAACGACCTGACCGGCGACACCAACTGGAACGCTCTCGCCTCGGCTGAAGCTACCTTCGATATGTTCAAGATCGCCGTCTCCGGTGAAGCTGTGAACACCGCTGGTACCCAGGCTTATGGCTTCGGCGCTTCGGCCTCGGCCACTGTTACCGATGGCGTAACCATCAACATCGGCGGCAACTGGTTCGACAGCGACAATTCCGCTGCCAACACCGAAGGCTACCAGATTGCGGCTTCGCTCTCTGCAGCCGTCACCGAAACCCTCACCCTCACCGGCGAAGTCGGCGTGTATGGCGAAAACGCCACCAACGCTTCGGTCTACTACGGTGCGGCTCAGATCGCTTGGGCTCCTGGTGGCGATTTCACCTCGTCCCTCAAGGGCGAAGCCTACTCGAACGGCGCTTACAAGGCGACCTTCAAGGCTTCGAAGGCCTTCCAGTAAGCTTTACCGCTTATCTGAAATGGGAAAGGCCCGGCGCAAGCCGGGCCTTTTCTTTTGGGGCGTCGCTCGCTCAGAATGGGCTGAACGGCTGGTTTTCCCGGTTCCTTTCGCCGCTATCCGCCGCTAGCGTGCAAACCAGAACACTGGATTGAGTCGAGGATTTCATGTCGAAAATGGTATTGCGCTGGCTGGCTCCCGGCATGGCAACGGTCGCGGTGGGCACGCTGCTGACGGTCCTCTCCACCAGCGCCAACATCGCTTCCGACCTGACGGCCCGATCGGCAAATGCGCTGCTGGAGCAGGGGCTTGGCTGGGCCGATGTGGCCATCGACGGCCGCGATGTGACCCTTTCCGGCACTGCCGCTGACAACGCCATCATCGGTAACGCTGTCGTCACCCTCGGCCAGGTGCACGGCATCGGCCATGTGCAATCCCGCGCCATCACCGCACCGCTTTCCAGCCCCTACACCATCACCGCCACGCTGAAGGATGGTGTGGTTGCCCTCAAAGGCGCCATTCACGACGAGTCGTTGCGCGAAATCCTCGTTGCCAGCGCCGATGCGAAAAGTGTCGATCTCAAGCTCATGTCGGGCGCGCCCGATCGTGCGGAATGGCTGCGGCGGCTGGAGTTTGGCCTGTCGCAACTCCCCCAGTTTGAATCCGCTGAAATCGCGCTTAAAGATCTCGACCTCACCATCACCGGCCGCGCCAAGTCTCCGGATGCCTATGACACGCTGGTCACCACGGCTATCCCGACCGGGATGAGCCCAGTGCTGCATATCGAGCCGGCATTTGTTGCGCCCTATCACTGGTCCGCCAGTTTTGATGGTACTCGCGTGCTCGTCGAAGGCTTTGCGCCCGATGCCGGTTTTGCCGATCGCGTCCGCATGGCATCGTCCGGCGACATTCCGGTTGCCACGGCCATGGCTTTGGCATCCGGCGCGCCGGATGGGTTTTCCGAAACAGCGCCTGTGTTGATCGAAAATCTCACTCGTTTGAAGTCGGGCGCCATTGTTCTGGACAACGGTGTCCTCAAACTCACGGGCACCCCGCCATCGATCAAAGTTGCCCAGGAAGTAACCGCTTCCGCAACCGCCGCCGGGGCTGAGGTGGCGCTCGAGGCCGCGCCGGTCGGCGACTATTGGTTGACCGCGACGGTTGGTGCCGACGGAAAATCCATCGTGCTCGATGGTTATGTCCCCGATCAGGCTGGCAAAGATCGGCTCGCGGCCATGCTGCACGTCGATGCCAGCCATCTGCAGGTGGCGCCCGGTGCGCCCGCGCGCTTCGAATCCACTTTAGAATTCGGCCTGAAGGCCCTGTCGCACCTCAAGGAAGGGCGCTTTGCCGTTCGCACTTCGGTGCTCACGCTCAAGGGGGTTGCGCTCACTTCGTCGGACTACAAGGCAGTGCTGGCCCAGTTGGCAGCGGGAGCGCCGCAGGGCAGTGTGCTCGCCATGGCTGAGATCAAGCCACCGGCGATCAGCCCCTATGTTTGGGTTGCTGCCAAGGGGCTCGATGGCACTTTCCACTTCTCCGGCAATGCGCCCGATGAAGCCTTCAGGTCTCAGGCGGCAGAACAGGCTGGCAAGGTCGGTTCGGATACCGTCACTCTTGGATCGGGCGCGCCCGATGGTTTTGCCGCGGCTGCCATTGCCGGGATCGATGCGCTCAAGGGTCTGGAAGCGGGGCGCCTCGGTTACGATGGCACACGTTGGGCCCTTTCGGGCACCGCAAAGTCCGACGCGGATCGCTCTGCAATCGAAACAGCGTTGGCGGCGGCCACCGACATAGCGGCCTGGGAAATTGCACTCACCTCCAAGGATGCGCCCGTTGCGGCGGCCGAGCCTGCGGTCGATCCAGCTGCGCCCGCCGATCCGGAAACTGAAACAGCTCCCGCCGCCGAGCAGGCGATTGCCGTCGGCGAACCGTCCCCGGCGCAACCTCCGGTCAAGACAGAGGCGCCGGTTCCGGTTGCCTATGAGTTTTCGGCGGTGCGCAAGGATGGCGGCGCCATCGTGTTCTCCGGCGATGTTCCGGCCGAAGCCACCCGGTCTTTTCTCCGCGTCATCAGCGGCGGCGGCGCCGTCGAAGGCCTCGAGCTCAAGGATCGCGCTCCGGAAGGGTTCGTTTTCAACGCCATCGCCGGCGTCCGCACCCTCGTCACGCTCAAGAGCGGCGAGTTGCGGTTCGACGGGCTGGATTGGTCATTGAAAGGTCAGGCTGCGACACCCGAGGAACAGCAACGCGCCAGCGCCGAAATCGCTGCCTTGCCGGATGCAAAAATGTGGGCCGCCGATATTTCCGGGCCACCGGCCATCGACCTCTGCCGCGCCCGTGTCGCCGATTTCTCGGCCCATACCACAATCCTCTTCAAGTCCGGCAGTGCCGTGCTGGAGCCAGAATCTGTGACCGCGCTCAAGCAGGTGGGCGTTGATCTGCAGCTTTGCCCGGAAGCGCTGGTGCATGTGGAAGGCCACACCGATGCCGATGGCCCGGAGGACGCCAATCTGGCGCTTTCGGTGGCGCGGTCCGAGGCCGTCGTGGCGGCCCTGATCGAAGATGGCGTGGCCGAAGAGCGGCTTTATGCCGTCGGCTACGGTGAAAGCACCCCCATTGCCGACAACGATACCCGCGCTGGCAAACAGGCCAATCGCCGCATCGTCTTCACCATTCTCGAGGCTGAATGAGAGCACCCGCCATGAACTGGGACGCGGTAACCTATCTGGTCGAAATGACCTGGCCGTTCCTGTTCATCGCCCTTGCCATCGGCGTCTGGGTCGGTTGGCGCAGCTATCGGCCCGATCAGTGATCGCGCCATGTTCAACCTGGCGCTGACAGCTGAAATCGCCGCCCTCATTGCCGTGTTCTACCTCTGCGGCTGCGTGCTTGGTTTTGCGGCGCGCTGGGTTGTGCTGCGCCCGCCACGGCCGGAGCCCGTGCGCAAGGCCACTCCACGCCCTATCGTCACCGGCCCCGAACCGGCCCCCGCATCGGCCGATCCCGCCCTTCTCGATGGGCCGGTCGAACCCCTGTCTGCCGAAGCACATAAACCCTTGGCTCAAACCGAGCCGCCCACCGCACCGCAAATGGAAGTTGCCGATGACAGAGGCCGCCCGTCTACGCTCGCCGAGCCTCATGGTGGAATTCCAGATGATCTCAAGCAGATCAAAGGGATAGGCCCGAAACTGGAATCAGCGCTGCATGATCTCGGTATCTATCACCTCAGCCAGATTGCTGACTGGAGCCAGGCCGACGCAGCCTGGGTGAGTAGCCGGATCGGGTTTGCCGGGCGTGTCGAGCGCGAAGGCTGGGTCACCCAGGCCAGGGCAATCACCACCAAACAGCAAACGCCTTAGCGGCTGCGCTGGCGTCCGGCGACATGGCGGACAAAAGCGGCGATGGCGCCCACCTCCTCGCCATGGTCGAGCAGGGCAGGCGAGCCTTGCCCGGCAATATTGATCGCAATGGCATCCGGCCGCCGACGGCACATTTCTTCCAGCGTTTCGCGCGGCAGCTGATCAGTCAATTGCGTGCGCATCAGCATCAATGGCGCGGTGCGCAGCGCATCGAACAGCGGCCATTGCGCAACCAGCACATCATCGAGCTCGAACCCTTCAAGTTGCCTGATCAGTTGCCTGTCAAACAAAGTCCGCACCCGCCCGCGCTTGTCGGCATAGTGGCTGCGTAGGCTCAGGGCATCGAGTTGCCCCTCGGGCGCACCGGGATAGTCCGCAGTCAGCATCTGGCGTTGCATGGTGCGTGTTCCTGCGCCGCCACGCAGGTTGTCGAGCGCGGTCAGGTTGGTGCGCAGCCGCACCAGGCTGCGCGGCGAGGATACCGGCCCGGCATCGATCAGCACCGCACCCGCCACCAGCCGGGGCCGATGCGCGGCAAGCGCCATCGAAACCTGCCCGCCATAGCCCTGGCCAATCAGCAGGGCGCGATCAATGGCCAGCGACGTTGCAACCTCCGCAATATCGACCGCATCCTCGGTCGAAATGTATTTGCTCTTGTCCGCCCGGTCGCCCGATCGTCCGCGGCCGAGCAAGTCGATAAGCACCACCGGCCAGTCCTCGCCCATCACGCGCTGGAAATAGGGCACAAAGTCGCTGAAGTCGGTCATGTTGCGCTGATAGCCGGGCACGCAAATCACTGGAATGCGCCCACCAGTCAGCGTACCTGCAATGTGCACCGCCATGCGCTCGCCACCCGTCCGCATCGTGACATAGGAGACCGGCAGCGGCAGGAACGCGCGGTGATCTTCGGGAAAGCGGCGTTTGAACATCAGGCGGCCTTGTGCGCGGGTGCGCCATTGGGCCCAAATCGGGCAGGGGTGACAAGCCGCTGATGCGGCTTGCCCACAGGCGATGCCTAACCGGGTATCCGGCGCAGGGCATCCTTCATCGTCATGTCGTCTTTGCCCAGTCGGGCTCGATATACCAGATAGTTGGCAAGCACCCGTTGCACATATTTGCGGGTTTCCTGGAACGGGATCAGTTCCACCCACACCACCGCATCCACATTGGCCGCGCGCGGATCGCCATAGGCGGCAATCCACTTATTGGCATTGCCCCCGCCTGCATTATAGGCAGCCGCAGCCAGCACGAGCGACCCATCGAACCGTTCCAACTGGTTGGAGAGATAGGTGGAACCCAGCAAAGTGTTATAGCCTGGGTCCGATGTCAGCCGCTTTTCCGAGTAGGCAACGCCCACCTTCGCGGCCGTCTCCTTGGCCGTTGCCGGCATCAGCTGCATCAACCCGCGTGCGCCGACCGAGGATACGGCATCGACCTGGAATTTGCTTTCCTGCCGCGCGATTGCATAAACAGCGGCGGTGTCGACCTCGGCGGTGTGCTGCACCGGCAGGCCGTCTTTGGGAAAATTGAACAGGTCGAGCGGGGCGCCGCGTTTTTCGGCGATGTCGGCAATCGAGATCGCCAGGTGATGCGCGTTGATCGCCTGCGCCAGCCGGGCCGCCAGCACCAGTTGCGGGCCATCCTTCAGTCCCAGGGCGAAGTTGCGCAGCAGCGGCTGAGCCAGGCTGTCTTTGCCGTTGGCGGACAGCAGCCGCACAGCCCGGATCACACTCTGGCCCTCAAAAGCGGCCTCCGCTCCTTTGTGGGCAGGCAGTCCGCGTATTTCGATGCTGTGCTGGCCTAGTTCGGCGCGGGCGAGCAGCCCATAGTAGACCGTGCCATATTCGGCTGCCGCCGAAAATGCGGCACGCGCCTTGGCCTCATCCCCAAGCTTCAGATAGGTGCGGCCAAGCCAGTATTGTGCCTGGGTGACGGAGTCGGGCAGGGTAGAAAGCCCCGCCATGGTTTCAAAATGCGGTTTGGCCGCCGCTGCGTCACCGAGAAACGACAGGGCGATCCAGCCGGCATGGAAACGGGCCTCGACCAGCCGCCCTTCCGGGCCGGTTCGATAGGTGTCAGCGGCGCGATAGGCCAGCCGTGCATCGCCGGTGCCGAGAATCTGGCGGATCAGCGCGCGCCGCTCATACCACCACTCTTCGGCATCGGGCAGGTCGCCCTTGGCCTTGTTCAGCCAGTCGACCGCGCTTTCAAACAGTCCGGCCTGCCGAGCCCGCTGGGCTCGCGAATAGATGAAAACCGGGTGACTCTGGAATGCAGCATCGACAGCGTCGAGTTTTTTCTTGGCATCGCCATCTTTGCGGGAAACCGCATTTCTGGCGATGGCGAGTGATTTCTGCCCAGCGGAAAGGAACGGCAACAGGCGTTCAACGCCCGCAGCGCGATCATTCATCATCAGATGCACGGCCCGGGCCCAATGGTCGTCCCGGGTCAAGAGCGATCCCAATCGCTCCAGGATTTGGCTCTCGGTCTTGGGGTCGAGATATTGTGATACCCAAAGCGACCGTATCAGGGGCGCGGCAAGCTTGCTCTTGCCTTCGCCCAGATAGGCAGCGGCCAATGCAATTGTCCCCTCAATCGAAATCGGCGGAGAGCCAGCCAAGGCTTCGATTACAGCGGCATTTCCCGGCTTCTGAAGCGTGAGAGCCTGCTCAACGCGCGTCTGATACAATCCGGCTGACGAGAACTCTGGCGCGTCATCGGCAAAACGCCGGACGGATCGATAGTCGATCTCGCCCTTCCCAAGATAGATGGCGGCCCACTGGATCGCACGACGCTCGGAGGAATCGGTAAGGGCACGAGCCGCTTCATAGGCGTCTGCGTACTTGTCCGCCGAAATCAGCTCGAGCGCCTTGCGAAACGCTGCCGAACCTTTTTCGCCCGGCGCAATCGGGGCCGTCTGGTTGATCGAACCGGTGATCAGCGTGTCGATTGTTTCTGTGCCCTGCGCAACAGCGGGCAGGGCGCCAGCGGCTCCCACAAACAAGGCAATTGCCAGACCGGCGGGCGCGCCGAGGCGGCGCAGCACGGCCGGGAGCCAAAAGGTCTTCATGGTGTCGTCCTGTTGGTGCTCGTTACTGTTCCAACAAGGTGCCCCCACCCCTTGCGATTAACCCAAAGTTTGCCTGTTTGAGGTGAACAATTGGTTTCCGCCCGGGACCTCGCGCGTTATATGACGCAGCCAGGCCTGCAAGCTTGTCGCGCCATACAAGAAAAACTATGGTGCGCGACTGTGGCGCTTCGATGAACGCACCCCGCGTCCGGTGGCGTGCCTGAGACAACACTGATCTCCCCTTTTGGCGGAGACCCCAACGAGGAAGAATTCCAGATGCTGAAGGGTTCGATTACGGCACTCATTACCCCCTTTGCCAATGGGGCGGTGGATGAGAAAGCCTTTTCAGCATTTGTGGACTGGCAGATCAGCCAGGGCACCCACGGTCTTGTGCCCGTCGGTACGACCGGTGAAAGCCCTACCGTCAGCCACGAAGAGCATCGCCGTGTGGTGGAAATCTGCGTTGAGGTCACCAACAAGCGGGTGCCGGTGATTGCCGGGGCAGGGTCCAATTCCACCGCCGAGGCTGTGGCCCTGGCGCGGTTTGCTGAAGAAACCGGCGCCGATGCCGTGCTTTCAGTTGTGCCCTACTACAACAAGCCCAATCAGGAAGGGCAGTTCCAGCATTTTTCCGCCGTCGCCGGTGCCATCGGCATTCCGGTCATTCTCTATTCTGTGCCGGGCCGCACCGTGGTGGATCTATCGATCGATACCATTGCCCGCCTGCGCGAGGCACATCCCAATATCATCGGCGTCAAGGATGCGACCGCCGATATGAGCCGCGCCAGCCTGCAGCGCCACAAGCTGGGCGCCGATTTCATCCTGCTCTCGGGCGAGGATATGACGGCGCTGGGCTTTAATGCCCATGGCGGCACCGGGTGCATCTCGGTCACCTCCAACGTCGCCCCGCGCCTGTGCGCCGATTTCCAGAATGCAACGCTCGCTGGCGATTTCGCCACGGCCCTTGCCATTCAGGATAAGCTGGCGCCGCTGCACAAGAACCTCTTCCTCGAGCCCAATCCGCAGGGCGTGAAATATGCCGCCAAGCGGCTTGGCCTCTGCCAGAACGAGCTGCGCCTGCCGCTCGTGCCGGCGACCCGTGCCACCGAGGAAGCCATCGACCAAGCGCTGGCCCATGCCGGGCTGATTTAGGAACCAAGATGGCCAAGGAAAAGGGCAAGGGGCTGATCAGCCACGGCCCGGTCGCCGAAAACCGGCGCGCCCGCTACGACTATGAAATTCTTGATACCATCGAGGCCGGCATTGTGTTGACCGGCACCGAGGTCAAATCGTTGCGTCTGGGCAAGGCGCAGATCACCGAATCCTACGCCTCGCCGGAAGAGGGCGAGCTCTGGCTGATCAATTCCTATATCCCCGAATACCTGCAGGCCAACCGCTTCAATCACGCCGAAAAGCGCCGCCGCAAACTGCTTGTTTCCCGCAAGGAACTGGCCCGCCTGTCCAGCGATGTCACGCGCGGCGGCAACACCATCGTGCCGCTCAAGCTCTATTTCAACGATCAGGGCTTTGCCAAAGTGCTGATTGGTCTGGCCAAGGGCAAGAAGAATTACGACAAGCGCGAAGTCGAAAAGAACCGCGACTGGAACCGTGAGAAATCGCGGCTGATGAAGCAGAACTAGCCGCGCGCCAGCGCCGCAGCCTTGCCCACCACATCTTCGAACATGGCCGTTGTCAGCACGCCTGTATTGGTGTTGTAGCGCGAGCAGTGATAGCTATCGACCAGCACCGCACCATTACCGAGCCTGTGCTGATTGCCATGCCCGAAAGGAAATGCGGCCCGGCGTTCGCCCAGCGTCGAAAGCAGGCTGTCATGGGCGATACGGCCAAGCGCCAGGTAAGCTCTGGCCTGCGGATTGGCGGCGAAGGTGTTCTTCAAAAAGCGTCGGCAGGTGACGATTTCGGGGCCGGTTGGCTTGTTCTGCGGCGGCACACAGCGCACCGCATTCACGATCAGCACCTGCCGGAGCGATAGTCCGTCATCGGCCGATTGGGCATAGTCGCCCACGGCGAGGCCGAATTTCTGCAGAGTGGCGTAGAGCAGATCCCCGGCATAGTCGCCGGTAAACGGCCGCCCGGTGCGATTGGCCCCCCGCAGGCCGGGGGCGAGCCCCACGACCAGCAGTTTTGGGTCTGCATCGCCCCAGTTCGGCACCGGGGCGTTATGCCAGTCTGGGAACTGAGCCCGGTTCTGATTGCGGAACTCGACCAGGCGAGGGCAGAGCGGGCAATCGTGCGGCGGATCAGTCTCTGGCAAGGCAGTCTCGGATTGTGGATCGACTCAGCGATCCACATCCTCGGTGCGCGCCATGCTGCGGTCAACCGCAGGCGGACGGCCGACGGTCTTGGCCAGATCGGCAACATCAATGAAGAAGTCGGCCTGCCGGCGCAGATCGTCTGCAATCATCGGTGTGGAGGTGGTGAGCGTCGAAACCACGGTCACGCGCTTGCCACGGCGCTGCAATGCAGCCACCAGGGCGGTGAAGTCGCCGTCACCGGAGAACAGCACCATGTGATCGAAATGCGATGCCATCTCAAGGGCATCGACCGTGAGTTCGATGTCCATATTGCCCTTGATCTTCCGACGCCCGCTGGCATCGGTAAATTCCTTGGCCGGCTTAGTCACAACGGTGAATCCGTTGTAGTCGAGCCAGTCAATCAGAGGACGGATCGAGGAATATTCCTGATCTTCCACCAGGGCGGTGTAGTAGTAGGCACGGAGCAAGTAAGCCTTGCTCTGAAATTCTGCTAGCAGGCGCCTGTAATCGATATCAACTCCAATAGCCTTGGAGGTGGCGTAAAGATTCGCCCCATCGATGAACAGCACAACCTTTTCTCGCGGATCAATCGGCATACGTTATCTCCAAGCTGGAGCGGCCGGTCACGGCTGCTGCCCAGCGCAAATTTCAAATACATTGCGAATGGTTCGCTGCGTTCAGCGGAAGGATCTGCGCATCCTTCCAAAAAAAGCTCTTCGCGCCTGTTACATGGCCTTGTCAAGGACTGATTAAGTACATTCTAAACACAATCATTGTTCAATCTCATGTAAGTTGCGGATTTCAATAATAAATTCCGCCGTGTGACTTTTTCGTCACGGAACAGGGTTAACGTTCACATCGGCCGAAAAACGCGGTTCGATGTAGACCTTGTGTCGGCGGGGTTGCTCGTGTATGAACCGCCCCTAACCCGAAAAATGTGGAGACGTCCGTGGCCCGCGTCACCGTTGAAGACTGCATTGACAAGATCGACAATCGCTTTGATCTCGTCCTCATGGCTGCGCACCGAGCCCGTATGATTTCGGCCGGTGCACAGATCACCGTTGATCGTGACAACGACAAGAACCCGGTTGTCGCCCTGCGTGAAATCGGCGATGCCGCCATTTCGCCGGAAGACCTGCGGGAGGATCTGATCCACTCGCTGCAGAAGTATGTCGAAGTGGATGAGCCCGAAGCTCATGCCGCCCCGCTGCTCGACGCAGATGACGGCGATAGCTTCGACACCATGAGCGAAGACGAATTGCTGCGTGGCATCGAGAATTTGGCTCCGCCGGAACGCCGGGACGATTGATCCCGGGCCGGTTTGGCCTATATCTTCAAAGGCGTCGGATATGTCCGGCGCCTTTTTTGTTGCCCTCAACGATTGCACTGACCCGCCGCAAGGAGCGCGGCCCAATCCATGATGCGTCAATTCGAACTCGTTGAGCGGGTTGCGGCCTACAATCCGAACGTGAACGAGTCGCTTCTGAACAGGGCCTATGTCTACGCCATGCAGAAGCATGGCACGCAAAAGCGCGCCTCCGGCGACCCTTACTTTGCCCATCCGCTCGAAGTTGCGGCCATCCTGACCGATCTCAAGCTCGATGATGCCACCATTGCAGTCGCGCTGCTTCACGACACCATTGAAGACACGGACGCCACGCGGGCCGAGATCGATCAGCTTTTCGGTTCCGAGATTGGCGCCATCGTCGACGGCCTGACCAAGATCGAGCGGCTCAACCTTGTGTCTCGTGAGGAAGCGCAGGCGGAAAACCTGCGCAAGCTGCTGCTGGCGATTTCGGAGGATGTGCGGGTTCTGCTTGTCAAGCTCGCCGACCGCCTGCACAACATGCGCACACTCGATTTCATGCCCGCCTCCAAACGCGCGCGCATCGCGCAGGAGACGATGGATATCTATGCGCCCCTGGCCGGGCGCATGGGCATGCAGGACATGCGCTCCGAGCTCGAAAATCTCTCGTTCAAGATTCTTCAGCCCGAGCACTACGACGCCATCACCGCCCGCCTGGGTGAAATGCAGTCCGAGTACGCCGAGACAATCGCCACCATCAAGGCGGAGCTGTCGGAGCGGCTTAAGGAGGAGGGGATCGAGGCGCGGGTCAGCGCGCGGCTGAAATCAGCCTGGTCGATCTTCACCAAGATCGAACGCCAGTCGATTGCGCTCGAACAGCTCTCAGACATCATCGGCTTCCGCGTCATCGTCAAGACTGTGGAGGAATGCTACCGCACCCTTGGCGTGGTGCACACCAGCTGGAAGGTCGTGCCTGGTCGCTTCAAGGACTATATTTCGGTCCCCAAGCATAACGACTACCGTTCGATCCACACCACCATCGTGGGTCCGGGCCGCCAGCGCGCCGAACTGCAGATCCGAACCGAAGAGATGCACAAGGTGGCCGAATATGGCATTGCTGCCCACGCCCTCTACAAGGAGGGCGCTACCGCCGATCTCGGGCGGCTCGAGGGCGAGAGCAAGGCTTTCATCTGGCTGCGCAACACCATTTCACACCTCACCGCCGGCGCGTCGAGCCAGGAGTTTCTCGAATACACCAAGCTCGAACTCTTCCAGGATCAGGTGTTCTGTTTCTCCCCGCGCGGGCGGCTCATCGCCCTGCCACGCGGCGCCACGCCGATCGATTTCGCCTATGCGCTGCATACCGATATCGGCGACACCTGCGTCGGTGCCAAGATCAACGGTGCCATCATGCCGCTGATCACCCAGTTGCGCTCGGGCGATGAGGTCGAGATCATCCGCGATCAGAACCATCTGCCGCCCTCGAACTGGGAGAGCATTGCGGCCACCGGCAAGGCCCGCGCCGCCATCCGGCGCGCCGTGCGCATGGCCGCCCAGCAGCGGGCACAGGCGCTGGGCGAGCACGTCGTCTCAATGCTGCTCGACCGCGAGGGAACCACGCTCGACGACGAGGAAGCCAAGACGTTGGCCGAGGTACTCGGGCATCCGAGCAAGCGCGATATGCTGGTGGCCATCGGCGAGGGCAAGATCAATGCCGATCTGCTCGCCGATGAACTGGCAACGCTCAAGGGCCTGCGCCGCAAGCGCCGCAAGATCGATCTGCCGGTGGCGGACACCGCCGAAGGCTGGTTTGTGCTGCGGGCGACAAACCTTTTCAAGTTCCGCGTGCCCGGGGGCCAATCGTCAGGCCCCAATGCCAAAGAAGCCATGAAGCAGCTCAACTTCAACATGCCGGTCATGGTATCACCCGAAGGCGTCGTGCCCGGCGACCGGCTGGTCGGCATCCTGCGGCCTGACAGCCCGATGATGGTCTATCCCATCCACTCCGATGCGCTGACCGAACTGCATGATTCGGATGTCGCCTGGATCGACGTGCGCTGGGATATTCCTGATGGTGACGAGCGCAACTATTCCTGCGTCATCTCCATGCTTTCGGTGAACAAGCCCGGCTCTCTGGCCCAGGTTTCCTCGGCAATTGCGGCATGCCACGCCAATATCAACAATCTCTCGATGCGCATGGTGTCGCCCGATTTCCACCAATTGGTGTTCGAAATCGAAGTCCGTGACCTCGCGCAGTTGACCGATGTGCTGGCAACGCTCAAACGTACAACAGGCCTGTCGGGCGTGCAGCGCGCCACGGTGGCCGAAGCCAGCGCCATTTCGATGCTCGAGTGGGGCCAGCCGGAAAACGAAGGGACATTGAATTGAACACCTCCGAGGTCTTGTCGGTCTTCAAGGATTGCGGCGCCATGCTGGAAGGGCATTTCATCCTCTCATCGGGGTTGCGCTCGCCGATCTTCCTGCAAAAGGCCAAGGTATTCATGTACCCCGCCAAGGCCGAAGTGCTCTGCCGGGCTCTGGCCGAAAAGATCCGCGCCGAAGGCTTTGGCAAGGTCTCGCAGGTGGTCTCGCCCGCGGTCGGCGGCATCATTCCGGGCTATGAAACGGCCCGCCACCTTGGCGTGCCCGCCATCTACACCGAGCGTGTCGATGGCCACTTCGAGCTGCGCCGCGGCTTCCAGATCGCCCAGGGCGAAAAGGTCATCGTGGTCGAGGATATCGTTTCCACCGGCCTGTCGATTGGCGAGTGCATTTCCTGCCTGCGCGCGCTCGGAGCCGATGTCATCGCCGGCGCCTGCCTCATCGATCGGTCGGGCGGCGAGGTCGATATCGGCGTGCCGCTGGTTTCGCTGGCCTCGTTCAAGGTGCCCGCCTATCCGGCCGACAACCTGCCGCCCGAACTGGCAGCCCTGCCGGCCGTCAAGCCGGGCAGCCGGGGCCTTTCATGATCATCGGCATCGGCAACGATCTTTGTGACATCGGCAGGGTGCAAAAGACCCTGGACCGTTATGGCGAGCGCTTCACCAATCGCTGCTTCACCGAGATCGAACGCCGCAAGTCCGACCGCCGGGCCCAGCGCGCCGCCTCCTATGCCAAGCGCTTTGCCGCCAAGGAGGCCTGTTCGAAGGCGCTCGGCACCGGCCTTAATTTCGGCGTGTACTGGCGCGACATGGGCGTGGTCAACCTGCCGAGCGGCAAACCCACTATGCAACTGACCAACGGCGCCGCCAAAATTCTCCAACGCCTTGTGCCCAAGGGCATGGCCCCACATATCCACCTGACCATCACCGATGATGGCGGCATGGCGCAGGCCTTCGTCATCATTGAAGCGCTGCCGATTGACCAGACCTCACCGCTGGCTTAACCACAGCCGGAACCTAACAGGGAAGAAATGAGCCAACCTATGTCGAAAGCCGGGAAAAAGGCTGGCCGCAGCGAGCTGTGGGAAACAGTGGTCGTCATCATCGAGGCGCTGCTGATTGCGGTGATTTTCCGCACTTTCCTCTATCAGCCGTTCTCGATCCCGACCGCCTCGATGCAATCCACGCTGATGATCGGCGATTATTTCGTGGCCAACAAATTCGTCTGGGGTTTTGGCAAGTATTCTTTCCCGCTCCCGGTGCCCTTCAACGGTCGCATCATGGGGCGCGAGCCGAACCGCGGCGATATTGCGGTCTTCCATAATATTTCCGATGAGGATTACATTAAGCGTGTCATCGGCCTGCCCGGCGACACCATCCAGGTCATCGATGGCATCCTCAACATCAACGGCACCCCGGTGCAGCGCGAGCTGATCGGCGAGGGCACTGATACCGACAGCTACAACCAGACGGTTCCGGTCAAGCTCTACAAGGAAACCCTGCCCAACGGGGTGGTTCACACCATCCAGGAGATTTCCGACACCGGCCCGCTCGATAATACCAGCGCCTATGTCGTGCCTGCCGGGCACTACTTTATGATGGGCGACAACCGCGACCGCTCTCAGGATAGCCGCGTGCTCAGCGCCGTGGGCTACGTGCCCTACGGCAATCTGGTGGGCAAGGCCGAGGCTCGGTTCTTCTCGATCAACGGCAACATTCCGCCCTGGCAGCTTTGGCAGTGGCCTGCCAATGTCCGCTGGGACCGCATGTTCCAGTCAGTCTATCAATGATCCAAAAAGGCCGGGCACATCAGAAGCTGGAGGCCCGTCTGGGGTACCGCTTTGCAGACCCGGACCTTCTGGATCGCGCGCTGACGCATTCGAGCGCCGTCTCGCCCGCCAAGCGCATCGAGCGGTCCTATCAGCGCCTGGAATTTCTCGGCGATCGTGTGCTCGGGCTCGTCGTTGCCGAAATTCTTTACCGGCGCATGCCCAAATCCAATGAAGGCGAGCTTTCCCGCTCACTCAACACCCTTGTGCGCAAGGAAACCTGTGCCGCGATTGCCCGCGAACTGGACCTTGGCTCCGAACTTAACCTCGGCGAAAGCGAAGCGCGCACGGGCGGCGCGGACAAGGATGCAATTCTCGGCGATGTGGCCGAAGCGGTGATTGGCGCCATCTATCTCGATGGCGGGCTGGGGCGCGCTTTCGAACTGATCGAGCGGTTTTTCGGCGACTTCGTCAACCGCTCCGGTGCCGTCAGTGCCGATGCCAAGACCACGCTGCAGGAGTGGGCGCAGGGCAGGGGCCTTGAGCCGCCCGACTACGTGCTTGTCGAGCGCACCGGCCCCGATCATGCGCCCGAATTCACCATTGCGGTGCATTTGAAGGGTTTCGAGCCCACCAGTGCCACCGGCCCATCAAAGAAACTGGCTGAGCACAAGGCAGCCGAGAAATTCCTGGTGCGCGAAAACGTCTGGAAGGAAACGCGATGACTGAGGCTCAAACCAGCTGTGGCTTCGTCGCCCTGGTCGGCGCGCCCAATGCCGGCAAGTCGACCCTGCTCAATTCCCTGGTGGGCACCAAGGTTTCCATCGTCACCCACAAGGCCCAGACCACGCGCGCCCAGATCCGTGGCGTCGTCACGCTTGATCAGGCGCAGATTGTTTTCATCGATACCCCCGGCATCTTCACACCCAAGCGCCGGCTGGACCGCGCCATGGTGGCCTCGGCATGGACCGGCGCGGGCGATGCCGACTTTGTCGCGCTGATTGTCGATGCCGAGCGCGGCATCACGCCTGAGCTTGAGGCGCTGATTGAGGGCCTGACCAATATCCGCCACGACAAGGTGCTGGTGCTCAACAAGGTCGACGCGGTCAAGCGCGAGACCCTGCTCGAACTGTCGGGCAAGCTCAACGCTCTGACCCGGTTCGAACGCACTTTCATGATTTCGGCCCTTAAAGGCGATGGCGTGCAGGATTTCCTCGACTGGTGCGCCAAACGTGTCCCGCTCGGTCCCTGGCACTTTCCTGAAGATCAGCTCACTGATCTCTCCCTGGCCATCACGGCGGCCGAAGTGACGCGCGAAAAGCTGTTCCTGCGCATCCACGACGAAATCCCCTACAACGTCACCGTCGAAACAGAGAGCTTCAAGATCCAGAAGGATGGCTCCTACAAGATCGATCAGGTGATCTATGTCACCCGCGATACGCACAAAAAGATCGTGCTGGGCGCCGGTGGGCAGACCATCAAGGCCATCGGCGCGGAGTCGCGGGCAGAACTCATGGAAATCTTCGAAACCAACGTTCATCTGTTCCTCTTCGTCAAAGTGCGCGAGAAGTGGGGCGACGACCCCGAGCGCTATCGCGAAATGGGCCTCGACTGGACACAGTGATTCCCGCCCAATGACTTAGGGCGAAATCCGGACTCTGAATCAGAACTTGAAGTTGGAGCCGTTCGACCGTCCCCTTGAGCAGAAGCACGCGCAAATCTGCGGTGGCAGGAGCTAGTCACAACCCATGGAATGGACCGGGGAAGGCCTGATCATCGGCGTGCGCCGCCATGGCGAAAGCGGGGTGATCGCTGAAGCCATGGTCGAAGGCCGTGGCCGCTGCCTTGGGCTTGTGCGCGGCGGGCGCTCCTCCAAGCTCTCTGCAACCCTGCAGGCCGGCAACAGCGTGCAATTGACATGGCGCGCGCGCCTTGAGGAGCACCTCGGCACCTTCACCCTCGAAGTCACCCACTCCCGCGCCGCCGACCTGATCAGCGACCGCATGCGGCTCTATGCCTGCCAGTTGCTCTGCGATCATCTGCGGCTGCTGCCCGAGCGTGATCCGCACGACCGGCTCCTCGGCATGGCCATGGATGTGCTCGACCGCACCACCAATCGCGAAGCGCTGGGGCGTGCCCTGGCCCGTTTTGAACTCACCCTGCTTGATGAACTTGGCTTCGGGCTCGATCTCAGCACCTGTGCTGCCACTGGCGTCACAAACGACTTGACCCATGTCTCCCCGAAATCGGGCCGCGCCGTTTCCAACGAGGCTGCGCAACCCTATCTCGATCGGTTGCTGGTTCTGCCCGCGTTCCTCACCAACCACAACGCCCCCTCGGCACCGGAATCCCTTGCCGCCGCCTTCAAGCTCACCGCGCATTTCCTCGATATGCACGTATGGGCTGTGCGCGGCATCGATCCACCCGCGACGCGCGAGGCCTTGGTGGCCATACTCACTGGCCCGCTATAATGCGAAGCAATTGATTCGCTGACCTGAGAGACCAATGGCCGAAACCGAAATCCTGCCGCCCGGTGGCGATGACCTGCGCATCGTCGACCTGCGCAAGGCGCTGGAAGAGCGCTATCTCAGCTATGCGCTGTCCACCATCACGCAGCGCGCCTTGCCCGATGCGCGCGATGGCCTGAAGCCTGTGCACCGGCGCATCATCCACGCCATGCGCCTGCTCAAGCTCGACCCCAAGGACGGATACAAGAAGTCCGCCCGCGTGGTGGGCGATGTCATCGGTAAGTTCCACCCACACGGCGACCAGTCGATTTATGATGCGCTGGTGCGCATGGCGCAGGATTTTGCCCTGCGCTATCCGCTCGTCGATGGGCAGGGCAATTTCGGCAATATCGATGGCGATAACCCGGCCGCCATGCGCTACACCGAAAGCCGCATGACCGATGTGGCAATGCGCCTTCTCGAAGGCATCACTGAAAACGCCATCGACTTCAAACCGACCTATGACGGCGAAGACGAAGAGCCGGTCGTCCTGCCATCCAACTTCCCCAATCTGCTCGCCAACGGCTCGACCGGCATTGCGGTGGGCATGGCCACGTCGGTGCCGCCGCATAACGTTGCCGAACTCTGCGACGCCGCGCTGCACCTGATCCACCATCCGGACGCGGATTCGCGCGATCTCATGCGCTTCGTGCCGGGTCCGGATTTCCCGACCGGCGGCATTCTGGTGGAAAGCCCCGAGAGCATCGCCAATGCCTATGCCACCGGCCGTGGCTCGTTCCGCCTGCGCGCCAAGTGGGAAATCGAAGAAACCGGACGCGGCGTCTACCAGATCGTCGTCACCGAAATCCCCTATAGCGTCCCCAAGTCACGGCTGGTCGAAAAGATCGCTGAGCTCCTGCTGGCCAAAAAGCTGCCGCTGCTCAAGGACGTGCGCGACGAAAGCGCCGACGATATCCGGTTGGTGCTTGAGCCCAAGAGCCGCACCGTCGATGCCGTGATCCTGATGGAGCAACTGTTCCGCCTCTCCGATCTTGAAGCGCGCATTCCGCTCAATCTCAACGTTCTCGACAAGGGCACGGTACCCAAGGTCATGAGCCTGGGCGAAGCGCTGCGCGCCTGGCTGGAACATCGCAAGGAAGTGCTGGTGCGCCGCTCCCAGCACCGGCTCGACCAGATCGCCCATCGGCTCGAAGTGCTCGAAGGTTATCTGATTGCTTACCTCAATCTCGATGAGGTGATCCGCATCATCCGCGAAGAGGATGAGCCCAAGCCGGTGCTGATGGCCCGGTTCACGCTCACCGATGTGCAGGCGGAAGCCATCCTCAACATGCGGTTGCGCAGCCTGCGCAAGCTTGAGGAAATGGAGCTGCGCACCGAGCACAAGAACCTCACCGAGGAAAAAGGGCATCTGGTGGCGCTCCTGGCCTCCGAAAAGAAGCAGTGGGGCGAAATCACCCAGCAGATCGTCGAGCTCAAGGAGGCCTATGGTCCCAAACACGCGCTCGGCCCCCGCCGCACCCAGCTCGCCTCGGCGCCCGACGCCAATATCGACGACATCGATGTGGCGCTGATCGAGCGCGAGCCGATCACCGTGATCCTGTCCGAAAAAGGCTGGATCCGCGCCATCAAGGGCCACACCGCAGAGGCCGATGAGAAAGGCTTCAAGACCGGCGATCGGCTCAAGCTCATGCTCAAGGCCGAAACCACCGATAAGCTGCTCATGCTCACCACCGGGGGCAAGGTCTACACCATCGGCGGCGACAAGCTGCCCGGCGGCCGCGGGCAGGGCGAGCCGGTGCGCCTGATGGTCGACATCGAAGAGGGGCAGGATATCGTCGATATTTTCGTTTACCGCCCCGGCGCCAAGCGCCTGGCGGCCTCGAGCGTGGGCAACGGCTTTGTGGTCGATGAAGATGAAATGATCGCCAATACTCGCAAGGGCAAGCAGGTGCTCAACGTCACCGCACCCGACGAGGCACGGCTGCTGGTGCCGGTTGAGGGCGATATGGTGGCCGTCATCGGGCAGAACCGCAAGCTGCTGGTTTTCGCCATGACGGAACTGCCGGTGATGGCCCGCGGCAAGGGCGTACGCCTGCAGAAGTACAAGGATGGCGGGATTTCCGACATCAAGACTTTCAAGTCCGAGGCGGGCCTCACATGGACCGACAGTTCTGGCCGCACCTATACCCGGCCCATGGCAGAACTGACCGAGTGGATCGGCGAACGGGCCGGCGCCGGGCGTCAGCCGCCCAATGGCTTCCCCAAGAACAACCGGTTCACCGGTTAGTCGACAGTCATCTCAAACACCACCGGCAGGTGATCGCTGCCGGTGGGCTCGCCTCCCTCCAGCCTGTGCACACTCAGCCCGCGGGTGAACACCTGATCGAGCGGCAGGATCGGCAATGTGTCGCGCCAGCCCTTGATCCAGAACCGCATGGGATAGGTCCAGAGGTTGCGCGTCTGGCGTGTCATGCCGGTTTCGTCACCAAAGCGCCGCAGCGCATAGGACCATGGGGTTGAATTGAAATCTCCCATCACCGCCAGCGGCCCTTCGATGCTGGTGACCGTTTCCCCAAGTTCCTTGTATTGATCAATCTGCCGCTGCAGGGGCAGGGGCCAATCCAGGTGCGTCGTCAGCACCGAAAAGCTGCGGCCATCGGGTAGGGCGAAGTCCACCACGATATGCGCTGTCCGCTGTCCCATTTGCGATTGCTCGGGGCAATCCTGCTCGGCGTCGGTCTTGAATGGCAGCCGCGAGAACAGGCCGAGATTGGCCCGCTTGCCGCCCTTGCAGCGCACGAAATAGGGATAGCCGGGCTTAAGCAGCGGGGTCAGCGCTCCTGCCTGGTCGGGAAAGAACTCCTGGAAGGCAATAATGTCCGGATCGGCCGCCTCGATCGAGCGCATCACGCGCGCAGCATCGTAGTTCAGTCCGAACACATTGTGGGTCATGATCCGCACGGTCTGGCGACCTTCGGGGGCAGGCGCGCGTTCAGCAAGTCCCGAAACGGCCTCTGGCACCAGCACATAAAGCGATGCCGCCAGCCCCACCACGGCTGCAAGCGTCAGCCGCGCCTTGGCTCGCCCACGCCGGAAAAAGATCAGGATGCCCAGCAATCCGGCCACTGCCCCTGCCGCCAGCACCGGCTGAAGATGATTGAGCAGGTCAAAATACGGAACGGCAAACCCGAAAAGCGCCAGGATGGCCAGCGCTGCCGAACCCAGCGACACTGCGGCCACGCCGAAGCGGATCAGCCCAATTAGAAAACCCATGTGTGAAACCGCAACGCTAGAGCAGGGGCCGCCAGCCGAGGGGGCCGTGCTGGACCTCCAGCGGACGGAATTGCGCCTTGTAGGCCATTTTGGGTGAATCTTGCACCCAATACCCCAGATATATGTAACCGAATCCCGAACGCTTCACCTGCTCGATGTGGTCGAGGATCAGGTAAGTGCCGAGGCTACGTTTGGTCAGGTCCGGGTCATAAAAGCTATAGACCATGGATAGCCCGTTCGGCATCACATCGGTCAGTGCCACCGCCAGCAGCGGATTTCCGGGCATGGTGCGCGAGCGGTATTCGACCACGACCGACTGCACCGGCGTGTCCTCGACCATGTACTCATAGTCGACATAGGTCATCTGCGTCATGCCACCGCCCTCGTGCCGGGCTTCGAGATAGCGGTGGAACAGGCCATACTGTTCGGCGGTGGCACGCGGCGGGCGCACGTCGACCATCAGGTCGGCATTGGCCCGGAGCACACGGCGAAACCGCTGGCTGAGATTGAAGCGATCCGCAACGATCCGCACCGACTGGCAGGCGGCACAGCCATCGCAGGCCGGGCGATAGATCAGGTTCTGGCTGCGCCGAAAGCCATTGTCACTCAGGATTTGGTGCAGGGTCGAGGCGCGCTTGCCGCTCAAATGGGTGAACAGCTTGCGCTCCTGCCGCTCGGGCAGATAGGGGCACGGGCTGGCCGCGGTCAGAAAGAGCTGGGCGGTCTCGGGCGACTGGTCCGTCATCAAGCGGCCTGCAACAGTGGTGCCAACAGCTTATGCCTCGCAGGGGCCCTGTCAACCAGCCTCAGGCCTGCGTCGCCGCCGAGCCATTGGCGCGCCAGTGGCTCTCCATGGGCGAGCGCCGCACCATCAACGTGCCAAGCACCAGGTCGTGCAGCATCTGCTGGCGCGGCGTCAGCAGCGGCAGCACCACCGAAACCGGCCACGAAATCCAGAACGTCAGCCAGAACAGCAGTGGATGCAGGAACGCGGCCAAACCGTTGAGCGGCGCGCCGCGCGTATGGGTCAGCACCAGGTCCATGGTCGCCATGCCCACCGTCGCCCGCTTGTGCGAGCCAAGGGTCGCCGCATAATAAGCAACAAGCGCGATTACCAGCGCCACCGGCGTTGCCACCCATCCGAGCCCCAGACTGAAAAACCCGCTGATCAGCCCAAGCAGCAACACGCCCATGGTGATGGCAATCAGGATGGTCAGGTCGATGCCATAGGCCAGCACGCGCCGCAGCAGCACGTTGTCGAACAGTTCCGGCGCGGTGTGTGGATCAGGCAGCTCTGGCTTCATGAATAAGTCCCCGATGGCAGTCCATTGCAGACCGCCAATAGTTCGGTATGCAACGTCCACTGATCAAGACCATCTGGCCGCCTGCGGCCCAAATGAGGCTATTTATTCAGCCACCGCGCCGCTTCGAGCGCGAAATAGGTCAAAATGCCGTCGCAACCGGCGCGCTTGAAGGCGTAAAGGCTCTCCAGAATGGCCCCGTCGCGGTTGATCGCGCCTGCCTGTGCCGCAAAGGTCAGCATCGCGTATTCGCCCGACACCTGATAGGCGAACAGCGGCACATCGAAATTGTCCTTCACCCGGCGAACGATATCGAGATAGGGCATGCCTGGCTTGATCATCACCATGTCGGCGCCTTCTTCAATATCCTGCGCCACTTCGCGCAGCGCTTCGGTCGAGTTGGCAAAATCCATCTGATAGGTGCGCTTGTCGCCCTGCAGGCGCGCCCCCGTGCCCACTGCCTCGCGGAACGGGCCATAGAACACCGAGGCATATTTGGCCGCATAGGACATGATCGCGGTCTCGGCAAAGCCCTCCCGGTCGAGCGCCGCGCGGATAGCGCCCACCCGGCCGTCCATCATGTCCGATGGTGCAATGATGTCCGCCCCGGCCTTGGCCTGCACCAGCGCGGATTTGACCATCACTTCGATGGTTTCGTCATTCAGGATCACCCCGTCGCGCACCAGTCCGTCCTGACCCGTGCTCGAATATTCGTCCAGTGCCACGTCCGCGATCAGGCCGATCTCCGGCACGGCCGACTTGATGGCACTCAGGGCCCGGCACATCAGGTTGTCGGGATTATAGGCTTCTTCGGCGCTCTCGCTGCGGCGCTCGTCCTGGGTGTTTGGGAAAAGCGCCAGCGCCGGAATGCCCTCCGCCGCCGCCTGCCGCGCTGCCTCCACCGCCAGGTCCACGCTCATGCGCTCCACGCCCGGCATGGTCTTGATCGCGGTGCGCTCATTCTGCCCGTCGATAATGAACAGGGGCCAGATCAGGTCCGACTGGGTCAGCGTGGTTTCGCGCACCATGGCCCGGCTCCAGCCGGTCTGCCGGGTACGGCGCAGTCGCCGGCCAGCGAGAAAATCGACATTGTGCTTGGTCCACATCGGCAGCGCCCTTTGAAAAATCGATCACCTGCTCTAGCAGGCGCAGGGCGTCGCCGAAAAGCGCCAAGCTTGTCGCAGCCACACTTCCGGGCTAGATCAGAACCGCAAACGCAAGAGGACCGGATGGATTTCAGTTCCGAACTGGCTGGGCGGCTGATCCGCGTTGTCGCCATCGTCACCCTGCTGCTGGGGCTCAACGATGCCGCGCGCCTGCTCGGTGTGTCGCTGGGCGACACCAGTCCGATTTCCGTTCTCGGTGTCACAGGCTTCATATACCTTGGCATCTTTGCCCTGTCCCGCCTGTTTGCCGCTGTTGGTCTCTGGATCAATGCCAGTTGGGGCGCGGTGCTGCTCGTGGCAGCCACCGGGGTTGAACTGGTCCTGGCCATTTCCGGCAATCCTGATGTGCAGGTATCCCTGTTCGGCATCATTGTGCGCGTCGCCCTGCTGCTCAGCATTGCTGTCCTGTTCTTTTTCTCCTTCCGCCTGCGCCGCGCCAACGCCCACGACTAGCGGCGCCCCGGACGGCAGGCCGGATCAATTTGTGTTGGATACGTCAGCGCAATTTACGCAAGTCGGGCCAATCGCGTTTACTGCCTTGCAGGTGCCGCCCGCGCCAAATCAAAGGCGAAGCGCGGCCATTCTTGCATAAGCCTGTTCCCACTGGGCTTTGCTGCTCCGCCACGGGGCCCCATTTTCCCGTTCACACCCGCGTAAGGTTACAAAACTGTGACCCGGTGTAACCAATCATAAAGCCAAAAATCCATTCTGTTTCAGTAAGATAGTTTTAAGCGTGCGGCTTAACGCGATTTTGTGGTGGCCCGGGTAGTTTGCTCCTACGAGACGCGAACAAATCGCGCAGATTGAAAAAACAGTGAGGCACAAATGGCAATCAAGTCGAACGCAGTAGAGGCAATCGATCCGAACCGATCAGAGAGCCTGAAGCCCCTCTATCTCGAAGCCGTCAGCCGTGTTGAACGTCTGCACCGTCGGCTTCTGGACCTGATCAAGGACGAATTCGACCGCATGGGCTGGGACGATATCAATCCCGTCCAGGCACTTCTGATGTTCAACATCGGCGATGCCGAAATGACCGCAGGCGAATTGCGCTCACGCGGCTACTATCTGGGGTCGAACGTTTCCTACAACCTCAAGAAGCTGGTCGAAACCGGCTATATCTTCCAGGAGCGCTCGCGCGCCGACCGCCGTTCGGTCCGCATCCGCCTGACGCCCAAGGGCGAAGAAGTGGCCGAGGTGATCGATGAGCTCTACGAGCGTCACCTCAAGTCGATCGATAAGGTCGGTGGCCTCGATGACGGCACCTTTGAGGGCCTCAACAAGGCTCTCGGTCGCCTGGAACGCTTCTGGGTCGATCAGATCCTCTACAAGCTCTGAAAGTTTCGTTGCATTTCAGCAACAGCACCTGGCAAACGCCGGCCACTGCGCCGGCGTTTCTTATTTGTGCCGCAAAGTGCCGGGAAACCGGTCGCATACAAGGCGTTCTGTGCACGAGTCCATCCGGCTGCAACTGAATTTGGTTGTGGTTCACGGGTGGTTTACTGGCGTTGTGCACTATGGGGCCTGATGATACGAAACGGCCGTCTGGACGGCCTGTCTGCGGCATGAACTCGGGTGCAGTGATGCAATTCAATCGGCGTAACCTTCTGCGTGGCTTTGCCCTGCTGGGCGCTTCAACAGCCCTGCCGGCTTCGTTGCGGGCTGAAGAGGGTGACTCAATCTGGGATATGTTTGCGCGCAACCGCGTGCTGCGTTCCACCGATACCGGCAGCAACACCGCGCAGGCGCAGGCCCTGATCGAGACCAACGAGCCGATCCTGTCGTTCGATACCGCCTACAATCTGCAGGCGGCCATTGCCCAGTACGAGCCCTTCGTGGCGGCGGGCGGCTGGCCCAGCGTGCCCAAGGAGACTTATGGCCTCTTGCTCGGCAACAGCCGTCGCGCCGTCTCCCTGCTGCGCATGCGCCTGATGAGCTCGGGCGACCTCCCGCCCGCAAAGACTTTCGATGAACTTTTCGATGATAAGGTCGATGCCGCCGTGCGCGCCTTCCAGGCCCGCCACGGCCTGATCGTCAACGGCCAGGTCGATGAGCCCACTTTCTATGCTCTCAACGTGCCTGCCGATGTGCGCCTGCAACAGCTTTATCTCAATTTGCAGCGCGTCACCAATCTAGCGCCGACGCTGAGCGACCGCTATGTCGTCGTCAACATTCCTGCCGCCACCATCGAAGCGGTGGAAATGGGGCAGGTGGCGCAGCGCCATGTTGCCGTCGTCGGCAAGGTAGATCGCGCCACGCCGATCCTCAATTCCAAGGTCCACCAGGTCAAGTTCAACCCCTATTGGACCGTGCCCAAGTCGATCATCGAAAAAGACCTGATCCGCTATATGAACGAGGATCCGGAATACCTCACCAAGTTCCGCATCCGCATTTTCGATGGCAACAACAACGAATTGCAGCCCACCGACATCGATTGGTCGACCAAGGACGCCGTGAAGTACACCTTCCGCCAGGAACCGGGTGCCGAAAACTCGATGGGGCATTGCAAGATCGACTTTTACAACCCCTACGACGTCTACATGCACGACACCCCGCAGAAGGCGTTGTTCGGGGAAAATGCCCGCTTCCATTCCTCGGGTTGCGTGCGGTGCGAAGGCATCGATACGCTGGCTGCCTGGCTGCTGCGCGACAATGGTGGTTGGGATGTTCCCACCGTTCAGTCCGCCTTCGAGGCCGGTCTGCGCGAAGACGTTCCGCTCAAGGTGCAGGTGCCGATCCACACCACCTATATCACCGCATGGGCCAACAAGCAGGGCACGGTCAGCTTCCGCGACGATGTCTATGAGTATGACGCGCAGGGCAAAGTGACCTTCGACAGCTGATGCCCTCCGGGCCGGGCTCGCCACGGGGCGAGGTGCTGTTCGAGTTCGCTCAGGTCGGCCAGCAGGTGCGCGTTGCTGCCATCGATAGCGAAACCGGCATCGAGGTGGTGGCCATTGCGCCCCTCTCGGCCAGCCGGGGACAAATGCAGGCGCTGGCGCTGGCCAAGCTCAAGCGTCGGCTCGAACAGCTAGGCAAATAGGCTAGGTCGCGGCATCGCGCGCTTGGAATCGCAAAGCCTGCTGTGTTAAGGCAGTGCGCCCACATAACAATATCAAAAACCCTTGGGGTCCCACATGAGCGCTGCCATGACCAATTCCTTATTCCCGAACTTCTTCAACGGAAGTCTCTCCAGCATCGATCCAGAGATCGCCGAGGCCATCGATCTGGAACTCGGTCGGCAGCGGCACGAAATTGAATTGATCGCCTCCGAGAATATTGTCTCGAAAGCCGTTCTTGAGGCACAGGGCTCGGTGCTCACCAACAAATACGCCGAGGGCTATCCCGGCAAGCGCTATTATGGCGGCTGCCAGTTCGTGGATATCGCCGAAAATCTCGCCATCGAGCGCGCCAAGCAGCTTTTCGGCGCCCAGTTCGCCAACGTGCAGCCCAATTCGGGCAGCCAGATGAACCAGGCCGTGTTCCTGGCCCTGCTGCAGCCCGGTGATACCTTCATGGGGCTCGATCTCAATTCGGGCGGTCACCTCACCCACGGTTCGCCCGTCAATATGTCGGGCAAGTGGTTCAACGTGGTGTCCTATGGCGTACGCCAGGACGATCACCTGCTCGATATGGATGATGTTGCGGCCAAGGCCCGGCAGCACAAGCCCAAGCTGATCGTTGCTGGCGGCACCGCTTACTCGCGCGTTTGGGATTGGGCACGGTTCCGCGAAATCGCCGATGAAGTTGGCGCCTATCTCATGGTCGACATGGCCCACATCGCCGGGCTCGTCGCCGGTGGCGTTCACCCCTCGCCGGTGCCGCATGCTCACGTCGTGACATCGACCACCCATAAATCCCTGCGCGGTCCGCGCGGCGGCCTGATCCTGACCAATTCCGAAGAGATCGCCAAAAAGATCAACTCGGCGGTTTTCCCCGGCCTGCAGGGCGGTCCACTCATGCACGTGATCGCCGCCAAGGCCGTGGCGTTCAAGGAAGCACTCACTCCCGAGTTCAAGACCTACGCCGCCCAGGTCGTGGCCAATGCCAAGACCCTGGCCGCAACCCTGACCAGCCATGGTCTGGCCGTGATCTCAGGTGGCACGGACAACCACCTGTTGCTGGTGGATCTGCGCAAGAAGAACGCCACCGGCAAGCGTGCCGAACAGGCGCTCGGCCGCTCCTATATCACCTGCAACAAGAACGGCATTCCGTTCGATCCCGAAAAGCCCTTCGTCACCTCCGGCATCCGTCTCGGCACTCCCGCAGGCACCACGCGTGGTTTTGGCGAGGCCGAGTATAAGCAAATCGGCGATCTGATCGTTGAAGTGCTCGACGGCCTGCGCGAAGCCAATTCTGACGAAGGCAACGCCGCCGTCGAAGCCGCCGTGCGGGAAAAGGTCAAGGCCCTGACGGCCCGCTTCCCGATCTACGGGTAAGTCTGATGCGCTGTCCCTATTGCGGCAACGACGACACGCAGGTCAAGGACAGCCGCCCGACCGAAGACTCAAGCGCCATCCGCCGCCGCCGCATCTGTAATGGCTGCGGCGGCCGCTTCACAACCTTCGAGCGCGTGCAGCTGCGCGAGCTCGTGGTGGTCAAGAAATCGGGCCGCAAGGTGCCCTTCGACCGCGAAAAACTCTCGCGTTCGGTCTACACGGCCCTGCGCAAGCGCGCGGTCGATGCCGAGCGCACCGAGCGCATGATTTCCGGCATCGTCCGGCAGCTCGAAAGCCTGGGCGAAGTCGAAGTCACCTCGGACCAGATCGGTGAATTCGTCATGGAAGGCCTCAAGGGCCTTGATGACGTGGCTTTCGTGCGCTTTGCCTCGGTTTACAAGAACTTCTCGGCCGCCGATGACTTCCGCTCGTTCCTCACCGAACTGGGCGATGGCGACAGCACATCCCGCGACGACGACTAGGCCTCGCCTTAAAATCAACCAATCGGAACTCAGACGATGGCCGAACCCAGCAAACGCAACGCCTCACGGCCCGCCAACCAGCGCGGGGCGGCACGCCTTGCCGCCGTGCAGGCGCTTTACCAGATGGATGTGGGCCGCCAGTCGCTCGAAGACACGCTGGCCCAGTTCAACACCCACCACCTCGGCCGCGAAATCGAAGGCGAGCAATACCTGCCCGCCGATGCCGATTTCTTCTCCCAGATCGTGCGGGGGGTGATCAAGTCCCAGCTGGAGATTGATCCGCTGGTCGATTCCGCCCTGGCTGACGGTTGGCCGATGGTCCGCATCGATGCCACCCTGCGCGCCGTGCTGCGCGGTGGCGGCTGGGAGCTGCTCAAGCGCCAGGATATCCCGGCCAAGGTGGTGATCACCGAATATGTTGATGTCGCCAAGGCCTTCTACGAGGACGATGCGCCCGGCATGGTCAACGGCGTGCTCGATGCCATCAGCCGCACCATCGCCCATCCCAATCCCTGATCGAGTGCGGATGCTCAGAAATGCAAAAAAGCCGGCCCCTTGGCCGGCTTTTCAAATTCTCCAGTGTCGAAACCCTTAGAACGACTTCAGGATCGACTCGATGAAGGTGCGGTCTTCGCCGAAGGATTCGGTGCGGCGCGTTTCGATGGTGATCGCGCGGCCATCCTTGAGGCCATAGACGGCCTTGTCCTTGACCTTCTTGTTCTTGTCGAAATAGATCGCCACCACCGTGCGCGACTGCACCGAGGTCAGCCCGAATGCGGTCTGCGACACTTTGGTTTCGACGTAATAGAAGGCGGTTTCATCGCCAAAGCTGTTGGTCGTCTGCGGTGAGCCCAGCACGATCGTCACAAGGTCCTGGCTCTGGCCGGGGCGAATCTGCGCCAGCGCGTCCTCGGACAGGTCATAGCCCTGCGTCTTGTTCATGATCAGCCCGCTCGTGCAACCGGCAAGGCCGAGCCCGAGAACAATGGCAAAAGCGAGCGGCGCAATACGCCCGGACACGGCACTCAATGGCATGAATTTGACTTTCCCGACTGCTCTCGACTATAGGCACGCCACGGGCGCGACATTATTGTAACCATCATGGCCGCCGAATGTGTAGCCGCCAAAGACCCTCTCTGGCAAGCTAGGACGGTGGTAGTTTCCGCCACGCTTTGCGGCGCACCCCATCACAACTTGAGCATATCCCCATGATCCTGTCCCTGTTCCGCAAGAAGACCGCAGCCGAGCCAGTGTTCGCCGTTTACCGGTCCATTGTGGCGCAATCCCGGCAGCCGGTGTTTTATGCGCAATGGGGCGTGCCCGATACGGTCACCGGGCGCTTCGATATGATTTCGCTGCATATGGTGCTGCTGTTCCGGCGGCTGCGCAGCAAGACCGGCGAGAAGCACGAGTTCAGCCAGGCGGTTTTCGACCTGTTTTTCAAGGACATGGACCGTTCCCTGCGGGAAATGGGCGTCACCGACATTGGGGTGCCCAAAAAGATCAAGAACATGGGCAATATCTTCTTTGGCCTGTTGGCCTCGCTGAGTGAGGCGCTCGATGCGGGCGACGCCGATGCCGTCGCCGCCGTGCTGGCGCGCAATGTCTATGCCGAAGGCGATGCCGTTCACGCCCCGGCGCTTGCGCAGTATCTGCTCGCCGAGGCGGCGAAGCTGGCTGATCAACCGGAGGCCGACATCATCGCCGGGCGTCTCGACATGGGAGCTGCGGCATGAGCCATTTCCCGCATGATGAGCCCGTGCTCGATGTCAGCCTGCGTGTCGACAACGTGCCTGCCGCCGGGCGCGATATCAGCGTTCAAGCCGATGACGCCCAGCGCGCTGCCATCGCCGATCTCTTGGGCATCAGTGCCGTCGATCAGCTCTTGGCGCAGATGAAGGCGGTCAAGTTTCGCGGCGGCATCCGGGTCGAGGGGCGGCTGAAGGCTCGCACGGTCCAGCCCTGCGTGGTCACCTTCGAGCCGGTGGTGCAGGAGATTGATGAGCCTATCGATCGCGTCTTCCTGCCCGATGCGCGCGAGACACCGTCGGTAGCGCCCGGCGCCGAGATTTTCGTTGATCTCGAGGCTGATGATCCGCCCGATCCGCTCGATGGTCCGGAGCTCGACCTGTCACCGCTGGTGATTGAAACACTGGCTCTGGCGCTTGATCCCTATCCGCGTGCACCTGGCGCCAGCCTTCAGGCGACGGGGGTTACTCTCGACGATGGCAAGGTTTCGCCATTTGCTGTGCTCAACGTCCTCAAAGATAACAAAGACAAGGGCTGACCGCTGGCCTTTCAGCGGGGTTGCGCCTACTTAGCGTTTGAGTATGGTTGCCAAAGCTCCCAAGCGGAGCCGGATAACGAGCCGATATGAGCGAAGCAATACGAATTTCGGTGGATGCCATGGGCGGCGACAAGGGCCCCCGCGTTGCCATTCACGGCGCCTATCTGGCCTGGCGGGAACGTCGTAATACCCAGTTTATCTTCCATGGCCGGCGCGAGGATATCGAGCCGCTGCTCGAAGAGTTTCCCGATCTCAAGGCCATTTCACGCGTCGTGCATTGCGATAATGTCATCGCCATGGACGACAAGCCCTCCAATGCCCTGCGCAAGGGCCGCGGCAATTCCTCGATGTGGGCAGCCCTGCAATCGGTCAAGGATGGCGAGGCCGATGTTGCGATCTCGGGCGGCAATACCGGCGCGCTGATGGCCATGGCCACCTTCTGCCTGCGCCCCATCGAGGGCATTGCCCGCCCCGCCATTGCCGCCATCTGGCCAACTGTGCGGGCCGATATCATCGTGCTCGATGTTGGCGCCACAATCGGCGCCGACGCCAGGCAGCTGGTGGATTTTTCCATTCTGGGCGCGGCGCTGGCGCGGGCACTGTTCGATCAGGATTCGCCCACCGTCGGCCTGCTCAATGTCGGCACCGAAGAGGTCAAGGGCCTTGAATCGGTCAAGGAAGCCTCGCGCCTTCTGGCTGAAGCCAGCGGGGCAGGGTTCACCTATTCCGGCTTTGTGGAAGGCGACGACATTGGCAAGGGCACGGTCGATGTGGTCGTCACCGAAGGCTTTACCGGCAATATTGCCCTCAAGACAGCTGAAGGCACCGCCCGGCAGGTGGCAACCTACCTGCGCAGCGCGCTGACCTCCGATTGGCTGTCCAAGCTTGGTGCCCTGCTGGCCGGTCGCGCGCTCAATGCCATGCGCCGCAAGATGGACCCGCGCACCGTCAACGGCGGCGTGTTCCTTGGCCTCAATGGCATCGTGATCAAAAGCCACGGCGGCACCGACGAGGTCGGCTTCAAAAGCGCCCTCGGTCTTGCCTATGAAATGGCGCGCAGCCGGTTGATCGACAAGATCGCCGATGGCATGCAGAAATTCCCCGCATTGACGAGCACGCCCGCCAGCGTGCCCCCCGAAGTAGAGGCCAAACCAGCGTGACCCATACTGTATTTCTTGGCGTTGGCGGCTACCTGCCTGAACGCGTTTTGACCAATGATGAACTGGCCACTATGGTCGATACCACCGATGAGTGGATCGTCCAGCGCACCGGCATCCACCAGCGGCACATTGCGGCCGAGGGCGAACTGACCTCGGACCTGGCCGTCAAGGCCGCCCAGGTTGCCATGGCCAATGCCGGGGTCACCATCGCCGATATCGATCTCATCGTCGTTGCCACCTCGACGCCGGATATGACCTATCCGGCAACGGCCGCCATCGTGCAGCAAAAGCTTGGCATGCATCACGGCATGGCGTTTGACGTGCAGGCGGTTTGCTCGGGCTTCCTTTATGCGGTGGGCACCGCCGATTCCCTGCTCAAGAACGGCTTTGGCAGGCGCGCCCTGATCATCGGGGCCGAAACCAACTCGCGCATTCTCGACTGGAACGACCGCACCACCTGCGTCCTGTTTGGCGATGGCGCAGGCGCTGCTGTCCTCGAAGGCGGCGTTGAAGGCGATCGCGGCATCCTCGCCACCTCGCTGCGCGCCGACGGCGGGCATTGGCAAAAGCTCTATGTCGATGGCGGCCCCTCATCCACGCAGACCACCGGCCATGTCCGCATGGAGGGGCGCGAGGTTTTCAAGCACGCCGTCGGCATGATCACCGATGTGGTGGAGGCCGTGTTCGATGCAACCGGCACCAATGTGGAACAGCTCAGCTGGTTCGTTCCGCATCAGGCCAACCTCCGCATCATCGATGGGGCGGGCAAGAAGCTCGGCATTCCGGCCGAAAAGGTCATCATCACCGTCGATAAGCAGGCCAACACCTCCGCCGCCTCCGTCCCGCTGGCCCTGTGGCAGGGCGTCAAGGATGGCCGGATCAAAAAAAATGACCTGGTCATGCTCGAAGCTATGGGCGCCGGGTTCACCTGGGGGGCGTCGCTCATCCGCTGGTAAGTCGATTGCCAGAGCCTTCTCAGGGCGTTAGACTTCTCTTAGTGAGGCGGGGCGCCAAGCTTTGTTGATGCCCAAAACGGCGAAACGGGGTGGGGAATGGCACAAAAGACGGTGACGCGAGCTGATCTGGCTGAGGCGGTTTACGAGACCGTAGGTCTGTCCAGAACCGAATCGGCCGAGCTGGTTGAGCGTGTGCTCGATATGATCAGCGATGCACTGGTCAAAGGCGAGAACGTCAAGCTCTCATCTTTCGGCTCCTTCCAGGTCCGCTCCAAGAACGAGCGCATCGGCCGCAATCCCAAGACCGGCGAGGAAGTTCCCATTCTCAAGCGCCAGGTTCTGGTGTTCAAGCCCAGCAACGTGTTGAAATCCAAGATTAACAAATCTATGGTTCGTGCTGGAAAATAAAGCTTTCTCCTGAAGGGATGCGTGGTGGAAAAATCACCAGAAGCCTTCCGCACCATCTCTGAGGCCGCCGACGAGCTGGACCTGCCTCAGCATGTCCTCCGGTTCTGGGAAACCCGTTTTTCAACCATCAAGCCGCTCAAGCGCGGCGGCGGACGCCGGTACTATCGGCCCGAAGACGTGCTGCTGCTCAAAGGCATCCGGCACCTGCTTTACGATCAGGGTTTCACCATCAAGGGCGTTCAGCGCATCCTCAAGGACAACGGCGTTCGCCACGTCATGGCCATTGGCGAGGGCGGGGTCATTGACGAAACGATCCCCACCGCTGGCGAAGCGCCCGACTATGATGACGCGCCGGATATCGAAGAGGCCTTCGCAGAATCGGAAATCTCCGAGGTCGAACACAACGAGCCACCCATGACCCGGCGCGCGCCGGCTCTGGCAGCACCCTCGCGTTCGCTCGATGATGCCGATCGGGAGCGTCTGTCATCCGTGCTGCGAGACCTGCTCGACTGCAAGCGCATCCTCGAACGCGCCCGCGAGAACTGAAAGACCCCGGACAGGTCCGGGAGTGTTTAATTGGAGCGCGCCGCACCCCCACCTTGATCCTCCCCCTGGAAAGGGGAGGAAACACGCAAGCCGTGAAACACGGGCTCCCTCCCATTCGAGGGGGAGGGATGGAGTGGGGGTGAGGGAAGCCACCCACAGTCCAATGTGAACACTCCCGGACAGGTCCGGGGCCAGGCCTGGCAGGCTTCAGCGCGATTTCGCCTCGTAGATGAAAAGCGTCGACTTGTCGTCGTCAGGCATGAAATAGCCACGCACGCCGCCGTCAATCGCTTCCATCCAGAACGGGTTCTGCGTCATCGGCAGTCCCGACGGGCTCCAGAGGGGCAGGGGCACCTGGTGCACGGGCCGGTTGTCGGTCAGGTTCACCAGCTCAAACCCACCCAGGCGGAATGTCGGTACATCGCCCGGCGGATCATAGCTGGCCACGCCCGTGCACAGCATTTCCTGCCCGCCCACATAGTGGCAGTCCTGATAATCGATATAGTGGCCCACATTCATCGTGGCCTGCTCAAGCGGCACGGCATCGGTCATTTTCACGTTGGCCAGGTCCGACACGGCCCAGCTGTAGAAGCGGCGCGCGCCCCAGGTCACGGCATGCAGGGTACCGTCGTCGGTATTGTGCACAATGCCCCCCAGGTGGTCGCGGAAGCGGAACACTTCCTCGGCTTTCATGGTCGCCGGGTCGACTTTGTAGACAATCGCCGCGCTATTGGGCCGATACTCCGCCACCGGCACCCAGATATGGGTGCCATCGAAGTCGATCCCGCCCGGATGATAAATGCTGCCTTCTCCCAGCGTCACCGAGCCAAGCAGGTTCCCGTTCGCGTCGATCTTGTAGAGGTGCCCCACACCAGCCCCGGTGTCCCGGTCATAGCCGTCCTTGGGTGGGTTCAGGCGCGTCGTCCGCTGCGTGATCTCCACCGAGGATACGTAGAAGACGTCGCCGATCTTGACCATGCCCTGTGGGTGATTGGTCGGAAAATTGATCGGCACTTCCTTGACCAGCGTCCAGTCAGTGGATTTGGCCAATCCACGGACCGCCTTGGCCAGGGCCAGGTCATCTGCAAGCGCGGGAGAGTGTGTCAGGGTCGTCATCATGATCGCCGTCAATATTGATTTGTACACGTGAACATACCTCGCAAAATCTTTGTTTCAACCTCTATGCGTCGCGCATCCGTCACAATGAATCTGTGCGGCTGCATCGCAGAGTGAGTTCAAAGCCAGCGAGCGTCCAGCAGGCAGGTGATCACGCTAACGCGATCAGTTGGGTTTCTGTCATATCGAGATGACAAATAGATAAAGGGCGGCATCGCCGCCCCTTGCTTGTGGTCGTTTCCCGGCCGGTTACTCGCCGGCGACGTGCAGGAAATCGCGCGGGGAAAAGCGCCGGCGTTCATCGTTGCTGTTGGCAGGCGACGGTTCAGCGCCTTGTGCGCTCGCATCTGGTGCGCTGGCGGCAGATGGTGCCATCGACATCCCCAATGCCATCACCCAAAAACTCAGGGCCGGGAACTCACCACGGGGCAGGGGTTTAGCGTCAGTCGTCATAAGGTATTGCCTCAGAAATTTCGAATGTTGATGAATTGAAGTGTTCGAATGCCGCAACGCTCAGTCGACTAATTGCCGCGCGCTGAACAGACATTGAAAAATCCATTCATATTTCATTCACCATGCGTCCGATTCCGCAGCTATGGCAGTGACTTACAAGTTGCGACGATGGCGCCGGAACCGGGTTCGGCCCGGGCGGCCGCAATCCGTTCCACCAAATCCGGCTGCCGCTATTCCACTTTGTGCAGCTTGCAGGAAAAACGGGCTTGCCTGAAAACGCCCCATTCTCTATGGGTTGCCTCCAGTCGGGGTGTAGCGCAGCCTGGTAGCGCATCTGTCTGGGGGACAGAGGGTCGTCGGTTCAAATCCGGCCACTCCGACCATTTCCCCAAATGCCTGACATGGCTCGAATTATTGACCTTGAGGCTGTTGCGCCTCAGTCTGTGCATTGATTTGCCGGGAGAGATTCATGTCATTTCTGCACCGCCTCCTCGCGATTTTGGTCGTCATCGCCGGCTTGTCTGCCTCGGCCTCGCTGGCGCAGAGCCCTGCATTGCCCGGCACGCCCGCGGATCGCATCGGACAGATCCTGATCTATTTTATCGACGGGCGAAGCTTTGATCAGGCACTCGCCCAATCCGGCGATGCCGAAAACCCCTTCGGCATCGAGGCCGATACCCTCCTCTATTCTGCCGCCCTCTACTTTCTCGATACCAGCGCCGATCTGGGCCGCGATACGCACGAGGGCGAACTCTCGCTCATTCCGCGCCTGGTCATTCCCGAACCTGCCATACCCGTCTCGGCAGAATATCCCGCCATCATGCCATTTGCCTTCAGGCAGGGCGGGGCCTGCCATGCCGGGTGGGTGGGGGGCGAGCACGCCGACACAGTCTACCAGATGGATTTGAGCGGGCGTCCCTGCAACGCAGCCTCCGTCCATTTTGCCGTGGCCGAAAACTATCGGGCCCGCTCGCCAATAGTCGATCCGGGCATGCCCATCACACGCGTCTCTCCGTCCGGCAAATGCATCGACCAGGGCGGCTGTGGCAACTGATTGCGCCACTTCGTCTTCCTTCGCCGCCAGGATCGCCGCCTTGCTCGCAACTGATATTCTTCCCGGCCTCGACCTCTGGCACCAGACCCGTGGCGGGGTTCCCACGCTGATCAACCTGTCCGAAAACCACACCTTTCGGATCGATACGCCCGCTGGCGTGCCCTACATTCTGCGCGTGCACCGTCCGGCCTACCAATCGGCCGAAAGCATCAATAGCGAACTGGCCTGGCTCGAAGCCCTGCGCCGCGACACCGGCCTGCCCGTACCCCGGCCCCTGCCGGGGCGGGATGGTGTCCTTCTGCAAACCCTGCCGCTTGCGGGCGGTTCCCGCTACGCCGTCTTGTTTGCCTTCGAGCCCGGCCGCGAGCCGCAGCCCGGCGATGACCTGGCGGCTCTGTTCAAGACCATCGGCCGCTTCGCCGCCATTGCCCACAGGCATGCGCAAACCTATGCCCCGCCGGGTTTTGTGCGCCAGCGATGGAGCGCCGGCGCCATTCTTGATCCGGATGGGCTCTGGGGCGATTGGCGCAAGGCGCCCCATGTCAGCGGCGCCATCGCCGACATCCTCTTGCACCTCGATGTGCGCCTTCGCAACGAACTTGCGGCCTACGGGCAGGGCAGAAATCGCTTCGGCTTGATCCACGCCGATATGCGGCTGGCCAACCTGCTGGTGGATGCCGATCGGGTGACCCTGATCGATTTCGATGACTGCGGCTTCTGCTGGTTCATGTACGACTTTGCCGCCGCCATTTCGTTCTACGAAGACCATCCGCAGGTGCCGGTGTGGCGCCAGAACTGGCTTGATGGCTATCAGGGCGAGCGCGCACTCCAGCCCACTGATATTGAAATTCTTGATGCCATGGTTCTGCTGCGCCGCATGGCGCTTCTGGCCTGGATCGGCAGCCATGCTGAAACCGCGCTCGCCCGCAGCCATGCCCACCGTTTCGCCGCAGTCACCGCTGATCTGGCCCGCGCCTACCTCAAATGAGCGCTGCTTGTGGCGCGCCTTGCCCCTTGGGCACGCGCCAATAGCCCGCCGCAACGCCCCAGATCATCCCCGCCACCAGAAACAGGTGCCGCCAGTGGTCGGTGTCGATGATTGCCGCCTCCAACGCCAGCGGGAAAAACACTGAGATCAGCGGGATCATCAGCATCCGGTTTGCCGAGGGCGTCGCCAGCAGGCGAAAGCCGTGCCAGAGGGTCAGAAGGATAAACAGATAGAACGCCAGCCCGCCGCCCCAGCCATATACATGCAGCACGCTGACATAGGTGTTGTGCGGCTGTTCGGTGATGCGCAGGTTGAAGAACTCACCCGGCCCGATGCCCCACGGATTGGCCAGCGCCAGATCGAAGGCATAGGCCTGCCGCCCAAAGCGCCCGGTCTCGCCGGTGTCATAGTTCTGCTCGGCGCTGGCGCGCTGGGCAAAAAGGTCGGCAACCTCGGGAATGCTCAGCAGGCCGATCAGCGCCACCATCAGCATGGCAGCGCCAGCCATCGCCAGAATCAGCATCCGCACCTTCTCGCGGGCATTGGCGCGCAGGGCGAACCCGAGCACAAACACCATCAGCGATGACAGCACCATGTGGCCCCATGCGGCGCGCGAAAAGCTGACGAACACCCCGATGAAGATGATCATGAACACAATCGAGGCCCAAAACACCTGCTTGGGGGTGCCGAGCAGCACCTTTTGCAGCGCGAACATGGCCGGCAAAATCAGAAACGGCCCGAACACGTTCGGGTCTTCAAACGCCGCCTTGGCGCGGCCATAGCGCAGAAACAGTTCAGCCCCCGGCAACACGCCGAGATAAGCCAGCGTACCCACCAGTGCCGAGAGCACCGCGGCCCAGGTATAGGCCTTGACCATGCCGCCCATTCGCTCCTGCGGTGCATCGGCTACGTAGTTGGCAACGAAATAGGAGGTGAACAGCAGGAAAATCGTCACCACGACGAAGATCAGCGCCTTCGAGAGTTCGTAGAACGTCGATTGAAAGGCTCCGATAATCGCGAACGGGATGAAGAATAGAAAGATCGCCAGCTGCGGCAGCGTCGCCCGATGCAGACTGACGGCGCCGAAAAGCGCCACCGGCAGCAGCGCCACGAACATCAGTTCGTAGGGCGAGGGCTCGAACAGCACAAACCCGCCCAGAAACACCCAGACGGCCACCATGACTGCCAGTATCTTGCCGGATCGTTCGCGCAGGTAAGCGGCAACCAGCGCCTTCCGCTCGCCCGCCAGCCCCGTGTCTGCCGTCAGCTCTGCCATCAATAGGCGTTTTCGTTTTTGCTCAGCAGCGAAACCGGCGTCATCAGCAGGATGTAGGCATCGAGCAGAAGCGACCAGTTTTCAATGTAATAGAGGTCGTGGTTGACTCGCTGCATGATCTTTTCGACCGTGTCGGTCTCACCCCGCCAGCCGTGGATCTGCGCCCAGCCGGTAATGCCGGGCTTCACCCGGTGCCGCGCGAAATAGCCTTCCACTGCTTCGTAATAGAGCAGGTTGTCCGCCTTGGCCTGCAGGGCATGCGGACGTGGACCGATAATCGAAAGCTGCCCTTTCAGCACGTTGAACAGTTGCGGCAATTCGTCGATCGAGGTCTTGCGGATGATCCGGCCCACCCGCGTCACGCGCGGGTCGCCCTTGGTCACCAGCTTGGCCGCACCACTGTCGGCCTTGTCGGTGTACATCGAGCGGAACTTGTAGATTTCCACCAGCTCATTGTTAAAGCCGTGCCGCTTCTGCTTGAAGATGATCGGCCCCTTGCTCTCGAGTTTGATCGCAATCGCCGTCGCGATCATGATCGGGGAGAGCAGCACCAGCGCGGTCAGCGCCACCACCTTGTCGAACAGCCACTTGAAAATCAGGTTCCAGTCGGTGATCGGGCGGTCCGCCATGTCGAACACGGCCACGTCGCCGACATAGGAATAGGCCTTGGAGGTGAATCGTAGCTTGCTCATATGCGCCGACAGCCGGATATCGACCGGCAGCACCCAGAGCTGACGCAGCATTTCGAGCACGCGCTTTTCGGCCGATAGCGGCATCGAAACAATCACCAGGTCCACCCGGGTTTGCCGCGCAAATTCGATCAGGTCAGCCACCCGCCCCAGCTTGGGGCACCCGGCCACGCTTTCGGGCGAGCGCTCGTCGCCACGATCATCGAAGAGGCCGAACAGGGTGATGTCGTTGTCCGCCCCTTTGCGGATGGCCTCGATCAGTTGTTCGGCGTCATGCCCGCCGCCAACAATCACCGTCCGCCGCTTCAATCGTCCCTGCGCCGTCCAACGCCGCACCAAAGCCCGCAGTCCGAGACGGAAGGCCACCAGCACCAGCGAGCCGATGCCGAACCAGCTCAGCAGCCAGACACGCGAAACCATGTCCGATGCCTTGAACAGAAAGGCGCCGAGCATGATCAGCATGGCCACGAGCCCCCAACCGGCCAGCACACGCGACAGCTGCTGCATCAGCGATCGATAGGCGGCAATCTTGTGTGTGCCCGCAACGTTGAACAGCACATTGGCCAGGAACACGCCAACCAGGATCACCGGCAGGTAGAACGCGTGCTGGCTGTTGCCGATGTAGAGCGCGTGGATCACCAGGCCAGACAGCGCCAGCAGCACCGCCTCGATACCCTGCGCCACGCCCACGATCACCGCGCTGGAAAGCGTTGGCTCAACTGGCATATTGACGATGCGGGTAGCTTCTTCCGACAGCTTCCCATCATGGGCGGGGGCCTTGCCCCGGCTGGCGACGTGATCGATGACGGCCTGTTTGGGATCGAGTCGGAACATGGCGCGGCTACCGGCTGTTAAATAAACTGGCCGAACTCTATGCCGCAGGAATGAAAAGACGGTGAAATACCGCGCCGAACACCAATGGAATGCGGTCAGGCGGTATCAGTAAGAACCGCTAGAACCAGCGTTCCTGCACCACAATCGTATCACCCGGGAAGATAGGGAAGTCGAGGTCGACCACGCCCTTGGCCATTTCCTTGCCATTGCGGCGATAGACAACGGCATTGTTGCGGTTCGCCGTATCGCTAAAACCACCGGCCGTGCTGATCGCGGCGCGCACGGTCATGCCATAGACATAGGGGAACTGGCCCGGCGTGCCCACTTCACCCTGAATGAAGAACGGGCGATATTCGGCAATCTCAACCGCCACATTGGGGTTGCGCATATAGCCGTTGGCCAGCGCATTTGCGATCGCGTCCGCCGCAGCCTGGGTTGTGATGCCGCGCACCCGCACCGCGCCCACCAGCGGAATGGCAACGGCGCCGCCATCGTCCACCCGATAGGTCGTGCTCAGTTCGGTGTCGCCATAAACCGCCACCCGCACCACATCGCCGGTATCAAGTGTGTAGGGCCCCTTGGTTTCCACCAGATAGGTCGCGTCGCGGGGCGTGATCGCGCAGCCGGCGACCAGGGGGACAAAAAGGGCGACGATGATTGGTAACCAGCGCATGCAGAATCCCGCACCAAGTGACCAGCGCAGTGTCGGCTGTCTATGGTTAACATTCTCCTTAGATGGAGTGCGTATTGGGAGGCTGATGTCGGGGTCTTAACGGATTGCTTACTACGTTCCGCCGATAACATGCTTGGAAATCTGGAGTAGTGGGCATGGCTTTTGAGTCGCCGGATCGAAGCGATGTTCGGATGGACATGGGGGCCATGCTTGGCGCCGTGATCAGCCGGTGGTTTCGCATCCTGCTCATTACAGCTGTGCTTTGCGCTGCCACTTATGGACTTCTGCTCTTCGTCCCCAAAACCTACGAAGCGTCCGCGAGCATTCTGGTCGAGCCGCGCAACAATGCCTTCACCGGCACGGTGACGGGCGCGCAGCCGTCATCCATTCCGGTTGAATCGACCATTTCGAGCCAGATCGAACTCATCAAATCGCGCGATACCCTGCGGCCGGTGATCGAAGCGATCAAGCTGGCCGATGTTCCCGAGTTCAATGGCACCGAAGTCTCATCGCCCATCGACAGGTTGATGCGCATTCTTGGCCGCACCCCGTCGGCGCAGTCGGTTGAAGAAACGGTTCTCAGAAATCTTGCCGAGCGTCTCTCCGTTGTGCGCGAGCGTGATTCTGCCTTCATCAGCGTCATTGTCCGGTCCGAGAATCCCGAACTGGCGGCCGAGCTTGCCAATGCCATTGCGCAGGCCCACGTCACACGCCGGGCCGCGCTTTCGCTGTCCGATACCGCCGGTGCCTCGGTCTGGCTCGAAGCTGAAATCGTCAAGATGCGCCAGCGCGTCGAGGCGGCCGAGCAGAAGGTCGCTGAGTTCCGCGTCGACAACGACCTCTTCACCGGCACCAACAACACCCGCATTGTCGATCAGCAGCTGTCCGAAATCTCTGCCCAGATCACTGCCGCCCAGGGTCGGCGCAACACCGCTCAGTCCCGCGCAACCCTGATCATGGGCCTGCTCGATGCCGGTCAGGCCATCGATGGCGTGCCCTCGGTCCGTGACTCTCAGGTCATCCAGCAGCTCTCCCAGACCAAGGCGACCCTGCAGGGCGAACGCGCCCAGAAGCTCGCAACGCTTCTGCCCAACCATCCCAGCGTTCAGGCGCTCACCGCCCAGATCCGCGAGGTCGATCAGCAGATCACCGCCGAGGGTCGCCGGGTCGCCAGCGCTCTTGAGGCGGAAGCTGAGATTGAGGCGGGGCTGATCGCCTCGTTGCAGGCCGAACTGGCCAACACCAAGGTATCCGCCTCCGGTGCCACCATCGATACCGTCACCCTCGATGGGCTCGAACGCGAGGCCAAGGCGCAGCGCGATCTGCTGGCGACCTATCTCGCCCGCTACAACGAAGCGCTGTCACGCTCAGAATCAAACTCCGCGCTGCCCGATGTGCGCGTCGTTACCGACGCGTCCGCTCCCACTGTGCCTTCCGCGCCGCGCACCACCATGATTGTTGGCGCCGTGGGCTTTGTCTCCATTGCGCTGCAGGTTGGCGGCATTCTGTTTGGCGAGCTCCTGTCGGGTCGGGCTCTTGTCGAAACGCCGCGCCGCGCCAGCGTGGCAGCTCAGGATGGCCCGCGTCCCGATATCGCCGGAGCCGTCGCCCGGGCTGTTACCGAGCCGCCACCACCACCGCCGAACCTCGATGAGTTGCCCGAGCCTGCCGATCCCGACCAGATGAAGGCGCCGCCTTTGGAGCGCCCGCGCGTCGTCCTGCCGCCGCAACCGCAGATCATTCCCGTTGCTGGGCATGACCAACCCGAGGCGGCTGCCGAGCCTGCCCCGGCTGCGGTCGCCCCGCATGACGAATGGTATGAGCAACCGTCTGCCTCGGAGCCCGCCCCGCGTCCGGCGGCTACATTGGGAGACAGCGCTGCGCTCGCCAACCTCTCGGCTGATTTGACCCTGGGCCGGGCGCGGATTGTCCTCCTCTCTGGGCTTATGGCTCACGAGGATGTTGAGGCGGTCGCCGACAAACTGGTGGATGATGCGCTCTCTCGCGGCCTCAGCGTGGCTCTGGTCGATGCCGGCAGCGGCGTGGAATCGATCGAACCCGGCATCAGCGATCTGGCGCTTGATGCGGCCAGCTTCGGTGATGTCGTTTTCAAAAGCGACCGCGATGGCTTTGCCGAGGTGCCCTGGGGGCATATGACCGAGTTGAACCTGGCCTCGGGCAAGCCGATGACCTTGGTCGAAGCCCTCACCGATATTTACGAGAGCGTGATCGTCCTGACCGGTCTCAGCGATGCCCATTCGAGCCTTCCGGCTTTTGAGGGGCTGGAGTGCCGGGTGGTTCTGGTGGCGCGCGGCGAAGTCGATGAAGAAACGCTCAGCGCTTTCGGTGGCGAGGTTCTGGCCATGGGCTTCCCCTATCCGCAGGTTGTCTTTGCTCCCACCCGACAGGCAGAAGTCGCCTGATGCCATCGTACAAATATGCCGCCATCCGCACCATGTTCGAGGCGCTGGCCGCCTCGCAACTGACCGGGCTGATCCGCTCAAGCTCGCGGGCCAAGGGCATCATTTTCACCATGCACCGGGTGCTGCCTGATGCCCCGGCGCGCTTTTCGCCCAATGCCATCCTGCAGATCACGCCGGATTTTCTCGATTTCACCATCCGCCGCATCCGGCAGTTGGGTCTTGAGATTGTCAGCCTCGATGAAGCGATTGCCCGCATCGAAAACCCGGCGCCCACCCCGAAATTCGCCGTCCTCACCTTCGATGACGCCTATCGCGACAACCTGGAGCACGCCCTGCCGGTGCTGCGGCACAATCAGGCCCCGTTCACCCTCTATGTGCCGACGGCGCTGGTCGATGGGGTAGGGCAGGTCTGGTGGCAGGCGCTTGAGGATATCATCGCCAACCAGAAAGCCATTCAGGTCACCTATCTCGGTGTCACCGACTATCTGGCCTGCGACAGCCTCAGCGAAAAGCTCGACACCTACAACGAGGTCTATTGGCGCATGCGCCAGATGCCGGAAAAGGATCGTGTCGCGCTGATCCGCGAACTGGCCTTCCAGTATGGCCTCGACCTCGACAAGCACTGCCGCAGCCTGATCATGGATTGGAGCGAACTGCGCCTTTTCGCCGAGGATCCGCTGTGCACCATCGGCGCTCATACGGTCCACCACTATGAACTCGCCAAGCTCGACCTGATGCAGGCGCGCAACGAGATCGAACAGTCGATCAAGGTCATCGCCGCCCAGTTTGGGCGCGTCCCCAAACATCTGTCCTATCCCATCGGTGGCACTGTCTCGGCCAGCGATCGCGAATACGACCTCGCCCGCAACATCGGCCTGCGCTCGGCCGTCACCACGCGTCCCGGCGGGGTCTACCACGCCGACAAAGACCGGCTGCACGCCCTGCCGCGCGTCTCGCTCAACGGCAATTTTCAGGCCCGGCGCTTTGTCGATGTCTACGCAACGCCCACAATATTCTCGCTGATGCGACGCCTTGTTGGCTGATTATTAAGCACGTCGCCGGGTTATTTCGGTCGGCCTATCCGTACTTCTGCGGATTAATCACTTCTCCACCCTGGCATGGACTACTGCGCAGTGCATTCGCATGCGGGCGCCAGAACGGTCCCGTTTGGTCAAACGTTCATCGCGTCCCAGGGGCCGGTCATGACGTCATTGCTGCGCAGCAATCTGCCCCGGGTCCTGCCGCTGATCCTGGCTACGATTGTTGTCGGCGTCGGCGCATATTTCGTCGGCCTCAATGCCATCAACGATATGGAGCGCTCGCAGGCCGACGCCGCTGCCCGCAGTTTTGGCAAGTATCTGGTCCAGCAGGTCCCCTCGCTTGATCGCATCCTGACCGGTCGCATGCCACCGTCGATGTCGCTGGTGGTTCTGCGCGGCGTCAAGCCGATTGGCCGCGTCATCGAGTACCGGCTTTACGATCAGGATGGGCAGCTGCGCGCCGATTCCTACCGCCACTCCCGCGGCCAGCCCATTCTGACCGAGCAGGCCCGTTCACCCGAAGCGCTTGCATTGCTGGTCGAGGGCAAACAGCATTTCACCATCAATTCCGGCACCGAACGCGATGCACAAAGCTACTACTCGCAAATCATGGTGCCGCTGATCTCGGCCGGCGGGCGCATCATGGGCGTGCTCGAAGTCACCTCCGACGAGACTGAAACCTGGCCTGGCATGTTCGCGCGCTTTCGCAGCGTCATCCTGCAGGTGAGTATCCTCATCGTTCTGGCGTTCGGCATCCCGGGCATTCTCTACCTGCGCAACTCCGGGCAACTTAAGCTTCTCGCCCACCGCCTGCGCCATTCCTCCGAGTATGACGAACTGACGGGCACCCTCAATCGGGCAACTTTCAATCGCGCCGTGCAGGATCTGATAGATGCCACTGCCGATCGTGGCCTGTCGGTGGCCGTCCATTTCATCGATATCGACCGGTTCAAGGATGTAAACGATAACCTTGGTCATGCCGTGGGCGATGCCGTGCTGCAGCAGGTCACCCAGCGCCTCCGTCGGCTCACCGGCGGCCGCCCCTGCGTTGCGCGGCTTGGTGCCGATGAATTTGCCATCTGCCAGACCTATTTCGTCAGCACACCCCAGGTCGTTCCGGAATTTGCCAACGACGTGATCAAGGCCATCTGCGAGCCCATGATGGTGGGCGCCCACGCCGTCCAGATCGGCGCCTCGGTTGGCTACTGCTACTACCCGCGCGACGGCAAGACCGTGCCAGATATCATCCGCGCCGCCGATATCGCCCTGTTCAAGGCCAAGCAGTCGAGCAGGGGGTCGGCCGTTGCCTTCGTGCCTGCCATGGAAGAGGAACGCCAGACCCGGCAGAACATTGAAGCCCGCCTGCGCGCTGCCCTGGCCAATGGCGAGTTCGACATTCACTTCCAGCCGCTCTATGAGGTCGCGACGGATCGCCTGCGGGGATTTGAGGCGCTGCTGCGCCTTTCCGACAACAATGGCCGCCCGATCTCGCCAGCCGATTTTATCCCCATTGCCGAAGAGACCGGCCTGATCCAGCCTATTGGCGACTGGGCGCTGCGCGAGGCCTGCCGCATGGCCACGCAATGGCCCGCCGATCTGATGGTGGCGGTCAATCTCTCCGCCGCCCAGTTCGCCAGCGGTTCGCTTGCCGATAGCATTCAGGACGCGCTGGCCCGCACCGGCCTGCCAGCCAACCGGCTCGAGCTCGAAGTCACCGAAAGTCTCCTGATCACCGATCCGGAAAAGGTGCTCGCCCAGCTCAACGCCATCAAGGCGGCAGGGGCGAGCGTAGCGCTCGATGACTTTGGCACTGGCTATTCTTCGCTCAGCTACCTCTGGCAGTTCCCGTTCAATAAGCTCAAGGTCGACAAGTCTTTCATGAAGGAACTGGCCGTCGAGGGTTCGAAGTCGCGCGAAATCCTTGCCACCATCATCGCGCTGGGCAAGGTGCTCGATATGAAGATCACCGCAGAAGGTGTCGAAACCATCGAACAGGCCGCCGTCCTGCGCGCGCTCAAGTGCGATCTGGTGCAGGGCTATCTGTTTGGCCGCCCCATGCGCGCCATCGATGTGGCCGCCACCATCATCCAGCAGGTCAGCGGCCGCTGGCCCGATGAAAAGCCGGCCAATGTCACGCCGATCAGCCGGGCAGGGGCTTAGGTCGCGTCCGGCTTCGACATCCAGCGCAGAATTATCGCCGCCGGCACACCCCAGCCGAGCCCTGCCACCACGAAATAGGCCAGCAACACCAATTGCGGCTGGCCGACCAGCAACCCGTCATAAATGGCCACCGCCAGCGCCGACCATGCCACCAGCACGGCAAGGATCAGAAAAATACCCGCCAGTTTGCGGTTGCGCTGCGTCATGGGTTCGTCCCCGGCCTGCGTCATTGCGGCGATTGCCAAACTAATGGGCTTTCCCTTACCACTCCGGTCAGCCAATCGAAACCGGGTGCACACAATTGACCATGGCCGCAACGTCGCAGGTGACCGCTGACGCATCCGATAGCGCCCGGCTCAAACCGGTCCGCATATGGCTCTATGTCATGGCGGCGCTGGTCCTGCTCATGGTCGTTGTCGGCGGCGCAACCCGGCTGACGGAATCCGGTCTGTCCATCACCAGCTGGAAGCCGGTTTCGGGCACCTTGCCGCCGCTCTCGGATGCAGACTGGCAGGCCGAGTTCGAGGCCTACAAGCAGATCCCCCAGTTCACCCAGCTCAATTCCTGGATGACCGTCGACGACTTCAAGACCATTTTCTGGTGGGAGTGGGGGCATCGCCTGCTGGGTCGCATCATCGGGCTGGCCTTTGCCATCCCGTTCGTGATCTTTCTCATCCAGCGCCGATTCACCTGGTCGCTCGCCGCGCCACTGGGCGGGCTGTTTATCCTCGGCGGCTTTCAGGGCGCGCTTGGCTGGTGGATGGTGTCGTCAGGTCTCTCCGAGCTGACTTCGGTGTCCCAATACCGTCTGGCTGCCCATCTCAGCGCCGCGGCCTTCCTGTTTGCCGCCCTCATCTGGGTTGCCCGCCGCCTGCTGCCCACGGGTCTTGCGCGCTCCGGCGGCAGCCGGGCAGGGGGCGTCTGGCTTCTTGCACTGCTCTTTGTGCAGATCGCTGCCGGGGCCTTCGTCGCCGGGCTCGATGCCGGCATGGGCTACAATACCTGGCCGCTGATGGATGGAGCCCTGATCCCCACCGGCTTGTTTGCGATTGATCCGTGGTGGAAAAACCTGTTCGAGAACGCGCTGACCGTGCAGTTCATCCACCGCGGCCTCGCTTATCTCATCACGCTCTATGTGTTGGCGTTGATCTTCCGGCAGGCGCGCAGTGGCGGGTTTGCAGGCGTTGAGGGCTGGCTGCCCCGCATCGGAATCCTCGTTGTGCTTCAGGTTGTTCTGGGCATCGGCACGCTGTTGATGCAGGTGCCGATTTCCCTCGCACTGGGCCACCAGGCGCTGGCGTTCATGCTGCTTGGTGCCACGATCGCCTATCTCGCCGATAAGGCGCCGCCACGGCACCTTGCGGCACGGTAATATATTACCGCATTGCGGTATTATTATACCGCAACCGTAAGTGGTTGATTTTCATGCGCTTTATCTTTGCGCTTGACGGGCTATCTGACTCCTAGTACCTGCACCCACGAAACGGTTGCCCGGCATGCGTGCGGGGCGCGTTTGCCGTGAAATACGGCGGACAAAACAAGGATTGAAACCATGAAGACCTACTCGGCAAAACCGAGCGAGATCGAGAAGAAGTGGATTTTGATCGACGCCAAGGATCTGGTCGTCGGCCGTCTTGCTTCCATCGTTGCCTCGCGCCTGCGCGGCAAGCACCTGCCCACCTTTACCCCGCACATGGACATGGGTGACAACGTCATCGTCATCAATGCGGAAAAGGTGAAGCTGACCGGCAAGAAGCTCGATCAGCGCCGCTTCTACTGGCACACCAATCACCCCGGCGGGATCAAGGATCGCACCCAGCGCCAGCTGCTCGAAGGCCGCTTCCCGGAACGCGTGGTTGAAAACGCCGTGCGCCGCATGCTGCCGGGTGGCCCGCTTACCCGCGCCCAGCTCAAGAACCTCAAAGTCTATGCCGGTACCGAGCATCCCCACGCTGCCCAGCAGCCCGCGGTCCTCGACGTCGCATCGATGAACCCGAAGAACGTGAGGGTTAAGTAATATGGCCGAGACCATCAATTCGCTCGAACAGCTTGGTTCGGTTGCCACGGCTTCGGCCGCTCCCGCTGCCCCGGTTCATGTCCAGAAGCTCGATGCTCAGGGCCGTGCCTATGCAACCGGCAAGCGTAAGAACGCCATCGCCCGCGTCTGGATCAAGCCGGGCTCCGGCAAGATCGTCGTGAACGGCAAGGAATTTGCCGCTTTCTTCGCCCGCCCGGTTCTGCAGATGATCCTGCAGCAGCCCATCATCGCTGCTGCCCGCAAGGATCAGTACGATGTGGTTGCCACCGTCTCCGGCGGCGGTCTGTCGGGTCAGGCTGGTGCCGTCCGTCACGGCATCTCCAAGGCGCTGACCTATTTCGAACCCGAGCTGCGTGGCGTGCTCAAGAAGGGTGGTTTCCTCACCCGCGACAGCCGCGTCGTAGAACGCAAGAAGTACGGCAAGGCCAAGGCCCGCCGGTCCTTCCAGTTCTCGAAGCGCTGATCCGCTTCCACATATGTTTCGAAAAGGCCGGCCCTGCGCCGGCCTTTTTGTTTGTCGGGCACAACAAAATGGCGGCAGGCCTCCCAGCCGCCGCCACTCACCAATTCACGGTATGATCAGGAAACCTTCAGGCGCCGTGTCCGCTTGGCCTGGCGCGGCACATAATTGGCCATCACCCGCTCAATCACCTTGATCGCCTTTTCAGTGCCATCTTCGGCGTGGAGCCGCTCAGCAATGCCCGCAGCAGCCTCGCGATAGCGCGCATTCGTCGTCAGGTCGGCCAGGGCTTCCGCCAGAATCTCGGCGGTCAGCTTGCGCAGGCGCACCGGCTTCGGCCCGCATCCCAATTCATAAACCCGGCGACCCCAATAGGGCTGGTCCACCGCCTGCGGCACAACGAATGTCGGGCGGCCCGCGTGCAGGCCTGCCGATGTCGTGCCAGCCCCGCCATGATGCACCACCGCGCTCACATACTTGAACAGCTTGTCGTGCGGAGCCTTCTCGATGGCAAAGATATTGGGCGGCAGGTCATCGGGGTTTATCCCGCCCCAGCCGCGCGCCACCACGATCCGCCCGCCCCAGGCCTTGGCCGCGCCCTTGAGAATCTCGGTGTTCCGATCCGCACCGAACGGCATCGAGCCAAACCCGATATAAACCGGCGCTTCGCCTTCCGAGAGAAATTTGCGGAACGCTTCGGACGGCTGCCAGTCGGTCTTGTCCTCAAGCTGCCAGAACCCGGTGACGATCGCGGTCTTGGGCCAGTCGCGCGGGCGCGGCGACAGCACGCCGGAATAGGCGTAAAGCGTTGTCAGCTGCGTTCCGTCGGTATTGCGGAAAAACCCGCCCTTCTTGCGCGAATCGAGCCCCATCAGTTCCCGGCGCAGCTTGTTGCGCGGCAGGTTGTAGTAGATCTGCTGCACGGTCATGGCGGTGTAGCTGAGCCGGTTCAACGTCGGCCCGAAGCTTGGGCCGTAATACATGCAAAGCGGGAACTCGCTGGTCGAGTTCAGCGGCTGCAGCGCCGACATGATCGCCGGTATCCGCAGGGCCTCGGCAATATCGATGCCAAAGCTGGTGTTCATGTTCACAATAATCGCGTCGGCGCCCTGCGCCATGTTCCAGGCGTGGCGGGCGGCGGTGTCCACGATCTGCTGGCCCTGCCGCAGCAGCGAAGGGCCGTTGATCAGCATCGATTGCGACATCGCATCTTCGAAACGCGATTGCTTGAGGAACGACTGGATGTTGCTGCCAAGGCTATGGAATTCAACGCCATAGCTGGTAATCAGGTCTTTGAAGTCACTGGGCGCGCCCAGCGCCACCGAATAGCCTTTGGCTTGCAGGGCAATGGCAAGAGCGAGATAGGGTTGAACATCGCCTTGCGTGCCGATAGTGGCGATGGCGATGCGCTTTACCATACTGTTCTCACCCTTGGGTGTGCGGAGCGAATGTTCAACGCTATCAACCCATTTACTTTGCGGGAGGGCACTATTAGAAACTGCATCCCGCAAGGTGAATTCCTTACAAAAATCGCAACCACAGGGCAAGAGAGATGCCAGCGCAGGTCACAGCCGCTTTGAGTGGATCAACCGGATTGTCCGGCCGCCCGCTCGCGCCTGCTGAACGTTTCGCTGTCCCCTCCTGTTCCTTGGTCGCTGCCTTTGGCATCAGCGTTCCCTCAGCGATATCATCAGCCTTGGCCCCGGTTTCAAGCCCCGCGCCGATCGCAGCCGCAAACGCTCGTTAGCTCTTCTTCCGGTTCAACCGGGGGAAGAGCCGAAAATCACAACCGCCCGCCCGCTGCAAATCCTGGGCAGGGCAGGGCCCGTTTAAGCTTTTCGAACCATAATTCCGCGATAATCGCGGAGTCTCCTGAACGCAGTGATCGCGCCGGGCGCGTCGCGCACAGTCGGGCCGCTGGCCCATCGAGGATCAAATGAACGAAGATTTCCACCGCATCCGCCGTCTGCCTCCCTATGTGTTTGAACACATCAATCCCATCAAGGCCAAGGCGCGCGCGGCGGGCGTGGATATCATCGACCTCGGCATGGGCAATCCGGATCTGCCGACGCCCGATCACATCGTTGAAAAGCTTAAGGAAACCGTCAGGGACCCGCGCACCCACCGCTATTCCGCGTCCCGGGGTATTCCGGGCCTGCGCAAGGCTCAGGCCTCCTATTACGGCCGCCGCTTCGGCGTAAAGCTCAATCCCGATACCCAGGTTGTCGCAACCCTTGGGTCCAAGGAAGGCTTTGCCAATATGGCGCAGGCCATCACTGCCCCCGGCGATGTGGTGCTCTGCCCCAACCCGACCTATCCCATCCACGCCTTCGGCTTCATCATGTCCGGCGGCGTCGTGCGCTCCATGCCCGCCGACCCGAACGAGGATTTCCTGCGCGCGCTGGATCGCGCCGTCCGCCACTCGATCCCCAAGCCCATCGCGCTGATCCTGAACTACCCCGCCAACCCCACGGCCTATGTCGCCAGCCGCGATTTTTACGCCGAGGTGGTCAAGTATTGTAAGGCCCACAACATCTTCATCCTGTCCGATCTCGCCTATTCCGAGATCTATTTCGATGATGAAGTGCCGCCCTCCGTGCTCGAAATCCCGGGCGCCATGGATATCACGGTGGAGTTCACCTCCATGTCCAAGACCTATTCCATGCCCGGCTGGCGCGTGGGCTTTGCGGTCGGCAACGAACGTCTCATCGCCGCGCTCACCCGCGTCAAATCCTACCTCGATTACGGCGCGTTCACCCCCATCCAGGTCGCCGCCACTGCCGCGCTGAATGGCTCGGACGATGTGATCGATGAGGTGCGCAAGGTCTATCGCGTGCGCCGCGATGCCATGGTCGAAAGCTTCGCCCGCGCCGGCTGGAACATTCCCTCGCCTCGCGCCACCATGTTCGCCTGGGCCCCCATCCCCGATCAGTATGCCCATCTCGGCTCGCTCGAATTTGCCAAGCTGCTGATCCAGGAAACCGGCGTGGCCGTCGCCCCCGGCGTCGGATTTGGTGAATATGGCGATCAATATGTCCGTCTGGCGCTGGTCGAAAACGAACAGCGCATCCGCCAGGCCGCCCGCAACGTCAAGAAGTTCCTCTCCGCAGGCACCGGCCTCGACAACGTCGTGCCGCTGGCAGCCGCGAAATAGACCGTTCTATTTCCGGCCCTGACTCCCTTGGATATGGGACTGTTTATTTGGCGAGCGCCGCACCCCCACCTTGATCCTCCCCCTGGCAGGGGGAGGAAACACGCAAGCCGTGAAACACGGGCTCCCTCCCACTCGAGGGGGAGGGATGGGGTGGGGGTGAGGGGAGCCACCGGCAGTTCAATGTGAACACTCCCCCTCAAATATAGGTGCCGGTCCTGTTTTCGCCTATCAGATTGAGGTTAGGTCCATCCAGCAATCGATAGTTAGAATGCCGCATTTTGGGCGTTCGCTAATCCTATTGACGCGAAGGATGTTTCCTATTCTAACCTCTCAGCCATGAGTGATATTCAATCCTTCCGTCAGGCCGTCGAAGCCTTCATTGCCGCCCGTGGGTGGACCGCGACGCGGTTCGGCCGCGCTGTCGCCGGCGATCCGCTGTTCGTGTTCGATCTGCGCGAGGGCCGCGAGCCGCGCAGCGACACCCGCACGCGCATCCTCAAGGCTATGCAGGAATATGGCGAGGCCGCAGCCGAACCGCCGCTGCGCATCGGCGTCGCCGGCCTGGGCAATGTCGGCGCCACGCTGGTGCGCATCCTGCAAAAGGATGGTGAGGAGCTCACCAAAAAGCTCGGCCGCCGTCTCGAAGTCACCGCTGTTGCCGCCCGCTCGCGCTCCCGCGACCGGGGCATCGAGGTTGCGGGCATCGAGTGGTTCGATGATCCCGTGGCCCTGGCCCGCTCGGAATCGATTGATCTATTCGTTGAACTGATCGGCGGGGAAGATGGCCCGGCCTATGCCGCCGTCAAGGCCGCGCTCGAAATGGGCCGTCCGGTGGTCACGGCCAACAAGGCGCTGCTTGCCCGCCACGGTGTGTCCCTCGCCAAGCTGGCGGAAGAAACCGGTGCGCAGCTTGGCTTTGAAGCCGCAGTGGCCGGCGGCATACCCGTCATCAAAACGTTACGCGAAGGGCTTGGCTCCGCCCGCATCGCGCGCGTCTACGGCATCATGAACGGCACCTGCAACTATATCCTCTCACGCATGGGCAATGAGTCGATCTCGTTCGCAGATTGCCTCAAGGATGCGCAGTCGCTTGGTTATGCCGAGGCAGACCCCACCTTTGACGTTGAAGGGTTCGATACCGCCCATAAGCTGGCCATCCTGGCCACCCTGTGCTTCGGCTGCGAAATCGCGCCCGACGAAATCTCCGTCGAAGGCATCAGCAACATCTCGCAGGCCGATATCAAGGTGGCTGGGGATCTGGGCTACAAGATCAAGCTGCTGGGCATCGCCTTGCGCTCGCCCGATGGCATCGAGCAGCGCGTGCACCCGACGCTGGTGCCGAAAACCTCTGCCATCGCCGGCGTGGATGGCGTGCTCAACGCTGTCGTGCTCGAAACCGACCACGTGCACGAACTCATGCTGGCCGGTCCCGGCGCCGGTGGCCCGCCCACGGCCTCCTCGGTGCTCTCCGATATTCTCGATATCGCCCGCGGCACCAGGGTGCCCCCGCTCGGCGTCCCGAGCCCCGAACTGATCCCTTATCGCCGGGCGCCAATGCGCGCCAATGTCGGCGGCTACTATATCCGACTAAATGCCAAGGACGTCCCCGGCGCGCTTGCTGCTATTGCTTCGCGTATGGGAGAACATGGCATTTCCCTCGAAAGTGTCATCCAGCGGCCCGATCTGCGTGTTAACGACCCGGCCACCGAAGGCATCCAGACTCGCACCGTTGTCCTGTTAACGCACGAGACTCTGGAGGCGACAGTGCGCGAGACTCTGGGCAAGATCGCGTCCGACGGGTTCATCGTGGGTAAGCCCCAGCTTATCCGCATCGAAAACTTCTAGGTCAGGTCCCCGGCGGGACCGGGGGAACTGAACTGATGAAACTGACCAAGGCGGAAACCGGCAAGGCCCCCGCCATTATTGATCGCAGCCTCACCCTCGAACTGGTGCGCGTCACCGAGCGCGCCGCCATTGCAGCCGCCAAATGGCGGGGCAAGGGCGAGGAAAAGGCCGCCGATGCCGCTGCGGTCGAGGCCATGCGGGCCGAACTCGGGCGCGTCAACATCAATGGCCGCATCGTCATCGGCGAGGGCGAGCGCGACGAAGCCCCCATGCTTTTCATCGGCGAAGTCGTCGGCAGCGGCAATGGGCCGGATGTCGATATCGCCGTCGACCCGCTGGAAGGCACGACGCTCTGCGCCAAGAACCAGCCCGATTCGATCTGCGTTCTCGCCCTTGCCGAACGCGGCGGTCTGCTCAATGCCCCCGATTGCTACATGAACAAGATCGCCATCGGCGCTGGCTATTCCCCCGGCACCGTCGATCTCGACATGACGCCCACCGAAAATATGCTCTCCCTGGCCCGCGCCAAGGGCGTTCCGATGAGCGAGATCACTGCCTGCGTGCTGGATCGGCCGCGCCACGCCGCGCTCATCGAAGAGCTTCGAACATCGGGCGTCTCGGTCAAGCTGATCACCGATGGCGACATTGCCGGCGTCATTCACGCCACCAACACCGAAGATACCGGCATCGATGTCTATATCGGTTCCGGCGGTGCGCCTGAGGGTGTGCTGGCCGCGGCGGCGCTGCGCTGCATCGGCGGTCAGATGCAGGGGCGCCTCATCCTCGATACGCCCGACAAGCGCGAGCGCGCCACCCGCATGGGCATCGCCGATCCCAACCGCAAATACCAGGTCCACGAGCTTGCCTCCGGCGATGTGCTGTTCGCCGCCACCGGCGTTACAGATGGCACGCTCCTGCAGGGCGTCCGCCTGCGCCAGAACGCCATCATGACCTCGACCATTGTCATGCGCTCCTGGTCGCAGACCGTCCGCTGGATCAATGCCCGGCACGCCCGCTGATGCACTCAGCCTTCGCGCCCTTCCAGTCTCTGGCCGAAACCCTCTTGCCGCACATCGATGATGCCGGCGATGGCTCGCACGACATTGCCCATCTCATCCGCGTCTATCGCAATGCCCGAGCCATCGCCGCCAAGGAAGATGGCGATCCGGCCCTGCTGGCCGCTGCCGTTCTGCTCCACGATTGTGTCTATGTGGAAAAGTCCGATCCCCGCCGCGCCCAGGCCTCGCGTCTGGCCGCCGCCAAGGCCGGTCAGGTGCTCGCTGCCATGGGCTGGACGCCAGCGCGGGTCGCCGCCGTCACCCACGCCATTGAAACGCACTCCTTCTCGGCTGGCCTGAAGCCGCAGAGCCTTGAAGCCCGCATCCTGCAGGATGCCGACCGTCTCGATGCCATTGGTGTCATCGGCGCGGCCCGCTGCTTCTACCTCGCCGGCCGCATGGGCAGTGCGCTCTACGACCCGGCCGATCCCGAAGCGCTCAACCGTCCGCTCGATGATCGGGCCTTTGCCATCGATCATTTCAAGACCAAGCTGTTGCGCCTGTCCTCCGGTTTTCAGACGGTGACCGGGGCAGGGCTCGCCGCCCTGCGCCATCAACGGCTCGAACAGCTTCTGGCCGATTTTCTCTCCGAGATCTGACCGCAAGGCCCAAAACAGGCGGAAAACCGCCTCGCGCCCCTCGACCAGCTCCCCCAATTCCGCTTACGTCCCCTCATGATCGATGAGCCCCGCAACTTTCTCGACGTGACGCGTTCGGTCAGTGGCCGTGCCTGGATTGATCGGCTCGATCACAACACCACCCGCATCGCCACCACCATCGCCCAGCGCTTCGACGTCAGCGAAATTCTGGCCCGCATCCTTGCCGGGCGCGGCGTCATGCCAGACGATGCCGAGAGCTTCCTCACCCCCACCATTCGCGACCTGATGCCCGACCCCTCGGTGCTCACCGATATGGATGCGCTGGCCGATCGGCTGGCCACCGCCATCATCAATAAGGAATCGGTGGCGCTTTTTGGCGATTACGATGTTGACGGTGCCAGTTCCTGCGCTTTGATGCTGCGTTACCTGCGCCATTTCGGCCTCGAGCCGCAGGTGCACATCCCGGATCGGATTTTTGAAGGCTATGGGCCCAATATCGCGGCCATCGACAAGCTGATCGATGCTGGCGCCAGCCTGATCATCACCCTCGATTGCGGCACTACCAGCGACGAACCCATCGCCCATGCCCGCAAGCGCGGCACCGATGTGCTGGTCATCGATCATCACCTGTCCGATCACGATCTCCCGCTCGCCAACGCCCTGGTCAACCCAAACCGGCCCGATGATGTATCCGGCCTTGGCTATCTTTGCGCTGCCGGGGTCACCTTCATGGTGCTTGTGGCCACCAACCGCCTGCTGCGCACCCGCATTCCAACGCCTTTGCCCGACTTGATGTCGATGCTCGATCTGGTGGCGCTGGCCACCGTGTGCGATGTGGTGCCGCTCAAGGGGCTCAATCGCGCCTATGTGGTGCGCGGGCTTGATCTCGGTCGGCAGGGTCGCAACCCCGGCATGTCGGCGCTGACCCTCGCCGCCCGCGTCAATGGCCCGCTCAACCCCTATCACCTGGGCTTTCTCATCGGGCCGCGCATCAATGCCGGTGGCCGCATTGGCGATGCCGCTTTGGGCACCCGGCTCCTTGCCACCACCGATGAGCACGAGGCCCTTGCCATCGCCGCACGGCTCGATGAACTCAATGCCGAGCGCCAGCGCATTGAGGTTGAGGCCGTCGAAGAAGCCGTGCGCGCCGCCGAGGCCGAGATCGGGGCAGGCGAGGGGCCGCCGGTGCTTGTTCTGGCCTCAGCCAACTGGCATGCCGGTGTCGTCGGGCTGGTTGCGGCCCGCCTGCGCGAGCGCTTTGAACGCCCCGCCTTCGCCATCGCGCTCAATCCCAATGGCGGCGGCACCGGCTCGGGCCGCTCCATGCCGGGCGTCGATCTGGGCAGTGCCGTCATTGCTGCCGTTGAATCCGGCCTCATCGCCAAGGGCGGTGGCCACGCCATGGCGGCGGGCATCACCATCGGCGTGGGCGAACTCGGCCCCTTCCGCGCCCATATGACCGAGGCACTGGCCGAATCTGTCGCCACTGCCCGCGCCGCGACCGCATTGCGCATCGATGCAGCGCTCACCGCGCGCGGCGCTACCGTCGATTTTGTCCGCGACATTGAGCGGGCCGGTCCGTTTGGCTCGGGCAATGCCACGCCAATCTTCGCCTTCCCCTCGCATCGGGCCCGTTTTGCCGAAATCGTCGGCACCGGCGGTCATGTGCGATTCACGTTGAGCGCCGACGATGGCGGGCGCATCAAGGGCATCGCCTTCCGCGCCGCCAGCACCGAACTGGGGGATACGCTGCTGCGCAGCAACGATGCGCCGTTGCACGTTGCGGGCACTCTGGGCATCGACAGCTGGCAGGGTCGGGAAAACGTCCAGATCCGCGTCACCGATGTTGCCGTGCCGCGAAACTAAACGCTGATCTGCCCCGTAACTCCGGGCGTAGAAATCACAACGTGCCTCAGGAGTTCTCGCACTATGGTTCCTCTCAACATCGCGGTCATCGGGTCCGGCATTTCGGGTCTCTCGGCCGCCTGGCTTTTGTCCCGTAGCCAGAATGTTACGGTGTTCGAGAAGGACGCAAGGATCGGTGGCCACACCAATACCGTTATCGCCCAGACTGTAAATGGTGGCATCCCGGTTGATACCGGCTTCATCGTCTTCAACGAGCAGAACTACCCCAACCTCACGGCCTTTCTCGATCACCTCGGCGTCGCCACTGCCCCCTCCAGCATGGGTTTCGCCGTGTCGGTCGAGAAGGGCCGGATGGAATATTCCGGCAAGCACCTCAACGGCTTGTTCGGCCAGCGCCGCAACATCATCCGGCTCGAACACTGGCAGCTGGTTTCCGATATTCTCAAGTTCTTCAAGCTCGCCGAGCAGCAGGCCAGGGACATCGACGAGACGGTCACGATTGCCGAATTCCTAGATCGTTTCGGCTACTCCCGGGTGTTTGTGGAAGACCACATCCTGCCCATTTCCGCCGCGATCTGGTCCACCCCGGCCCGCACCATGCTCGAATTCCCGGCCAAGACCTTCATTGAGTTCTTTGCCAATCACGGGCTCTTGCAGGTCAACGACCGTCCCAAGTGGCGCACGGTCAAGGGCGGCAGCCGCGAATACATCAAGCGCATTCTGGCCGAAAAACGCTTCATCACCGAAACCAACGCCCGCATCAAGACCGTCGTCCGCCACGCAACCGGCGTCGAGATTTTCTTCGAGGACGGTGCCCGCCGCCACTTCGATGAAGTCGTCTTTGCCTGCCATGCCGATCAGGCCCTCGCCATGCTGGCCGACCCGAGCGCCGATGAGGGCAGGGTGCTTTCCGCCTTCCGCTTCACGCAGAACCGCGCCGTCATGCATGCCGATGAAAGCTTCATGCCGCGCCGAAAACACCTCTGGTCCTCTTGGAACTACCTGCGCGGGTCCAACAGTGAGGGGGCCGAACTCAGCCTGACTTACTGGATGAACCGCCTCCAGCCGCTGCCGACCCAGACCAATATTTTTGTCTCGCTCAATCCCATGCGCGAGCCGGCCGCCAACACCATCCAGTACGATGTCACCTACGAGCATCCGCTTTTCGATGCCGGCGCCATTGCCGCCCAGCGCGAGATGTGGCGCATTCAGGGGGCGCAGCGCACCTGGTTTGCCGGGGCCTGGCTGGGTTATGGTTTCCACGAGGATGGCCTGCAGGCTGGCCTTGAGGTCGCCGAGCGCCTCGGCACGGCCCGCCGCCCCTGGTCGGTGGAAGCGCCGCGCAGTCGCATTGCCCACAATTGGGCGGGAGACGAAAGAACCCTATGGGCAGCCGAATAGGCAATGATGAAGCGGGGGCGCTCTATCGCGGGGTCGTGGTGCACAAGCGCGCCCGCCCGCGTCGCCATGCCCTGCGCTACAATGTCTTTTCCATGCTCGTCGACCTCGACCGGCTTGAATCGCTGGATGAGAAACTTCGCCTCTTCTCGTTGAATCGATTCAACATCTTCTCCCTTTATGCCCGCGATTTCGGCCCGCACGATGGTACGTCGTTGGCTGATTTTATCCGCCGCAAGGCCATAGCCGCCGGTCTCGGCGATGTCGTCACCCGCATCCAGATGCTCGCCTATCCGCGCATCTTCGGCTTCGTCTTCAATCCGCTGACCGTCTATTACCTCTCCGATGCAAACGCTCAGGTGCGCATGCTGGTCTATGAAGTGCGCAACACCTTTGGCGAGCATCACTTCTACCAGAGCATTGTCGAGCCCGGTGCCAGCGCCGAAATCACCCACACTCTCAAGAAGGCTTTCTACGTATCTCCCTTCAATACGTTGGAAGGCGACTACCGCTTTTCGATCCGTCCGCCTGCCGATGATGTGTTCACCGGCATCACCCTCTCGACTGCGCAAGGCGGAATACTGACCGCTTATTTCGAAGGTAAGCGCAGCACCCTCAATGACTTGGCGCTCTTGAAACTGGCACTTGCATATCCACTTATGACGGCTAAAGTAGTGCTTGGTATTCACTGGGAAGCCTTGTTGTTGTGGCTGAAAGGCGTGCCACTGACGTTGGGCCTGCGCCGCAAGCTGCGCGCTCGGCCGGCGGCTTCCGATGGTTCGGAATAGTAGTTGGATGAATAAAGCTGCAGTAAATCAGTCCGTTGGCGGCCAGTCGCTCTGGACGCGCATCTCCTCCCGCTTTGTGGAGTGGATGGGGCTCAAGCTGATCGGGCGGCCACGCTTTGGCGGCCTGACGGTGGTTTTCCCCAATGGACGCAGCCGCACCGTGGGCAATCCCGGCACTGGCGAGCACGCAGTTCTGAAACTGAACAACTTCAAAGTCATCACCCAGGCAATGCGCCGGGGCACGGTTGGCTTTGCCGCTGCCTATATCGATGGCGATGTCGAGGTCGATGATCTGACCGCGCTGTTCCGCTTCTTCCTGCAGAACCGCGATATGTTCGAAAGCGCCAATCCCGGGCTCTTCCGCAAGGCGGCGCACGATCTGGCCTATCATCTGTCCCGCCCCAACACGCGCGAGGGCTCCAGGCAGAACATTTCCGAGCACTATGATCTCGGCAATGATTTCTACGGCGAATGGCTCGACCCCTCGATGACCTATTCATCGGCGCTGTTTGCCTCGGGCAACCAGTCGCTCGAACAGGCCCAGCGCGAAAAATATCACCGCGTCGCCGATATGGCCGGCATCAAGCCGGGCCATACCGTGCTCGAAATCGGCTGCGGCTGGGGCGGGTTTGCCGAAGCTGTTGCCCGCGACTACAAGGCCAGGCTGCGCGGCATCACCCTGTCGCGTGAGCAGCTCAAATACGGTCTTGAGCGCCTCAAGCGCCAGGGGCTCGATGAATATGCCGAGCTGGTTTTCGAGGATTATCGCGACACCACCGGGCAGTTCGACCACATCGGTTCCATCGAGATGATCGAGGCCGTGGGCGAAGAGCACTGGCCGTCTTATTTCCAGACCGTGCATGATCGGCTCAAGCCTGGCGGCACCGCCGCTATCCAGGCCATCACCATCAACGAAGCCGATTTCGAGGGCTACCGGTCCGGGCCTGATTTCATCCAGCGCTACATCTTCCCCGGCGGCATGCTGCTCACCAAGACTGCCATGCGCGAGCAGGGCAATCGAGTTGGGCTCGTGCTCGAAAACGTCGAGAACTTCCGCCTCTCCTACGCCAAGACCCTTCGCCTCTGGCGCGAGCGTTTTCTGGAGCGCTGGAACGTCATCGCGCCGCTTGGCTACGATGAGCAGTTCAAGCGGAAGTGGGTCTATTACCTAAGCTATTGTGAGGCCGGTTTCACCGAAGGCTCAATCGACGTCGGCATCTACCAATACCGCAAGCCGGCCTGATCTCAGGCCTTTGGCAGCATCCTGGCGGTGAGCCAGAAAAACATCGGATAGGGCAGGAAACGGATCGTTTTCATCAGCCACACCATGCGGCGCGGAAAGGCGATCTCGAACCGGTCCGAACCAGTCAGGCCGTCGACAATCCGTTTTGCTGCATCGTCGGTTTCCATCAGGAACGGCATGGGGAAGTCGTTCTTGTCCGTCAGTTCCGATTTCACGAACCCCGGCGCCACCATCCGCACCACAATCCTGCGCGGCGCCAGCTCGGTGCGCATGGTTTCGAGCAGGTTGATCAGCGCCGCCTTGGTGGCTGAGTATGCGCCCGAGCGCGGCAGGCCGAAATACCCGGCCACCGAGGCAATCACGGCAAACTGCCCGCCACCTTGCTTTTCCAGCTGCGGTATCAGCGCATTGGCCACCCGCACCACACCCATCAGGTTGGTGTCGACAATGGTCTGGAATTTGGTGAAGTCATAGTCGCCCACATTCATCGGCTGCCAGGCCGCGGCGCCAAAAATCGTCATGTCAATGCGCCCGAACTTTTCCACGATGGCCTGCACCGTCGCACCGATCGCCTCGGCATCCGTCACATCCAGCACAAATGGCACGATATTGGCCGAACTTTCGGCGACTTCGGCCAGTTTGTCGGCCCGGCGCCCGGAAATCGCCACCCGCCAGCCATCACCGGCCATGCGCCGCGCCACCGCCGCGCCAATGCCCGAACCACCGCCTATAATCCACACGGTCTTGCTGGGCTGCATGCGTGAAATCCTTGTGCACTGTGCCGGGGCAACGCCCCGGCAGCGCTGAGGGTGCTAGAGCCCGAACAGGGGCTGCAAAGTCCGCACCAGCCGGCTGCGGAAGTTGAGCTTGGCATCGACCGCCACCAGGCAGATGCAATCCTCGCCCGGTTCGGCAATCGGCTGGTGTTCCACGTCCTCGTCGTGGTCGGCAATGTCGCCCGCCGCAAACACGCCGAAGCGGTCCTTGTAAGCGCCGCGCAGGATCAGCGTCAGCTCCTGCCCGCCATGGCTGTGCTCGGGTACGCGCCGACCAGCCGCCACGCGCAGCAGCATCAAACGCGACTTTGCCGTTTTGCTCGCCGGCAGGTCAGCCACGGCAACGCCCGGCCCCGAGAACTTCCAGCGCACCGAATCCAGCCCATCGGGCAGGTAGCGCTGCAACGGCGCGGGAACATCCGATTTCGGCGCAACAGGCGCCGTCACTTCAATGGCGTCGTCGAGGTTAGCCATCAGCCGGTCGAGCGCGCCGGAGGCCATCGGCGCTGCCGGTTCGGAAGCGAGCAGGGCGCCACCAATCACATTGGTGCGGCGCGCCACATCGCGGCATCCCTCGCACATGGCCAGGTGGGTCGAAATCACAAGCGCATAGGGTTCGTCCAGCGTACCGGCCGAAAACGCCATCAGCGTCGAAATATCTGGGTGATGTGCGATGCTCAATGCAGATCCTCCAGCAAGGGGCGCAGCTTGTCATAGGCAAGGCGCAGCCGGGATTTCACGGTGCCCAGCGGAATGCCAAGCTTTTCGGCAATGTCCACATGCGGCAGGTCATGCAGGAAACTCAGGCGCACCACTTCGCGCTGTTCGGGCGACAGCACCTCCAGCGCGCGGCTCACCCGGGCAATCACTTCGTTCTGCTCCACCACTGCCTGGCCGAACGGGGCATCGCTGGCCAGCTCCACGCGGTCGAGATCGACATAGGGCTTGTTTGATTGCCGGCGCAGCTGGTCAATGCGCAGGTTGCGCGCCACGGTAAAAATCCAGGTACTCGCGGCCCCGCGCGTGCGGGTATAGAGGTGGGCCTTGCGCCACACCGCCAGCAGGGTCTCCTGCACCAGGTCTTCTGCGAGGGCGTTGGGCGCCCCCATTCTCAACATCATCGACTTGATCCTTGGGCCGAAAAGGTGAAACAGCGCTGCCAGCGCCGCCTTGTCGCGGTTTTCAGCAACACGCATCAGCAACGTAGCCGGGTCCTGGCCAGTTTCATCCGCCCACTCGACGCCTGATTTTGTTTCCGTCATTGCAAACGCAACCATCGCCGTCCCCGTATTGCTGGCCTTTGAACGGCCATGCATCCGGGTTGGATCACTGCGATCTGGGCGAACCTTCCTGAAAATCAGGGTGGGCTCTGCGCATCGGCCCGTCAAGCGAGGCTGGCGGTAAACCTCAGGAGTCCCAGCGCTGCAACATGGCCTCGGGCACCTTGCGGACGCCGATCTGTTCCAGCCGATACACATGGGCCTTGGCCAGCCTGTGAATGCCGTCAAGGATCAGCCAGCGATCCCTGATCCGAGCCACAAAGAGCGGAAATCCCAGGTCGACGTCCATCACGCGCTGGTAGTGCGCGCGGTGCGTTTCGGGTTCCGCCAGCACCGCCGAGGGGGTCAGCACATAGTCGGCCCCATCGCGGCTCCACAGCGGCACGTCGAGGTGCCAGACCAAATCTTCGAGCGCAATCATTTCGACCGGCAGGTCGAGCGACCACAGCGCGCCGACGTCCCAGTCGAGATCGTACCAGTAGTTTCTGATGATTTCGGGTATTTCAGCCAAGTCTGCCAACTATAACGCGTGGCACACCCCAAACTTCCGGCTCGGTGGAAATGCCCTTCTAGATTGCTCAATATGAAAACCAAAGCGTTTTGGAAAGCAATGCATGGGCACAGAGTTAATTTCCTGATCGGAATGTAGTTTGGAATTCTATTTTTCTGTGGTTCCGCCGACTGGGCCGCGCCATCCCAGGCAAGGGCGTGCCACACTCGGGCCAGATAGTCCGTCCCGGTCCACCCTGCGAGTGTTGCCATGTCCCTCACCCTTCTCCAGCGCCGCCATCGCCTGCTTGTCCGCACCGACGAGCTCACGCATTGGCAGGTCCGGCAGGCGCTCGATATCACCGCATGGCAATGCAATGGCGAGCCCACGGCGCTGGGCGCCGCATGGCCGGCGTCCGATGCGCCCCTGCATTTCTCTGCCGATGCCGAAGTCCCGGCCGACTGGCCCCTGGCCGAAACCCGGCTCCTGCTCGATGTGGGTGGCGAAAGCCTGATCTGGCTGACCTTCGATGGTGGCGCGCCGCAGCAGTTCGGGCTCGATCCATACCATCGCGAATTCCGCGTCACCGGCCGCAGGGTCGGCATAAAAACCGAAAGCGTGCCGCGCCTGCCGTTTGGCGAGCCGGTGCGCAATCCGGCGCTCACCATGGCGCGGCTGGTGTGGGTGGAACCGGCGCTTGAGCAACTGATCCTTCTGCTCCTGCAGGTCAACGAGGCCGCCGGTGCCCTTGATCAGCACGAAGTGGTGCCGCATCTGCTCGATGCCGCCGAGTCCGCCTTGCGCATGCTGGCCTGGCCCTCGCGCACCGCCGACTACATCTCGCGTATTTCCGGCACTGTCGATCAGCAAAAGATCTGGCAATTGCCCGATCTCAAACCCAATCCGGACGGTCTTGATGCTGCTGCGCGGGCCAGCGTCGTTGCTGCCCATGCCAGCCTCACCGCTGCCCTCAGGGCCCTCCAGCAGCGCTTCCCGCCGCAGGGCGAAATCCTGCTCTCCGGCCACGCCCATATCGATCTGGCCTGGCTCTGGCCCTATGGCGAAACCCGCCGCAAGGCCCGCCGCACCTTCTCCACCGCGTTGTCGCTGATGCAGCAATCGCCCGATTTCCGCTTCAACCAGTCAACCGCCGCCTACTACGATCAGATCGCCCGGGACGATCCGGCGCTGCTCGACGCGGTCAAGGCCCGGGCCGCTGAGGGGGTGTGGGAAACCATCGGCGGCATGTGGGTGGAACCCGACACCAACATGCCCACCGGCGAAAGCCTCGCGCGGCAGATCCTTTACGGCCAGCGCTACTTCGAACGCGAATTCGGGGTGCGCCACACCGTCTGCTGGCTGCCCGATTGCTTCGGCTTTTCACCCGCCATTCCGCAACTGCTGCGGCTCGGCGGCATCGAAAACTTCTTCACCACCAAGGTCAACTGGTCCGAAACCAATAAGCTTCCCTACGATCTGTTCTGGTGGGAAGGGCTCGATGGCAGCAAGGTTCTCACCCACACCTTCAACAATCCGATGCAGGGCTATAACGGCTTCGTCCAGGCCGATTGCTACCTGCCGACCTGGCGCAATTTCAAGCAGAAGGTGCAGCACGGCCAAACCCTGCTATCGGTCGGCTATGGCGATGGCGGTGGCGGCGTCACGCCCGAAATGCTCGATCGCGAAATCCAGCTCCGCGATTTTCCCGCGCTGCCCAAAGCTCGCTGGGGCAGGGTGGATCAGTTCTTCGCCCACGCACAGCAAACGGCCGCGCAGACCCGTCTGCCCACGTGGCAGGGCGAGATTTATCTCGAACTGCACCGCGCCACGCTCACCACCCAGAGCCATGTCAAGCGGGCCCATCGCCAGGCCGAGCGCGCGCTGATCACCGCGGAAACCGTCGGTGCCATCGCCGCGCTGTGCGGCGCCGAATTGCCGCCGACGCTCGAAACCATCTGGCATCCCGTGCTCAAGAACGAGTTTCACGATATTCTGCCCGGCTCATCGATCCGCGAGGTCAATGTCGAAGCCCGCTCCGAGCTTGAGATCGCCCGCGATGCCGCCATCGCCGAGCAGCAGCGGGCGATGGCCCGCCTCATCGCTCAACTGCCCACCGGGGGCGCGCAAGCAGTCCTTGTCGTCGTCAATCCCACCCTCAGCGAACAACGCCCGCTGCGGCTGGTTGTCGACGGGCAGGCAATCGCCACCGATGATGTGTTGCCGCCCCTTGGCATTGCCGTGCTCGATCGCTCGGCCCTCCCGGCAACACCTGGCCTTTCGGTCTCCGGCCAGACCCTCGAAAACGCTCATCTGGTCGCCACCATCGCCGATGATGGCACTTTGGTTTCGCTCTATCACAAGGCCACCGGCCGCGAGGCGCTTGCCGGTCCGGGCAACCAGCTCTGGGTCTATCCCGCCGACAAGCCGCGCAACTGGGATGCCTGGGATATCGATGAGGATTATGCCGAGGTCGGCGAACAGTTGCGCGCCACCTCAATCCGCACCGTTGCCTCCGGTCCGCACCGCGCCGCCATCGAGGTCAGCTATAATTTCCGTAACTCAACCGTTACGCAAATCTATGCCCTTGCCGCCAACGGCCAGCGTCTTGATATCGAAACCACCATCGACTGGCGCGATCGCCGCTGCCTGCTGCGCACGCTGACGCCCGCCGATGTGCGGGCCGAAACCGCCACCTTCGAATGCGCCCACGGCGTCATCCGTCGCCCCACCCACGAAAATACCTCGTGGGATCAGGCCCGCTTCGAAGTGGCGGCCCATCGCTTTGCCGACCTGTCCGAGCCCGGTTTTGGCCTTGCCATTCTCAACAACGCCAAATATGGGCACTCGGTGCGCGGCAATGTGCTGGGCCTCAGCCTGGTGCGCAGCCCGGTCTATCCCGATCCGCTGGCCGACGAGGGCGAGCAGAGTTTTGCCTATGCGCTGATGCCCCATGCCGGCGACTGGTCGACCGGCGGTGTGCGCGAGGAAGCTGAGGATCTCAACCAGCCGCTGGTTTTCACTCCGGCATCCGGCCTTGCCACCGGCACCTATTCCACCCTCGCCCAGGGCGGCACGGTGGCCGCGCTATCCGGCTTCAAGGTCGCGGAGGATGGCACCGGGCTGATCCTGCGCGTCTACGAACCGCAGGGGGCCCGTGGCCCCTACGAACTCAGCGCCAGCGGATGGAACGTCTCGGGCCCGCTCAATCTCCTCGAAGAGCCCATCACCCGCAGCTCCAGCCACGGCCTGGCCCCGTTCGAGGTTCGCACCTGGCGATTGACGCGGGCCTGAAACAGAACCGGCGCCCTCGGGCGCCGGTCAATGGCCTAGAGTTTGCGGGTCATCTCGGGCACGGCCTCGAAGACATCGGCCACCAGCCCATAGTCAGCCGCCCCGAATATCGGGGCATCCGGGTCCTTGTTGATCGCCACGATCACCTTGGCATCCTTGATCCCGGCCAGATGCTGGATCGCCCCGGAAATCCCGAGTGCAAAATAGACATCGGGCGCCACCACCTTGCCGGTCTGGCCCACCTGCATGTCATTGGCCGCATATCCGGCGTCCACTGCCGCGCGCGACGCGCCAACCGCCGCCCCCAGCGCCTGCGCAAATGGGTTCAGCACCTCGTCAAAGCGCTCCTTGCTGCCAAAGGCCCGCCCGCCCGACACCACGATCCGCGCCGAGGAGAGCTCTGGCCGGTCGGATTCGGTCTTGAGATAATCCACATGCGCGCTGCCGCCCGAAAGTGCGGGCAGGGCGATGGCTTCGATTGCTGCCGAACCACCGCCCGCCGCCGCCTCGAACGAGGGCGTGCGGATGGTCAGCACCACCTTGGCATCACTCGATTCCACCGTCTGGATGGCATTGCCGGCATAGATCGGGCGCTTGAATGTCTTGGGCCCCACAACTTCGAGTGCGTCCGAAACCTGCATCACGTCCAGCAGGGCCGCCACGCGCGGCATCACATTCTTGCCGGTGCTGGTCGATGCGGCTGCGATCACGTCATAGCCACCGGCCAGCGAAACAATCAGCGCCGCCAGTGGCTCGGCCAATTGGTGCTCAAACGCCGCGCCCTCGGCCAGCAAAACCTTGCCAACCCCTGCCAGGCCTGCCGCGGCTTCCGCTGCCGCCCTGGCATTGTGCCCGGCCACCAGCACATGCACCGGCGCGCCGATTCTCACCGCCGCCGTCACCGCCTTTGCGGTTTCCGCCGACAGGGTCGAATTGTTGTGCTCTGCAAGCAAAAGTGTCGTCATGGTTTCGTCCCCGCTCACAGCACGCCGGCTTCGGTGCGCAGCTTGCCCAGAAGCTCATCGACCGATTGCACAATCACCCCGGCCTGGCGGGCCGGTGGGTTCTCGGTTGCCAGCACTTTCAGGCGCGGCGTCACGTCAATTCCAAGCGCCTCGGGCGTTGTTTCATCCAGCGGCTTCTTGCGGGCCTTCATGATGTTGGGCAGGCTGGCGAACCGTGGCTCATTCAGCCGCAGGTCGGCGGTCACAATCGCGGGCAGGGTCACATCGATGGTCTGCATGCCGCCGTCGATCTCGCGCGTCACCCGCGCCTTGCCGTCAAGAATTTCAACCTTCGAGGCAAATGTCGCCTGGTCCCAGCCCAAAAGCGCCGCCAGCATCTGGCCGGTCTGGTTGGCGTCATCGTCAATTGCCTGCTTGCCCAGGATCACCAGCTGCGCGCCTTCGCTCTGCGCCACCTTGGCCAGAATCTTGGCCACCGCCAGCGGTTCGGTCACGGCATCGGTTTTGACGAGAATGCTGCGGTCGGCACCCATCGCCATGGCGGTGCGCAACACATCCTGCGCCAGTGCCGGACCCACGCTCACGGCCACCACTTCGCTGGCCTTGCCCGCCTCCACCAGCCGGATTGCCTCTTCAACGGCGATCTCGTCGAAGGGGTTCATCGACATTTTGACATTGGCCAGGTCCACGCCCGACCCGTCGGCCTTGACCCGAACTTTCACGTTGTAATCGACCACCCGCTTGACGGGCACCAGGATCTTCACGGAGCTATCCTCATTCACGAAGCGATGCGCGCAGCACCTAAACGCAATGCCCCCCTCCTGCCAAGCCCTGCAACCGCCGAGGCGGCTGCGATTGCGTCAATCTGCGCGTTTGCGGGGCTTTTCTATCGGCAGCGTCACCCGGAACCGCGCGCCTTCGCCCTGGCTCGGCACCAGTTCGAGCGTGCCATTCATCCGCACAATAATTTCGCGGCTGATCGCCAGTCCAAGTCCGGCTCCTGCCTCCGGCTTGCCAGTGCGCTGCGTGCCGCGCGTGAACTTCTCGAAAATCCGCCGCTCGTCGCCGGGCGCAATGCCGGGTCCGTTGTCGCTGACCTCGATTTGATACTTGTTGCGCGCCACCCAGGAGCGTACCCGCACCACGGGCTTGCCCGCGTCATTGTATTTGATGGCATTCGAGATCAGGTTGATCAAAACCTGCGCCAGCCGGTCCGGTTCGGCGTTGATCTGCAACGGCGAAGCCCTTTCGCCCACTTCGATGCGCATTTCCCGCTGCCGTGCCAGCGCCCCGCACACGTCAAGCGCCCGGTCGAGCACCGCTTCCACATCGGTGGGGCTGTTCTCCCAGGTCCTTTCGCCGCGTTCGAGCGCCGACAGGTCGAGAATTTCGTCCAGCAGCTTGGTCAGCCGCAGGCTTTCCGAGTGGATGGTCGACACAAAGCGCTGCCGTTGTTCGGGCTGCAGTTCGCCTTCGTTGAGCAGGATCTCCGAGAACGAGCGGATCGAGGTCATCGGCGTGCGCACTTCATGGCTCACCTGGCTCAAAAAATCGTCCTTCTGGCTGTCGAGTTCGCGCAGCGTGGCATTGGCCTCTTCAAGCTTGTCGGCCGTCGTCCGCAGCTCCGCCGATGTCTGCTCCAACTGCTGCGAATATTCGATGGCCTGCTGCGTTTCGTCGGCCATCTGCAGCACTTCTTCGAGCGATACCGTGTCGCCGGAAACCACTTTCGACAGCATCACATGCGCCGAGGCAGCGCCGATAGAGCCGGCCAGTTCGCGCTCCAGCCGCCCGATAAACTGCGGGCTTGGCTCCATATGTGTCCATGCCGTCCCGCCCTCGCGCGCTTCGGCATCGAACAGTGCCGCCGCCCGCTCGCCACCCAGCACGCGCTGGGCCACAAAAAACAGGTCATTGGCCGTGGCCGAGCCACGGATGAAGTCGGCATTGCTGGCCCGCTTGAACACATCGACGAACAGCGTTGCCTGGATGCGCTCCAGCGCCGACTGGCTGGTCAGCAGCGAGACCGCGATCAGCACGGTTGAATTCAGGAACAGGCTCCAGAACACCGAATGCACCAGCGGATCGAGCCCATCGAGGCCAAACAGCGCCTGCGGCCGCAGAAACCCGATATCCCACGGGCCATTGGCCATGATCTGGGCCACCATCGGGCTTGAGGTCTGGAACGAGGGCAGGAACATCGTCCACGCCCACACCACAAACCCCACCGCAATGGCCGATGTCGCCGCCTTCAGCGATGCCTCGCGCCAGAACAGTGCCGCAATGATAGCCGGCAGAAACTGCGCCACCCCGGCGAACGAGATCAGCCCAATCGGTGCCAGCGCATCGGAATCGCTGGTCAGGTAGAAATAGAAAAAGCCAAGGAACAGGATCACTGCAATCGAGAATCGGCGGCTGTTCAGTAGCAATCTGGTTACGCCTTGCCCGTCGCCCAGCCCCTGTCCGCTGGTCAGCCGCAGCACAATCGGCATCACGATGTGGTTCGACACCATGATCGAGAGCGCAATCGATTCCACGATGATCATCGAGGTTGCCGACGAGAACCCGCCGATAAAGGCAAACAACGCCAGCGGCTCCTGTCCGGCGGCAATGGGCAGGGTCAGCACAAACATATCCGGGTTCGATCCCGCCGGCATGCTTGTCAGCCCGAACAGCGCGATCGGCAGGGTGAACAGGCTCATCAGCAGCAGATAGCCGGGAAAAGCCCAGCTTGCGGTGCGCAGGTGGTTCTCGTCGGAGTTTTCGACCACCGTGATCTGGAACTGCCGGGGCAGGCAGAGGATGGCCGCCACCGAGAGCACGTTCATCGCCACCCAGCGGCTGCCAAACGTGTCGCTGGTATAAATGTCGATGCCCGCTGCCTCGGCATTGGCAAAGATGTTGTCGAGCCCGCCTGCCGAATAGATCACGAAAAATCCCACGGCCAGCAGCGCTGCCAGCTTGATCACCGCTTCAAAGGCGATGGCCGCCACCACGCCATGGTGCTGCTCTTTGGCGTCGACGTTGCGCGTACCGAACAGGATGGTGAACAGCGCCATGCCCGCCGCCGCCCCCAGCGCCAGCCCCACCTCACTGACACCGGACAGGCTACCCTTGCCGAAGTCCGATGCCCCCGCCACGGTCTGGATCGAGGATGTCACCGCCTTGAGTTGCAGGGCGATATAGGGCGTCAGCCCAACCACGGCGATCACCGTCACCAGCACCGCCAGTCGGCTCGATTTGCCGAAGCGCGAGGAGAGCAGGTCGGCCACAGAGGTGATGCGCTGGTTCTGCCCGATCCGCACAAGCTTGCGCAGCACGAACCACCAGCCGATAAACACCAGCGTCGGCCCGAGATAGATCGAAATATATTCAAGCCCCGAACGCGCCGCCGTGCCCACTGCGCCGTAAAAAGTCCAGCTGGTGCAATAAACCGAAATGGCCAGCGTGTAGACAAACGGCGAGCGCAGGAATGTGCCGCTATGCGTGCGCGCCCGCCGGTCGCCGAGATAGGCAATCAGGAACAGCAGCCCCACATAGGCAATGCCGGTGGCAATGACGAACTGGGCCGAAAGCATCAGTCCTCACCGCGTGGGGGCGCGGCGTTGCGGGCCGCCATCCGGTTCGAAAGCCACGCTGCCCCCACGATCAGCGCCACCCAGACGCCGAACAGATAGAGCATCTTGACCGGCACATTGAGCACCCGCACCGGGGCATCAAACAGCAGCGTGAGTGGAGGCATGATCAGGATCACGCCGAAGATGGTCAGGAACAGGGCGGCGCTTTCCAGTTTCCGCCGTTCCATGGTCAGTCGATCCGCGCCTCTCCAAGCAGCCGCCGCACCGCGCCCACCACATCGGCATTGGCATAGGGCTTGGTCACAAAGCTGTCGGCACGCAGTTCCTCAGCAATCAGCCGGTCGCGCTGCTGGCCCTTGGCCGTCAGGATCAGCACCGGCAGGTCGCGTGTATCGGCATCGGCGCGGATTTGTTTGAGCACTTCAAACCCCGAGCGTTTCGGCAGCATCACGTCGAGCACTACCATGCGGGGCTTTAGCCGTTTGACCGCATCGAGCGCGGCTTCGCCGTCCGTCACCGCGCTGATCGACCAGCCGGCGCGCCGCAAAATGAAGTCCAGCGACTCCAGAATGCTCGGTTCATCCTCAGCGATCAGCACATCAATGGCCAAGCGTCCCCCCTTGCCCCCGGTCTCCCCTCCGCAGGCCGGTACACTAAAGCGCAAACCGCCTGTTCCGCCAAGCACTTGCTTTGCCGCAGGGGCAGGGCGCCATCGTGGTGTAAACGAATTGACAGTTTTGCACTCTATTGAGTGCAACAATTGACAAATTATTGCAGCAATAACAATGGCCTATTGCTCATCTTTTCACGCCGCTCAATAGTCCGGCAGCGGTGAGTGAACTGGCATTGAATCAGCGCCCCGCACAAAGAGGAGGATACTATGAGTGACCTTAAAGGTCTGAGCCGGCGTCGGCTCATCAAGACCGGCCTGGCCGGTGTTCTCGCGACTGGCGTGTCGCCGCTGATTTTCTCGAAGGGCGCCTGGGCGCAGGAATTCTGTAACAACCCAACCGGCGACACTGTCACCCTCGGCTTCAACATGCCGCTGACCGGCGCCTATGCCGATGAAGGCGCCGACGAACAGCGCGCCTACGAACTGGCCGTTGAGCACCTGAACGGTGGTGGCGATGGCGGGATGATCCCCACCTTCTCGTCAAAGACCCTCAAGGGCAACGGTATCCTGGGCAAGAAGGTGGCCTACGTCACCGGCGACGACCAGACCAAGGCCGATGCCGGCCGCGATTCTGCCCGCCGCATGATCGAGCGCGATGGCGCCGTTATGATCACCGGTGGCTCGTCCTCAGGCGTGGCGATTGCCGTGCAGGGCCTCTGCCAGGAAATGGGCATCATCTTCATGGCCGCGCTCACCCACTCCAACGACACCACCGGCAAGGACAAGAAGCGCTACGGTTTCCGCCACTTCTTCAACGCGTACCAGTCCGGCGTGGCGCTTGGCCCCGTGCTCGGCAAGGCCTATGGCAACGATCGCGTCGCCTATCACCTCACTGCCGACTACACTTGGGGCTGGACCCAGGAAGAGTCCATGAAGGCCGCAACCGAGGCCCTCGGCTGGAAGACCGTTGCGCCCGTCCGCACCCCGGTGGGTGCTGGCGATTTCAGCCAGTACATCACCCCGGTCCTCAATTCCGGCGCCGACGTGCTGATTCTGAACCACTACGGCTTCGATATGGTCAACTCGCTCACCCAGGCCACCCAGTTCGGCCTGCGCGACAAGATCGTGAACGGCAAGCAGTTCGAAATCGTGGTGCCGCTGGTTTCCGATCTGATGGCCAAGGGCGCGGGCAGCGCCATGAAGGGCATCTACGGCACCTCCAACTGGGATTGGCAGCTGAAAGACGAAGCCTCGGTCGCCTTCACCAAGTCGTTCGGCGCCAAGTTCGGCCAGCCCCCGAGCCAGGCCGCCCACACCTCCTACGTGCAGACCCTGCTTTATGCCGATGCCGTGGAACGTGCCGGCACCTTCTATCCCCCCGAAGTCATCAAGGCCCTCGAAGGCTTCGAATTCGATGGCCTCGGCAACGGCCCGACGCTTTACCGCGCCGAAGACCACCAGTGCTTCAAGGATGTGCTGGTTGTTCAGGGCAAGGCCGCTCCGTCCAACCCCTTCGATCTGCTCGAAGCCGTTGGCACCGCCAGCCGCGAGTCGGTCACCTACGACCCGGCGATCTTCGGCGGCGAACTCGGTCCCTACGACGCAGCAACCTGCGCCTGATTGATTCAAGACAACCTCACCCGGCGGCGCCTCTGCCGCCGGGCACCTGTTGCTGAAGGGGGAACGCAATGGAAGCGATACTCGCGCAATTGCTCAATGGTCTCGACAAGGGCGGCGCCTATGCGTTGATCGCCCTGGGTCTCACGCTCGTGTTCGGCACGCTGGGTGTGGTGAATTTCGCGCATGGCGCTTTGTTCATGCTTGGTGCCTTTTGCGCGGTCACCTTCCGGCGCATCATCACCTTGGAAAGCGTCGTCATCGACCCCACCCAGGTCTCCGCCTGGGGCGCGCCGCTTGAGGTGCGCACGCCCATGGCCCAGCTCTGGTTCGGCGATTTCGGCGCCACCATGGTCGAATATTCTGTTCCCCTCTCGATTGTGCTGGCCATCCCCGTCATGGCGATCATCGGCATCGCCATGGAGCGCGGGCTGATCAAGCACTTCTACAAGCGCCCGCACGCCGAGCAGATCCTGGTCACCTTCGGCCTTGCCATTGTGCTGCAGGAGATCGTCAAGACCTTCTTCGGCCCCAATCCCATCTCCCAGCCCATGCCGTCGGCGCTCGCCGGTGCGGCCGATATTGGTGTGATCCTGGGCATGGGCGCAAACGTCCTCACCTATCCCTGGTGGCGCCTGACCTATTTCCTGTTTGCCGCCGGCATCATCGCCGCCGTCTTTGCCTTCCTGCGCTTCACCACCTTCGGCATGGTCGTGCGCGCCGGCATGGCAGATCGCGAAACGGTTGGTCTGCTCGGCATCGATATCGACCGGCGCTTCACCATCATGTTCGGCCTCGCCGCCGTCGTCGCCGGCCTTGCCGGTGTCATGTACACGCCGCTGGTCCCGCCCAACTATCACATGGGCATGGATTTCCTCGTTCTGTCGTTCGTCGTTGTGGTGGTGGGCGGCATGGGCTCGCTCCCCGGCGCGGTTGCTGCCGGCTTCCTGCTCGGCATCCTGCAATCGTTCGCCTCGATGACCGAGATCAAATCCATCATCCCCGGCATCGATCAGATCATTGTCTACCTGATCGCCGTCGTCATCCTGCTCGTGCGTCCCCGTGGCCTTATGGGCCGGCGCGGCGTCATGGAGAGCTGAGCCATGCTGTCACTTTCCCGCAAAGACCTGATCACCTTCGCCATTTTCGCGGCGGTCGTCCTCACCATGCCCATCTGGCTCACCCCCTTCGGTGCGTCCTATCCGGGCCTGCTGCAGAAGTTCGCCATCTACGCCATTCTTGCGGTCGGCTTTAACGTGCTGTTTGGGCTGGCTGGCTATCTCAGCTTCGGTCACGCAGCCTTCCTCGGGGTCGGCTCCTACACCGCGGTGTGGTCCTTCAAGCTCTTCACCATGGATGTGATCCCGGCCATCGTCTTTGCCGTGATCGTTGCCGGGCTGTTCTCGCTGCTCATCGGCTATCTCAGCCTGCGCCGCTCGGGCATCTACTTCTCCATTCTCACCCTGGCCTTCGCCCAGATGAGCTACAACATGGCCTATTCGGTGCTCACCCCGATCACCAATGGCGAAACCTCGCTGCAACTCAGCATGCAGGACCCGCGCATCATCGATCTTGCCTTTGGCCCGCGCGGCGAGGGCCTGCCGACTGCCAGCATCTTCGGCCACAGCTTCAACGGCCTTGAAGGCTTCTACTTCTGCGCCGTGCTGCTGCTGATTGCCTTCTTCATCGCTCAGAAGATTTTTGCCTCGCCCTTCGGCATGACGCTGCGCGCCATCAAGTCCAACCAGACGCGCATGAACTATGCCGGTTTCAACACCAAGCCCTATGCCCTCACGGCCTTTGTCATCTCGGGCATGTATGCAGGGCTCGCCGGTGCGCTGCTCGCCATCACCGATCCGCTGGCCGGCGCCGAGCGCATGCAGTGGACCGCTTCGGGCGAAATCGTGCTCATGACCATTCTGGGCGGCGTTGGCACGCTGGTCGGGCCGGTGATCGGCGCCTGGCTGATCAAGTATTTCGAAAACATCTTCTCGGCCTTCAACGAGGCCAGCCTCGAGCACTTCTTCTCCTTCCTGCCCGAGGGCGTTCGGGAGACGGTGGTGACCGTTGTTTCGAAATTCGTCGGCGAAGGCTGGCAGCTCACGCTGGGTCTGGTTTTCGTGCTGGTCGTGGTGTTCCTGCCCGGCGGCATCATGGAAGGCGTGCGCCGCATCGCCTCAATGTTCAAGCCGAGCGGCAAGGCCGAACCCGGCAGCGCCCTGCGCGCCCAGCCGGCCGAATAGGGGGGAAGGTATGGATAAGGATCACAACGTCGTCCTGCACGTTGCCGATGTGCACAAGAACTTCGGCGGCCTGCATGCCCTGTCCGATATCGATCTCCAGGTCGAAGAGGGCAAGACCCACGCCATCATCGGCCCCAACGGGGCCGGCAAGTCGACCCTGCTCAACGTCATCATCGGGCGCATTCCTCCCAGCCGTGGTGCGGTGGTCTTTGATGGCCAGGTGCTCACCGGCAAAAAGCCGCACGAGATCAACCAGATGGGCGTGGTCCGGGTGTTCCAGACCCCGGAGATTTTTCCCGAGCTCTCGGTTCTGCACAACGTCATGGCCCCCGCCTTCGCCAAGCGCGATGGCGCCTTCAAGATCCGCCTTTTCAAATCGCTCGAAAACGAACACGAAGTGCGCGAAGAGGCCGAGCATATCCTGCAGGATGTCGGGCTTTACGAACGCCGCGAGCACCACGCCGGGGCCCTCAGCCGCGGCGACAAACGCCGCATGGAACTGGCCATGTGCCTGATCCAGCATCCGCGCCTGCTGTTGCTCGATGAACCGACAGCCGGCATGAGCCGCCACGATACCAACACCACCATTGAGCTGCTCAAGAAGATCAAGGCGCGTGGCATGACCAAGGTCATCATCGAGCACGACATGCATGTGGTGTTCTCGCTGGCCGACCGGATTTCCGTGCTTGCCGGGGGCCGCATCATCGCCGAAGGTGAACCCGACGCCGTCCGAGGTGACCCGCGGGTCCAGGAAGCCTATCTCGGAGGGGCCCACGCATGAGTGCCATGACCATGAACACCGAATTTGCCGCCGCTGCTCCCGTTCAGTCCCAGGCCGCCACCGCTGCGCCGTTCTTTGCCGTCAAGGATATCCACGCCTACTATGGCGAAAGCTATATTGTGCAGGGCGTGTCGCTCGATATCCGCCACGGTGAAATCCTGGCGCTGCTCGGGCGCAACGGGGCAGGCAAAAGCTCGACCCTGCGCACCATCGCAAGGCTCGACAATCCGTCGCTCAAGTCCGGCGAAATCTGGCTCGAAGGCAAGGCCGTGCATCAGATGCGGGCGCACGAGGCGGCGCGTGCCGGCATCCAGCTTGTTCCCGAAGACCGCCGCATCATCCAGGGCCTCACTGTTGAGGAAAACCTCACCCTGGCTCAGGTGGCTCCCGGTCGCGGCTGGGACCTCGATCGCATCTATTCGCATTTCCCGCGCCTTGCCGAACGCCGCAAGCAGGAAGGCGTCACGCTCTCCGGCGGCGAGCAGCAAATGCTGGCCATCGCCCGCGCTCTGGCTCGCGATCTCAAGCTGCTGCTGCTCGATGAACCCTATGAAGGCCTCGCGCCGGTCATCGTGCACGAGATCGAAAAGATCCTCTACGAAATCAAGGGTCTGGGCATCACCACCGTCATCGTCGAGCAGAACGCCGTCGCCGCGCTCAAGCTGTCCGATCGGGCCGTCATCCTCGATACCGGCGAAGTCGTCTTCACCGGCTCGGCCAAGGAAGTGTTGGAAAACGCCGACTTGCGCCACGAATACCTGGCCATCTAAGTCATCGCCACCGGGGCAGGAATCTCTCGGGATTCCTGCCTTTCGGCTCTTAGGCCGGAACGTAGGTGAGCCGGATCACATCCTCATCAAACCGGTCCGCCCCCACCAGTCGCAACGGCGGCCGCGGTCCCACGAAAAACGGCCTTCCGCTCCCCAGCACCGCGGGGATGAAATAAAGCCGGTACTCGTCAATCAGCCCAAGCTCGGTCAGCGCCTGCGCCAGCACAGGCCCGGAAACGGTGATATCCCCGCTCCTGGTGCCCTTCAGCTCACGCACCAGCGCTCCAACATCGCCGCTCACCAGCGTTGCATTGGGGCCCACGCTGGTCAGCGTGCGCGACACCACCCATTTCGGCAGCCGCCGCCATGCCATGGCAAATTCCCGGTGCGCCGGGCTCCAGTCCGGTCGGTCCTCATCCCAGATGCGCATAAGCTCATAGATCCCGCGCCCATAAACGCTCCCGGTCAGGCCGCCGACATGCTCGGTCCAGTGCTTGAACAGTTCGGGCCCCGTCGACATCCTGTCATGGTCGACATAGCCGTCCAGCGACACATTCATTCCAAACACAATTCTGGCCATGCCAATTACCCCTCCGGGTCTGATTGCCTAACCTGACGCGTGTTAGTGATTTGGGCAAGGCCAGGCAGGGGTTTGCTGGTTTTTTCGCCCCCGCGTTAACGGATCGGATCGAGGTCCATTGCTAGACTACGTCCTGACAACGGGGGCTCAGTAAGCTCTCGCGGAGCAAGGCCGTTCGTGTGGCAACAACTGATTGCAAACTTCGCAATAGTGGGCCTGTTCATATCCCTTTGGGCCCACGTGCAGGATCGCCTCCTTGCCCGGCCCAGTTTCGAGCGCAACCTGATTTTCGGCGCTGTCATGGGCCTCGGGGCCGTGGCTTCGATGGCGCTGGCGATTCAGTTCCAACCCGGCATACTGATTGACTTGCGCTGTTCGCTGATCGCGGTCGCGGGCTTTATCGGCGGCCCGGTGGCCGCGCTCGTCGCTGGTGCCGCCGCCATTGCCTATCGATTCTGGCTTGGTGGGGCAGGGATCTGGAGCGGCACTGTTGGCATTGGGCTCACCATGGCCATCGGCGCAGCCTTCTATCTGGCACGGCGCAATCAGCTTCCCGGTACGGGTCTTTCGGTCCTCTTTGCAGGCGCTGCGTCCATCGTGCCGTTTATCGGGCTGGCCACTGTTGCGGAAGACTTGCGGTTGCATGCGCTGGCGAACTACGGTCCCGGCCTCGTGGGCCTGAGTTTCCTCGCTTCCCTGCTTTCGGTATTGCTGATTGTGCAGGCCCGCAGGCGCGAGGAAGCCGCCAGGCTCATCGCTGCCAGCCTGTCCCAGGCGCCTGACTACCTTTATGTGAAAGATCGCCAAAGCCGCTTCGTCACCGCCAATCAGGCGGTTGCCAACTACCATGGTTTTGACAGCGTCAGCGCCCTGACAGGCCTGACCGACCATGAGATTGCTCCGTCTGCCAGGGCCAATGAACTGCTCAATGTCGAGCAGCAGATCATGCAGACCGGACAGGCGATGCATGATTTTGAAGAACAGCTGCCCGATGCCACTGGCAGCCTGCGCTGGTTTTCAACCTCCAAGGTGCCGCTGCGCAACGGAGACGGCAAGGTCATCGGGCTCGCCGGTGTCACCCGCGACGTCACCGAACGCAAAGCGCTGGAAAAGGAACTGCTCGAGAACCGCGACCTGCTCGATTTCGTCCTCACCGAAATGTCCGACGGCCTGGCTCTTTTCCAGCAGGACGGCACTTTGCTTTTCTGCAACGATCAATACCCCGCCCTGTTCACCCGCACATCGGAACTGCGCGTCCCCGGCGTCAATCTCGCCACCATTCTTCGCGAGTCATATGAGCGCGGGGAGCAGATCGATATCGATCCGAACGGGGTCGATGAGTGGATCGGCAATGTGATGCAGTCGCTGCGGTCCAGTGCGGACGAAGAAGTGCATCTGTTCAACGGGCACTGGCTGCACGTCCGCACAAAGGCGGTTTCGGGCGAGCGCGCAATGGTCGTGATCTCGGATATTTCGACTATCAAGTCGGCCGAGCGCGAGATGTACAAACTCACCGAGCAGCTCAAGCTCCTTGCCCGCACCGATGGCCTCACCGGCCTGCTCAACCGCCGGGCCTTCGATGAACTGCTGGTTGCCGAATTGAGCCGCACCGAGCGCATCCGGGCGCCGCTCAGCCTGATCATGCTCGATATCGACCGCTTCAAGACCTACAACGATCACTATGGCCATCCGGCAGGCGATGCGTGCCTGCAGCGTGTCGCCCGCACCGTCCAGCAACAGGTGCGCAGTCCCGCCGACTCTGTGGTGCGGTACGGTGGTGAGGAAATCTGCATCGTCCTGCCCGATACCGGCGAGGATGGTGCCTATCGCCTCGCCGAACGCATCCGCAAATCCATCCGCGACCTCACCCTCGAACATCAGGGCAGCGAGAAGGGTATCGTCACCGTCAGCCTCGGCATCGCCAGCTACGCCGATGCCGACACCGCCCGATCCGCGCTTGAACTGGTTTCACGCGCCGACGCAGCCCTCTATCAGGCCAAAGATGCTGGCCGGGATCGTGTCGCGGGGTGGAGCAAGCGCCAGCAATCGCGTATGCCGGCTGCTTGAACTAACTGATCACTAACGTTCGATCTTTGGCAACGGCCGTTCGCTAAGGTCAAAACTCTGCTCAAATCCGAAAATCGACAGGCAGAAAGTCGAGGTTTGCCAAGGGCTAACGCTCTGACGGGCCGAACACTCACGCGATCCGCTATCCGTTTCGTGTCACACCGACGCAACGCTCACATTCTCAGCGCAGCCGCGCGATACAAGGGCTGCTAGCGCTGCAGCTTGGTCGCCAGAAGTATTGAACTTTCAGTGCGTTCCACCCCATCCAGCGCCCCGATGGCATCAATGGTCCGGTCGAGCAGTTCAACGCTTTCGCAGGCAACGAACACGATCAGGTCAAACGCCCCAGAGACCGAATAAACCACCGTCACATCGGGAATGGTCGTCAAACCTCCCTCAACGCGCCGCGACTGTTTGGGCGATACTTTCACCATGACTTGTGCCCGCACCTGCGCCTGGGCGTATGCTGCCCCAAGCCTTACGGTGTAGCCATCAATCACGCCGCTCGCTTCCAGCCGGTCAATGCGCGCCTGCACCGTGGTGCGCGAAACACCGGTAAGCCGGGCAAGCTCCGCAACTGGCGTGCGGGCGTTTTCGCGCAGCAGGTCAAGAAGTTGCTTATCGCCGTCATTTATCGTCATATTGCATTTCCTGCTTGGCAGAATGCCTAAAACGAATAGGAGAAACGTACAAAACTACGCTACCGCCCGCCAACGAACGAAACAAGTATGAAGTTTCAAGGTGGAGGGGACCATGAAAAACATCGTCGTTATCGGTGCGGGCAAGATTGGCACGTCAATTGCCGACCTTTTGGCAGTCACCGGCGACTATCACGTCACCGTAGCCGATCGGGACCTGGCGCAGCTTGCAACCGTGCCTGCCGCCAGAAATATCGCCGTTGCGCAGGTAGACGTGGCTGATGCCGCAGCGCTTGCAGCTTTGTTCGCAGGCAAGTTCGCCGTCCTGAACGCCGGCCCTTTCCAGATCACCGGCTACGTCGCCACTGCCGCCGCCAGCGCAGGCATCCACTACCTGGACCTGACGGAAGATGTGGCGGCCACCAGAATCGTCACCGGGCTGGCTCAGCAGGCAAAATCGGCCTTCGTACCGCAGTGCGGACTGGCCCCCGGCTTCATCACCATTGTGGCCACCGATCTGGCGCGCAAATTCGAAGCGCTCCACGATCTGCGGTTGCGGGTTGGCGCTCTGCCGCAATACCCGTCGAACGGCCTCAACTATAACCTCACCTGGTCGACCGATGGGGTGATCAACGAGTATTGCGAACCCTGCGACGCCATCGTCAACGGCACCCTGCGGTCGGTGCCCGCGCTCGAAGAGCTGGAGCAGTTTTCCCTGCAGGGCGAACGTTATGAGGCGTTCAATACCTCAGGTGGTCTGGGAAGCCTGTGTGCGACTTTTGATGGCAAGGTCCGCAACCTCAATTATCGCACCATCCGCTATCCCGGCCACGCGGCCCTGATGAAAACGCTGCTGGATGACCTGCGGCTCCGCGAGCGGCGCGATCTGCTCAAGGATATCCTCGAATATGCCGTACCCATGACCGATCAGGATGTGGTCATCGTTTTCGTCACGGCCACCGGGCTTCAGGCCGGGCGGCTGATGCAGGAAACCTATGCGCACAAGATATACCCGGCGCAGATCAATGGCCGCATCATGAGCGCCATCAAGCTGACCACCGCCTCCAGCATCTGCGCTGTGCTCGACCTGATCGTCGAAGGTGCGCTGCCATCCCGCGGACTTGTGTTGCAGGAAGATATCGGCCTTGATCACTTCCTCGCCAATCGGTTCGGCAAAGTTTACGCGCAGGATGGTTCTGCCCCCGGCATGGTGACGCACGCGGCCTGAAATCTCTGTCTTGCGGACCGGAACCGCAGTAATCTCCGAGCAACGTCCGGGAGGATCCTGCATGAGCCAACATGCATTCGTGTCGAGCGACACGATCCGCGATGCCTTTTCCAAGGCCATGTCGCATATGTATCGCACGGAAGTGCCAGCTTATGGCACGCTGATGGAGCTTGTCGCCGAGGTAAATGCCCGGGTTCTCAGGGCAGATCCGGGGCTGAAGGCCGATCTGGAGCGCACCGATTCCCTGTCGCGGATTTCCGATGAGCGGCACGGTGCAATCAGGCTCGGAACCGCAGCGGAGCTGGCGATGATCCGCCGGGTCTTTGCCATCATGGGCATGTTTCCGGTCGGGTATTACGATCTCAGTGTTGCGGGCATCCCCGTGCATTCAACCGCATTCCGTCCGGTTGATGCCGCAGCGTTGAGCCGCAACCCGTTCCGCGTGTTCACCTCGCTGCTGCGCCTCGATCTGGTCGAGGATCGCGACCTGGCAGCCGAAGCCGAGCGGGTTCTCGCGGCCCGGACAATTTTCACGCCCGGCGCACTCATGCTCGTCGACAAGGCCGAACGCGAGGGCGGGCTCGATCAGGATGACGCCGAGTGTTTCGTTGCCGAAGTGCTCGAAACCTTCCGCTGGCACGACAAGGCATTGGTCAGCGCCGATCTTTACAATCGGCTGCACGAGGCCCACCGGCTGATTGCCGATGTGGTTTCGTTCCGCGGCCCGCACATCAACCATCTCACACCCCGGACGCTCGATATCGATGCCGTGCAGGCCCTGATGCCCGGTCGGGGCATAGCGGCCAAGGCTGTCATCGAGGGGCCACCAACCCGGAACTGCCCGATCCTGCTTCGCCAGACGTCATTCAAGGCGCTTGAAGAGGCGGTTTCATTCCGGGGGCCAAAAGGCGAATGGCATGCCGGCAGTCATACAGCGCGCTTTGGCGAGATCGAGCAGCGCGGGCTCGCGCTCACGCCGCAGGGCAGGGCGCTGTACGATCGCCTTCTCGACAGCGTGCGCACCGACGTCCGACCCGCCGCCGACGGCAGAAATGCTGAGAGCTATGAACAAGCGCTCAGTCGCGTCTTTGCGGCGTTCCCCGATGACTGGGCGGCGATCCGGAAAGCAGGTCTCGGCTATTTCACTTATTCCCTCACCGGCGTGGGGCGGCACCAGATCGCAATGGGTGGCGCCGATGGGAGCATTTCAGATCTGGTCGATGCTGGCTTTGTGCAGGCCGACCCCATTGTCTATGAAGACTTCCTCCCGGTCAGTGCCGCCGGAATATTCCAGTCCAACCTTGGCGACCACGCCGCCCAGCAGTTCGGCGCCAGTCCCAGCCAGGCGGCGTTTGAAGAAGCGCTCGGTGCCACGGTCCTCAATGAATTTGCCCACTATTCCAGCATTCAACAGGCATCGATTGATGCTTGCCTGCATGCGCTCAGACCCCAGGCCGTTCACGCCTAAATGGATTTATCCTCATGACAATTGCCAGCCAGACTGCTGACCTTCTCGCGCGCCTTGGTGTTGCTGACACTGCCTATACCGGCGGCAACCTCGATGTTCATACACCGGTGACCGGCGAGCGGATTGCTCGCGTCCCCGCTGCAACCCGCGCCGAAATGGACGCCGCCATCGCTCGCGCCCACGAAGCATTCAAGGCCTGGCGCCTGGTGCCCGCCCCGCGCCGGGGCGAACTGGTGCGGCTGCTGGGTGAGGAATTGCGCCGCTCCAGGGAGGACCTGGGGCTGCTTGTCAGTATTGAAGCAGGCAAGGTGCGGTCCGAGGGGCTGGGCGAGGTCCAGGAGATGATCGACATCTGCGATTTTGCCGTCGGCCTTTCCCGGCAGCTCTATGGGTTGACCATTGCCACCGAACGGCCGGGCCACCGCATGATGGAAACCTGGCACCCGCTTGGTGTGGTGGGCATCATCTCCGCCTTCAATTTCCCCGTCGCCGTCTGGTCGTGGAATGCTGCGCTGGCACTGGTCGCAGGAGATTCGGTGGTCTGGAAGCCATCCGAAAAGACACCCCTGACAGCGCTCGCCTGCGCCGCCATCTTTGCGCGTGCCGTGGCCCGCTTCGGCGCCGATGCCCCCGCTGGCCTTGTTGAGGTGGTCATTGGCGGGCCCGATGCCGGTGATGCGCTGGTGCGCAATCCCAGGGTGTCTCTTGTGTCTGCTACCGGTTCAACCCGCATGGGCCGCGCCGTGGCGCCGGTGCTGGCCGAACGGTTTGCCCGGGCCATTCTCGAGCTTGGCGGCAACAATGCCGGCATCGTCTGTCCGAGTGCCGATCTCGAGCTTGCCCTGCGCGCCATCGCCTTCGGCGCCATGGGCACGGCCGGACAGCGCTGCACCACCATGCGACGCCTGTTTGTTCACGCCAGCATCTACGACGCCTTCCTGCCCCGGCTCAAAAAGGCCTTCGCCAGCGCCTCGGTGGGCAACCCGCTGACATCATCTGCCCTTGTTGGCCCATTGATCGACAAGCGCGCCTTCGATGGCATGCAGGCGTCGCTTGACGAGGCCCGCGCTGCAGGGGGCATCGTGCATGGGGGTGGGCGGGCAAACGTAGAAGGCGATGCCGCCTACTATGTGCATCCTGCGCTGGTCGAAATGCCGTCACAGACCGGTCCCGTCCTGCGCGAGACCTTTGCGCCAATCCTCTATGTCATGCGCTACAGCGAGCTTGATACCGCCATTGACCTGCACAATGCGGTTGGCGCAGGCCTGTCGTCATCCATCTTCACGCTCGACCTGCGCGAGGCGGAAGCATTCCTTGCCGCCAGCGGTTCTGATTGCGGCATTGCCAATGTCAACATCGGGACGTCGGGCGCTGAGGTCGGCGGAGCCTTCGGCGGCGAGAAGGAAACCGGCGGCGGGCGAGAGTCCGGGTCCGATGCCTGGAAGGCCTATATGCGTCGGGCCACCAACACGGTGAACTACTCTCACGCCCTGCCTTTGGCACAGGGTGTCGTCTTCGACATCGGGTAGTATGATGGGTGACATTCTCCGCACCCAAGAAACAAAAAGGCGCCCAATGGGCGCCCTTCGGTTCTAGTCTGCGTCAGCTCTATTAGAGCTTGCCGAGCACGGCTTCGCGGATGTCTGCGCGGCTGATGCCCAGGTCATTGAGCTGACGGTCATCAAGGGCGCTGAGTTCGCGGATAGCGCGCTGGGTGGCTGCAAACTTGGCGATGGTCTTGCGGAAGTTCATTTTCTTTTCCTCTTCATTTCATGCCCCCGATATAGGCAATTGCACACCAAATGAGCAGTCATTTGATTGCAATTGAGGCATGCGTCTTGGGAATGGCCAGTTAATTGCGCGTTCATCTGGCGTCACATTTCGGCCCTGGAGGGCCGAAAACCGGGGCATTGTGCCACCAGTTGGCCACATTCAGCGCCAGTTGGCCTCGATCAGCGCCGCCGCCTCGGCCGCCGCCTGTTCGAAGGTGATGGTTCGAGCCAGGTTGGCGCCGTTTCGCGCGATTTCAGCAGCGCGCCCATCGTTTGTCTTCGCCCATTCCCATTGGTCGAGCAGGTCGCTCATATCAGCCTTGACCGGTATGTAATGCTCATAGGGGACGAGCCGATCATAGTACCACTGGCGAAACCCGAACTGGGACTGGACCTTGAGTACGCAGCATCCATAGAGCATGCGGATCAAAAGGTTCGCCCAGGTGTTGACCGTCCCATCGATATCGATGGCATACTTCCGCGTCAGCCAGGTTTCCTGATCAATACGATCTGCAAGATATCCAAGCCGGCGGGCCGCAGCTTGGTACGAGCCATTGTCCTGCTGCAGTTCAACAAGCTTGGCGTCCGCGCCCGGCGCGTCCTTGAGCAGCCCGACCATACGCAGGCGGGCCAGCACGGTGGGGTCCATGAGATCGGCCTGCTCAAAGCTGAGCCGCCCTGAGCCATTTCCTCCGCCGCGCCAGACAAGGGCATCCGAGCGCTCCGCCCACGGCAGCCCCGCAGCTGCAAGCTCCCGCTGCGTCCGATAGCCACGGGAATCAAAAAAGTGCGGGTCGGGCAGGGCGACCTGCTCCCGGCGGCTGGCGCAAGGCGTGAAGCGGGCAAGGCTCGGCGCATCGCCATCTGCACCCGTCAGCGCGATGCTGGTCACGCTCGGGTCCGCTTGCATCATCCAATAAACATACGCACGCACGAAGTGCTGGGCGCAGCTCACAAAGAAGGGCGAAGCCTCAACGTCATAGCGGATGATAAAACCGTCGCCATGCCGTTCCAGCAGCAGGTCGCGGGGCATCATGCCAGTCTGGTCGAAGACCACCCGCACGGCAGGGGGATGTGGAGACAAGCGCGCCAGATGCCGACGCACATTCCTCTCGGTAATGCGGCTCAGCAGGGTGTCACGGACAAGTCGTTCGTATCGGTCCACTCGGCGTTCCAGATCCATGACGCAAGGCCAAACGCGGCCGTGATCGAAAAGGTCGAAATGGATTTTGGAAAACTGGCGCGCCCAAGGGGAATCGAACCCCTGTTCCCGCCGTGAGAGGGCGGTGTCCTGACCGCTAGACGATGGGCGCGGATCGCTTGGACAATACGGCTACTATCGGCGGGAAACCGCCGCCGCGCAATCCTCAAAACTGCTGGGGAGTGCTGGTACGCCCTAGGGGAATCGAACCCCTCTCTCCACCGTGAAAGGGTGGCGTCCTAACCGATAGACGAAGGGCGCCTAAGCGCGTGGGCACCGTATAGGGAGGTTGTTTGCGATGCGCAAGCCCGATTTTGCAAACCATCGCGGTTTTGTGCAGTTCAGCATCCCGAGAAGGTAACTGGCCCCCGCGATCCGCGCGGACGGTCCCTTACGTCGATGTGGATAAACGACTTTCCAGGATAGCATCCCAGCCCGCCGACAACCCCAGTGCTTCTCGCAAAGGCGATGAGACGCTCCTTGGGCACGCCGGGGATGAAGAAGTCGGCCGCCATGCACTTCATATGGTAGCTGTCGCTGGCGCCGCCATTCTTGGCATTGTGAAACGGGTCGCGATAACCCGAGTTCATCACGATCTTCTTGCCGAAATTGCCCTCGAACTCCCAGATCGCCAGGCGTAATTTGGGGGAGATGCAGAAGGCATTCACATCCCGACTGGCGACATATGTTCCAAAGTTCTGGCCATAGCCGTCGTAACCACCGCTGGCAAAGATGGCCATAGGAAGACATCCGCCGAGGAGGACCAGGCTGGACAGGGCGACGATCAACTTCTTCATGGGTCAAAATCCAGACCTTCCGCCGCTCGGTGAAGGGCGAAAGGTCAGTCAACGATGACCCGTAAAATACGATTCGTTTCGCTAACCACGCGCTAAGCAACGTGGTTAACCCTCTCCAAACTCGCGCCGGAGGCTACCAGGAACCGGTATTCTTCATTGAAAGCCAGGGCTCTTGTGGGGGCAGGGCCTCACCTTCCTGAATCAGTTCGATCGAGATCGCGTCCGGCGAGCGCACAAATGCCATGTGCCCATCCCGCGGGGGGCGATTGATGGTGTAGCCCATACCAGCCAGGTGCCCGCAAAGGGCATAGATGTCCTTGGTACGATAGGCGAGGTGACCGAAGTTGCGGCCGCCGGCATAGGGAGTGGGATCGGGATCCCAATTGTAGGTCAGCTCGACTTGGCCGCCGGTATCATCGGGTGCTGCCAGAAAGATCAGCGTGTACCGGCCCTTCTCGTTGTCCGTACGACGCACCTCCCGCAGTCCAAGACCGTCGCAGTAGAACCGGAGACTTTCGGCAACATCGGTGACCCGAACCATGGTGTGAAGAAATTTCATTGCCGCATCCTTTCGTTGGCCGCCTGCAGGTGGCGGACCCTATCGCGCGTGCAATGCATCAAGCAATCCCGCAGCTTGCGTATGGCAAGTGGGAAACACAAACAAAGTTGAAACGAGTTCTTAACTTTTGACTTTGAATCGGCCAATGTGACGCTGTCTTATGGAGTACCCCGACAGCGGCGGGGCCGAGTACAAGAAGGCGTGGGTCATGGGGGCTAAGTTTTCAGCGGAAACCGACGAGGCAGGCATCCGTTCGCCGGACGCTGGCGGATCAGGTGACCGTTCTATCGAATCCGTGCCCGGTGCCAACGAGGCAATGGACGTCATTGAGGTTGCTGGCGCGATCAAGTGGTTCGACGTCGCCAAGGGCTTCGGTTTCATTGTTCCCGACAACGGCATGCCCGATGTGCTGCTGCATGTGACCTGCCTGCGCCGCGACGGCTACCAGACCGCCTATGAAGGGGCGCGGGTTGTTGTCGAGGCGCTCAATCGCCCCGGTGGACTTCAGGCTTTCCGAATCCTGTCGATGGATGAGTCGACGGCTCGGCATCCCGCGCAGATGCCGCCACCACGCACCCACGTCACCGTAGAGCCAACAAGCAAATTGGTGCGGCTTGAGGTCAAGTGGTTCAACCGCATTCGTGGCTTTGGCTTCCTCTCGGAAGGCGAAGGCAGCCCGGACGTGTTTGTGCATATGGAAACATTGCGCCGCTTCGGGATCACTGAGCTACGTCCAGGCCAATACGTCCTGGTGCGCTATGGCAACGGTCCCAAGGGCCTTATGGTCGCTGAGATTCGCCCGGATGGCTGGGGCGATGCCCCGTCGTCACACTGAATGACTCGGACGCGTAGACATCTGGACCGGCGCTCGTCTTGGCTCATGGCCATCGCTCTGTTGGCGGCCGCTCTTTGGCCAACAATTTCGTCCGCCGACGATACCCTCGCCACACTGGTGACGGACACAGGGCGTCACGAGTTCAAGGTCGAGGTTGTCGACACACCTCAAAGCCGAGCTAAAGGGCTGATGTATCGCACCGATCTCGCTCCTGATGCCGGCATGCTGTTCGACTTCAAGCAAGAGCGTGAAACCGCATTCTGGATGCAGAATACGCTGATCGGTCTCGACATGATCTTCATTCGTGCCGACGGCACCGTCCGGACGGTGCATGCCAACGCCATACCGCATGACACCACATCAATCCCGTCGCAGGGGCCGGTTCAGTTTGTGCTGGAAATTCCTGGGGGTAGGGCAGCTGAGATCGGGCTCAAGCCCGGCGACAGGCTGGAACACGACCGGGTTGTGAAATAGCCGTTACAACCGGCTGATCACCATGCAATCAAGGATTGCGCCCAGGTGCAGGGTGGCGCCCATCACCACAAATATGTGCCAGAGCACGTTTTGGAAGTGCAGCTTCTCCCAAAGATGGAAGATGATTCCGAGCGAGTAGACCACGCCGCCCGCTACCATCAGCCACATCGTGGTTGGCGGGAGTGTGGCCGCCAGAGTCTGAAACACCAGCACGCCGCTCCAACCGATGGCCAGGTAGAGCAGGATGGCTAGTCGGCCGAATCGATCGGGCACGATGAGCTTGAGCGCGATCCCAATCAGTGCCGCACCCCAGACCAGCGTCATCATCAAACGTGCGATTGGTGCGCCGCCGAGCACGGCGAGGAACGGTGTGTAAGTGCCCGCTATAAACAGGAAGATGGCCGCCTGATCGAGGCGCGCAAGATGCCGTTTGATTGGCGAGATCGGGCAGAGGTTATAGGCAAGAGATGCTGATAACACAAATATCAGTGTGCCGACGTAGATGACGAGGGCAGGGCCCTCTGACGGTGCTGTCTTGTAGAAAGCTAGAGCCAGCAGCACCGATCCGGCGGCAATCGCGACAATCAGCCCGATGACATGCACGACGCCATCGGCAATCAGCTCAGCCAACGTGAAGGGGCGCTGCCTATGCCACCAGGTACGCTGTGCTGTGGGCTGTGCATCACTCACGGCATCTCTCCTTACCAGCACTGTCTCAGAGGTTTCGGCAGCGAGGGGTTAACGCGTGCGGCACCTTTTGGTTCAGCGTCAATGAAATGATAATTGATCCCGAACTGAGCTAACCTGGCATCCCAATGTGGCCGCAATGCAACAGTGCAGAGCCATGTGTGACAGTACGTCACGTAGGCGCTTGGAGAATCTGATATCAGCGGGTAAAAGCATACTCCTAATCAACGCCAAACAAGGAGGCGGGCATGAAAGTTCTATCTGACGCCGCCGTTTGGTGTGCATGGTTTACCGGCAATCAGGCAATCTGACCTGCTGCGGACTTAGTTCCGCCTGGCGCCGACACCCTCAAAATTCCATCGATAGTTCCGCATTGATCTAACCGCTGTTCGTCTGCGGGCATTTGCGGCTGTCATTTTGCTTTTTTCACCAGCTTGGGAGCCGGTGCGTAGTCACGCGCCCGGAAACGCTATGACTTTGACCAGGATTCAACAAACACAGACGCAATCACGGCAACACCAACGGGTAAGTTTAGTCGCGCGTTGGTTCGCCTACCTGTTCTCGACCAAACGCCATATTCACACGACATCACATCTCTCCAATCACATTCGCCGGGACATTGGCCTGGAGCCGGCGGGAGAGGGGCGGAGTCATCGTGACTATCCAGCTTGACCGGCATCCTTGCCCCAGAGCTTTCCCCGGCTTCTATGGCTGGGGAAAGCTCTAGGCGTTCCTTGACTCGTCACGCGCCCGTTACGAAAAGCCAGAGGTGGCTCTGGAGGAATCCCGATGGCGTTTGAAGTGCAGTTCTCCGCTCTGGGTGACGCTGTTCGTTCGAGAATGGTCACCATGCTGCGTCAGAGACCCTATCCAGTGCACGAACTTGCCGCTGCGTTCCCGATAAGCCGGCCCGCCATATCCCGCCACCTGCGTGTGCTCAAGAGTGCTGGCCTTGTGGTTGAAGCAAAGGTGGGCCGCGAAAACCTCTACAGCCTGAACGATGCTGATTTTCCGGGGATGTCGAAGTGGCTGGCTAACCTGAAGCCCAGGCGCGCAAAGTCGCCTCGAACGCCTGCCCCGAAAACCGTCGCGCCTGCTGCCAAAAGCAAGCCACCCAAAGCCGTTAAGCCAGAAAAGCCCCCCGTCGCCCCGCCGACCAGGAAAGCGCCGAAACCGGCTGCATCTACAACGCCATCATTGTTCGCGCAGATGGAGTTTGAGCTCTAGCGGCCCTCGGACTTCGCGCCTCTAAAACTGGTGACCCCGGCGTGACTCGAACACGCAACCACCTGCTTAGAAGGCAGGTGCTCTATCCAGTTGAGCTACGGGGCCGCGGCGCTCGGTTTAACCTAACCTTTGAAACAAACCAAGACCGAGCTATCCCAGCGGCGCTGTGCTTGCGCGCACGATCAGCTCAGAGCGAACGACGGCATGTAGAGGCTCGTCGCGGTCATGGCCACTTTCGAGAATATCAAGCAGGGTCTTTGTTGCGAGCCGCCCCATTTCTTCGCGAGGCTGACGCATGGTAGTCAGTGCCGGTCGAGCAAAAGACGCAACGCCGATGTCGTCGAAGCCGACAACGGAAACGTCCTTTGGGCAATCTAGCCCGCCTTTAGTGATGGCCGAAATGAACCCAATCGCCATCTCGTCGTTCGAGCAGAACATAGCGGTAGGGCGGTCGGCCAAACGCAGGTAAGCCGCCCCCGCTGCAAACCCGCTCTCGAGAGTAAAGTCGCCGTTCAGGATCCAGGCAGGGTCAATTTCTAGATCAGCCTCCTGCATGGCTTGCGCATACCCCAACATGCGACCGGCGGGGGAGCCATTCTTTGATGGCCCGTGAACATGCCCAATTTTACGATGCCCGAGCCCGATCAAATGCTGGATGGCCCGCACGGCGGCCTCCTTGTTGTCGGTGAGAACTGCATTCAGACTGTCTCCTGGATTCTCGTCGGCGCAGAAGACCATGGGAAAACTGCCACGCGGGCCGGGCATCTGGCTGAACGCGAGGGGATCCATGGAGCCGTCGAACAACAGCAGCCCGTCGGCACGGTTGGACAGGAAGTACTCGCGCAACCACTGGGCCTGGTCTGACCCGACGCGATTGGCCACGAGCACGCCATAGCCACGGGATGCCGCCTCATGGACGACCGCATCGAGAACGGTTGAGTAAAAGGGGTTGCCGATATTCGGCAGCGCAATCAGAATCGTCTGCGCTGCGCGAATTCTGAGTGATCGGGCCGACTGGTTGATCGTGTAGCCGGTTGCAGCAACGGCCTCGGCAACACGTTCTCTCGTCGCCTCACTGACCCGTTCTGGGTTGGATAACGCGCGGCTAACCGTGGCTGTGGATACCTCGGCGTAGCGAGCAACATCCTGAATAGTCGGAATTTTTTCGAGTGTCGACATACAAGGCGTCCCCCCGGATTCCGCCAAAGAATGGCCCTGTGTAGATCGATCTTGACAGCCAAGCAAGAATAGTCTGATCTAAATGAAATCGATTGCACAGGGATGGACCTGGTTGCGTGTAATCGATTACACGCCATTTCACGCTGCGGTTTCACAGAAAGCCCAGTTGTAGGTGGCAATCGCTGGAGCATCCGCTCCTTGGATCGTTGGGAGGATACATGATGATGAAGTTTTCGCTCGCTGCCAGCATGGCAGCGGCCCTGATGTGCAGCACTGCTGCATACGCTACCGACCTCGAAGTTACCCACTGGTGGACTTCTGGCGGTGAAGCCGCAGCCGTGGCCGAGCTTGCCAAGGCGTTCGACGCTTCCGGCGACAAGTGGATCGACGGCGCCATCGCAGGCGGCGGCGGTACCGCCCGCCCGATCATGATCTCGCGCATCACCGGCGGTGACCCGATGGGCGCCACCCAGTTCAACCACGGCCAGCAGGCTCTGGAGTTGGTCGAAGCTGGTCTTATGCTCGATCTGACCGATGTCGCTGAGGCCAACAACTGGAAAGAAGTGGTGTACCCACCTTCACTGCTTGATGCCTGCACGGTGGATGGCAAGATCTACTGCGCCCCGGTGAACATCCACTCGCCTGAATGGCTGTGGCTCTCCAACAAGGTTTATGAAGACCTGGGCATCCCGGTTCCGACCAACTGGAACGAGTTTGTTGCGACCGCGCCGCAGGTTGATGCTGCTGGCAAGATCCCATTGGCCCTCGGCAATCAGCCTTGGCAGTCGAACCTGGCTTTTGGCGCCCTGACCATCGGCGTCGGTGGGCTTGATCTGTGGAAGAAAGTGAACGTTGACAAGGATATGGAAGCTGCCGCTGGTCCGGAAATGGCCGCGGTCTTCCAGGCCGCTGCGGATGCCCGCAAGCTTGCTGCCAAGTCGACCGTTCAGGACTGGAACCAGGCCACCAACCTTGTGATCACCGACGAAGCCGCCGGCCAGATCATGGGTGACTGGGCTCAGGGTGAATTCCAGGTCGCAGGCGAAGTAGCCGGCAAGGACTATACCTGTCTGCCGGGCATCGGCCTGAATGAGTATATCTCGACTGGTGGCGACGCCTTCTACTTCCCCAAGCTCGATGATCCCGAGAAGGAAGCTGCCCAGAAGCGTCTCGCAGCGCTACTGGTGAGCCCGGAAGTCCAGGTTGCCTTCAACCTGAAGAAAGGTTCGCTCCCGATCCGTGGCGACGTTGACCTCGCCGCTGCCAACGACTGCATGAAGAAGGGCCTCGAAATCCTGGCCGGTGGCAACATCGTTCCCTCCGGTGACATGGTCTGGTCGGCTGACGTGCAGAAGCAGAATGAAGACCTGATGGTCGAGTTCTGGAAATCTGACATGGCCCCCGATGTGGCTCAGGCCCAGTGGGTTGAGAACCTCAAGTCCGGTCTCTGATCGAAGTTGACGGTAGGGCCGCTCGCTTGCGGGCGGCCCTTGTCCAACTCAGGGGCAGGGGGTCCTTATGTCGGGGAAGCCAAGGCGTTGGGCGCGCAATATCAGCGCCAAGATCGCCGCAATTCCAATGATCGTGACTGCGCTGGTGGTGTTCGCCGGCGGTACCATCTGGACGGTCGTTTACTCGTTCACTGACTCCAAGCTGCTGCCGCGGGCGCGCTGGGTCGGATTTGATCAATACGAGCGGCTATGGTCGAATAGCCGCTGGCTAGTATCGATTGAAAACCTGCTATTCTACGGCGTGATGTCGCTGGTCTTTACCATCAGCATTGGCTTCTTGCTGGCAGTGCTGATGGATCAGAAGATCCGCGCGGAAGACACGTTCCGCACGATCATGCTCTATCCATTCGCCCTCTCTTTCATCGTCACCGGGCTGGTCTGGCAGTGGATCCTCAATCCGCAGTTCGGAATTCAGCACATCGTGCGCAGCTGGGGCTGGACCGATTTCAACTTCGATCCGCTGAACAACCCGCAGACTGTCCTTTATGGCCTGCTGATCGCGGGTCTCTGGCAGGGAACGGGTTTTGTGATGTGCCTTATGCTCGCGGGGTTGCGCGGCATCGATGAGGACATCTGGAAGGCCGCCCGGGTTGACGGCATTCCGACCTGGAAGACCTATCTTGTTGTCATCGTGCCTATGATGCGGCCCGTCTTCATCACTACGCTTGTTATCGTGGCGTCCGGCATTATCCGGCTCTACGACCTGGTTGTGGCGCAGACGTCTGGTGGCCCTGGCGGCAATGCATCTCAGGTCCCCGCGATGTACGTTTACGACTACATGTTCCAGGCCCAGAACCTCGGGCAAGGGTTTGCTGCGTCGACCATGATGCTGCTCAGCGTGCTGATCGTTTTGATCCCGTGGGCCTATCTCGAATTTGGAGGCAAGAAGCATGGCTGACACCACGGCAATGCCCGGCGCCTCGATGGCGGCAGAGCGGGCACCGATTGACACAACCGGCCCTCGTGGTCGCAAGCCAAAGCGGCGCCTGTCCGGCCGCAACATCATGATCTACGGCACACTGATCGTTGTGTGTCTCTATTACGTGCTGCCGCTTTGGGTGATGGTGATGACCTCGCTCAAGGGCATGCCTGAAGTGCGCATTGGCAATATCTTCGCGCCACCGCTCGAAGTGACCTTTGACCCATGGGTGAAAGCCTGGTCATCGGCCTGTACGGGCCTGAACTGCGATGGCCTGTCGCGCGGCTTCTGGAACTCCGTGCGCATCACGGTGCCATCGGTGATCCTCTCGATCATCGTAGCCTCGGTAAACGGCTATGCGCTGGTGAACTGGCGCTTCAAGGGTTCCGATGTCTTCTTCACCATCCTGATCTTTGGCTCGTTCATCCCCTACCAGGTGATGCTCTATCCCATCGTGATCCTGCTGCGTGAAATGCACATCTACGGAACGCTTTGGGGTCTTGTGCTTGTGCACACGATCTTTGGCATGCCGATCCTGACGCTGTTGTTCCGCAACTACTTCTCGACCATTCCCGAGGAGCTGTTCAAGGCGGCGCGCGTCGACGGAGCCGGGTTCTGGGGCATCTATTTCCGCATCATGCTGCCGATGAGCCTGCCCATATTTGTGGTGGCGCTGATCCTGCAGGTGACGGGGATCTGGAACGACTTCCTGTTCGGCGTGGTGTTCACCAAGCCCGACATCTACCCGATGACCGTGCAGCTCAACAACATCGTCAACTCCGTGCAGGGCGTGAAGGAATACAACGTCAACATGGCAGCGACCTTGCTGACGGGGCTGGTTCCTCTGGTCATCTACTTCCTGTCGGGAAAACTGTTTGTGCGCGGCATCGCCGCCGGTGCCGTGAAGGGCTGAGACATGACATATTCAATTTCGGTCAAAGACCTGACCCTGAACTTTGGCTCCGTGTCGGTTCTGAAGGACCTGAACCTCGATGTTGCCGAGGGCGAGTTCATCGTGCTGCTCGGCCCATCGGGCTGCGGCAAGTCCACGCTGCTCAACTGCCTTGCCGGCCTTCTTGAGGTGACCGACGGGCAGATCTTCATCAACAACAAGAACGTCACCTGGGCCGAGCCCAAGGATCGCGGCATCGGCATGGTCTTCCAGTCCTATGCGCTCTATCCGCAGATGACGGTCGAAGGAAATCTGTCCTTCGGGCTCAAGAATGCCCGCATGCCGGCCGATGAGATCAAGAAGCGGATCGCGCGTGCCTCCGAAATCCTGCAGATCGAGCCGTTGCTCAAGCGGCGGCCGGCACAGCTCTCCGGCGGCCAGCGGCAGCGTGTGGCGATTGGTCGGGCGCTAGTCCGCGATGTGGATGTGTTCCTGTTCGACGAGCCTTTGTCCAACCTGGACGCCAAGTTGCGTTCGGACCTGCGCGTTGAAATCAAGCGCCTGCATCAGCGCCTGAAGAACACCATGATCTACGTGACGCACGACCAGATCGAGGCCATGACGCTGGCCGACCGAATTGCGATCATGAAGGGCGGCGTCATTCAGCAGCTCGATACCCCGCACGTGATCTACAACCGGCCCGTCAATCTGTTCGTCGCCGGGTTTATCGGTTCGCCGTCGATGAACTTCCTCAAGGGGACAATGAAGGGCGGTTCGGTCGAAACCAATGGGGTGACGGTCGGGATGAACAACTATGCTTATGACGGTGGCGTAGCGCCGGATGGTACAGGCGTTGTGCTGGGTATCCGGCCCGAGCACATCATGGTTGGCAACGACGCTGCCACCGCACCGTATTCGTTCGATGCCGAAATCGAAATCGTCGAGCCGATGGGCTCGGACACCCTTGGATGGACGCGCATCGGCGACCAGCCCATCACCTTCCGCACAGAATCCGAGGTCGACCTGAAGGTCGGCCAAAAGATCCGGCTGGGCTTCGACCCGGCGCGCGGTTCCCTCTTCAACGCCGAATCCGGCATGCGGCTCTAGCCGCCCAGAGACCACGAGGCCACAATGACGGACCTATCCCTTCAGCTCTACAGCGGGCGGAACTACCCCCTCGACTCCGTGATTCAGACCGCCAGTCGGCTCGGATATAAGTATGTCGAGGGCTATGGCGGCACCGACGCGGCCACCGGCGGGCTTTCCGGCCTCTATGTCGATGCGCCTGCGCTCAGGGCCAAGCTTGATGCGGCGGGCCTGTCTATGCCCACCGCGCATATGGGGCTCGACCTTGTCGAAAGCCCCGAACGGGCGCTGGAAGTGACGCGGACGCTGGGGATCAACACCGTGATCTGCCCCTGGCTGCCGCCGAACCTGCGGCCAACGGATGCGGTCGGCTGGAAGGCGCTGGGCGAGCGTCTCGGCCGGGCAGCGGTGCCGTTCCAGAAAGCCGGGCTGACCTTTGGCTACCACAACCACGATTTCGAGTTCCTGCCGCTGCCCGATGGCCGGTTTCCAATGGATGTGCTGATCGAAGCCGCACCGGGTATCTCGGTGGAAGTGGACATTGCCTGGGTCTATCGCGGCAATGCCGATCCGTTCCCGTGGCTCGAAAAGCATGGATCGCGGATCGTGGCCATTCACGTCAAGGACATTGCGGCCAAGGGCGAGAACACGGCGGAAGACGGCTGGGCCGACGTAGGCCATGGCACATTGCCGTGGCGGGAGCTGATGACCACCGTCAAGAGCAAGACTGCGGCCAAGTACTTTGTGGCCGAGCATGACAACCCAAGCGACTTTGCGCGCTTTGCCGAGCGGACCATCGCCTCGGTCAAGAAGTTTGGAGCCTGATATGAGCAAGACCTATGGCGTTGGCATTATCGGTGCCGGAAATATCTCGACCGCCTATATCAAGCTGGCGCCGCTGTTCAGGAACCTGGAGGTGCGCGCCGTTGCCGATATCGTTCCGGCTGCTGCGCAGCACCGGGCCGACGAGTTCGGGCTCAAGGCCCAAACACCCGATGAACTGCTCAAGAACAGTGAAATCGACGTGGTGGTGAACCTGACGATCCCCGCGACGCACTATTCGGTTTCCAAAGATATCGTTTCGGCAGGCAAGCATGCCTATTCGGAAAAGCCCTTTGTTCTCAGCGTAGAAGACGGCAAGGCGCTCAAGCGCATGGCCGACGAGCGCGGGCTCAAGGTTGGATCAGCGCCTGATACCTTCCTTGGTGGTGTGCACCAGCAGGCGCGCGCGCTGATTGATGAGGGCAAAGTTGGCCGCATTGCTTCGGGCACGTGCTGTGTGATGGGGCCGGGCATGGAGAACTGGCATCCGAACCCGGAATTCTTCTTCCAGCCTGGCGGCGGCCCGATCCTCGATATGGGGCCGTACTATGTGACCAACCTGATCAGCCTGATCGGCCCGGTGCGCCGGGTGACGGCCTTTACGGGATCGGCCAAGGCTGAGCGCATCGTGGGTACCGAAGGTTCGCCGGTCAAAGGCAGCCGGATCAAGGTCAACACCCCGACCACGATCCATGCCGTGCTCGAATTCCTCAATGGCGCGATCATTACGCTGGGCGCAAGCTGGGATGTGGCCAGCCATGGGCACTCCAATATGGAGCTCTACGGCACTGAGGGGTCGCTCTATGTACCTGATCCCAATATCTTTTCTGGCGATCTTACGATTGCAGACGCCAAGGGGACGAAGGAGACCGTTGCGCCCTGGTCGCACCCGTTCAACCACCCGAACTGGCGCCATGGCGACAACCCGGCCTCGGCCAACTACCGCTCCGCGGGCCTGGCTGACATGATGGCTTCGATTGAAACCGGCCGTCAGGCACGCTGCTCGATCGATGTGGCGCTGCACGCGGTTGACGTGCTGACCAGCATTCTGAAATCCGGCGAAACCGGGCAGGCGGTGACACTGAGCACAACTTGCGACCGGCCCGCCTCGCTCGGGATCGAAGAGGCACGTGGCCTGTTGAGGGCCTGACACTCTCCCGGACGGTCTGGCCGGAGAAAAAACGCTTGGCCCTCTGCTTTGCCGCGGTCCCGCTCGGGATTGCGGCAGTGGCACATAATAACCGTCTCGAACACTGCGGGGATAAAATGCGCACAATCAAAGGTCCGGCGATCTTTCTGGCCCAGTTTGCAGGCGACAAAGCGCCTTTCGACAATCTCGACAACATCTGCCGATGGGCGGCGGGCCTTGGTTATAAGGGCGTGCAAATCCCCACCTGGGTTTCGAGTTTCATCGACCTCGAAAAGGCGGCGACATCGAAAACCTATGCCGATGAAGTGCGCGGAACTGTTGAAAAGCACGGTCTTAAGATCACCGAGCTTTCAACGCATCTGCAGGGGCAACTCGTAGCGGTTCATCCGGCCTATGACACACTCATGGATGGCTTTGCGCCTGCCAGCGTTCACAACAACCCCGGCGCCCGGCAAAAGTGGGCGGTCCAGCAGCTCCACCACGCCGCCAAGGCGTCGCAGAATCTGGGGCTGACTGAGCACGCCACGTTTTCAGGCGCGCTGGCCTGGCCATACCTCTACCCGTTTCCGCAGCGCCCTGCCGGGCTGGTTGAAGAAGCATTTGACGAGTTGGCGCGGCGCTGGACGCCAATCCTGAATGCCTTCGATGAGGCAGGTGTGGATGTGTGCTATGAAATCCACCCTGGCGAGGACCTGCATGACGGGGTGACCTATGAGATGTTCCTCGAGCGCGTGAACAACCACACGCGGGCCAACCTGCTTTACGACCCCAGCCACTTTGTGCTGCAGCAGCTCGATTATCTCGACTACATCGATATTTATCACGAGCGAATCCGGATGTTCCACGTCAAGGACGCTGAGTTCAACCCGACCGGAAGGCAGGGTGTCTATGGCGGCTACCAGAGCTGGATCAACCGGGCAGGGCGATTCCGCTCGCTGGGCGATGGGCAGGTGGATTTTGCCGCGATATTCTCCAAGCTCACCCAGTATGGATTTGCAGGCTGGGCGGTGCTGGAGTGGGAATGCGCCATCAAGCATCCTGAGGATGGCGCACGCGAGGGCGCTGAGTTTATCGCGGCTCACATCATCCGGGTGACGGAAAAGGCCTTTGACGATTTCGCAAGTTCTGGCACTGACAAGGCCGCGAACCGCAGGATACTGGGACTATAGGAGCCGAAAATGGCCGAGAATGGCGCACGCAGGATTAGACTGGGTATGGTGGGTGGCGGCACGGGCGCCTTTATCGGCTATGTCCATCGTATCGCCGCCCGGCTCGATGGCGACTATGAACTGATCGCGGGTGCGCTTTCATCGCGCCCGGACGTTGCGCTCGAATCCGGCCGAAATCTGGGTCTTGCGGAAGACCGGATTTACGCGAGCTACGAAGAAATGGCAGTCAAGGAAGCCGCGCGGCCCGATGGCATCGAGGCGGTGGCGATTGTGACCCCGAACCACATGCATTTTGGGCCGGCCAAGGCTTTCCTCGAAGCCGGAATCCACGTGATCTGCGACAAGCCGCTGACCTCGACGCTCGAGGATGCGCGCGCGCTGGCGGGCGTGAAGCCGGCGAAGGGTGCAAAGTTCCTTTTGACGCACAACTATACCGGCTACCCGCTGGTGCGGCAGGCGCGAGAGCTGGTGCGCTCGGGTGCGTTGGGCAAGATCCGGATCATCCAGGTTGAATATCCGCAGGATTGGCTGACGGAGCCGGTTTCGAACAAACAGGCAGATTGGCGCACCGACCCCAAACGCTCAGGCGCCGGTGGGGCGATCGGGGACATCGGCACACATGCGTATAATCTGGCGCGCTTCGTTTCAGGCCTGAAGACTGAGTCAGTATCGGCTGACCTGACGAGCTTTGTGCCGGGCCGGCTGGTAGATGACAATGTCAACATCATGCTGCGGTTCGAAGGCGGCGCGCGCGGCATGCTGTGGGCCAGCCAGGTAGCCGTAGGGCACGAGAACGGGCTCAAACTGCGCGTCTATGGCGAAAAGGCCAGCCTTGAATGGGTGCAGGCCGAGCCAAACACCATGTGGTTTGCCCAGTTCGGCAAGCCGCGCCAGCAACTGACGCGTGGCGGCAGCATTTCGGGTGGAGAACCGGCAGCGGCCATGGGCGTGCGCATTCCCGGTGGGCACCCGGAGGGGTATCTGGAAGCCTTCGCAACCCTTTACAGCCAGTTTGCCGAGGTGATCCGGGGCAACGGTGCGGCCTACGAAGGCCTGTTGCCGAGCCTGCAGGACGGAATCGAGGGCGTGGAGTTCATTGCGGCGTCAATTGCGTCGAGCAAGGCCGACGGGAAGTGGACGCGACTGACGGAGGTCTGAGGTCGGGCCCGAGAACCGGTCCCGGCTTCCGCGCCGGGGCCTACCGGGCATCGATGCGTTCGACTGTGAAACCCATTTCTCCGAGAAGCTGAGGCACGCCCGCATCGCCCACGAGATGGGCAACGCCGACAATGATGAGTGCTTCGTCGTTGGTGTCGAGAAGGCCGCTGATGGTTTCCGCCCAGCGCGTGTTGCGGTCTGCGATCAGGGTGCGGAAGCGGGCCGGATTGAGGCTTTTGTTGTAGGCCTCAATGCCTTCGAGATCGGCGGTGAACCAGTCATCGACGATCCCGGCGATGCTGCCGCTGCCTTGTTCAGCTTCGTCGAGGGTTTCCATCAGATTCTCGATCTGCTCAGCCTCGGAATGGCCGCTGAAGAAGGCCATCTGATCTTCCATCGATTCGAACGCGCGCAGCCGTTCAGGCTCGACTTCCCCCGTGACCGTCAATTCCACGCCGGGCGAGCTGCCAGTCAGCCCTGAACTGGTCAAAAGGAATTCAACCATCCATGGGCGCGCGCGGTCGAACGGAGCGGGAGACATGTTTGCATCCGCAATAGCATCCTGCACGCGCTGGTACTGCTCCGGACTCAAGAGATCGCGGAGGGTGCGGCCGTCAGTCAGCGGACCGTCCAGAATGATGGCGCGTGCGAAGGCACCCAGCACATCCTCACCGAATAGCATTTCGAAATAGACATGGTCGGCTTCCCGCAATTGCCGGTTGAACTCGTCGCTGCGCCAATCGAGCTCGCGATCAAAAGCGTGCACTGACCCGAACAGATAGACAGAACTATCGGAGTCACTGACGCGCCAGAACGCAGGTTCTGCCGTGGCGGGAAGGGCGAGCAAGCAGAAGGCGGCGGTGGCAGGCAACAGGCGCTGGAGAAGCCGCCCGATCACGGAGCTAATGCGTCCAGGGCGTCTTGCGGTCGTTCCGGAAGTTGTCCGGGTAGCTGGAGCGCTTGGGGGTCGAGGTGTGCGCCGGCTGCACGGTGTAAGCGATGCCGTTTTTGACAGCATAGGCCTCAGCAGCTTCAAGCGTATCGAAAGAAAGGCGGACCTGCACGCCCGTGTCCGTACTGCTCGTATAGCCCATCAGTGGCTCGATTTCGCGCGCACTGGCCGGTTCGTGGACGAGAACCCATTGCTTGGATTTTCCGCGACCCGATTGCATGGCGTTTGGGGCCGGGCGGTAAATGCGTGCAGTCATCTCAACTCGTCCCTGCGGGTCACGTCGACGGGGCTTAAACCTAGCATCGCTGGTTGCCGTGAGCATAAATCTAGCACGGCAAGGCCGTAAAGCCAGCGATTTCAGCCCGTTACGGGCCAAATTAAGCGGTGACGATGGTCGGGGCAGAGTGATTCGAACACTCGACCCCCGGTTCCCAAAACCGGTGCTCTACCAGACTGAGCTATACCCCGAACTTCGTACGCTCCGGTTACATGGTCTGAGGCCAAAGGGCAAGTGCGGGAAAGGGGATAGGCGGCAGTTGACGCGGAAGTGCAAAACCGTTGAATTGCGCCAATGACAGACCTGTCCAAGCCATGGCCGCTGGGGCTTTCGGGCCGGAATTGGATTTTCCGATTCGTCATTTTCTTTGCAGCTATTGGTCTGTTAACGACAATAGACGCGCAAAGTTCGAAAATAATTGAAAATCTGCTCAAACCCGCACGTGGCGCCTTTGAGGCGATCACACGGTATGGCGAAACCGACTGGATTTTGATTCCCGCGCTGGCGCTGATGGTGGCTTCGGCCGGGCTGGCGCTGATTATGCCCAAGTGGACGCCCAAGATGGCGCTGGTGCAGAATGCGCAGCTGTTTGCCTTCATCTTCATCGCTATCGGACTGCCCGGGCTGGTGGCGACCACGCTCAAGCGCCTGATTGGTCGCGGGCGGCCCGGGGTTTATGAGGCAGCGGGCCCGTATGATTTCAGCCCGAATCTCACAGATTACCTGCACCAGGCTTTTCCATCGGGCCACGCGACAACCGGGCTGGGACTGGCAGTGGTTATCGGGTTCATGGCACCGCGCTATTTCCCGCTGGCGCTGGTGTTTGGGGTGACCATTGCGCTGTCGCGCGTCGTGGTCGGGGCGCACTCGGTGACGGACATCATGGCCGGCGCAATGCTCGGCACGCTGGGTGCATATGCGGTGCGCAACGCCTTCGCCGCCCGCCGCTGGGTGTTTGAGAAAAAGGCCGGGCGCGTCGTCATGCGCCCGAGCGGGGCCATTCGCCGTCTGATTCGTGGTCGTCAGCGGCCGGCGCGGTAGCGCTCAAGCCCGGCAGCAAAATCGGCTTTGAGGTCATCAAGGCCCTCAAGCCCAATGTGCAGCCGGATGATGGTGCCTTCATCGGTCCAAGGGACAGCCGTTCGTGCCGGTTGCGGCTTGGTGGGGATGCAGAGACTTTCGTATCCGCCCCAGCTGTAGCCCATGCCGAACAGCGCCAGATTATCGAGCATTGCGGCGAGGGCGGTGCGCGGAGCGGGTTCGAGAATGGCGGCAAACAGGCTGCCAGAGCCGCGGAAATCGCGCTTGAAGAGGGCATGGTCGGGATGGCTGGGGAGCGCAGGGTGGAGGACCTGCCTGACGGCGGGTTGGTCTTCCAGCCACGCGGCGAAATCGAGGGCGCGATCCTGATGTTCGCGCATGCGGATTGAGAGCGTGCGCAGGCCGCGCGCGATCAGGAAGGCATCGTCGCCACTGGTGAAGTAGCCCAGAAGTTTTCGCGTGCGCGCAATGTCGGGCCAGGCCTCCGCCGTGGCAGAAATGGTGCCGCCGAACGCATCGGAGTGGCCCACAAACATCTTGGTAGCGGTGTGGATGGAAATATCGGCGCCGAGCGCCAGCGGTGAATAGAACAGCGGCGACGCCCAGGTATTATCGACCATGACGCGGATGCCGCGCCCTTTGACGGCTGCTGTGATTGCGGGCAGGTCCTGAACCTCAAAGGTGAGCGAGCCCGGGCTTTCAGTGAGAATGGCTGTGGTGTTGTCCTGGAGAAGGGCGGAGATGCCGGCGCCAATGCGTGGATCGAAATAGCGGGCGGAAACTCCCATGCGCTCGAGGAACTGGCTGGCAAAATGACGTGTCGGCTCGTAGGCGCTGTCGGTGATCAAGACGTCGTCACCGGCTTTCACGCAACTCATCAGCGCCACCGCAATAGCGGCAAGGCCAGATGGCACAAGGACTGTTTCGTGGGCCCCCTCAAGCTCGGTGATGATTTCCTCGACCTGGCGGGTGGTAGGATTGCCGGCCCTGCCATAGAGGTATGGTTGCTGCTGGGCATCCATAGCGGCCAGATTCCGAAACAGCACGGTCGACCCGCGGTATACCGGGGTATTGACGAATCCGAACTGGTCTTCGGGGTGACGCCCGACGTGGGTGAGAATGGTCTCGGTGGAAAAACTGCTCAGCTCATCATCATTTTGGCGGCGCATAAGAACAATCCTGCACAAATAACAAACATTTTCGGCCGTTGACCAAAAAGCAGTCAGCTAATCAGCCATGTTTTGGCCATAGAGCTTGACGCAAGGGTCAATTGCCGCTTCGATGCCCCTAGCACCCCGTAAGCCGTTAGGCTGCGGTGCTGCCATGACAGAGGTGGGCAAACACCTCGACATGGACAGAACAGGGTCAGGAAACAAAAGGCAATAACATGTCAAAAAAGCTTCTTACTATCGCGCTGTCGGCAGCGCTCGCCATGACGGCGACCGCATCGTTCGCCGACACGCTCTCTGACGTAAAGGCCAAGGGTTACGTTCAATGTGGCGTAACCGGCGGTGTGCCGGGCTTCTCGGCGCCTGACGCAAACAACAACTGGGCCGGTATCGAAGTTGACTTCTGCCGCGCCATGGCCGCCGCCATTTTCAATGACCCGGCAGCAGTCCGCTATACCTCGCTGACCTCGCAGGAACGCTTCACTGCGCTTTCCGCCGGTGAAATCGACTTGCTGTCGCGCACCACTACCTGGACCATGAGCCGCGATACCCAGCTGGGCATCAAGTTCGTCGGCACCATGTTCTATGATGGGCAGGGCTTCATGGTGCGCAAGGCCGATGGCATTGCCTCGGCACTCGACCTGTCGGGCGCTGCTATCTGCATTGAGTCCGGCACAACGACCGAACTGAACGCTGCCGACTACTTCGCCGCCAACAAGATGGAATTCAACACCGTCGTGTTTGTGGACCAGGACGAAGTTGTGAAGGCCTATGAAGATGGCCGTTGCGACGTTTACACCACTGACTCCTCGGCTCTGGCTGCCGAACGCTCCAAGTTCGCTGTCCCCGCCGACCACATCATCCTGCCCGAAATCATCTCCAAGGAGCCCCTTGGCCCGGTAGTTCGCCAGGGTGACGATCTGTGGTTCAACATTGCCCGCTGGACCTATTTCGCCCTGCTCGAAGCTGAAGAACTCGGCGTGACCTCGGCCAATGTCGATGAACAGCTTGGCTCGGACAATCCGGCGATCAAGCGCCTGCTCGGCGTTGAAGGCGACTTCGGCACCCCGCTTGGGCTGACCAAGGACTGGGCGTACCAGATCATCAAGCACATCGGTAACTATGGTGAGGCTTATGAACGCAACGTTGGTCCGTCGACCCCGATCGGCCTGGCTCGCGGCCTGAACGCCCTCTGGCGCGATGGCGGCCTGCAGTACTCGCCGCCGATCCGCTAACTCTCTATCCGGCCCGGCGCTCCTATCGGGGCGCCGGGTTCACCATCGCGGGCCGGGTTGGCAGCAGCCAGGCTCACCAGATGAACTCCGGGCAGGGGGTATAGACTTTCCATGGCTGCAATCGATCATTCCGAGTCGCCACCGCGACCGTTCTTTCTCAACGATCCCTTCATTCGCGGCATCATCTATCAGATCGTCGCCGCTGTAGTGCTGGTTGGCTTTATTGCCTGGGTCGTAAACAACACAGCGGTAAACCTTGCCGCTCAGAACAAAACCACCGGGTTCGACTTCCTCTGGAAGACCTCGGGTTTTGACATCAGCTTTTCACTGTTCGAATTCGACCGGACGTCCTTTCACTGGGAAGTGTTCCTGGTCGGTTTGACCAATACGCTTCTGGTCTCGCTGATCGGCATTGTCGCTTCGACGATTCTTGGCTTCACAATTGGCATCGCCCGCCTGTCCTCGAACTTCATCATCTCGCGGCTGGCGACGATCTACATCGAAACCATTCGCAACATTCCACTGCTGCTGCAGTTGTTCTTCTGGTATTTCGCCGTGCTCAAGGCGATGCCAGCTGTGAAAGACTCGCTGGCCCTGCCGCTCGACGTCTTCATCAACCAGCGCGGGCTGTTCGTGCCGCGGCCACTGCCGAACGATCATTTTTCATGGGTGATGATCGCTCTTGTGATTGGCGTGATCGGTGCGTTCCTCCTGCGCCGGTGGGCGATCAAACGCCTTGAAGCAACCGGCAAGCGGTTTCCAGTGTTCCTGACCTCGCTCGCTCTGATCGCGGGACTGATGGTCGTCACCTGGTTCGCGTCAGGCGCCAGCCTGACCTTCGATCCCCCGGTGCTGCAGCGCTTTAACTTCAAGGGCGGGCTGGAATTGCCACCTGAACTGGTGGCGCTGCTGTTTGGGCTGTCGATTTACACCGCCTCGTTTATCGCCGAAACCGTGCGTGGCGGCATCGTGTCGGTGAACCGGGGGCAGACTGAAGCTGCGCAATCGCTCGGCCTGCAGGACGGCGACCGGCTGCGGCTGGTGGTGGTGCCGCAGGCAATGCGGGTGATTATTCCACCGCTCACCAGCCAATACCTGAACCTGACCAAGAACTCGTCGCTCGGGGCGGCAATCGGCTATCCCGAACTAGTCAATGTTTTCACCGGCACGACCCTGAATGTGACGGGCCGCGCCATCGAAGTCATCGCGCTCACCATGCTGGTGTACCTGACGTTCTCGTTGACAACATCGTTGATCATGAACTGGTACAATGCCCGCGTGGCGCTGGTCGAACGGTAGGAGCGCCACATGACCGACACAGCTTTCGTTCGAGACTCACTTGTTCCGGCGCAGCCCGCGCCGCGCCGGGGCGTTGGTGCATTCGTCTGGATGCGCAAGAACCTGTTCGCAACGCCACTCGATGCCCTGCTGACGGTGCTTGGTGCCCTGATCCTTATCTGGGCCGTGCCGCCGATCTACAATTTCGTGATCGGCCATGCAGTGCCGCCGGGCGGCACGGTGGAGCAGTGCCGCGCTGCCACGGATGGGGCATGCTGGGCCTACATCGCCAGCGAGATTGAGTTCTTCATCTACGGTTTCTATCCGATGGCCGAGTACTGGCGTCCGAACCTGGTGTTCGCGATGCTGGCCCTGCTGATCGTTCCGCTGCTTTGGCCCAAAACGCCCTTCAAGCGCACGAATGCGGTGCTCTTCTTCGTCGCGTTTCCGGTGCTGAGCTTTATCCTGCTCAATGGCCTGAATATCCAGGTGACGGCAGAAACGCCGTTGTTCGAACTGCTCAATGGTCTCGGCCTGCTGTCGACCCGCCCGGGCCTGCCGGAAGGCACATTCCTGTTCATGCCGACGGTGCCGACTGAACAATGGGGCGGGTTGCTGGTGACGCTGATCATTTCGGTGGTGGGCATCACGACATCGCTGCCGCTGGGCATTCTTCTGGCGCTGGGACGCCAGTCGAAATTGCCGGTGATCAAGACGGTCTGTATTGCGTTTATCGAACTGATCCGTGCCGTGCCGCTGATTACCATCCTGTTCATGGCTTCGATCATGCTGCCGCTGTTCATGCCGCAGGGCACGACCGTCGATAAGCTGCTGCGGGCGCTGGTCGGGGTGACGCTGTTCGCCTCGGCGTACATGGCCGAAGTGGTGCGCGGTGGATTGCAGGCGATACCGCGCGGACAATACGAGGCGGGCGCGTCACTGGGCCTGGGTTATTGGCAGAGGATGTTCTTCATCATCCTGCCGCAGGCGCTCAAGCATGTGATCCCCGGGATCGTGAACAACTTCATCTCGTTGTTCAAGGATACCTCGTTGGTCTACATCGTGGGCATGAAAGACCTGCTCGAAGCCGTCAAAACCAAGAACGATGCACTGGAATGGTCATCGTCCACTCAGTCCATCACCGGCTATCTGTTTGCGGCCATGGTGTTCTGGGTGTTCTGCTTTGGCATGTCTCGCTACTCCCTGTTTATGGAACGCAGGCTGGACACCGGTCACAAGCGATAAGGCATTGGCGCCGGCCCCGTGGTCGGCGCCCTAAACGAACTTTTACAGCTCCAGCCAGACCGCATGCGGCAGGCCAGATGGGGCGCGAGAGGAAAGCATGAACCAGGCTCTGGACCCCGTGGTCGACCGCAGTATCGACCGTTCGCAGATGACAGTTTCGCAGACTGACGTCGCCGTGGAAGTCGTCAACATGCACAAGTGGTATGGCGACTTTCACGTGCTGCGAGACATCAACCTCAAGGTGATGCGTGGCGAGCGTATCGTCATTGCCGGGCCCTCAGGTTCTGGAAAGTCGACGCTGATCCGCTGCATCAACCGGCTCGAGGAACACCAGAAGGGCCACATCATCGTCAACGGCACCGAACTGACCTCGGACCTCAAGCGCATCGATGAAGTGCGGCGTGAGGTGGGCATGGTGTTCCAGCACTTCAACCTGTTTCCGCACCTGACGATTTTGCAGAACCTGACACTAGCCCCGATCTGGGTGCGCGGGATTCCGAAGGCGCAGGCCGAGGAAACTGCGATGCACTATCTCAATCGGGTCAAGATTCCGGAGCAGGCCAACAAGTTCCCCGGCCAGCTTTCGGGCGGCCAGCAGCAGCGCGTGGCGATTGCACGCTCCTTGTGCATGCAGCCCAAGATCATGCTGTTCGACGAACCCACGTCGGCCCTCGACCCCGAAATGGTCAAGGAAGTGCTCGAAGTGATGATTAGCCTGGCCGAAGAAGGCATGACCATGTTGTGCGTGACCCATGAAATGGGTTTTGCTCGGCAGGTTGCCAACCGCGTGATTTTCATGGATCAGGGCCAGATCATCGAGCAGAACGAACCAGACCAGTTCTTCTCCAACCCGCAGCATGAACGCACCAAGCTGTTCCTGAGCCAGATCCTGCACTAATCCCGGAACCCGCCGACAGGGCCGCGCAGCGGCGCGGTCCGTGTTGGCTTGTGCAAGCAAAATTCGCCGGTTTGCCGGTTTCAACGCGCTTGACCCTCGGCAAACCCTTGCCATTATAGCCCGGGGCGAGAAGGAGTGGCCGGTGGCCAGTGGACGTGTGGCAACTGTGCAAAAGCTCGCACTGCGGTTGATCTTTGGCGTTCTTGTGCTGGGCGCACTGCTTGCCATCGGCACCGGCGTGGTGTTTGCGCAATCGACGCTGGAAACCGTGCGTGAGCGCGGGCACCTGCTGTGCGCCACCAGCGACCCGTTGCCGGGATTCGCCCAACCGGGCGCCGATGGATTATGGACCGGATTTGACGTCGATTTCTGTCGGGCGCTCGCCGTGGCCGTGCTGGGCGACGCCACAAAGGTGCAGTTCAGGCCGCTGCCGGGCAACTCGCGCTTCGCGCTGCTCCAGACAGGGGCGGTGGATGTGGTGGTCCGCAATGGCGCCTGGTCGATGCGCCGCGACACCAACTATGGGGCCAGTTTCGTAGGGTCCATGTTCTTTGATGGCCAGTCGTTCATGGTGCCGCAATCGCTGGGCTTTGTTTCAGCGTTCGAGCTCGAGAATGTCAGGGTCTGCGTGCTCGATGGCGGAGATGACCTGCTGAACCTGCGGGATTTCTTCTTCCAGAGCCAGGCAAGCTACACCGAAGTGCTCTACGAGGATCGCGAGGATCTGGCCATTGCCTATCAGGTGGGGCTTTGCGATGCGGTGTCGGCTCCCGCCAGCTGGCTCTACGCTATTCGCCGCAGCCTGCCGTCGCCAGCGACGCACCGCATCCTGCCCGAGCGCATCACCAAGGAGGCATCGGGCCCGGTGGTGCGTGAGGGGGATGATGAGTGGTTCAATATCGTGAAATGGACCCTGTTCACGCTGATCGGCGCCGAAGAGCTGGGGATCACCTCGCTCAATATCGAATCGCTGGCGGCCGCCAAGACACATTCCATCCGCCGCATGCTGGGGCTGGAGGGTGATTTTGGCACGGCCCTGGGGTTGGCGCCGGACTTCATGAAGCAGGTCATTCTGGCCGTTGGAAATTACGGCGAGATGTTCGACCGTAACTTCGGGTCTGGTACCGGGACACCGATGCTGCGCGGGCAGAATGCGCTTTGGATCAACGGCGGCTTGCTGTTCGCGCCGCCGGTGGAATAGTCAAAGAATCGGCGAGAACAACCTGGCCGCCTGGCCCACGAAGCGCTTGTAGACCGGGGTGGCATTAACCTCGTCGAGCGTGGTCATATGGGCATCCGCGAAATCGGCGACCAGCATCCGTTCCACGTCATCGATCATCTCCCGTCCGGTGAACCACAGGGTGAGTTCAAAATTGATGGCAAAGGACCGATTGTCGAAATTGACTGTACCGACGCTGGCGATCAAATCATCGACCAGCATGACCTTTTGATGCAGGAAGCCCTTGCCGTAGCGATAGATGCCCACACCATGGGCGACCATGGAATTGGCATGAGCATTGCTGGCCAGCCAGACCAGCAGGTGATCGGGGCGGCGGGGGATGAGCACGCGGACATCGACGCCTCGCAGCACGGCGGCATGCAGCGCTGTCTGGATATCGATATCGGGCACGAAATAGGGGCTGACGATCCACAGCCGATGGCGGGCGCGGCTAATGGCTTCGGTAAAAGCTATGGCGCATTCCTCGCGGGTATCGGCGGGGCCGCTGGGCATGACCAGCACAGACTGATCTCCGGGCGTGGTGGGCGGTTGCGGGGTTACGCTGTCGATGATTTCGCCAGTGGCCCACTGCCAGTCTTCACGGAAAACCAAAGCGCAACTCAGCGCGGCCGGCCCGGCGATGTGGACATGCGTATCGCGCCAATGGCCGAACCGTTTGTCCTGCCCCAGATATTCAACGCCGACATTGTGCCCCCCCACCCAGGCCTCGTGCCCGTCGACAACGACAACCTTGCGATGGCTACGGTAGTTGATGCGCGCAGGGCCATAGAACCGCAGCGACTTGTGACGTTGGTTGAATGAACCGACCTTGACCCCGGCATCGCGCAGGCGCTGGAAGTATTTCTGCGACAGGCCAAAGCACCCCACATCGTCGTAGATGAGATAGACCGCCACGCCCGCCTTGGCCCGTTCGATCAGGCATTCGGCAAAGGCCTTGCCCAGAGCATCATCGCGGATGATGTAGAATTGCGCCATGACATAGGTCTGGGCCCGGGCGATACCTTCAAAGATCGACTTGAAAGTCGCATCGCCATCGATCAGCAGATCGGCAGAATTGCCGCTGAGGAATGGGAGTTCGGAAACCTTTGAGAGCACCGGCCATTCGGCATTGGCCTTGAGGTCAAGCAGATAGAGGTCTTTGGCCCGGGTGATGCGGGCGCGGCGGCCTGAATGGGTTTGCAGCGCGGCATAGTCATCAAACAGCTTCCAGCCGAACACCAGGTAGAGGAAGGCCGAGGGGAAGGGCAGGATGATCAGCGAGAGCAGCCAGGCAATGGAGCCCTGCGCCGTGCGGGAATTCATCACTTCGCGAAAGGCGCAGATGGCAGCAAGCACGTAAAGCGCCAGAACAATCGCCGCGATAGTGGGCGAATTGGCCAGCATTGCATCGAGCCAATTCACCTCAGATGACATCGCTATGCGGCTTCCGGTTCAAGCACCGAAGTTATGTCGAACGGCCGGGAGTTTGCAAGCCAGCCGGGGGTCGGCAGGTCTTTGGCGGCAAGAAATGCCGGATTGTAGATTTTGGACTGATAGCGGTTGCCGTAGTCGCAGAGGATGGTGACGATTGTCTTGCCCGGCCCAAGGTCACGGGCGAGGCGGACGGCGCCCGCAATGTTGATGGCGCTGGAGCCGCCAAGGCAGATGCCTTCATGGGCCATAAGATCGAAGATGTAGGGCAGGGCTTCGGCGTCGGAGATCTGATAGGCACGATCGACCTTAAGGTCGGCCAGATTGGCGGTGATGCGCCCCTGGCCGATGCCTTCGGTGATCGAATTGCCCGATGACTTCAACTCGCCCGTGGTGAAATAGCTAAAGAGTGCTGCGCCTTCCGGATCGGCGAGGCCGATCTGGATATTGGGATTGCGCGACTTGAGTGCCAGCGCGACACCGGCGAGCGTGCCGCCTGAACCGACCGAGCAGATGAAGCCATCGACCTTGCCGCCGGTTTCCTCAAAGATTTCCGGACCGGTGGTCTCGATGTGAGCCTGACGATTGGCAAGATTATCGAACTGGTTGGCCCAAATGGCGCCGTTTGGCAGTTCGGCATTGAGCTTTTCGGCCAGCCGACCAGAAACCTTGATGTAGTTGTTGGGGTTCTTGTAGGGCTTTGCCGGAACCTCGATCAGCTCCGCTCCATAAAGACGCAACGCGTCCTTCTTTTCCTGGCTCTGGGTATCGGGGATCACGATCACCGACTTGTAGCCGAGCGCGTTGGCAACCAGGGTGAGGCCGATACCCGTGTTGCCGGCCGTGCCCTCGACGATGGTGCCCCCCGGGCGCAGCAGGCCGCGCCGCTCGGCGTCGCGAATGATGTATAGCCCCGCACGATCCTTGACCGACTGCCCCGGATTGAGAAATTCAGCCTTGCCCCAAATCTCGCAGCCCGTGAGTTCCGACACCTTGTTCAGGCGGATCAGGGGTGTGTTGCCAATGGCGGAAAGGACGTCGCGGTGCTGGGTCATGAGGTTGTTTCTATCGTTCAGCGAGTACTTTGTTGCCCATAATGGTAGGGTTCCGCACCCGTGGCCACAAGGGTCGAATCCTGAAAAGCAAACGCGATTTCTCCGGTGACCGCCGCAAGAGGCATTTCAGCTCAAACAACGCGGTTTGGCAGAAGCAGTTGCCCTAGTCTTCGGCGGAGGTTTCGGAAAGGGCCGCCAGTGCGCGGTGGCGGGTGGCCAGCAGATCTACAATTGGGTGCGGATAGGTATCCCCGAGCCGGACGCCAGCCTTGATCAGAACAGTGTCTGGCGCTTCGAACGGCTTTTGAATCCACTGGTCGGGCAGGGCGGCGAGTTCTGGCACCCAGGTGCGGACATAGCCGCCTGCGCCGTCGAAGCGTTCGCCCTGTGTTACCGGATTGAAAATGCGGAAGTAGGGGGCCGCATCCGCGCCACAACCGGCCACCCATTGCCAGCTGGCCGGGTTGCTGGCGGGGTCGGCATCGACCAGCGTGTCCCAGAACCATTGTTCGCCCAACCGCCAGTCGATGAGGAGGTTCTTGGCGAGGAGTGAGGCGACCAGCATACGCACCCTATTGTGCACCCAGCCGGTTTGCCAGAGCTGGCGCATGCCGGCATCGACGATGGGGAAGCCGGTTTGCCCCCTCTGCCATGCGCGCAATGCCTTGGAGTCTTCGCGCCATGGCATGGCGGCGTATTTGGCTTGCATGGGCACCTGAGCAATGTCTTCGCGGTGATAGAGCAGGTGATACGAGAATTCACGCCAGGCCAGTTCGGAAAGGAATTTCTCGCTCGATGCAGTGTCTGTTGCGCCCTGCTGTTCGCGCCACAGGGCAGCGTGCCAGATCTGGCGCGGGGAAATTTCGCCAAACCGCAGATGCGGTGAGAGCTCAGAGGATACGGCCAGCCCGGGAAAATCGCGACCCTCCTTATAGCGGGCAAGTCGCTCATCGAGGAACCGCTCCAGGGCACTCTGGGCGGCAGCCTCGCCGATGCGCCAGTGTCGGGCCAAAGACGCAGACCAGTGCGGCTCCGTGTAGTTGCTGTCCGGGTTCTGTGAATACGAAACTGATCTGTTACCAGTTGGAGGCTGGAGCGGTGCCGGGAACTGTCGCGTCTTCAGCGCTTTCCAGAACGGAGTGAAGACCGAATAGGGTTTGCCCTGGCCGGTTTCGATCTCCCACGGTTCGACCAGCAACGATCCGTTGAAACTGTGGGCCTGATGGCCCTCGGCGCGGAGGGTCTGCTTGATCTCGCTATCGTGCGCCCGGTCGGCCGCAGGATATCGTCGGTTCCAGAACACCGCGCTGGCAGCAAAGGTTTTCGCCATTTGCTGAACAACCTCGCCCGAGCGTCCGGTGGCAACGTGCAGTTCGACGCCGAGTTGCGCCAGCGAAGTGGCCAGGCTGCCAAGACTATGGTGCAGCCACCAGCGGGCAGCGCCGCCGATGGGGCGCAGGGCAGGGTCGGTTTCATGCACAAACAGAGCGGTGACGGGGGCGCCTGAAGCGAAGGCGGCCGAGAGGGCGGGGTTATCGGCAATCCGTAGGTCGTTGCGGAACCAGACCAGTGCCGTTTCGGCCATGAAATAGTTTTCCTTTTGTCAGTGTGGCCGACGCAGTCTTTACCTGTGGTGTGGGCTGCGGCGGCAATTCCGGCTATCCGGCTGTGAATACGCGGAAATGCGGCGTTCGGTTCATTTTTTCGCAACCTTGCGGCCCTTGTTCACCGCAGCGCTCGCGCGTATTTCCGGGGTGTAATTCCGCACTGGATACCCCAAAATGGTTGTTGCGCCCGGCCGCCTGACACATCTGCAAGCCCTTGAATCCGAAAGCATCGAGATTCTGCGCGAAGTCGCGGCGGCCTTCGAGCGTCCGGTCATGATGTACTCGATCGGCAAGGATTCAAGCGTCCTGCTGCATCTGGCGCGCAAAGCATTCTTCCCGTCGCGGATACCGTTTCCACTGCTGCACATCGACACGACCTGGAAGTTTCGCGAGATGATCGCCTTCCGCGACAAGATGGCGGCCGACTTCGGCTTTGAGCTTAAGGTGCACACCAACCCCGAAGGGTTGGCCAACAACATCAACCCGTTCGATCAGGGTTCGGCGCGCTACACCGACATCATGAAGACGGCTGCCCTGCGTCAGGCACTCAACGCCGGGCGCTATGATGCGGCAATTGGAGGTGCCCGGCGCGATGAAGAGAAATCGCGCGCCAAGGAGCGCATTTTCTCTCACCGCAATGCCCAGCACGCCTGGGACCCGAAAAACCAGCGGCCTGAGCTCTGGCGTGTGTTCAACACCCGGCTGGCACCCGGCGAGAGCATGCGGGTATTTCCGCTGTCGAACTGGACCGAGCTTGATATCTGGACTTACATCTATTCCGAGCAGATCCCCATCGTGCCACTTTACTTTGCCCGGCCGCGGCCGGTGGTCGAGCGTTCGGGCACCCTGATCATGGTCGATGACGAGCGGTATCCGCTTCTCGATGGTGAGACCCCGCGAGAGGAAATGGTGCGGTTCCGTACCCTGGGCTGCTATCCGCTGACCGGGGCATTGCGTTCGACCGCGTCTGACTTGCCCTCGATCATCATGGAAATGCAGGCCAGCAGAACATCGGAGCGCGAGGGGCGGCTGATCGACAGCGACCAGGCTGGCTCGATGGAAAAGAAGAAGCAGGAAGGGTATTTCTAATTGACCAACCAGGCCAGCGCCCTTGCAACTGCGGACACCGATCTCGATCTCTGGCTAAGCCAGCAGACCGACAAAGGCATGTTGCGTTTCCTGACCTGCGGTTCGGTCGATGACGGCAAATCGACCCTGATCGGGCGGCTGCTCTACGACAGCCAACTGATCCTCGACGATCAACTGGCGAGCCTGCGTAACGAAAGCCGCAATCGCACGACGGGCGATGAAGGCATCGACTTTTCGCTGCTGGTGGATGGCCTCGCCGCCGAGCGCGAGCAGGGGATTACCATCGACGTGGCCTACCGGTTTTTTTCGACCGACAGGCGGAAATTCATCGTGGCCGATACGCCGGGCCATGAGCAATACACCCGCAACATGGCCACCGGCGCTTCGAACGCCGATGTGGCGCTGGTGCTGGTGGACGCGCGCAAGGGCCTGTTGACGCAGACGCGCCGCCACAGCTTCATTCTCTCCCTGATCGGGGTGAAGCACGTGGTGCTGGTGATCAACAAGATCGACCTCGTCGGCTACGACCAAGGCGTATTCGACAAGATCAGCAGCGACTATCGCGCGTTTGCTGCCGACCTGGGGTTCACGACCCTGCAGGCGATCCCGGTTTCCGCGCTCAAGGGCGACAACATCCTGAGGCCAAGCCCCAGTACGCCCTGGTACAATGGACCGCAACTGGTGCCCTATCTTGAAGGCATCGATGTCGACGCTGATGAAAGCACCCTCCCTTTCCGGTTCCCGGTGCAATGGGTCAATCGTGCCAGCATCGACTTCCGCGGGTTCTCGGGTACGGTCGCCTCGGGCACCGTGCGGGTTGGCGACGAGGTGCTGGTTGCCGCTTCGCGCAAGCCGGCAAAGGTGGCCCGAATTGTAACGATGGACGGCGACCTGGATTATGCCGTTTCCGGGCAAGCGATCACGCTGGTGCTCGACCGCGAAGTGGATATTTCACGCGGCGATGTGCTGACTCACGCGGGCCAGACGCCGGAGTTTTCGAACCAGTTTCAGGCCCGCATGGTGTGGATGCACGATGAGCCCGCATTTCACGGACGCTCATACCTGCTCAAGATCGGCTCGCAACTCGTGCCGGCAAGCCTGACCGCGATCAAGTTCCGCACCAACGTGAACACTCTTGAGCACACGGCCGCTACCAAGCTTGAGCTCAACGAAGTGGGTACGGTGACGATTGCCACCGACAAGCCGATTGCCTTCGACCCTTATGCCAGCAATGGGCAGACAGGTGCATTCATCTTGATCGACCGGATCAGCAACGCAACTGTCGGGGCCGGGGTGATCGATTTTGGTCTGCGGCGGGCCCAAAACCTGTCCTATCAGAGCTTTGACGTGAACCGCCAGGTGCGCGCGGAGCTGAAGGGACAGACACCGCATATCGTCTGGTTCACAGGCCTTTCGGGTTCAGGAAAGTCGACGGTTGCCAATCTGCTTGAGAAGCGGCTCACCGCTGAAGGTCGGCACACCTATACTCTGGATGGCGACAATGTGCGGCACGGCCTGAACAAGGACCTCGGCTTCACCGATGCCGACCGTGTTGAGAATGTGCGGCGCGTAGCGGAGGTTGCCAAGCTGATGGCGGACGCCGGTCTGATTGTGCTGGTGTCCTTCATTTCGCCCTTCCGCAACGAGCGGCAGCTGGCGCGGGAAGTGGCGGGCGATATCGCCTTCACCGAGGTCTACGTGGATACGCCGCTCGAGGTCTGCGAGGCGCGCGATCCTAAGGGGCTCTATGCCAAGGCACGCAAAGGCGAGATCAAGAATTTTACAGGCATCTCGTCGCCATTCGAGGCGCCAATGAATGCGGATGTTGTGCTGCATGGGGCAGAATATGAGCCGACAGAGCTCAGCGGGAAGCTCTACGAGTGGCTGACACGCTGATGCCCATAAAGATACGGCCACCCCGAAGAAATCCTCAGGGCGGCCGGCACAATGCAGAAGCTTAATCAGTTCGGGCGAGGCATCCTACGGAAGTGGCGCATGGCTTTCTTTGCCTTGGGGTAGCAGTGTTCGACAATCGGAGTACCGACTGCAACCGGAGTGCTCAACGACGAGAGCGAGGCCGGAATGGTGCTGGGGCTGCACTGCGCTGCGTGAGCAGCCGGATCAGTCAGCATCAGGTTGAAGCAATTGACGTAGTGATTGGTCGCCTGCTGCACGTTGGCGGTAAAAGCCTGAGCCGGGGCGGTGGTTGCCAGGCTCAGTGCGAAAGTCATGGCGCCAATGGTGGCGCCGGCTGCGATCTTCGAGACGAGAGTGTTCATTGTGGACCTCACTGAGAGGGAGGCAACGCCGCTTTTGTCTCCGGTTACTATGCGATCACGGTGGCCTAGACCGTATCGATGGTTACTAAATCACTAACATTTCCAGTGAGCAAGGTTTGATTCGCGTTTTCGGATCATTAACCTTAATTCTCGTCAAGAGAGTAAAGCCAAGTTCTCAACAGTATTGATGGCGAGCTCAGAGTCGTTGTTCACCGTTGAATGAGCGCCAGACGGGCTCTGGTTTGTTTGAGAGGTGCGAAGTGAAAACTTCTGTCGATACTTCGAAGATGAAGCGTCAGATTTACGCGATGCCTGATGAGATTGCGGCAGCGCTGGCGCGGGCGGGCGTAAGTGATGCTTACGACACCCGGCCTGCATATCAGCAGAATGACTATGTGGGGTGGATCTGCCGAGCCAAGCGCGCTGAAACGCGGCAGAAGCGGATGGATCAAATGATTGCGGAGCTCAAGTCGGGCGGCGTCTACATGCGCATGATCTGGAGAGGGTAGTTTAGGCGCTGTACTTGGACAGTTGTACGACATGTGCTTCATGCCCACGACGCTCGATGGCCAGATGCTCGCTGATCTGGGACGGCGGCATCGGGCGGCTGAAGAGGTAGCCCTGCATGAGCCAGCAGCCAATCTCCGTCATCGCCCAGAGCTGCCCCGCAGTTTCGGTGCCCTCGACTATGCAGGCCAACTTGAGGTTCCGGCATAAGTCGACCACCGATTTGACGATATCGCGGCAGGCAGGATCGGTCTCGATTTCGGCAATGAAACTGCGATCGATCTTGATCTTGTCGAGCGGCAATTTGTGGACGTAACTCAGGCTGGAGTACCCCGACCCGAAATCATCTAGCGCGATGCTGGAGCCCAGGGATTTGAGAGTTCGCAGTGCGGCGCAGGCCTGCTCGAAGTCATGCATCACGGCCGTTTCCGTGACTTCGAAATCAATCCGGGAGGCATCAATACCGCTGTCCTTGACGATGGAAACGAGCCGCTCCACCGCTTCCATCGACGCAATATCAAGCATCGAGAGATTGAACGATACCCGGACATCACCCGGCCATGTGACGGCTTCGGCAAGCGCCTTGCGCAACAGGACATCGGTAAGCTGGCAGATCATGCCTGCACGCTCCGCCACCGCGATGAAGGCATCGGGGCGAACATCGCCTAAGGTCGGACTGTTCCAGCGAGCCAGCGCCTCAAGGCCAATGGTGCGCGCCTGCTTGACGTCATAGATCGGCTGAAAGACCAGCGACAGTTCAGCGTCGAGATCTGCATGGCGCAGACCCTGCTCAATCATACCCTGACGCCGTATCTTTGTTTCGAGTTCTGCAGAAAAGAGGACGGCCGAGCCCCGGGAAGCCTGCTTGGCGTGATAGAGGGCGTAATCTGCGCATTCAAGCAAATGGTCGGTCGCGAGCGCGGGCTCTGAACAAATTGCAAAGCCAATCGAACCCGAAAGTTGCAGCGCTACATCGGCAAAGGTGTAGGGCTCTGAAAGGGCGGCGCACACCGATTTACCAAACTGGCGAATATCGTCATCGGTATGGAGACCCTCCATGATCAACCCAAACTCGTCGCCCCCGAGACGGGCAAAGAACACAGCCGGACCATGCAGGCGCTTCAGGCGTCGGCCGACTTCAACCAGAATCCTGTCACCTGCCGAATGCCCATAAAGATCGTTGACCGGCTTGAAGCCATCAAGATCGATTAGGCCGACGGTGAAGGGCATATTGTAGCTGCGTGCCTGCTCAAGCACGACTTCGAACTCGGCAAAGAACCGGCGACGATTGGGCAGGTCGGTGAGGACGTCGAGATTGGCGAGCCTGAAGTTCTCGTCGTTGAGTCGCTGCGTTTCGGCCTGCCGCGCCAGCACGTCGCGCTTTGCTAGGGCAAGGCCTGCAAAACTGCGATAGTTCGAAAACAGAACGACAAGCATGGCGATTGAGACTAGTGCGAGGCTGATCGTCATGGCCGTCAGGTTTGGATCGCCACGAAACCCGAAGACGACCGCAAAGGGAACAATCACTGACGCGCTGGCCAGTGCCGCCGCTCCGCGCACATGCATGAGACAAAAGACGCAACCAATCGAAGTGATCGCGATGGTGAAAACCACGTGGGCCTGGGCAAAGGCATTGCCATAGGGGTGAAGGCTCAACGCCCAAATGGTGAAAGACAACCCCACCGAGCCTGAGACCACCAAGGTGGAGCGGAGCATGCCGGCAATTTTTTCAGTAGGTATGTCGCGGGAGCGGGCGCGCCAGAGATAAGCGAGCCTGAGAACGCAGAGCGAGCACAAGAGAATGGGAATATAAACGGAGAGCTCAACTGGAGCGATATTATGATGTGTGACGGAAAGGGAAACGCAACTGGAGATCAGGATGAGGTAAAGCAGCGGCAACTGGCTGGAAAATGCCTTCAGCTGCGAGCGCTTTAGCTCGGGGTCATCGATCGACGTGCCGATTATCCGCCGGAACCGGCTTAGGAGGTAAGTGCGCAAAACATGATCCCTGAAATATGGGATCATTCTCAGGGCAGTGTCTTTAACATTGGATGAATGCGAGGCGTTGCGACCGATGAACGAGTCACACGGTTCAGGTCAGCCTAGAATGTGAGAAAAATGAAATGGCTCCTCGAGCTGGACTCGAACCAGCGACCATTCGATTAACAGTCGAACGCTCTACCAACTGAGCTATCGAGGAACATTTCTGTACTCCCGCTTCGAGAGTGGGGTCCGTTTAGCGGTTCTGAATTCCTTTGCCAACCCCCAAAATTGCGATCTCTGATCTAACTTGGCCGATCGGCGATTGTGGTCAGCCTGCGTCCAATGATGAGCAGATCGGTGAGGGTGTTCAGGCTGATGAAAGGGTCGCCGACGGTAGATTCTTTCCAATCAATAATTGTGGCAGGGGCTTCGGCGGCGAGGTGCTTTAGACTTATTGGACCGAGCCCCGTGGCTGCACCCGCAAGCAGTTTTGCCAGCGCCGCAACGCGCCAGATGCCATGCGTAGGGTGTTGCTGCCCGGCATATCGGACGATTGCGCCGACGTCGCTTCGGCGGACCGCATCCAGCATCAGATTCGGGAAGTCAGTCGGCAACAGGGGCGCATCGACGCTTGCCGTCAGGATGAGTTGAGGCTGTGAGGGCATGTGCTGACACCGATCAACAGCCGCCGCAAGACCGGCAAGCGGGCCGCCAAGCGGCCCGGGAAGGTCGGGCACGGGAACGAGTGCCCCCACAAGCGCAAACTCATCTGCATTTCTCTGGCCAACGGCAAGGAAGTGCGGGCCATCCGCAACCTTAAGTGTCCGGTGTATGCGCGCGAGCATGGGCACGCCACCCACAAGGAGCGAGGCTTTGTTCACGCCACCGAGCCGCTCTCCGGCGCCCCCGGCAAAGATGACGGTTGCGCAGCTGCTCAAGATTTTGCGCGCCAGCCGCCGAGGAAGACCATGAGCGCCACTCCCGCGATGAGAGCCCAGAAAGCGGAGCCGATTCCGAGCATGGAAATACCCGAGGCCGCCGTGACAAAGGTCAGGATCGCCGGCAGCCGTTCGTGTTCCTTTCCAAGGTAAGAGGCCTGGGCGGATGCAAGGCTGGAAAGCAGAGCGAGGCCGGCAACGGCCTGAATCAGGATTGGTGGCGAGGCAGCGACAAATGCTGCAGCCAGATTGGCGGACAGCGCCAGCACCATATAGGCCGCACCTGCCGCCATCGGGGCGGGCCAGCGCTGCTTTGGGTCTGCATGCGCCTCGGGCCCGGCGCAGATCGCGGCGGTGATGGCGGCCAGATTGACCGTGTGGCCGCCGAATGCGCTGGTGATAGCGCTGGTGATGCCGGTGATGGTGAAAAGTGGGGCAGGGTTCGGCTCAAAGCCATTGCCTTTCATCACGGCAATGCCAGGCAGGTTCTGCGATGCCATGGTTATGATGAAAAGTGGCAGGGCAATCTTTGTAAACCCGTCGAAGGTGAATGCCGGAAGTACCGGAACAAGGGCTGGCCACGAACCATCAAGCGCTCCCGGGGGCAATCGAACAGTGAAGGCCAGCGTAGCACCAGTTGCGGCAACTGCAATCGGTACCGCAAAGCGCCTGGCGAATCTAAGGCCGATAGCCCAGGCAACGATGATGGGGAGCGCAAGAAACGGCATTTGCTCGACGGCCTTGATTGGCGCAAGGCACAAGGTGAGCAGCATGCCAGCAAGCATGGCGTTGGCGATGGTGACGGGAATTGCGCTCACGGCGCGAGCGAATGGGGGCCACAGCCCGGTCAGCACGATGAGCGCAGCGGTCATCAGGAATGCGCCTGTCACCGCAGGAAAACCGCCATCGATAGGACCGACGGCCACAAGGAATGCTGCGCCCGGTGTGGACCAGGCAAAGCTTAGCGGGATGCGGGTGCGCCAGGCGATGATGAAGTTGAGAATGGCGACCGCCGCACAGACAGACAGGAGCCCAGAGCCCGCCTGGGCCGGTGTAGCCCCGACATTGGTAAGTCCGGCAAGAATCAGGGTGAACGAACTTGCATAACCAACCGCCGCTGCCAGCAGCCCGGCCGCAATTGGCTGCGCAAATGAGCTTGGCGTCTGGCGTGGCGCAGCTTCGGTGGTCATCTTCATGCCCGTGTGAGGTGCGTTCTGGCGTTTACCCAATGCTTTTCGCACTGAGTAAACGGTACTTAACCATGCGCAGGCCCTATCGGGAAGTGCGAGGGCCTGACGAATGCTGAAGAGGAGAGTTGCACGCCGCAATGGCACACCGCTGGCCGACCTGAGGCAAGGCTTGCCAAACGGTCGCAACCCGCCGTTCTACACTGCGGGGCGTAAAATCTTGAAAATATGGAAATATTCTGGAGGCCACGTCCGGAATCGAACCGGAATACACGGATTTGCAATCCGCTGCGTAACCACTCCGCCACGTGGCCTCACGAGGCGGGTTTCTATGTCAGGGTCGGGCGATGTGCAAGTGACTTGCAGGCCCACTGCAATTTTACTCACGGTTCCGTGATCGGATGGTTGAGAGAACCGCACTGTTCAGAATGGTGAATGAATGCGTATGAGGTGGCGATGGGTTTTGATTTTTTCGGTGTGTTCGATTACATCACTTAATCGGGCTGCGTTGGCGGCTCGGACGACCCAAAGCGTTTGAGTTTATTTTCTGTTTATAACTGACAAATTTGTAACTGCAGGTCCTATCGAACCGGGAGGGAACGATGAACCAGGCCAAACCCATTTTGAATCTCCAGGAATTTATCCCCTATCGCCTCACCCGGGCTGCCGAAGACGTCGGACACCGCTTTGCACGGGTATACAAGGAACGGTATGGCATCGACCGGCCCGAATGGCGCACCCTTGCATTGATCGGCCAGTTTACGCGGATCACGGCCACGGAAATCGCCGCCCAGACCGGTATGCACAAGACCAAAGTCAGTCGTGCGGTTTGGGCACTCGAAGAACGTAATTGGCTCGTTCGCAAAGTGGATGGATCGGACCGGCGCGTCGAGCAGCTTGAGCTCACCTCGGAGGGCAAGGCGGTCTATGCCGATTTGGTCAGCGTGGCGCGTGGCTTCGAGGACACTTTTAATGGGCTTCTGGGCAGCGATGCGCTGAATGCGCTGGTGCACGCGCTCGATGTGATCGAGCGGCTTGACCGGGTCGAGTAGGCTCGCATCTGGCCCCTGACGGCTTGAAAGCTGGCGCTGTGACCTGTGTGCTGCGGCAACGGTTCACAGCGCTTGCGTTTGACTTGAACAAGACGCAGGGCAGGGCTATTGACGTGCAGGCAGCGCATTGGCTGCATCGACCCGGGGCAAGGATTGGGGCAGATGACTGATTTTGCACATGCACGGCGCGTGATGGTGGACACTCAGGTGCGCCCGAGCAGCATCTCGGACCGGCGATTGCTGACAGCGATGGGACAGGTGCCACGGGAACAGTTTGTGCCCGCATCTCGGCGTGACCTGGCCTATATCGACGACGTGCAGCGCCTCGAAGGCAGCGACGGCATTCGCTATATGGCTGCACCCGCCCAGTTTGCCCGACTTCTGAACCTTGCGAGCATTACGAGCGCTGATCATGTGCTCGATGTGGGCAGCGCCAACGGTTACTCCACCGCCGTTATTGCCCTTCTTGCGGCATCAGTAGTCGGCATAGATACCGACGAGGGGCTTGTCGCCGAGGCGCGCAAGAACCTTGAAACGCTTGGCTATACCAACGCCACGGTGACGGCGGGCGCATTGGAAACGGCGGGCCGCAACCATGGCCCTTATGATGTGATTGTCATCGAGGGTGCGCTGGCCGGAACGCCAGATGTGTATTTTTCCCAGCTCAAGGACGGTGGCCGACTGGTTGCCATGATCCAGGCCGGGCCAATCGCCGTAGCAAACCTCTATGTGAAGTCGGGCAAGGATGTTGCCGCGCGCACTGAGTTTGATGGGGCGATGCCGCCAATCGGAAATCGCAAGGCTACCGAAGAGTTCGTATTCTAGAGGGTTTCGGGCTTTGCCTTACTGACCCGCGAGCGGACCAGTGTTGCCGAGCCAACACGCGCGCTGTGAATCTTTGAATAAAGATGCAGCGAGCTTGTCCTATGATGTTGTGCACCCCATGTGGCCGGAATAGTGTCCACGGGGTTTGGAGGCGCAGTGAAGATGTCGTTTAAAGTTTTGCGTGCTGGCGCGATGGCGCTTGCCTTGATGGCGGTGCCGACCACCGCCCAGGCAGAAACGCTGCGCGAAGCGCTGGCAAGCGCCTATGCCAACAATCCCGAGATCATGTCGGCTTTGCTGAGCGTAAAATCCTCAGCGGAAAACATTGCATTGGCCAAGTCAGGCAAGCTCCCCAATATCGGGTTGAGCGGCGATCTGTCGGCCGGGTTCCAGGCCAACGGGAACTACACCACGAGCCAGAGCTTCACAGTTGGGCTGGGGTACCAGCAGCGGCTTTTCGATAATTTCAAGACCGATGCCGAAATTGAGCAGGCGCGCGCGCTGACCGAGCTCAGCGCCCAGGCATTGCGTAACGCTGAGCAGAACGTGCTGCTCTCGGTGGTGCAGGCCTATATGAACGTGATCCGAGATCAGCAGCTGGTGAAACTGCGCGCGGACAATGTGGAATTCTTCCAGACCCAGGTGCAATCGGCGGATGACCGGCTGCGCATTGGCGAAGGCACCAAGATCGACGTGTCGCAGGCCCAGGCACGGCTGGCTCAGGGGCAGGCGGCTTATCAGGCGGCGCTCTCATCGCTGCAGACCAGCCAGGCCAGCTACATGCGCTGGGTGGGCCACAAGCCGCAGAACCTGAGCCAGGATTTCAAGTTCTCGGGCTTGATGCCCAAGTCGATTGATGAAGCGATCAGCCTTGCCGAGGCGCGCCACCCGGCTGTGATGTCGGCCAAGGCGGCCATCCGTGCCGCCCAGTCAGGCACCGACGCGGCGCGGGCGGCTTTTGGCCCGACGCTCGACCTGATCGGCAATATCTGCACCATCAACTGCTTTGGCGGCGCGCAAAATACCGGCATCAGCGGTTCGGTGAAGCTGTCGCTCTCGATCCCGCTCTATACCGGCGGTGCGCTGGGCGCGAGCATGCGCAAAGCCAATATCGAGCAGATCAAGTCGGAAGTCGACGCTGTCTCCACCCGTGACCAGATCCGTGAAGCGGTGATCAGTTCGTGGAGTGCGCTCCAGAACGCCAGCGCTCAGATCGACTCGGCCAATGCCGCGCTCGAAGCCGGCCAGTTGGCGCTGGATGGTGTGATCCAGGAGCGTGATGTGGGTCAGCGTACAACGCTTGATGTTCTCAATGCCCGGTCCGAGCTGACAGCAACCCGCGAGGGTCTGATTTCGGCCAGTTCGAGCCGCATCATCGCTTCGTTTGCGCTGATTGCCTCGACAGGCCGTCTGTCGGCTGAGGAACTTAAGCTTGGCGTTACGCTGAAGTCGGGCGAAGGCTATGCCGCCGCTGTTGAAGACGTGTGGCAGGAACTGCGCGCCATCAACGAGTAACGCTGGCTGAATATTTTCATGGCCGATGCAGGTAGCGCCTGCGTCGGCCATTTTCATTGGTTGCACTTGTTTCTATTCCACCCTCCACTAGTCTTGCTCCGCGCGGCCCATAATTGAGTCGGAGCGATGTTGTGTCCTCCGCCAGAGTTGGCCGGTGTAAACGAGGGGGACTCAAATGAAATCTATTGCCTACTGGTTTCTGGCGCTTGCAACGTTATTTGCCCTGGTAGGCATGGCGTTCGGCGTCTACATGTCGATTTCCCAGGATCATACGCTGGGTGGCGCCCATGCCCACAATAACCTGATCGGCTGGGTGACCATGGCCCTCTACGGGCTGTTCTATGTTGTGGTGCCCGCTGCGGGAAAAACACGATTGGCCATGATCCACTTCTGGGCCTCGCTGGCGGGTGCGCTGACTTTCGGCCCGGGTATCGCGCTGGCGATTTTGGGCAGAGGCGAAGTGCTGGTGCAGATCAGTACGCTGCTGGTGATCGGCTCTATGGCTATTTTCGCCTATATTGTCTGGACCAGCAAAGCGGCGCTGAGCCGGGGTTGATCCAAAGGGCCGGGTGGCAGCGACCGCCCGGCCACATCTTTTGGTGGAAGACGGCCAGACCCACCAGCCCTTGCGTTCCTGAAAAGCAATGAACGCTATACACTGGTTCTTAACGAATCAGCGTTGGAGCCAGTTGTCTTGCGGCGGGGCAAGGCGCGTACTGGTGATTAAGTGAGGCAGTGATGAACAAGCCGGCGCCAAAAGAACCGTCAATGGACGAAATTCTGTCGTCGATCAGGCAGATCATTGCTGATGACGACGCCGGTGCCGTTGCGCCGAAAAGGCCGATAGCCGCAGCAACCGTGGCGCCGCGTCCCATACCCGTGCCAACACCGGTCACACCTGAACCAGTCGCGGTGTCGGCCGCACAGCCGATCAGTTGGGATGCATTGCCTGATGGCGCTGAGGACGATCTGGAGCCATTGGCGCTGTCGCCCGAGCAGATTGTGCCTGCAGAACCCGAAGCCGAACCCGTGGCCGAGACCGTGGCCCCATTCAGCTTTGATGAATTTATGAAAAACGCCCAGCCCAAGGAGGTAGAGGCGCCGATCGATTTTGTCGATCCCGATGATATTTCGTTTGAAGGCGAAATTGGAGCGCAGCCTGAACCACCGGCGGAGACAGAGGCTGAACCCGAAGTTGAAGACGTGGTGGCCGCCTTCGCTGAGCTTGAGCCAGAACCAGAGCCTTCGGCAACGTTCGAAATGCGTGCCGAGCCGGAACCCGGCTTGTCGGACTTCAGCGCTATGCTGGAGGCCGCCCCGATGCCAGAACCCGAACCGGAGCCTGTCGCTGTGCCTGAACCCCGCTTTACGCCCCGTCAGGAGGCCGTAGTTCCGCAGGTCGAGCGCAATCCGTTTCCGCGACCAACGCCGACGTTCACCCCGCGCGCCAGTGTGGCAGAAGCAGCCCCGATGCCCGATCCGACCCTGAGCGCTGATATTGCTGAACAGTTGCTGGAGCCGGCCACCAATGAAGCGGTGCGCAACACATTTGCCAAACTCAATCAGGTGCAGGTGGCATCGCCGGGCCTGACCATCGATGCCATGATCCGCGAGATGCTGCGGCCAATGCTGAAGGAATGGCTGGACGAAAACCTGCCCTCCATGGTCGAGCGCATGGTGGAAAAGGAAATCGCCCGGATTTCACGCGGCGAATGATGCCGGGCGCGCGCCGCTGTTGACACCGGGCCTGCGCTTTTGCTTAGACCTTTGCCAAGTTGAAGTCAGACCCGCCCGCATCCCGGGCGGGTCGTTGCTGTTGAGAGTAGTGAAATGATCGAAAAGTCGTATGAGCCCGGCGCGGTCGAAGGCCGCATTTATCAGGCCTGGCTCGATGCCAATGCGTTTGCGGCGGGTGCAGGCGCCAAGCCGGGCGCCGAGACGTTTTCGATTGTCATCCCGCCGCCCAATGTGACGGGATCGCTGCATATCGGGCACGCGCTCAACAACACCATCCAGGACATCCTGATCCGCTTCGAACGCATGCGCGGCAAGGATGTGCTCTGGCAGCCGGGCACCGATCATGCCGGTATTGCCACGCAAATGATTGTGGAGCGGCAATTGATGGAACGGCAGATGCCGGGCCGCCGCGCCATGGGCCGCGAAAAGTTCCTGGAGCGGGTTTGGGAATGGAAGGCCGAGAGCGGCGGCACCATTATGAACCAGCTCAAGCGACTGGGTGCGTCGGCTGATTTCTCGCGTGAGCGCTTTACTATGGACGAGGGCCTATCCGAGGCCGTGCGCAAGGTGTTTGTCGAGCTGCATAAGAAGGGCCTGATCTATCGCGCCAAGCGGCTGGTGAACTGGCATCCGGGGCTGGAAACGGCGATTTCTGACCTTGAGGTCGAGAACATCGAAGTCAACGGCAAGATGTGGCACCTGCGCTATCCGCTGGCCGATGGCGTAACCTATCAGTTTCCGATTGAGTTCGACGAGGATGGCAAGGCGACCGCCTTCGAAACCCGCGACTATATCGTTGTGGCCACGACCCGGCCGGAGACCATGCTGGGCGACACCGGCGTTGCGGTGCACCCTGAGGACGAGCGATACCGGCCGCTGGTCGGCAAGTTTGTTACCCTGCCGCTGACCGGGCGGCGGGTGCCGATTGTGGCCGACGACTATGCCGACCCCAAACTCGGCTCGGGCGCGGTCAAGATTACCCCGGCGCATGACTTCAACGACTTTGAAGTCGGCGTGCGCGCCGGGCTGGAGCAGATCAATATTTTCACCACCAGCGCCCGGATCTGGGAGGGTGCGCCCGAGGCCTATCGTGGGCTCGACCGGTTCGATGCGCGCAAGAAGATTGTCGACGATCTCGAAGCGCTCGGGGTGCTTGACCACATCGAAGACAAGAAGATCATGGTGCCGCACGATGAAAAGACCAAGATGGTCGTCATCGAGCCCTACCTCACCGACCAGTGGTTCGTGAATGCGGAAGTGCTGGCCAAGCCGGCGCTGGCTTCTGTGCGCGAAGGGCGGACCAAGTTCGTGCCGCAGAGCTGGGAGAACACCTATTACGCCTGGATGGAGAACATCAAACCCTGGTGCATCTCGCGCCAGCTTTGGTGGGGCCATCAGATTCCGGCCTGGTATGGGCCGGACGGGCACTGCTTTGTGGCGCTCAATGAGGCGGATGCTCAGGCCGAGGCCGCCACGCATTACGGCAAGGCTGTAGACCTTCGTCGCGACGAAGACGTGCTCGACACATGGTTTTCTTCGGCGCTTTGGCCGTTTTCGACCATGGGCTGGCCGGAAAAGACCCCGGAACTGGCTAAGTACTATCAGACCGATGTGCTGGTGACGGGTTTTGACATCATCTTCTTCTGGGTGGCCCGAATGATGATGATGGGGCTCGAATTCCTGCATGAGGAACCGTTCCACACCGTTTATGTGCATGCCCTGGTCCGCGACGAAAAGGGCCAGAAGATGAGCAAGACCAAGGGGAACGTCATCGACCCCCTCAATCTGATCAACGACTACGGCGCTGATGCGACCCGCTTTACGCTGGCTGCCATGGCCGCGCAGGGGCGCGACCTGCGGCTGGCGATGAGCCGCGTCGAGGGCTATCGGAACTTTGTGACCAAGCTCTGGAATGCCGCCCGCTTCCTGGAAATGAACGAAGCGCGCCGCACGCATGGGTTTGATCCCAAGGCGGTCAAGCTGACGCTCAACCAGTGGATCATCGGGGAAACGGCTCGTGCCGTGGCCGCAGTGACGCGCGGGATCACCGATTACAAGTTCAACGAAGCCGCCAATTCGGCCTACGATTTCGTGTGGGGCACGTTCTGCGACTGGTTTGTGGAATTGAGCAAGCCCGTGCTGACTGGTGACGACGAGGCCGCAAAGGCGGAAACGCGGGCGACGGCGGCTTTTGTGCTCGACCAGATCCTGGCGCTGCTGCACCCCTTCATGCCTTTCGTCACTGAAGAGTTGTGGGCTGAAACCGGCAAGGATGGCCCGGCGCGCGAGAAGCTGCTGGTGCTTTCGGCATGGCCAGACCTGACGGGACTCGAAAAGGCCGATGCCGACGCTGAACTGGGCTGGCTATTGTCGCTGATCACCTCGATCCGCTCGGTGCGGCAGGAAATGAACGTGCCGGCCGGTGCAAAGATCAACCTGGTGGTGGTCGGCGCCAATGCAACGACGCTGCAACGGATTGAAACGCACAGGGCCTCGATTGCACGGCTGGCGCGCCTTGAGAGCATTGCCGCAGTTGCGGCGACGCCTGGCGATTCGGCGCAGTTTGTCCTCGGGGAAGCCACCTGGGCGCTGCCGCTGGCGGGTGTGATTGATATCGCCGCCGAAAAGGCGCGCCTGTCAAAGGACGTGGCCAAGCTCGACGGCGAAATTGCCGGCATCGACAAGAAGCTGGGCAACGAGCAGTTTGTGGCCAAGGCGCCTGAGGAAGTGATCGAGGAGCAGCGGAGCCGCCGTGCCGAAGCTGCTGACCGCCGCGACCGCATTGCCGCGGCGCTGAAGCATTTGAACTAGGGGCGCCGAATTGGCCGGAGACGAAGACGATCAGACCGTCAACCGGCCCAGAGGCAGTAAGCCGCCGATGGTGTTCATCAGCTTTGACGGCAAAGGTGGTGTGACCCGCGTGCCCGACGGCGAGCCGGCGCCTGCCGCGCCCGCAAAGGGCTTTGTGCTGGTTTCGGGCAATGCGCGGTCGCCCGAGTTCAAGGTTTGGCTGAAGAACGAGATCGGCGCCTTCAACGCCGATCAGCTGACGGTGCCATCAGTACGCTCGCGCTGCTTCGTGTTCGATGACAAGGCCATGGTGGTGCTGCGGGTGGTGCGGCCTGGCGCCTCGCCGGACGATATCGGTCGGCAGTTGATGAGCCTCCTGATCGAAAAGGGCAGGGTGATCATCGCCTCCGAGCTTAATATCCCGGAATTCCTCGGCATCACCCAGTGGCAGCAGACACACCATGCGCCGATGACATCGGCAGACCTGGTGGCGCGGCTCGGCCTGCGGGCAGCAGACCGGCTGGAGCCATTGATCGAGCGCATGGGCGATGCGCTTGATGACATCGAAGAAGCCCTGATGACGGAGCGGATGGCCGACAGCCGGGCGAAACTATCCGGGTTGCGGCGTACGATTATCAGCTTCCGCCGCCTGATCTGGCCGCAGCGTGACGTGCTGAACACGCTCGAAATCGAGGACCTATCGTTCTTTTCAGTTCGAGACCGTGGCCGCTTGCGCGAAGCGGCGGCCCGCAGCGCCAGGCTTGGAGACGAATTGCAGGCGCTTTCGGAACGGGCGGTTCTGGTGCACGAGCAAATCCTTGACACGCGGGCCGAGCAGATGAACCGGACCATGCTGGTGCTGGCCGCGGTGACGGTGGTGTTCATGCCCCTGACGGTGATCAGCGGTATGCTGGGCATGAACGTGGCCGGCATCCCATTTGCCGACAATCCTTTTGCCTTCTGGGTCGTGGTGGCAATCCTGGCTGCCATCGGCGGGGGCACGATGCTGTTTATGCGGCTCAAGCATTGGCTCTAGGCAGGTGTTGTGACGTTTTTGCAACAAGGCAGACGAATCCCGCACCATGCCCGGTACGTCAACCTTTTGGCGACCTCACTCGCCACAATCTCACCCTAAACACGAGTGAGAGACGGGTTGGGCGGGCTAAACTATCAGACGGCGAATATCGACCTTCGCAGGTCTGGCAGAGTTATCTCACAAATCCGTCCGCGCCCCGGTGCGTGCCAGAATAACGTCGATTGAGACGTTGGCATCGCGCTTATCCGGGGGGAATGGGAACATGGACGCTGGACGTTTTGAATTTGAGTTCTTCCCGCATGCGCGCCACACCAGCGCTGCAGCGAGCCGGTTCAGACAGAGCCCGGCACCCGATTCCAGCCACATTCAACCTTCCGCCCCAAGTGCCTCCGTTAAGGTTGCCGAGCGCAAACGCTTGCTGGGCGGGGCTTTGAATGGCTTGGCTAAACGTGAAGAGAGCCGCTTCATTGCGGTCATAAATCCCGGCCAGGCTTTGGCCGTTGTAGACAGCCGGTTGGTAAAAGGACGTATCATGCGGAATTCGAGGGTGTCACAGACCCTGATCTCCGTCACACTGGGCGCCATGATGGCCTGCACCGCCGCGTTCCCCGTGGCCGCGCAGACCGCCGTTGATGCTGCGCTGAACATGGCCAACATGCTCGATGGCGCAGGCGGCGGCGTTTCCAGCGCCGATGCGCTTTCCGCCCTCGAGGATGCCGCCAATGCAGGGCAGCCGATGGCGCTGTGGCGCCTGGGCACCATGTATGAAAATGGCGAAGGCGTTGAGAAGGATCCGGTCAAGGCCTTCGGGTATTTCTCGCAGATTGCCAATGACCATGCCGACGCGGCGCCCAAGTCTCTCGAAGCCGACATTGTGGCGCAGTCCTTCGTCAAGATTGGCGACTATTATCGCGATGGGTTGCCCGGTGCTGGCATTCCTGTCGATGAGGAGCGCTCGCACGCGCTGTTGCTGCATGCTGCCTCGTATTTCGGTGATGCCGATGCCCAGTATCGGGTGGGCGAACTTTATGCCTCCGAGGAGGGGCTCGGCATCAATCCGCTGCAGTCGGCCCGGTGGTATTCGCTGGCTGCGCGCAAGGGGCATCCAGCGGCGCAGGCCAAGCTTGGCATCCTGTTGTTCAATGGCGGCGGCATCGAAGCCCAGCCAGTTGAAGGGCTGATGTGGCTGAGCGTAGCGCACGAACGGACCATCGGAACGCCTGATGAAGGCTGGATCAACGACCTGCTGGTGCGCGCCATGTCGGTCGCCTCGCCACAACAGCGTGCCGATGCGATCAAACTTGCCGAGTCACTCGGGCAGCGTTTCGGCGGGCTCTAAAACATTAATAAGTATAAATACTTAGCGCAACCATCAAGTCGCGCCTGAAGTATCTTGCTCAACCGTTTCAATCAGAACGCAAAACGGCCTTCAACAGGGACATGGTCAGAAGGCTTGTCCCAGCCACGGACGTCGCGGTGAATGGTGACACCATCAAGTCGATCCGCTGCCTGCGGTGAGAGCATGAGATGGTCGATGCGGATGCCGGCATCGCGCCGCCACGCCCCGGCCTGAAAATCCCAGAAGGTATAGCAAGGCTTGTCACTGACTGAACGCACTGCATCAGTCAGGCCAAGGTGGGATAGCGCACGAAACTTCTCAAGGCTTTCCGGGCGATAGAGCGCGTCGCCCCACCACGCTTCGGGATCGTGGACATCGAGACGGGTTGGAATCAGGTTGAAGTCACCGAGCAGGATGAACGGCTCTTCGAGCGCGAGGCGCTGCTCGGTGAAACTGATCAGTCGTTCCATCCAGCCCAGCTTGTAGGGAAATTTCTCGGTGTCGACTGGATTGCCGTTGGGCAGGTAGATATTGCACACCCGCACCACGCCGCCTTCGACCGAGAAGACACCCTCGATCAGGCGGGATTGCTCGTCGGCATCATCGCCGGGCAGGCCCCGATGCACCTCGTCAAACGGAATGCGAGAGAGGATGGCAACGCCGTTCCAGCTCTTTTGTCCGTGCGTTTCGACATTGTAGCCCAAAGCCTCGATCTCGGCGCGCGGGAAAGCGTCGTCGAGCGTCTTGATTTCCTGAAGGCAAACCACGTCCGGCTTCTGCTGCTCGAGCCACTGCATAAGCACCGGCAGCCGAGCCTTGATGCCGTTGATGTTCCAGGTGGCGATGCGCATGCAGAATCCTCCGAGCCATGGCCGAAAGCTAGAGGCCAGCGCTCACCGGTGCAAGGTCAGGCGACCGCGAAGCTGGTGCCGCAGCCGCAGGAGGCTACGGCGTTGGGGTTCTTGATCTGGAAGGACTGGCCGATCAGATCATCGGCAAAGTCGATTTCAGCGCCGGTCATGAATTCCTGGCTGAGGGAATCGATGAGCACCGTCGCATTCTCGCGGCTGAGCACGAGATCGTCGGCGGACGGCGATTCCTGAACGAGGTTGTACTCGTACTGGAAGCCGGAGCAGCCGCCACCTGAGACGGAAATGCGCAGCACCGTGCCCTGTGGTTCCTTTGACAGGATGCGCGAAATGCGGCGGGCGGCCCGGTCTGTCAAACTGATGGGGTTTGGTGCTAGAGAGGCGTCGGTCATCGTGAGTGTTCCCAAGCCGCAAGGGTCAAGGCCAGGCGGCGATGCGTGTAACATAAGAACAGCGGGCCGGGATGAAAAGGGTATTGTCATCACCGATGAGCGATCTTGCGCCATATGCCTCCGATCCTGCCAAGAGCCTGGGGCGGTTGGTTGGCACGGGACCGAGCCCCACGCGTTCGGAATTCCAGCGCGACCGTGACCGCATCATCCACTCTACCGCTTTCCGACGGTTGCAGCACAAGACGCAGGTTTTCCTGCACCACGAAGGTCAGCATTTCCGCACCCGGCTGACCCATACGCTGGAAGTCTCGCAGATGGCGCGTTCGCTGGCGCGGGCGTTGGGGCTCAATGAGGATCTCGCAGAAGCTGTGGCGCTGGCCCATGACCTTGGGCACACCCCGTTCGGGCATGCGGGGGAACGGGTGCTGCATGATAAAATGGCGGAGTGGGGCGGGTTCGACCACAATGTGCAGGCCATGCGGGTGGTGACCATGCTGGAGAACCGCTATGCCGAGCATGATGGCCTGAATCTGACATGGGAAACGCTGGAGGGCATCCTCAAGCACAATGGTCCGCTGGTCGATGCGCAGGGACGGCCGGTTGGCAAATATGCCCAAGAGGGGCTGCCGGCTGGACTGGATGAAATTGCTGCGGTTGCGGACCTGCGGCTATCCAGCCACGCCAGCCTTGAGGCGCAGACGGCTGCGATTGCCGACGATATCGCCTACAACGCCCACGACATCGACGATGCGCTGCGCGCGAGGTTGATTGGGTTGGATGACCTGCGCAACGTGCCACTGGTCGGGCCCATTGTGCGGGAGGTGCTGGAGCAGTGGCCGGACCTGGCGGCTAATCGGCAGGCGCACGAAGTGCAGCGCCGCCTGATCACCCGCAGCATCGAGGATGTGATTGCCGCAAGCTCGGCGGCGATTGAGGCGCAAGGAATTACGAGCGCGGAAGATGTCAGAGCGGCAGGAATGACATTGATCGGGTTTTCTCCTGCAGTTGCGGCGGCCGAGAAGGGGCTGAAGGCTTTTCTGTTCGAACGTGTCTACCGCAATGAAGCGGTTATGGGGCCGGTGCGGCGCAGCCAGGACGTCGTGGGGACGCTGTTCGACGCCTATATGGGTGGCGCCCAAATGCCGGATCGCTGGCGGGCCGCCATGGAATCCGCGCCAGAGGCGCGGGGCAGGGCGCGGGTGGTTTGCGATTTCGTGGCAGGTATGACCGACCCCTACGCCATAGACGAATATGCCCGCCTGTTTGACGCTCGGCCTGAATTCCGCTAACCCCGCCACAAATCCCCGAATTCCGGAACCATCATGGACGTTTTCGCCGACTTTTCCGCACGGATCACCAACGCTCTGACGGCGCTCTATCCCGAGCTGTCGGCGGAGCTGTTGTCGCGCCTTGTGGTTGAGCCGCCGCGAGATGCCGCCCATGGCGACCTTTCAACCAACGCTGCCATGTTGGTGGCCAAGCCGCTGGGCAAGAACCCGCGCGACGTGGCGGCAGAACTTGTCGAGGCGTTTAAGGTCGACGCTGACGTGGGAAGTGTTGAGGTCGCCGGGCCGGGCTTCCTCAACTTCCGGCTGCGCGACCCGGTGTGGCACAAGGTGCTGCGTTCGGTGGCCAAGCTCGGAGCGGACTTCGGCAAGGCCGATATCGGCAAGGGCGAGAAGGTCAATGTCGAGTTTGTTTCGGCCAATCCCACCGGCCCCATGCATGTGGGCCATACGCGTGGCGCCGTGTTTGGCGATGCGCTGGCCACGCTGATGACGTTCACCGGCTATGATGTTACGCGGGAATATTACATCAACGATGCAGGCGGGCAGATCGATGTGCTCGGCCGGTCGGCATTGTTGCGCTATCGCGAAGCGTTAGGTGAGGCCATCGAAATTCCACCGGGACTCTATCCTGGTGACTATCTTGTGCCCGTGGGCAAGGCGTTGGCCGAGGAGTTTGGCGACGCCCTCAAGAACATGCCCGACGCCGAGGCGATGCCGCTGGTCAAGGAGCGGGTGCTTGAAGCCATGATGGCTTTGATCCGCGAGGATCTGGCCAAGCTCAATGTGCACCACGACTATTTCTTCTCCGAGCGGACGCTACATGGGCCGGGAGGGGACATTGAATCGACGCTGACCTGGCTGCGCGCGGAAGGCCTGATCTATCAGGGGCGGCTCGACCCACCCAAAGGCAAGCCGCCCGAGGATTGGGAAGACCGGGAACAGACCCTGTTCCGCGCCAAGGACTATGGCGATGATGCAGACCGGGCGCTGGTGAAATCGAACGGCGACTATACCTATTTTGCCGCTGACATTGCCTATCACCGCAACAAGTACCTGCGTGGCTTCAACCACATGATCAACGTGCTGGGGGCCGACCACTCGGGCTATATCAAGCGGCTGCAGGCGGCGGTGACGGCGGTTTCCAAGGGTGAAGCTGAAATCGATGTGCGCATCTGTCAGCTGGTGCGACTGATGAAGAACGGCGAGCCGTTCAAGATGTCCAAGCGCTCCGGCGATTTGGTGACGCTCGCGGACGTGGTTGAAGAAGTCGGCGTCGATGCCACGCGCTTCATGCTGCTCTATCGGCGCAATGATGCAGCGATGGATTTCGACTTCGCATTGGTCAAGGAACAGACCCGGGACAACCCGGTGTTCTATGTGCAGTATGCGCATGCCCGCACGCACTCGATCTTCCGTAATGCGGAAAAGGACCTGGCTGGAATCGATCTTTCGGCAGAATCACTTGCGGCAGCAGATGTGTCTTTGCTGACGAATCCGGCGGAGCTGGACCTGGTGCGGGTGCTGGCACAGTTCCCGCGCAATATTGCTGCAGCGGCGGTTGCGCATGAGCCGCACCGTATCGCCTTTTACTTGTACGAGGTGGCTGCGGCCTTCCACGGCTTCTGGGCAAAAGGCAAAGAAGACGTGTCCTTACGCTTTGTTAACGCTGATGATCCCAAACTGACGATGGCTCGACTCGCCCTGGTCGACGCTGTCCGTCAGGTTCTGGTGAATGGCCTGACGCTCCTCGGGGTCTCTGCGCCGAACGAGCTTTCATAATTCCGGCGCATTGGTGTGATGCTTGACGGCAAAGCTCGGAATGTGTCCGGTAACAGAATATTGAGATAAAGGGCGCTGCTCGATGACCACAGCGAAGCCGCAGCAGGGTACGGGGCAGGCGGACACATCCTCGGATGATTTGATCGCCGAACTAGCGCGGTTGATGGCGAGCGACGCCAAGGCTGAAAAGCCGGCCGTGGCGGCGGTCACATCTGCGCCGGCGCCCAGCGCCGAGGTCAGGATCCCGTCTGGCAGTTTCCGCATACCAGGGATGGATGAGCCTGTGCAGCCGTCGCGCCCGGCGCTTGACCTTGGTCAGCCGGTTGCGCCTCCACCGGTCCCGCAGGCGGCGCCGATAGCATCGCAAGACCGGCCCGCAGCCATGCAGTCCGAGCCGGCGTTTGACGATCGCCCGCGCGTGTCTTCACCCATGCCCGCGTTTGCGCACCTCGCTACGCCGGCGCCCGCAGCATCCAAGCCTGCGGCTACGTTTGCACCATCGCAGTCGCTGAACACACAGCCGCGCGCGCCGCAACCAGCGTCGCCTATCGTTGAACCGTTCAAGTTCGACTTCGGCGTTATCAATCCGGCGCCTGTGGCTCCGGCTGCTCCGGTGTCCGCGCCCATTCCAATGCCCGATGTTCCGCCGCGCCCGCAGGCGACGGCTCTGCAGGCACCGGTTTTCGCAGGGTCGTCGGGCCAGGAAAGCCCGAAAGAGCAGCCGCGCGCGCCCGAGCCGGTAGCCGCAGCCGAGCCCGAGCACGACCCAATTGCCGACCTGATAGCGGCCGAGCTCGACGCCCATCCGCAGACCGAGCCTGCGCAGAGTGATGCGCCGCAGTCTTTCGTTTTGAAGCCTGCTCCTGTGACGCCGGTAGTACGCCCTGTGGCGACCCCGGTTGCGGCACGTGCCACGCCAATCGCGCCGAGCCCGATTGCGCCTGCGCGCCCTGCGCCGGGCGTTATCAATACCGCAACGCCCGCACGCGTAGTACCGGCCGCGCCGCAGCCAGCCGCGACGCGCTCGGAGCCTGCATTCAATGACTTCGGCTCATCCGACTTTGGACTTGGCCCCAAGACTGCCGACAAGCCGGTTGCCGCCAGCGCGCCGATGGACCCGATTGACGAAATCGAAAGCCTGATTGGCGAGGCGGTGCGGGTTGAATTGTCGGCCCCGCCGCGGAGCGAACCAGCCCCGAGCATCCGGCTCGATGCGGCAAGGCCTGCGCCGTCGCCCGCCGTTTCTCAGCAAAGTCCGGTCGTGCCGCCGCTCAATGCCCAGTTCGCGCCGCGCCGTTCGTCGTTGAAGGATCGTCCCAGCGATGCGGAAGTGCACGCGGCGGCAGAAGAAGCCATTCTGGCAGCAGCGGCTGTGACCGGCGCAGAAGTGGGCCGTATCCGCAATGTTGAGCAGGACAGCCGCGCCAAACCTGAACGCGCCGCCAAGGCGTCGCGCGCGCCAACCAACCTGAAGCCGCTGATTGGCATTGCCGTGGCAGGCACTCTGCTGCTGGCGGCCGGGTTTGGGCTTTACTGGGTTATGGGGCTGGGCCGTGGCGACGGCACTGCGCCGGTGCTGACCGCCGACGCAACGCCAGTGAAGCAGGCGCCTGAGGTGACGGAACCGGTTGCCGAGGCACCGCGCTCGGTGGTGATGGACGAGATTGATGGCGTGGCGCCCGCCGAGGGCGAACAATTGGTATCGCGCGACCAGAGCACTGATGAAGCTGTTGTGGCGGCTGAACCGGTAGAAAGCGATGGAACTGAAGCTGGGTTGACCAACCGCAAGGTCCGCACCGTCACCGTGCGCCCGGATGGCACCATTGTGAGTGGTGATGATGCCGTGGCCGGGGCGGCGCAACTGCCGGTCGAGCGCCCCAATGTCCCTGAAATGCCGGCTGCCGGGCTGGATGGTTCTGACCTTCTGACAGGTGTTCCAGCACCTGACGCTGCTGCCGATCCGATCGGGGCGCTCGCTGCGCAGGTGGCCCCTGCAACGACCGTTACCGCTGAAGTGCCAGCCACAACGCCCGCCAATATCGACCCGACGCTGGTTGCGCCGGTGCCCGCCCCGCGTATCGTCAACCGCGAAGCACTGGCCGCTGCATTGCCGACGGTGCAGCCAACATCGGCGGTTAATGCTGTTGTTGCCGATCCGGCAGCAACGGGTCTGGCGACAACCACAGGTGGCCAGCAGATCGATCTTCTGGGCAACCCGGCCCCGGTAGAACAGCCGCAGCAGGCGGCAGCTCCGGTGGTCAATGCCCCGGCCTATGTACAGTTGTCATCGCAGCGCAGCGAAGGTGAAGCACAGGCCGCCGGTGCGGAGATGGTGCGGCGGTTTGGTGGCCTGTTCAATGGCCAGCAGCCGATCATCCGCCGCGTCGATCTGGGATCGAAGGGAATTTTCTTCCGCGTCTGGCTGCCGTCGAATTCGATGCAGGAAGCCTCGCAGATCTGCGGCTCGATCAAAGCCAACGGCGGCGACTGCTTCCCGGTCAACGGCTAGCAAGACCTCCGATTGATGGGGATGGAGCGCGCCAGAGGCGCGCTCTGGTGGAGGCGGCGGACCGAAATCTGCTATAGCAGGGGTCAATGGCCGGTGCGCGTATCCGGCGCCTAGGTTTGAGCACGCCCCATGGTCGAACATCAACTTGGCTGGTTGGAACCAGACTCCGGGCCTGCGCCCGACGACGAAGTGCTTTATGTCGATGTAGCGGGATATGAGGGGCCCCTCGACCTGCTGCTTGATCTGGCGCGGCGTCAAAAGGTCGACCTTGCATCGATATCTGTACTGGCGCTCGCCGAGCAATATCTGGGCTTTATCGAGACAGTGCGCGAAAAGCGCATTGAGATTGCCGCAGACTATCTGGTGATGGCGGCATGGCTGGCCTATCTCAAAAGCCGTCTGATGGTGCCGCAATCGGCTTCTGACGAAGAGCCCAGCGGCGAGATGATGATGGCGCTGCTGCAGTTCAGGCTGAAGCGGCTTGAGGCGATGCGCAAAGCCTCGACGCAACTGATGAATCGCCCGCGACTGGGCTTTCAGGTGTATGCGCGCGGGCTGCCCGAAGCGATCACGGTCAATCGTAGCCAGCTCTGGGAGGCCAGTCTCTATGACCTGCTCAAAGCCTACGCGGCGCAGCGTGAGCGAGGAATCACTTCGGAATACTCGCCGGTGCAGCGCACGGTTTGGGCTCTCCAGGATGCCCGCGACATCCTGCAGCGACTGATTGGCGAAAGCATGGAATGGGTGGCGCTTGATGCCTACCTTGCCCAATATCTGGCATCGCCTGCGGACCGGGTCACCGCCATGGCCTCGACCTTTGCCTCAAGCCTTGAACTGGTGCGGCAGGGGCAGGTAGAACTGCGCCAGACCAATGCCTTCGGGCCCCTGTTTCTGCGCCGCCGCAAGGACGGAACACAGCTTGGCGGAGACGAGTAGCCGATGGCTGACACATCTGAGATCGCAGACGATGCCGAAGACGCCATCACGGTGATGGATGGTGAGCGTTTCGAGAATGATGAGCGCAACCTTCGGGTGATCGAAGCGCTGTTGTTCGCCTCGGCGGAGCCGCTATCGCCATCCGACATGGCCGGATTTCTGGGCGAGGGCGCCAATATCGTCGCTTTGCTTGAGGCCCTGCAGGAGCGATATGCCTCGCGTGGTGTAAACCTCGTCCGCCGCGGCGACAAATGGGCTTTCCGCACGGCGGAAGACCTCGGATTCCTATTGCGACGCGATGAGGTGGAGAGCAGGGCGCTGTCGCGCGCTGCGCTCGAAACGCTGGCCATCATCGCCTTTCACCAGCCGACGACCCGCGCCGAAATTGAAGAGGTGCGCGGGGTGCAGACGGGGAAGGGTACGCTGGACCTGCTGATGGAAGCGGGCTGGGTGCGCATGCGCGGGCGACGGCGGACTCCCGGCCGACCGGTAACCTACGGCACAACAGACGGCTTTCTCGATCATTTCGGGCTTGAGAGCCTGTCGGACCTGCCCGGGCTTGAGGAATTGAAGGGCGCCGGCTTGCTGTCGAGCCGCCTGCCACCCACCTTGCAGATACCGCTTCCCTTCGACGGGCCGCTGCGTGATGACGAGGACCCGCTCGATCCTGATGATCCGGGTGAAGCCGCAGATGCAGGCGATCTGGACGACGCATGACCGATACGAATGAATTCATCGAAGACTGGGGCCCGCGTGGCACCGCTGGCGTCAGCTTTGCCGGGGCGCTGACATTTGAGGGCGTCGATGTGATGCTCGGCGGACGGCCGGTGCTCGATAAGTTCGACCTGGCGTTGCGCCCCGGTGAGATCGTTTGTTTGCTCGGGGAATCCGGATCGGGCAAATCAACGGCGCTGCGCGTTGCAGCGGGTATTCAGCCGGTCGATGGCGGCGCCGTGCGCATCAATGGTGAAGTGATGTCGAGCCCCGCGATCCAGGTGCCGCCGGATCGACGCGGCATTGGCATGATGTTCCAGGATTTTGCGTTGTTCCCGCACCTGACGGTTCTGCAGAACGTGTTGTTCGGGCTGCGCAAGCTGGGAAGGGCAGCGGCGCTGCCGCAGGCGCGTGTGTCGCTGAAACGCGTGGGGCTGGATGATCGCGAGAATGACTACCCCCACATGCTTTCGGGTGGTCAGCAGCAGCGGCTGGCACTGGCGCGGGCAATTGCTCCGCGGCCGGGTATCATCATGCTCGACGAGCCCTTCTCCAGCCTCGATGCGCGCCTTCGTGAGTCGGTGCGTAGCGAGACGCTGGCGGTACTCCGCGAGACGCGGGCGACCACGGTCATAGTGACGCATGACCCCGAGGAAGCGATGGTGCTCGGCGACCGGATCGCGCTGTTGCGCAAGGGGCGCATTGCGCAGATCGATTCTGCCATTGCCATCTACCGTTCACCCATCGACCTGAATGCGGCACGGTTTTTCTCACCGCTGAGCGAGATCGCCACTGTGGTGCAAAATGGGATGGCCGACACCCCGTTCGGGCCGGTTCCTGCGCCGGGCCGGGCGGACGGGCAAAAAGTGATCGTCGCCATCCGGCCCGTTGGGGTTGTCGATATGGCGGTGACTGGTACGGGGGTGCCCGGGCGCATTGTGGCCAAGCGCGACGCCATTGGCGTGGACATATGTGAAGTGCAGGTGGCAGGGATCGACAGGCCCCTCGGACTGCGCAAACGCTCCAGTCCCGATTTCGTGTTGGGACGTGATGTGTTCCTGACGCTTGATACGCAACACGTTCTTGTGTTTGACCAAGTTTGAACCTATCTCTTCAGGTAGATGTAGAGTGTTGAGCGCGAGGAGAAGCAAATGCACGCACCAGGGATTTGGGGTGTCATCGTCGTTGCAGTGGTGGTTGTGCTGCTTTTCGGCCGTGGCAAGATTTCCGGCATGATGGGCGAGGTCGCCTCCGGCATCAAAGCCTTCCAGAAGGGCATGAAGGACGAAGACAAGCCTGCGCCACGCGTCGAGACCGCCAATCAGGTTGACGCCCGCGAAACCGACCGCAGCAAGGACGCCTGATAGGGCGTTTGCCGGCATAGTCGCCGGTTAGGGGATAATACCAGATGCTCGGTGTGGGCTGGACGGAGATGCTCGTCATTGGCGTGGTCGCGTTGATCGTGATCGGGCCGAAGGACTTGCCGGTGATGATGCAGCGGCTTGGCAAGGTGATCGGCACCGTCCGGCGCATGGGCAACGAGTTCCAGCGCGAAATCAACAAGACCACCGGCCTTGATCAGGTGCGCGACCTGCGCAAATCCATCACCGAGCCATTGAAGCAGACCGGGGCGGAAATCGCCAAGGAATTCAATGCAATGTCCAAGGATGGGACGGTGCAGCCGACCGGTGTGCTGAAGCCCACCGACCCCAAGGTGGAAAGTGTCTATGACTCCATCCAGAAGGCGGTGGGCATGACGCAGGCCAAGGAAGCGGCGACCGCTGCTGCTGCCGTTACCCCACCCGTTGCATCGGTGGCCGCTAAACCCAAGCGCGTCGCCAAGGCCAAGCCGGTGCCGACCGCGCCAGTGGCTCGCGCCGACCTAGCACCCATTGATGCCGAACCAACTGTTGCGGCAAAGAAGCCAGCGGCCAGAAAGCCTCAGGCTCAAAAGGCTGCTGAGCCGAGCCCGGCACCGGCTGAGGCCGTGCCCCCTGCGAAGACGGTCAAGGCGGCGAAAAAGCCTGCCAAGGTTGCTGAAACACCCAAGCCAGCAGATCCGGTTGTAACGAAGGTCCCGGCAAAAAAAGCGCCGGCCAAACCTCGCGCGGAGAAGGGCTAGACCATGGCCGAACAAGCCAAGCTTCCGGGCCCTGATCAGGACGTCGATGAACTCGCTGGTAGCGAAGCGCCGTTGCTTGACCACCTGATCGAGCTGCGCAAGCGGCTGATTTATTCGGTGGTCGCAGTCGTCGTTCTGATGATCGGCTGCTTCGTGTTCGCCAGCAAGATCTTCGATATCCTGCTCGTGCCCTATCGTCGGGCGCTCGAAAATCCGGCTGATCTTGAGCTGATCTACACTGCTCCGCAGGAATTCTTCTTCACACAGCTCAATCTGTCATTGTTTGGAGCCATCTTCCTCGGCTTCCCGATCATAGCCACACAGATCTACATGTTCGTGGCGCCCGGACTCTACAAGAAGGAACGCAAGGCGTTTCTGCCCTATCTGGTAGCTACGCCGGTGTTCTTCATCATGGGTGCGGCGATGGTTTATTTCGCTGTGCTGCCGATGGCGCTGCATTTCTTCGCTGGCATGCAGACCGAAGAAATCAAGATGCTCGTCAGCGTCAGCGAATATCTGGGGCTGGCCACAACGCTGATCATTGCGTTTGGTGTATGCTTCCAGCTGCCGGTGGTATTGACGCTCTTGGCCCAGATCGACCTGATCAATGTGGGTCACCTGAAAAAGGGGCGGAGATATGCCATTGTCGGCATTCTGGCGGTAGCGGCATTCATCACCCCGCCGGACCCGATCTCCCAGATCGGTCTTGCCCTGCCGATGTACCTTCTTTACGAAGTCTCGATCCTGTCAGTGCGCTGGGTGGAACGCTCGCGGCGCGCCCGGGAAGCCGCTGAAGCCGCAGAACAATCCAACTAGGGCACGCGCCTCCCCGAGACGGAGCCGAGCCCCCAATACAGAGGCCGGCCCCTGGGGCCAGATCGTGCCATGTTCGACATCAAGATCATTCGCGCCAACCCCGAAGCTTTCGATGCAGCGCTGGCCAGCCGAGGCCTCGCGCCCAAGGCAGCGGAGCTGCTGGCCATCGATGACCGGCGCCGCAGCATCATCGTGACGCTCAACGAAGCGCAGGAGAAGCGCAATGCTGCCTCCAAGCTGATCGGCCAGGTCAAGGCGCAGAAGGATGAAGCCCGGGCGCAAGCCCTAATGGCCGAGGTGGCAACGCTCAAGGAGACCATTACCTCGGGCGAGGCCGAAGAGCGCGCGGTTGAGGCAGAACTGCGCACGGCGCTGTCGGTGATCCCCAATATCCTCTCCAGCGACGTGCCGCCCGGAAAGGATGAGCACGGAAATGTCGAGTATTACGGCGGCAATGGCACGGCAGCGACCGCTGCCAAGGCGCGACCGGCCAAGCCGAACCTAGGCTTTGCGCCGAAGGAGCATTTTGAGCTTGGCGAAGCCATGGGCCTGATGGACTTCGAAGCAGCGGCCAAATTGTCCGGTTCGCGCTTTGTGGTGCTCAAGGGGCAGGTGGCCCGGCTCGAGCGCGCGCTGGGGCAGTTCATGCTCGATCTGCACACCAATGAGCATGGCTATACCGAAGTGCAACCGCCCCTGCTGGTGCGCGATGAAGCGCTGTTCGGTACGAACCAGTTGCCCAAATTCGAGGAAGATTTGTTCTTCGTCCCCAAGGGTGACGGGCGCCTCGGGCTGATCCCGACGGCGGAAGTGCCGCTGACCAATCTGGTGCGCGAGAGCCTGCTCGATGAAAAGGAACTGCCGCTGCGCCTGACGGCGCTGACACCGTGCTTCCGCTCTGAGGCCGGTTCGGCCGGGCGCGACACGCGCGGCATGCTGCGCCAGCACCAGTTCAACAAAGTGGAGATGGTTTCGATCACCACGGCCGAAACTTCTGCCGATGAACACGAACGGATGCTGGCTTGCGCCGAGGCGGTGCTGACCAAGCTCGGGCTGCACTACCGGGTGATGAAACTGTGCAGCGGTGACACCGGGTTCGGCGCGCAAAAGACCTATGATCTCGAAGTGTGGCTGCCGGGGCAGGATACCTACCGGGAAATCTCGTCGTGCTCGGTGTGCGGAGACTTTCAGGCCCGGCGCATGGACGCGCGCTATCGCAGCGCTGAAGATGGCAAGCCGCGCTTTGTGCACACCTTGAACGGTTCGGGCACGGCGGTGGGACGGGCCCTGATCGCGGTGATGGAAAACTATCAGCAGCTGGATGGCTCGATTGCAGTACCGGATGTGCTGCAGCCATATATGGGTGGCCTCAAGTCGATCGGCGGCCGTTCGTGAGCACAAAGCCACTGCGCATCCTGATTACCAACGATGATGGTTTCGACGCACCCGGCATTGCTGTGATGCGCGAGATTGCGGCGGAGCTTACCGACGATGTCTGGGTGGTGGCCCCCGATGGGAACCAGAGTGGGGTGGGGCACCGCTTCTCGTTTGGCCATGAGTTGAGCTTCATACAGCACGCACCGCAGCTGTTTGCTGTGCGCGGCGGATCGCCGGCCGATTGCGTGGTCGCCGGCTGCACATACCTGCTCAGGGATCGTTTGCCGGATATCGTGCTGTCCGGCGTCAACAACGGGCAGAACCTGGGGGATATCATCCACTGCTCGGGCACGGCGGCCGGTGCGCGCGAAGCGGCGATGCAGGGCGTACTGGGCATCGGTATGAGCCAGGCCGTCGACTATGAAAAGGGCCATGAGGCCGACTGGAGTGTTGCCCGCCGCCACGGCGCATCGGTCGTGCAGCAGATACACAGGATGCACTCGGGCAGCCACACCTACTACAATGTCAACTTCCCGGTCGCTGAACCGGACAAGGTGACTGACATCCGCGTTGTGCCACACCAGCGATTTTCAGTGTCGCCCATGCGGTATTTTCCCAGTGACAATGCCGGGAAATTCTTCATCGCGATTCCCGAAACGCCGTTGCCGCTTGATCCAGATAGCGACTTTCATCTGCTGCACCACGACAAGGCCATTACGATCACGCCATTGAGCCTGATGCAGACGGACCTCGATACAGCGCGGCGTCTGGATGGAAAAATCAAGCTTTAGGACGGCGATGGTCAGCGCAGGGGGCTCTGCGCGCTCTGGTCGCGCGCGGTAACCTTACTGTTTCCCAAACTAGCCCATGCGGATTTGCTGCAAATCGCAGCAAATTTAAACTCATCTTTACCTTAACGCCCTAGTGTTGGGGTCGTTGAGTACCTGCGTATGAGTTGTTCCATGAGTAATCGCGTACCCCGCCTAGCGCTGAAAAGCACGGCTGCGATCACCGCCATAGTAATGGCCGGTATCGCCCTTTCTGGATGTACGACCCTCGGATCTCACGCCTTCGGTGATCCTACGACGACCGGGTCAATCGGAGGCAATGGTTCTGGCAATCTCAGCCAGCCCATGCCGACCACACTGAACTCCTCGCAACGCGTGGCTACCGGCCAGTTCATTCCCCCCGCCAATGTTGGCGGTGGCGGGATGATGCCTGTCCAGAACCTTCCGCCTGCGCAGTTCAATCAGGGCCCGATGACATCGGTCTCGAGTGAAAACCTGCCCGTCCTTTCGTCATCATCCTCCATGGGAAGCCAGCAAGCCATGCCCGCACCGCAATCTCTTGCCCCGGTTCCGGCCGGTACCCAGGCCGTCGCGCTGGGCAATGCACAGACCGCCACGCCGAACCTGGCCGTCGTGCCCTCCAATGCTTATGTCCACGTGATCGAGAGCGGTGAATCGCTCTATACGATCGCCCGTCGCTACGACGTGACCGCACAGGCCATCGTCCAGGCCAACGGCTTCTCGTCGCCCGACAAGATTTTCGTGGGCCAGAAGATTGTTATCCCGGGGCGCCCGGACCTGCTCGCAGCCAAGGCAGGCGCCAAGCCTGTAACTGAAGCAGCGACCCAGAGCCCGCTGCCGCAGCAGGCACCCGCACCGACGAGCACTGCCGCCATCACCGACCCGGCGCTGCTGCAATCCAATACTGCAGTCACGCCCGCCGGTCAGAAGCCGGTGGAAGTGGCAGCGGTGCCGACCAAGCCCGCAGCTGTGCCGCTGCAGGAACCGAAGATGTCGGGGGCTGAGAAGTTCCGCTGGCCCGTCAGCGGCAAGGTGATCACCGACTTTGCCAGCTCCAAGGGCACGGGCATCAATATCGAAGCGCCTGAAGGCGCATCGGTACGCGCGGCCGAAAACGGCACCGTGATCTATGTGGGTTCCGGTGTTGAAGGCTACGGCAACCTGGTGCTGATCCGGCACGCCAACGGCTACGTCTCGGCCTATGCCCATCTCAAGGGCATGAGCGTAAGCAAGGGCGACGTCGTCAATCGCGGCGACAATATCGGTTCTGCCGGGATGACCGGTTCGGTCAGCCGTCCCCAGCTTCACTTTGAATTGCGCAAGGGCGCTACGCCGGTCGATCCGGTGCCGCTGCTTGCCAGCTAGCCAGTCTTACGCAGAGACTGCTCAACGCTGATCCCCCGATCCAGAAATGGGTCGGGGGTTCGGTGTTTCTGGGGTTAGACCGACTTGCCCAATTCACCGGCGATGTTGCGCACCAGTTGGATGGCAACACGGCCAGAGCGGGCGCCGCGCGTGGCGGCCCACTCAACGGCACGGGCTCGCACCTCCTCAGCGCTCATCTCGATGCCATAATGCTCAAGATACCTCTCGACCATGGCAAGATAGGTGGGCTGGTCGCAATTGTGGAAGCCGAGCCAGAGACCGAAGCGATCGGAAAGCGATACTTTCTCCTCGATGGCCTCGCCGGGATTGATGGCGGTTGCGCGCTCGTTGTCGATCATGTCGCGCGGCATCAGGTGGCGACGGTTGGAGGTGGCGTAGAACGCCACGTTGTCCGGTCTGCCCTCGATGCCACCATCGAGGATGGTCTTGAGCGACTTGTAACTGGTCTCGTCACCGTCAAAACTGAGGTCGTCGCAGAATACGATAATCTGTGCTTCGACGTCGCGGATGGCGCGCATGAGGGCGGGCAGGGATTCGATGTCCTCGCGAGCGATTTCGATCAGGATCAGGCGGCGCAGGCCAGGTTCGGCAAGCGCGCCGACATGGGCGTGCACCGCCTTGACCAGTGACGATTTGCCCATGCCGCGCGCGCCCCAGAGCAGCGCATTGTTGGAACCATGGCCGCGCGCGAATTGAAGGGTGTTCTGCAGCAGGATTTCGCGCACGTTGTCGATGCCCTGCAAAAGCGCCAAGGGAACGCGCGAAACCTTGCTCACGGGCAATAGGCGCTGCTCGCCTGCATCCCAGTGATAGGCATTGGCCTCACCGAGCCCCGCGCCGGGCGCCATGGCAGGTTTGGCAAGCGCATCGGCGATGCGGACGAGCGTGGCCGCAATCAGTTCCAGCGAGGCCTTTTTGGTCATCGAGAGCTCCGGTTCCGGGCCGTTTTGGGGCACTCGGTTTGCCTTTGCAATCACCTGGGGCCGCCTGTATAGTCCGCGCGATTTTCGGCCAGCCAGACCTGTCCGAGCCGCCGTTCGCGCTCTATATGGGATAACGCGCAACGTTTTGACAAGCCGACTTTCGGGTCGACAGCAAGGAGCCTTTATATGTTCGTTACCCCCGCTTATGCGCAGACCGCAACCGGTACCGGGGGAGCCATGGATATCTTCACCTCCCTGATGCCGATTCTGCTGCTGGTGGTGATTTTCTGGCTCCTGATTTTCCGTCCGCAGCAGAAGCGCCTAAAGGCTCAGCAGGCCATGCTGGCCGCCGTCAAGCGCGGAGACACCGTGGTGACCACAGGCGGCATTGTGGGTAAGGTGACCAAGGCAGTGGAAGGTGAAGATCTCGAAGTTGAGATTGCAACCGGCGTAAAGGTCAAGCTTGTGCGGGCCATGATCGCCGACGTCCGCACCAAAGGCGAACCGGTGAACGACAACAAGCCGGCCTGATCGGCAAAGCGAAAAAGACAATGAAAGCGTGGCCTCCGGTCACGCTTTTCACTATTTGAGGCCATGCCTGACAATCAGGCCCGCCTCGGGACCCAGGATACGACCATGCAGTTTTCACCCATTCGCGCCGCGATCATCACAGTTGTCGCCTTGCTCGGCATTCTGTTCACGATCCCGAGTTTCCTGTCCAAGGACGCGCTGGAGGCGTGGCCGAGCTGGCTCCCGAAACAGACTATCGTCCTCGGCCTTGATCTGCAGGGTGGCTCGCACCTGCTGCTGCAGGTTAATCGCGACGGCATCGTTGCCGAACGCGTCAAGGAACTGCGCCGCGATGCGCGACAGATTTTGGCCAATGACAATGGCATCGGCAACATCATTACAACTGGCACTGAGGCCATCACCGTCGAACTGACCGACCCGACCCAGAAGGCTGCGGCGCGAACAGCACTTGAGACGCTGCAAACCACAGTGAACAACGGCATGTTCACCGTCGGCGGGCCGCAGGAGCTGGCTTTTGGCGAAACGGCCGACGGCAAGATCACAGTATCGCTGACCCCCGAGGGGGTCGACGCCCGCATGTCCTCGCTGGTGGCCCAGTCGATGGAAGTGATCCGCAATCGTATCGACCAGCTCGGTACCACGGAACCGCTGATCCAGCGCCAGGGCACCAATCGCGTTTTGGTGCAGGTCCCGGGTTACGGCGATTCCGCCCGCCTCAAGAGCATCATTTCAACGACGGCACGCCTGACTTTCCACATGGTCTATCCCAATCTCAGCGCGGCGCAGGCCGAAGCGCAGGGGTTGCCGGTGGGCACCATGATCCTGCCAAGCGCCGATGGCGGCAATGAGCTGATTTATGAAGAGGTTTCGCTTGGCGGCGAATCCCTGACGGACAGCCAGCCTGGCTTCGATCAGCAGACACAGCGCCCGGTGGTGACATTCCGCTTCGATACGCGCGGCGCTATCACTTTTGGTGAAATCACCGCCAAGAACGTCGGCCAGCGCTTTGCCATTGTTCTGGATGATCAGGTGATCACGGCGCCGCAGATCATTTCGCCGATCACCGGCGGCTCGGGGCAGATTTCGGGTAACTTCACCACGGCCAGCGCCAACGATCTGGCAGTTCTGCTGCGCGCCGGTGCGCTGCCGGCGAGCCTCGATATTGTCGAGGAACGCTCGGTTGGCGCCAGCCTTGGCGCAGACTCGATCAAATCGGGTATCACTGCGGGTATCGTTGCGGCGATCGGTGTTGTCGCCTTCATGCTGCTGGCATATGGCCTGTTCGGCGTGTTCGCCAATATCTCGCTGATCCTGAACATCGTTCTGATCCTCGGCGCGCTTTCGTTGCTTGGGGCAACGCTGACGCTGCCGGGCATTGCCGGTATCGTGCTGACCATCGGCATGGCGGTTGACGCCAACGTGCTGATCTATGAGCGCATCCGCGAAGAGCAGAGGGCGGGCAAATCCGTGCTGGCCTCGATCAATGCCGGCTTTGCCCGTGCATGGGGCACCATTATTGACTCGCACCTGACCCAGCTGATTGCGGCCGTTGTGCTGTATTTCCTCGGCTCAGGCCCGATCCAGGGCTTTGCGGTCACCTTGGCCCTCGGCATTCTGACGTCGCTGTTCACAGCCTACACGGTGACGCTGTTCTTCGTCGGCATCTGGTTCCGCGCCCGGCGCCCCAAGACAGTCAAGATACAGGTGTTCCGGTTCCTGCCGGACAACACCAAGATCAACTTCATGAAGATCTCGCGTTACGTGATTATCTTCTCGATCGTAATGTCGCTGATTTCCATCGGTTCGGCCTTCACCAAGGGATTCAACCTGGGCATCGACTTCATCGGTGGCTCGGCTATTGAGGTGCAGCACATCGGTGCCCCCGCGGACCCGGCCAAGGTCCGCGAAGACCTGGCGCCGCTTGGCCTTGGCGAAGTTCAGGTGCAAAGCTTCGGTACGCCCGAAGATCTTCTGATCCGCATCCAGACCCAGCCTGGCGGAGACGCGGCGCAGCAGGAGGCCATCCAGAAGGTGCGTGCTGCGCTGGCCGACGACAAGTATGAAGTGCGACGCACCGAGAGCATTTCGGGCTCGGTTTCAGGTGAGCTGGCCTGGTCCGGCGCCATCGCAGTGATCGTTTCGATGATTGCGATCCTGATCTATGTCTGGTTCCGTTTTGAATGGCAGTTCGCCCTGGCGGCGATTACCACCACAACGCACGACGTGATCATGGTGATCGGGCTCTATTCGATCACCGGACTGGAGTTCAACCTCAGTTCCATTGCTGCGGTGCTGACATTGGTGGGTCTGTCTTTGAACGAAACGGTGGTGATCTCGGACCGTATTCGCGAAAATCTGCGCAAATACAAGAAGATGCCGTTGCCCGAGTTGATCAACCTGTCGATCAACTCGACGCTGACCCGTACCTCGCTGACCGCGTTCACGATCTTCCTGGCGCTGATTCCGCTGGTGCTGTTCGGTGGCGAAGCAATCCGCGGCTTTGTTATCGCCATGACGTTCGGCGTGTTCGTGGGTACCTATTCCTCGATCATCGTCGGCGGCCCGATTCTGATCTTCTTCGGGCTTAAATCGCGGGCCGATGCGCCAGAGGTTGCTGCCGGAGACAAACGCGCCGATGGTGCGGCGGTCTAAGGCCGCCGCATGAGCGACACGGGACACTATCCCTACCAAGTGATCATCGATGCCTATGGCAACGGTGGATACCGCTTTGCGGGCATGTCGCACCGCGGTTCGCTGCTATGCCTGCCGACCGGTATGCACGCATGGCCGGTGACGCGGTCGGGAGAGGTGACGCTCGACGCGCTTTCATTGGTGCTTGAGTGTGAGGGGCAGGTCGACGTGCTGCTGATCGGGCTCGGCGATGATATTGCCGCACTTGACCCGGCTATCCGGCAGGCATTTCGGGATCGTGGCATCAGCATCGAGGCAACCGCAACAGCGCCGGCGGTGAGCAACTACAACGTCGTGATGGCCGAGAAACGCGCCGTGGCCGGCGCATTCATCGCCGTGGAACGGGGCCGCCGGTGACGGCCGATCACGTTGCCGAAGCGTTGCGCCGCGCGGACCGCGACCGCTATTTCGCAACCTTGTTTCTGCCTGAGACAATTCGGGCGGATGCTCAGGCGCTCTATGCCTTCAACGCCGAAGTCGCTTCGGTTCGAGAGCGCGCGAAGGAGCCTGCGCCTGGGGAAATACGCCTGCAATGGTGGGTGGATGCCATCAAGGGGCAGGGCCATGGCGCGGTGCGAGCCAGCCCTATTGCCGCAGCGCTGCTTGCCGCTATCGAACGCCATAAACTGCCTACCGTGCCCCTGTTGCGTCTGATCGCGGCGCGCCGGTTTGATCTTTATGACGACCCCATGCCCGATGTGCAGACATTTGAAGGTTATGCGGGTGAGACTGTTGCGGTGTTCTACCAGTTCATCGCCATGATGCTGAATGGCGATGCTGTGGTGGAAGATGGCGATGCAGCCGGGCATCTCGGCGTCGCGCATGCACTGATCGGCCACCTCCGCGCATTCGGGTTCAATGCGGCGCGGGGGCGCATTTTCCTGCCCTGGGCACTGCTGGCGGCCAATGGTGTCAGCGAGCAGGAGGTGTTTGCGCGGATTGCCAGCGAGGGCATGCTGGCAGCGCAAGCCCAACTCTGCGATATGGCCAAGGACCATCTCGATAGGGCTGAGGTAGCTATTGGCCGCCTGCCAAAGGCCCTGCGGTCGGCGTTTGCGCCGTTGCCGGTGCTGCGCACGGCCTTGCGGCAGGTCGCAAAGCACAATGCAATGCCTTTTATGCCGGTGCCCGAGCAGGCCGACTGGCGCAAGATCGGTGCCATGGCCTTGTGGGTCTGGCGCAACAGCTAGAAATCAGGCCCAGGCGGTCAGATCGGCCAGTGCGCGAGAGGTGATGGCCTTGCGCTTGGCCATGGTTTTGTCGTTGCCGCGCCAGCGCGACACCCCTTCGGGTTTGGAGATGCTGACCTCGGGGAACAGCCCGAAGTTGACGTTCATCGGCTGGAAGCTGCGCGCACCGCTATAGGCCTCGGCCTCCACATGGCCGCCGGTAATGTGATTGATCAGGGCACCAAGCGCCGTCGTAGCCGGAGGCGTGTTGATCTCCTCGCCCAAAGCATCGGCGGCGGCAAGTCGACCTGCTACCAGCCCGATGGCGGCACTTTCCACGTAGCCTTCGACGCCGGTGATCTGACCGGCAAACCGCAGGCGCGGATCGGCCTTGAGGGTAAGGTTGGGCGACAAAACCTTGGGCGAATTGAGGAAGGTGTTGCGGTGCAGGCCGCCGAGGCGCGCAAACTGCGCGTTCTCAAGCCCGGGGATCATGCGGAAAATTTCCGTCTGCACGCCGTAGCGCATCTTGGTCTGGAAGCCGACCATGTTCCAGAGCGTGCCCAGCGCATTGTCCTGCCGCAGTTGCACAATGCCATAGGGCTTGACCAGCGGATCGCGTGGGTTTGTGAGCCCCACCGGTTTCATGGGGCCGAAGCGCAGCGTTTCGCGGCCACGGGCGGCCATGACTTCGATGGGCAGGCAGCCATCGAAATAGGGCACCTTTTCCCAGTCCTTGAATTCGTGCAGGGGGGCGGACAGCAGGGCATCGACAAAGCGATTGTACTGGTCCTCGTTCATCGGGCAGTTCAGGTAATCGGCACCAGTGCCTGCCGGGCCTGCCTTGTCGTATCGGGACTGGGCCCAGACGATATCGAAATTGATACTGTCCTTGTGCACAATCGGGGCAATCGCATCAAAAAAAGCCAGCGAATCCTCGCCGGTGATTGACCCGATCGCCTCGGCGAGCGCCGGGGAGGTGAGGGGGCCGGTGGCAATCACGACATTTGCCCATTCTGCGGGTGGCAGTCCGGTGATTTCGCCGCGCTCGATGGTTATGTTAGGATGCTGGTGCAGCGTTTCGGTGACGAGATCTGAAAACGCATTGCGGTCCACCGCCAGCGCACCCCCTGCCGGCAAGGCGTGACGGTCGGCGGCCGACATGATCAGCGACTTGCAGCGGCGCATTTCTTCATGCAGCAGGCCAACAGCGTTGTGCTCGTGGTCGTCGGAGCGGAAACTGTTTGAGCACACGAGCTCTGCAAGGCCGTGGGTCAGGTGTGCGTCGGTCATCCGATCGGGCCGCATTTCATGCAGCACGACTTTGGCACCGGCCTGGGCTGCCTGCCATGCGGCTTCTGAGCCTGCAAGGCCGCCGCCAATGATGTGAATGGGGTGATGAAGTGCGCTTGGATTTGCCATGGCGCGGGGATAGCAAGCCCTGCGAGTGGGCGCAACTTATGTGGGCAAACCGGGCTGCAGAAAGTGAAACACCCGCTTCCCAGTGAGAAACGGGTGTTCGGTGTTTTGCGTCGTCTTCAGTCAGCAAGCCATCAGATGGTGCTGGCATGATCGCGCGCAATACGCTGGATTTCAGAGCGGTTGATGCCCAGGTCGGTCAGCTGACGGTTGTCGAGGGAATTCAGTTCCCGGACGGTCTGCTGATAGACAGCCCATTTGCGGATCGTGGTACGGATACCCATTGGTGTTCTCCTTTTTGAACAGTCCCTATGTAGGCCGCCCGGCAGGGCATGAGCAGCCGGATTTTGCTCAAGCGAGCCATGCAACCAGTGCAGGGTAATTTATACCTCTGTTCAGGCCAAATTCACCTTGGGCGAACGCGAGTGGCTGAAGGATTGACCTGGCAACGCATACATTCGGGAATGGAGCGGCGCTATCGATCAAACAGGCCACGGGTCATTTTGGAGAAGTCCGGCCCGCTCAGGCCGAGATTGTCGGCATCGCGCGTGGTGGGTACATCCATTTCCCGCAAAGCCTGCCGCAGGTCCACAAGGCGCTTGATGCGCCAGACAGCACGAACAAACATTTGCGCAGTCCCTTTCAAGAAATACGACTCTTGCAGCATGGGCCGATTTGGGGCCCGCTGCCATGCCGCACGGGGCACTGCGGCCATGCGCGATACGCATGGCCCCGTCGTATTTCCGTCATCGAATTCTGCGCGCTACTCGGCCGCTTCCTGGTGCGGGCGCCGCGACATCACATCTTTCAGGAAGCGCCCGGTGTGCGAGCGCGGGTTATCTGCGATATCCTCGGGCGTACCGATGCCCACCACCTCGCCACCGCCGTCGCCGCCTTCGGGGCCCATATCGATCACCCAATCCGCGGTCTTGATGACCTCGAGATTATGCTCGATGACGACGACGGTGTTCCCGCCCTCAACCAACTCGTGCAGCACCTCGAGCAGCTTGGCCACATCGTGGAAATGCAGCCCCGTCGTTGGCTCGTCGAGCATGTAGAGCGTGCGGCCGGTGGCGCGCTTGGACAGCTCCTTGCTGAGTTTGACTCGCTGTGCCTCGCCGCCGGAGAGCGTCGTTGCCGGCTGGCCAACCTTGACGTAGCCGAGGCCGACCCGTTGCAGGGTTGCGAATTTTTCGCGGATGGAGGGCACGGCGGCGAAGAAATCCACTGCCTCATCGATGGTCATATCGAGCACATCAGAGATCGATTTGCCCTTGAACTGGACCTCGAGAGTTTCCCGATTGTAGCGCTTGCCTTTGCAGACATCGCAGGTGACGTAAACATCGGGCAGGAAGTGCATCTCGATTTTGAGGACGCCGTCGCCCTCGCATTTTTCGCAGCGTCCGCCCTTCACGTTGAATGAGAAGCGCCCCGGGCCGTAACCGCGCGCCTTGGCCTCGGGGAGCCCGGCAAACCACTCACGCATGGGGGTAAAGGCCCCGGTATAGGTGGCGGGATTCGACCGAGGTGTCCGTCCAATCGGGCTCTGGTCGATATCGATGACTTTGTCGAGGAACTCGAGGCCGGTCAGGTGTTCATGCGGCGCCGGGTTGGTGCGGGCGCCGTTGAGGCGACGTGACACTGCCTGGTAGAGCGTATCGATCATCAGGGTGGATTTCCCACCGCCTGAAACGCCGCTGATGGCAACGAACATGCCAAGCGGCACGTCGACCGATACGTTCTTGAGATTGTTCCCCGTTGCTCCCGTGAGCGAAAGTTTGCGGGCCTTGGAGGGCTTGCGGCGTTCTGCGGGAATGGAAATGCCCATGCGCCCGGACAGATATTTGCCTGTCAGGCTCTCGGGATTGTCCATGATGTCCTGCGGGGTGCCTTCGGCAACGATATGTCCCCCGTGCACACCGGCACCGGGACCGATATCGACCACATAATCGGCGGACATGATGGCGTCTTCATCGTGTTCGACCACGATCACCGTATTGCCGATGTCGCGGAGGCGACGCAGAGTTTCCAGCAGGCGTTCGTTGTCGCGCTGATGAAGGCCGATGGATGGTTCATCGAGCACATAGAGCACGCCCGTCAAGCCAGACCCGATCTGCGAGGCCAGCCGGATGCGCTGGCTTTCACCGCCCGACAGCGACCCGGAATTGCGCGCCAGTGTCAGATATTCAAGGCCCACGTCGTTGAGGAACGCCAGACGCTCACGGATTTCCTTGAGCACGCGCTCGCCGATCTTGAGTTGATTATCGGTCAGCTGCGCGGGGAGTGCCTCGAACCAGGCAGCGGCGGCGCGGATGGATTTGTCGGTGACCTGGCCAATGTGCAACCCGCCAATCTTTACCGACAGCGCCTCTGGCTTGAGACGGAAACCATTGCAGGCCACGCAGGGAGCGGCCGACATGTACTTTTCGATTTCCTCCCGCATCCCCGCGCTTTCGGTCTCCTTGTAGCGGCGCTCAAGGTTGCCGATCACGCCTTCAAAGGGCTTGCTGGTCTTGTACGTGCGCAAACCATCATCGTAGACGAAGTTGATGACGGTCTTGCCGGTGCCATAGAGCACGGCATTCTGCACCTCCTCGCTGAGCTCTTCCCAAGCCGTACCCGTCGAAGCGCCGTAGTGCTTGGTCACGGCGTTCAGCGTCTGCTGATAGTAAGGCGCTGACGTCTTGCTCCACGGCACAATCGCGCCATCGCGCAGCGACAGGCTGGCATCGGAAACAATCAGGTTCGGATCGATCTTGGCTTCGGTGCCCAGGCCATCGCAAACCGGGCAGGCGCCGAAGGGATTGTTGAATGAAAACAGGCGCGGTTCGATTTCGGCGATGGTAAAGCCCGACACCGGGCAGGCGAATTTCTCCGAAAAGGTAATGCGACGCGGAGTGCCATCGGCGTCGGTTTCGTCGGCAAACTCGGCTAGCGCAATCCCATCGGCAAGCTTCAACGCCGTTTCAAAGCTCTCGGCCAGCCGCCCGCCGATATCGGGGGCGGTCACGATGCGATCAACGACCACCTCGATATCGTGCTTGAGCTTCTTGTCGAGGGCAGGGGCGTCTTCGATATCGTGAAACTCGCCATCGATCTTGACGCGCTGGAAGCCCTTACGCATCAGCTCATTGAGCTCACGCTTGTATTCGCCCTTGCGGCCGCGGGCGATGGGGGCCAGCAGATACAACCGAGACCCTTCGGGCAGGTCGAGTATCTTGTCGACCATCTGCGAGACCGTTTGGCTCTCAATAGGCAGGCCGGTCGCGGGGGAATAGGGAACGCCGACACGGGCGAACAGGAGGCGCAGGTAATCGTAGATCTCGGTGACCGTGCCCACCGTCGAGCGCGGATTGCGCGAGGTGGTCTTCTGCTCGATCGAGATGGCAGGAGAAAGCCCGTCGATTTGTTCGACATCGGGCTTCTGCATCATTTCAAGGAACTGCCGGGCATAGGCCGACAGCGACTCGACATAACGGCGCTGCCCCTCTGCATAGATGGTGTCGAACGCCAGGGATGATTTTCCGGAGCCCGACAGCCCGGTCATGACGATCAGCTTGTCGCGCGGCAAGCGCAGATCGATTGACTTGAGATTGTGTTCCTTGGCCCCGCGGATGACGATTTCGCGATTGGGGTTCGGTGTATCAGGCATGGGCGGGTCCAAAGCTCGGGCGCTTTGCGGAACAGAGCGCGTAAATCAGGTCGGAACTACGGGTAGACCATGCCTCTGCACAAGTAGCGGCATGATCCCTCTAATTAGGCTTTCCACCGGCTTGCGGCAAGGGCAGGGCAAGTGACTCGGTCGCTCGACCAGCGTAGAACGTAAGCAGAACAATTCGGGGCTGGTCAAGTGCCCGATACGGCGAGACTACGAATTTTCCGTTCAATCGGTTCACGTGAACGCCCCGATGTCACAGATCATCTATCCCCGGAGGGCCTTGCAAGACTGGATGAAGAATGCGAACATTCAGTGAACATATGAATGGTAGTGCATAGACGACATTCTGTGCAGATCGGTGAAATCGACGCGTGGTCAACGCTCGGCCGTTCTATAGTGCGCGAAAATTGATGCCCGGCATGGATCGGGCTGGCTACGGAAGGAAAGATCATGGCAGGCAGTGTTAATAAGGTGATCCTGGTTGGTAATCTTGGTGCCGATCCAGAAGTGCGCTCGCTGCCCAATGGCGGAAAAGTGGTCAATCTGCGGATTGCAACTTCGGAAAGCTGGCGTGACCGCAATAGCGGCGAGCGCAAGGAAAAAACCGAGTGGCACCGCGTGGTGATCTTTTCAGAGGGCCTGACCAAAGTCGCCGAGCAGTATCTGCGCAAAGGCTCAAAGGTCTATATCGAGGGTCAGCTGCAGACCCGCAAATGGGAGAAGGACGGCGTTGACCAGTACTCGACGGAAGTCGTGCTGCAGGGGTTCAACTCCAACCTCACCATGCTCGATGGACGCGGTGACGGCGAAGGCGTCGGATCTGGCGGTGGCGGGTTCTCGAGTGAGCGAGCTCCCGCTCCGCGCACCGAGGGCCGTCGCCCGGCCGCCAGCGCGCCCGCGTTTGAATCTGGCATGGACGACGATATCCCGTTCTGACTGGACGACGTTTGGCGGAATGCTGAAACACAAAAAGGGCGGCCGTTGGCCGCCCTTTGTTCATTCCCGCACGTCGGGCTTACTTGGAGAACGGCACTTTGGCCCGAATGGTCTCGCCCGAGGCGTTGTCAACAACGTTGAACGCCACATTGATGGCGCCATTGATCAGGGCGATGTCAGCGGTAATGGTCATGTCCTGACCTTCGGTGGTATCGCGCTCCTTAAGGTTGAAAACGACCCCACCGCCCTGTTTGCGGCCCACGGCAATACCGGAGAACGTGGCGTTCGATGTCATGGCCGCCTCGTAGCGGCCCTTTTCATCGATATAGGCCAGCGTTCCGTTGATCGCCAAGTTGCTGCCCGCAAGGGTGCAACGGCCGGAATAGTTGATCTTGTCTGCATTGCCCGGCGTGATCGCCAATTTGCAGACAACGGTTTCGGTGTTGGCGCCGCTCAGAGTGCCGCGGCCTTTCCAATCACCGAGATAGGTTTTCAGCAGTTCGATCTCGGCCTTGGCGGCGAAAGCCGGAGTGACCACGGAACCAGCTGAAAACAGCAGACCAACGAGTGCGGCAGCACGCGCCAGGGAGCCGAATTGCATCATTTCTTGACGCCTCCAAGAGGTTGAAAAAAGCGCCCCCCGGCGAGAAGCAGAGCTGGCAGGATAAACACATCGCCAATCAATGCCAGACCGAGGGTGATCACAAATAGGGTACCGAAAAGCGCCACCTGCGGCAATTCGGACGTCGCGACGATGCCAGTTCCGGCGCACAGGATGATCGTCGTCGCTACGATCGCCCCGCCGATGCGTTCCATCGTGTGCTTGATGGCCTCACGATGATCGCGCCCTTCTTCACGGCGCGAATGAATGTAGTGGGAGAGGAAATGCGTCGTGTCATCGACCGCAATACCAAACGCGATGGTCAGCGACAGAACGGTTGTCAGTTGCAGACCGGCTCCGGTGACCCAGAGGTATCCCATGGTTCCAAGAACAGGGAAGAGGTTCGGGATTGCCGTTGCGGTAGCCACGCGCAGTGATTGAAACGCGAAACCGATCAGGAACAGGTTCACCAGCACTGATATCGTCAGATCGAGCTGGAGGCCACGGACGATATTGTCGGTTGCGAACGTGGTCAGGATCCTGAACCCACCGATCTCGGCGTCCTCAATCCCAGCCGCTTGAAGCTGGGCATTGGTCACGTCGACAAACTGCTTGAGGGCTTCAGAGTCGATGATGGTGGGCATGAAGCCGGTAACGAGCGCCTGCTTGCCGTCATCAGTCACAAAGCGCCGCTTCAAGAACGGTCCCACGGCATTGAAGATATCTTCGCGCGAGAAACCGGATTCCGAATAGTGCTTGAACGAAGCGGCAGAGATGACCTTGTTCTGGCCGAGTTGCCCTTCAAGGATCTCGTGGACAGTGCGAATCCGTTCAAAGTCTGCATCGCCCACATTGGCAACGCCTTGCTTGAGCGGCACGCGGATATACAGCGGGGCAACCCCGCCCACGCCCTGGTCAATCTCTTCAGCCGCAGTCAGGGCAGAGGAGTCCTTGGCCATGAAATCTTCAAACGAAAAATGGGGCTTGATCAGGGCATAGGGGATGAACAGCGTGATGGTGGCCACGATGGCGCCGATGGCCATGAGGCGCCCGAACTTGTTGGCCATGAACCACGATAGCCGCATCGGCGAAGTGAGCACGAAGCTGGACTTGGGCGGAATCTTGAAGCCCAGGCGCACCGCGAGCTTGAGGATCAGCGGCAGGAACGTCATAAGGCAGACAAAGTTGAGCAGCGAGGCAATCGTTCCGGCGATGGCAAATTCCTGAACGCCCTGGCCCGGTGTCAATGACAGCGAGGCGAAAGACACCAGCGTCGTCAGCATGGTCAATGCACTGGCGGGGCCCACGACCTTCACCGTGGCGTCGACCGCCTTGTAGGGATCCATTCCCTCGCGCCAATAGGCGATCCAGTTGAAGATGAAGAAGAGACTTTCGGCGAAGGCGATCACCAGAACCAGTGTCGTCACGATGATGGTGAGGAACGAGAATGAGCCGAACAGAAGCACGACCACGCCCATGACCCACACAACTGCGACCGCAGGCGTGGCTGATACCAGCACGGCGCCAAAGAATGAGCGCAGGCTGATGAACGCAATGAACGCTCCCAGGGCAAAACCATAGACAGTGAACTTCACCTGGTCGCCGATTGCCGCATTCAGCATCTCGGAGGTCCAGACCGGAGGGCCAGTCAGTTCGATGCTGATATCGCCGCCCTGGTAAGGTGCGATGAGCTCGCGCAGACTCTTGATCATCTCCTTGGTCCCGGTCCCCTTTGTTTTCTCCGGGTTGGGGAACATGATCATGACCACGCCGGTCAGGTCTGGCGTGATCAGATTGCGCATCATCGGGTCGTTCTGCTGCAGGTCGAGCAGGGCGGCGGCCACCTCGTCCGTTGTCTGCATAGCTTCCGGGACCGCCGGCACCGAGCCACCATCGCCCGATGGCTTGCGCAAGGTGAATGGAGACATTGTACCGATTGCGAAGTCGTTGAGTTCCAGGTCGAACGCAAGACTGCGCATTGTTTCAAGAACCGCCGGGTCAGTCAGTTTTGGCGAGCTGACCAGCAAGTATATGTCGTTCTCAAACGTCCCAAATGTATCGGCCAGCCGCTTATAGGCATCGTATTCGTGCCCGGAATTGGCGAAAACGCGCAGCAGGTCGCCATCAACACTGACTTTTGAGACCTGGCTGAAGCAAAGTCCGGAGAACAGGATTACGGCAATAGCAACGATTCGCGGGAACTTGAGTGTAATGAACCCAAGTCGCTCGAGGCCAAAGCCGATTGAACGTGGTTTTACAAACAGCAGAAATAGAACGTGTTTCAATGCAGAACCAACAGACAATGGAATCGACTCCGGCGGCGCGGGACACGCAATTGGTCGCGATATCTAAGGCCTTGTGCCTGACTCGTCCAGCGCGCCGGGTCCTTATCCTGAATGACGATGCGAAAAAGCCGCATTTGGGGCGGGTTTCTAGCCAATCTGGTCAAAGCTGCCTCTGAACACTTCCAACCGCCCAGCCGAATCAGGTGGCGCATCGCCAGGGACCAGGGCGTCGCATCCGGCTTGTCTTTTCGGTGGAAGATTGCCCCGAGGCGGCCGCAAATCCCCGGAAGCGTGGTGCGCTGGCGCGGAATCGCATAAACCACTTTGAACGACCACAAACTCAGACGAGCACAGTGACAGATAAACCCGAAGATCAGGATGGCGTAAGCATGCCGTCCGACGTCGTGCCGATCTTCATCGCCGACGAAATGCGGAAATCCTACCTTGATTACGCCATGAGCGTGATTGTGAGCCGTGCGCTGCCCGACGTGCGCGACGGCCTCAAGCCCGTGCACCGGCGCATTCTCTATTCCATGCACGAAACGGGCTATGAATATAACAAACCCTACCGCAAGTCGGCCCGTGTGGTGGGTGACGTTATCGGCAAGTACCACCCGCATTCCAACGACGCGGTGTATTTCTCGTTGGTTCGCATGGCGCAGGATTTTTCGCTGCGCGTTACGCTGATCGACGGGCAGGGCAATTTCGGCTCCGTGGACGGCGATATGCCTGCGGCCATGCGCTACACCGAAGTGCGCATGCAGAAGATCACCAACTCCCTGCTCGATGATCTCGACAAGGATACGGTCAACTTCAAGGACAACTACGACGCCTCCGAACGCGAACCGGTTGTGTTGCCGGCGCGGTTTCCGAACCTTCTGGTCAACGGCTCGGGCGGCATCGCAGTGGGCATGGCCACCAATATTCCGTCCCACAACCTGGGCGAAGTCATCAACGCGTGCCTCGCAGTATTGGCAGACCCCGATACCACGATTGACCAGATACTCGAGATCATGCCTGGCCCGGACTTTCCGACAGCTGGCTTGATCCTTGGGCGCAGCGGCATCCGGGCCGCCTACGAGACCGGGCGGGGCGGCGTGATGATGCGCGGCCGGGTGACCGTCGAAGAGGTGCGCAAGGAACGTGAAGCGCTCATTATTCACGAAATCCCTTACCAGGTGAACAAGGCGGCGATGATCGAAAAGATCGCCGAGTTGGTTCGCGAGAAGCGTATCGAGGGGATTTCGGATATTCGCGATGAGTCCGACCGCTCCGGCATGCGCGTGGTGGTGGAACTCAAGCGCGACGCACTGGCCGATGTTGTGTTGAATCAGCTCTACCGGTTCACGCCGCTGCAATCCTCGTTCGGCTGCAATTTTGTGGCGCTCAACGGCGGCAAGCCGCAGTTGATGAACATCAAAGAGATTCTCTCCGCATTTGTGGAGTTCCGCGAGGAAGTCGTGGCGCGGCGCACGCGCTTCCTGCTTAACAAGGCCCGCGACCGCGCCCATATCCTGGTCGGCCTCGCGGTTGCCGTGGCCAATATTGATGAGGTGATCGCCCTTATCCGCACGGCGCCCGATCCGGCGACGGCGCGCGAACAGTTGATGACGCGCAATTGGCCCGCCGAAGACGTCGCGCCGCTGATCCGGCTGATCGACGATCCGCGCCACAAGATGAATGACGACGGTACTTTTAACCTGTCTGAAGAACAGGCCCGCGCCATTCTCGAACTCCGCCTCGCTCGCCTGACGGCCTTGGGTCGTGATGAAATCGGTGACGAGCTGGATGGGCTCGGCAAAGCGATTGCCGACTATCTCGATATCCTGCGCTCCCGTGATCGCGTGCTGACGATTGTGCGCGAGGAACTCGAAGCCGTGCGCGATGAATTTGCCACGCCACGCCTCACCACCATCGAGGAGAACTTCGGCGATCTTGACGACGAGGACCTGATTGCCCGCGAGGACATGGTGGTCACCGTCTCGCATGCCGGGTACATCAAGCGGGTTCCGCTCTCGCTCTATCGCGCCCAGAACCGGGGCGGCAAAGGCCGCTCGGGCATGTCCACGCGAGAGGAAGATTTTGTCACCCGGCTGTTCGTCGCCTCGACGCACACGCCGGTGCTGTTCTTCACCAGCCGCGGCATCGCCTACAAGCTCAAGGTCTGGCGACTGCCGATTGCCCCACCAAACGGGCGCGGAAAGGCTTTGATCAATATCCTGCCGCTCGAAGAAGGTGAGCGCATTACCTCGATCATGCCGTTGCCGGAGAACGAGGAGGACTGGAGCAAGCTCGACATCATGTTTGCCACCACCCGTGGCACGGTGCGACGCAACTCGCTGGCCGATTTCACCGAGGTGCGCCAGAACGGCAAGATTGCCATGAAGCTTGAAGAGGGCGATGGCATTGTCGAGGTCGCGACCTGTTCTGCCAGTGACGATGTGTTGCTGACAACGGCCCTGGGGCAGGCCATACGTTTCCAGGTCGATGAGGTCCGCGTGTTCAAGGGCCGCGATTCGACTGGTGTGCGCGGCATTTCGCTGGCCGAAGGCGACAAGGTCATTTCCATGGCCATCATCCATCACTTCGATGCCGACAGCGCTGAACGCTCAGCGTATCTCAAGATGAGCCGTGCAGTGCGCGGTGAAGGGGAAGCCGACACGATCGAGGATCCTGAAGAAGCGCCTGCTGGTGAGCTCAATCAGGATCGCTACGTCGCCATGAGCGCCGCAGAGCAGTTCATCCTGACGATCTCCGAGAATGGCTATGGCAAGCGCACGTCGAGCCATGAATATCGGATTACCGGTCGCGGCGGGAAGGGCATCGTTGCCATGGCGGTCAATGAGCGCAATGGCAATCTGGTGGCCTCGTTCCCGGTGGCGGATGAGGACCAGATTATGCTGATCACCGACGGTGGACAGACGATCCGCCTGCCGGTTGGTGGGGACAAGCCGATCCGCATCGTCTCACGCGGCAGTCAGGGCGTGATCGTTCTCGACACCGCAGAAGGCGAGAAGGTGGTTTCGGTCGAACATATCTCCGAGCCCGACGATGGCGGCGATGCTGCCGGGCCAGAGGCGGTTGATACGTCTGTCGAATGAAATGGAACGGGGATGGGCAGCCATCCCCGTTCTGCTTCGAGGGTGGGTTTGTCTCGCACCATGCTTGACGGCTTGCTTAGGCGGAGGCTTTCTTGACAATTAAGTCTGACAGCCCCGAATGGATCATCTTGTGTTTAATCCCGCAGCACTGACCGCATATCTGGGCGCTTGCTTCCTTCTGGCCATCGTGCCCGGCCCTACGGTGACGGTCATCATCGCCAACGCGCTCGCACGCGGAACCATGGCAGGACTTGCCATCGTCCTTGGCACGCAGATCGGGCTGATCACCATGATTGGCGTCGTCGCCATAGGGCTGCAGGGTTTGATCAGCTTCATGGGCTGGGCGTTTGACTGGATCAAGCTGGCCGGTGCCGCATACCTTATCTGGCTGGGTTTCAAGATGTTGCGGTCTGAGGGCAAATTGGGCACCGCAGAGGCGGTGAAGGTGCGGAACAACTGGGCCATTGTGCTTGAAGGATTCTTCGTCATCTGGGCCAACCCCAAGGCACTGCTGTTCTTTGGCGCCTTCCTGCCGCAGTTCGTAGACCTCAACGCGCCAACCTTTCCGCAAATCATGGTACTGGGGCTGTTCTTCATGATCGTTGCGGGTTCAACCGACGCGATCTATGCCTTAATCGCGGGCAGGGCGCGGCATCTGCTCAGCACTGGCAGGATCAAGTTGGTCAATCGTGTGTCAGGCGCCATCCTGATGGCGGGCGGGCTCTGGCTTGCCTTGCAGCGGCGGTCATGACAAAAGGCCGTCAAACATGGTCCGGCTCTGCCGGAATGGAGGAGGGTGGGCATGACCAGACTTGTGGGGTTCTACCCCGGTTCCTTTGACCCTTTGACCAACGGCCATCTCGACGTCATCGAGCGGGCCTGTCGGCTCGTCGATCATGTGATCGTCGGGGTGGGCACGCATCATTCCAAGAATCCACTCTTTGTCCACGCCGATCGCATCGCCATCCTCAAGGCAGCACTGGAGCCAGTGGGCAAGCGCACATCGACGGAATTCACCGTGGTGGATTTCAACGGGTTGATGGTGCATGCCGCCCGCGAACACGGGGCCAAGCTCATCATCCGCGGCCTGCGCGACACCACCGACTACAACTATGAAATGCAGATGGTCGGGATGAATGCGCAAATGGCGCCCGATCTGCAGACTGTTTTTGTGCCGTCCAGCCCACATGTCAGGCACATCTCTGCCACACTTGTGCGCCAGATCGCTGAAATGGGCGGCGATATCTCCGCCTTCGTTCCCACCATCGTTCTGAAAGCCTTGAAAAAAGCATGAGCGCACTTTTCAAACGTGTTGTCGGCCTTGTCGCATTTGCCCTTCTGTTCGCCTTTGTCGGCGCGCAGGTCAGCCTTGCCCAGGAAGGCAAGCCGCACCTGATGATCGAGCTCAAGGATGGCGTAGTCGATATCGAGCTGTTGCCTGATCTGGCGCCCAAGCACGTCGAGCGGGCCATCGAACTGGCCAATAGCGGCTTTTACAATGGCATTGTCTTCCACCGCGTGATCGCAGGCTTCATGGCGCAGACCGGGGACCCGACGGGCACCGGCATGGGCGGTTCGGACCTGCCCGACCTGCCGGCCGAATTCTCCAACGAACCCTTCGTTCGTGGTGTTCTGGGTGCTGCGCGCTCCCAGGACCCCAATAGCGCAAACTCCCAGTTCTTCATCACCTTCGCCGATGCCCAGTTCCTCAATGGCCAGTACACGGTCTATGGCAGGGTCGTTTCGGGCATGGAGTTTGTCGACAAGATCAAGCTTGGCGATGAAGCCAATGGCGGCCAGGTGACCGATCCGGACAAGATGATCTCGGTCAAGGTCGAGTATCGTAACTAAAGCGGGCGTCTTGCGTCCCAGTATCAACCTTTGGGGCAGCCCCGCCTGGGGCCGCCCGTTTCCAGCAGCAGGAGTGCCCGATGGCCTATGCCGATCCCGAAAATACCCTCGTTATTGAAACCACCCAGGGCCAGGTGGTTATTGCCATGCGGCCCGATCTGGCGCCCGGCCATGTCGATCACATCAAGAAGCTGGCACGCGAGAAGTTCTACGACGGTATTGTGTTTCACCGCGTCATCGAGGGCTTCATGGCCCAGACAGGCTGCCCCAAGGGCACCGGCACCGGCGGTTCGAGCTACCCTGACCTGAAGCAGGAATTCAACGCCGAACCACATGTGCGCGGCACGGCCTCCATGGCTCGTGCATCGAACCCGAACAGCGCCAATTCGCAGTTCTTCATCTGCTTTGCCGATGCTCCGTTCCTGAACAAGCAGTACACCGTCTGGGGCAAGGTCGTTGAAGGCATGGAAAATGTCGACAAGATCAAGCGCGGCGAACCCGTGCAGAACCCCGACAAGATGCTGACCGTCCGCGTGGCGGCCGATCTCTGATGATCAACCGGCGCGCCATATTGCTGGCCGCTGCGATTTGTGGTCTGGGCCTTCCGGCTCAGGCCACAGAGTGGCTATCATGTTTTGATGATACGGGCACTTACGGTGTGAACCTGCTTTTAGGCAGTACCGAAAAGCTCTCGATTGCGGGCATCGTTGTCTCCACCGACAAGAAAACCTGGGCCTCCAGCCCCGAATATGCGCCGGGGGAGGGTGTGCAGGTTGCCCAGGCATTTGAAGACGCGGAGACGCTTCGCGTCGATCTGACCGACGACAATTTCATGCTCAATATTGCCCACCTGCGGGTCTTCAAGGCTCAATTGAACGGGGGCGAAACCATTCAGTCCGGAACGCTGGTCATCACCGATAGCGGTGCGTGGCCGGTCGTCTGCAAAGGTGAATAATGAAAGCATTTGTTGCGTCCTGCGCCATTCTGGCGTCGATGACTCCCGCTCTGGCCGTTGACCTTCATTGTGTCGGACCGGCCGATCTCGAAATTCCGGTGTTTGTTGATGTTAGCCTCAATGATGCCGGCGAGGCTGAAAACGCCATGTTCGAAATTCAGGGCGACCTGAGCTACACAACGATTGCCGAGCACGAAGCCAACCGTTCGACCATTGTGCCGCTGTCCGCTGACGGCGAGCACGTGCGGTTCAAACTCCACTACGCCTATCAAGACTATGACAGCGACGTTGCCGAGATCTGGCTGGTCAAGCTCTGGGAAGGCACCCAATCGGCGACTGGCGGCGTGCTTAGCGTTGTAGGTGGCGGCGCGTGGCCGCTGACCTGTTCGGAAACTTCATGAAAGTCGACGACTTTGACTTTGATCTGCCACCCGAGCGGATCGCCCTGCATCCTGCTGAGCCGCGCGACAGTGCGCGGCTTCTTGTTGTCGAGCCGGGCAAGGGGCTAACGGACAGGCACGTGCGTGACCTGCTGATGCTCCTCAAAGCTGGCGACGTGCTGGTGGTCAACGATACCAAGGTTCTGCCGGCCGAACTGAAGGGCACCCGCATTCGCGGCGAACACCGGTCACAGGTTGCCTTCAATCTGCACAAGCGCGTCGATGCCAGCACCTGGCTGGCCTTTGCACGCCCTGCAAAGCGGCTGAAAGCGGGCGACCGGCTTGAGTTTGGGCAGGAAACGGACAACGCATGCACGCTCAACATGCTCGGCGCAGAGGTAGCGGCGGTTGAGGACGGAGGGCAGGTGACCCTGAGGTTCGATCTCGCGGACGCCTACCTTGATGAGGCGATCAAAGCCTTCGGCGCCATGCCCTTGCCACCTTACATCGGTGCCAAGCGCGATTTGGAAGAGCGCGACAAGACAGACTACCAGACAGTCTATGCCCGTCACGACGGCGCAGTTGCGGCGCCCACGGCGGGCCTTCATTTCACCGAAGAGTTGCTGGCCGATCTGGCAGGGATGGGGGTTCAACTCGAGCGCGTCACGCTGCACGTAGGCGCGGGAACATTTCTGCCCATGAAGGTGGATGATACCGAAGATCACGTGATGCACGCAGAGTGGGGCGAGATCAGCGTGGAAACGGTGGCGCGCATCGCCAAAGCCAAGGCCGCTGGCGGGCGTGTGGTGGCCGTGGGAACCACCAGCCTGCGCCTGCTTGAAAGTGCGGCGCGGGCTACGGGTGCGCTCGCCCCATTCAGCGGCGACACGGATATCTTCATTACGCCGGGGTTTCAGTTCCGCGTCGTCGATATGCTGATGACCAATTTTCACCTGCCACGCTCGACCCTGTTTATGCTGGTTTCGGCATTTTCCGGCTTTGCGCAAATGCATGCGGCCTATAAGCACGCCATCGAGAGCGAATACCGGTTCTATTCTTACGGCGACAGTTCGCTGTTGTTCCGGGCGGAGCCGGGCGCATGAAGCAAGTCACCTTTACCCTTCAAGCAACGGACGGCGCAGCCCGGCAGGGGCAAATAGATACCCCGCGCGGCGAAATCCGCACCCCGGCCTTTATGCCGGTCGGCACTGTTGGCACGGTCAAGGCGATGTATCCCGAACAGGTGCGTGAGACCGGCGCCGATATCCTTTTGGGCAACACTTACCACCTGATGCTGCGGCCAGGTGCCGAGCGCGTGGCTGCGCTGGGTGGGCTGCATACTTTCATGGATTGGCCCCGCCCGATCCTCACCGATAGCGGCGGGTTTCAGGTGATGTCGCTGGCCAAATTGCGAAAGCTCACCGAAAAGGGCGTCACCTTCAAATCGCATATCGACGGCAGCTCCTATGAGTTGACGCCGGAACGGTCGATCGAAATCCAGACCCTGCTCGACAGCGATATCATCATGCAGCTTGATGAGTGCATCGCATTGCCGGCGGAAAAATCCGAGATAGAGCGAGCGATGGAACTCTCGCTGCGCTGGGCTGATCGGTCCAAGACGGCCTTCAACAATCAGGCCAACCGCGCCTTGTTCGGCATCGTACAGGGCGGCGATGATCCGGCCCTCCGCGTACGCTCGGCCGATGGGCTGAAATCGATCGGCTTTGACGGTTACGCCGTCGGCGGGCTCGCGGTTGGTGAGCCGCAGGAAGTGATGTTCCGTGTGCTGTCCGATATCACGCCAGAATTGCCGAAGGACCGCCCGCGCTATCTGATGGGCGTGGGCAAGCCCGACGATATCCTGGGCGCCATCGAGCGTGGTATCGATATGTTCGACTGCGTGCACCCCACCCGCGCCGGGCGGCATGGCCATGCCTATACGCGCATGGGGGTGATCAACTTCAAGAACGCGCGGCACAAGGATGATCCGCGGCCGCTCGATGAGTCATCGCCCAATCCGAACTGCCGCCGCTTCTCGCGCGCCTACCTGCATCACCTTGTGCGCACTGAGGAAATTCTGGGTGCCATGATCCTGTCCCAGATCAACCTGAGTTATTATCAGGAGCTGGTCGCTGGGGCGCGGCATGCCATCGCCCATGCACAATTTGCTGACTACGCTGCAAAAACACGCAGCGATTGGGCCCGGGGCGACTTGCCGCCGCTCTGATTATTTGTTTTGTCACGCGTTGGACGCTGGCCAGTGCTATGCATGGCCGGAGCAATTTTGGCCGGAGAAAACAATGCCCAAATCAAGCCGCAAGGGTGAGGTCACCATTTCCGTGAAGGTGGAGTTGGGCGAAAAACCGGGCCGCAAGGGCGCGTTGCAGGCACTCAAGCCACACCGCAAACGGCTGGAAGAAACCTCGATGCGCGAAATGTTCGCCATCGACCCGGACCGGTTCAGCCGGTTTTCCGCCCGTCTCGACGATCTTTTGCTCGATTACTCCAAGAACCGAATCGATGGCAATGCGATGAGCGCGCTGTTCGCGCTAGCCCGTGAGGCCGGTGTGGAAGACCGCCGCGATCGCATGTGGGCGGGCGAGGCGATCAATGTCACCGAGAACCGGTCGGTGCTGCATATGGCGCTGCGCTATCAGGGGGACCGGCCCGTCACCGTCGAAGGCAAGGACGTGATGCCCGATGTGCGCGGCGTTCTGGCCCATATCAGGGCTTTTACCGAGGCTGTCCGCAGTGGCGAGATCCGCGGCCACACAGGTGAGCAATTCACCGATATCGTCAATATTGGCATTGGCGGGTCCGATCTTGGGCCCGCCATGGTCACGCTGGCGCTGGAGCCCTATACGCGCGCCGATTTGCGCAGCCACTACGTTTCGAACGTCGATGGCGCCCATATGCACGATACGCTCAAGCGCCTCGATCCAAAACGCACGCTGTTCATCGTTGCCAGCAAGACTTTCACCACCGATGAGACCATGACCAATGCCAATTCGGCGCGGGCCTGGCTGGTGGCAACGCTGGGCGATGCGGCGGTCAACGATCATTTCGCCGCTGTTTCAACCAACCTCGCCGCCTGTGGCGAGTTTGGTATCCGGCAGGACCGTATTTTTGGATTCTGGGATTGGGTGGGCGGCCGTTACTCGGTGTGGTCCGCGATCGGCCTGCCGGTTGCCCTCGCTATCGGGTTCGACAATTTCAGCCAGTTCCTGGCCGGTGCGGCCAAGATGGACAAGCACTTCCTCGAAACACCGCTCGAACAGAACTTGCCGGTGATTCTGGCCCTGCTCGGCGTCTGGTATCGCAACGCCTGGGGGTTCTCGACCCATGCCGTGCTGCCCTATGACCAGCGCCTGAGCCGACTTTCGGCATACCTGCAGCAGCTCGACATGGAGAGCAACGGCAAGGGCGTCACGCTCAACGGGAAATCGGTGAATTGGTCGACGGGCCCCATCATCTGGGGCGAACCGGGCACCAACGGCCAGCACGCTTTCTATCAGTTGATTCATCAGGGTACCGACATCATCCCGTGCGACTTTCTGGCGGCGGCATTGCCGCATGAGAGTCTGCCGCCGCACCATGACAAGTTGCTGGCCAATTGCTTCGCACAATCGGAAGCCCTGATGCTGGGCAAAACCGAAGACGAGGTCATCGCAGAGCTCAAGGGACAGGGCCTCAGCAAAGCCCGGATCAAGGAACTGGCGCCGCACAAGGTGTTTCCCGGCAACCGCCCGTCGAACACGCTGCTCTATCGGCAGCTGGACCCATCGACGCTGGGGCAGATTATTGCGCTCTATGAGCACAAGGTGTTCGTGCAGGGCACAATCTGGAACATCAACTCCTACGACCAGTGGGGGGTGGAACTGGGCAAGCAGCTGGCCAAGGCCCTGCTGCCCAAGGTGGAAGGCAAGGCAGGAGCCGAAGCGCACGATTCGTCGACCCAGGGCCTGTTGGCCCACTATCGCAGCTTCCAGGCATGACCATCACCAGCGAAGAGGAACTGGAGCGGCTCAAGGAGATCGGCAATATTGTGGCGCGTGCCATGGAGGCCATGACGCAGGCCCTCCGGCCCGGCGTCACCACAGCCGAGCTCGACGAGATCGGTGGTAGATTTCTTGCCGCACACGGGGCGCGGTCGGCCCCACAGGTCACCTACAATTTCCCCGGCGCAACCTGCATCAGCGTCAATGAAGAAGTGGCCCATGGCATTCCGGGGGATCGGGTGATCATGGCGGGCGATCTGGTCAATATCGACGTGTCAGCGGAAAAAGGCGGTATTTTCGCCGACACCGGCGCATCCATCGTGGTGCCACCGGTGACGGATGTGCTGGCCCGGCTGACGCGTGACGGCCGCAAGGCAATGTGGACCGGCATCCGTGCGGTGAGCGCCGGCAAGCCGCTTGCCGATGTGGGAACGGCCATTGGCAAATTTGCCAAGGCCAATGGCTACACCCTGCTGACGAACCTTGCCAGCCATGGCATTGGGTATTCTCTGCATGACGAACCGGATTCAATCCCGACATGGCCAGACCGTTCCGAACGCCGCAGAATCACTGATGGACTGGTGTTCACCGTCGAGCCATTTCTGTCGCGCGGCGGCAGGCAGGCGATGGATTCCGATCGCGATGATGGCTGGACGCTTGTGAGCGAGCCACGGGCTCTGACCGTGCAGTACGAGCACACCATCGTGGCCACGAAGCGCGGTGCGTTGGTGGTGACGCTTTAGAAGCTCATCCCGCCTAAGGGTTCAAAATGTGCTGGAGCGCCTTGCCGGACCAATGCTCGGTTCACGAGTGCTCATCACCAGTCAAAATCTGGACCGAAAACCGACTGTACGCGTTTCTTGGTGGCTGCTTCAAATGCCTCCGGCCATTCCAGGCCGACTTGGGTGGCAAGGCGGCGGGCGCGTGGAAAGAAGGCTCGAGCAATGGCGATGTCGGCGGCGATGATTTCGTCGCGGTTCGGCCCGGGGTAGGGCAATTCCTCCAGCACCTTTATATCCTCGGCAGGCAACAGCTTGGAGAGGTGCAGAATGCCACCAAGGTCCGGCCGGGTGACATCTTCGAGCATCAGGTTGGTCAATTGCTCCCGCAGCATTGTGACGCCGAGGACTGAAGTCACGTATTCTCCGCGGCCAAGGCCCACCGGCGCTAACCCCAGGATTCGGATGACCTCGCTTATTTGAGCACTAAGCCGTTTCGCGCTCGGCTGCCGGGGCGGCAGCGTGGCGGGCAGGGTGGCATAGAGGTTGTTCATATCAACGATAGGGCGAAGCTGGTTCTGTGCCCGGCCAGGAAAGTCTTTGGGTGAAGTGATGTAGAGATCGCACCGCATCCAATCCGCGGTGATGGCATTGAGCAGAAACCCTGGCCACTGGCGCTCACCCCAGAAGATAATCGTCTCCAGTCCTTCAATAATCTCTCGCCAACGCGCCGCCACCGCCGGTTGGTCTGATGGTTCGGCAACCGAGAGTAAGTCGATGTCGCTGAATTCATCGCCCGTTCCGCTGGCCAGGCTTCCCGAGAGAAACAGGGTGCTCAAGAGCGGTTCATTGCGGCACGCCGATTGGACACGGTCAACAAATGCTTCCAGGTGGTGCGTAGACATGACGTAACCCCGTGATGCAGCAAACAGCGGCGGAGATGCAATCAGTCAACAAAGGGCCACTGCAAAGGCTGGCGAAATGAATAGATCTAGCCTCTGTCGGCTCATCCGCCAGGGCAGGTATGCAAAGGCTTGAAAACACACAGGCGAAACAAAGAATGGTATGCCGGGAGGGGGTCGAACCCTCGACCATCCGATTAAAAGTCGGATGCTCTACCACTGAGCTACCGGCACATGAAGGCGGAAGGGCCGGGCAGGACCGGACCGTTGCATTCGCGGCGGAACATAGTGTGTCGCCCTAAGGTGTCAACCGCAAATTCGGCATTGCGATCAGCTGTGATGACGCCACGTGTCCGAGGGATGCAAAATGAGCATTCAGAGCGGATTGCCGGTGAAGGGCACCAGCATGCACTCGACATCGCGCTCGATCATGGCGTTGCACAGCGCTTGCGCCTGATCGGGATCATCAATTGGCCCGGCAACAATGCGCTTGGCTGAGTTTTCGGACTGATCGGCCAGCAGGGCGCCGAGACCGTTGAGCATGCCTTCGGCACCGGCAACAGTCACCTGCCACTGGGCCGGGGCTGCGTCGACAGCCACTTCAGGTCCGAGCGCAAGGCCGAATGCCATCGGATTGGGAATAGGGTCTGGAAGCGGCTGGTCGAGCGGCGAGGTCGCAATCTGCATCGGCTTCTGGGTAACAGCAACGGAACCGCCATCTGCATCGTAGATCGTAACCGCACCACTTGGGATAGAGGCCGTCAGGTTGGTCCGATCTATCTCCGCTCCGGCTGGCAAGGCTTCGAGCAGCTTGGGAATGCTGACTTCGAGCGCGCCGACACGGCGGGTTATCTCGCCATCGCCTTCTTCCTTGAGCGCAAAACGCGACTGGAGGGCAGTTGCTTCGCGGCGCAGGCGGACGGTTTCGGCTTGCAGCGCCGTTAATTGCGCGCGCACCTGGCTCATGTTGGCGCCTTCGATACGCGTGCTGTGCAGCCCGGCCAGCACCCCTTCGGGCAGGACCGCAGAGACATTGGCACTCAGCACCGCAACTGCGCCGCAAACGAGGGCGATCACCCCCCAGAACGTCACATCGGATGGTCGAAACTGATCCGCCGCCTGCAACATGTTGTTCGCCCCGCCTCGCCGCATCGAATCAAGCGGCCACATCAAGACTTTAACATTGCTTTGCCGCGTTATCGGTTTGCCAACGCGTTCCTGCCATAAAATTGTAGCCATTTGCAGTGCAAGGCAGGTGGGCGCGCCCAGAACTTGAGCGGCGCGTGGAAGTTTCTGTAAGAACTATGGGCATTTGACCCGGCGCGATTCTGGCGCAGGTCGGCGGTGGGGAAGCGGGCATGTCGGATTTGCTGTCAATCATCCTGGCTGCGGGCGAGGGTACGCGTATGCGTTCGGCCAAGCCCAAGGTGCTGCACGAAGTGGGCGGACTGGCCATGGTCGGGCATGTCGTACGCACCGCGCAAACGGCAGGGGCTGGATCGATCGCCGTGGTTGTCGGCCCGAACCATGAAAAAATCGAATCGCTGGTGAGTGCCGCGGTACCGGGTGCGGTGATTGCGCGGCAGACCGAGCGGCTGGGGACTGGACACGCTGTCCGTCAGGCGAGCGCCGCCTACGCAAGCGCCGCCGGTAATGTCGTCGTGCTCTATGCCGATAACCCGCTGGTGAGCGCTGCAACGATGGGCGAGATCACGGCCCGTCTCGATGCCGGGGCTGATATCGTGGTGGTGGGTTTCGAGCCAACCAACCCAACAGGCTATGGCCGCCTTTTGACCGACGAGGGCCGTCTGCTGGCGATCCGCGAGCACAAAGACGCGACCGAAACGGAGCGGCTGATCGGCCTGTGCAATTCGGGCATCATGGGCTTCAGGGCCGAAACCCTGCGCGCCGTGATCGACAGGATCGGCAACCAGAACGCCAAGGGCGAGTATTATCTGACCGATGCGGTGGAACTTGCTCATGCCGACGGGCGGCGCATCGAATATGTGGTTGCTGACGCTGACGAAGTGATCGGTGTCGATGACCGGGTCAAGCTCGCTAAGGCCGAAGCCACATTCCAGGACCTGCGTCGGGAGGACTTCATGGCGCAGGGGGTGACTTTGCATGACCCGCGCACGGTCTACTTCTCGTGGGACACGCGGATCGGCCGCGATGTAGTGATTGAGCCCAGTGTCTATTTTGGCCCCGGCGTCACCATTGACGATGGTGCGGTCATCCACGCTTTCAGCCATATCGAAGGTGCCCATATCGGCAAGGGCGTATCCGTCGGCCCATTCGCGCGGCTGCGGCCGGGCGCGAACCTGGGTGAAAATGCCAAAGTTGGCAACTTCGTTGAAGTCAAGAAAGCGGATATCGGCCCAGGGGCGAAGGTGAGCCACCTGACCTATATCGGGGATGCCACCATCGGGGCCGATGCCAATATCGGGGCGGGTACGGTGACCTGCAACTACGACGGCATCAACAAGGCACAGACGGTGATCGGGGACCGGGTGTTTGTCGGCTCGAACTCATCTCTCGTCGCGCCGGTGACCATCGGCAATGACGCCTATATCGGCTCGGGCAGCGTTATTACGCGCGATGTTGAGCCCGACGCCCTGGCGTTGGGGCGGGCACAGCAGGTGGTCAAGCCAGGCTATGCAGAAACGCTGCGCGAACGCGCAAAAGCCATCAAAAATTCAAAGATTTCAAAATAACAGGAGCCGGATATGTGCGGCATCGTTGGCATTATTGGGACGGAACCGGTTGCTGGCCGGCTGGTGGATGCGCTGCGTCGGCTCGAATATCGGGGCTATGACAGCGCGGGCGTTGCGACACTGGAAGGCGGTGCCATCAGTCGCCGCCGTGCAGAGGGCAAGCTCGGAAATCTGGCTGCCAAGCTGACGAGCGAGCCGCTGGGCGGCCGCATCGGCATAGGCCACACCCGCTGGGCCACCCATGGCGCGCCAACCGAGCGCAATGCCCATCCGCACGCCACTGATCGAGTTGCGGTTGTGCACAACGGCATTATCGAGAATTTCCGCGAGCTGCTCTCTGACCTCGCCAAAGACGGCTATTCGCCGAAGACCGATACCGATACGGAATCGGTGGCGCTTTGGGTGACGCGCGAACTCGACAAAGGCTCCGATCCGGAATTCGCCGTCGCGGCAACTCTGAAGAAATTGCGCGGCGCCTTTGCGCTGGCGTTTCTGTTCAAGGGCGAGGAACAACTGCTCATTGCGGCACGGCGTGGCGCACCGCTGGCCATCGGTTACGGCGCCAGGGAAATGTATCTGGGGTCGGATGCCATGGCCCTGGCACCTTTCACCTCGCGACTGAGCTATCTCGAAGATGGCGACTGGGCGGTGATGACCAGCAAAGGCGTAACCATCCGCGATGCGACCGACGGTGTCGTGCAGCGTGAAACACTGGTTTCCAACGCCTCGGCGCTTATGGTGGACAAGGGCAACCATCGCCATTTCATGGCCAAGGAAATCTACGAGCAGCCCGAAACCATCTCGCATACCCTGAGCCATTATGTGGATATGGGCGCCGAGAAAGTTGCCATTCGTGAGGTACTGCCGTTCGATTTCAAATCCCTGAGCCGACTGACGATTTCGGCCTGCGGAACGGCGTTTCTTGCGGCCTCGGTAGCGAAATACTGGTTCGAACGGTATGCGCGGCTGCCGGTGGATGTCGATGTTGCCTCCGAGTTCCGCTACCGCGAGCCGCCGCTGGAGAAGGGTGGCCTGTCGCTGTTCATTTCTCAGTCAGGAGAGACAGCCGACACTCTTGCCGCTCTGCGCTATTGCGCATCGCAAGGGCAGCACATTGCCAGCCTTGTGAACTCACCCGAATCCACTATCGCCCGTGAATCTCACGTCGCATTTCCGACGCTGTGCGGCCCCGAAATCGGCGTTGCCTCAACCAAAGCGCTGACGGCGCAGCTGACATCCCTGGCCAGCCTTGCCATCGCTGCAGGTGTAGCGCGCGGTACCATAAGCCGTGAATTAGAGCGCGATCTGGTGCATGCGCTTGTCCATCTACCGGCTGCGGTATCGGAGGCGCTGAACACCGAGAGCCAGATATCCGAGATTGCCAAGCGTCTCTCCAAGGCCAAGGATGTGCTTTACCTCGGACGGGGCCCCATGTTCCCCATTGCCATGGAAGGCGCGCTCAAGCTCAAGGAAATCTCTTATATTCACGCCGAGGGCTATGCAGCCGGAGAGCTGAAGCACGGTCCGATTGCGCTGGTTGACGAGGCGATGCCAGTGATCGTGGTCGCCCCATCGGACGAACTGATGGAAAAGACCATTTCGAACATGCAGGAAGTGGCAGCGCGCGGCGGCCAGATCATTCTCGTCACTGATGGAGAGGGCAAATCGCACGCCGGAACAGGCGTGCGGGACGTCATTCTAGTGCCCAAGGTACACAGTTTCGTGGCGCCGATCGTGGCGACCATTCCCGTGCAATTGCTCGCCTATCACACGGCGGTTTTCATGGGTACCGACGTGGACCAGCCGCGCAACCTGGCAAAATCGGTAACCGTAGAGTGACCGATTTGTCCGAAGACGGTGAGCGCAATGTCTTCGGTGAGCCCATTGCGCCGTGCTCGTACGATCCGTTGACCGGCTTCTTCCGCAACGCCCATTGCTGGGCAGGAGAAGAAGGCACGGCGCGGCATCTCGTTTGTTGCGAGATGAGTGCGGAGTTCCTGCGGTACTCGAAGTCGGTGGGCAACGACCTGTCGACACCCAGACCCGAATTCGGTTTTCAGGGCCTTAAGCCCGGGGATCGCTGGTGCGTCCACGCGGACAGGTTTGTGCAGGCGTTCGAGGCGGGCAAGGCGCCGCGTATTGCCCTGCTCGCGACCCATGAGATTGTTCTCAGCAAGGTTCCGCTCGCCGAACTCAAGAAACTCGCTTTCGACCTGACCTGATCAACCGGCGCGGATGAGCGGAATCGCCAGATCCTTACGGAAAAGATAGAGCAGGGTGCGCAGCGCTTCGCCTTCGGTCCCGGTCAGGCCCGGATTGGAGCTCATCACTGCAACGGCATCGTCGTGCGCCCATTCAAGCAGGTGTCGGTGCACATCCGGCACGGCCAGCCGATAGCCCGGCATGCCCGATTGGCGGGTGCCCAGAACATCACCCTGGCCACGCAGTTCAAGGTCACGCTCGGCAATCAGAAACCCGTCCTCGCTCGTGCGGATGACCTCAAGGCGAGCCTTCGCCGTTTCGCTGGCGGGTTCCTTGAATAGAAGAAGACACGCCGAGCGCGCCGAACCGCGACCCACCCGCCCGCGCAACTGGTGCAGTTGCGCCAGCCCGAAGCGCTCGGCATGCTCGATAATCATGATCGAGGCATTGGGGACATCGACGCCAACTTCGATCACCGTGGTGGCCACCAGAATCTTGGTTTCGTTGGCGACGAACCGCGCCATGACCTCCTGCTTGGCGGCAGCGCTCATCCGGCCATGGATCAGCGCCACCTGATCGCCAAACACCTCCCGCAGCGCTGCAAAGCGGTCCTCGGCCGAGACGACATCGAGGACCTCGCTTTCCTCCACCAGCGGGCAGACCCAGAAGGCTTGAGCACCTTCGGCGATGCGCGCCTGCAAGCGGCTGACGACGCGGTCGTAGTCCCTGATCGGCAGGACTGCAGTATCGATCGGTTTGCGCCCGGCAGGCTTCTCCTTGAGCACACTGACGGCCATATCGCCGAAATGTGTGAGAACGAGTGTGCGTGGGATCGGCGTGGCCGTCATCACCAGCAGATCGGTGTGTTGACCCTTTTCGGAAAGGGCAAGCCGCTGGTGAACGCCAAAGCGGTGCTGCTCGTCGACAACCGTCAGCCCTAGGTTGTGAAAGGCGACGCCCGACTGGAACAGGGCATGGGTGCCGACGACAATGGTAGTTTCGCCACTGGCAATTCCAGCAAGGATGCCGCGCCGCTCGGCAGCGGATTGCTTGCCGGTGAGCAGTGCAATGCCAAGTCCGGCGGCATCGCACAGAGGTTTCAGCGTCTTGTAGTGCTGGCTGGCCAGCAGTTCGGTTGGTGCCATCAGCGAGGATTGCGCCCCGCTTTCGGCAATCGCGGCCATGGCCATCAACGCAACCACGGTTTTTCCCGAGCCCACATCGCCCTGCAGTAGCCGCGACATGCGGTTGGGCAATGCCATATCGGCACGAATGTCGGCAATCGCCTGATGCTGCCCGGCAGTGAGGGCGAAGGGTAGGGCGGCCTCGACCCGCGCCGTGATCAACCCATTGAAATACCGCTCGCGACCGCGCGGCGCCACCAGTTGGCTGCGCACGATCAGCAGCGCCAATTGTCCGGCAAGGTATTCGTCATAGGCAAGCCGCATGCGGGCCGGGCCCCATAGCTCTGCCTCGGCGGGTTGCTGCGGAAGGTGAACGCTGCGCATGGCTTGCGGAAAACCCGGCCATTTGAACTGCGACAACCGCTCCGGGTTGATCCATTCGGGCAGATGCGGAACGGCCTCCACCACTTGCCGGGTCAGCTTGGCCAACGCCTTGGAGCTTAAGCCATGGGTGAGCGGATAGACCGGCTCAACCAGGGGCAGGGTGTTGAATATTTCAGGTTCAACCACGTAGTCTGGGTGCGTGATCTGCTTTTCGCCATTGAAAAAGCCAATGGTGCCGGAAACATAGCGTTCCTCACCCACCGGCAGTGCCTTTTCGACCCATCCGCCCTGGGCGCGGAAGAAGACCAACTGGATATCGCCGGTGTCATCGTGGGCGAACACCCGGTGCGGCACAGATGCCCGTCCGCGCGGGGGCGGCTGGTGGCGGTCAATATGCAACTTGAGGGTAGAAATATGCCCCACATAGGTGTTGGCGACGCCATCCATTCGGCGCCGGTCGACAATACCCGACGGCATGTGCATCAGAATATCGAGCGCAATCGCCTCCTGACCTTCAGGCGCACCGAAGAACCGGGTGAGGAGGGCGCTCAATTGCGGCCCCACACCCTTGATCGAGTGCAGCGACCGGAACAGCGGATCAAGCAGGGGCGGTCGTGACACGGGTAGGTCCTTTCAACCTGAGCATTAGCCCATTTTCCGGTCCACCGAAACCAGCGTGTTCTTTGTTTGTATCGGTTACTGACAAGTGCGGTTTTTCCGCGTAAACAAGCGCGCAAATTGCAGGATTGTAACCAATGGCCCTCCCAGTTCCCGCCGGTGAAGAGATCGCAGTGCGCCGCAAACGACTGCGCTACCGCGCCTGGCATAGGGGCACCAAGGAGATGGATCTGGTGCTCGGGCCTTATGCCGATGCGCATATCGACAGTCTCAGCGCCCATGACCTCGACCGACTGGAAAAGCTGATGGACCAGGAAGATACCGACCTGCTCAAATGGGTGATGGGCCAGGAAGCCCCCCCGCAGGGCACGGACACCGAAATGCTGGCGGTGTTAATCGCCTATTGCCAAACCACTGCCGGACGGAAATGACCCTCTCGACCAAGGCCGATCGCGTTTTCACCAATGTGCCCGATGGCATGCAGCCAATCGCATTGGCGCGACTTGTCGAAGAGCGGCTGAAATCGGCGCCTGAGTCACCGGTGAGCGCGGTGTTTGTCGCACGCGACGGACGGCGATTGCAGCGCATGGCGGAAATCCTTGAGCAGTTGATGCCGGGTCACCCGATTCTGACCGTGCCGGCGTGGGATTGCCTGCCGTATGACAGGGTTTCGCCCAATGCTGTGACAATTGCTGCGCGCATGACCGCACTTTCGCAGCTGGCAACAAATGCCGTCAAAGGCGCCATCGTCGTCACGGCGGTCAATGCCCTGATTCAGAAACTGGCGCCGCGCGCCGTCGTCAGCGGCATGTCATTTGCGGCCCGTCCCGGGCAGGTGGTGGACAGCAACAAGCTGATCGCCTGGGCGGCCAGCAACGGCTATCTGCGCGTGCCCACGGTTCGGGAGTCGGGCGAGTTTGCCGTCCGGGGCGGCCTGATCGACCTTTTCCCTGCTGGTCGCGATGCACCGCTGCGCTTCGATTTCTTTGGTTCCCAGCTTGAGAGCATCCGCAGTTTCGATGCGGACACCCAGCGCACCACCGGCACGCTGACGGCCATCGCTCTCACACCGATGAGCGAGGTGCTGCTCAGCGAAGACAGCATTCGCCGCTTCCGCCGAAACTACACAGCGGCATTTGGCGGCAACACTGCCGACGATCCGCTCTATACAGCCGTCAGCGCCGGGCAGCGTTTTGCCGGCGTAGAGCACTGGATGCCGTTTTTCTACGAAGAGATGAGCACTCTCGCCGACTATACCGGCGACGCACCATTCGTCTTCGACGACCAGGCCCGGGAGGCCTTTGCCGACCGACGCGGGCAGGTGAAAGACTATTACACAGCCCGTCTCGACGCGCATCAGGCCAAGACTGCGTTGCCCGGCGCGCCCTACAAACCGATTGATCCGGCCCTGCTCTATGAAATGGAAGCTGAGCCTTTTGCGCTCGCCAATGGCGCCGAGGTGGTGCAACTCAGCCAGTTCGCATCACCCGACACCTCGGTTCGTATTCAGGATATGGGCGGGCGGCTCGCCCACAATTTCGCTGCCGAGCGGCAATCGCCCGATGTAAACCTTTTCGAGGCCGTGGTTGACCTGCTCAAGGCCGAGGGCCGGGCCGGGCGCCACACGGTCATCGCCTGCTGGTCCGAAGGCTCGCGGGATCGCATGGCGCAGGTGCTGCACGACCATGGCCTGAAGAATCCCCGCCTTGCCGAAAACTGGCGTGATGCCGAAACCACTTCGGCCGCAACGACCGCGCTGGTGGTGATCGGACTTGAGAGCGGATTTGAGACCAGCAAGCTGGTTGTTCTCTCCGAACAGGATATTCTTGGCGAGCGTCTGTTGCGGCCGCAGCGTCGCAAGAAAGCCAGCGATGCATTGACCGAGGCCACCAGCCTCGCAGCAGGCGATCTTGTGGTGCATGTCGACCACGGTATCGGGCGCTTTGTCGGCCTGCGCGCCATCGAGGCGGGCGGCGCCCCGCACGACTGCGTCGAAATCGACTATGCGCAGAATTCCAAGCTGTACCTGCCGGTCGAGAACATTGAACTGCTCTCGCGCTATGGCTCGGATGCAACGGGTGTCGAACTCGACAGGCTTGGCGGCGGCGCATGGCAGGCCAAGAAGGCCAAGCTCAAGAAGCGCATCCGCGATATGGCGGAACAGCTGATCAAGATTGCTGCAGCCCGGCTTTTGTCCAAGGCCGAACCCATCGATTTGCCCAGCGGCGCATACGAAGAATTCGCGGCCCGGTTCCCATATGAGGAAACCGAAGATCAGATGACGGCCATTGAAGCCGTGTTCGAAGACCTGACGTCGGGCCGGGTAATGGACAGGCTGGTCTGTGGCGATGTTGGCTTTGGCAAAACCGAAGTGGCGCTACGGGCGGCATTTGCAGTGGCGATGGCAGGCAAGCAAGTCGCGGTCGTTGTGCCGACGACCCTTCTGGCCCGCCAGCACTTCAAGACCTTCCGCGAACGTTTCTCTGGTCTCCCGGTGCGCGTCCACCAGGCGTCCCGGCTGGTAACGTCAGCGGAATTGAAAGCGACCAAGGAAGGACTGGCCAACGGGCAGGTCGATATTGTGGTGGGCACGCACGCGCTCCTGTCCAAGTCCATCGCCTTCAAGGATCTGGGCCTGCTGATCGTCGATGAGGAGCAGCACTTCGGCGTTGGCCACAAGGAGCGGCTCAAGCAACTGCGCGACAACGTGCACGTGCTGACACTGACAGCGACGCCCATTCCGCGCACGCTGCAACTGGCGCTGACCGGCGTGCGCGACCTTTCGCTGCTCGCTAGCCCGCCAATCGATCGCCTCGCCATCCGGACCTTTGTGTCGCCGTTTGATGCCCTGAGCGTGCGGGAAGCCCTGCTGCGCGAAAAATATCGCGGCGGTCAGGCTTTCTATGTGGTGCCGCGCATCAAGGATCAGTCCGACATTGCCGAATTCCTCAAGGAGCAGGTGCCAGAAGTATCGTTCGTTGTGGCCAACGGGCAGATGGCGCCGGGTGAACTCGATGACATCATGAACAATTTCTATGATGGCAAGTTCGATGTGCTGGTGGCGACCACGATCGTTGAGTCCGGCCTCGACATCCCCAATGCAAATACCCTGATTGTGCATCATGCTGACAATTTTGGCCTTGCCCAGCTCTACCAGATCCGCGGCCGCATCGGGCGGTCGAAGACCCGGGCCTATGCGCTGTTCACGGTGACGCCGCAGCGCAAGTTGACGGACACCGCCGAACGCCGGCTGGGTGTGCTGCAATCGCTCGAAAGCCTTGGCGCAGGATTCCAGCTCGCGAGCCACGATCTTGATATCCGTGGGGCAGGGAACCTGCTGGGCGAGGAACAATCCGGCCATATCCGCGAAGTCGGGTTCGAGCTCTATCAAGCCATGCTCGAAGAGGCGGTAGCATCGCTGAAAACCGGCGAAGAGGACTACGAGGACAGTAACGAATGGAGCCCGCAGATATCGCTCGGCATGCCGGTGATGATCCCCGAGCACTATGTGCCCGACCTGCAGTTGCGCATGCAGCTCTATCGGCGTCTGGGTGATCTCAATGACGCGCGCGAGATCGATTCTGTTGGAGCAGAACTCATCGACCGCTTTGGCCCGTTGCCCGAAGAAGTCGAAGCACTGCTCAAGATCATTCTCGTCAAATCGCTGTGCCGCACGGCCAATGTTGAAAAGGTCGATGCTGGCCCCAAAGGTGCTGTCATCACGCTCCGCAACAACGAGTTCCCGGATACGTCTGCGCTGGTTCGTCTCCTGTCTGATCCGACCCAGCAGGTCCGCGTCAAACCAGACCAAAAGCTTGTGTTTGCTCGCAACTGGCCGACACCGGAGAGCCGCCTCAAAGGCACGGCGGCAATCCTGTCCCGGCTGGCGAAGCTGGCAACTGGCGACTCCGCTGCAACACTTGCCGGATAATCGTTTTCAAAGGCGTGTCGGTCATGTTATTGCCCGAATTAACCCCTTGAAGGGCGACTGGATTTAAGTGGCCTACAGAAGCCAAAGGACAATCGATGATTCTCAGGAAAGCTCTCGCCGGTCTCGCGATTAGCGCGCTGATGCTGCCGACATTCGGCGCCTATGCCCAGGAGACTACGCCGCCGGCTGATGGTGCTGCTGCGCCGACCGAACAGGCCGCCCCGCCTGCAGAAGGCACTGCCCCCGTTCCGATCGATCAGACAATCGATCCCAACCGCCCGGCAGAACAGAACTGGCTCAAGGTGTGCGACCCGCTTGCCGATGGCAAGAAGGCCTGCATCATGCGCCAGGTTATCGTGGCTAATGGCCAGTTCCTCGGTTCTTTCCTGCTGCGCGACGACCCGGGCCAGGAAAGCCGCCTTCTCGCTGTTGCTGCCGTTCCGCTTGGCGTTCTGCTGCCGTTCGGCCTGACCTGGCAGATCGACGGAGGCAAGCCGATCCGCGTGCCATTCATGCTGTGCGATCCCCAGTCCTGCGCAACGCAGCTGGTGATCAACGAGGCCTACGTCGCCAGCCTCAAGAAGGGTGGAAAGCTCACCCTGACCGCCAAGAACCGCCAGAACAAGGATCTCGTCATCGAGATCAACCTGGCCGGGTTCACCAAGGTTTATGACGGCGAGGCCGCGCTGACCTTTGACGAATTCCGCAAGGAACAGACCGGCGGCAACGCGCTGGAACAGGTTCTGCAGGATCGCGCCGAAGAACTGCGTCAGCAGCTCAATTCCGGTGAAACCCCGCCGGCCGATGGCCAGGCACCCGCACCTGCGCCGCAATGATTACGGCGTAAGCCAGAAAAAGGGCGCTCCTTCCGGAGCGCCCTTTTTGATTGCGGCGTTGAGTCAGCGCGCGCCCATCCCGAGCTGAAATGCCTGCTTGCGCAGCGGCGGGAGAAGCTTGAGGGCCCAAAGGCCGCCTGCACGCAGGCTCTGCATGGGCACAAAGTCTGAGAGCAAAGAACGAAACAACGCGTCGACCATGCCACCCGTCCGCGCCAGGTCGGACGCGCGTCGGCGCGCATAGTCGGCGGCAACATCGCCCGCCCAGTTGCCCGTGCCATGCCTGGTGGCCTCAAGCGCCAGTTCGAGGTCGGCGACGTCCCGCAGCCCGAGGTTGAGCCCCTGCGCGCCGATTGGTGGGAAGGCATGAGCGGCCTCCCCAACAAGCACGACATTGCCGATCCCAGCCCGATCTACAGAAAGGGTTGATAGCGGAAACACAAATGCTGGGGTTGTGATGCCTATGGACCCGAACAGGTTCTGCGACTTGGCCTGAATTGCGGCACGTAACCCGTCGGTGCCGGAATCGCGGGCGGCCACCAGCACGCTGCGATCATCGATCCAGACAAGATTGGCCTTATTGCCTCCGGCGGGCACCAGCGTGAAGGGCCCACGGTCATAGTGGAACTCGACTGATGTTCCGCCAAGAGCGCGATCGAGCGTCAGGTCGCAGACGAGGGCCGCTTCTTCAAGCGCAGTTTCGCGTGTCCGAACGCCGGTTTCGTCCCGGACCAGCGACTTCTTCCCATCCGCGCCGACGAGCAGATTTGCCACCACTCTCCGTCCATTTCCGAGGGTGAGAGTGGCGGCATTACCTTCAAGATCGAGCGAGGCCAGCGTCGTTTCTATGGTGGTCAGGTTTTCGTGCCCCGCCAATGTCGCGGCAAATGCAGCATTGAGTTTGGCGTTGGCAAAGTTCCAGCCAAATTCAGGCAGCCCGGCCTCAGCGCTGTCAAACAGGGTTTCAGGCGCGCGGATCAGCCGGCGTGTGGCATCGATGATGCGGATCTGCGTCAGCGGAACGCCCACCTCACCGGCCTCACCAATCAGTTGCGCCTGCTGCATATAGGCAACCGTCGGCATCATCAGGGCGGAGGTACGCAGGTCCGGCGGCGTCTTGGGAGCGACATGAACGACTGAACGGCCCGTTCGAACGGCACTGAGCGTTGCAGCAAGGCCCGCAAGCCCTCCACCGACCACGGCAATATCGCAGTGCAAGATTTCCCTCATTTTGCTGCTGCCTGAGCCAAGCGCCGGTCATGACCGCTCGGTATAACCAAAGATCCTGCATAGGACCCGGCGAACAACGCAATGAGGAAAAGCCAGAGATTGTCGGGCAGAAAGCCAACCAGGGCGATGGCCGGGCCCGGACAGATGCCCGACATGCCCCAGCCAAGGCCGAAAAGCGCCGCCCCGCCAACCAGTGGCAGATCGATCTTCTTGTACTCAGGCTCGTGGAACTGGCTGTCGAAAGCTGGTTTGTTGCGGCGTTTGCCAATCTGCACTGCAGCAAACATTACCAGGATCGCGTGCCCGATCACGAAAGCCAGGCTCGGGTCCCAGCCGCCGGTCGGGATCGCAGTGAAATCGAGGAACCTCAAAACCTTAAGCGGGTCTATCATCTGCGACACATAAAGCCCGGCACCGAAGAGCGAGCCGCTTACAATAGCGGTGAGCAGATAGGGCATGGAGAGATTGTTCTTCATCTCAAACAATTCCAGTTAACGTCACGGTCAGGATGGCAACCCCGAAAAAGACGCCGACCGCGACGAACGATCGTTTCGATAACCTGGCCAGCCCACAAACGCCGTGGCCCGAAGTGCACCCGTTGCCGACCTTGGTTCCAAACCCTATCAGAAGGCCCGAGACTGCAATCCAGACTGGCGCGGGAATGCCGAATGACGCGGGCGGGGCGGCCAAATGGGCGGCCGCACCGCCGGGCCCGCCAATGCCGAGCCCAGACGCAAGATAGGATGCGCCCCATGCCGAGATGATCAATGCCAGCAGGAAAAGCACGCGCCACACCACAGTGCGGGCAGGAGGCAAAAGCTGCCCGAAGATGCCCGATATCCCGGCGATGCGACCATTGCCGAGCCAAAGGACGGCCGTCGCCAGCCCGATAAGGGCACCGCCGATCAAGGCGGGAATAGGCGCAAAAGATTCCATGCTGAGCAGTTCCTGTTCTGGACGAAAAGCAGGGTAACATTGCCGGAAACACGGTGCCAGCGATCGAACAACCCGTTCATGCGGCCAAGCGGCACAGTTTTAGAAAACTCATCCACGGGAAAAACACTTGTTAGTGTCTTCTCTTTCCCGCTCATCTCACTAGATATAGCGGTTCATCCCGGCCGCCGCGCCCCGTTCCGAATATGGAGATGCCATAATGCTTGAGTTGTTGTCCGATCCCACCGTCTGGCTGGCCTTCGGAACGTTGACCGTCATGGAAATCGTGCTCGGCATCGACAACATCGTCTTCATTTCAGTGTTGGTCTCGCGGCTGCCCAAGGCGGAGGCGGACCGGGCCCGTAAGCTGGGGCTGGCGCTGGCACTGATTTTCCGCATCGCGCTGCTGCTGGTGCTCGGCTGGATCATCGGGCTAAAGGAGCCGGTATTCGATCTTTACGGCTTCCACCCATCGTGGCGCGATCTGATCCTGATCGCCGGTGGCGTCTTCCTTGTCTACAAGGCGACCCACGAAATGCATGCCGCGGTCGAAGAACCGCATGAGGTAGGCATCAAGGAGGCAGCAAAGGCTTCATTCTCCGCCATCATCGCGCAGATCATTGCGATCGATCTGGTGTTCTCTGTTGACTCGATCGTGACCGCCATCGGCATGGCCGAGCATGTCGAAGTCATGATTGCCGCCGTCATCGTGGCAGTGGGTTTCATGTATGTCGCCTCGGGCCCCATCGCAGGCTTCATCGCCCGCCATCCCACCACCAAGATGCTGGCTCTCGCCTTCCTGCTGCTGATTGGCGTTTCGCTGGTTGCCGATGGCCTCGGTTTCCACATTCCCAAGGGCTACATTTATGCGGCAATGGGCTTTTCCGTTCTGGTCGAGGCTATCAACATCCTGGCCCGGCAGCGCAAAGAGAACGCCATGAGCAAGGTTCGCGGTGAAGCAGCGGCCAGTCTCTCCGGCCGCGCGGCGGTTGCCGCGCCGGCGGCGGCCGCAAAGGCGGCGGCGCCAAAGCCCAAGAGCACGCCTGCGTCCAAGGCACAATCGCGCCCCAAGTCCGCGCCGCGCGTGAAGAAGTGAGCAAGGCGGTTGTCATCCGCGCCTATGGCGGACGAGACGTTTTGAGCTATGAAGACCGGGCGCTACCCGCGCCCGGTCCCGGTGAATTGCTGATCCGTCAGCACGCTATTGGCCTCAACTTCATTGATGTGTACCACCGGACCGGCCTGTATCCTTTGCCATTGCCTCTGGTGCCGGGCTCTGAAGGGGCGGGCGAGGTGATTGCGATAGGGGCCGACGTCACCGGCTTTGCTTTCGGTGACCGTGTCGCCTATCAAGGCGCCGTCGGAGGCTATGCCGAAGAGCGCCTGTTGCCCGCAGCGAAGGCCGTCCGATTGCCAGATAACGTTTCCTATGAAACGGCGGCCGCAATCATGCTCAAGGGGTTGACCGCACACTACCTGCTGCACTGGACGGCCGAAATTAAGCCCGGAGACACCATCTTGGTGCAGGCGGCCGCAGGCGGCACCGGACAGTTGCTCACGCAGTGGGGCAAGGCTTTGGGCGCGACCGTGATAGGCACGGCCGGTTCCCCGGATAAGCTGGCACTCGCCACGACAAATGGCTGCGATCACGTCATCAACTATCGCGCCGAAGATTTCGTGGCGCGGGTGCGCGATATAACGGGCGGCAAGGGCGTCGACGTTGTTTACGATGGCGTCGGCAAGGATACCTTCGAGGGTTCACTGGATTGCCTGCGCCCGCGCGGCCTGATGGTCAGCTTTGGCAATGCCACTGGAACAGTCAGCATCCCAGACCTCGGTGTGCTCTCGCGCAAGGGTTCGCTCTATGTCACGCGCCCGACGACCGCGAGCTACTATTCTACGCGCGAGGCGTTGCTGGCCGGAGCAAAGGCGCTGTTTGAGGCCCTGAGTGCCGGTTGGATAAGGCCCATGATTGGTCAGCGCTTTGCACTCAAGGATGTTGCGCTGGCACACGAAACCCTGACCAGCCGCGGCACCAGCGGATCAACGCTCCTGATCCCATAACTGAGCCGTACAGGCTGGACAGGGCAGGGCTGAAAAGCTAAAGGCAGGGCCACGGGTAGGTGGCAGAGCGGTTGATTGCTCCGGTCTTGAAAACCGGCGAACGTGCAAGCGTTCCGGGGGTTCGAATCCCTCCCTACCCGCCATTGCTTATTCTCGAGATGGGGCCGCGCTTGATGGTTGATTCCGCAATTCCGCGCCCAATGATTGTGCCGATTGGCGACCAGGCCCTGCTGGTGCGGTTTGGCGACGCGCTGACCGACGAGGCCAACCGCGCCGCCATCGACTTTGGCGCACGGGTCAAGGCCGATTGCCCCGTCGGCGTCAACGAAATCGATCCCAACCTGATTTCTGTCCTGCTGCGCTACGACGCGGACCGGACTGACCCCGAACGCCTTGCTGGTGAGATTCGCTTGTTGTTGGGATTCGGGACGTCCGAAGGCGCGCTTGAGGGCGCCAGCCATCGTATCGGCGTCCATTTTGACGGACCTGACCTTGCGGAAGTCGCCGAGAGCTTGAACCTTTCACCCAACGCGTTTGTCGCGGCGCACAACGCCCGACCGCTTCGTGTCCTCACCACGGGCTTTGCTCCGGGCTTCGTCTATTGCGGATTTCATCCCGACGCTCTCAAATTGCCACGGCGCCCCAGCGTGCGCGCAAGGGTCGAGGCGGGAACCGTGCTCTTCGCTGCGGGCCAGACGGCGATCACCGCAACCGCCATCCCGACCGGTTGGCACGTGATCGGCACCACGGACTTCCGCAATTTCGATGTCGCCGCCGAACCGCCAACACGGCTGAAGGAAGGCGACACCATCGAGTTCATAGAGGCAGCAATATGAGCGCTGCAATCCTGCGTATTCTGCGCGTTGGTCCAGCCACAACGGTTCAGGATTCGGGCCGCAAGGGCATGCTTTCACATGGCGTCAGCGCGGCTGGACCGATGGACCGCGAAGGGTTTGATCGCGCGGGCCGTTGGCTTGGCGCTGCAGGCACCGCAGGCATCGAAATCACCCGAACCGGGATTTCTTTCACCCTTGAAAACAAGAAAGTGCAGGCTGCCTTCGACGGCGGGCACTTCAAGCTAACGGTCAACGGCCGCAAACAGGTTTGGCCAGCGCTCGTCCGGCTCGGGGCAGGTGACGTTGTCGACATCACGCCCGGTGATTGGGGCAACTATGCCTATGTGCGCTTCGACCGGGAAATCGAATTGCCGCCCGTTTTGGGCAGCAGGGCGACAAGCGTTGTTTCCGGGCTAGGTGGCCTGGAGGGCAGGGCGCTTCGAACGGGCGATACCCTCCCGCTGGCTCAGATCAATGCTCTCGGTCAGCCGATAAAGCCAACGTCGCGGGCGCGAGGCGAGGGGCCGATACGCATTGTCTGGGGGCTGCATGCCGAGGCATTCGACCTCGAAACGCGGCAGCGGTTCGTCTCGACACCGTTTGTTATTTCGAGCCGTTTGGACCGCATGGGCGTCCGCCTGACCGATGCATCAGGCGTTTTCTCCAATGCCCAGATTCTGTCGCTGGTTTCGGATGCGGTCGTGCCCGGCGATATTCAGATTCTGGGCGATGGCACGCCGATCGTTCTGGCACGTGACCACCAGCCAACCGGTGGATACCCCCGCATTGCAACCGTTGTCAGCGCAGATTTCGACCGCTTCTCCCAGCTGCGGCCGGGTGAGCCGGTCGTTTTCGAACCGGTCACGCCACAAAAGGCGCATGCGTTGCTATTGGCGTTGAAGGCGAAGCCATGAAGAGCCTGGACCTGAATGCCGATATCGGCGAGGGCATGGGCAACGATGCAGCTTTGCTCGAAATCATCTCAAGCGCGTCCATCGCCTGCGGAGGGCATGCAGGGACAGATAAGACCATGCGCGCCGCATTGCGAGGCGCCAAGGTTCAGGGTGTCGTAGCGGGCTACCATCCTGGCTTTGCCGACCGCGAAAACTTTGGTCGCGTGCGGTTGTCCATCGGTGTCGACGATCTGGTACGTCAGTTGCGGGTGCAGTTCGACCGACTGGCCGAAATCGCGGCGGCCGAAGGCGTCGCGCTGCGCTACGTCAAGCTGCATGGCGCTCTGGCCAACATGGCAGCGGAAGACGAGAGTATCGCCAGTGTCTGTTTCGCCGCCGCGCGGAACCATGATGCAAGTCTTGTCGTGCTCGCCATCGACAATAGCGCGCAAGTCACAGCCGCCGAGGCCCTGGGACTCAAAGTCGTTCGCGAAGCCTATGCCGACCGGGCTTACCAATCCAATGGCCTTTTGGTGCCGCGCGGCGAGCCAGGGGCCGTGATCCATGATCCAGAGCGAATTGCCCGGCGGGCGGTCATTCTTGCCAACGACGCCGAAATCAGTGCTATCGACGGCACCGTCATCAAGTCTGCCGCGCGCTCGCTTTGCCTGCACGGCGATACCGACGGAGCGGTTGCTATTGCGCGCCATATGCGCGACCTGCTGACGGCCGCCGGTATAGCCATCGCCCCCGCAATTGCCCCGACCGCCAGGAGTCAGTCATGACCGCTGCCATCATCGACGGAAAAGCCTTCGCAGAGGGCCTGCGTGGGCGCATCGTCGCCCATGTTGCAAGGCTCAAGGCTGATCATGGCATCACGCCGGGGCTGGCAGTTGTCATCGTCGGGAATGATCCGGGCAGCCAGGTCTATGTGGCGCAGAAGGCCCGGCAGACAGTGGAAATGGGTATGCATTCGGAGAAATACGAGTTGCCCGAGACCAGCAGCGAGGCCGAGGTGCTGGCCTTGGTGGAAAGGCTCAATGCTGATCCGGCCATCCACGGTATCCTGGTGCAGTTGCCGGTGCCCAAGCAGATAGACCCCCTCAAGATCATCGAGACGATTGATCCTGCCAAGGATGTCGATTGCTTCACGCCCGCAAGCGTCGGCAAGCTCGCCATCGGCTTGCCAGGCCCGGTCTCCTGCACGCCTCTGGGCTGCCTTATGCTGCTGCGCGACACACTGGGCAACCTCTCGGGCCTCCATGCCGTGGTCGTCGGGCGCTCCAACCTCGTCGGCAAACCGATTTCTCAACTGCTGCTGCGCGAGAACTGCACCGTCACTGTGGCGCATTCGCGCACCCGCGACCTGGCCTCCATCGTTCGACAGGCCGATATCGTGATTGCTGCGGTCGGGCGTCCGGAAATGATCAGGGGCGACTGGATAAAGCCCGGCGCCACCGTCATCGACGTGGGCATCAACCGCATTGCCGCGCCGGAACGCGGAGAAGGCAGGACGCGCCTGCTGGGCGATGTGGCCTTTGCCGAAGCGGTTGCGGTGGCCGGTGCCATCACGCCGGTGCCCGGAGGCGTTGGTCCGATGACCATCGCCTGCCTTCTGGCCAACACGGTCACAACCGCGTCGCTGATCAATGGCCTGACGCCGCCAAGCGACCTCACGCCCTAACCGGCCATTTCCACCACTTCAAATAGGTGAAAGCTGCGGGCCACGGTATGATCGCGTAGCGCTGCTGCAGGTTGCCGCCCCGGAATTAAACGTTCGATAACTTGCGTCGGATCGGCGACGCCCCGCGCGTCGACGACCACGCGGGTTGGGTGCTTCGGTGTCTGCAACAGATCGAATAGCGCCAACCGCACATCGCCCGCGGAAGCGCAGGCGATGCAGGTGTCGCCGTTTGCGTGATTGTGCAGGGGCCCAGCCAGCCGCACGACTGCCAGATCGTTCAGCGATGTGCCGCGCGCAAGACTATCCAGCGGCAATGGCATTGTGCCTGCGCCAGTGACCACGGTCACTGCAATACCCTTGCTGGCGCGATCGAACGGCGTGGTCATTCGGCGGCCACGATCATGGCACCCGGCTCATAGTTCAAGATCGGCGTGAGCCAACGTTCTACGTCTGAGATGCTCATGCCCTTGCGGGCCGCATAGTCCTCGACCTGGTCGCGTTCCACCTTGGCCACGCCAAAATAGTAAGCGTCCGGATGCGCGAAGTAGAGGCCCGAAACCGAAGACCCCGGCCACATTGCAAAGCTCTCCGTCAGCGTCACGCCCGCCGCATTTTCGGCATCGAGCAGGCGGAACAATGTCGCCTTTTCAGTGTGGTCAGGTTGGGCGGGATAGCCCGGTGCCGGACGGATGCCGCGGTATGTTTCGTTGATAAGCTCATCAGGTGAAAGGGTTTCGCCGGATGCATAGCCCCAGAATTCCTTGCGGACCCGCTCATGCATCGCCTCAGCGAACGCTTCGGCAAACCGGTCGGCCAAGGCTTTGACCAGAATGGAGGAATAGTCGTCGTGAGCCTTTTCGAAGCGCTCGGCGATGGCGTTTTCTTCAACCCCCGCCGTCACCACGAAGCCGCCGATATAGTCGGCTTTGCCGCTGTCCACCGGCGCGACAAAATCGGAGAGCGCCACATTGGGCCTGCCATCGCGCTTCGATAGCTGTTGGCGCAGCGTGAACAAGGTCGCAAGCTCCGTCTTGCGGGTCTCGTCCGTAAACAACCGGATATCATCGCCCACCGACCCCGCAGGCCAGAAGCCAACTACCGCTCGCGGCCGGAACCACTTTTCAGCGATAATCTGGCGCAGCATTTCTTGGGCATCGGCAAACAACTGCCGCGCCGCATCACCCTGCTTCTCATCCTCCAGGATGGCCGGGTAGCGCCCTTTGAGCTCCCAGGTCTGGAAGAAAGGTGTCCAGTCGATATAGCGTGCGAGCTCTTCGAGATCATAACTCTCAAAGGTCCGCGTGCCGAGAAATGTCGGCACGGGCGGCGTATAGCTCTGCCAATCGGCTTTGAAGGCATTGGCTCGCGCCTTTTCAAGCGGCAGGCGCAGCTTGTCGGCCTCGCTGCGGGCGTGCCCGTCGGCGACTTTGCGATACTCGGCGCGTACCGATGCCACGTAGTCGTTCGCCGCCTCCGGCGACAGGAGGTTTGACACCACCCCGACGGCGCGGCTGGCGTCGTTGACATAAACGGTCGCGCCCCGTTCGTAGCGTGGGTGAATCTTCACGGCTGTGTGGACACGACTGGTGGTCGCGCCGCCGATCAGCAAGGGTATGTTGAACCCTTCGCGTTCCATTTCACTGGCCACGTGCACCATTTCGTCGAGCGAGGGCGTAATCAGGCCGGATAGCCCGATAATATCCACATTCTCGCGCCGCGCCGTTTCCAGAATCTTGGCGGTTGGCACCATGACGCCAAGATCGATGATCTCGTAATTGTTGCAGGCTAACACCACGCCGACGATGTTCTTGCCGATGTCGTGCACATCGCCCTTAACGGTTGCCATAAGGATCTTGCCCGCGCTTTGGCGCTCACCACTGCCGCCGTTGGCAAGCTTTTCGGCCTCCATGAACGGCAGGAGATGGGCGACGGCCTGCTTCATCACGCGTGCCGACTTGACCACCTGCGGCAGGAACATCTTGCCCGACCCGAACAGGTCGCCGACGACGTTCATACCGGCCATCAAAGGCCCCTCAATCACATGCAGCGGCCGCGCAGCCTGCAGACGCGCTTCCTCGGTATCGGCTTCAATGAACTCGGTGATGCCGTTGACCAGTGCATGCGAAATCCGCTCACTAACGGGCCACTCGCGCCAGGCGAGGTCCTTGCCCGAGCCCTCGCGCCCGGCTGCGCCGCGATAGCGCTCGGCGATTGCGAGCAACCGCTCGGTTGCATCATCGCGTTTATTGAAGATCACTTCCTCGCAGGCATCGCGCAATTCCCGGTCGATGGTGTCGTAAACCGCCAGCTGCCCGGCATTGACGATGCCCATGTCCATGCCTGCCTGGATGGCATAGTAGAGGAACACCGCGTGCATGGCCTCGCGCACCGGCTCATTGCCGCGGAACGAGAACGACAGGTTCGAGACACCGCCCGAAATATGCACATGGGGCAGGGTGTCCCGGATAGTCCTCGTCGCCTCGATGAAAGCAATGCCATAGTCGGCATGCTCCTCAATCCCGGTCGCGATTGCGAAGATGTTGGGATCGAAAATGATGTCTTCGGGCGGAAAGCCGACGTCTTCCGTCAAAAGCTTGTGGGCGCGGGTGCAGATTTCCACCTTGCGCTCAAGCGTGTCCGCCTGGCCCTGTTCATCGAAGGCCATCACCACCACCGCCGCGCCATACGCGCGCACCAGCCGGGCGTATTTGAGAAACGCCTCTTCGCCTTCCTTCATTGAGATCGAATTGACCAGCGCCTTGCCCTGCACGCACTTCAGGCCGGCCTCGATCACCTCCCATTTCGAGGAATCGATCATCAGCGGCACTTTGGCGATGTCGGGTTCGGCTGCCAGCAAGTTGAGAAACTCGACCATGACCTTCTTGGAGTCGATCAGGCCTTCGTCCATGTTGATGTCTATGATCTGCGCGCCATTGACCACCTGGTCGCGCGCAACCTCCAGAGCGGCGGCATAATCGCCCGCGGTAATCAGCTTGCGGAAACGCGCTGAGCCGGTGACGTTGGTGCGCTCTCCAACGTTGACGAATGGGATTTCGTCGGTCAGCACGAACGGCTCGAGGCCAGACAGTCGCAGTTTGCGTTCGATCTCAGGAACGACGCGCGGCGGATAGGCTTTGACGGCATTGGCGATGGCGCGGATGTGGTCAGGCGTCGAACCGCAGCACCCGCCGACAATGTTGACGAACCCTGCCTTGGCAAAGTCGGCGATCTGCTCAGCCATGAATTCGGGGCTTTCGTCATACCCCCCGAATTCGTTGGGCAGCCCGGCATTAGGATAGGCGCAGATGAATGTGTCGGCGACGTCCGACAGTTCGCCGAGGTGAGCCCGCATGGCGTTGGCGCCCAGTGCACAGTTGAGCCCAATGGTCAGCGGTCTGGCGTGGCGCAGCGAATACCAGAATGCGGTTGGCGTCTGGCCTGAAAGCGTGCGGCCCGACAGATCGGTGATTGTTCCCGAAATCATAATCGGCAGTTCGGTCCCGATCTCATCGAACACCTGCCGTGCCGCGAAGATACCGGCCTTGGTGTTGAGCGTATCGGTGATAGTCTCAAACAGCAGCAGATCCGCCCCGCCATCGATCAGGCCGCGAATGGCATTTGAATAGTCGAGCACCAGGTCATCAAAGGTGATTGAGCGGTGTCCGGGGTTGTTCACATCCGTAGACATCGAGGAGGTCTTGGTGGTCGGCCCCAGTGCGCCGGCGATAAAGCGGCGCTTGCCATCCGCTGCCTCGGCACGCAGCGCGGCGCGGCGAGCGACTTCGGCGCCGGCCTTGTTCAGGTCATAGACCGCAGATTCCATGCCATAGTCAGCCTGCGCTACCGCTGTGCAGGAGAATGTATTGGTCTCCAGAATATCCGCGCCGGCCATGGCATATTCAAAATGAATGTCCTCAATTGCCTTGGGCTTGGTCAGTACCAGGAGATCGTTGTTGCCACGCAACGGGCGATTCCAGCTCTTGAACTGTTCGCCGCGGAAATCATCCTCGGTCAGCCCCAGCCGCTGGATCATGGTGCCCATGGCCCCATCGAGGATCAGAATGCGTTCGCGCATCGCCTTGGTCAGGGCAGCAAGAGTTTCAGCGCGGCTGACAATCTGTTCGGTCATTCATGCACCTGTTCGATCCCTCGGCGCAGCGTCAGCGCCAGGATATAAAGATTTCTTTATATGATGTGATTTTGTCGAATAGGCAAGTGTCATAGCACGGTCCAATCCCCGCGCAATGTTCACCCGCGACGATGTTAACGCCGCGGAAACCACGTTGGTATGGAATGGGCATAATTCGTATCACATTCAAATAGAATGCCACCGATTACGCGCGTGGGGTTCAAGGCATTGCATACTAACAAGTCCATCTGGTTGAGCGTTGTTCGCGCAACCACGGTTTTGACGCTGGTCGCACCCATGGTTGCGGCTTGCGGTTTTGGTGGCAATGGCCTGCCCAGCAGCGGCGTCAAGCGCGGCGCGTTCTCGTCCAAGGAATACGGCGTTGGCGTCTCGCCGCGTGTCACAACCGACCCGAATCCGCCTAAGGGCGGGGGGCGCTATCAGGTTGGAAAGCCCTATACCGTCAAGGGCAAGACCTATGTGCCCGCGGAACAGCCCGACTATGTGGCAACCGGCAAAGCGTCCTGGTATGGCTGGGACTTCCACGGGCGCCGCACGGCGAACGGTGAAATTTTCTCTGCCAACGCGATTACTGCCGCGCATCCAACCCTGCCACTCCCGTCCTATGTGCGGGTGACCAACCTCGAAAACGGCCGGTCTGTCATTGTGCGCGTCAACGATCGCGGGCCCTATGTCGCCGGGCGTATCATCGATCTTTCGCAACGTGCGGCGGACCTTCTGGAATATCGAGCCAACGGAAGCACAAGCGTTGAGGTGGACTATGTCGGCCCGGCACCGCTTGAAGGCGATGACACGCGCTTCCTGATGGCCAGCCTCAATCAGCCGACGCCGATGGAAAACGGCGGCACCCGCTTTGCTATGTTTGACGCAGGCCAGGGCCAGGCGGCCGACGAGGTTCTGCAGGTTGCAAGTAACTCCGAGCAGCCGATTGACTATGTCGGCCAGCATGCCGATCGACAGGTTGTGCCTGTCAGCCGCGGCTCGTTCTCGGGCAACGATCTTGCCAGCATGTTCTCCGGCATCTTCTCATACGCCGACCCGGTTCAGGGCGATATCGCTATCAACGACGCTCACGCAGCGGCAAATGCCATGGCGACACGCTCGCCAGCCCTCGCCGCCTGGGCCGAAACCATCGACCAGAACGCACTCAAGATCGATCTCTCGCTGGGGGTTTTCGGCAATCCTGATGGGGCGGCACGCGTAGCAACCGAGTTTGCTCTGCTCGGTGCCGTCGATGAACAAACCCTGATGATCAACGGCAAGCCGGCTACGCGCCTCACTCTCACACATTTGAAGCCCGGCGTGGCGCGAACAGATGTGCTAGACCTTGCACGGGAACTTGGCCTGAACGACATCGTTCTGTATTAGTCCTTGGCGCGGAGACGTGGTGCCTCCGCCAGCAGGATTGCGATCGCAGAAATGACCATAACCAACGGTACGTTTCGACGGATGTGGCTCTGGGCAGGGGCTTTGCTTCTGTCCCTGCTTTCGTTTGCAGTTCATGCGCAGGAATTTAACACCCAGGCCCGCTTTGCGGTCTTGATGGACTATGAAACCGGCACGGTTCTGTTCCAGAAAGACGCTGATTTGCCTATGGAACCGGCCAGCATGGCCAAGTTGATGACGGTCGCGGTCGTCTTCCATGAAATTGCCCTGGGCAAGCTTTCCTTTGAAGACGAGTTTTTTATCTCGGAGCGCGCGTGGCGCGAGGGTGGGGCCCAGTCTGGTGGCTCAACCATGTTTGCCGAGCTCAACTCCAAGATCAAGGTTGCTGACCTCGTGCGTTCGGTGATCATCCAGTCTGGAAACGATGCCGCCATGGCCCTTGCCGAGGGGATTGGCGGGTCCGAAGAGACCTTCGCCAGCATGATGAACATCCTGGCCGAGGAAATTGGCCTCACAGGCTCTGTGTTCACCAATGCAACGGGCCTGCCGGACCCGAATATGCACGTCACGGCGCGCGATCTCGCCAACCTGGCGCGTTACCTGATCCGAGAGTATCCAGACTACTACCATATCTTCTCGGAGCCCGAGTTCACCTGGAACAAAATCCGCCAAGAGAACCGCAACTCACTGGTTGAAATGGGCATCGGCGTTGATGGGCTGAAAACCGGCCACACTGAGGCCGCCGGCTACGGCAGCGTCGTCTCGACCAAACAGGGCGGCCGTCGGCTGGTCGCAGTGGTGCATGGACTGAGTTCGATGCGCGAGCGCGCCGAAGAGGCTCGCAAGCTGATCACGTGGGGGACGCGCGCATTTGAGCGCCTATCGGTGTTCCCCGAGGGCAAGACGGTTGGCTATGCCGACGTCTACGGCGGGGTGACCGGTTCGGTGCCGCTGGTGGGCAAGGGCAATATCGATCTTTATGTGCCGAAGGGCGTCAAGGAATGCCCGACCGCAACCATCGTCTATCGTGGTCCACTGCGCCCGCCCGTCGAAGAAGGCGCTCAGGTTGCTGAGTTGCGTGTGTTCTGCGGTGAGCAACTGGTGCAGACGGCACCGCTTTTTGCCGGTGAAACGGTGGAGCAGGGCGATCTGCCGCGCCGTGCTATGGATGCGCTCAAACAGCTGGCGTTCGGCTGGCTCTAACCACACGGAAAGCTCATCTATGTCCGACCCGCAACAGCCCAGCGGCGCGCGCTTCCTGACTTTCGAGGGCGGCGAAGGCGTCGGCAAATCAACACAGGTCAAGCGTCTTGCCGCCAACCTCGGACGGGCCGCCATTGAGGCCGTTCGGACGCGTGAACCGGGCGGAACTCCGAAAGCGGAAGCTATTCGCTCGCTCATCCTGCAGGGGCATTCCGAGAGCTGGGGAGCCGGTGCTGAGGCTGTGCTGTTCGCCGCCGCGCGGCTTGACCACGTCAATCAGTTGATCGCACCCAACCTTGCCAGCGGCAAATGGGTTATTTCCGACCGGTTCCACGACTCCACCCGCGCCTATCAGGGCCTGACGGGTGGCGTCGACGACAAACTGATCCGCGCCCTCGAGGAGCTGGCGCTCAACGGCCATGTGCCGGATATCACAATCCTCCTCGACATGGATCCCGAAGCCGCTTTTCGGCGCGTAGCACAACGTGCCGTCGAGGACGGGATCGTAGGTGGCGCTGACCGCTTCGAGAAGGAGGACCTCGAATGGCACACCCGCTTGCGCGAGGCGTTCCTCGATATCGCCCGCAACAATCCCCAGCGCTGCGTCGTCATTTCGGCCGACCAAAGCGAGGATGAGCTGGAAGAGGCCATCTGGCAGACCGTGACTGCGCGGTTCCCCGAAATTCTCGCCGGTTCGCAGGCGTGAGCAGCCAGACCGATATCCGCGAACCAGATCAGCTCGAAGGCGTGCCCTTGCCCGAAGAACGGACACGGGTCTTTGGCCATGAGGCGCCGCTAGCCAGTATCGCTCTATCCTTCGCCAACGATCGCGCTCCCAGTGCCATCCTGATCCACGGACCGCAGGGCATCGGCAAGGCAACGGTCGCCTTTGAGATTGCGCGTCAGGTTCTGGTACGTACTGGCGATGAAGACTCGCATCGCGTGGCTGAACAGATCGCCGCTGGGGCACACCCGAATGTTTTCGTCCTGCGCCGTCAGCCGAAGGACGCCAAGGGGTTCTATACCGTCATCCGGGTCGATGACATCCGCGAACTACGCGAGCGCATGCGCAAGACGAGGGGCAGGGCGGGCTTTCGGGTCGCAGTGATCGACTCCATTGATGATTGCAATCCCAGCGCCGCCAACGCGCTGCTCAAGACGCTTGAGGAACCGCCCGCCGAAACCCTATTCCTGCTGATTTCTCATGGGCCCGGCGGCCTGCTGCCCACCATCAAGTCGCGCTGCCACACCATGGCGCTTCGCCCGCTCGATGACGAAAAGGTTCGCGCGGTCCTCGTAGCCGATGGTCAGGATGATGCCGAGGCCGTTAACCATGCGATTGCCCTGGCCGATGGACGTCCCCGCCGCGCCTTCGAAGCATTGCAAATGGGCGATCAAGCCGCGCTGGTGGCCCTTCAGGCCTGGCTGGCAGCGCCTGAGCGCCCAAGCGCTATGGTCCACCTGTCACTGGCAGATGCCATAGGTTCGGACTGGTCAGGCTCGATGGGCAGCTTTGCCATGGTCATGCTGAGTGACTGGTTGGCCAATGAAGCAAAAACCGCCGCCATTGCGGGCCCCCAGGCCCGCGCACGGCTTGCCTCGGCCAACGAGCTATGGGAGAAGGCGCACTCCCTGTTCGCCGAGGCTGAGAGCCTCAACCTCGACGCGCGGCAGACCCTGATTGCCATAATGGATGCGATCAGGCGGCACGTGCAAAAATCATCTGTTTCCGAGGCGTTATGACCGGCAAGCCTTTTTACGTCACTACTGCGATTTCCTATCCCAATGGCGAGCCGCATATTGGGCATGCCTATGAGATGATCGCCACCGATGCCATCGCCCGCTGGAAGCGGCTCGAGGGCAGGGACGTGTATTTTCTCACCGGCACGGACGAGCACGGCATCAAGATGGTGCAGACCGCGGCGGCGCAGGGTATTCCGGTTCGAGACCTTGCAGACAAGAATGCCGGACAATTCAAAGCGCTGGCGTCAAAGCTTAATCTTTCGAATGATGATTTTATCCGCACCACCGAAGATCGCCACCGGCTCTCGACCCAGGAGCTTTGGCGTCAAATGCTGGTCCGGGGCGATATCTATCAGGATACCTATGAGGGCTGGTATTCAGTCCGCGACGAAGCCTATTTCGACGAGAGCGAACTGACAGATGGCGAGGGCGGCAAAAAATTCGCCCCATCGGGTGCTCCGGTTGAGTGGGTCACTGAGCCAAGCTATTTCTTCCGTCTTTCGGCCTATCAGGACCGCCTGCTGGCGCTATACGAGAGCAATCCGGACTTCATCGCGCCGCGCGAGCGCAAGAACGAGGTGACATCCTTCGTTCGCGGCGGGCTGCAGGACCTCTCGATCTCCCGCACCACATTTGATTGGGGCATTCCGGTCCCGGATGCGCCGGGTCATGTGATGTATGTCTGGGTCGACGCCTTGACGAACTACATTACCGGCGTTGGTTATCCCGATACGCAAAGCGAACTGTTCCAGAAGTACTGGCCTGCAAACTTGCACGTGATCGGCAAGGATATCGTTCGCTTCCACACTGTCTATTGGCCGGCCTTCCTGATGAGCGCCGGCATCGAAGTCCAGCATCGCGTCTTTGCCCACGGCTTCCTGACCGTTGACGGCAAAAAGATGAGCAAGTCGCTGGGCAATGTTATCGATCCGTTCGCGCTTGTTGAGGAGTTCGGCGCCGATCCGGTGCGCTTCTTTTTCCTGCGCGAGGTGAGCTTCGGGCAGGACGGAGATTATGCGCGCGACAAACTGGTCAACCGCAACAATGCCGATCTGTCCAACAATCTGGGCAACCTCGTTCAGCGCTCACTGTCCATGATCAACAAGAACTGCTCCGCCAAGGTTCCGCAGCCCGGCGCGCTGTGTGCTGATGACCTGGCAATTCTAGGTACCGCCGACGCGGCTGTTTCCCGGGCCGCCAAGGCTATGAACGAACAGGCAATCCACAGCGCAGCGGAAGAGATCGTGGCGGCGCTGAGTGCAGCCAATAACTATTTTGCCGGCCAGGAACCGTGGGCCCTCAAGAAAACCGACGTCGCACGCATGGAAACGGTGCTCTACGTCACGGCGGAGGTCATCCGCCGACTGGCCATCCCGATGCTGGCATTCACGCCGGACTCGGCGGCGCGCATTCTGGACTTGCTGGCCGTATCGTCAGACCAGCGCATGCTTGCCCACGCCAGTGACAGCTACAAGCTCGTGCCTGGCACTGACTTGCCGGAACCGGCGCCGATATTCCAGCGCTTCGAGCGCAGCAAGGCCGAGTGATGCTGATCGACAGCCATTGCCACCTCGATTTTGAGGCACTAAGCGCCGATCGCGATGGTGTTATGGCACGTGCCATGGCTGCGGGCGTCACTGGCATAGTGACCATCTCCACATGGGTCGACAAGTTCGACACCTATGCTGCCATCGCCGATGCGCACGACAATGTATGGTGCACAGTGGGTACTCACCCGCATAACGCCGATCAGGAGCTGCACATCCAGACCGATGATCTTGTGCGGCTTTCCACCCACCCGAAGTGCGTGGGTATCGGGGAGGCAGGTCTCGACTATTTCTATGATAATGCGCCTCGCGAAGCACAGGCCACCGGCCTGCGCCGTCACATCGCTGCCGCTCGCATTACCGGCCTGCCGCTGGTCATCCACTCACGCTCGGCCGACAACGATATGGCAGCAATCCTTGAAGACGAAGCCGGGCAGGGTGCCTTTCCCTTCCTGCTCCATTGCTTCACGGCGGGGGCCGATCTGGCGCGCCGGGCCCTGGACCTTGGCGGCTACATCTCATTCTCGGGCATCATTACCTTCAAGAATGCCGAGGAAATTCGTGACGTCGCACGCTTCGTGCCGGCCAACCGCTATCTGGTCGAAACCGATGCACCCTATCTCGCACCAATTCCGCATCGCGGTGAATCGAACGAACCTGCCTTTGTGCGTCACACTGCCCAGAAGGTGGCGGAAGTACGCGGCATGACGCTTGATACTGTGGCTGCCGAAACCACAGCCAATTTCGCGCGATTGTTCCCCAAGACTGGTCTGGTCTGACGATGGCGGCCGCCGAACGGATCATCGCAACCATTCTCGGCTGCGGATCATCGGGCGGCGTTCCGCGCATAGGCAATGTTTGGGGCGTTTGTGACCCGGCCGAACCGCGCAACCGCCGTCGCCGCTGTTCCTTGCTGCTGGAGGGCTTTTCCGCAAGCTCCGCAGAACCCACCCGCATCATCATCGATACCGGCTGCGATCTTCGCGAGCAGATGCTTGATGCCGGTGTCGATCGGGTCGATGCGGTTTTCTACACTCACGAGCACGCCGACCACACCCACGGGATTGATGACCTGCGCGTGCTCGCACTCAATATGCGCAAGCGGGTTGACGTCTATTTCACCGCCGAGGCCGGGCATCGCATTCGCAGCGCGTTCGGCTATTGCTTTGAATCCGAGCCGGGCAGCGACTATCCGCCGATTCTCAACGCCACCGAAATTCAGGCTGGAGACGTGCTCACCATTGATGGGCCCGGTGGTCACATCGCCATACGGGCATTTGAGCAGCAGCATGGCAGCATCACATCACTCGGGTATCGGATCGGCGATTTTGCGTATTCCTGCGACCTCAGCGGGATTGGCGAACAACATTTGCACGCCGTCAGCGGTCTTGAAATCTGGGTCCTTGATGCGTTGCGGCCAGCGCCACATCCGAGCCATCTTAGCCTGTCGGAATCGCTTGCGCTGATAGCCCTCATGCAGCCAAAGTCAGCTGTCCTCACAAATCTGCATATCGACATGGACTATTCGACACTTGCCGCGACCACCCCGGATACGGTCTTTCCTGCCTTTGATGGTATGCGGATCGATGTCACCTCTGGCACCATCCTGACGCCATAATTCGTCCATAAGTGACCTGCTCACTTACCTTGAGCATTGTTTCAGATACATTTTCTGCATTATTTGGAGTGTCGCATGTCCGCTCTCGCGATGACGTTGTTGTTTCTATCCCTCGCGGCCGGTGTCGCAGCACTTTTCGGGGTGCTGCCGCGGAAATGGCGGCTGCTGGCGGCGGGTTTGCTTGCCATTCTGGCGATTGCCCAATTCTTTGCTGAAGGTTTCTACTGGCACTTCGCGCCAACTTACGCGCTTATTCTGCTCACAGGGCTGACCGGGGTAGGGCGGCAGGGTGCGCTGTTGCGTTGGTTGGGTCGGCTCGGATTGCTGGGGCTGCTTGCTGCATCTTGCGCCGGGTTTGCCGTTCTTCCAGTTCCGCAGCTTACGCCTCCAGCCGGGGCATATGGGGTCGGCGGACATATCTACCGCTGGGTTGACGACAGTCGCGACGAAGTCAGCGCCCCAGGGCAAAAGCGCAACGTTGTTGTTCAGGCATTCTATCCCACGGACAAGGGTTTGAGCGGCGACACCTTGCCCTATATCGATGGGCTGGGGCGCCTGCCTGAATCGATCAGCGGCATGCCCAGCGTGCTCATGACCTACTATGGCCAGATCAATACTTTTGCGATAAGCGATGCGCCCATTTCAAAGGGCAAGGCCAAGTGGCCGGTGGTGCTGTTTTCGCCCGGCTACGGTGGACCGCGTGCTGTTTACACCAGTATCATCAACGGCTTGGCGAGCGACGGCTATGTCGTTCTGGCGGTTGATCATCCATATGAATCTGCCGTCGTCGAACTTGCGGACGGGTCTTTGGCGCTCCCGGCAAATGACGCCGAAAGGTCCGATGATGGCTGGCAGACCTACATGGCCGATCAACAGGCTCTGCGTGCTGCAGATATGGCCTTCGTGCTCGACCAGATCGCCAAACCCGGCGTCCTTCCGGCCGACTTCGCTCAGCAGCTTGACCTCGACCACATTGCCGCCATCGGCCATTCTTTCGGTGGCGTCAGCGCCATGGCCCTCGCGGCCGATGATCCGCGCGTAAAAGCCGTGGTCAACATCGATGGCACGCCTTATGGCGACCTGGTCAATCGGCGGCTGTCTCAACCGGTGATGGTGCTGCAAAGTGACAAGTCGATCACTGGGCATTCAGACAGGTTTGAGGATGGCAATGCCCAGATTCTGGCCAACGCCACCGGCGGCAGCTATCGCTACGAGATGCTGCAGACAAATCACTTCAGCTTCACTGACGCGCCGCTGTTTGTCAGCGAACCCGTGCGTTGGCTGGTGGGCTGGGTCGGCGGTGGATCACTGAGGGCCGCTCAAGTTCACGCCATAACCAGCGGCACCATCTCGGCCTTCCTGCACAAGCCGCTGGCCATGGGCACGATCATGAATTTCGAAGTGATCGCCCAGGACATCTACGAGCTCCAGGGCGGCAAGGTTCGATAGCCTACAGGAATGCACCCGGCCGAGGCTTCAAGAGCCCGGCTGGGCGCCGTCAAAAAGTTCCATAATATATATTATGCGAATGATACTGATGGCCCGCGCCTCTCGTGTTTTACGATATTCGGCTTGGGCACTACGTCACCCCACTATAGGTTTGGATGCTGATTCACCGAACCGAGTTGCCCCATGGAACCCTCCCGCGACCTGTCCCGCCTGCTTGAGATCATGGAGCGACTGCGGGACCCGGTGACGGGTTGCCCCTGGGATATCGAACAGGATTTCCGATCGATCGCGAACTACACCATCGAGGAAGCATACGAGGTTGCCGATGCCATCGAGCGCGACGATTTCGATGAGCTGCGCGTCGAGCTTGGCGATCTCCTGTTGCAGCCGGTCTACCACGCTCAGATGGCGCGTGAGCGCGGGCTTTTTGACATGGGCGACGTCATATTTGCCGTCACCGAAAAGCTGATCCGCCGTCACCCCCACGTCTTCGGCGAAGATGCGGCCGCCAATGCCAGCGGCGCCAAGGACCGCTGGGATGCGATCAAGGCGGCTGAGCGCGCTAGAAAGGCCGCCAGTCGAGGTGCCGATGCGCCCCCTGCCTCCGTGCTCGACGATGTGCCGAGAGTGTTGCCCGCCTTGGCCCGTGCCGAAAAGCTCTCGCGCCGCGCTGCTTCGGTTGGATTTGATTGGCCGGACATCGATACCGTGAGAGCCAAGGTGGATGAGGAACTGGCCGAAACGGCGGCGGCCCTTGCGTCAGGCGACAAGACCGCCATCAGCGAGGAAATCGGCGACCTTCTGTTCGCCGTTGCCAATCTGGCGCGACACGCTGGCATTGAACCCGAGGCAGCCCTGCGCGATGCCAATGCCAAGTTCACGCGCCGGTTCCACTATGTCGAGGACCGTGCCCGCCGGGATGGCATTGAAATCAAGGATGCCGGCCTGCAGCGGCTCGATGGCTACTGGAACGAAATCCGCAAGTCAGACAAGGAATAGACAACCCTGCCCGGTTCATTCACCGGCAATGCGGCCCTTGAACTTCAGCAGAAACGCGGTCAGGTGACGCGGCTCGATACGGACTTCATAAGTCTGGCCGATCTCGTCAGGGTCCTCGCGGACAATAATTTCGCCGTGCCCATACAACCAGCCCATATCGGCACCATCGGCATGTGCAATCGTCACGCGGTATGTCCGCGCCTGCTCGCCCAGGGCCTTCTCGATGGCCAGTTTGAGCGCCTCCAGCCCCTCGCCGGTGCGAGCTGAAACCGGGATCGTCGCTGCCACCTTTCCCGCCGGATTGGTTGACGACAGGGCGTCGATGGAGCCTTCGTCGTTTCGGGGCAACAGATCCACTTTGTTCCAGACTTCGATGACTGGCGTGGTTTCCGACGACACGCCGAGATCCGCCAACACCCCGAGTACATCCTGCGCCTGCGCCGCGTGGTCCGGGTTGGCGATATCCCTGACATGCAGGATCACATCGGCATCGGTGACTTCTTCCAAGGTGGCGCGGAACGCCGCCACGAGGTCGGTAGGCAGGTCAGCTACGAAACCCACAGTGTCAGACAGGATCACCTCGCGGCCATGCGGCAGTTCCAGCTTGCGGATCGTCGTGTCCAGCGTGGCGAACAGCAGGTCTTCGGCGAACACCCCTGCCCCGGTCAGCGCATTGAACAGGCTGGATTTGCCAGCGTTGGTGTAACCAACCAGCGCAACGATCAGGAATGGCGTATCGTCGCGATGCTTGCGCTGTTGCTGGCGCGTCTTGCGCACCTTTTCGATTCGACCTTCCAGATAGGCAATCCGCTCCTGAAGCAGGCGCCGATCACTTTCGATCTGGGTTTCACCGGGACCGCCAAGAAAGCCGAAACCGCCGCGCTGGCGTTCGAGGTGGGTCCATGATCGGACAAGCCGGCTTTTCTGGTAATTGAGGTGGGCCAGTTCCACCTGCAGCACGCCTTCGCGCGTCGCTGCCCGTTCGCCGAAAATCTCAAGGATCAGCGCCGTCCGGTCCAGCACCTTGGCGCCAGTTTCTTTTTCGAGGTTGCGCTGCTGGATGGGCGAAATCGCAGCGTCGATCAAAAGAAGCTCAATCTCCTCATCCTTGACCCGCTGCGCATAACCCTCGACATGACCGCCGCCAATGAATGTAGCGGGCTTGAGTTCACGTACCTTGATAACGTCCGAGAACACGACCTCGACCCGAATAGCACCCGCGAGTCCCTCGAACTCGGCCTTGCGCGCCTCAATCGAGTGACCTGTGCTTCGGCCGCGCACATCAGGAATGATCAACCCAACCCGCGTCGGGGCCTGGCGCTGGTCAACAAACGGCTGTGGACCACCCTTGTGGTCGTCTTCGTCGTCGAAATCTTCGATCATATGCCTGCTGTCAGCCCTGCCCGATCAATCGTCGGACACGTGCTCGGGGTCGAACAACTGAATCGGCGCACCGGGCATGATGGTCGAAATCGCATGCTTGTAGACAAGCTGCGACTGCGCATCGCGCCGCAGGAGCAGACAGAAATTGTCAAACCAGGTGATCACGCCCTGCAGCTTGACGCCGTTGACAAGGAAAATCGTCACCGGGACTTTCTGCTTGCGAACGTGATTGAGGAAGGAATCCTGCAGATTTTGGGTCTTTTCACTGGGCATTTAGGCCTCTTTTTGGTGCCGCTAATCCTGCCCGGAGCCCCCCACAAGCCCAAGCGATCAGCCCTGAACATTACGCCCGCCGGCGACCGTTCAACACGACAAAACAACACATTGGTCAGCACTATTGCACAGTTCTGGCCATGTGCCTACCCGGCTAAGGCACTGAAGTGTTGCAGAAAAGTCGCGTATACACAATCACAGCCCGAGGGATTTGATTTTACGGTGCAACGCGCTGCGTTCCATTCCCACAAATTCGGCGGTCTTGGAGATATTGCCACCAAAGCGTTCGATCTGCGCCAGCAGGTACTGGCGTTCAAACACTTCGCGCGCATCCCGCAGTGGCAGGCTCATCAAGTGTGCAGAGGCATCGGTATCACCCACGGTTGGCAGCACTTCGCCGATGTCCGACGGCAACATGGCCGCCGTAATCACCCCATTTTCCGGCGCCTGATCCTTTACGAGGATCAACAAACGCTCAATCGAATTACGCAACTGCCTCGCATTGCCAGGCCAGTCCTGCGCCTGCAGAACCGCCATGGCGTCCTCGCCGATGGTCAGGCTGCGCAGGTTGTGCATGCGACTGATCTGCTCAAGGAACACCTCAACCAGTGGCGGCACGTCCTCGCGCCGTTCGCGCAGCGGGCTCATGTGCACCGGAACAATCGACAGGCGGTGGAACAGATCCGAGCGGAACTGCCCTTCCTCGATCAGCTGCGCCACATTCTGTGAGCTGGAAGAAATGATGCGAACATCGATGGGCACTGTGACATTGCCGCCAACGCGGTTGAAGCGGTTTTCCACTAAGGTGCGCAGCAGGGCCTGCTGCGCCGGAGCTGGCAGAGCGGCAACCTCGGACAGATAGAGCGTGCCCCCGTGTGCCCGTTCAAGCGCCCCCACCTCGGTGCGCAATGTCCCGGTCTTTTCGCGCGTCTCGCGCCCAAACAGCACAACCTGCACTTCGTCCGGCGAATACAGCGAACAGTTGATCTCAACGAATGGCGCGTCGCTGCGCGGGCTGCGTTGATGAATCAGCCGGGCGCAAAGCCCTTTGCCAGTGCCCGACGAGCCCGAAACGAAGATGCGCGAATTGGTCGAGGCCGACTTGTCGATCAGCCCTTTAACCTGCTGCAGAGCCGCAGAGGTACCCACCATGTCGACAGTGCTGGTTGTCGAGCGTTCGCGCAGGTCTGCAACCTCGCTTTTAAGCCGCGTCGCTTCCATCGCGCGCTGCGTAATCAACAGCAGTCGGTCAATCTTGAACGGCTTTTCGATATAGTCATAGGCGCCGCGGCGGATCGCTGAGACCGCTGTTTCCACATTGCCATGCCCGGAAATCATCACCACTGGCATATCCGGGTGCTGGGTCTGGAACACATCGAGCAATTGCAGACCGTCAAGGCGCGAGCCCTGCATCCAGATGTCGAGAAACACCAGGCTTGGCCTGCGCCTTGCTATCTCGTTGAGCCCGGAGTCTGCATCGTGCGCCTGGCGGGTTTCATAACCCTCATCTTCCAGAATCCCCGCGATCAGATCCCGAATGTCGTCTTCGTCATCGATAATCAGAATATCGAGAGCCATTACTTGTTCACCACCGCCGGCAGTTGCGGCGCCTCTTTCAGTTCCCCGGACTCAGGCTGCCCCTCCGCAGGCTGGCCTTCCGTCCCGGTATCGGTGTTGTGCAACGGCAGGGTGAAGCTAAAGCACGCCCCTACCCGTCCGTTTGCATCTGGTTCCGCATCGATCAACTCAACAGTCCCGCCGTGCTGTTCTATGATCTTTGCGACGATTGCGAGGCCAAGGCCGGTGCCTTTTTCCCGCGTGGTCATATAGGGTTCGAGCAGGCGCTGCCGGTTTTCTTTTGGCCAGCCTTTGCCGTTGTCCGAAACCTGTATTCTTGCGTAGTCGCCCTCGATTGCCGCCGAAACGGTGATGGCGGGGTCAGCGATACCCACCAACCCTGCCCCTTCGAATGCTTCGACGGCATTCTTGATCAGGTTGGTCAGGCACTGCGAAATCAAACGGGCGTCGAAATGGGCAATGATTGCCTCATCAGGGAGCTCAGTTTTCACCGCAATTTCAGGCAACCTCACACTCTCAAGAAACACCGATTGCCGGATTGTGTCCGACAGATCGGCTTTCTCCAGTGTTGCCTCCGGCATACGTGCAAAAGACGAAAACTCATCGACCATCCGGCCGATATCTCCGACCTGCCGAATGATTGTGTTGATGCACTTGTCGAAAACGTCGAAGTCATCGCTGAGCTTGCTGGCATAGCGTCGGCGCAAGCGCTCCGCCGAGAGTTGGATCGGGGTCAGAGGGTTCTTGATTTCATGGGCAATGCGCCGCGCCACGTCCGCCCAGGCACCTGTGCGCTGCGCCGACAAAAGGTCAGTGATGTCATCGAGCGTGACCACGAAACCCTTAGATTCCGTCATTGTCCCTTCGCGGGTGAGCTGCACCTGGTAGGTGCGGTAATCTGGTCCGGACCCCAGTTCGATCTGATCACGCATCTGCCCGCGTCGCGATGAACTGGCACGTTCAAAAACCAGCGCAAGCGCCGGAATAACATCACCAATCTTCTCGCCCATCAGGTCAATTTCGTCACGGCCCAGCATTTCGCACGCGCGGGCATTGACCAGCGTGATAGCACCATAGGAATCCAGCCCGACGATGCCCGCCGACACACCTTCCACCACCGCCTCGGTGAACTGGCGGCGTTTCTCATTGGTCTCATTGGCGCTCATCAGCGCTTCACGTTGTGACTTGAGCTGCTGCGTCATGCGGTTAAAGCGCGTGCCCAGGTCGTGGAAATCGCCGCGGCGGCTGCGCACAGGCACCTGCACATCCAGGTCGCCCTGCGACACCCGGTTAGATGCAATCATCAGGTTGCGGATCGGGTCCACAAAGCGGTTGGCCAATGCAATGCCGATCCACAGCGCAGCCAGCAGCAACACTAGCGCCAGCCCGATATACATGATGGCGAATGTGACCTGGAACACCAGCCGGTTGGAGGCGTACTGACGGTACTCGGTGATGTTGTCGTCAGTGAGCCGCATGAATTCGAGGACTTCGGGGTCCACCGGGCGCGCCACAAACAGGTAGGTGTTTTCATAACCACGCAGCTTCACCACCGACCCGACGAGGTTGGTCTTGCCGGGCGAAATCAGTGTGGGCGCTCCCTCTGTCACGCCAGACGTCAGACCAGGTGGGATTTTCGGTGGCGTCACCTGCGCGTTGATCTGCGCCCGCATCAGCGTGTCGCCATCCTCTGAGATCAGCGATGTAAACGGCAGCGAACGGGTAACGGCGAGTGCTGTCAGAATACGCTGATAGGTGTCGCGGTCGGTCTCGAAGGTTCCCCGCGCCTGTTCGAGCTCGTTGGCGACCCAGATGATATCATCGCGCAACACCTGTGCGTGCTCAAGCATGTAGGAGCGCGCCACAAGGCGTGAGCTCTCAACAATCGTGCGGGTGCGTTCCGAAAACCACTGATCGAGGCCCTGATTCAGCGTGATGGTGGCCACCAGCGCCACAATCAGCGCCGGTATGGTTGCGCCGAAGGCAAACATGGCCACCATGCGGATTTGCAGGCCCGCCCCTGCCCGGCCCTGCCAGCGCGCCTGCAGCAGCAGCATTGCCTCGGTCAGCACCAACGCCACGACCAGCAGCACAAGTATGCAGTTGGCGACCCAGATCAGGGTCCACACTTCGGGTGTGGGTTCAACCGTGGTCGAGCCAGAAATAACCAGGAAGGATGCAAGCGCCGAAACAACAGCGGCCAGAACCACGAACAGACCAATGGTCCGCAAGACGTGACGGCCACGGCCAGCCAAAAACACCCGCTGTGTCGGCTTGCGCACCGGCGCGGGCACATTCAGCGCCTCAGCTATGGCGTCCATGTCGATCACTGTGTCGTTCATGTCACAGCCCGATCGGTGCTCTCAACCTGCAAGTGATTATTCCAGACGAAGGGTGGCCCAATTTTAGTCACCCTTCAAGATAAATGTTGCCAAAATGAGACACAGCACTAAAGGCCGTGAAAAACGTCAAAATAGTGGGCGCCGCTCCCTGAAAAAACACTTGTCCCCGACAAGGCGAGTGCCAGATGCACTTTGCGGTCAGCGGTGCCGCGATTGTTTGACAATCTCGATGCTATGCGCCCGGATCTTTTTGCGTAGCGTGTTGCGGTTCAAACCTAACAGGTCGGCCGCCTTGATCTGGTTGCCGCCGCAGGCATTAAGCGCCATGGCAATCAAAGGCGCCTCAACCTTGTCTAGCACCCGCTGATAGAGCCCTGCTGGCGGCAAGTTCGGTTCGGCCTCGCGCAACAACTGTGCGACATGGGTTTCAACCGCTGTCGACACGTCTACCGGGCCCGCCGCCGTTGAAACCGGTTGGCGGTCGGCGATGTTCAATTCATTCTGCACGATTTCGAGCGAAATGCTCTCGTCGGCATAGAGTGCCGAAAGACGCCGGACCAGGTTTTCGAGCTCGCGAACGTTGCCAGGCCATGAGTAGTTCTGCATCAGCCGGATCGCTTCGGGGGCAATCGACTTGACTGGCTCCCCTTCCTGTTGGGCGGCACGCAGGAAGTGCGAAACGAGATCGCCGATATCATCAATACGCTCGCGCAACGGCGGCAGGCGGATCGGCACGACATTGAGCCGATAATATAGATCCTCGCGGAACAGGCCTTGCCGGATCAACTGGCTCAGGTCGCGGTGTGTTGCAGCAACGATGCGCACATTGGATTTAATGGCGGTGCGTCCGCCCACCATCGTGTACTCACCTTCTTGCAGAACGCGCAGCAGGCGGGTCTGGGCGTCCATCGGCATATCACCGATCTCGTCGAGAAACAGCGTGCCGCCCTCGGCTTGCTCAAACCGTCCGGACGACCGGGCCGTCGCGCCGGTGAAAGCACCCTTCTCGTGCCCAAAAAGCTCCGCCTCGATCAGGTCACGCGGTATCGCCGCCATGTTGATGGCTACAAACGGGCCGTTGCGGCGCTTGCCAAAGTTGTGCAGCGCGCGCGCCACCAGTTCCTTGCCGGTACCGCTCTCGCCGGTGATCATCACCGTCAGGTCGGTCTGCATCAGCCGTGCCAGCGCCCGGTAGATGTCCTGCATGGCGGTCGAACGGCCCACCAGCGGCATCGTTTCGCCAGGTTCTTCTTGTGCGCGCTCCTTGGCCGTCGGCTTCTTGGCATCCGCCAGCGCCCGCGCCACCACCGACAGCACTTCGCTGATATCGAAAGGCTTGGGCAGGTATTCGTACGCTCCCACTTCCGAGGCGCGAATTGCGGTCATGAAGGTGTTCTGCGCACTCATCACGATCATCGGCAGGTCGGGGCGCAGCTTCTTGATCTTGGGCATGATCTCGAATGCATTGCCATCAGGCATGTGCACGTCGGTGATCAACAGGTCACCCTCGCCGCGTGTCACCCAGTTCCACATCGTCGACATATTGCCGGTCGGGCGCACTTCATAGCCAGCGCGGGTCAGCGCCTGATTGAGCACCATGCGGATGGCGCCATCGTCATCGGCAAGCAGGATCGTGTGGCCACTCATGAGTTTTGCCCATTGTATTTGTTCGTATATGCGCCGGCCGCCACCGGTAGCAGAATCCGGAACTTGGTGCGGCCCGGCCGACTGTCGCAGTCAATCACCCCGCCATGGTCGCCAACGATCTTGGCGACAAGTGCCAGTCCAAGCCCCGAGCCATTGGCCTTGGTCGAAACGAACGGATCGAACAGGATCGGCAACAGGTCAGCCGACACGCCTGGCCCGTTATCCTCGATGACAATTTCGAGCGGCAGCGAAATGCGGGCCGAAACGCCGGTCACGCTGATCCGGATGCCGGGGCGGAAAGCCGTTGACAGGCGAATTTCAGGTTTTGTTGTACGTTCAAGGGCTTCTGCGGCGTTCTTCACTAAGTTAAGGAAGACCTGAATCAGCTGGTCGCGGTTGCCATAAACCGGCGGCAGCGACGGATCGTATTCCTCTGTGAAGGTGATATTCCGCGCCACCCCACTCTTGGCCAGCAGCTTCACCCGGTCGAGCACGACATGAATGTTGATCGGCTCCCGCTCGAGCGGACGGTCGTCGCCGAACACTTCCACCCTGTCGATCAGGTCAACGATCCGATCGGTTTCTTCCCGGATCAGGCGGGCCAGCGGCAGCTCTTCGCTTGTCACCGACTGTTCGAGCAATTGCGCTGCACCACGAATGCCGGACAGCGGATTCTTGATCTCATGGGCCAGCATTGAGGCCAGGCCCGTCACCGAGCGCGCGGCGCCCCGGCTGACCAATTGACGGTCGATCTTGTCGGCCATGGTCCGCTCCTGAAACAGCAGCGCCACGCGGCTATCGGTATCAGACAGCGGGCTGGCAAACACATCGACGATGCGCTCATCTCCCCCTTCGCCAAATCGTGACGATCCAACCCGCACGCGATATTCGGTCATTGGCGCCCGTCGCTCGACAACGCTCTGCACCAGCGCGGTGATCGGCGATCCGAAGGCGATCAGGTCATCGAGGCGTTGACGGCTCAACACGCCCAAAGAAGCCCCGAAGAACGACTCGGCGGCATAGTTGACAAAGATGATGGTATTGGTCTCGTCGCACACGATCACCGGCTGCGGCAACGCCTGCAGAACTGACGTCGCAAACTCGGGAACAGTCGGAATCATGCGGCTGCTTTCATGCTCTGGCCGAAAATCTCGGCAATCAAGTCCAGCACCTGCGCAGGCTCATCCGTGTTCAGCAGCACCCGGCGACGATCCTTGTCTTCCGGCAGCCCAAAACCTGACATGTACCAATCGAGATGCTTGCGCGCTGCCCGCACGCCGACAGCGACGCCATACTCAAGCAGAATTGCCTCATAGTGCTCTGTCACCAGCAGCGCCGCGTCCTTGCCCTCCGGCACTGTTGGAGCGGCCTCCCCGGCCAGTTCAGCACCGATCTTCCCAACGGCCCATGGACGCCCCTGCGCGCCCCGGCCGATCATCACCGCCGCAGCACCAGACTGGGCCAATGCCATGCGTGCGTCGTCGGTGGTCAGGATATCGCCGTTGACCACAACCGGAACGTCGACCGCTTCGACCACGTTGCGCACCAGCTCCCAACGGGCGCTGCCTTTGTAGAACTGCTGGCGCGTGCGGCCGTGAACCGTGATCATCTGCGCACCGGCATCAACGGCGCGGCGCGCAATGTCAGGGGCATTAAGGCTCTCATCGTCCCACCCGAGCCGCATCTTGACGGTCACCGGCAGTGGTGTGGCAGATACGACCGTTTCGATGAGCTTCAGCGCAATGTCCGGCACCCGCATCAGGGCCGAACCCGCATAGCCGTTGGTGACGCGTTTGGAAGGGCAACCGAGGTTGATATCAATGATATCAGCGCCTGCATCACGGGCAATTTCAGCGCCGCGCTGCATCCATTCCGCTTCGCAACCGGCCAGTTGCACAACATGGGGCAGTCTGCCGACTCGACCCAGCTTCCGGATCATGTCGGCATTGCCCGTGCTCAGTGCATTGCTGGCTATCATCTCTGAAACCACCATCCCCGCGCCAAAGCGCTCGGCAATGGCGCGCAGGGGCCGATCGGTAATGCCTGCCATCGGCGCAAGAAACGCACGATTGGGTAACTGATGGCCCCCGATGCTCAAGCCGCAGGCAAACGCGTTCACAAAACTGCCCCAGAATTGTTCATGTTGAGAAAACTGCCTGCACAATAGTCAAAAACACGGCCGTTGCAACGCTTGCTCACCCCTGCAATGCCGAATAGGTGCCCTGCCCTTGCCGCATGGCAAGCGGCCCGATAGACCAAATCCAGTTACACAGTGATGACGGACTCGCCGAATTGAAACGCAAGAATTCCATAGCGGCCATCATCGTCGCGGCGGGGCGCGGCGAACGTGCCGGCGCCGACGAGCCCAAGCAGTACCGCAAGGTGGCGGGCGCCCCAGTTCTCACCCATACGATCCGGGCTATGCTTGCCCACCCGGATATCGGCACCATCACCGTCGTCATTCATCCAGACCATGCCGAACGCTATGCTCGCCTGGGGCTATCCGACCCCCGGCTTCTGCCCGCCGTGATAGGTGCCTCAACGCGCCAGGGCTCCGTTCTTGAGGGCCTGAAATCTCTCGGCAAGCTCCGGCCCGATCATGTGCTGATCCACGATGCCGCGCGGCCATTCATTGATTGCGCCGTGATCGATGGGGTCCTTGAGGGCCTTGCGGGCCATGAGGCGGCCCTGCCCGTCATGCCGGTCACCGATACCATCAAGCGTTCGAACGATGGCAAGACTGTCGCTATCACCGAGGAACGCAGCCGCCTCTTCGCTGCCCAGACGCCCCAGGGTTTCCGCTATCCGCAGATCCTTTCTGCCCATATGCGCGCCAGCACCTTGCCCCGCGAATTCACCGACGATGCCGCAATCGCTGAATGGTCCGGCATGACGGTTGCGCTGACGCCCGGTAATGCCCGGAACATCAAAATCACCCTGCCCGATGACTTCGAGCGCGCCGAGCGCATGATGGGAGCTGCAATGCGATTTGAAACCCGGGTTGGCTCTGGCTTCGATGTTCACCCATTCGAGCCCGGCGCGTTCGTCACGCTCGGTGGCGTCGAAATTCCGCACAATGCCAGGCTCAAAGGACATTCAGATGCTGACGTCGCCCTGCATGCGCTCAGCGATGCGATTTATGGCGCGCTTGGCGAAGGCGATATCGGCACCCATTTCCCGCCCAGCGACATGCAATGGCGTGGTGCGGCCTCCAGCATTTTCCTCGAGCATGCGGCAAAGCTTGTCGCCGAACGCGGCGGCCGCATTGTCAACCTCGACATCACCATTGTGTGCGAGGCCCCACGTATTGGTCCCCACGTCGCCGCCATGCGCGAAAAAATCGGTCAAGTGTGCGGAATTGCGCCTGCACGCGTTGCAATCAAGGCCACAACCAGCGAACAATTAGGGTTCACAGGGCGTGAGGAAGGAATCGTCGCAATGGCAACAGCCAGCGTCGAACTTCCTTGGGAGGAATAGACGTGTTTTCAAAGGCCATCCGCGCCCAGGCGCAAAAGGTAATCAAGACCCTTGAACAGCGGGGGGAAATGATCGTTACCGCCGAAAGCTGCACCGGAGGGCTGGTTGGCGCCGCGCTGACTTCGATTGCCGGGTCATCCAAGGTCGTTCACGGCGGCTTCATCACCTATTCGAACGAGGCCAAGGTCCGCATGGTCGGCGTGCCCAAGCACCTGATCCAGAACTACGGCGCGGTCTCGCTGCAATGCGCCCGCGCCATGGCCGACGGGGCCCGCAGCAAGGCCCGCACCGATGTGGCCGTCGCCATCACCGGCATCGCGGGGCCTGATGGCGGAACCGACACCAAGCCCGTCGGGCTCGTGCACTTTGCCGTCTCCACGGCAACCGACACCGCAACCCGCGAAATGCGCTTCGGCGATCTGGGGCGCGACGAAATTCGCGAGGCCAGCGTTCTGGTAGCGCTCGAATTGATCCTCGAAACCATCGAGGCACAATTGGCGCTGCAATAAGCCCTAAGCGCCGAAACGCCGGTCGGCTTCGTCGGCAAACGCCTGCAGGATTTCGTCCTGCTTCCTCGCAAACGCCGGTTCAGCCACCGCTGCTACCAGCGGGTTCGAAAACTTGAAGTCGATATCGAACCTCACCCGCGCACCCTGCCCTTCAGGCGAAAACGTCCACTTTGAAACCATGTACTGGAACGGCCCATCGACCGCTTTTGCGCCAATGGTCAGCGCCTCGCGGTTCATCACCACCCGGCTGGTATAGGATTGCGTCAGCGGGCCAAACGAAATCGTCATCCGCGCCAGGTGCACATTCGCATCGCCGCCGGGGTCGGCGCGAACAACCATCGCTTTGCAGTTGGGCAGGAAACGCGGATAGTCCGTCAAATCGGCCACAAGTTCGAACATGCGAACCGGCAGGTGCGGCACATGCCGCTCGAAGAACAGATCGGGCATTACACGCTTACGAGTTTTGCATTGCGCGCCGCGCGTAACGCCTCGAAATCTTCACCGGCATGGTGCGAAGAGCGGGTCAACGGGCTGGACGATACCAAGAGGAAGCCCTTGGACTTGGCAATGGTCGCATAGGCCTTGAATTCGTCGGGCGTGACAAAGCCCATGACCGGATGGTGCTTCTTGGTCGGCTGCAGGTACTGACCAATGGTCAGGAAATCGACATCGGCGCTGCGCAGGTCATCCATCAACTGCAGCACCTCATTGCGCTCCTCACCGAGCCCAACCATAATTCCCGACTTGGTGAACATGGTGGGGTCGAGTTCCTTCACCCGCTGCAACAGGCGGATCGAATGGAAGTACCGAGCGCCCGGACGCACCTTGAGATACTTGCTCGGCACAGTCTCGAGGTTGTGGTTGAACACGTCGGGCTTGGCGGCAACCACGATCTCGAGCGCGCCCTCTTTGCGCAGGAAGTCGGGCGTCAGGATTTCGATGGTGGTCTTTGGCGTCCTTGCGCGGATGGCGCGGATCACCTCTGCAAAATGGTTCGCCCCGCCATCCGGTAGGTCATCACGATCCACCGATGTGATTACGACATGATGCAGCCCCAGTGTTGCGACGGCATTGGCAACGTTTTCGGGTTCATTGGCGTCAAGCGCCGTTGGCAGGCCGGTGCGCACATTGCAGAAGGCGCAGGCGCGGGTACAGATTTCGCCCATGATCATCATGGTCGCGTGCTTTTTTGACCAGCACTCGCCAATATTGGGGCATCCGGCTTCTTCGCACACCGTCACAAGATTGTTCGAGCGCACGATCTCCTGTGTCTCGCGGTACACCGGCGAACCCGGCGCGCGCACCCTGATCCACTCCGGCTTGCGCAGCATCTCCGTGTCAGGCCGATGGGCCTTTTCGGGATGGCGCGGACGAGCGGCACTGGAATCGATCAGGGTAACCACAGCTTTGGCTTTCTGCCGTCAGGCAATGAGGCGGGCGAGCAGCACTACAACGATTGCGCCGATGGTGGCGGTGATGATCTGGCGCGCCAGATTGTTGTTGATGCCGAGGTTGATATTGAAGAACGAGAACAGGTAACCGCCCACGAACGCCCCGAGCACGCCGGTGATCAGGTAACGGATCAACCCTCCGCCGCCCACGACAAGGCTTGCGAGGAAACCTGCCACCACCCCGATGACCAGAAACACCACCAGCGATCGGGTATCGATCTTGCCCATCTGATAGTCCTTCACGGTTTCAACCTTTTCCGGCACATTCATTGCAGTCCCCCAAGACTTTGTGCCCAGAGATATCGATCAAAGGGCTGCCTTGTTCAAGACGCGGCTCAGGCAATCACGCGCGAAATCAGAATGACGATGATCGCGCCAACCGTCGAAACCAGCACCAGCCGGATCCATTCATTGTCGATTGGCAGCACAATCCCGAAATAGCTGAAGATAAACCCGCCGACTACCGAACCCAAGAGGCCCGCGATGATGTAGCGGATGATCCCCGACCCGCCCACGATACGGCTGGCGATCCAACCGGCAACAAGCCCAACCAAAAGCCAGATCAGAATCGCTTGGATGGTCATCGCAGTCTCCGCGGGCTGGCAGGATTGCCACTACATGTTCAAGGCGCGTCCATAGGCGTCGAGCACACTTTCCTTCATCGTCTCAGACAGCGTCGGATGCGGGAAGATAGTGTGGATCAATTCTTCTTCGGTGGTTTCGAGGTTCATGGCCACCACAAAGCCCTGGATCAGCTCCGTCACCTCGGCACCAACCATGTGGGCGCCCAGAAGCTCCCCAGTCTTGGCATCGAAGATTGTTTTCACCAACCCGTCGGGCTCGCCAAGTGCCACGGCCTTGCCGTTGCCCATGAACGGGAACCGGCCGACCTTGACCTCACGCCCGAGCTCCTTGGCTTTGGCTTCTGTCAGTCCAACACTGGCCACCTGCGGCTCGCAATAGGTGCACCCTGGCACCTTGAGCTTTTCGAGCCCATGTACTTTGAGCCCTGCAATGGTTTCCACGGTGATTACTGCCTCGTGCTCGGCCTTGTGCGCCAGCATCGGCGGCCCGGCGACATCGCCGATGGCCCAAACACCGGGCACGTTCGTGCGGCCGTGGCCATCAACAACAATCGCGCCGCGATCGATCTTGACGCCAACCTTTTCCAGCCCGAGATTCTCGGTGTTGCACTGCACGCCAACCGCCGAGATCAGGTGATCGCCTGCAACCTGCATCTTCTCGCCCGACTTCAGCTCAACATGGGCAACCACACCGGCCTTGGACTTGTCGACTTTGGCCACCTTGGCGTCGGTGATGATCTTGATCCCGCGCTTTTCGAGCCGCTTGCGCACATGGGCCGCAATCTCTGCATCCTCGACAGGCATGATCTGCGGCAGCAGTTCAATCACCGTCACTTCAGCGCCCATGGAACGATAGAACGAGGCAAACTCGATGCCGATGGCACCCGAACCCATCACCACCAGCGATTTGGGCATGCTGGCAGGTTTCATGGCCTCAAAATAGGTCCAGATCCTGTCGCCATCTGGCTCGATACCGGGCAGCACGCGCGGCCGTGCCCCGGTGGCCACGATGATGTTCTTGGCCTTATAGGTCCCTTCGCCCAGCGTATTCTTGGGTGCCGGGTGCTGCGGCTCAACCGCCTTCTTGGTCGGCCTGCCGACTTTGATCTCACCCGGTCCGGTCAGCGTCGCTTCCCCCCAGATGATATCGACCTTGTTCTTCTTCATCAGGAACTGCACGCCGTTATTCATCTGGCCCGCAATCTGGCGCGACCGTTTAACGACGGCCGAAATGTCAAAGCCAAAGCTCTCTGCTACCAGTCCATAGTCCTTGGCATGACCCATATGGCTGTAGATTTCCGCCGAGCGCAGCAGGGCCTTAGTGGGAATGCAGCCCCAGTTCGAGCAGATGCCGGCCATGTGCTCGCGTTCCACAATGGCCACTTTCATGCCCAGCTGCGCGCCTCGGATGGCAGCGATATAGCCGCCAGGGCCAGCGCCGATCACGATCAGATCATATTGGTCAGCCATTTCAACACCTTATCAGTGGGGTCGGAACCCGCATTCACAGACCCAGCATGCTTTTGACCACGGGCACCAGGGCCTGGCCGATGGCGCGGGTATTGGCCGCGTCAAGATGAATGCCATCGATAGGATCGGCAACCGCGACCTTGGACGCATCGAAGAAGCCAGCGCCATACTCTGCAGCGCGCAGTTTGTAGAAATGCGCGAACCGCTTGGATTCTTCGATGGCGCCGGCAAACATTTCGGCATGCTCGGCGCTGGCCGTCTCCGCCAGCAAGGCTGGCGCTATCACCAGTATCTTGGGCTGCACATCACCTGGGCGGGTATAGTGTCCGCGCACGATATCCATCAGCTTGCGAATGCCATACGATGCGGTCTGCGCGTTCCCATGGATCGTCGGCTTCATATCGTTGGTGCCGAGCATGAAGATGATCATGTCCAGCGGATCGTGCGTGTAGAGCGACGACGACAGCAACCGCGCCCCATTTCGGTCTGAGTTCGAACCCCAGTCATCGAACATGGTCGTCCGGCCGCGCAGCCCGTCGGAAAGCACCCGCGCCTTACCATCCAGCCCGGCCTCAAGGACATTCGGCCAGCGGTCTTCAAAGGCGTGCCGCGTGCCCGAGCGCGCATTGGCGCCCCAGGTGATGCTATCGCCAAAGGCGAGAATGGTCTTCATTCGGTGTGTTCCTAGGCCAGCATCGCCACTGGCGTTTCGATCAGCGTCTTGAACACGCCAAGCAGTTCCGCGCCCAGCGCACCGTCTACTGAGCGGTGGTCGCACGAGAGCGTCACCGTCATGAACTGGCCGGTCTTGATCTGCCCGTTCTCGGCATATACGCGCTCTTCACCCGCGCCAACCGCGAGGATCGTGCCATGCGGCGGATTGATCACAGCCGCAAAGTGCTTGATTCCAAACATGCCAAGGTTGGAAACCGACGACGAGCCGCCCTGATATTCATGCGGCGCGAGCTTCTTGGACCTGGCGCGCCCCGCCAGTTCCTTCACCTCTTCCGAGATCTGGCGCAGCGACTTCTGATCGCAGGATTTCACCACCGGCGTGAACAGCCCACCCGGCACCGCAACTGCAACCGCGACGTCGGAACGCTTGTGATAGAGGATCGAGTCCCCTGCCCAGGTCGCATTCGCCATCGGCACCCGCTGCAACGCAACGGCCCAGGCCTTCATGATGAAGTCATTGACCGACAGTTTGAATTCGGGCTTGCCGTCCTTGCTCTTGGGGGCGGACGCATTGATCGCTTCCCGAGCTTCGAGCAGCGCATCGATCTTGCAGTCAAGCGTCAGGTAGAAGTGCGGAATGGTCTGCTTGCTCTCGGTCAGGCGCGCCGCCACAACCTTGCGCATGCCATCGTTGGGCACGAGGTCATAGGTACCTTCTGCATAAAGCGCCAGAACCTGTGCCTTGGTCAGCCCGCCCGTCGGCACCGCATTGCCAGATGCAGGCGCAGCCGCAGGAGCTGCCTTCAGCGGCGCTTTGCCCGATGCTGCGGCCTCGACATCCTTGCGAACAACGCGCCCATGCGGGCCAGTGCCACTGATCGAACCGACATCAATGCCGGATTCCTTGGCAATGCGACGCGCAAGCGGCGAGGCAAACACCTTCGGGCCAGAGGCAGCCGGGGCGGGAGTTGCCTTTGCGGCGGGCGCCGGAACCGCCAGCGAAGCCGAACCGGTGACCACATTGGCGCTCGCTGGTGCCGCTGGCGGCGCGGCAGGAGCCGCGACCGGCTTCGGCGCCTCTGTTTTGGGGGCGGGCACCGGAGCAACAGCCCCTGCACTCTCGCCATCCTGTAGCAGCACGGCGATGACTGAGTTCACCTTCACGTTCTCGGTGCCTTCTGCCACCACGATCTTGCCGATCTTGCCCTCGTCAACGGCTTCCACTTCCATGGTTGCCTTATCGGTTTCGATCTCTGCAATCACATCGCCTGAGGAGACGGTGTCACCCTCCTTGACGTGCCACTTGGCGAGCTTGCCCTCTTCCATCGTGGGAGAGAGGGCCGGCATGGTGATATTGATCGGCATCGCAAACTCTCCTTACGACCGGTAGGTCACGGCATTGACCGCCGCGATCACTTCATCGACGTTCGGCAGCGCCAGCTTTTCGAGATTGGCCGCATAAGGCATCGGCACGTCCTTGCCGGTGACGCGGGTAACGGGCGCGTCGAGATAGTCGAACGCATGCTCCATCAGCCGCGCCGAAATCTCTGACCCCACCGAGCCCTGCGGCCAGCCTTCCTCCACCGTCACGCAGCGCCCGGTCTTTTTCACCGAGGCGATCACCGTATCGATGTCGAGCGGACGCAATGTACGCAGATCAATCAGTTCCACATCCACACCGGCCGCAACCAGCTTCTCAGTGGCCTGCGTCGCGTAGCGCATGCCCATCGAGTAAGCCACAATCGTAACGTCCTTGCCCGGGCGGGCAATACGCGCCTTGCCGATCGGCAGCACGAAGTCATCCACCTTGGGCACGAGCCCGGTCGAGCCATAAAGAATCTCGTTCTCAAGGAACACCACCGGCGTGTTCGAGCGGATGGCCGCCTTGAGCAGGCCCTTGGCATCCGCCGCGCTGAACGGGGCAATCACATGCAGCCCCGGCACATGCGAGTACCAGGCCGAATAGTCCTGGCTGTGCTGGGCGCCCACGCGGGCTGCGGCGCCGTTCGGGCCTCGGAAAACGATCGGGGCATGCACCTGCCCGCCCGACATATAGAGCTGCTTGGCCGCCGAGTTGATGATCTGGTCAATCGCCTGCATGGCGAAGTTGAAGGTCATGAACTCAACAATCGGCCGCAGTCCGGCAAATGCCGCACCAGTTGCGAGACCCGCAAAGCCATGTTCGGTGATTGGAGTATCGATGATGCGCTGCGGGCCGAATTCCTGCAGCAGCCCCTGGGTGATCTTGTAGGCGCCCTGATACTCGGCAACCTCCTCACCCATTACGAACACATCCTTGTCGCGGCGCAGTTCCTCAGCCATGGCCTCGTTGAGAGCCTGGCGGACGGTCATTTCCACCATCTCTACGCCGTCGGGCAGGTCTGGATCGGCCTGGGCGACAAATTGGGGTGCAGGCGCTGCGGCGGGCGAGGTAACAACCGCTGGAGCGACAACTGCAGCCGCAGATGGCTCGGCGGCAGGCGTAGGCGCTGCCTTGGGCGCAGCTGTTTCGCCGTCCATCTGCAAGAACGCGATGGCGGTGTTGACCTTCACCGCTTCGGTGCCCTCAGCCACCAGGATTTTCGAGATCACGCCAGCATCGATGGATTCAACCTCCATCGTCGCCTTGTCGGTCTCGATTTCGGCCAGCACATCACCGGGCGAAACCTTGTCGCCTTCCTTGACCAGCCATTTGGACAGCTTGCCCTCTTCCATGGTGGGAGACAGGGCGGGCATCAGAATATCGGGCATTTAACTCTCCTGCCGGAGGGACGAATGAAGGGGCGGCAGCAGAACTGCCAAAATCGCGAATTGCGCCTGAACGGCGCGGGGATCGTTGAGTTTCCGATTGTTCGTCTGGCTGGTGCCGTTGATGCGGTCGGCCGACAGCACGATGGTCAATGCTATCCCACCAATCACACAGGCAAGAAATCCAGCGACGGCCATGATGTAGCGACGCACGTGCGCATGCGCACCCGGCCCTGCAAGTTCCAGAACCTTGTCGAACTGCCACCAACCAAGCGTAAACCAGCTTCTAAGGCGCTTGTCGGCCGGAACGAGCATCATCACGCGGACGGCCGAATAAACGGCAGTGCCGAATGCGATCACGGCTCCCAGGCCTAACAGCGCGCCAAGCAACTGGACCATCTTGTCCTCAGGCTGCGTAGATATCGGACCAGAGTTCGGACGGATCCGGCTCCGGGTTGGTCGTGGCGAAATCGGCCGCTTCGGTCACAATCGCCCGGATTTCAGTCTCGATCTCTTTCAACGATTCCTCGGTACCATGCCCGTTTGCGATGATCCGGCTCTTGACCTGCTCAATCGGATCGCGCTCGGCGCGCATGGTGGTGACTTCGTCTTTGGAACGGTATTTCGCCGGGTCCGACATGGAGTGCCCACGATAACGATAGGTCATCATTTCTAGGATATACGGCCCCTTGCCTGCCCGCGCATGCGCAATGGCGCGCGCTGCCGCGTCGCGAACCAGCCGAACATCCATGCCATCGACCTGCTCGCCCGGGATGTCGAACGAAGCGCCTCGCTTGGAAAAGTCGTGCGTTGCTGATGCCCTTTCGACGGCGGTCCCCATGGCATAGCGATTGTTCTCGATGATGTAGACCACGGGGAGATTCCAGAGCTTTGCCATATTGAAGCTCTCGTATACCTGCCCCTGATTGGCCGCCCCGTCGCCGAAATAGGTCAGCGAAACGCTGTCTTCACCTTTGTACTTGGCGGCAAATGCCAGCCCGGTCCCCAGGCTTGCCTGCGCCCCGACAATGCCGTTGCCACCATAGAAACGGTGGTCGTTGGAGAACATGTGCATTGACCCGCCCTTGCCTTTTGAAAGGCCGCCTGCGCGTCCAGTGAGTTCAGCCATCACGCCCTTAGGGTCCAGCCCCATCACCAGCATGTGGCCATGGTCGCGATAGCCTGTGATCTGGGCATCGAGCCCCTTGCGGCTGGCCATGGTGATGCCGGTAACCACCGCTTCCTGCCCGATGTAGAGGTGACAGAAGCCGCCGATCAGGCCCATGCCATACATCTGGCCAGCCTTCTCTTCGAAACGGCGGATCAACAGCATGTCGCGATAGGCGGCAAGCTCCTCATCCTTGGTGAATTCCGGGACATTGCTGGCAGCCTTGGTGGCCGTCGCCTTACGCGCCATGGTCTAAGCTCCGCATCAAGTGAAAGGGCGGCTCGGTGGCATCGACGCCACAGCCGCATTATAACGCAACTGTTGTACATATTCCAATGAACAAACAGCGTGAAGAGTCGACGCTATCAGTCTACGCCGTCTTCGATAATATCGATTAACTGCCGTTCAGTTGATGGAACTGATAAACTGGAAATCGGTAAACCGGTCTCCTGATCTAGCATGACGACCATGTCGTCCACATGCGCCATGGATAGCAGCGCCCTCGCCCGCTCTGTCAGAATATCAGGATCGAGGCGGGATGCGCTGAACAGGCTGACGCGGTGGCGATAGGCTTCCATCTCCACCTGCAACGCGGCTGACCGCGCCTTGAGTTCCTCGATCTCCACCAGCATCTGCTTCTGGCTCTCGATGCCATACTGTCCGCCGATGGCGCTGTACCCAAGATAGCCTTGGAAAGCGACAAGTGCGATCATAACACCAATGTGGCGCCAGACGGATGGACGTTTGAGACGGGTGGTCATCGGCGAATCTGATCCAGCATATTTCGCCCACTATGCACCCCGCCCGTTAACGTCCGGTTGACCACTCGAAAGCCGCTACATCAGCCCCATGCAGGTTCCAAAGAGATCAATGCCGGCATCTTCCTCCCCATCGGGTTCCAGCTCAAACCGCCAGTTGCCCCCTGAAGCCCCCTCTATGCTCACCGCAAGCGAGCTGTATCCAAGCGAAAACGACGTGGCGAGATCCGAGATCGCAGCGCCCCCCTTCACCATGACACCTGCGCGGTCTTCGCCCACCGTCGCCCACTCGCCCCCGGGATAGGACCAGGAGCGGCTGTCGGTGTGAACCGTCAGCGTGAAAGGTCCATCGGCTGAGGTGAACGGCAGCCCTTCCCAGTCATGGCTGACAAAGCCAATGCTCCAGTCGCTGCCACCATGGCCGCAGGCGATCCTCAAAAACCCCGCCGCAGGGTTTGAGATTGCGGTGAGCACCGCAAGGCTATCCGGATCGCCGTCACCAACCCCACTACCCGTTGACCATGGGGTGTAGCTTGGGTTGGGAGCTACATCGGCAATCTTTTGGGCAAGGTCGCACTTTTGGGCGAAATCCCGCGCAGCCGGGCCAACATTTTCGAGGGTGATTTCCTTTCGATAGAGTTTTGCGGTTGCGATATCGCGGATCATCACCACGATTGAGTTTGGATCGTTTCCCATCATTTCAATCAGACGGTACACATCGTCCTCGGTTGATGTGAGCGCCCAGAAGTTTGGCGCACGCGTATCAAGCGCCCCCATCATGATCCGCTCTACCGGGCTGACAAACACCACAATCTCAAACGGCCCGCTGGTTTCGTTGACCGGAAGTTGTTCGTACTCATTGGTCAGGTACGCCAGTGTGACGCCGTCAGGCCCGCATGAAAACCCGAACAGCCCGCCCGGCTCAATGCTCCACGCCGACAGGTCGTATCGCCCCTCTGCTCCGCTGCCCGGGCTGGTCTCCGCCACAGTCCATGCCTTTGTTGGTCCGGTGGCAGGCTGCAGTGCAGGTGCCGTCTGCTCCGGTGCGCCGCCGAAGCAGGCATCGAGGAAAAGACTTGCCGCCTCCCTCGCGCCGTCAGCGGCGCCCGGCGTCGGAACGCTTTCACCCGTGATCGAATTGACGATTGCAACATCAACCGTAGCTTCCGCATTGCCAATCGAGGCAATGATGGCCGCCATTTCAGAAACATTGGAGTATTTGACGCCGATCCATCCTTGCGAATGGCGGAAGAACTGCCCTTCGCTCGAAAAAAGGCTGCCGGTGTCTGCTTTTATGGTGAGAGTGACTGGCGGCTCGTCGCCGGATGGCTGGTCGTTCTGCCCGTCGTAGTTCAGCAGTGCGAGGGACCTGTAGTCGCCTTCGCAAAAGGCCTGGAGGAACCGTCCGCTATCAAGCTCACCCTGCATCTGAATAGCGGTGAGGCTGCTGCCGGGGGTGATTGTTGTTTTCCAGGCCGCCAGCGCCGCTCCCTCTGCTGATAGCCAGGCAATCAACATCGCCACAAAAAGCAAAGCGCGCGGCTTCCCGCGCGCTTTATAGTCAGTTCCAGAACATTCGCCCTGCAACATGTCCAGCCCCCAACATATGCGGGTCAGACAGTAGCATTCACAACCGTCTTGGCAACATCAAGCCGTCAGGCTTTCAGGATATCCCGTCCGGCATAGCTGGCCGAAAAGCCAAGCTGTTCTTCCAGCCGGATCAGCTGGTTGTACTTGGCCAACCGGTCAGAGCGTGACAGCGAGCCGGTCTTGATCTGCCCGCAGTTCAGAGCCACCGCCAGGTCAGCAATGATCGAGTCCTCCGTCTCGCCCGAACGATGCGACATCACCGAAGTGTAGCCGGCCCGGTGCGCGGTTTCGACAGCCTGCAGTGTTTCAGACAACGAACCAATCTGGTTGACCTTGACCAGGATGGAATTGGCTACGCCCATCTTGATGCCCGACTTGAGGCGCTCGGTATTGGTCACGAACAGGTCGTCACCCACAAGTTGCACCTTCTTGCCGATCGCCTCTGTCAGCGCCTTCCAGCCATCCCAATCGTCTTCGGCCATGCCGTCCTCGATCGAAATGATCGGGTAGCGATTGGCCAGGTCTTCGAGGAACCTGACGTTCTCGTCGGACGACAGGGTCTTGCCCTCGCCCACCATCGCGTACTTGCCACCTTTATAATATTCGGTCGAAGCGCAATCGAGGCCGAGATAGACATCTTCGCCCGGCGCATATCCGGCTTTCTCGATCGACTTCATGATAAAGCCAAGCGCTTCATCGGCCGATTTGAGGTTCGGCGCGAAGCCGCCTTCATCACCGACGGCAGTATTGTGACCTTCGGCCGACAGGCCCTTCTTCAGGGTGTGAAAGATTTCCGACCCGATGCGCACCGCATCGGCAATCGAGCTGGCGCCAACCGGCAGGATCATGAATTCCTGCATGTCGATCGGGTTGTCCGCATGCTGGCCGCCATTGATGATGTTCATCATCGGCACCGGCAGCACGTGGGCATTCGGGCCACCGATATAGCGGAAGAACGGCAATTCGCTAGATTCCGCGGCCGCCTTGGCCACGGCAAGCGAAACCCCGAGAATGGCATTGGCGCCAAGCCGCGACTTGTTGGGCGTGCCGTCGAGCTCGATCATCACCTGATCGATCGAAAGCTGATCCAGCGCATCCATGCCCTGGATTTCCGAGAAGATTTCGGTGTTCACAAAGTCCACAGCTTTGGTGACGCCCTTGCCCAGATACGCCGGGCCGCCATCGCGCAGCTCAACTGCTTCATGCGCGCCGGTGGAAGCGCCCGACGGCACCGCCGCGCGGCCGAAACTGCCGTCCTCGAGCACGACATCAACTTCAACTGTTGGATTGCCGCGACTGTCGAAGATCTGGCGCCCGGTAACATCAATAATGATAGACATGAATGGATCCCTTGCCGTGTGAACGTGCTGGGCCCTTCCTAGACAAGCGTTGTGTCAACTGGAAGGGGGCCGGACAAAAAAATCGGCAAAACCAGTGCAGTCCGGCCCATCGCGCGACGACGACTGACTTGTTCCCGTATAGAGTTCCCAATGGGCGGGGAGATATTGATGAATAGCGTTGCCACGCGGGTTGTCGTCGTGCCGGCCGATGCTGGCGCTTCATTCGAGCAGTTCATTGATGTGCCCTATCGGGTGCAGGGTGCAAATCCGCATTGGGTCCCTCCCTTGCGCGTGCAGCAAAAGGACGTTCTCGACCGCGCCAGGCACCCCTTCTTTCAGCATGCCCGGATCGAGTTGTTTCTGGCACTGCGCGACGGCGCACCGGTCGGACGGATCGCGGCGATCAACGACGACGTTCACAACACAACTCATCACGAGAAAACCACCCTCTGGGGTTTCTTCGAGTGCGTCGACGACCCGTCGGTTGCGTCCGCGCTCTTTTCAGCGGTCGAGGCCGCGGCGCGACGCTGGGGGCATACGCTGCTGCGCGGCCCGTTCAATCCTTCCGTCAATGAGGAGATCGGTCTGCAGATCGACGCCTTCGATCAACCGAGCTTTATCATGATCCCCGGCAACCCGGCTTACTATCAGCGACTGGTTGAAGGCCTTGGCCATATCAAAAGCGTCGACCTCTACTGCTTCAGGATTGATGGTGACGGAGTTTCCGACAAACTCCGGCACGGTGCCGCCCAGGTTATGGCCCGGCAGAAGATCCGCTACCGCAAGATCGAAAAGTCCCAGCTGGAAACAGAGGCGCTGCGCATCTGGGAAATCTACAATTCAGCCTGGGAGAAGAACTGGCTGTGGGTCCACGCCTCGCGCGACGAGTTTTTACATCTTGTCAGCAATCTGAAACAGATTGCCGATTTTGATATGAACTTTGTCGCAGAAAATGAAAAAGATGAAATGGTCGGATTCTCGGTGGCCGTACCCAACGTCAACGAGGCCATCATCCACATCCGCGACGGGCGCCTGTTCCCATTTGGCCTGCCGCAACTGCTCTGGCGCACCCGTCCTGGCGCCATCAAAGGCCTGCGATTCCTTGTCATGGGCGTACTCGCGCCCTGGCGCGGCAAGGGTATCGATCTGGTCCTGAACTACCACCAGTTCATCGAGGCTCAACGCAAAGGCTATACTCACGCCGAAATGAGCCAGATCCTGGAAACCAACCTGCCCATGATCCACGCCGCCGAAGCCCTCGGCGGCACGCGCTATAAAACCCATCGCATGTACGAAAAGCCACTCGGCTGAAGACACCGCGATACCAACCTGTTGAGGCCGCAAATGCCCGGAATTTCCGTCATCCAACTCGCCCATGTCTGTATATTCACGCACGACCTCAAGGCATCCGAGCGCTTCTATCGCGAGGCACTGGGGCTCGAAATCATCTTCAACTTCACCCGGAAAGGTGAATGGTACGGCTTCTACATCAAGGCGGGTGGCAACACCTTCGTCGAGGTGTTCGAGAAAGCCGGAACATCGTTCTCCGACAACAATGCCATCAACCACTTCTGCTTCGCGGTTGAAAACCTCGACGATGCGATCACCCACATCCGCGCCCAGGGTATCACGATCACCGACAAATCCTTTGGCTGCGACGATACCTGGCAGGCCTGGACCGCTGATCCGGACGGGGTCAAGATCGAGCTGTTCGAATACACCGATAAGAGCGCCCAGTTCGTTGGCGGCGACCGCGTGGCGACCTGGTGATCACGCACAGATCCGATCGAGCCACTCCCTGAAGGCGGCAATGGCAGCGCTTTCAGGATCAAGAAAGTCCATGTGCCCTGCACCTTCGAGTTCGACATAGTCCACCACGTCGCCGGCGGCCCGCGCAGCCGCGACATAGTCCCGGGACATGGATACTGGAACGGCATCATCGTCTGTGCCGTGAACGATAATTTGACGGGTTCCCAGCGGCAGCAGGCTTGGAGGCGAGCTGAGGCGGTAACGCTCAGGGTCCGCATCAGGCGTGCGCTCCAGGAAGTTGAGCACCGCGCCTCGACCTAGTTCGAGTGCAAAGCCCTGGTGCAGGTCCGCAGCCGGTGCCAGCCCGGCGGCGGCCCAAACCTTGATACCGGATGTGGTCGCGCCCGGAAAGCGGTCGCGGGCTGCGCTCCAGAGGGCCAGGTGGCCGCCAGCAGAGTGGCCAGCCACAACCACCCGATCCAACGGCAAGGGAGCGCCCTCTGCTGCGATCTCGGCAAGGCGATCGATTCCCTTAGCCACATCCTCAAAGGTACCGGGCCAACCGGCCCCAGGCTCTCCCATACGCCGATATTCCAGGTTCCACACCGCATGCCCATCTTCCTGCAGCGCCGAACAGAGTGCGTCCAGATCAGCCCGCCCATAAGGCATCCGCCAAAACCCGCCATGAAGCAGGCAAACCACGGAGCGCGCGGGGTTTTGAGGTAAATAGAGGTCTCCCGCCTGGGATGCCTCGGCTCCATATGCGTAGGTATGAAATGACATTTGATGGCCAAACAAAACGGGCCGCCAACTCGGCGGTCATGCTGAAATCGGCTGCAAGCTATTCTTCGCGCTTGTGACTGTCCAGCTTGCGCTCAGCCAGAGATTTGAGGGCCGATTCGGCCTGCTTCTCTGCCTTCGCCCGCCCGAACTTTACTCGGTTCTGCGCCGCCAGATCGTTCTTGGCGGCGCGGGCCTTGGCCTTGCGGGCGCGATTGAGGTTGACGATCTCTGCCATCGCACCCCTCCAGTCAGACGAGCCGACTCTGCTCCATCGCCGCTGCGATAAATGAGGCGAACAGCGGATGCGGTTCAAATGGCTTGGACTTGAGCTCAGGATGGAACTGCACACCGATGAACCACGGATGGTCGGTGCGCTCCACAATCTCGGGCAACTTGCCATCCGGCGACACACCCGAGAACAACAGGCCATTCTTTTCGAGCAGCTTGCGATAATCCATGTTCACTTCGAAACGATGGCGGTGCCGCTCGGAAATCCGGGTCGAACCGTAGATATCCGCCACCCTGCTGCCGCGCGTCAGTTGGGCCTGATAGGCGCCCAGCCGCATAGTGCCGCCGAGATCGGTCCCCACGTCGCGGACTTCCTTCTCGTTGCCCTTGGTCCACTCGGTCATCAGGCCGACGATCGGCTCTTTGGTCGGGCCAAACTCGGTGGAATTGGCGGCCTTGATACCAGCCGTGTTCCGCGCCGCTTCGATGCAGGCCATCTGCATGCCAAAACAGATACCGAAATAAGGAACGTCCTTGATACGGGCAAAGCGCGCGGCCTCGATCTTGCCGGCCGAACCGCGCTCACCGAAGCCACCGGGCACCAGAATGCCGTGCACATGCTCCAGATAGGGCGCCGGGTCGTCGCGTTCAAAAACCTCGCTGTCGATCCACTGCAGATTGACTTTCACCCGGTTGGCGATGCCACCATGTGCCAACGCTTCCGACAGCGATTTATAGGCGTCCTTGAGCCCGGTGTATTTGCCAACGATGGCGATGTTCACTTCGCCTTCGGGGTTGTGCAGCCGCTCGGATACTTCCTTCCAGGCAGACATATCCGGCTCGGGCGCGTCGGTAATGCCAAACGCCGCCAGCACCTCACGATCAAGACCTTCGTTGTGATAGGCCAGAGGCACATCGTAGATCGAGGCGACGTCGAGCCCCTGGATAACGGCGCTTTCGCGCACGTTACAGAACAGCGACAGCTTCTTCTTCTCGCCCGCCGGAATCGGGCGGTCGCAGCGCACCAGCAGCACGTCGGGTGCAATCCCGATCGAGCGCAACTCCTTCACAGAATGCTGGGTTGGCTTGGTCTTGAGCTCACCGGCGCTGGGAATATAGGGCATCAACGTCAGGTGCACATAAACTGAGGCACCGCGCGGCAGGTCGTTGCCAAGTTGCCGGATTGCCTCGAAGAACGGCAGCCCTTCGATGTCGCCAACGGTACCGCCGATTTCGACAAGAACGAAATCGACGTCCTCGTTACCCTCGACCACGAATTCCTTGATCGTGTCGGTAACGTGAGGGATTACCTGCACGGTGGCGCCCAGGTAGTCGCCGCGCCGTTCCTTGGCGATAATATCGGAGTAAATTCGACCCGTTGTGATGTTGTCACGCTTGTTCGCGGCCCGACCGGTGAAGCGTTCATAATGGCCAAGATCGAGGTCGGTTTCGGCGCCGTCGTCGGTGACAAACACTTCGCCGTGCTGCGTGGGCGACATCGTGCCCGGATCGACGTTGAGATAGGGGTCGAGCTTTTTCAGGCGGACCTTATAGCCGCGCGCCTGCAGCACGGCACCGAGCGCTGCCGATGCCAAGCCTTTACCCAATGAGGAGACCACGCCTCCGGTGATGAAAACGTACCGAGCCATGGGCGATCACCTTACACGTCAAAATGATGATTCGAAGCGCGTTTGCACGCACTCAACAAAAGAAGAAGGGGATGTTTCCATCCCCCTCCGCGATCTTGTCAGTTGCCCGTCACCGGCTGGGCTGGCGTGGTGCCGTCTGCGGGCGCTACGGCATCGGCGGGAGCAGTGGATTGCGGACTTGCCGCAGTCGCTTCGGTCGCCGGAGCCTCGGACGTGACCGGGGTTTCAGTGACGGCCGGAGTCTCGGTCGCTGCGGGAGCTTCAACGGTTCCCGGGGTACCAGCTCCGGGCGTCGTTGGCAGGGCCAGGTCGGGTGCATCTGGATTGACCGGTGTCGCGTCAGTCGCGGTAGATTCGCCCTGCAGCTGATTGAGCGCATCAAGCACATTAGTGGGCGCCGTGCCGTCTTCGGTGGCGCTACCCGCCTGGTCGAGAATGCCGGACGAACCGCGGTTGAGCTGGCTGATCACCGTCAGGCCGATGGCCGTGATGAAGAAAAGCGTCGCCAGGATCGCCGTGGTCCGGGTCAGAAGGTTCGCCGAGCCACGCGCGGTCATAAAACCACCGTTGCCGCTGCCCATGCCCAGCCCGCCACCTTCCGAACGCTGCAGCAGAATGACCGCAATCAGCGCCAGAACGATCAGCAAATAGGCGACTAGCAGGACGTTTTCCATATCAGTCCAAACCTCGGGTCTCTAGAAGATGCGGCGTTCTACACGCCATGACAAAGAAAGGCCAGCCGCTTGCGCGGTTTTTTGCCCCTGTCATTCAGACCGCTGAGATAATGGCATAAAAGTCGTTTGCCAAGAGGCTCGCACCGCCCACGAGTCCTCCATTCACATTGGGCACGGCCAAAATTTCCTTTGCATTGCTCGCCTTCATCGAACCGCCATAAAGAATGTGGATACGCTGCCCCACTTCACCGAACCGTTTTGCCAGCAGCGCACGGATATGCGCGTGCATGTCGGCGATATCAGCAATGGTTGGCGTCAACCCGGTGCCGATCGCCCAGACCGGCTCATATGCGATCACGATGGCGGCGCTCGCCGCCTCGTCGGGCACCGACCCGGCCAATTGCGATGCCACCACATCATTTGCCTGGCCGGCGCGACGCTCACTCTCGGTTTCGCCGACGCAGATGATCGGAACCAGCCCGGCACCGAGCGCTGCCTGCGCTTTCGAGCGTACCAGGCCGTCACTCTCTCCGTGGTCGGCCCGGCGCTCCGAATGGCCCACGATCACATACCGCGCACCGGCATCCGCCAGCATCGCCGCGCTGATGTCGCCGGTATGCGCCCCCGACTTATCCGGATGACAGTCCTGCCCGCCAACCTGGATGCCAAGGCGTGCGCCCTTCTCGCTGAATTCCGAAACCAGCGTTGCCGGTGGACAGATCACCACTGTTGAAGCGCCGCGCGAGCCTTCCGAGAGCAAGCCACCGAGCTTGTCGAACTCTGCCGCGCTGGCCTTCAAGCCGTTCATTTTCCAGTTGCCGGCTATCAATGGGGTGATCGTCTTGGTCATGGCGAATGTCTCCTGCCTCTTGCGCCGGGGGCCGGTTTGCCCTAACCCCGCCTTTACCTTCATCTATCGCCTTGCGGCGCTGGAATGAGCCCGTCTAATATCCGCCGCCTGACAACCCGTCTTTATAAGACCCGCGCATTGGAAATGATCAAACATGCTCGATAGTTTGCGTGCTTTTGCCAGAACCTGGATCGCCAAGATTCTGCTGGCCGTGCTTGTAGTCAGCTTCGGCGCATTTGGCATCAACAATGTCGTCACAGGTCTGGGTAGCAATACCGTCGCCCGCGTCGGCGATGCCGAAATCTCGATCCGCGATTTCCAGCGCGAATATGAAGGCCTGCTCAATGCCGCTGCCCAGCAAATCGGTCGGGTGCCGACTGGGCAGGAAGCTGTTGCGCTCGGCCTGCCGTCAAACGCAATCGGCCGTCTGGCCGCAAATGCCGCAATTGATAACCTGGGCGCTTCCATGGGCCTTGGCGCATCCGAAACACGCCTCGCCAAAATGGTCCGCGAAGACCCCTCATTCGGTGGCACGCTGGGGCAGTTCAGCCGCGACCAGTTTATCGCTGTGTTGCGCCAAAGCGGGTACACTGAGGCCGATTACCTCGAGATGCAGACCAAAGCGGTCCGCCGCCAGCAGCTGGTTGGCGCTTTGTTCAGCGAAGGCGGCGTATCCAAGACCTCGCAGGACCTTGTCAATCGCTATTCCGGCGACAAGCGCACCGTTGATTTCTTTGTTGTCAACGATACAGCGGTGCCTCCCGTCGCAGTGCCGACCGAAGACGAGTTGAAGGCCTATTTGGCCGCCAATCAGGAAAAGTATCGCACGGAAGAGACGCGCCAGGTTGATGTGCTCAGCCTTTCGCCTGCTGCGCTGGCAGCATCCAAAACCTTCACCGACGCCGAAATCTCCGCCGAATACGAACGTATCAAGGCTAACCTGACCAAACCCGAGCGCCGCACCATTCGCCAGGTCGTGTTGCCTGACGATGGGGCAGTTGCTGTGTTCGAATCCGGAAAAGCCGCCGGAGCCGGGTTCGAAGACCTCGTGGCCCAGGTCAGCCTTCCAATTGTCGAGCTTGGCACGCTCTCGCAGGCCGAGGTCACCGATTCAGTTCTCGCAACCGCTGCCTTTGAACTCCAGGCGGGCGAGTTCAGCGTCATCCCGGGCGTTCAGGGTAAGCGGGCAATTCATATCGCTGCGATCCAGCCGGGCGGAGCGACACCCCTGGAAGAAGCCAAACCCGAACTCATCAAGAGCCTCGGGCTGGCGGCCGCCCGCGCTGAGCTAACGGACGTCCTTGACCAGATCGAGGAGCTACGCGCCGCTTTCCAACCGTTGAGCGAAATCGGTAAGCGCTTTAATCTGCCTGTCGTCAGCGTAGCGGTCACCGCTTCCGGCGCTGCACTTGAAGCCAATGCGGACATTCCCGCCGATGGCCGCGCTCGCGTCGCAGCGGCCATCTTTGCCGCCAACCCCGATGCCGACTTGGTTCCGGTCGTTGCACTCTCGGGCTCCCAGAATGTGTGGTTTGACCTGAAAGCGGTAGAACCCGCTCGCGATCAAACGCTGGAGGAAGTGCGCGAGGCCCTGATCGCGGCATGGACTGCGGAAAAGACTGAAGAAGCCGTCCTTGCCAAAGTTGAAGAACTGACCAAGGCGCTTGAAGGCGGCGCCGCCGTTGCTGATCTGGCCGTAACCGTCAATCAGTTCCCGCAGCTCTCGCAGGCCATGACCCGCAATGGCGATGGCACGCCGATCTTTGATGCCGCCGTGGCAAGCACGATCTTTGCTGGCGGCGCAGATCATTTCGGCTCCGCCAAGAATGCTGACGGCGACTACGTGATTTTCCGTGTTGTCGAAGTCACCCCCGCCGAGGGCGAGGCCGATGCCCCGACCAAGGCATTCGTCGAGAATTCGGTGCGCGACAGCCTCTATGGCCAGTTTGTCACCGGCCTGCGTGACGATGCGGGGCTGCTGATCAATCAGGGCGTCCTCAACCAGATCCTGGCGCTGGATCCGGCGGGAAACTGAGGCAAAAATGGGGGACCTGAGCTTCGACCACTTCAGCGACCGGTACAATTCCGGCGCAGCCCAGATCGTCTTCCGGCGGGTGGTGGCCGATCTAGAAACCCCCATCGGAACTTACCTCAAGCTCGCCGAAGGACAGCAGAACACCTTTCTGCTCGAAAGCGTTCAGGGCGGATCGACCCGAGGCCGCTATTCAGTGATAGGGCTGGCGCCCGATGTGATCCTCAAGGTCAAGAATGGCGCCGCCAGCATTAATCGCAACGCAGGTGTCACTCCTGCGGCCTTCGAACCCCTCGACCAGCACCCGCTGACCGCGTTGCGTGAACTGGTCAGGGAAAGCCAGTGCGATGTTCCGGAAGGCCTTCCGGCCACCTCAGCAGGTATTTACGGTTACCTCGGCTATGAAATGGTCCGGCAGATGGAAGTTCTGCCCGACGAAAACCCCGACACCTTGAACCTGCCAGACGCCATCCTGATGCGCCCGACCGTGTTGGCCATTTTCGATACCCTTAAGGACGAACTCTACATCACTGCTCCGGTCTATGTCCGGCCAGGGGTGACGGCCTTGCAGGCCTTTGAGGGTGCGCAGGCAAGGATCGATGAAGCCGTGGCTCGCCTTGCCCGCGCCCTGCCCTATGCCGAAACGCAGCCGTCGGCCACCAATGTGGCTATCGCGTCCAATACATCGAGGGACGAATACGCGGCCATGGTTGCCGCCGCCAAGGATTACATCGTGGCAGGCGACATCTTCCAGGTCGTGCTGAGCCAGCGGTTCGAGGCTGATTTCCACCTGCCCGCAACAGCGCTCTATCGCGCCCTGCGCCGCACTAATCCATCTCCACACATGTACTTTCTCGACTTTGGGGATTTCGCCGTGGCGGGCTCCAGCCCCGAAATCCTGGTCAAGGTCGACAAGGGCGAAGTCACCATCCGCCCCATCGCCGGCACCCGCAAGCGCGGGTCGACCCCACAGCGCGATCGCGAACTCGCCGAGGAACTGATCAGCGATCCGAAGGAGCTGGCCGAGCACCTCATGCTGCTCGATCTTGGCCGCAACGACGTGGGCCGCGTCGCTGAGATTGGCTCGGTGCGGGTCACCGACAAGTTCTTCCTCGAATACTATTCCCACGTCATGCACATCGTCTCGAACGTGGTCGGCAAACTCGATAAGAAGTACGATTTCGTCGATGCGCTGGCCGCCGGCTTCCCAGCGGGCACTGTTTCTGGCGCACCCAAAGTGCGTGCCATGGAAATCATCGACGAGCTCGAAAAAGCCAAGCGCGGCATTTATGGCGGTTGCGTGGGTTATTTCGGCGCCGATGGCAGCATGGATACCTGCATCGTGCTGCGCACCGGCATCGTCACCAACGGCAAGCTCTATGTGCAGGCGGGCGCGGGCATCGTCGCGGACTCCCTGCCCGAACTGGAACAGCTCGAGTGCGAAAACAAGGCCCGGGCCCTGTTCAGCGCGGCAGAGGAAGCGCTACGCTATGCGGGCGAAGCAAGGGTGGGACAGTGATGAAGGTTCTGGTCATCGATAACTACGACAGCTTCACCTACAACCTCGTTCATTACCTTGGCGAACTGGGTGCCGAGCTCGAAGTGGTACGCAACGACAAGATCACACTCGACCAGATTGCCGAGAAGGCGCCCGACGCCATCTTGCTCTCTCCCGGGCCCAAGACACCGAACGAAGCAGGGGTCTGCCTGGGCGTTATCGAGCGTTTCGGCTCCTCCATACCAATACTTGGCGTATGCCTTGGCCACCAGGCCATCGGCCAGGCCATGGGCGGCGATGTCATTCGCGCGCCTCAGCTCATGCACGGCAAGACCAGCCAGATCAATCATTCCGGCAAGGGCATTTTCCGCGGGCTCAACTCCGGATTCGAGGCCACGCGCTATCACTCGCTGATCGTCAAGCCAGAAACCCTGCCAGATACACTGGAGGTGACCGCCTCGACCGAAGATGGCCTGATCATGGGACTTCAGCACAAAACCTATCCACTGCACGGCGTACAATTCCACCCCGAGAGCATCGCCTCGGAAAATGGTCATGCCCTGTTGCAGAATTTTCTGAACCTGGCGAACGACTTCAAAAACAAGCAGGCTGCCTGATGGATATTAAAGGCGCACTCAACAAGCTCGCCAACCGGCAGGACCTGACCGGCGAGGAAATGCGCGATGTGATGAACACCATCATGTCAGGCGAAGCCACGCCGTCCCAGATTGGCGCTTTTCTCATGGGCCTGCGCGTCAAGGGCGAAACGGTGGGCGAAATCGCTGCCGCCGTTTCCATCATGCGCGCCCGTATGGTGCCAGTCGAGGCGCCCGAGAACGCCATCGACATCGTGGGCACCGGCGGCGACGGTGCGGGCACCCTCAACATCTCCACGGCGACTTCCATCGTGGTCGCCGCAAGCGGCCTGCCGGTCGCCAAGCACGGCAATCGTGCGCTGTCCTCGAAATCCGGGTCTGCCGAGGCGCTGCAGGCTCTGGGGGTCAAACTCGACCTCTCGCCGGATCAGATCGGCCGCTGCATCAGCGAAGCGGGCATCGGCTTCATGTTTGCCCCCAACCACCATCCGGCCATGAAGCACGTTGGGCCCACCCGAATGGAAATGGGCACCCGCACCATGTTCAACCTGCTGGGGCCGCAGTCTAACCCGGCGGGCGTTCGGAACTATCTGCTTGGCGTCTATGACCAGCGCTGGGTTGAACCGGTGGCCGCAGCGCTTCTGGCCAACCGCGCGCACGCAGCTTGGGTTGTGCACGGCAGCGACGGCCTCGACGAAATCACCACCACGGGCCCAACGTTTGTCGCTTCAATCATCGGCGGCGATCTCCGCAGCTTCGAGATTACCCCCGAGGATGCCGGCCTGCCCCGCGCCAGCCTGTCCGATCTCGCGGGCGGAACACCGGCCGAGAATGCAGCTGCGCTGACGTCCCTGCTCGACGGCACCAAATCCCCCTACCGCGATATCGTTCTGATCAATGCCGCTGCTGCGTTCATTGTGGCCGGGCGTGCCATGGATCTCAAACACGGTGTTGCACTGGCGGCAGACGAGATCGACAGCGGCCGCGCCCGCCAAACACTGAAGCGCCTCGTCGCCATTTCCAACGGATAGTACTGATGTCTGATATTTTGCAGCGTATTGAGGCCTATAAGCGCGAGGAAATCGCTGCCGCCAAATCGGCTCGGCCATGGGCAGAAGTTGTTGCCGCCGCGCACGATGCACCCGCACCGAGGGGCTTTCTCCACGCGCTGCGCGCCAAGCGCGCCACTGGCGACTATGCCCTGATTGCAGAAGTCAAGAAGGCCAGTCCATCCAAGGGTCTGATCCGCGCCAATTTCAACCCAACCGAAATCGCCCGTGCCTACGAAAGCGCTGGCGCTGCCTGCCTTTCGGTGCTCACCGATGGCCCGTCCTTCCAGGGATCGCCCGATTTCCTGCGCGAAGCGCGTGCCGCAACCACCTTGCCTGTCCTGCGAAAGGACTTCCTGTTTGAGACCTACCAGGTCGCCGAAGCCCGCGCGATGGGTGCCGATTGCATCCTGATCATCCTGGCGGCCGTCGGCGACGACGTGGCGCGCTACCTGCTCGATGCCGCGCGGGAATGGAACATGGACGCGCTGGTCGAAGTCCACGATCAGATCGAGATGGACCGCGCCCTCGGGCTTGATGTCGATTTCGTCGGTATCAACAACCGCAACCTGCGCACCTTTGAAACCACTTTGCAGACCTCCGTGAACCTGGCGGTTGGCGTTCCTGCCGGCGTGCATCTGGTCTCGGAGAGCGGTATAGTCAGTCATGAGCATATCAAGATGCTCGAGGAGAAGGCCGGTATCACAACCTTCCTCGTGGGTGAAAGCCTGATGCGACAGGATGATGTGGTGGCGGCGACCCGCAGGTTGCTCAAGGGAACAGAAAGGCCAGTTTGATGGCCGAACTGACGCACCTGAACCATCGCGGCGAAGCCCATATCGTTGATATTGGCAGCAAGAACGTTACCCATCGCCGTGCCGTGGCCCGGGCCCGCCTCGACGCGCAGCCAGAAACGATCGATGCAATCCTCGGCGGCCGTCTGAAGAAAGGCGATGCCCTCGCTGTGGCCCGGATTGCCGGCATCATGGCGGCCAAGAAAACCTCCGACCTGATCCCCCTTTGTCACCCGATTGCGCTGACATCGGTGGAAATCGAGATCATCCCCACCAGCGATGGCGGAGCGCTCGTACTCCTGGCAACGGCGGAAACCACCGACCGGACCGGTGTCGAGATGGAGGCACTGACGGCAGCGAGCGTCGCGGCCCTCACGCTTTATGACATGGCAAAATCCATGGATAAGGCGATGACCATTGCTGAGGTCCAATTGATCGAAAAGACCGGCGGAAAATCTGGCGATTTCCGTCGCCCATGATCAGCGTCGAAGAAGCCCAGGCCCGCATCCTTGCCGAAGTACCCGCGGTCGTCCCCGAATTGGTAGCCCTGCGTGATGCCAATGGCCGCGTGCTGGCAGCATCGCTCAATGCAGCGCATACCCAGCCCCCTTTCGACTCCAGCGCCATGGACGGCTACGCGGTGCGCGCGGCTGATGTGACCCCGGGCATTCCCCTGCGCATGGTTGGCACAAGCCAGGCCGGCCAGCGTTTCGTGGGCATGATGGGCCCCGGCCACTGCGTGCGTATATTCACCGGGGCGCCGATGCCTATTGGTGCCGATGCCGTCATCATGCAGGAAGAAGCTACCGCTAACGGCACAGAGATCAGCTTTTTAGCTACTCCGCGGGTCGGTCAATCCGTCCGGGCCCGTGGCAACGATTTTCATCAGGGGCAGGAACTCCTGCCCGCCGGCTTCCGGCTGACGCCAGCGGCCCTCAACCTCGCCGCCTCGGCCAATCAACCTGCAGTGACCGTCGCCCGTCGACCAAGGATTGCAGTCCTCGCCACTGGCGACGAACTCGTTGCCCCAGGGCGTAGCCCGGGGCCCGACCAGATCATTGCTTCAAACTCGTTTGGCCTGATCCCGCTGTTTGCGCCACACGCAGCCGAGGTGATGGATCTCGGGATTGTCCGGGATGATGTCGCTTCGATTGAGGCTGCGCTTCTGCAGGCCCTCGATGCGGGAGTGGATGTTGTCGTCACCACGGGCGGGGCCAGTGTTGGCGAGCGAGACTACATCCAGGACGTGCTGATCGATCTGGGCGTCAAACTCGATTTCTGGAAAATCGCCATGCGTCCAGGCAAACCGCTGATGTTTGGTACGCGGGGCAAAACCCTCATCTTCGGCCTGCCTGGCAACCCTGTCTCAGCGCTGGTGACCGCAACCATCATCGTTCTGCCGGCCCTGCGTGCGTTCGCAGGAGATTCCAACCCAATGCCGCCTTGCTTCGGCCTGCCACTGGCTGGTCCCCTGCCCGCCAACGGGCCGCGTACCCACTTCATCCGCGCCAATCTGGCACGCGACAACAGTGGCCAGACCTGGGCCGTGCCGCTCTCGCAAACCGACAGCGCACACTCATCCTCCCTCGCGCTGTCAGATGCCCTGATCGTCCACCCCGCTAGCGATCCCGGTCGCGAAACTGGCACGATCGTAGAAGTCGTGATGCTGCGCTAACATCAGCCTGCCATCGGGGCACCGGCGCTTAGGCTTGCCTCAAAATACTCGATAGTCTTCTTCAGCCCCTCCACCAGCGGTGTGGGTGGCGCCCAGCCAAGTTCGGCTTTGGCCAGCGATATATCCGGCTTGCGTTGTCGAGGATCATCCGTCGGCAGCGGCGCATATTGAATGATAGAGCTCGAGTGAGTCAGTTCCACGACCAATTCGGCAAGCTCCCGAATGGAGAACTCAGCCGGATTTCCCAGGTTTACCGGACCGGTGAAGTCGGAACGCGCTGCCATAAGCAGCATAAAGCCATCGATCAGGTCGTCGCGATAGCAGAACGATCGCGTCTGGGAGCCATCTCCATACAGCTGCAGCGGCAGCCCTCTAAGAGCACTGACGATGAAATTTGAAACGACCCGCCCGTCACCGGCATCCATGCGCGGTCCGTAAGTATTGAAGATGCGGGCAACCTTGATCTCCACCCCATACTTGCGATGAAAATCGAAGCACAATGCTTCGGCGGCTCGCTTCCCTTCGTCATAGCAGGCACGCGGACCAGTTGTGCTCACCGAACCCCGATAGGATTCCGGCTGCGGGTGAATATCGGGATCACCATAGATTTCGCTGGTCGATGCCTGAAACACCCGCGCGCCGCACTGCCGCGCTCGCTCAAGCACCACATGCATGCCCACCACGTTGGTCATCAACGTTCCAACGGGATCGATCTGATAAAGCGGTGGCGAGGCTGGGCAAGCCAGGTTCCAGATCTCAGCGAATTCGCCCTCCGGCAACCCTTCTCTGACATCTCCCTCGACGAAACGGAAACCTTCAATGTTCAGGACGCGGTCAAGGTTCTGGATTCGCCCGCTCAGCAGACTGTCGAGACAGGTTACCTCATTCCCTTGCAGGACAAGCCTTTCGCAAAGGGCGCTCCCCAGAAACCCTGCCCCACCGGTAACGAGTACCTTACGACCCGACATTTGGTTCATCCTAGCTGACTTCCGCCAACGGTCATGCACTCACAGAAGCAACCGCTCGGGGCCGCTTTTACCGGGAAACAGCGCGTTGGTAACCGGACATTCACGGAAATATTGCAGAACATAACTGGAACAAGTATATTCGGTTCAGTCTTTGTTCTGATTCCGGCGGGGGACCCCATGCTGACGCGCAAGCAACACGAGCTGCTGATGTTCATTCATGAGCGGATGAAGGAAAGCGGCATTCCACCGTCGTTCGATGAAATGAAGGACGCACTCGATCTGGCGTCCAAGTCCGGTATTCACCGGCTCATTACGGCGCTTGAGGAAAGGGGCTTTATTCGCCGCCTCCCCAATCGGGCTCGGGCACTTGAGGTGGTTAAGCTGCCCGATTCGATGAATCCATCGCTGGGGGGCCGCAAAGCGCGGTTTGAGCCGAGTGTGATTGAAGGCAATCTTGGCCGTGTTGCCGCGCCACCACCCCGCCCTGCGACCACGGCGGCGCCTGCCGACCTGGGCCACTCCGTTTCCATTCCCGTGATGGGCCGCATTGCAGCGGGCACGCCGATTGAGGCCATCCAGACCCATAGCCATACCATCACCGTGCCGCCTGAAATGCTTGGTGCGGGCGAGCACTACGCGCTCGAAGTGCGCGGCGACTCGATGATTGATGCCGGCATTTTTGACGGCGATACCGTGCTGATCCGGAAACAGGATACTGCTGGTACCGGCGAGATCATTGTCGCGCTGGTCGATGATGAGGAAGCGACGCTGAAACGCCTGCGCAAGAAGGGCAACTCAGTTGCACTGGAAGCGGCCAACCCGGCCTACGAAACACGCATCTTCGGACCCGACCGCGTCAAGGTCCAGGGACGACTTGTTGGGTTGCTGCGCAAGTATTGAACCTGCCTAACCCCGGGTAGGGAGGCCCGCCGGTTTGGCGGGCCTTCTGTATTTTTGGGTTCAGTGATTGTCGCGTGGCAGACCCTTGCTGCTCGATATCCGCTGGTACTTGACTGCCGGCTTAAGCACCGCGCCGTTGCCCAACTGGTCGACGATGCCACGCTGGATCTCCTGCCACGGGGTCTGGTGATCGGGGTATTTGTACCCTCCGCCTGCTTCAAGCGCACTGCGCCGGCGGGCAATCTCGTCATCCGAAATCAGGATGTTTGCGGTGCCCTTGTTAAGGTCGATGCGCACCTTGTCACCGGTCTGGAGGATCGCCAGGTTGCCTCCAGCCGCAGCCTCCGGCGAAGCGTTGAGGATTGATGGAGAGCCTGACGTGCCCGATTGGCGGCCATCGCCAATACACGCCAGCGCGGTAATCCCCTTTTTGATCAGGTAGTTTGGTGGACGCATGTTGACCACCTCGGCCGCGCCCGGATACCCGATAGGGCCAGCGCCGCGCATGAACAAGAGCGTGTTCTCGTCGATATCGAGTGCGGGATCATCGATCCGGTGGTGATAATCCTCGGGGCCGTCGAACACCACGGCCTTGCCCTCGAAGGCATTGGGGTCCTTGGGGTTGTTGAGGTAACGCTCGCGGAACTCGCTGCTGACCACGCTGGTCTTCATGATGGCGTTGTCGAACAGGTTGCCTCGCAACACGATAAATCCTGCTTCCGTCTTCAGCGGATTGCTGAACCGGCGAATGACCCGGTCATCCTGGATCGTTGTGTTGGCACAGTTCTCGCCGATCGTTTTGCCATTCACAGTTGGAGCGTTCTCGCAGATAAGCCCCTGACTCATCAACTCGTTCACCACTGCCGGCACACCGCCGGCATGGTAGTAATCCTCGCCCAGATACTCGCCCGCCGGTTGCATGTTGACCAGCAGCGGCACTTTGTGCCCGTGCGCCTGCCAGTCATCGATGCTCAGCTCCACACCGATGTGGCGCGAGATCGCCTGCAGGTGGATCGGCGCATTGGTCGAGCCGCCGATGGCCGAGTTCACAACGATGGCGTTGATGAAATTGTCCTTGGTCAGGATATCGGAGGGCTTGAGGTCCTCATGCACCATATCGACAATGCGCTTGCCGGTGCGCCAGGCCATTTCCAGCCGGTCGCGATAGGGCGCTGGTATAGCCGCTGAACCCGGCAACTGCATCCCGAGTGCCTCGGCAAGCGAGTTCATGGTGGTGGCCGTGCCCATGGTGTTGCAGTATCCCGTCGACGGCGCAGAAGATGCAACCAGGTCGATAAACCCGGGATAGTCGATCTCGCCACGCGCCATCATCTCGCGAGCCTTCCACACAATGGTGCCCGAACCTGTGCGTTCGCCGCGGTGCCAACCATTCAGCATTGGGCCGACCGAAAGTGCGATGGCCGGAATATCGACCGTCGCTGCGCCCATCAGCATGGCGGGCGTTGTCTTATCACACCCAATCGTCAGCACCACGCCATCCAGCGGGTAGCCATAAAGCACTTCCACCAGGCTCAGATACGCCAGGTTCCGGTCCAGCCCCGCTGTGGGGCGCTTACCGGTCTCCTGAATGGGATGCACCGGAAACTCCAATGGAATGCCGCCCTGCTCGCGGATGCCATCGCGCACACGCTGCGCCAGCACCACATGATGCCGATTGCATGGAGACAGATCCGAGCCAGTCTGGGCAATGCCGATGATCGGCTTGCCCGACTGCAATTCTTCGCGCGACAGTCCATAGTTCAGGTAGCGCTCAAGGTAGAGCGCGGTCATGTCCGCGTTTTCCGGATTGTCGAACCAGGCGCGAGACCGCAGCTTTTTGCCACCCGCTCCACCGCTGTTGCCATTCACGCTCATCTTAGGTCCTTCGCGTCGCGCCAAATCAGTGTCCACAGCAATTATCATACTAATGGACTTGCCCTTCTACCCCATTGCGTGGATTAGAGGGAAGCACCGATTTCGCCTCTAGCTCTTTGCGCGCAGAAAGCGATACGGTCGCGCCACAACCTTGCCGGAGGGTGCATGCTCGCAGAGTGGGTCGCAGTCGATTGGGGCACTTCCAATGTGCGGGCCTGGGGTATCAACGCCTCAGGAAACGCCATATTTTCGGCCGCCTCCGACAGGGGAATGGGCAAATTGTCACCGGCCGACTACGCGGCCGTGCTCAACGAATTGCTGACCGGGCTGCCCACAGCCAGCGGGCGACAAATCGACGTTCTGATCTGCGGCATGGCTGGCGCGCGCCAGGGCTGGTTGGAAGCGCCATATCTCGAAGTTCCGGCCGACCTTGGGGGTATATCGCTGGCGGCGGTCTCTCCGCCAATGCCTGAGTCCGTTTATGCCCCCCGCATCTTGCCCGGGCTTTGCCAGGAGCAGCCTGGCGCAGAAGATGTCATGCGCGGCGAAGAGACCCAGTTGCTTGGGTTGAGTGCTCTCCAGCCAGGATTCGAGGGCGTGGTTATCATGCCCGGCACCCACTCCAAATGGGCTGCGCTGAGCGGCAGCAAGGTCGAACGCTTTGTCACAGCCATGACAGGTGAAATATTCGAAGTCCTGAAAACCCACTCGGTCCTGCGCCACTCGTTCAACGGCCCCACCGAAGGGACTGATCAAGACGACGGCTTCGAATCTGGCCTTGATATCGGCGTCGAGCATCCGGAACGATTGACTGGCACGCTCTTCAAGGTCCGGGCCGGCGCCCTCCTCTCTTCACGCTCACCGGCCTATTGTGCCGGGCTGCTATCGGGCCTGCTGATTGGTGCCGAAGTCGGCGGGCTGCGACACTGGCTGGGCAGTACTCAGGTGCCATTGATTGGCAGCGTACGCCTATGCACGCTTTATGCCCGCGCCCTGAACCGTCTCGGCGTCAATTCCCTGGTGGTCGATGCCACCGATGCAACCCTGGCAGGCCTCAAGGCCGCCCGTCTTTAGCTGAAAGTCCCCGGTTATGACTGAACACCTCCATATCATTGCGATCCTGCGTGGCATCACACCGCCCGAAGCGCTGGCCGTATGCGAGGCTCTGGTGGATGCGGGCATCGGCATGATCGAGGTGCCGCTAAATTCGCCAGACGCGCTGCAATCAATTCGGTTGGCGGCTGCCTCCCTGGGTAGTCGAGCCGATATCGGTGCTGGCACGGTCTTGACGAAAGATCAGGTCGACGCGGTCGCTGAGGCTGGTGGCAACTTCATCGTCTCCCCCGATACCAGCGAGCAGGTTATCAAACAGACGCTCGATCGCGGTATGCGATCCTATCCCGGCGTATTCACCCCCACCGATGCCTTCTCGGCCATCCGCTACGGCGCACACGGTCTGAAATTCTTCCCGGCCGAAGTGCTCGGCTCCAAGGGAATCAAGGCCATGAAAGCAGTCCTGCCGCCCAACCTGCCTGTCTACGCTGTCGGTGGCGCCGCACCCGATAACTTTGCCGAATACTTTGCCGCCGGATGCGCAGGCTTTGGCCTTGGCACGTATCTTTACAAGCCGGGTCGCCCCGCCGTCGAAGTCGCCGAACGCGCGGCAGCAGCGGTCGCGGCCTACGATGCGGGGTTGGGAAAATGAACCGGAAAGCGGAACTGTTCATCGATTGTAGGTGCGAACTGGGCGAAGGCCCCATCTGGAATCCGCTGCTCCAGCAGTTGTTCTGGTTCGATATTCTCAACCAGACCCTGTTCAGCGCCGATGCGAACGGCCACCTGCTCGATCGCTATATATTTGATCATCCCGTCAGTGCCGCCGCCGTTATTGATGCTGACAACCTGCTGATCGCGGGAGCTGGTGGGCTGATCACGCTCAACCTCGAACACGACACGCGCAAGTCGGTCATCGATATTGAGGCCGACAAGCCCGGCAATCGCAGCAACGACAGCCGTGTCCACCCCTCGGGTGCATTCTGGATCGGCACCATGAGCCGTCGCGGCGATGCCGATCCGGAAGCTGGCGCCGTATTCCACTACCGAAAAGGCGTGGTCACTCAGCTGTTCGACCGCATCACTATTCCCAACTCAATCTGCTTCTCGCCCGATGGTCGGATCGGCTATTTCTCCGACACTCTGACCGGCCGTATCCTGAAGCGTGCCCTGGACCCGGCGACCGGCCTGCCTGTCGCAAACTGGGAGTTGTTTGCTGACGTCAACGATCAGCCCGGCCTGCCCGATGGCGCAGTTGTCGATTCTGAAGGCTTCCTCTGGAGCGCCCGTTGGGGCGGCTACCGCGTCGTGCGTCACGCACCCGACGGCTCCGTCGATCAAATCATCGATGTGCCAACACCACACGTCAGTTGCCCGGCATTTGGCGGGCCCGACCTCAAGACCCTCTATATCACCACTGCGCGCGAGCACCTTTCGCCGGAGCAGCTTGAAATCGAACAGACGGCAGGCAGCATTTTCGCCATCGATGCGGGGGTCGCCGGGCAGCCCGAACCAATCGTCGCCCTTTAGCTTTTGGCCCGCCATGGGCGGGTCAGGTCCGTCATGGCGGTGCGCACCTCGAACGTTCGGTTGGCCGGGTTCCAGGCCAGCCAGTGCACGCCAGCGCTGTCCAGATCCGCACCATTGATGACCAGTGCCCTGCATCCTGCCGGTGGGGAGAGTTTGCGCGCGATGATCAGGTCCACCGTGTCGCAGTCTTCAGCAAACGATTGCGAGCTCTTGGCGATAGCAATCGAAAATCCGGCGGGGCTCGTGCCAATGCAGGCCAAAGCATCGCATCGAAGCAATGTGTCCGCGGCGGCAGCGATCCGCTGTCCGTAGGTTTCTTCCCACACCCGCACCGCGAAACTGCCCGGCTTACCACTGATCAGCGCCAGGCCCTCATCCCCGCGCAGCGCGACCGCCAGCGTCGTATCGGCCACCACAAGGTCGGGTGGACGGTCTAGGGCAAACGCCAGAATGGCAGGTAGCACGAGCAGCGGGCCGAGCAGACGCACCCAGTTTCCGATAAAAGCAAACCAGCCAAGACCGGCCAGAGCAATCAGCAGGGCCGTTGGGCTGAGCAATGGGCTGGCATCAATAGCCCCGCTCCACTGCGCCACAACGCCGGCCAGGTCGAGCATCCGATCAATCGACCACCCCATGATCCGCAGCGGCAAAGCCTCCAGCCCCAGCGGCATGAGCAGAACCGACAGCACTGCCATCGGCATCATCACAAATCCCACCAGCGGCAAAGTCACAAGGTTGCCGATCACGCCCAGCGGAGAGGTTTGCTGGAAATGATACGCCGAGAAAACCAGCGTCGCCGCGCCCGCAACGAGACTGGTCAAGGTGATGCCGCCGAAATATCCCATGACCTGCCGCAATAGCCCGCGTTGCTTCTGCGGATTGGATCGCACCAATTCATATGTGCCGACCAGGGCCAGCACTGCGGCAAACGAAAGCTGGAAGCTGGGCCTGAAAACACTGGCCGGGTCGGTGAGAATGACCAGAATTGCCGCAATCGCCACATTGCGCATGGTCAATGCCCGGCGGCCGAATATCACGGCAAGAAAGATCAGCACGATCATCACGGTTGATCGCAGTGCCGCAACGTTGCCGCCCGAAATCGCATAATACCCCAGCGCAGCGGCAATGCCGAAACCCGCCGCCAGGCGCTTGACCGGCAACCGGCCCGCCAGCCCGTCGAGCAGTGCCAGCGCGGCCCTTAGCAGCACGAACACTCCGCCCGCCACCATCGTCAGGTGCAGCCCCGAAACCGAATAGACGTGGGCAATACCAGCGGTTGCCATCACCTCACGCGCTTCGTCGGTGATCTGGCTTTGGTCGCCGTTGATTAATGCCCGCGCGATCCCTGCTGCCGGATTGGCCAGCACAGCATCAATCCGCATCGCTATGCCATGGCGGATACTGGCGATCAGCCGCGCTGGCTGCGCAGCATCCTGCCCCGCGACCACTTCAACGGTGCCAGTCGCATTGCCATAAGCGCCTATGCCATCGAAATATGCGTGAAACTGCGCGTCAAATGCACCGGGCAAAACCGGCCCGGGAACCGGCGCAAAGCGGATTGGCCCGCGGATCACGTCGCCGGGTGCGACAATAACCGGCTCACGCAGCACAATCCTGGCTCGCCTGATCGGCACCCCACGCGTCTCGCCAAGTGGCACAATGTGCGAAACGATCAGGCGCGGGCCGCCGTCACCTTCAGCCAGCACCTCGTCTACAGTCGCTTCGAACTGCCCATAGGCGGGCCGCTCCAGCATCTGCGTGCCAAAAAGCACGCCATGCAGCGTCAGGAGGCCAAATCCGCACCAGACCGACGCCAGCAAGATCAGCAGCCGCAGCATCGACAGCCGTCGCCATGCCAACGCGATGCCGACCGCCAATGCCAGCCCACCAATTGAAAGCGTCGCCGGATCAGGCATTTGCGCAACCGAAAGCGAACCGGTCAGCCCCACAATCAGCCCGAACGGCAGCAGGATAAACAAGCGCCGTTCTGCCAGCGCCTCTCCGATTGCGGTGCTGAGCCAGTTCCGCGCCGTCTGGGTTTGTGCTGTCCGCAGGATAGGCGGGCGCGCAGAATGGCGCTCCCGCACCAGCGGATTGCCCGCCGGGCGCAGCAACGTGGTGCCTGCGACAGTTTCCCCCATGGCGTGCTGCCCTTGCACTGGCTTGCTTTCATGCTACACACGGGGCCGAAAAAGGTCCAACCCTAGAAGGCCGATGTCCAAAGCTGTCGTCACCCGTTTCGCTCCCTCGCCCACCGGTTACTTGCACATCGGCGGGGCCCGCACTGCCCTGTTCAACTGGGCGTTCTCCCGCCACACCGGGGGCAAGATGCTGCTGCGCATCGAAGATACGGATCGCGAACGCTCCAGCGAACCGGCGGTGAAGGCCATTCTGGATGGCCTGACCTGGCTCGGCATCACCTGGGACGATGAGCCCATCAGCCAGTTCGGCCGCGCGGCTCGTCACGCCGAAGTTGCGCGTCAGCTCGTTGAAATGGGCCATGCCTATTATTGCTATTGCTCGCCCGAAGAACTCACCCAGATGCGTGAGGAGGCGCGTGCCGCCGGCAAGCCGCCGCGCTATAATGGCTATTGGCGTGATCGCGATGCCTCGGAGGCGCCGGCCGGGGTTTCCCCCGTCATTCGCATCAAGGCACCGCTTACCGGTGAAATCGTCGTGCACGATCATGTGCAGGGCGAGGTTGTGTTCAAGACCGAGAACCTGGATGACTTCATCATCCTGCGTTCGGACGGCACGCCCACCTATATGCTCGCCGTCGTTGTCGACGATCACGATATGGGTGTCACCCACATCATCCGCGGCGATGACCACCTGACCAATGCCGCCCGCCAGATCGTCATCTACAACGGCATGGGTTGGGACGTCCCCGAGATGTCACACATTCCGCTGATCCACGGCCCGGATGGCGCCAAGCTGTCCAAGCGTCACGGTGCCCTGGGCGTCGAGGCCTATCGCCAGATGGGCTATCTGCCACAGGCACTGCGGAACTATCTTGCCCGCCTCGGCTGGTCGCATGGCGACGAGGAAATTTTCTCGACCCAGCAGATGGTAGAATGGTTCTCCCTCGATGCTCTTAACAAGGGCGCCGCGCGCTTTGATTTCGTCAAGCTCGAGAGCATCAACGGCCACTATATCCGCATCTCCGAACCTCAGGCGCTCTATGATGCCATGGTTGCTCTGGCGCAGGAGGTCGGGCGCGATACCGACCTCGCCGGGCTGACCGCAAACCGCGATACAGTGCTCGCCGCCCTGCCCGAATTGCAGCCGCGCGCCAAGACCGTGCTTGAACTTATTGATCTCGCTCAGTTCATCTACGCGGTCCGCCCGCTCCGCATTGAACCGAGTGCAGCCGAGGTGCTCAACGACGATGCACGTTCGATGATCGCCGATTTTGTTGAGATCCTCCGCGGCCTCAATGACTGGTCGGTCGCGGCCATCGACGCTGCCGCGCGTGCCTATGCCGAAAGCAAAGGTCTCAAACTTGGCAAGCTCGCCCAGCCCCTGCGCGCCGCGCTCACTGGCCGCACCGTCTCGCCCGGCATTTTCGAGGTGATGATCCTGATCGGCAAAGACGAGACAATGGCCAGGTTAGGCGATCAACATAAGGCGAAATGACTAGCGGCGGCTGAGGGAAACCCAGTCGCCGTTTTCTTGCGCGGGTGGGGTAAATGGGATACCCCAGTGAGTGGACTGAAGTGTCAGCGGCCCTGCCCCATTTCCAATCCGGAAATGGCCTATCAGGTCCGGAGAGGAGAACAAGAATGACCGACAAAGTCGCCAAACTCATCATCGGAGACCAGACATACGAGTTCCCGATGCTGGAGGGTTCCGTCGGACCCGATGTGATCGACATCCGATCCCTCTACGCCAAGACCGGCTTGTTCACCTACGATCCTGGCTTCACCTCAACCGCCGCCTGCGATTCTTCGATCACTTATATCGATGGCGACAAAGGCGAGCTGATGTATCGGGGCTACCCGATCGACCAGTTGGCCGAAGAAAGCAATTACCTAGAAGTCTGTTATCTGCTGCTCTACGGCGAACTGCCCAACAAGGCGCAAATGATCGACTTCGAACAGCGGGTTACCCGTCACACCATGGTGCACGAACAGATGCACTATTTCTATCGTGGCTTCCGCCGCGATGCGCACCCCATGGCCATCGTCTGTGGCGTGGTTGGTGCCATGGCGGCCTTCTACCATGACTCCATCGACATCAACGACGCTCAGCAGCGCGAGATCGCCTCGATCCGCATGATTGCCAAGATGCCCACGATCGTGGCCATGGCTTATAAGTATTCTGTCGGCCAGCCTTTCGTGTATCCACGCAACGATCTGGATTATGCCTCGAACTTCCTGCGCATGTGCTTCTCGGTGCCTGCGGAGGACTTCGTGGTCAATCCGGTTATCGCGCGCGCCATGGATCTGATCTTCACCCTGCACGCCGATCACGAACAGAACGCGTCAACCTCAACCGTTCGGCTTTCCGGCTCGTCCGACGCCAATCCGTTTGCCTGTATCGCTGCCGGCGTTGCATGCCTTTGGGGCCCTGCCCACGGCGGTGCAAATGAGGCAGCGCTGAACATGCTGCGTGAAATCGGCACCGTTGACCGCATTCCCGAATACATCGCCCGCGCGAAGGACAAGAGCGACCCCTTCAAGCTCATGGGCTTCGGGCACCGCGTCTACAAGAATTACGATCCGCGCGCCAAGGTGATGCAGAAGACGGCCAAGGAAGTGCTCGACCTGCTCGGTGTCGAGAACAACCCCACATTGCAGGTTGCCCGCGAACTCGAACGCATTGCGCTTGAAGATCCCTACTTCGTCGAGCGCAAGCTCTACCCGAACGTCGACTTCTACTCGGGCATTATCCTCGATGCCATCGGCTTCCCCACTTCGATGTTCACCGCCATCTTCGCACTCAGCCGCACAGTGGGCTGGATTGCTCAGTGGAAGGAAATGATCGGCGACCCGCAGAAGAAGATTGGCCGCCCGCGCCAGCTTTACAAAGGCGCCCCCACGCGAGACTACACCGCCCTCAGCAAGCGCTGAACGGTAAGCAGAACTTCCAGCGGCAGCCTCAGGGCTGCCGCTTTCATTTTTGGGGCAGCTCTGGCGGCAAATGTGCCAGCACGCGCTCGGCGGGGTCCTGGCGCGGCGCATCAGGCGTTCCATCATGCATCAGGCTACGGAGACGCACAAATCCGTCCATCTGCACCTGCCGCAAGTCGGCATGATCCATCAACTCCGCCACAGCCGGTAGGAGTTGCGCTGCCGATGGCGTCTCAATAATGATTTCGGGTGTCAGATCAGCATCAAGAATAATGTTGGGCAGCCCCACACGCGGCCGCCCCAGCTTGTTGAAACCGCGGATCTGCGGACCATCCATCACATAGGTGACGATCATGGGCACGCCGGCCATCGCCAATTCCAGCGTCGCCGTGCCGGCGCAGCAGATCGCCAACCTGCAATCCTGATAGAGCTTCAATCGCTCCGCCCTGTCTGTCACCACCGTGACCTCGGCATCCCAACCGCGGACTTCTTCTTCCAGCCTTGCGGCAAAAGCAGGCAGCGTCGGCAACACAAAGCCCTGTGCATCCCCCCGCGCCGCGAGCACTTCGGCAACTTGCCGGAACATCGATAGGTGGCGGCGCAGTTCCCCTTCTCGGCTACCGGGCAGCAGTGCCACCAACCCTCCGTCCGCTTGATGTCGCTCAACAAGCGCTTCTGTCAGCGAGGGATGCCCCACGTAGCTGGTTGGTGGTCCGCCAAGCTCGCGCATTACCTTGGGCTCGAACGGCAGCACCGCGAGCACCTCGTTAAACAGCGGCTGCAGTTTTCTGGCGCGTTCGGGGTGCCGGGCCCAGACCGAAGGGCTAACATAGAGCAATACCGGCTGCCGAAAACCGAAAGCCTTGAGGCGGCGGGCAACTCGCATGGAGAATTCCTGCGCGTCCACCAACACAACAACGGCCGGTTTCGCACGCAGTATCGCCCGGGCCGTCTGTTCAACCCGCCAGAGCAGGAGCGGCAAGCGCTTCAACACATCGGTTATGCCCATCACCGAAAGATCAGACATGGGAAACAACGAGCGCAGGCCCTGGCCTTCAAGCTCTTCGCCCCCAACGCCTGTGATGTGCAGTGCAACGCGCTGGCGCAGGCGCCGCACAAGGTCCGCGGCGATCCTGTCACCGGATGGTTCACCCGCCAGGATGAAAAGCTGGACCGGCTCACTCATGGCGCAGTGCCACGATCGAAATCCCCTCAGCATTGGCGGCATCCACGAGCCGCGCCCGCTCAATCAACAGAACGCCACCAGCCTCTATCACAATCGTGCGGATACCGGCACGTGCGGCATTGCTGACCGTATCGGGCCCGATGGCGGGCAAATCAACGAAGTGTGTCTGCTGTGGCTTCACTGCCTTGGCCAGCATCACTGGTGTCGAACCATCACCCGTCCTGCCCATCCGAATGAACTCCCCGGCGCGCGCCACCAGCGCATCGGTTCCCCCAATGTCTTCGACGGCGATCGTGTGTTGCCCCGAGGTCACGACAGCCTGACCTATGTCGAGGCGACCGATTTCACGTGCCATGGTCAAGGCGTAGCGGGCGTGCGCCATATGGGCCGGGTCTATTGCCGGTCCGGCTACCTGCCCTTCCATGGCAAGCAGGTCTGGCGCAATGTCCTGCACGCCGACCAGGTCGGCGCCTGTCATTGTCTTAAGGATTGAAGCGAGGCCAGAAAGCGCAGCGTCCCCCATGGCCTGCGGCTGATCCCCAGGCGCAGCATCACCACGGGCAAATCGCGCCAGTCCTTCACGGTTCTTGTCCGAAAGCACGATACCGCCCGCCATGGCTATGTGGCTGGTCCGGAAGACCTTGAGCTTCCACACGATCGCGAGCGGGTTGGAGATGTCAATTTCGGACACCTTCGCCCCCACCAGGTCGTCGCGGGAGGTTAGCGCCAGCACTTGCACCTTGTAGCCGCTGGCTAGCGCCGCTTCCAGCACGTGAGGCACCAGCGCACCCGATCCGGCAAACAGGGAAAGGCGCCTCGCCATCCCCTAGTCTTCGTGGTGTCCGTTACGCGGCATGCAGATCGCACGGTCAGAAGATGCCTGGATAAAGTCCACCACGTCCTGCACCAGCTTGTCGCCCTTGAATAGGGCTGCCGCATCGTCTACGCGCTCGCGCAATGTACCTTCGCTCGAAAACACCATGCGATAGGCTGCACGCAGGCGGTGAATGGCTTCCCGATCAAATCCGCGGCGACGCAGGCCAACCAGATTAAGCCCCGCCAACACGGCGCGATTCCCAACCGCCATGCCGTAGGGAATGACGTCTGCGTCAACCATGCTCTGGGCGCCGATAAAGGCATGAGAGCCAACGCGCACAAACTGATGCACCACACAAATCCCGCCAAAAATGACGTGATCACCAATGGTGCAATGCCCCGCAATACCGACATAGTTGGCAAGAATGACATGATTGCCCAGCACGCAGTCATGGGCGACATGCGCATTGGCCATGATCAGGCAATCGTCACCGATGCGCGTTTCCATGATGCCGCCGCGCGTACCCGGATTGATAGTCACGGATTCGCGGATCACGCAGCGCGCACCGATGATCAGGCGGCTGGGTTCTCCCTCATACTTCAGGTCCTGAGGTTGGTGCCCCACGGAGGCAAACGGAAAGATCCGCGTACCAGCACCAATTTCCGTACGGCCGGCAACGGCCACATGGGAAACCAGCTCAACACCATCGCCGAGCACAACATCGTCACCGACTATGCAGAACGGCCCTACCCTGACCCCTGCGCCAATCCTCGCTCCTGGCCCGACGATGGCAGTCGGATGAATTTCGGTCTGGCTCACGAAACTTCGTCCACGATCATGGCGCCGATCTCAGCTTCCGCCACAACCACACCATTCACAATGGCCTTGGCCTCATAGCGCCCCACGCTGCGACGGCGCTGGATCTTGCGAATATGGTACTCGAGAACGTCACCAGGCCCGGCAGGCTTACGGAACTTTGCCTTGTCGACCGTAAGCATAAGCACAATCTTTTTCGTCGCTAACGATGAGTCGTAGTTGATTACGATGGCACCTGCCGTCTGCGCCATCCCTTCAATGATGAGTACGCCAGGGAAGATCGGCTTGCCGGGAAAATGGCCCTGAAAGATTGGCTCATTGAACGTAACGTTCTTGATGCCCACGGCCGATTCATCGCCATCGATCTCAATAATCCGATCGATCATCAGCATAGGATAGCGATGCGGCAGGCATTCGAGAATGTCATTGATATCGAGCGTTTCAAGGGTCTTTGTCCCCTGGTTGGTCATCGTGTCGTCCATCACCGCTTTTCCCTTTTACTCAATCGCCGCAAAGTAGCCTGTTCGCGCCAAAGATCCCGAATATCCTGGGCAGGTGCCCCCGCGAGCTTGGAACCAGCCGGCCAGTCTTTGGTCACCGCCGCCCGGCCAAAAACCGTCGTTCCCGCACCGATCGTCAGGTGGCCCGAGGTGCCAACGCCTCCGCCCATGAGCACGCTGTCTTCGACGATAGTAGACCCTGAAAGCCCGGATGTGGCGGCAATCAAGCAGGCTCGCCCGATCCGGCAGTTATGCCCAATCTGCACCAGATTATCGATCTTGGTATATTCTCCAATCACTGTATCGCCCAGTGCGCCGCGATCGATGGTGGAATTGGCGCCGATTTCCACCGAATCTTGCAGGATCACCCTACCAAGCTGCGGGACCTTCCGATTGGTACGCCCAAAATCGAGCCACCCAAACCCTTCCGTTCCAATGCGCACACCCGAATGCAGCACCACATTGTTGCCGATATGGGCGCAGTCGATCGTGCAGTTGGGGCCTATGGTTGTGTTGCGGCCAATTGTGACACCAGTCCCGATGACGGTGTTGGCGCCAATCACTGTTCCCCGGCCAATCTCGACCCCGGGGCCCAATACAACGTTTGGGCCCAGCACAACGTCTTCTTCAAGGAAGGCATCCGATGCGCCCGCCAACACCCCAGCCGCGATGGCTCTTGTATTGCTTGGATAGAGCAGATGCAGGATATCCGCAAAGAGTGCCTGCGGCGCCGGATGGACAACTGCAACCGTCCCGCCCGGCACCTCCGCACGCAGCGCCTCCGAGACAACCACGGCCCCGGCCGCAGTCACGCGCAAAGCACTCAGATAGTCCTTGTGGGCTGCAAGCGCGATATGCCCCGGCCCGGCTGTGTCAAGCTCGGTTGCACCCTCAATGATCAGGGCTTCAGCCCTGGCATCATCCAGGCGTTCGATTCCGGCCGAGACCAGAAGAACATTGAGTTGGGTGGGGCCAGCGGAATGATGAAAGCGTATATCGACCATTTGGACATCGAGCAAAAAGAAGCCGCGGTGCAACCGCACCGCGGCTTCTGAACTGTCTCACGCTCTTTCGATTAGAGCAAGGACTGCAAGGTCAGTTGGAAGACCTGTGTCTTGTCATCCGTAGACTTGTTCAGGACGTGAGCGAAATCGCCACGCAGCGGTCCGAACGGCGAGTCCCAGATGATCGAGGCACCAATCGAGGTCCGCAGTGGCTCATTCGTGCTACCAGCAGTGGCCGGCAGATTGCCGCCAGTGCCGTCCAGCCATGCGGCATCAGCCCACACCGCGCCGCTCAAGCCGTACGACTCAGGCAGAACCGGGATCGGGAACTGGATTTCCGCCGAGATACCTGCATAGGCCGTCGACCCGAGCATTTCACCCGAAAGCTGGCTACGCGGGCCATAACCACGACCCTGGAAGCCACGGATAAGGTTCGAACCAAGGTTGAAGGCCTCCGTGGGATGGACACCTGCGCCACTCAGATCGTTGATGATCCCAGCCTGGCCGCGAACGCTAGCCACCATGCCAGTATCCTCAAGAAGGGGCAGATAGTAGCGGGCCTTGACCTCAGACTTCAGGTAATTGTGATCCCAACCGACATACTGCTGCGAGAACGTCGCATAGAGGCCATAAGTGGGCTTCTTCTCGTCATCAAGGCCATTATAGGTCAGAGAATACCCCACCCACGCCTTGTTACGTACGTCGCCATTGGCCACAAAAACCGAGTCTTTCAGCGGATCGCCACCATCGTCGGAGTCGCTGAAGGTCTTGGTTTCAAGTCCGGTGAACAGCGAAGCCGAAAGATCGCGGGTGATTGGCAAGCCGACGCGGACCTGGCCGCCAGTCGCCGTCGTCCCATAGTACGACGTGTCGGACTCATCGTTGATGCGATGGTAGACGTCAAAGCCGCTCGAAATCTTCAAGCCCATGAAGCGGGGTTCGGTGAACGAGAAGTCGAAAGTCTTGCCCGAACCCGACGCGCCGATCGCTGCCCGGACGTACTGACCACGGCCAAGGAAATTGCGTTCGGTCACAGACACTTCACCAAGGATGCCATCCTGGGTCGAGTAGCCTGCAGTCACGCCATAGTCGCCAGTCGACTGTTCAACAACATTGATGTTGATGACCACTTTATCAGCAGCGCTGCCCTGGGCAGTCGAAATATCGACAACCGAGAAGAAGCCAAGCTTCTCAATGGCAGCCTTGCCACGGGTGATGATGGCGCGGTTGAAGGGGTCGCCTTCAACAAAATCCAGCTCGCGGCGGATCACGAAATCGCGGGTCTTGTCGTTGCCGGTGATGTTAACGCGCTCCACATAAACACGAGCGCCTTCATCAACCAGGTAAGTCACGCGGAAAGTCTTGGAGGCCTCATCGCGATCAAGGCGCGGACGCACGTCTGCAAATGAGAAACCCTGATCGGTGGCTTCGATAGCCATCTCATCGGCGCTCTCCTGCAGGTCGGCCAAGGAATAGCGGCTGCCCTTGTTCGTCCGGATCGCACCCTTGAGGGCATCGGTGTTCAGATTGGCAATGCTGGTTTCAATCGAAACATCGCTGAAGGCATAACGCTCGCCTTCATTGATTGCGAAGTTGATAAAGTACCCATTGCGGCTCTGGTCGAACTCCGTCACCGCCGCGCTGACTTCAGCATCGGGGAAACCGTGGTTCACGTAGTAAAGGCGGATGAGCTCCTTATCGATACCCAACTTCTGGGGATCATAGGAGTCATCACGGAAAAGCCAGCTCAGGATACCGGTTTCCTTGGTGCTGATCACGCCCTTGAGCGTACCGGCATTGACCGAATTGTTTCCTGTGAAATTAATCGCCGCAATGCCGACGCGCTCACCTTCGTTGATCACAAAGGTGATGCGGACGCGACCATTGTCGAGCTTCTCAACCCGCGGTGCGACACTCACATTGCGGAAGCCGGCGCCATCATAAGCAATTCGGATGCTTTCGGCATCGCCCTGCACACCAGCATCGGAATAGAGGCCGCGCGAGGCACCATCCACCATGGTCAGCAGCTGATCATCTGAGAAACGGCGGTTTCCCTCGAACAGCACTGAAGCAACCAGCGTTTGCTGGGACTGCGCGAAAGCTGCCCCTACCCCCAAAAGCGGCACGCCTGCACCGGAAACGGGCACGGCGATGACGACGGCAAGCGCCAGAAACACGCTGCGCATCAGCTTCTTAGGTTCAATCATGATATCTCGTTGCCCTTGCGACCTATACCAAGGGAATCGCCGAACATGGCTCTTCCCAAGCTAACTCCATTGAAACGTTTTACTGTTTTTTTAACCAAGGGCAAGCTGGAAGCGCCTGTTCGGTTACCAAAAGATTGGTAGCTGTGCATTCCTGCAACACAGGCTTAAACTCTCGACTGCCCTCAGAAAATATCATTCACCAGTGTAAATACCGTCAGACTAAATACAAGGGCCAGGCCGATCCTGAACCCAACTTCCTGCACCCGCATGCTCAGCGGCTTTCCCCGCACCGCCTCGTAGAAATAGTAAAGCAGGTGCCCGCCATCGAGCATCGGTATCGGCAAAAGGTTGAAAATCCCGATATTGAGCGACAGCAATGCCATAAGGTTGATCAGTGCAATGATCCCAAGCGTTGCCACTTCTCCCGAAACCTTGGCAACCTTGACCGGCCCGCCGAGCTGCTCCACATCGCCGCGACCCACGAAGAAATCACCGAGAAATGCTGCCGTGCGATCCAGTATGAAACGTATCTCTTCGAACGTCATGGAAACCGCTTCAACCGGCCCCGGTCGATAGAGCGTCACATCTGTATCACTGACGTCGCGACTCACCCCAATCCGGCCAATCCGATGGGTATTTCCAAAGCGGTCGGTAAATTCACCTGCCTCTGGCACCGCAACAATGGTCTGTTCCCCACCTTCCCGGTCAACCAGGATGCGGACAGGCCGCTCGGGGGCAGTCGAAATCAAGCGCTGGAAATCTTCAAACCCCCGCACCTGGTATCCATCGACTGCGAGCACCTGGTCGCCACTCAGCAACCCTGCCTCGGCCGCAACAGAGTTGGGCAACACCTCTCCGATCACTGCCGGAATTGTATACCGGCCATAGCCGAGCAGCAGCGCGTAAAGCACCAGAAAGGTGAAGATCACATTCGCCGCCGGGCCCGCTGCCACAACAGCGATTCGCTGCCACACATTCTTGTTCACGAACAGCTGCGGGGCCAGTTCCGGGCCTGCGCGGGCAATAAACTCCTCGTCAGGCACGCTCGAGGCGTTCATGTCACCGACAAACCGCACATAGCCGCCAAGGGGAATAAGTGACAACCGCCACCGTGTGCCGTGCCTGTCGGTAAAGCCGATCAGCTCCCGGCCAAAGCCGATTGAAAATGTCTGGATGGCGACGCCATTCCACCGGGCAACCAGATAGTGGCCCATCTCGTGCACAAACACGATGACTGTGAGCACGCAAAGAAACGGCAGAACGAAAGAGAGCAGCCAGGGAATCGAACTGAGCATCACTTAGCCTCGGGATAGAGCCGCGTTCTGCGGTGCAATTGCGGTGGGATTGCGGAAACCTCGAAACTCCTCCCGCCCGCCCCGGCTACCACAACAGGAAACCTGACGCCACATCGGCAAGCCCGCCGTGCCAGGCTCCAACAGCAAACAGGAACATCACGCCAAATGTCACGCTATCTAGCCGGTCCATCAGGCCGCCATGTCCGGGAATGATATCGCCCGAATCCTTGATCCTGAAGCGCCGTTTGATGGCGCTTTCCGCGAGGTCACCAAGTTGTCCCAGAACGCTCAGCACGCCAGACAAAAGCACGCCGATCTCGATCGGCGAATCTGTCAGAACGATCCACAGCACGACACCGGCCGAGGTTCCCAGTAACCAGCCACCAAGAGCACCGGACCAGGTCTTGGATGGTGAAATATCGGGCGCCAGTTTTTCTCCGCCCACCTGCCGCCCGGTGAAGAACGCCCCCGTATCCGTGAGCCAGATGACCGTGCCCAGATACACACCGGCCCAAATACCAAGGTCGCCGATACCACGCATGGCCAACGTCGCCACGATCACGCAGCCGAAATAAATCAGTCCGCCCGCCCGCCAAACGGCACCTTCTCCACCCACCACCAATGCAAGAATGGCACCAATGCCAACCGCACCCAGCGTGGCCCAAGGGCCAAATAGCGGAAACAGCACCCCCGATAGCGCGACCAACCCGATCAGCCCTATGCCGATTGGCGTTAAGGGCTTGAGCGTGACGATTGTCTCCCATTCGCGATAGGCACCGGCAAACACCGCACCCACGACTACGGCAAACACGTAGCCACCAAGATACAGCGACACCGCAACAATCGGCAGAAGCACCATGGCAGAAAGAAAACGCGGCCCCAGATCAGTCCAGGACCGTCTGGTTGCGGGAGCATTCTCCGAAGGGCGCCCTCCTGCCGTCACACGCTTCTCGCCTCAACGCCTCCAAAACGACGATCCCGCATCGTGTATTGTTCGAGCACACGAAGGAAGGTGTCTTCGTTGAAGTCCGGCCAGTTTTCCTGCACAAAAACCAGCTCTGAATAGGCGCCCTGCCACAAAAGGAAATTCGAAAAACGCTGCTCCCCGCTCGTGCGGATGATCAGGTCAGGATCGGGCTGGCCAGATGTATAGAGCGCGCGCTCAATCGTTTCCTCAGTGATATCCTCTGGCCTGAGGGCGCCGGCGGCAACCGCACGCGCAATGCGACGGGTTGCTTCGGTAATCTCGCCTTTGCCGCCATAGTTGAACGCAACCGTCAGTCGCAGGCCGGTATTGTGAGCAGTCTTGCGTTCAACGTCATCAATCAGCCGCACCATCGCATCATCGAGCCCTTTGCGGGATCCGATAATTTTCACGTTCACATTCTGGCGGATAAGCGTCGCCAGGTCCGAAGCGACGAACCGGTGCAGAAGACCAAAAATGAAACTGACTTCTTCGCGCGGACGCGTCCAGTTTTCCGATGAGAAGCCAAATACCGTCAGATTGGCCACCCCATAGCGGATGCAAAGCTCCACCGTGCGCCGCAGGGCCTTCACCCCAGCTATATGGCCTTCAGTGCGGGGCTTTCCGCGCGCGGTTGCCCAGCGCCCGTTGCCATCCATGATAACGCCGATATGCCCCGGAATCCGGAGACCGGGCCGGGCGCTGATATCAATGGCGGCATCGCTGGACATAGTGCCCTCCCAGGGGCGGCTCGACGATCAAGCTTAAACGTGCATGATTTCCTGTTCTTTAACGGCAACGATCTGGTCGATGTCGCTGACAGCGGCATCCGTTGCCTTTTGAACCTGATCCGCGTGCTTGCGGCTATCGTCTTCGCTCAGGGCGCTGTCCTTCTCGAGCTTTTTCAGCAGATCCATGCCGTCGCGCCGAATGTGCCGGACGGCCACACGTGCCTGCTCGGCATAGTTGTGTGCCACCTTCACCAGCTCCTTGCGGCGCTGCTCGTTCAACTCAGGCAGGGGAACGCGGATAATGGCGCCCTCCCCGATCGGGTTCAGGCCAAGGCCGCTGTCACGAATGGCCTTTTCAACAGCATTGGCCATCGAACGATCCCACACCTGCACGCTCAGCATGCGCGGTTCTGGCACCGTCACAGTCGCCACCTGGTTAAGCGGCATGCGGCTGCCATAGGCTTCGACGGTCACCGGCTCAAGCAGACTTGCGCTCGCGCGGCCGGTGCGCAGGCCGACAAGTTCCTCGCGCAGCGAGGCAATCGACTTCTGCATGCGGGTTTTGAGTTCTTCGAGTGAAAACGCCTGAGCCATCAGTCTTTCCTATTCATCGGCTTTCGGACCAACCCGCGTACTCCGGGTTTTTCCGCTCAGAACGCCCATCAGACCTTCGCTGTCATCGAGGGCGTAGACTAGTATCGGCAGACCGTTATCGCGGGCAAGCGCGAATGCGGCCGTATCCATCACACGCAGGTTACGCGCGATAACCTCTTCATGGCTGATCTCATCGTAGCGCAGCGCTTCGGGGTTTTTCTTGGGATCGTCGGAATAAACGCCATCCACCTTTGTGCCCTTAAGCAGCACATCGCAGCGCAGCTCAATCGCCTTTAGCGCGGCAGCCGTATCGGTGGTAAAGAACGGGTTACCGGTTCCGCCGGCGCACACGATGACGAATCCATCGTTCAACGCCCCAATCGCATCTCGCGCGGTAAACGTGTCTGCCACCGTTGGCATCGGTACTGAGGTATAAACCTTGACCGGAATGCCCTTCTGCTCGATCGCATCACCCAGGGCCAGTGAGTTGATAACCGTGCCCAGCATGCCCATTACGTCGCCGGTCACCCGGTCCGCCCCTTTGGCGGCCACGGCCATGCCGCGGAAGATGTTGCCAGCACCGATCACGATTGCAATTTGCACGCCGGCCCGCGCGGCCTCCGCGATCTGCGCCGCCATGGCATGCAGGAATTCCGGCTCAATGCCAAAAGATTGGTCACCGGCCAGGACTTCACCGGAAACCTTCAACAAAATCCGCTTGAAACCGGATTTGGCCATCAATCGACCTCTCGAACCGCCCATAAACCGGTGATTGCCGCCACCGTTTCGCGCTGATGTTTTCTAAACGCCCCGCCAACAGAGCACGGGGCACTCCAGAACGCATAGTGCCCGCACCGTGATTCTGTCGAAGCGGAAATTACGCTAAACACAACTCGGTGCGCCTGAAAAAAAGCTCCAGCGCGCGGTGCCTGGAGCAATTCCGACCAGATGTCCCTGACACGGCTTGGGGTACGAAGCCCGCATGGCCAAATCGAGGCGCAGTTTCGCAGGATTTGTGCAAATGCAGGGCGCTGTGAGCGCCCTGCACTGCGGCTTGCCAAATTACTTCGTTCCGGCCGTCGCTGCCACTTCGGCGGCGAAGTCGGTCTCCTCCTTCTCGATGCCTTCGCCGAGCGCATAGCGCACGAACTTGGTCAACTTGATCGGAGCCCCAACGTCCTTTTCGGCCTTCTTGATCACGTCGCCGACCTTGGTCTCGCCATCGATAACGAAAGTCTGGGCCAGAAGCGTCACTTCCTCGTGGTACTTGCGCACCCGGCCTTCCACCATCTTGGCCACGATGTCGGCCGGCTTGCCGGATTCGGCGGCCTGTTCGGTGAAGATGGCGCGCTCACGAGCCACGACATCCTGATCCAGGTCTTCGGGCGAAATCGAAAGCGGGTTGGTGTTGGCAATGTGCATGGCCAACTGGCGACCAAGCGCCAGCAGTGCATCCTTGTCGCCGGTCGATTCAAGGCCAACCAGAATGCCGAGTTTGCCCATGCCGGGCTTTACAGCATTGTGCACATAGCTGCCGACCACGCCGTCCTTGACCGAAACCACTTCGGTGCGGCGCAGCGTCATGTTCTCACCAATTTTGGCGATGGCATCGGTCAACTCACCAGCCACTGAACGGCCGGTTCCCGGGAACGGCATTTCGCCGAGGAGTGCGACATCGCCATTGGCGTCATGCGCCAGCTTGGCAATGCCCGACACGATGCCCTGGAACTGTTCGTTCAGAGCCACGAAGTCGGTTTCCGAGTTCACTTCGACAATGGCACCCTTGTTGCCGTCCACAGAGACGACAACCAGACCCTCAGCCGCCACGCGACCGGCCTTCTTGGCAGCCTTGGCAAGGCCGCGTGTCCGCAGCCAGTCAATGGCGGCTTCCATGTCGCCATTGGTTTCGGCCAGGGCCTTCTTGCAATCCATCATGCCGACGCCAGTGGCATCGCGCAGTTCTTTAACCTGCTGTGCAGTTACGGTCATTTGATCACCTCTAAGGCGGCCCCAATGCGGGACCGCCGGTTTGATCGATAAGGAAAAGGCCGGAGACCGGACTTAGTTTGCGGCAGCGTCGTCGGCCAGGGCCGGTTCTTCCGGCGCAACTTCGGACGCGCCCAGATCGGCACCACGGCCTGAAGACGAGCGGGCAATACCGTCGATGGCAGCCTTCGAGATCAGCGAGCAATAGAGTTCAAGCGCGCGCGACGCGTCATCGTTGCCCGGGATCGGGAAGTCGACAGAATCCGGATCGCAGTTGGTGTCGATGATCGCCACCACCGGAATGCCCAGACGACGGGCTTCCTTAATGGCGTTGGCTTCCTTGTTGGTGTCGATCACGAACAGCAGGTTGGGCAGATTGCCCATGTCCTTGATACCGCCGAGGTCGCGTTCCAGGCGTTCCTTTTCACGGCCCAGCAAAAGCTGTTCCTTCTTGGTCAGACCGATGTGGCCCTCAGCTTCCTGCTGCTCGAGCTGACGCAGGCGCGAGATCGAGTTCGAAATCGTCTGCCAGTTAGTCAGCGTGCCGCCGAGCCAACGCGAGTTGACATAGTACTGCGCGCACTGGCGGGCAGCTTCGGCCACGACCGGAGCAGCCTGGCGCTTGGTGCCGACGAACAGCACGCGACCGCCGTCTGCCACGGTGTCCGAAACCAGCTGCAGTGCGCGCTGCAGCATCGGCACGGTCTGGCCGAGGTCGAGAATGTGAATGTCATTGCGCGTACCGAAAATGAAGCGTTCCATCTTCGGGTTCCAGCGGTGCTTCTGGTGACCGAAGTGAACACCTGCTTCAAGCAGCTGGCGCATGGAAAAATCTGGCGTTGCCATGTTTGGCATCTCCTTAACCGGTTGAACCTCCGCAACGGCCTTGCAACGGACATCGCCCGTCACCGGATGGATACCGGCTTTCCGGCACCCGCCTTTGCGTGTGAATTGCGCTGGGAAACCCTTGGCGCGAGCGGGCTATAGACCAAACGGGCGGCAAGCGCAAGGAGCGCGGGCCAAAAGCCTAGCTCAGCCGCACGTCCATCACGCCGTCGAGCGATTTGATGCCGCCCGCCAGCTCGGCATTGAGCTTGAAACCGCCCGGAAGTTCGACTTCGTATTCCCGTGCCCCACCGTCACGGATCACAACAAAGCTCACAGTACCCTCACCACCAGTCTTGAGCTGGGCCCGGATGGGGGGCAGGCATTTCTCGGATCCGGCAAACACGGTCAGCCTCCGCCCGACTTTCTCCGCCGCCTTCTCAATGGATTGGGCGCGGATGAGCCGCAAGCCGATCCCATCAGGGCGTTCGTCGGCCTCGACTTCAAAGATCACGAGCTTCCCCACCGTCAACTCGGCCCCGTACTCGGCGAGAGGCTCCGAAAATGCTATGCACTCAAAACTGCCGCTGGGATCAGACAGGGTAAAGATCGCCATGGGCGAACCCTTGCGCGTCCGCCGGTCGTTGCGCGCCGAGATCGTTCCAGCCAACCGCCCTGCCCGCGCGCCGTCCTTGACCGCGCGCTCAAAATCGGTCCAGCGCTGCACCCGCAGCCGCTCGAACAGGTCCGCATAGCCATCAAGCGGATGCGCTGAAAGATGGAAGCCGATGGCCGAGAATTCACGGTCCGACCGTTCAACAAGCGACCAGGCCGGTACGTCAGCCGGTAGCACGATAGCTTCCGGGCTGTCGGAGGCGAACATGTCAACAATGCCATCGTTCTTGTCCGTCGCTGTCCGTTGCGCGGTGCCGATGATGGCATCGATAGCGGCAAAAGCCTGTTCGCGACGTGGCACCAGTTGATCGAATGCGCCGGCATTGACCAGCGTCTCCATCGTCCGCCGGTTGACAACCCGCGGGTCCACGCGCGTTGCAAAGTCGGCAAGATCCTTGAACGGGCGGTCGCCGCGTACTTCCGCAATGTGCTCGCCCACCTGCCGCCCCACGCCTTTGACGGCGCACAGCCCATAGGCCACCTTGCCATCCCTGACCGAGAACACCGCCTCAGACCGGTTCACGCAGGGCGGCAGCACCTCGACCTTGTGCTTGATCGCATCGCGCCGGAAATCCGCCAGCTTGTCGGTATTGCCCATATCCAGCGTCATCGACGCCGCGAAGAATTCGCTCGGATAGTGCACCTTGAGATAGGCAGTCTGGTAAGAGACCAGCGCATAAGTTGCAGCATGGCTCTTGTTGAAGCCATAATTGGCGAACTTGGCCAGAAGATCAAAGATCGTATCCGCCAGCGCCGGTTTCACGCCATTCTTGATCGCACCGTCGCGGAAGCGTTCGCGCTGCGCATCCATCTCCGCCTTGATCTTCTTGCCCATCGCGCGGCGCAGCATATCGGCCTCGCCCAACGAGTATCCGGACAGAAGCTGGGCGATCTGCATCACCTGCTCCTGATAAACGATAATGCCGTAGGTTTCGTTGAGCACTTTGCTCAGCGCTTCATGCGGATATTCCACATCTTCGCGCCCATGCTTGCGGTCGCAGAACGAGGGGATATTGTCCATCGGGCCAGGCCGATAGAGCGCCACAAGAGCGATGATGTCTTCGAAGCGGTCGGGCTTGAGATCAATCAGCGCCCGTCGCATGCCGGGACTTTCCACCTGGAACACGCCAACCGAGTCGCCCACCTGATAAAGCCTGTAGGTGGCCTCGTCATCGATCGGGATATTCTCGATCGCGAAGTCACCGCCGTCGCGGTTGATCATCTTGACGGCATTGTCGATCGTGGTCAGCGTCTTGAGCCCGAGGAAGTCGAACTTGACCAGCCCCGCCGCCTCCGACCACTTCATATTGTACTGGCTGACCGGCATGTCCGAACGCGGATCGCGGTAAAGCGGCGCCAGTTCCTGCAGAGGCCGGTCACCGATGATGATGCCGGCCGCATGCGTCGAGGCATGCCGGTAAAGCCCCTCCAGCGACTGCCCGATGCTCAAAAGCTCGGCAACCGTCTCGTCCTCTTCACCCATCATGCGCAGTTGCGGCACTTCCTTGAGCGCCCGCTCCAGCGTCCAGGGGTCCGCCGGGTTCGCCGGTACCAGCTTGCAGATGCGATCTACCTGCCCATAAGGCATCTGCAGCACGCGCCCGACGTCGCGCAACACCGCGCGCGCCTGCAAGGTTCCGAAGGTGATGATCTGCGCGACCTGTTCGAAGCCATACTTCTTCTGAACGTAGCTGATCACCTCTTCGCGCCGGTCCTGACAGAAGTCGATGTCAAAGTCCGGCATCGATACGCGTTCAGGGTTCAAGAAGCGCTCAAACAGCAGGCTGTAGCGCAGTGGATCCAGGTCGGTGATCGTCGTGGCATAGGCCACCAGCGAGCCCGCACCGGAGCCACGGCCTGGCCCAACGGGGATACCCTGGCTCTTGGCCCATTGGATAAAGTCAGCCACAATAAGGAAATAGCCCGGATACTTCATCTTCTGGATGATGCCGAGCTCGAACTCCAACCGTTCCCGATACTGCTCCTCGGTGGTTCCCGGCGCCATACCGACGGTTGCCAGCCGATGATCGAGCCCGGTGCGCGCCATATCGGCCAGCGCACGCGCTTCAGCGGCGATAGCGTCTTCTTCACTCAGGCCCGGCGCCGCAGCGAACTTGGGCAGGACCGGGCTCCGCGACCGCGGGCGAAACGTCACGCGCTGAGCAATTTCGACTGTGTTCTCGATGGCTTCGGGCAGGTCCGAGAACAGCGCCATCATCTCGTCGCGGGTTTTGAAGTAGTGCTGATCGGTCAGCTTGCGCCGTTCGGTCTGCGACAGCACGGTCCCGCCGGCAATCGCCAGCAGCGCGTCATGCGCTTCGTAATCCTTGCGCGCTTTGAAGAATGGCTCATTCGTTGCCACAAGCGGCACACCGCGTTTGTAGGCATAGTCGATCAGTTGTGGCTCAACCAGCGCCTCACTATGGCGCCCGTGGCGCTGCAATTCGATATAGAGCCGATCACCGAATAGTTCACGCAAGCGGTCAAGCCGTTGGTGGGCATGCGCATCAAGCCCGTTGCCGAAATAGGGATCGATCGCCCCTTCCGGGCCGCCGGTTAGACAGATGATGCCTGCAACATTGTCGACATCGAGCCAATCGACCTGCGCCGCCACCCGCCCCCCGTCACCTTCAAGGTAGGCCCGGCTGACCAGCCGCGAGAGATTGGTAAAGCCGGTCTCATCGGCAGCAATAAGCACCACGGAGCCCTTGCCGAAATGCCCGCGCTCGTTGAGCCGCTCCTCAGTGGCCCCAAAGTCCAGCGCCAGTTCGCAGCTTATAAGGGGCTGTATCCCCTTCCCCGCTGCCTTTTCAGAGAACTCGAGTGCCCCAAACAGATTGTTGGTGTCAGCAATCCCTATGGCAGGCTGCTTGTCCGCCTTCGCCATCTCCAGAAGCGTGCCGAGCTGCACCGCCCCTTCAAGCAGAGAGTAAGCCGAGTGAACATGCAGATGAATAAAACCGGGACCGGGCATGGGGTGCTCCTGACGCCCTTATTGCCATTGGCGGGGTTGAACGCCAAGCACTACCCCGCCCAATTCACAACCGTCACACAATTTTGGAGAACACATCCATCCAGGTCAGCGAGGTGACCATGAAACCGCCCAGTGCGAGAAAAGCCATCAGGTCTTTGAAGAACGCCGTCATCATCAGCTCCCGTGTTGTGTGTTTGTTCTTATATGTTCCTTTTTTGTTCTTGTCTAGGCACGGCCGTGTGCCTTGGGCGGAAAGGATAACGATAGATTAAGAAACTCAGCCGGGTCGGCCCCGCTGCGCCCGCTTCACCTTAGAGGTAATGAGGCACCACAAGCCCACCTTTAAGCGTCACGATCCGATCTGCTCGGCGCGCAAGATCGTGATTGTGCGTTGCGATCAGCGCGGCAGCGCCCTCTTCGCGGATCAGGTTGCCCAGCGCATCGAACACCAGGTCACTGGTGGCCGGATCGAGGTTCCCGGTCGGCTCGTCGGCCAGAATCACTCGTGGCCGGTTAGCCGCCGCCCGGGCAATGGCCACACGTTGCTGCTCGCCGCCCGAAAGCTCGGATGGCCTGTGGCTTGCCCGTGCGCCCACGCCCAGCACATCCAGCAATTGCCGTGAGCGGGCGTCTGCCTCCCGCTGGCTGCAGCCAGCGATCAACTGCGGCATCGAGACGTTCTCTAGCGCAGTGAATTCAGGCAACAGGTGGTGGAACTGATAGACGTATCCAACCGTGTCGCGCCGCAGCAGCGTGCGCGCCCGATCGTTGAGCGCCGTCGTCTCGACGCCGCATATTGCCACTTCCCCACTCTGGGGGCGCTCAAGCAACCCGCTGATGTGCAGCAGTGTCGATTTGCCCGCGCCTGACGGAGCAACCAGCGCCACCAGTTCTCCGCTGAGCACTGTCAGGTTGGCGGCCTCGAGCACGCGCACCAAAGTATCGCCCTGCCCGTAGTGGCGGTGAACATTCTTGAGGTCGAGATGCACCTTACTCATAGCGCAGCGCCTCTACCGGATCATATTGAGCCGCCCGCCAAGCAGGATATAGCGTCGCCAGAAAGCTCAGCGCCAGTGCCAGCGAAACGATCACCGTCACCTCGGTTGGGTCCACGCGCGACGGCAGCGAGGAAAGCAGGAATACCTCTGGCGGAAAGATGCGCACTCCGATCGCTTCTGAAATAAACGCCCGCAGTGATTCTGCATTGGCGGCAATCAGCAACCCAAGGCCAAAGCCGATCAGCGTCCCCGCCACGCCAATGGCCGTCCCCGTCATCGAGAAAATCCGCATAATCGCACCGCGCGTCGCGCCCATGGTGCGCAGCACGGCAATGTCTTTGCCCTTGTCCTTCACCAGCATCACAAGGCTCGAAATAATGTTGAACGCCGCCACCAGGATGATCATGGAGAGGATGACGAACATCACGATCCGCTCAACCTGCAGGGCAGAAAAGAACGTCTCGTTCCGCTGCTGCCAGTCCGACAGGATCAGCGGCCGCGTTGCGTTCTGCTGCAGCTGATCGCGCATAACCACAATATTGTCGGGGTCGTCGATGAAGATCTCGATGGCCGACGCCTGATAGACGCGTTCATAGGCAGCATCGATCTCCTCGTCAGTCGCCATGGCGTCGGGCGGTGCCACGCCGGGCTTGAGGACGTCGGTATACATCTTGAAATAGTCCTGCGCCGCCGCCATCGGCAGATAGACGAAGAAACTGTCGAACTCGACCATGCCGAGGTTGAAAATCACGCTGACCGGGTAAGACCTGATCTGCGGCGTCGTACCAAAAGGCGTTGTCGCGCCGTTGGGTGTGACGATAGTGATGGGATCACCCACCGTCAGTCCCAACTTCTGCGCCAGCCGATAGCCGACAGCGGCACCCTTGCTGCCGTCCCAGCCATCCCAGGCACCCAGTTCTACACTGTCTTTGAGCAGGGCCAGCTTTTCGATGTCCGAAAAGTCCATGCCCCGCACCTGCACGCCCGTCGATTCACTTGCTGATGCACCCGATGCCAGCGCATTGCCTTCCACGAACGATACCGCGAACCGCACGCCATCGACCGTCTCGATTGACGTCACCACATCCTTATAGTCGGTGAATTGCCGTTCGATCGGATAGGCCGAAAAATGACCGTTCAGGCCCAGGATTTTGCTGAGCAGTTCCTCGCGGAAGCCGTTCATCACCGACATCACCACAATCAGCGTTGCAACACCGATGGCGACACCCGTCAGAGTCAGCGCCGCGATCACCGAAATGAACGCGTCCTTGCGGCGGGCGCGCAGGTAGCGCCCCGCCACAATCCATTCGAAACGCGAAAAAGGTCCGGTGTTTCGAACCGTCGGGGTGTCGGCTGTGTCGGTCAAGCGTCGTCCCGCCGTTGCGGTTCAATCAGCGCCTTCAGGCGCACAACGGCTTCGGCGATGCCAAGGGTTTCGCGCTCCCCGCTCTTGCGATGCTTGATCTCAACCTGCCCCTCCTTGAGCCCGCGTGGCCCAACGATCAACTGATACGGGATACCAATCAGGTCGGCCGTCGCAAACTTGCCACCTGCGCCCTGGTCGCGATCATCATAAAGTGCATCGATTCCAGCGGCGTTCAGCTCGGCATACAGCTTCTCGCAGGCCGCATCGGTGTCGGCATCCCCTGCCTTCAGGCTGATCAGTATGGCTTCGAACGGCGCCACACTGACCGGCCAGACAATGCCGGCCTCGTCATGGAACGCCTCGATAATGGCCGGCACCAGCCGGGTCGGCCCGATGCCATAGCTGCCCATGTGCACTTCCACGTCCTTGCCGTCCGGCCCGGTCACGGTCGCCTTCATCGGCTTGGAGTACTTGGTGCCAAAATAGAAGATATGCCCAACCTCGATGCCGCGTGCCGTCACCCGCTTGTCCTCGGGCACGCTGGCTTCATACTCGGCCTTGTCGACCATTTCCTCGGTCGCTGCATAAAGCGATGTCCAGTCGGTAATGATCGGCTTCAGGTCGCCACGGAAGTCGGTATCCGCAGGCGGAATGGGTTTGTCGAGCAGGTCCTTGTGGCAGAACACGGCGCTTTCGCCGGTTTCGGCCAGAACGATGAATTCATGGCTGAGATCGCCACCAATCGGGCCGGTGTCGGCGCGCATCGGAATAGCCGTCAGTCCCATGCGGCGATACGTGCGCAGATAGGCAACGAACATGCGCTCATACGCCTTCACCGCATTGTCCTGGTCGATGTCGAACGAATAAGCGTCCTTCATCAGGAATTCACGGCTGCGCATGGTGCCAAAGCGCGGACGCACCTCGTCCCGGAACTTCCACTGAATGTGGTAGAGGTTAAGCGGCAGATCCTTGTACGAGCGCACATAGGTGCGGAAAATGTCGGTGATCATCTCCTCGTTGGTCGGGCCATAGAGCATTTCGCGCTCGTGCCTGTCCTCGATGCGCAGCATTTCCTTGCCATAGGCTTCGTAGCGCCCGCTCTCTTTCCAGAGATCGGCCGACTGCACCGTCGGCATCAGCAATTGCACCGCGCCCGACCTGTTCTGCTCTTCCTCGATGATCCGGATCACCTTGTTGAGCGCCTTAAACCCAAATGGCAGCCAGGAATAACTCCCCGCCGCCTGCTGTTTGATCAGCCCGGCGCGCAGCATCAACTGGTGGGAGACGATTTCGGCTTCCTTGGGCGTCTCTTTCAGGACGGGCAGGAAATAGCGGGTCAGGCGCATGAATTCTCCGGACAATGCAAAATGGCAAAAGCAATCACCATCACTTTTGTGGGCCACCAGATAGCAAGGTCCGGGCGAAATTGCGACAAGAACCAGCACGTCCAGTCAATGCAATTGCTGTTCATTGCACCAATTGCACACGCCCATGCGGCGCCCTTGGCATGCCGGTGTGACAACGAAATGAAATGCCTCAGAATCTGCGTGACAGAGTGAAATCCAGTTGTTAGGGTCCGGCTCCATAAAATACAGGCAGCAGCAAGTTGCCGGACGACGACAACGTCAAGGGAGGAGCGCAGGCCGCCGCTTCGCGCGCGCGTAAGACCAGCGTATTGTCGCTAAACTGATCAGGCAGGGCTCGCGCCCTGCTTTTCTTTTTGCCGCACAGCCCCGGATGACCTGATATTTTCACACAACAAAGGCGCCGCGGATGTTCCGCAGCGCCCTATGTGTTTCTTCAATCCCGCTCGAAGCTTCTTAGCTCCAGTATTCGCGGATCAGTGGCTGGCTTAAACCCCACAGCAGAAGCAAAGTGAATACCAGTGCGACGACGCTGGTGATGGCGAGCTTCGGCCATAGCCGCAGAATGGCTGGCGCGCCGGGCTCTGTACCGATCGTGATCTGCCCGGCATCGACCTGATTGTGCACCTTGAACGGCAGCACCATGAACAGCACCAGCCACCAGACAACAAAATAGACCGCAAATATGGTGACCCAGGGCATGCTCGTCTCCTGCCAGTTTGCGCGGTTATACCCGATGCACGAAAACCGTGACATTGGGCCTTTTGCCCCAGAAGGCATTCACTTCGCCCCGCACACTCCGCAGAATGGCGGTCTGCAGCATTTCGGCATCGCTGCGGCGCTTGGGCGGCACGCTCTTGAGTGTTCCAGCCACCGTGCGCTCGATCAGGTGCGCCAGCGAGTCGTCCTCGTCCTCCACCTCGGGCAACCCCTCGCAAACGATCTCGGGTCCCGAAACCACCTGCCCGTTGCTGCTCACCGCAAGGCTGATCACGACATGCCCGCCAAACGACAGGCGCCGACGGCCCTTCACGCCGCTCTCTTCGGGCGTGCACAGCACATTGCCATCAAGATAGAGTTCGCCTGTGCGCACTTCACCCGGGAACACCAGCGGCTCAGGGAACAGGCGCACCATATCACCATTGCGCGTTTCAAGCACATGCGGCACGCCATGATCGCGCCCCAGCTTGGCATGGGCCTGCAAATGCATCGCCTCACCATGCACCGGCACCAGCACGTCCGGCTTCACCCAGTCGTAAAGGCGCTTGAGCTCTTCGCGCCGCGGGTGGCCGGTAACGTGCACCAGCCCTTCGCGCTGGGTAATCACTTCAATGCCACGATCGATAAGCAGGTTCTGAATGTCGATGACTTCGCGCTCATTGCCCGGAATGGCCCAGGACGAAAAGATCACCCGGTCCCCAGCGTTCAGATTGATCACCGGGTGTTCTTCGCGCGCCACGCGCGCAATCGAAGCCCGGGCCTCGCCCTGGCTGCCGGTGCACAACAGCACCACCTTTTCGCGCGGCAGCGTCTTGAAGGCATCCTGGTCGTGGAACGGCGCTATGCCCTCCATCATGCCCAGTTCGCGCGCGATACCGGTGATCCGGTGCAGCGCCCTGCCCGACACCACAACCTGTTTCCCGGCCGCCTGTGCCGCCCGGGCCACTGAAATCACCCGCCCCACATTCGAGGCAAAGGTGGTCACGGCAACACGATAGGGAGCGTCGGCAATCAGCGCGGCCAGCGTCGCGCCAACCTCGTCCTCACTCGGGCTTTCGCCGTCCTTCATGGCATTGGTCGAATCGCAGATCAGCGCCTTTGGGCCAGGCTCTGCGCCGAACGCCTGCAGCCGCGCCATATCCGTTGGCGGCCCGCCAACCGGGTGGGGGTCAAGTTTCCAGTCGCCAGTATGCAGCACCTTGCCGATGGCCGTCGAAATGATCAGCGCACAGCTTTCCGGAATCGAGTGCGCCACATTGACCGGCTCAATGGTGAAAGGCCCAAGCACAAACGGCTTGCCCGGCTGCATCAGGGTAATCGAGACATTCTCGACGATATTGTCCGAGGCGCGCTTGGCGGCCAGCATGGCAGCCGTAAACGGCGTCGCAAACACCGGCTTGTCGAAGCCGGGCCAAAGGTCGAGCACGGCGCCATAATGGTCTTCGTGGCTATGGGTCAGGATCAGCGCCAGCACATCGTCGGCCTGCTCCTCGATAAACGTCGGGTCGGCCATAATCAGTTCGATACCCGGCTGGGCTGGGCCACCAAAGGTCACGCCACAATCGACCACAATCCATTTGCGGGCGTTGGCGGGCCCAAAGCCATAGGCCCCCATATTCATGCCAATCTCGCCGACCCCGCCGAGGGGGACGAAAACCAGTTCATCAGATCTTTTCATACAATTAAACTCCGTCGGGCACCGGCAGGATAAACACCTCGCCCGCGCTCACAATTTTCTGGCCCGCGCTCGTCGCGACAACCAGTCTTCCAATCTCGTCCACCGTCTCGAACGCGCCTTCAAAGCTTTCGCTCAGCGTGTTCACCCGCAAGGGTCGGTGCAATCCATATGCAACGGCCAGCCAGTCCTTTCGGATGCGCGCAAAGTTCGCGCCGCGATCCCATAGCGCCAGCCGCGCTGCGACGGCGTCGGTCAACGCCGCGATCAATGAGTCTCGATCCAGCCTATACCCGGCAGCGCCAAGGTGGGTGGCCCTGTGTGTCGTGCCGTCGGGATGGCTCACAATGTTCACGCCCATCCCGGCGACCACAAATGGCACCTTCCCGGCCTGCCCGCCTTCGAGCAGCAACCCGGCGGTCTTGCGCCCGTCCGCCATCAGGTCGTTGGGCCATTTCAACGTCAGGGACGCATCGTCGTGCAGGTGCGCTGCCGCCAGCACTGCATCGCGCAATGCCAGCGAAAACACGAATGACAACTCCGCGATGTGCTGCGGCGGCGCCGGGTCGGTCAGCAACACCGAGGCATAAAGGTTCCCCTCGGGCGACGTCCATTCCCGCGCATTGCGCCCGCGCCCACTGGTCTGTACATCGGCCACCAGCCATAGCGGCCCGTGTTCACCCTGCCGGGCCCGTTCCAGCAACACTGCGTTCGTCGAGCCAATTTCGGCAACATACTCAAGCCTGTGTCCGACGCTTGCGGCGCCGGGACCGGTCATCAGCACCTAGAACAGGCTTCCGGCGGCACCGCGGGCCACGCCCTGCAACCACCCACCAACGGTTACATAGTATGTCACCAGCAGGAACCCGCTCACTAGCATCACGATGCCCAATTCATTGGGCACGGCCATGAACTGCTGATTGGGTTCATCAAAGTACATCACCTTGACCACGCGCAGGTAGTAGAACGCGCTGATAGCGCTGGCCAGCACGCCAATAACGGCCAGCACGAACAGTTGCGCTTCAATTGCGGCCAGGAACACGTGCCACTTGGCAAAGAACCCGGCCAGCGGTGGCATGCCAATCAGCGAGAACATCAGCAGCGCCATGATGGCCGCCACAAATGGGCGCCGCTGCGCGAGGCCAGCAAGGTCGGCAATGTTCTCGACAAACCCGTTCTCGGTCTTGAGCGAAAGCAGGCACGCGAACAGGCCCACCGTCATGGTGATATAAATCGCCATGTAGATGGCGACACCTTCAACGCCACCCTGCGTACCGGACGACAACCCCACCAGTGCAAAGCCAACATGGCCAATCGAGGAATAGGCGATCAGTCGCTTGATGTTCTTTTGACCAATGGCCGCAAAGGCCGCCAGCACCATCGAGGCAATCGACAAGAAAATAACGATCTGCTGCCAGTCCTTGGAGACCGGCTCGAAGCTCACCATCACGAGGCGCACAAACAACGCCATCGCCGCCACCTTGGGCGCAGTAGCGAAGAACGCCGTCACTGGGGTAGGCGCACCTTCATAAACGTCCGGCGTCCACATGTGGAATGGCACAGCCGAAATCTTGAATGCAACGCCGGTCAACAGGAATACCACGCCAAAAATCAGCCCGACCGAACGCTCGCCCATGGCAATCGCCTGGGTGATCTCATTGAGCTGGGTATGCCCGGTAAAGCCATAGACGAGCGAGGCGCCATAAAGCAGCATGCCCGAGCTCAGGGCACCCAGCACGAAGTACTTCAGGCCCGCTTCCGTCGCCTTGGCATTGGACCGGTTCATCGCGGCCAGCACATAGAGCGACAGGCTCTGCAGTTCCAGCCCGACATAGAGCGTCATCAGGTCGTTGGCCGAAACCATCATCATCATGCCGACCGTCGCCAGCATGACGAGCACCGCATACTCGAACTTGTTCAGGCCATTCTCGACAGCACTTGAAAGCGAAAGCAGCAGCGCAAAGGCCGAACCACCCAGCACCAGCACTTTCATGTAGCGCGAGAAGCCGTCCGCGATAAAGCCGCCATTGAACAATTGCCCTTCCTCGGGCCGCACGATGATCACGACGGCAACAACTGCCAGCACCAATATGCCGACAGAGGTCAGCGCTACGGAGTGCTCCTTCTTGAGAAAGGTCACACCGACCATGAGCAGGACGATGGCAGCAAGGGCCAGACCAATCTCTGGGAAGATCGGGGCCAGCGAGGCGAAATAGGAGACCTCGGAATTCATGACAATCTCCTAGTGACCAGCCACAGCCGCGGTGGCGACTGAGCCGATGGCATTGGCATAATGGGCTACAAGGGCGTCGACCGAAACCGCGGTGGCATCAAGGATCGGCGCTGGATAAAAACCGAACAGGATCGTCAGCACCACCAGTGGCGCCAGCACCAGCACTTCGCGCGGGCTGAGATCGAGGATGTCCTTGAGGCTATCCTTGGTCAGTTGCCCGAAGATCACGTTGCGATAGAGCCAGAGCGCGTAGCAGGCCGAGAAGATCACACCAAACGCGGCGCCGAATGCCACCCAGGTGTTGACCTGGAACACGCCGATCATGGTGAGGAATTCCCCCACGAAACCGGAGGTGCCGGGCAGACCAACGTTCGCCATGGTGAAAACCATCATGGCAAAAGCATATTTGGGCATGCGGTCGGCCAGCCCGCCATAGGCGGCAATTTCGCGGGTGTGCATGCGGTCGTAGATGACGCCCACCGACAAGAACAGCGCACCAGACACGATACCGTGCGAGATCATCTGGAACAGTGCGCCCTGCACGCCGTTCACATTGCCGGCGAAAATGCCCATGGTCACAAATCCCATGTGCGCCACCGACGAGTAGGCGATCAGCTTTTTGATGTCGTCCTGAACAAACGCCACCAGAGAAGTGATGATGATGGCTGCAACCGAAAGCACGAACACAAAGTTTGAAAATTGCAGCGAAGCATCGGGAAACATCGGCAGCGAAAACCTCAGGAACCCGTAACCACCGAGCTTGAGCAGAATTGCCGCCAGAATGACCGAACCGGCTGTCGGCGCTTCAACGTGCGCCTCGGGCAGCCAGCGATGGAATGGCCACATCGGCATCTTCACCGCAAACGAGGCAAAGAAAGCCAGCCATAGCCATACCTGCATTTCAGGCGGAAACTTGGTCTCGAGCAGTCTGGTGATATCGAGGGTCCCGGCCTGCCAATACATGGCCATGATGGCCAGCAGCATCAGCACCGAACCGGTGAAGGTGTAGAAGAAGAACTTGTAGCTGGCCTGAATGCGGCGCTTGCCACCCCAGATCCCGATGATCAGGAACATCGGGATCAGCGTGCCTTCAAAGAAGACATAGAACATCGCCAGGTCGAGCGTGGTGAAGACGCCAATCATCAGCGTTTCGAGCACCAAGAACGCGATCATGTACTCGCGCACGCGGTTGCTGATCGATTCCCAGCTGGCTAGCACGCAGAACGGCATCAGGAATGCGGTCAGCACCACGAAGAGCACGGAAATCCCATCCACGCCCATGCGATAGCCGATTGAGTCCCCAATCAGTTCCCAGTTCTGCACAAACTGGAACTCGGCACTGGATGCGTCGAACATCGACCACATCCACATCGAAAGCACGAATGTGACCGTGGTCACGATCAGCGAAACCCAGCGCACCAGGTTGGCCGCCGCCGCGTCCTTGCCCGGCACCAGCAGCAGCGCAAGCGCGCCCACCAGCGGCAGGAAGGTGATGATCGTCAGAATGGAGCCGGCGAAATTCATCCGAGAAGTCCCCCAGACGCGATAGCCCAGGTGAGCAGCGCGGCCACCCCGATCAGCATCGCGAAAGCATAGTGGTAGAGATAGCCGGACTGGAGTTTGACCACCTGGCCAGTGATATCCTTGATGCGGTTCCCGAGGCCTTCGATGATGGTCTTGTCCACCAGCCAGTCATCGAAACCGCGCCAGAACGCGCGTCCGATCCAGCGCGCCGGGCGCACGAAAATCAGGTCATACAGCTCGTCGATGTACCACTTGTTCAACAGGAACTTGTAGAGGCCCGGGTTCATCTCGGCCACGCGCTTGGGCATGCCCGGATCCCGGATATACATCTGGTAGGCGGCAAGAAAACCCAGGATCATGGCGACCGTAGCCGACCACTTGACCCAAAGCGGCGCACCGTGCGCCGCCTCGAGCGCATGCTCGTTGACCACGACCGAACCCTGGAAGAAGTGCTCGATGTGCTCGGCATGGCCGAAGAACAGGTCGTAGAACACCACGCCCGACAGCACCGCGCCCGCGCCAAGCACATAGAGCGGGATCAGCATCACATTCGGGCTCTCATGAGCATGATCGAACGTGTGGTGATCGGCGCGCGTGCGGCCGTGGAAGGTCAGATGGATCAAGCGCCAGGAGTAAAAGCTCGTGAACAGCGCCGCGATCACCAGCAGCCAGAAGGCCAGCGAACCCGCAGTTCCGCCAACGCCATAGGCGGCTTCAATGATCGAATCCTTGGAGAAGAACCCGGCAAAACCGAGCGGTGTGCCCGGAATACCAACGCCTGTCAGCGCCAGCGTGCCGATCATCATCATCGCATAGGTGATCGGCACCTTCTTGGCGATGCCGCCCATGTTCCGCATATCCTGCTCGTGATGCATGGCGTGGATCACAGAACCGGCGCCCAAGAACAGCAGAGCCTTGAAGAAGGCGTGGGTGAACAGGTGGAACACCCCGGCAGAGTATGCCCCTGCCCCCAGCGCCACGAACATGTAGCCAAGCTGTGAACAGGTGGAATAAGCGATCACACGCTTGATGTCGTTCTGCACCAGGCCAACCGTCGCCGCAAAGAATGCCGTAATCGCGCCAATAATCAGCACGACCGTCATCGCAACGGGAGACGTCTCGAACAGCGGCGACAGGCGGGCAACCATGAACACACCGGCGGTCACCATTGTGGCCGCATGGATCAGCGCCGACACAGGGGTCGGGCCTTCCATCGCGTCCGGCAGCCAGGTGTGCAGCAGGAACTGCGCCGACTTGCCCATGGCACCCATGAACAGCAGCAGGCAGATCACTGTCATTGCCGGCCATTCGGCCCACAGGAAGTGGATCGTGGCTTCCTTGTTGGCTTCAATCGCATGGAAAGCGCCATCGAAGTCGATGTGCCCCAGCACCACGAACGCACCGAAAATGCCGAGCGCGAACCCAAAGTCACCCACGCGATTGACCACGAACGCCTTCATGGCCGCCGCATTGGCCGATGGCTTGTGATACCAGAAGCCGATCAAGAGGTACGAGGCCAGGCCAACCCCTTCCCAGCCGAAGAACATCTGCAGGAAGTTGTCGGCGGTCACCAGCATCAGCATGGCGAATGTAAACAGCGAAAGGTAAGCGAAGAACCGCGAACGGTGTGGGTCCTCGTGCATGTAACCGATGGAATAAAGGTGCACGAGGCTCGAAACCGTCGTCACCACCACCAGCATGATGGCAGTCAGCGTATCGACCCGCAGCACCCAGTTCAGATCGAGCCCGCCGGACTGGATCCAGCGCAACACTTCGACCTTGAGCACTTCTGCGTGCGCCCCCTCGGCAGCACCTTCTGCCGCTTCCGGCGCAAACCAGAATCCGGCAAACACGATCCAGCTCAGCACCGCAGCAGCGATCAACAGGCCCGTGGTGATATACTCGCTCACCTTGTGCCCGATGATGCGTCCTAGGAGCCCTGCGATCAGCGCACCGATCAGCGGGAAAAAGACAATCGCCTGAACCATCTGGGGCTAGCCCTTCATCATATTGACGTCGTCAACCGCGATCGAACCGCGGTTACGATAGAAAATCACCAGGATCGCAAGGCCGATGGCCGCTTCCGCCGCCGCAACCGTCAGGATCAGCAGGGCAAACACCTGCCCGGCAAGGTCGTTCAGCGTCGCCGAAAACGCCACGAAATTGATGTTGACCGCCAGAAGGATCAACTCCACCGACATCAGGATGATGATGATGTTCTTGCGGTTGAGGAAAATACCGAACACGCCAAGCGTGAACAGGATCGCCCCCACGGTCAGAAAGTGACCTACTCCAATGCCCTCAGCCATCATCGTCCCCTATAGTCCCTGACCCGGCTTGACCTTGATCAGCTCAACCGCTTCGCTGCGCTTGCGGCTCGATTGCTTGTATGCGTCCTGTCGCTTGACGCCGGTCTTGTGCTGCAGCGTCAGAACAATTGCCCCGATCATGGCCACCAGCAGAACCCCGCCGGCCGCCTGGAACACATAGATGTAGCGGGTATAGAGCACCTGCCCCAGCGCGCGCGTGTTCTCGATCGAGCCATCAATCGGCACGACGCTTGTGCTGGCCACCTGCGGCGCAACAACGAAGCTGCCACCAACCAGCAACAGCTCGAGCAGCAGGATGATCCCGATCACTGCACCAATTGGCATGTATTGCAGAATGCCGCGGCGCAGCTCGGCAAAATCGATGTCGAGCATCATGACCACGAACAGGAACAGCACCGCGACCGCGCCGACATAGACCACGATCAGGATCAGCGCCAGGAACTCGGCCCCCGCCAGCATGAACAGCCCCGAGGCGTTCACAAAGGTCAGGATCAGGAACAGCACCGAATGCACCGGGTTGCGCGACACAATCACCATCAGCGCCGAAGCGACGGCGATGATTGCAAACACGTAGAAGAAAAACAGCGGCAGCGTCATGGTTTTCCCTTACCGGTACGGCGCGTCGGTTGCGATATTCTGGGCAATCTCGCGCTCCCAGCGGTCCCCGTTGGCGAGCAGCTTTTCCTTAGAGAAGTACAGCTCTTCACGCGTTTCGGTGGCAAACTCGAAGTTCGGTCCTTCCACGATCGCATCAACCGGGCAGGCCTCCTGGCAGAAGCCGCAATAGATGCACTTCACCATATCGATGTCATAGCGCACCGTGCGGCGGGTGCCGTCATTCTGGCGCGGTCCTGCTTCGATGGTGATGGCCTGCGCGGGGCAGATCGCTTCGCACAGCTTGCAGGCAATGCAGCGTTCTTCGCCATTGGGGTAGCGGCGTAGCGCATGTTCACCCCGGAATCGCGGCGAAACTTCGCCCTTTTCAAACGGGTAGTTGATCGTCTTCTTGGCCGAGAAGAAATACTTCATCGACAAAAAGAATGCCCCCACGAACTCGCGCAGCAGCATGCCATTGAGGAACTGTAGAAAGCGCATCAGTTTCCTCCAAACCAGAGATTGGCCAAGTAACCGCCTAAAACGCAGAAGAGAACTGCCTCTATAATGGGAAAGAAGCGCAGCATTGGCTTACCATTTCCCTTGGCGGAAGATTTGTTGACCATGTGCACGATAATTTTCCCCTGTGCGAAGCCAAAGATTGCCCCCACAAGTGCGCCAATCACCCAGACCGGAAGCATCATGCCATGCCTCCATGCCAGCCCCAGCCGGTCAATTGCAGAACGAATGCCACGGCGATGACCATCACCAGCGAAATCGGCAGAAACACCTTCCAGCCAATGCGCATCAGCTGGTCGTAGCGATAGCGTGGCACGAAGGCTTTCACCATCGCGAACATGAAGAACACCAGGCAGAGCTTGAGCACGAACCAAACCACACCCGGCACCCAGGTGAAGGGCGCAAAATCGAGCGGCGAGGTCCAGCCACCCAGGAACAGGATCGTGGTCATCGAGCACATCAGGATGATGGCCACATACTCGCCCAGCATGAACATCATGTAGGGGGCAGAGCTGTATTCAACCATGAAACCAGCCACCAGTTCGGATTCGCCTTCGGGCAGGTCGAAGGGCGGGCGGTTGGTTTCAGCCAGCGCCGAAATGAAGAAAATCACGAACATCGGGAACAGCGGCAGCCAGAACCAGTTCAGGAACGCCAGCTGCGGCACGCCCAGCATGTGCGCCAGGCCCATCTGTTGCTGCGCCACCACGATGTCGGTCAGGTTCAGCGAACCCACGCACAGCAACACCGTGATGATCACAAAACCGATCGAGACTTCGTAACTCACCATCTGGGCGGCAGCACGCAGCGCCCCTAGAAAGGCGTATTTCGAGTTCGAAGCCCAGCCGGCCATGATGATGCCGTAGACGCCAAGCGAGGAGATGGCGAAGATGTAGAGGATGCCGACATTGATGTTGGCCAGCGCCCAGCCACTATCGATCGGCACAACGGCCCAAGACGCCAGCGCCAGCAGCACGGTCACCAGCGGCGCCAGCAGGAACACTGCCTTGTCCGCGCCAGCGGGAATGATCGGTTCCTTGAAGACGAACTTCAAAAGGTCGGCAAAGCTCTGCAGCAGGCCGAACGCACCCACCACGTTGGGTCCGCGCCGCGATTGCACGGCAGCCCAGATCTTGCGATCTGCCAGAAGGATGTAGGCAGTGAACAGCAGCAGCGCCACCAGCAGCAGCAGGCCCTTGTAGACAAAGCCAACCTGCGAGCCCCATCCCAGAACCGGGATGCCGAGCAGGTAGTCCAGGGCTGAAATTACAAAGTCCATGTCTTGCCTACTCCGCCGCCTGCTTCAGTCCGGCAGCCAGCTGGGCGCATTCGCCCATCACCGCCGAGGCCCGCGCAATCGGGTTGCTCAGATAAAAGTCCGTCACCGGCGATGCAAACACCACGCGCTTGGGCTTGGCCGGCGTCTTTGCCAATTTACGCAACCCGGCTGCATCGCTTTCGGCTACCGCATCGAGTCGCGCAAGATGCGGATAGGCCGCATAGAGCCGCGCCCGCAACTGAGCCAGAGAATTGAACGGCAGGGGCGAACCGGTCACTGCCGACAGGGCGCGGAAAATGGCCCAGTCTTCCTTGGCCTCGCCCGGCGCGAACACGGCGCGATTGGCGAGTTGCACCCGCCCTTCGGTGTTCACATAAGTCGCGCTCTTTTCCGTATAGGCTGCTGCCGGCAGGATCACGTCGGCCCGGTGCGCACCGGCATCGCCGTGCGTGCCGACATAAACAACCAGCGCCTTCCCCAGCGCCTTCATGTCGATATCATCAGCGCCGAGCAGGAACAGCACATCCAGTTCCCCTGCCCCGGCAGCTGCTACCATGCCAGCGGTATCCAGCCCGTCTTTGCCCGGCACAAACCCGATATCGAGCGCACCGACGCGGGCGGCCGCCGAATGCAGCACGGCGAAGCCATTCCAGCCATCGGCGTAAGCACCGGCGTTTTCCGCCACCTGAGCGGCGAGCGCCAGCACATCGGCCCCGGCATCCCCGGCAACCGCCGCTTCGCCGACCAGGATCAGTGGACGCTTGGCATTGGCCAGCACCGCCGCAAAGTCGCCCTTGCCTGCGGCCAGATCGGCCAGAACCGAAATATCACCGCCCAGATGCGTATGCGGATAAGTCAGGTCGGCATTCTCGCCAATCACGCCAATCGGCAGCCCGGTCGCACGCCACACCTTGCGAATGCGGGCATTCAGCACTGCCGCTTCCCGGCGCGGATTGGAACCGATGATCAGAATGGCATCAGCCTGTTCGATCCCTGCAATCGTGGGATTGAACACATACGATGCCCGGCCATTCTTAGGATGCAGCGCCGAACCAGCCGGACGTGCATCATAGTTCGATGAGCCCAGCCCGATCAGCAGTTGCTGAATCGCATAAAGGTCCTCGACACCCGCCAGATCCCCGGCAATGGCACCAATCTTCCCGCCACCGGCTTTCTTGATCGCCTTGGCAACCGTCGCGAACGCATCATCCCAGCTTGCTGCGGTGAGCTTGCCGCCCTTGCGCACGTAGGGCCGGTCGAGGCGCTGGGCCTTCAGCCCATCCCACACGAACCGGGTCTTGTCCGAAATCCACTCTTCATTGATCGCTTCGTTGACGCGCGGCAGAATGCGCATCACTTCGCGGCCACGGCTGTCGACGCGAATGTTCGAGCCGACAGCATCCATCACGTCGATGCTTTCGGTCTTGACCAGTTCCCACGGGCGTGCGGCAAATGCATAAGGTTTGCTCGTCAGCGCGCCGACCGGGCACAGATCAATCACATTGCCCTGCAACTCGCTCGACAGCGCCTTTTCGAGATATGTGGTGATTTCGGCGTCTTCGCCACGGCCAATCAGGCCCATTTCCGAAATACCGGCAACTTCGGTGGTGAACCGGACGCAGCGCGTGCAGTGAATGCAGCGGTTCATCGAGGTTTTCACCAGCGGCCCGATATACTTGTCTTCGACCGCCCGCTTGTTCTCAGCATAGCGATTCTTGTCCACGCCATAGGCCATGGCCTGGTCCTGCAGGTCGCATTCCCCACCCTGATCGCAGATCGGGCAATCGAGCGGATGGTTGATCAGCAGGAATTCCATCACGCCTTCGCGGGCCTTCTTGACCATCGGCGTGTTGGTAAACATTTCTGGCGGCTCGCCGTTCGGGCCGGGGCGCAGATCCTTGACTGCCATGGCGCAGCTCGCCTGCGGCTTCGGGGGGCCACCCTTCACTTCCACCAGGCACATGCGGCAGTTGCCCGCCACCGACAGGCGCTCGTGATAGCAAAAGCGCGGAATTTCCGCGCCCGCCGCCTCAGCCGCCTGCATCAGGGTGAAATAGTCGGGAACCTCGACCAGCTGACCGTCAACTTTGATCTGTGCCATCTGGCCTTACTCCGCCGCGATAGACGGCACTGCACCGTCGGACGTTGAACTGTAGGTATAGGCGTCGATCCGCGCCTCGATCACCGGGCGGAAGTTGCGGATCAGCCCCTGGATTGGCCATGCAGCGGCATCGCCGAGTGCACAGATGGTGTGTCCTTCAACCTGCTTGGTCACTTCGAACAGCATGTCGATTTCGCGCTTCTGCGCACGGCCTTCGACCATGCGTTCCATCACGCGCATCATCCAGCCGGTGCCTTCGCGGCACGGCGTGCACTGGCCGCAGCTTTCGTGCTTGTAGAACGCCGACAGCCGCCAAATGGCCTTGATGATGTCGGTCGATTTATCCATCACGATCACCGCAGCGGTGCCGAGTGACGAACCGACTTCCTTCAGGCCATCAAAATCCATGTGCGCGCTGCGGATCTTCTCGCCGGGCACGCAAGGTACCGAAGCACCACCGGGGATCACGGCCAGCAGGTTGTCCCAGCCGCCGCGGATACCGCCACAGTGCTTCTCGATCATTTCTTCAAACGTGATGCCCATCTCTTCTTCGAAGGTGGCAGGCGTGTTCACGTGGCCCGAAACGCACATCAGCTTGGTGCCGGTGTTGTTGGGGCGGCCAATACCGGCAAACCAGGCACCGCCTCGGCGCAGGATCTCGGGCACGACGGCAATCGATTCCACGTTATTGACCGTGGTCGGGTTGCCATAGACGCCCATGCCGGCCGGGAACGGCGGCTTCAGGCGCGGCTGGCCCTTCTTGCCTTCCAGCGATTCCATCAGCGCGGTTTCTTCACCGCAGATGTAAGCACCTGCGCCGTGGTGGACGATGATGTCAAAGTCCCAGCCATGGATGTTGTTCTTGCCGATCAGCTTGGCCTCATAGGCCTGCTCGACAGCCGCCTCAAGGCGCTGGCGCTCGCGAATAAACTCGCCGCGCACATAAATGAAGCACAGGTGCGCATCCATGGCGCGCGATGCCAGCAGGCACCCTTCCACCAGATGGTGCGGGTCGTGCCGCAGGATTTCGCGATCCTTGCAGGTGCCGGGCTCGGATTCGTCGGCATTGACCACAAGGTAATGCGGGCGTCCGTCCGAAACCTTGGGCATAAAGGTCCACTTGAGCGCAGTGGGGAACCCTGCCCCGCCGCGGCCGCGCAGGCCCGACGCTTTCACCTCATTGGTGATCCAGTCGCGGCCCATCTCAATAAATTTCTTGGTGTCCTGCCAGGCGCCGCGCGCCCGCGCGCCTTCAAGCGTCCAGTCACCCTGACCGTAGAGGTTTGTGAAAATGCGATCCTTGTCAGCGAGCATCTCTCACCTCTCCTAACGCGGCTTCTTGCCAAAGACGCGGATGTATTCTGCCTCGCCGCCCTTGGCGAGCGCCTTGGCCTGCTTGACCCACTCATCGCGCACCACACGGCCCTTGAAGCCAAGCCCGTCATCAAGCTTTGCCACATCGGCGGCCTTGAATGCGGCGATCTGGGCCCATTTGGTCACGCCCATGGCATGCAGCTTGGCTTCCAGCACCGGACCAACACCCGAGATCATCTTCAAATCGTCCGGCGCGCCTTCCGGGGCGGTGAACAACGCTGTCGGCGCTGCCGACTTGCCGCCATCGATCTTGCCGGCCGGCGATTCAGCACCGGTCGCATTCTCGCGCATGGCCTTGTTCGGCGTGCCGTCGGCCTTGGCAGACTTGTTCGCTTTCGCGCGCTCGCCCTCAGCCTTTGCGACCGAAACCTTGGCGGAACCTTTTGGTCCCTTCAGGGCTGGCGCATTTTCTTCCGAGACATCGTTCTTGCGGCCCGGAGTTGTCGGAGCCGGCGCCGCGGCCGGCGCAGGGGCAGCGGGCACCGCTGCCGCAGCTGGGGCCGGTGGCGGCAGTTCGACGCGCACCCGCTTGGCCGTCGGCTTTTCCTTCAAGGTCGTCGCACCACCCTCGGCGGCCGAGAAGGCGCGCTTCACCTGCGGGCCCGGCTTGATTGTGTCACCCTTGCCAGCGGCGAAGGCATCCACAATTTCCTCGAACCGCTCGACGGTCAGGTCTTCATAAGTGTCGTGGAAAATGGCAACCATCGGCGCATTCACGCACGCGCCCAGGCACTCGACCTCTTCCCAGCTCATCGTGCCGTCATCGTTCAGGTGATGCGGCTCGTGATGAATCTTGTTCTGGCAGACTTCGCGAATGGCTTCCGCCCCGCGCAGCATGCATGGCGTGGTGCCGCATACCTGGATATGTGCCCGCGATCCCACCGGCTGCAACTGGAACTGGGTGTAGAACGTCGCCACTTCCAAGACGCGGATATAGGGCATGCCAAGCATGGTCGCGATGGATTCAATCGCAGCGCGGCTGACCCACCCTTCCTGGTCCTGCGCCCGCATCAGCAGCGGGATCACCGCCGATTGCTGGCGGCCAGCAGGATAGAGCCCGATCTTCCAATCAGCCCACTTGGCATTCTCGGCATTGAACGCGAACTTTTCGGGCTGAACAGCCACATCCGCAAGGCGACGCACTGACATTAGCGATCAACCTCTCCGAACACGATATCGAGCGACCCAATGATCGCGGAAACGTCAGCCAGCATATGGCCACTGCACAGCATGCTCATCGCTGCAATATGCGCAAATCCGGGCGCCTTGATCTTGCAGCGATAGGGTTTGTTGGTCCCATCCGAAACCAGGTAAACCCCAAACTCGCCCTTGGGCGCTTCGACGGCGGCATACACTTCGCCCGCCGGCACCTTGTATCCTTCGGTGTAGAGCTTGAAGTGATGGATCAGGGCTTCCATCGACTGCTTCATCTCACCGCGCTTGGGCGGCACGATCTTGCCGTCGGTCGACGAAACCGGGCCTTTGCCCTCGGGCGAATTGAGCAGCGCGATACACTGCTTCATGATCCGGATCGACTGGCGCATTTCTTCCATGCGGCAGAGATAGCGGTCGTAGCAGTCGCCGTTCTTGCCCACCGGAACATCAAAATCGAGCTGATCATAGCATTCGTAGGGCTGGCTCTTGCGCAGGTCCCAGGCCGCGCCCGAACCGCGCACCATCACCCCCGAAAAGCCCCACTTCCAGGCATCATCGAGCGAAACAACACCGATATCGGCATTGCGCTGCATATAGATGCGATTGCCGGTCAGCAGGCTCTCAAGATCATCAAGCACCTTCAGGAACGGATCGCAGAATCCGCTGATATCGTCGATAAGGTCCTGCGGAAGGTCCTGATGCACACCGCCAGGCCGGAAATAGGCCGCATGCAGGCGAGCACCGCACGCCCGCTCGTAAAAGATCATCAGCTTTTCACGTTCATCGAACCCCCAAAGCGGTGGGGTGAGCGCACCAACGTCCATCGCCTGCGTCGTCACATTCAGAATGTGCGACAGCAGCCGCCCGATTTCCGAATAGAGCACGCGGATCAATTGCCCGCGGAACGGCACGGTGATGCCCAGCAGCTTTTCCACCGCCAGGGCAAACGCATGCTCCTGGTTCATCGGCGCCACATAGTCGAGGCGGTCGAAATACGGCACCGCCTGCAGATACGTCTTGTGCTCGATCAGCTTTTCCGTGCCGCGATGCAGCAAGCCGATATGCGGATCGACGCGCTCGACAACCTCGCCATCAAGCTCCAGCACCAGCCGCAACACACCATGCGCCGATGGATGCTGGGGGCCGAAATTGATCGTGAATGTGCGGACTTCTGCTTCTGACATCAGTGCTTCGCCTTCTCATCGCCAGGCAGCACATAGTCGGTGCCCTCCCACGGCGACAGGTAATCAAATGAACGGAATTCCTGGGCCAGCCGCACCGGCTCGTTGACCACGCGCTTGCGCTCTTCGTCGTAACGCACCTGCACGAAGCCAGACAGAGGAAAGTCCTTGCGCAGCGGGTGCCCCTCAAAGCCATAGTCGGTCAGCAACCGCCGCAGGTCCGGGTGACCGGTAAACAGAATGCCGTAGAGGTCGTAGGCCTCCCGCTCGTACCAATCGGCGCCTGGGAAATCGCTCGTAATCGAGGGAACGGGCGTCACATCGTCGGTCGCAACTTTCAGGCGGATGCGCTTGTTCTTGTATGGGCTGAGAAAGTGATAGACCACTTCAAAGCGCTGGTCGCGCTCGGGGTAATCAGCCCCGCAAATGTCCACAATCGACACGAACCGGCACTGCGCGTCGTCCCGCAGGAAGCGCACCACATCGAGTATCGCCTGCGGCTGCACCTGCACGGTGAGCTCTCCATACCGGATGGCATGGCCGAGCACCTGCTCACCCAGCTTTTGCGCGATGTAGTCGCCCAGTTCTTTCAAAGCGTCTTCCATAAGGATGCTTCACCTGAAATCGCACCACGACCGGTGCGGAAGTTTTAGCGTTCGATCGTGCCGATGCGGCGGATCTTCTTTTGCAGCAGCAGCACGCCATAGAGCAGCGCTTCCGCCGTCGGGGGACACCCGGGCACATAAATATCAACCGGCACGATCCGATCGCACCCGCGCACCACCGAATAGGAATAGTGGTAGTAACCGCCGCCATTGGCGCAGCTGCCCATCGAGATCACATAGCGTGGCTCGGGCATCTGGTCGTAGACCTTGCGCAAGGCTGGCGCCATCTTGTTGGTCAGCGTCCCGGCAACAATCATCACGTCCGACTGTCGCGGGCTGCCACGCGGCGCGAAGCCGAAACGCTCGGCGTCGTAGCGCGGCATCGACATCTGCATCATTTCCACGGCGCAGCAGGCTAGCCCGAACGTCATCCACATCAGCGAGCCGGTTCGGGCCCAGTTGATCAGGTCGTCGGTCGCGGTGACGATAAAACCCTTGTCGGCCAGTTCGTCATTGATATCGGTGAAAAACGGATCATCAGCGCCCACCGGTTTATTGGTGCGCGGATCGATGATTCCCTTGGGCGCCTGCGAGACCAGAGTGCCAGAAGTCGGGCTCAATCCCATTCCAATGCCCCTTTACGCCATTCGTAGATAAAGCCCACGGTGAGCACACCGAGGAAGATCATCATCGACCAGAAGCCGAACCAGCCCACGTCCTTGAACGCTACCGCCCAGGGGAAAAGGAAGGCCACTTCCAGATCGAAGATAATGAACAGGATCGACACCAGGTAGAATCGGACGTCGAACTTCATGCGCGCATCGTCGAACGCTTCAAAGCCGCACTCGTAGGCTGAAACCTTTTCCGGGTCCGGGCGTTTGATCGCCACCAGAAACGGTGCGGCCAACAGCGCCAGGCCAATGACGGCGGCAAGGCCGATAAAAATCACGATGGGCAGATAGTTGCTGAGCAAATCGTTCATGCGACAGCCTGTTTTTGACACCGGCCGGGCGGCCGGCGCGCTGGAAAGAACGGCTCCAAATCACCGCCCCCGGCGCAATAAGTTACGGCTAGGGCTTAGCCCAGCGCCATGCCCGTTTCAAGTAGAGAACGGACAATGCCACCCCTTCCGGGGCAAAAAACCACATCACGAATTTCTGCCCGCAGGGGCCTGTCCCGCGTCGCAGACGAATGGTCGCCAAAAAGGCAGAGGGCCCCGCTTGTGGCGAGGCCCATCATCATACGAAGAACTACAGATTAGAAGTGGAACATCGCCCCGATCGAGAGCTTGCCCAGCTGCGGCGCACCGCCAAACGAACCAAGGCCCTGCGCTTCAAGCCGCAGGCTCACATTGTCCGCCACGGCGTATTCAAGGCCGGCGCCGATGGTGTAAACCTCAGTTTCCGGAATCAGAACGCCGACACCAGCAAGCCCATAAACCAGCACATCATCGCTCAAAAGCACGCCTGCCCGAGCAAAGGCGAGAATATCACTGCCGATGTATCCACTCTGATTGAAATAAGTCGAAGCCTGCAGCTCAACACCCACTACGACGCCATCGGCCACCACTGCATTATAACCAACTGCGGCGCCAACATTGACATAGCCCACAGACGTTCTGGACGCGCCGCCGGTAACACCCGCATAGAACCCATCCCAGATCATGGGCTGAGATTCGTCATAGATCACCGGGTCAAGAACCACCAGGTCAGCGGCTTGGGCGGCGGAAGCCACGCCAGCGGCCAAAAGGAATGCTAGTGAAGCCTTTGCAAGAACATGCATCTCAGAATCTCTCAAAAAATGATCGACCGAACGCATAAATCGCAAAGGTAAATGATTCAATGATGTTCGCAGCGACTTCGTTATTTCCCGGCGCCCGGTGCCCCAGATGCAACACATCTGGGGCGTCAGCCGCTTGATTGGACGCTGCATCCGCTCGCGCTAGAAGTGGAACATCACGCCCGTATTGGCCTTGATTGCCGTGTTGTCGCCGCCGGGCTCGAAAAGCCGAAGCACCTCACCGCGGATCGCGATGTTGTCAGATATCGCGTATTCGGCACCCGCGCCAAACGCGACGGCGTCCTCAGCCTGATTGATCTGACCGCCACCGGCAGCGGCATACATGAACAGGTCCCCGGCCACAAATCCGGCATGCGCGAGCGCGAGCCATTCGGAGCCGTCGAACATTCCGTCATAATAGCCGCGGCTGACCTGCAGCTCAGCGCCAATCAGAACGTCCTCAACGATCGCTACGTGACCGCCAGCGACGACGCCGACAGTTCCGTAACTTCCTGAGCCGCCGTTGGTCCAGCCCATGCCTGCGGTTGCACCAACGTAAAGACCTTCAAAACTGAACGCTGCGGGCTGCTCCGGCGCTATCGCCTGAGGCAACGGGGTCAAGTCGGCCGCCTGAACAGCACCTGCCATTCCAAAAAGTGCAATAGCGGCGACGCGGAGCGCAATAGTCATTTAATACCCTCATCAAATCAAAAGCTCGTGTCGGCAACGGTGAATTCGCACCAAGATATCGCAAGGCGCGAAGTGTGCTGACCGTGCGAGCCCGACGCGTACGTCAATAGAGCGATTTAAATGAGGATTCCCTGCCATTCAATTCAGCAAGTTAGTTACCTGCCTGGGCGGCGCGCAGGTCGCATGCTCTCGACAACCGAGACGATCAAAGCCCCAAAAACCAAAACGGCGAACCGAGCTTGTCGGTTCGCCGAAATGGGTTATGCGAGACGCTACCCGGCTCTTGTGGAGCCGGGCCCAGTCAAAACCACTAGAAGTGGAACAGCACGCCAGCGGTAGCCTTCACGCCGTGGGTCGAAACCGACGGCACGTAGAGGCCGAGCACTTCGCCGCGCAGCGAAACCGAATCGGTCACTGCGAATTCGGCGCCAGCGCCATAAGCCCAGGTGCCATACGAGGTGCCGGCATCGTTGATCACGCCGCCGCCGAGGGCTGCGTAAACCTGAACGTTGTCGGAAACCACGGCGCCGAGGTGGCCGAGGACCAGGAAGTCAGAAGCGTTGAACGCACCTGCGTAGTAAAGGGCATCAGCCTGGAATTCCACGCCAGCGAGGAAAGCATCGCTCACGAGGAAGTTGGCACCGGCCACGATACCGATCGAGCCAGCCGAACCGCCGCTGGAAACGGCGATACCGCCAGCGGTGACGCCAGCATAGAAGCCTTCAAAGCTGAAAGCCGACACGTCTTCATAGACGGGCGACGGCTGGACAACCAGGAGGTCGGCAGCCTGAGCACCGGAAACCAGTGCGAGTGCAGCGGCAGAGCCGAGCAGAAGCGAACGAATAGTCATCTTGCATTCCCCTTATAGATAAGACCGAAGTCACGAGCATATTTCTCAGACCGCGACGCCCAATACAACCCCGTCAAGCAGGATTTTGGCGCACGGGGATAACGTTCGATGACTTTTGGGGGCTACCTGTTGCAAGAATGGTTCGGTTTCGGATCAATTTGATACAAATGTGGCAGATCGATCCTTGCCTGAACACATTCCTGCCATGTTCCATTAGGGAATAAAAGCCCCGGATGACAGAAAGTTACAAATTTATAAATGGAATCAGCCCGGACAGTGCATGTCGCCGTTTGTCGAAGTAAGAGACCGACTCGATGCTCCGGCGCCTCGTGGACAGGTTCTTGGCAAAGGTTCAGCCGATGCTGCACAATCGGCCAGCAACCAAGGTGCCCGAATGTCCCGACAATCTCCTTTTGAACGCATAACCCAGGCCGTGCAGGCACAGATCCCGCTGGTGCGCGCCATGGAAGCCGAACTGGGCGTCGAACGGGCACATCAACTGGTGCGCCAGGCTCTCGATAAATCAAATCGGGAGGCGGTGGCCGCACGCGGCAGCTTGCTCGATATTCCAACCCTGGCCGCCGAATTCGCCGGATTTGGCGAGGGTGTGCGTTACGAATTCCAGACTATCGAGCAAACTGACACCGTCCTGCGCAACCACGTCACCCACTGCGACTATGCCGAGTTCATGGAATCGATCGGCGCCCGCGACCTCGGCGCCCTGCTGATTTGCGACGGCGATTATGCCATGGCCGATCAACTCGGCCTAAGGCTTGAGCGCACCAAGACCTGCATGCAGGGCGATGGTGTCTGCAACTTCTGCTACCACGTCAAACCCGGGGCCTAACCTTCGAACTTGCTCTGCCAGGTTGGCACCAGATCATCCGGGGCAGCAGAGGCATGGAATATTGCCCGCGCCATGGCCCGGGCCAGGCAGGTTGCCGCCGCGTGTCCCAGGAATATCTGCTCCAGCATAGGGTCAACCATCGGCTTGTCGCCGGTTGACACCGCGAAGACAAGGTCGCCGTCGACCGGTGTGTGCGACGGAACGGCCCCTCGGGCAATGCCGTCTTGCGCAGCGACGGCCATTCGCTTGGCCTGCGCCTTGCTCAGTGCAGCATCCGTGGCAACAACGGCAATCGTTGTGTTGGCAATCGCGTTGACCGACCCGCGCTTGGTCAGGCTTGTGTCTTCAAACGACACCGGCCCGGGATAGGTGCCAAGTCCACCGAACTCGCCATCCATCTCGAAGGGCGCCGCCCAGAATTGCGGCCGGTTGCCAACGGTCACGCTGCCGGTCGGGTTGGCCACAACCAGTGCGCCCACCGTCGCACCATTGGGCAGAACAATTGACGCAGACCCCAACCCGCCTTTCAGGTTGGCCGTCAAAGCCCCCGTCCCTGCCCCGACAGTGCCCAGGGTGAAATCAGCCGAAGCAGCGGCCAAAGCCCGCGCTCCGAGCCCGCGATAAGGATTCTCGGCCCAGTTCTTGTCGCCGCCATTGATCAGGTCGAACACAATCGCGCCCGGCACAATCGGCACCGTCACCGTTTCCACCCGAAACCCGCGCCCCATGCGCCGTAACCCATCGGTTACGCCAGAACAGGCGTCGAGCCCGAAGGCAGAGCCACCCGAGAGCACTAGGGCATCGACCGCTTCCACCAGTTTGTCGGGCTGCAGCAGGTCAGTCTCCCGCGCGCCCGGCGAACCGCCCATCACATCGACCGAGGCGATAAAGGGCCTGTCGCCCAACAGCACCGTTGTGCCCGATTTCAGCCGGTCATCCTGCGCGTTACCAACATACAGGCCCGCCACGTCGGTGATCAGATTTCTTGGTCCGGGCCGCATCACTATGCCTTCTCTCCCAATCGGGCAGCCACCAGAGCCAGCCCCTGCTTCACCGGCACGCCATCGGGGTCCCAAAGGCGCCGCTTCTCCAGCATCTGCCGGGCAGCCACCCAGTTTTCCGATTTCAGATAGGCATCCTGCAACAATTGCCCGAACAGGTCGCGCTGCGCATGGCTGCCGCCTATCTCGATCATGCGCGGCAGCGCCAGCGCCAGATTGTCGGCCGCCACGCGAAAATCGCGCCGGGCATGCGCCAGCACGCCGCGCGCTGCCGGCAGCGCCACCTCGCGCCACACAATCCGGTCGAACGCCGTGGTTGAAGCACCCTTGTCGGCAATCGCCGCCATCAGGTCATCGGCTTCTTCCCTATCCGCCCGCGCCAACCCATAAAGGTACTGCAGGCTCAAAAACGGCTGAACTGTATCGCGCGCCCGCACTTTGAGGTGATCCGCCACATCGCTCCAGCGATTGCCAACATCGAGCCCCGCAACTTCCATGCGCGCCAGCAGCGACACCGCCCCCACCTGATCCTGCGAATAGTCTTTCTCGATCCCCCACACATGGTTGTCATAGGCATCGAACACCGACTGAAAATCCCCCAGGCTGATATTGAACACTGCCCGGTGCCACCAGTTGTGGGTATACATGAAGGAGTTGAGGTCCACCCACGTCCGCGACGCATCAGCCATGAACGCTTCCCCCTCACGCACACGGCCGGTCGAAAGCATTACATGCGCCAGCGCGTGCTGGGCCCAGGGCTCCTTGTGCTTGATGCTCAGCGCCTTGCGCGCTGCGGCTTCTGCTTCGGAGATCTGATCGGTCTGCTCCAACCCAAAAGCCAGCATCCCGTGCAGATGCGCATTTTCGGCTATGTGAGGCTCCGCCTTGCGCGCAATCCGCAGCATGGCATGCACGTCGCCTCGGTTAAAACTCATGTACTGGTGCAACTTCACCGTCACGAGGTCGCGGGGAAAGAGATCGACAATCTCCTCCCCGATTGCCTGCGCCCCCGGCACATCATCGACAATCCAGCGCTCGAGCAATGCCAGCAGCATGCGCTCCCGCTCATTGGCCCCGGCCACACACGCCCGCGCACGCTTCAGGTACCCTGAGGCTGCGTCCTTTGCCCCAACTGCTTCCAGAAACATCCAGGTGAAACCGGCATAGATATTGGCCAGTGCTGCGCCCGGATCAGCATCCGCTGCCGCCAGAATATTGACTGCCCGCTTCTCGTATCCAAGAAACCCGGCAACAAAATCATCGATGCCACGCAGCGTTGCTTCATCCGCTGCCGACACCGCATTGCCAAGCTGATCCTGAGACATGATTTTCGGGCGCTATCCATTGCCGACAAAGCCAGAATTGCAGAAAGTACAACCGATTCAAACCGCAAAATGGGGCCGTTATGCCGCACTTTCAGAGCCATGACGCCGCAGTTCACTTTCAGGTCCTGGGCACCGGCGCGCCCCTTCTCCTCATCGCCGGCACCGCCAGCGATGGCGCCAGCTGGGGGCCGCTGATTCCGACACTCTCGGCCCGCTACCAGCTTATCCTCATCGACAATCGCGGTTCCGGCCAGACCCGCAATTCCGGCCCAATCTCCATCGACGATATGGTCGCCGATTGTGCCAATCTGCTCGATCACCTGGGGCTCGCCTCGGTCTCAGTCATCGGCCATTCGCTGGGTGGGGCCATCGCCCTGCGCCTCGGAGCGCGTCATCCCAGCCGGGTCAATCGCCTCGTCACCCTCACCGCCAGCGCGCCCGATGCCCGCTCACGCGCGCTCTTCCACGATCTGGCCCGGCTTTATCCAGACGTGCAGCCGCAGCTGTTCTTCCGGCTGCTCTACCAGTTCCTGTTCAAACCGGCCTTCTTTGAAAATCCGGACGCCCTCACGGCCGCCGCCGAGGCCTCAACCAACTACCCTCATCGGCAAAGCCCCGCCGATTTCTCCCGCCAGGTCGCGGCCCTCGATGCCGTCGGCCCGATCGATCTGACAACCATCACCGCCCCCGTCCTCGCCATCGCCGCCGAGCTCGACCGCCTGATGACGCCCGAGACAGTCTTTTCCAGCCACTCAGGCGTGCCGCACCTTCGCACCGCAACCATCCCCGGCGCCGGCCACTCTGTCCACTGGGACGCTACCGACGCTGTGCTTGCTGCTGTGCTGCCATTCCTTACAAAGACCGCGCGACCCTGAAGCCGAGGTCATCGATGGCAAAGGTGGGGTGGCTCCGGCGCCGGTTGGTTGCCAGTACGCCGCGCTCTTCGTCGGCCCAGCCCCCGCCTCGGAACACCCGGTAAACGCCATAGACTTCGGGGTCATAGATATCGTCGCACCATTCCCAAACATTTCCCAGCATGTCGAACAAGCCCCAGGCGTTGGGTTCCTTCCCCGCCACTTCACGGGTGCCTCCGCCTGAATTCCCCGCATACCAGGCAATCGCATCCAGCGCCCCATGGCGTGGTCCACTAGTCCCCGCCCGACAGGCAAACTCCCACTCCGCCTCGCTGGGCAGCCGGTAACCTGAGGCATCCGGATCTCGATCCGCCCCATCGTCCCTAAGCCGATACACCGGCGCCAATCCCTCGCGTTCCGAAAGCTGGTTGCAGAACCGCACAGCGTCGAGCCAAGATACGCTTTCCACCGGAAGTCTCTCGCCTTGCCGCACGCTTGGCGCAAGACCAGTAACGGCTCGGTATTGTTCCTGGGTTACCGCCGTGCTGCCGATCTCGAACGGCGCCAGGTCCACACGCCATTTCCGCCCCACCCTGTCATCGCGCAGGTCGATGGAACCGGCGGAAACGGTGATCATCTCGATCAGTCTGGTCGTCACGTGGCAATCCGGTTCTGGCAATCAAGTTTGTGCGATGCAGTTCAATAGCGGCTCTAGATACACCGGCCGCCATCCACTTCCATCGCTACGCCGGTGATCATGCTTGCCTCGTCCGAGCACAGGAAGCAGGCCGCATTGCCCATGTCATCGGGCGTCGAAAACCTTCCCAGCGGGATCGATGCCAGGAACTTGGCGCGGATTTCGGTCGTATCCTCGCCCATGAAGGTCTTGAGCAACGGCGTTTCGCCCGCCACGGGGTTGATCGCGTTCACCCGCACGCCCAGCGGCGCCAGTTCTATGGCCATCGATTTGGTGGCCGTCACCATCCAGCCTTTCGAGGCATTGTACCAGGACAGGCGCGGCCGCGGGCTGATCGCCGCCGTCGACGCTACATTCAATATCGCTCCCTTGCGGTTAGCCTTCATGTGCGGCACCAGATGCCGAGCCGTCAGGTAGACCGATTTGACGTTGACCGCGATCACCCGGTCAAAATCGTCTTCCGAAATGTCTTCCATTGCCGCCGGCATATGCGAAACCCCGGCATTGTTGACGAGAATGTCGATCTTGCCGAACGCCTTGATCGCCACCTGCGCCAGTTCCGCAACGCTGGCATTGTCCGCAACGTCGACGCGTCGCGCCAGCGCCCCGCCGCCAAGCTCGCGGGCGAAGCTTTCGGCGGCGTCGCCGTTGATGTCGGCGATCAGCACCGCTGCGCCCTCCGCCACGAACTTGCGCACGATCCCCGCGCCAAAACCCGATGCCCCGCCGGTCACGATGGCGCTTTTGCCCTTGAGCCGCATATCTGTCTCCTACCCGTGATGCGCCGCTACAGTCTTCAGCACCGAAAATCCATACAGCGCTTCAAAGCCCTTTTCCCGACCGTGGCCGGATTTGCCGGTGCCGCCGAATGGCAGCTCCACGCCACCTCCGGCCCCATAGTTGTTGAGAAAAACCTGCCCCGCGCGGATCGCCTTGGCCAGCCGCATCTGCCGCCCGCCGTCGCGCGTCCACACCCCGGCCACCAGCCCGAACTCGGTGCCATTGGCAATCGCCACGCCTTCGTCTTCGCCATCGAAGGGAATGACCACCTGCACCGGCCCAAAAATTTCGCGCTGCGCGAGGTCGTGGTTCGCCCCCACATCGGCAACCAGCGCCGGGGCAACATAGTGCCCACCATCAGGCGCATCGGCCACGACACTGCCCTGCCCGGCCAACCGCCCGTTGCCGATCATGCCGAGAAAACCTGAGACGATTTCCTTCTGCCGGGCGGAAACCAGCGGTCCCACGTCGAGATCGTTCAGCGCCGGTCCAACGCGCAACGCGGCGTAGCGCGCCGCCATGCGCTCGACCACCTGGTCATAAACGCTGCGTTCCACCAGTATTCGCGAAGCGGCCGAACAGGTCTGCCCGGCATTCTGAATGCCTGCATTCACCAGAAACGGCAGGGCCTTGTCGAGGTCGGCATCGGCAAACACCAGCTGGGGCGACTTGCCGCCGAGCTCAAGGGTTACCGGTACCACATTCCGCGCCGCAGCGGCCTGCACCATCACGCCAACCGGCACTGATCCGGTGAACGAGATATGGTTCACCCCAGGGTGCGCGGTCAGGGCTGCTCCGGCCTCCTCGCCCAGTCCCGGCACCACGTTCAGCGCCCCTGCCGGAAGGCCCGCTTCCAGCGCAATCGCCGCGAAGGCAATCGCCGTCAGGCAGGCCTCCTCGGCCGGTTTCAGCACTGCGGCATTGCCCATCGCCAGCGCCGCGCCCACTGATCGCCCGATGATCTGCATCGGATAGTTCCAGGGAATGATATGCCCCGTCACCCCATGCGGCTCGCGCAGGGTATAAACCGTGTAGCCGTCGAGATAGGGAATGGTCTCGCCCATGATTTTGTCACAGGCCCCGCCATAAAATTCGAGATAGCGCGCCAGCGCCACGGCATCGGCGCGAGCCTGCTTCAGCGGCTTGCCAACATCGAGCGCCTCGATCCGGGCCAGATCATCCACCCGTTCGAGCACCTTCTGCCCGATCCGCGATAGAATTCGCCCACGTTCAAAGGCCGGCATGCGGCCCCACTCGCCCCTAAGTGCGGTCCGTGCTGCCAGCACCGCGGCGTTCACGTCGGCATCCGTTCCCCGCGCAATGGCCCCGATCACCTCCCCCGTCGAAGGGTTTTCCAGCGGCAGCGTCTGCCCGCCTTCCGGCGCCAGCCATCGGCCGCCGATCAGGCATTTGGTGGGGTCGAACCAAAGGTTCAGAGAATTGGTCATCGTTCGGTTACGCTTTCAAACTTGGGCGGACTCAGAAGGAGCACCCCTCACCGGCCCACCGGCCACCCTCTCATTGGAAGGCGAGGATTTTTCAGAACTGCGCCGCATCTTCCCTTCGCCCCTCCGGGGAGAAGGTGGTCCGAAGGACCGGATGAGGGGACCTTGGCGAGCCACCCTACCCTCGCCCCGCCAGAGCGGCTTCAAGGTTCGGCGTCGCTGCCAGAAGGGTCCTCGTATAGTCGTGCTGTGGCGCGTGGAACACATCTTCGGTCGCCCCGCTTTCAACGATCCTGCCCGCCTTCATCACCATCACCCGGTCGGTGATCGCCCGCACCACATGCAGGTCATGGCTGATGAACAGATAGGAGATATGCAGCCGCGCCGACAGGTCGGCCAGCAGGTCCAGAATCCGTGCCCGGATCGAAACGTCGAGCGCCGACACCGCCTCATCCAGAATGATCAGCCGCGGCTTGATGATCAGCGCCCGCGCAATGGCAATGCGCTGCCGCTGCCCGCCCGAGAACTCGTGGATGTACTTGTCGGCATCCTGCGGCGTCAGCCCCACGTTCAGCAGCGCCTCCGCAACCGCTTGCTCACGCTCCGCCCCCTGCGGCGCATCCGCGCCCAGCAAATGAAACGGTTCGGTTACCAGCCGCCGCACGCGGTGGCGGGGGTTGAACGATCCATAGGGGTCCTGAAACACTACCTGCAACTTGCGCCTGGCGCTCATTGAAGCGCCCTCGTCGCCATTCAGCGGTTCGCCGTCGAGCTTGATGCTGCCCGCCTGCGTGCTCTCAAGCGCCATGATCGCCCGCGCCAGCGTCGACTTTCCACAGCCGCTTTCGCCGACGAGGCCAACATTCTCGCCCTTGTGCACCACAAAACTCACTTCATCGACTGCGCGGAATGCCCCCGGCTTGCCAAACCATCCCTTGCGCGGCGTCCGGTACTCACGCACCACATTGTTGACTGCCAGCACCGGCACCGCGTCGAGATCAACTTCGGGGTCCGCCCGCCGCGGCACATGCGCCGATGCTTCCAGCAGGGCCTTGGAATAGGGGTGCTGCATGTTGCGGAACACCGGCAGCGTATCACCTGATTCCACCACCACGCCGCGCTGCATGATGGCGATTTTGTCGGCGACGTCGGCCACCACCGCCAGATCGTGGGTAATCAGGATCAGCGCCATTCCGTCTTCCTGCACCAGCTTCTGCAGCAGCGTCAAAATCTGTGCCTGCGTCGTCACATCCAGCGCCGTTGTCGGCTCATCAGCAATCAGCAGGCGCGGCCGCAGGGCGATGGCCATGGCGATCACCACCCTTTGCCGCTGCCCGCCTGAAAGTTCGTGCGGATAGCGGTCGAGCGGAAACTGCGCTTCCGGCAATCCCACCCGATTAAGCGTCTCGCGGGCAATTCTCCGCGCCTCGGCTCTGCCGACTTTCGAGTGAATCAAAACCGTCTCGGCCACCTGGTCGCCGATGGTCTTGACCGGGTTCAGCGCCGTCATCGGCTCCTGAAACACCATGCCGATATCATCGCCGCGCAGCCCGCACATCTCGGCTTCGCTGGCCCCGACAATCTCGCGCCCATCGAACCGGATCGATCCGGCAAGCCGGGCTCCTTCAGGCAGCAGTTGCATGATCGAAAGCGCCGTCATCGACTTGCCCGAACCGCTCTCCCCGATAATCCCGAGGATCTGCCCGGCGTCGACCGACAGGTCTATGTCTTTCAGGATGGCCGTGCCACCGATGGTCAGCGCCAGGTCCTTGACCTTGAGCAGGCTCATGTCCGGCTCCTGCGCAGGCGCGGGTCAAACACGTCGCGCAGCCCATCGCCCATCAGGTTCACGCCCAGCACCGTCACCACAATCACCAGGCCCGGCACCAGCGCCACATGCGGGGCAAGGCTCACCATGGTCTGGCTCTCAGCCAGCATGCGGCCCCAGCTTGGAATCGGCGGTTGCGCGCCCAACCCCACATAGGCCAGCGCCGCTTCGGCCAAAATGCCAAGCGAGAACTGGATCGTCACCTGCACCAACAGCGTATTCACGATATTGGGCAGGATATGCTCAGCCGAAATCCGCACCGCACCCTTGCCCGCCACCCGCGCCGCCAGGATGAACTCCCGCTGCCACAGGCTCAGCGCCGCCCCGCGGGCCAGCCGCGCGAACACCGGGATATTGAATATCCCGATGGCGAGGATGGCATTGACCGCGCTCGGCCCGAATACCGCCGTGATCAGGATCGCGATCAGCAGCGCCGGAAACGCGAACACCAGATCATTGGCCCGCATGATCACGTCATCGAGCAGGCTGCCACGACGCGCCGCTGCCGCCAGGCCCAATGGCGTGCCGATCACCAGTCCTACGCCCACCGCAATCAGCGCCACGGCAATCGAAGTGCGCGCGCCCACCATGATCATCGACAGGATATCGCGACCGAAATGGTCGGTACCCAGCCAGTGTGCGCCCGAAAAACCCTTGAGCTTGTTCGGAATATCCTGCGCCGCCGGATCATAGGGCACCCAGGCGAACGAAATGATCGCCGCCACCGCAAATATCCCGGTCAGCACCAGCCCGATCACGAAACTGCGCGAACTGAATGCAGCCTTCCACGGGCTGTCCCCGCGCTCGTCGACCGGCATCACATCGCTCATTGCGCCGGCCTCCGCAGGCGCGGATCGACCAGCGCATAGGTGATATCGACGATGAAGGTGACCAGGATCACCGCCAGCACCAGCACCATAACCACCGACTTCACCACGATCAGGTCACGCTGGGTGATGCCCTGAAACACCAGGCGCCCCAGTCCGGGCAAAAAGAACACGTTCTCGATGATGATTCCGCCTGCCAGCAGAAACGAAAACTGCAATCCGATGATCGTCAGCACCGGGATCAGCGCATTGCGCAATGCATGGCGCCACAACACCTGGCTGCGCGTCAGCCCCTTGGCCCGCGCCGAACGGATATAGTCTTCCGAAAGCGTGTCGAGCAGCGAGGACCGCATCACCCGCGCCAGGATCGAGGCCTGCGGCAATGCCAGAGCAATCGCGGGCAGCGTCAGCGCCTTCATGCCCAGCCAGAACCCTTCATCCCATCCGGGAAATCCGCCCGCCGAGAACCAGCGAAGCGTGATCGAAAACGCCAGCACCAGGAGCATTGCGAACCAGAAATTGGGTATGGCAACGCCAAGTTGGGTCAGCCCCATGATCGACACATCCCGCGCCGAATTGCGCTTCGAAGCCGCAAGAATACCAACCGGAAACGCGATCAGCGTCGAAAGCGTCAGGGCATAAATAGCGAGGGGCAACGAGACCCACAGCCGGTCGCCCATCAGTTCGGCCACCGGCACGCGATAGGTGTAGCTCACGCCGAAATCGCCGCGGAACAGGCCGAAAATCCAGGTAAAATACCGCTCCCAGAGCGGCGCATTCAGGCCGAGTTGTTCACGCAGCGCGGCAACTGTATCGGGCGCCGCGTTCATGCCCAGCATAAACGCAGCCGGATCGCCGGGAACGACTTCCAGCACGAAGAAAATCACGATGCTCGCCGCAACAAGGCTGAGCACCAGTGCAATCAGGCGACCGAGAACGAAGTGGATCATGAGGCAGTATAGCCTGCAACGACGGGCCGGCGAACCGGCCCGTCGGGTTTATTCCCGCCTACTCGTCCCAGCTGACCGCCGTCAGATCGGTCGCCTGGGTCGGGGCATTGTCCCACAGCCCCTTGATCTTGGCGTTCTGCACCGCAACCTTGGCCAGTTCGAACAGGTACCCGTTCACATAGTCGTCGGCGATCTGCTTCTGCGCCGCTTTGAACAGTTCGCTGCGCTTGGTCGGGTCCGTCGTCACATCGAGATCAGCCATGATCTTCTTGAACGCGTCGGACTTGTAGCTGAAGTAGTAGTCGTCGCGGCCATAGATACCGATATCGAGCGGCTCGGTGTGCGACACGATGGTCAGGTCGAAATCCTTGCCGGTGAACACCTGCTCCAGCCACTGCGCCCATTCGAGATTGGTGATCTCGGTCTTGATGCCAACGGCAGCCAGTTGCTGGGCAATGATCTGTCCGCCGCGGCGGGCATAGGCCTCGACCGGCGGCAGTTTCAGGCTCAGGGTGAGGTCGGTCACACCGGCCTCAGCGAGCAGGGCCTTGGACTTTTCCGGGTCATAGTTCGACTGCGCAGTCAGGTCGACATAGTCCGGATGATGCGGCGCAAAGTGCGTGCCGATCGGCGTGCCATACCCGAACATGGCGCCATCGATGATGGCCTGCCGGTCAATGGCATGGGCAATCGCCTCGCGCACCTTCACATTGTCGAGGATCGGGCGCGAATTGTTGATCGCCAGGATCGTTTCGCCTTCGGTCGAGCCCACCACCACGGCAAAACGCGGATCGGCCTTGAACTGCTCGACGGTTTCAGGCGCCGGGAAGTTCGGGAAGGCATCGACGTCTTCGGCCAGCAGCGCCGCCGTGGCGGCGGTGGGGTCGGCGATAAACTTGAACGTTGCGCTCTCCAGCGCCACCGGCGTGCCCCAGTAGTCCGGGTTCTTGACCAGGTCGATCTTGTCACCCTGCGCCCAGTCCTTGAACAGGAACGGGCCGGTTCCAATTGGCTTGGTGGCGTTGGTGGCAGCGCTTTCGGGCGCCACGATCACCGCATCGCCCCAGGCGAGGTTGAACAACAGGTTCCCGTTCGGCTTGCTCAGCGTCAGCTTCACTGTTGCCGGATCGACCACTTCAACCGAAGCGATATCGGCAAACAGCGCCTTCTGCGCATTCACCGAATCCGCCGCCACTGCGCGGTCGAACGAGAATTTCACGTCCTCGGCATCAAACGTCGTCCCGTCGTGGAACTTCACTCCGGTGTGCAGCTTGAAGGTATAGGTCAGGCCGTCGGCCGAAATCTCCCAGCTTTCCGCCAGCGCCGGAATCACCGCGCCATTGGGGTCGAACCGCGTCAGGCCCTCGAACACGTTTGCATAGACCACTTCATCAATGGCGGCGGCGGCCCCGGCGGTCGGATCCAGATTGGGGGGCTCGAGCACGAGGCCAATCTTGATGTCGGTCCGCGCCGCATAGGCTGGCGTGATGGCCGTCGACATGATGAACGCGCCGGCCAGTGCCAGCACAATGTGAGAAGTGCGCATAATCGTCCTTTCCCTGTTCCCGGGACAATGCAGTCCCTTGGCTAGTCCGCCGGTCCCGCTATCGCGGTCCCAGCAATTCGTGGAGCGACAGCGCCATCACCTTGGCACTATCAAGCATGTCGTCAACGCCCACATATTCGTCCGGCTGGTGCGCCAGATCGAGTATACCCGGGCCATAAGCGATGCAGTTTTTCATCCGCCCGATGCGGTCGATGTGTTTCTGGTCATACGTTCCCGGCGACACCACATATTCCGGGCCGTGGCCGAGCACCGTCGCAATGCTGCGCGATACCGACTGCACCACCGGAGCCTGCCTGTCGGTCATCGTCGGCGCAATCGTCCATAAGTCGCGGATATCGTAGCGGAAGTCCTGCCGGCGGGCTTTCACCCGCTCCAGCACGTCAATCACTTCCTGCCGCACGGCCGCTGGTGTTTCCTCGATCAGGTAGCGCCGGTCGATCACGATCCGCGCCGAATGCGCCACGATAGGAGCCGGAAACCCTGTAAATCCGTCCTTGGGTTCTTCCTGCCCGCCATGGATCGAGTTGATATTCAGCGTCGATTGCCGCGCCGGCGGAGGTACCACCGGCATGGCGGTCTGTTTCTTGGCCAGCGCCGGATAGAGCGTTTCCTCAATCTCGTGCAGCACCGCGCCCATGTGCCGTATCGCAGAGTCGCCGAGGAACGGCATCGAGCCATGCGCAATGCGTCCGTGTGTTTCGATCTCCGCCCACCACACTCCGCGATGCCCCAGGCACACCCTATCCTTGTTGAGCGGCTCTGGAATGATCACGTGCTGCACACGCTCGGGCGAAAAGAACCCGCGCTCTGCCAGGTAGGCCACCCCTCCATAACCACCGGTTTCCTCGTCAGCAGTGCCCGAAATCTCTATGGCACCGCCGAATCCGGGAAAGAGATCGACAAACACTTCGGCAGCAATGATCGAGGCCGCCAGCCCACCTTTCATGTCGCAGGTGCCGCGCCCGTAGATTTTTCCATCCTTGAGTTCCCCGCCGAATGGATCAACGGTCCAGCCCGGACCTGTCTCGACCACGTCGATATGCGAATTGAAGTGCACGCATTCACCCGCTTCGGTGCCGTCGCGCCGCGCAATCACGTTCCATCGCGGATAGCGGTCGCTATCTCCAGGCGTTCCGTGGGCCCGCACCATCTCGATGGCAAAACCGCGGTGCCGCAACCGATTGGCCAGATATTCGCAGATTTCGAGATATGCTTCGCCTGGCGGGTTCAGGGTGGGGATACGGATCAGGTCCTGCGTCAGGGCGATCAGGTCATCGCGGCGCGCATCGATTTCACGCTGCAACAATTCCTGCGGTTCGCCCATACCTACATCCTGCCTAAGTCCTTAAACCGCCTGAAGTCTCAGCCCGCCGGCTGTGCCCTGTCAACGCTCAATCCGGAAATCGCGTGCCATAAATCTCCCCTTCGGCGCAAATGCCGCGCCCGACCTGGCAAAATGCATACCAATAGAATACCTTTTGGCTGGAAACGCGCGCATTCTCGTGCCATCAATCAGATCTGGCTGCGTCAGGCAGCCGGCTTGAGCATTTCCAGCAAAACCAATCTAAACCAGTTGCACCGGAACCTGCCGATGACCATTCCTCGCTACCACCTTTCCGCCAATGGCATGCCCGGCACGTCAACACCGAGCCGCTTCACCTGGACGCTCACCAATTTGACCTCAACCCCGTTGCGCGGCTTCCGCCTCGCGGTCACGAGCCTCGTTCGCATCCGGCTCGGCGCAAAGCTCACCGGCGGCACCATGGTCGAACAACTGGCCAACTATCATGTCATTGCGCCACCGGATGGCTTTGTGCTGGCGCCCGGCGGTCAATGGCAGGTGTCGGGCGAAGAGCTCAGCCATGTCCTGCGCCACTATACCGATGGGCCCAAGAATGCCGCGATCTATCATGCCGACGGCACAATCGAGGAAATCGACGTCACGCCCATGACCTGGCAAGGCCAACCCGGTGGCCCAAATCTCACGTCACGCCCCGCCGCTCCATTCCCTGCCGACGAAACACCACTCTCAATCATCCCATGGCCCGCTGAAGTCGGCATTGAGCTCGGCGGTCCCGCCCCCGCCTCTCTCACCCGTGCAGAAGGGCCGCCTGCCTTTGCCGCAGCCTTCGCCGCCATCTCTGCGCTTGCCGCCCGCCTTTTCCCCGCCAACAGCCTCTTTGCCCCCGACGGCGTGCCTGTCCATGGCGAAACAGACGCTGACCTGCAAGACGAAGCCTACCGCCTGACCTTCACCACGAACGGCGTCACCGTCGCCGCAGGTTCCGAACCGGGTTTTCGCAACGGGTTGATTACCCTTGGCCAGATCGTGCGCGGCGCCAGGGCAGAGCCCTCAACCTTCAGCTTCCCGCAATCCGGAACCATCTTCGACACGCCCCGATTTGGCTGGCGAGGTGCCCACCTCGATGTGGCGCGGCAGGTCTATGGGCTCGATGAACTTCTTGCCTTTGTCGATACCATGGCCTGGAACAAGCTCAATCGCTTCCATTTTCACCTGAACGACGATGAAGCCTGGCGCATCAATGTGCCCGAATATCCCGAGCTCGCACCCCGTGCCGGCTTTCGCGGGCCGGGCCACGACGTGCCGCCTTTGTTCGGCAGTCCTTTTGCCACCTATGGCATCGTCTATTCCGATGCCGACATCGCAACCCTTGTCGATCACGCCAGCGCCCTCGGCATAGTCACAATCCCCGAGATCGATATGCCCGGCCACTGCCTCTGCGTGCTGCGCGCCCTGCCCGGCCTTGCCGATCCGGACGAACCGGCAGCCAGCTATCGCGCGGTGCAATACTACCCCAACAACGCCCTCAATCCGGCACGAGAAGAGGTTTATGCCTTCGTTCAGGCCGCCCTCAACACCATCGCCCGCCTCTTCCCTTCGCCATGGATTCACATCGGTGGCGATGAGGTTTCGGACAAAGCCTGGTCACAGTCGCCACAGGCCCAGGCGCTCATGGCCGCCAATGGCTGGCGCGATACTTTTGAGCTTCAGTCTCACTTCCTCCGCCGGGTGCAGGCCATGGTGCGCGCGCTCGGACGCAACACCGGCGCATGGGATGAGGCGGCCCATGGCGGCGGCATAGACCCCGCCAACACCTATGTCGTTGCCTGGCAAAGGTCCGAAATCGGGCGCGATCTCGCCAGCAAGGGCTATCAGGTCGTTCTGGCACCCGCCGAGTTCTGCTATTTCGACATGGCCCAATCCGAAGACTGGTGGGAACCCGGCGCGACATGGGCCGGGCACGTTTCGGTCGAAACCTGCTACGGCTTCGACCCCGCCGAGGATTGGCCCGAAGACCTGCGTAGCCAGTGCCTTGGCATTCAGTCCTGCCTGTGGAGCGAGAACCTTGCCCACAAGCCGCTGTTTGATCACATGATGTTTCCGCGCCTCTCGGCCATCGCCGAAACCGCCTGGACTCCGCGCGCCCGCAAGAACGTCGCCCGCTTCTCTGCGCTGCATCCGCTGATGCCGGCTACGGGCATGCGCTGACACCTGCAATGCGCATCGGATAATGCCTCGTCAGCCGACGCGGTCAGCCTGACGGGCGCACCTGTCAAGGTGCCGTAGGTACCAGGCCCTGGCGTCTGAACAGATGGAGCATGTAGCCATCGTAGGGCACATCGGCCAGCAGCTCGAAGCCATCGAGCAACTGCGCGAGCTCCGCATCGCTGCGTGCCCAGGCGATCCAGTCAAATCGTTCGGCCGGTGCCACGATGATGTCGGGTGGCCGTCGTTTGAAGTCGGCGAGAAGTACGGCGCGCTCCCGGTTCTCGACCGCGGTGAGTTGACGGTCCCAGGCGGCATCGACGTCTGCGTTGATCCTCAGCCGCTTGACGCTCAGCGTCATCAGCATCGCCGGCGGAGAGTTTATCAGCTCCGCATCAAGCATCCGGTGCAGGGGCGACGTTGCCGATAGATCCGAATTCACGTTCGCAATGCGCAGTCCCGGCCCATATGGCGCGAGCGCGGCGACCAGCGCGTCGCGGTTGCGCCACTTGGCAACGTCGTCGGCCATCGCCCCTGCCGCCAACGCGAGTGCGATGAGCGAAGCCAGGGCAAGGTCAACCTTGCGCAGCAGCCCCTCACCGCGCTCGCTGAATACCACGACTAGACCAATAGCGAGCAGGATGACGCCTGGCATGATCTGGTAGGTGTACCCTTTCCCTTGGGCGAAAAAGGCGATGCCGAAGCCAATGCTGGCGGCAAACAGCGTGCCGAGCATTGGATTGCGCCAAAGCTGGCCCGAGTACACCAATAGAGTCACGACCAGCAGCGCCTCGTAGAGCAATATGCCGCGCGACCCCAGCAGCAACAGCTCCAGCGGGCGCCGATCCGGCACATACGACACCGCCGCCACCGGCACGATCTCGGTGAAAAATGCCGGATGCACCAACCATGTCATGGCGAGGAAGGCCAGAAGCAGCCCGCCGGCAAGCCACATTTCCGGGGCAAGGATCGGCCGCAGAGATCGCCGCCGCAGTCCCGCGTAGAGAGCGGCCAGCAGAATGGCGATCGCGAAGTGCGGCTTGATCGCCATGACCAGTCCACCGCAAGCACCCGCGACAAGCCACGAGATGGCATCGGCCTTCCAGCCGCTGCCGCGCGCGGCGACGCAGATAATGATTGGCAACGCGGCCATCGCCGCGAAATGTTCGCGCTGCGCGAAGTCCTCGCCCCAACCGATGCCGGCGATAATGAACGCAATTATCCAGAAATAGCCGGCGTTGCGTATCAGCCCCGCCTGGGCGGCAATACGGGTCGCAATGCCGGTGGTGGCTAGGCCGAACACAAGCGTGTAGGCAACGACCACAGCCTCGGCCCGAACTCCCACCCACTGAGCTAGTTGCACGGGTGCGCGGTAGAGATATGCGGCCATCGGCGGATTGGGCTCAAGGATGTCGACGTAGAGCTGCTGTCCCGCGATCATGCGCTCGCTGACTGTGATCAGCCAGGACACATCGGGGCCTAAAGGCCCTGCCAGATAGAATATTCCGGCAAGGAGCGTCAGACCGGCGAGCGCCAGCAGCGTCGCCGTCCCGGCTCTGTGCCCCGCGGATGACGCAGCTGATGCAAAGGCAGAATCGGTCATGACAAGCTCCTGTTGGCGGCGATGATCCGGGAGGCCGATTACGGTCCCGTAAACGTCCGCGCATTTATCCAACATCAAGAGTTGTGTGCGATGCAGGGGATGCATGGAGAATCGCATGTCCAAGGATGCCATCGACACCCTCAAGGCCGTTCTGTTCCTGGCCTTTGTCTTCGCGCTCGCCAGCGGCGTTGCCTTGTTCGTGCTGGAGTTCTGGGCCGCCTATGGCTTGGCAGTCCCTCTGATTGGCACCCTGCCCGCCTATCGGCCGGAAAACACCATCCAGATGCTCACCTTCACCCGCCCGCTTGGCGTTGTCGGTGCCGCCTGGCTGGTCGCGGCATCCGGCGCGCTGCTCGTCCGCAGCCCATACTTCGATCACATGCTGCAGATCTTCGCCAAGGCGCTCTCAATGATTGCGGCGGCCTATGTCGGCATCATCCTTGGCCACTGGGCCTATCTGCGCATGACGCGGACGGGCGACCTCGACCCATCTGTCATGACCCGCCTCGTGATCGTAACCGCGATCCTGACCCTGCTGGCCATGTTCCTGCGCCTCGAAAGCCTCAGGGCGATTGGTTGGATGCGCTATGTCGTCATTGCGCTCGCTGCACTGTTCGGGCCGCTCTTGCTGGTTACCGGCCCCTAATGGTCTATTCGGGCATAAGTTTGCCTTATTGCCGCCCTACTGCGCCCAATGGGGCACAAACTCCGACCTTTCGGACCAAACGGTCCAAAACCATTTGAGGAAAACAAAATGATACGCACCCTGGCGGCAGCAGCCGTTATGCTCACCATGTTCTCTGCTCCGGTCCTGGCACAGGAAACCGATCCGAATGCCGATCTGATCGCCGTTCAGGTCATGGGCGGCTGCATCGAATTCGACGACGCAGACAAGGCCCTGGGCGCTGAAGCTGAGTTCAAGATCGTGCTCAAGGACGACGGCTATCCCGAGTCAGCCGAAATCGTGAGCTACATGCCTGAAGATGATAACGGCAAGCGCATTGCCGATGCCATCCTCACCGGCGTCAACGACTGCGGCCCCTACCTCGCCGATGCCGGTGAGTACACCTTCAAGATGTGGCCGGGCATGCCGACCGAATAATCTCCGGTCTCACGGCAAAGCCACCCCTGCGGCTGCGGACGTTCCGCGCCACTCGGGTGGCTTTTTCATGCCGATAATTTTCACTAAGAGACTGCGATCTGCGCACGAATTTGAAAAGTCTGCTCGCAGATTTCAACGAATTTCAAATTTTTTGAAACGAAGAAGTGGCGGGAGTGACGGGGCTCGAACCCGCGACCTTCGGCGTGACAGGCCGACGCTCTAACCAACTGAGCTACACCCCCGCAGGCAGTATCCCCTGCAAGGTGGGGACTGTTTATTGGGGCACATCGGCCAAGTCAAGCGGCCAGTTTCCGTTTTTGCGGCACAAAGTGCATTCTCTCAAGAATTGCACACCCCCAGCGCCAAAAGCTCACGGCCCGGCAATCTCTTACCGTGCCATCTTCATCTGGAATGGAAGGAAGTGGTGGGCGGTGACGGTCTCGAACCGCCGACCCTCTCGGTGTAAACGAGATGCTCTACCAACTGAGCTAACCGCCCGCTTGGCGACCCCGGCCGCAAGCAGAACGCCTGCTTAGGGGCAAGCGCGCGCCAGGTCAAGTGATCCGGCCCTCAAAAGCAAATGGCCCCGGCGCAGCGCGCTCAGGGCCAATCGCAATTCAAGCGATAGAACGGATCTTAGTTGATCTCGTCCTTCAGATTCTTGCCGGGCTTGAACTTTGCCTGGTTCGAAGCTGGAATCTGGATTTCCGCGCCGGTGGCGGGGTTGCGGCCAGTGCTGGCCTTGCGCTTGGAGACGGCAAAGGTGCCAAAACCAACCAGACGAACTTCTTCGCCCTTCTTCAGCGAACCGGTGATCGCCCCAAACACCGCGTCAACTGCCTCGGCGGCCTGAGCTTTGGTGATATCAGCCTTTTCGGCCACAACACCGATCAGATCATTCTTGTTCATCGTGTTTCCTCACAGTTAATGCCCGCCGTTGCTGGCGAACCAAAACGCGGCAACCCTTTTGCGATTCTGAGCCAAAAGCAAGGGAATCCGGGCTTTCTAGCCCGTGGCACCGCGCAATCTTGTTAATGCTGTACTAAAATCCCCAGATGAACCGCCCACCGGCCCCGATCAACGCCGGCCGCGCGACCAGGTGTTCAACTGACCAAGACCGCTGATTCGCCCTACTCCGCCGCCTTTGCCGTGCGGAAATGGCTCCGAATCCCCAGCATCAACGGCAGGGCCAGCAGATAAACTCCTGCGCCAATAATCCAGATCAGGCCCGGCCAGACTGGCCTGACACTGAAGTAGACAAAGCTGAAAAACAGCGGCGCGAAGACCGACGAGAGGCTGACAAGGCTGCCCAGCACACCCTGCAACTGCCCCTGTTTATCCTCGCTCACCTGCCGCGTGGTAAGAGATTGAAGGGCGGGCATTCCAATGCCGCCGAGAGCAAATAGCGGAGCCAGGGCAAACAGGACCCAACCTTGCGTAGCCAGACCCACAATCACCAGCGCCGTCAGTTCGCAGGCCATGCCCAAGACCAACGCCCAGCGCTCACCCAGCCGCGCCACGGCGGGGCCGGTCAGGAACGCCTGCGCGCCGGCGTGGAAAAAACCGAAAGCGCCCAGCGACAGCCCGATCGTCAGCCCATTCCAGTCGAACCTGTCCTGCCCGAACAGTGCCCACACGGTGCCATACATCGCGCCAACAAAATTCATGATGACAAAGATTGCCATCATGGGGATCAGCGCTTTGAAGGTGAGCGCCCACTTCAGCGGGATGAACGGATTGAGCGTGTTCCAGTCAAATTTCTTCAGCGGCTGCCCGGGGCGCGATTCCGGCAGCACAAACAGCGCCAGGGCGAAGTTGATGCCATTGAGCACCGCAGCAGCAATAAACGGCGCCCGCACCCAGTGGTCGCCCAGCAGCCCTCCCAGAATCGGCCCGACAATGAAGCCAATACCGAACATGGCGTGGAAATAGCCAAACCGTTTGGCGCGCTCACCTTCCGTCGAAATGTCGGTGATGTAGGCAGTCGCCACCGCCATGTTGGCACTGGTGATCCCGGCTATGGCGCGCCCGATGATGAGCATCCATAAGTGCGGCGCAAACGCCATGATCAGGTAGTCAAGCGCCGCGCCAGCAAGAGACACCAGCAGCACCGGACGCCGCCCGAACCGGTCGCTGAGCACGCCCAGCACCGGTGACAGCAGAAACTGCATGGCCGAGTACAATGCCACCATCAGCCCCAGCAGCAGGGCAATGTCGTCGGTGTGCCCGACTTCCTTCAGCAACGTCGGCAGGATCGGAAAGATCAAGCCAATGCCGATGGCATCGAGCGTTACAGCCGCCAGAATGACGACCAGTGCCTTGTTCATGCTTCGGTACTCATATTTGTACTATATTTGTTCTCATGGCGTAGAGGCATTTGGGAATGCGGGCAACCCGCATTCATCCAATCACCCCGGACCTCAACTTACCCGTTGCCGAAAAGCAACGCCTTGCATCACTGAGTCAGAAAAAAGAAATGGCGCCCAAAGGCGCCATTCCAAAACCATTGGATCGAATTCAGTGCGGTAGCACAGGCGGGGCCGACTCGTCGGCATCGGCGTCGACCCGAACCGGGGCCTTTTCGTCGTAAACCCACTCGATCGGCTCTGGCTGCCGCACAAGCGCGCGGCTGAGCACGTCCTCCATGCGGGCAACCGGCACGATCTCCATGCCCTTGGTCACGATCTCAGGGATTTCCTTGAGGTCGCGCACATTCTCTTCCGGAATCAGCACCGTCTTGATCCCTGAGCGAAGTGCCGCCAGCAGCTTTTCTTTTAGGCCACCAATGGGCAGCACCCTGCCCCGCAGCGTAACCTCACCGGTCATGGCCACGTCATTGCGCACTGGAATGCCGGTCATCACCGAAATGATCGCTGTGGCCATACCAATGCCCGCTGAAGGGCCGTCCTTGGGTGTAGCGCCCTCCGGCACGTGCACATGGATATCGCGCGTGTCGAACATCGGCGGCTTGATGCCAAAATCGACCGCCCGCGAGCGCACGTAGCCGTTCGCCGCAGAAATCGATTCCTTCATCACTTCCTTCAGATTGCCCGTCACCGTCATGCGGCCCTTGCCATGGGTCAGCACGGCCTCGATGGTCAGGATTTCTCCGCCCACCGGTGTCCAGGCCAGACCATTGACCACGCCAACCTGCGGCTCGGCGTCGATTTCGCCGTGCTTGTAGATCGGCGAACCGAGATAGTCCTCGACCAGGTCGTCGGTGATCGTCACCTTCTTCTTGCCCGAGAGCATCAGGTCCTTGACCGCCTTGCGCATCAGCTTGGACACTTCGCGCTTGAGATTGCGCACACCCGCTTCACGGGTATACCGCTGCACGACCAGCTTGAGCTGTTCGTCCGGCAGCTCGAACTCCTCAGCACGCAGGCCGTTCTCAGCCAGCGTCTCGGGGATCAGGTGCCGTCGGGCAATCTCGAACTTCTCCTCTTCGGTGTAACCAGAGAGGCGAATGATCTCCATCCGGTCCATCAGCGGCGCCGGAATGTTGAGCGTGTTCGAAGTCGTCACGAACATCACGTCCGAAAGGTCATAGTCGACCTCCAGATAGTGATCGGCAAAGGTCGAGTTCTGCTCCGGGTCGAGCACTTCGAGCAGCGCCGAAGACGGGTCGCCACGGAAGTCCTGGCCCATCTTGTCGATTTCATCGAGCAGGAACAGCGGGTTGGACTTGCCGGCCTTCTTCATCGACTGGATGACCTTGCCGGGCATCGAACCGATATAAGTCCGGCGATGGCCACGGATCTCAGCCTCGTCGCGCACGCCACCCAGCGACATACGGATGAACTCACGACCGGTAGCCTTGGCGATCGATTTGCCCAGCGAGGTTTTGCCCACGCCCGGAGGGCCAACTAGGCAAAGGATCGGCCCCTTGAGCTTGCCGGTGCGGCTCTGCACCGCCAGATATTCGACAATGCGCTCCTTGACCTTTTCGAGCCCATAGTGATCGGCATCGAGCACGTCCTGAGCGAACTTGAGGTCGCGCTTGACCTTGCTCTTCTTGCCCCACGGCAGGCTCAGCAGCCAGTCGAGGTAGTTCCGCACAACGGTTGCTTCCGCCGACATCGGGCTCATCTGCTTGAGCTTCTTCAGCTCGGCATTGGCACGCTCGCGGGCTTCCTTGGAGAACTTGGTCTTGTTAATGCGCTCTTCGAGCTCGGTCACCTCGTTCGAGCCTTCTTCGCCATCGCCCAGCTCACGCTGAATGGCCTTCATCTGCTCGTTCAGGTAATACTCGCGCTGCGTCTTCTCCATCTGGCGCTTGACGCGCGAGCGGATGCGCTTCTCAACCTGCAGCACACCGATTTCGCCTTCCATCAGGCCCATGATCTTCTGGAAGCGCTCGGCAACCGAAACGGTCGAGAGCAGGTCTTCCTTCTCTGAGATCTTGATCACCAGATGGCTGGCAATCGTGTCGGCAAGTTTGGAATGATTGTCGATCTGGCCAACCGCGGCCACAACCTCGGCCGAAATCTTCTTGTTGAGCTTCACATAGCTCTCGAATTCGGTCTGTGCCGAACGGGCCAGCGCCTCGATTTCCACCGGGTCATCGGCCGGCTCTTCGAGGATATTGGCTTCTGCCTCAAAGTAATCGACGGTCTGCAGGTACTTCTCGATGGTTGCCCGGTGCAGCCCCTCAACCAGCACTTTCACAGTGCCGTCAGGCAGTTTGAGCAGTTGCAACACCGAGGCGATGGTGCCCGTAGCATAGATCTGGTCCGGGGTCGGGTCATCGTCCTGAGCATTCTTCTGCGTCACGACAAGAATGTGCTTGTCGTCCCGCATCACTTCTTCGAGGGCCTTGACCGACTTTTCGCGCCCTACGAACAGGGGCACGATCATCCCGGGGAAAACGACGATGTCGCGCAGCGGAAGAACGGGATAGACCCGGTCCCGGCTGGACTCGGCGCCGCCTGAAATGACGTCCGACATTTTTTATCCTTTCCAGGGCGCGCTTTGGGGGAGGAGTTTCGGACGCGCCCGTAGCAATCACCAAGGCTCTCCCATGAGCCGCCTTCATGATTCTGCTTCAATAAGTAGGGTGGCCCGTTCTCAAAACAAGTCAACCTCTGCCATTTTCACTTCTGAAGTCGCAGCCCTTGCATATGCAGGGTTTACGGCTTGTCAGTCGATCAGGATCACCCGGTTTCGCACCACTGTTTCACCGGGTTTGGTTACCGCGCCCGGCAAATGCAGAGGCCGGAAAGCTATCGCTTCCCGGCCTCTGCAATTTGATCTTGATCAGACCGATCAGGCGCTGGTGGAGAGCTCTTCCTTCTTACGATCCGAGTAGATGTAGAGCGGCCGGACATCCTTGCCCTCAACAACCTCGGCGCTAATCACAACCTCTTCAACGCCTTCCAGCGACGGCAGGTCATACATCGTATCGAGCAGGATACCTTCCATGATTGACCGCAGCCCGCGAGCACCGGTCTTGCGGGTGATCGCATGCTTGGCAATCGCCTTGAGCGCGTCTTCGTGGAAGGTGAGTTCCACTTCCTCCATGGAGAACAGGCGCTGGTACTGGCGCACAAGCGCGTTCTTGGGTGCCGTCAGAATCTCGACCAAAGCGGCTTCGTCGAGATCTTCAAGCGTTGCAATAACGGGCAAACGTCCAATGAACTCGGGGATCAATCCGAAACGCACCAGGTCTTCAGGTGCAACGTCCTTGAGCACGTCGCCAACCCGGCGATCCTGCGGGTCCTTGACCACTGCACCGAACCCGATACCCGACCCTTCACCGCGCGCGGCGATAATCCGCTCCAGCCCGGCAAAGGCGCCGCCGCAGATGAACAGAATGTTGGTCGTGTCGACCTGCAGGAATTCCTGCTGCGGATGCTTGCGCCCGCCCTGCGGCGGCACGGAGGCAACGGTACCTTCCATGATCTTGAGCAGGGCCTGCTGCACCCCTTCGCCCGAAACGTCACGGGTGATGGATGGATTGTCCGATTTGCGGGAAATCTTGTCGACTTCATCGATGTAGACGATGCCGCGCTGCGCCTTCTCCACATTATAGTCGGCGGCCTGGAGCAGCTTGAGAATGATGTTCTCGACATCCTCGCCGACATACCCGGCTTCCGTGAGCGTTGTCGCATCGGCCATCGTAAACGGCACATCGAGAATGCGCGCCAGGGTCTGCGCCAGCAGTGTCTTGCCCGAGCCGGTCGGCCCGACGAGCAGGATATTGGACTTGGAAAGTTCCACATCCTGCTGCTTGGTGGCGTGATGCAAGCGCTTGTAATGGTTGTGCACGGCCACGGCGAGCACGCGCTTGGCCCGGAACTGGCCGATCACATAGTCATCGAGGACCTTGCAGATCTCGGCCGGCGTCGGAACGCCGTCGCTCGACTTGACCATCGAGGTCTTGTTTTCCTCGCGGATGATGTCCATGCAAAGCTCGACGCATTCATCACAGATGAACACGGTCGGGCCGGCAATCAGTTTGCGAACTTCATGCTGCGACTTGCCGCAGAAAGAACAGTAGAGCGTGTTCTTCGAAGACTCGCTGGTGGAATTGTCCTTGGACATCCTGTCACTCCCGGGAGCTGAGCTCCCAAATACGCGCCAGATTTCACGCTAGCGCATGACACTTAAACAAAATGTAAGCCGAACCGACCTTAGCGATCGATCCGGCCCCATGCAATTACCGGACTGTCACAGTCCCGTGCTCTTCGGAATTGGCGTTAACGGCCAACCCTTATGCGCCTTCCGGAACGACACGCTTCTCGAAGATGCTGTCGATCAACCCGAAATCCTTGGCCTGCTCGACCGACATGAAGTTGTCACGCTCAAGAGCATTCTCGATCGTGGCGTAGTCCTGGCCAGTGTGCTTGACGTAAATCTCATTCAGGCGGCGCTTGAGGTTCTCCGTGTGGCGGGCATGGATCAGAATGTCCGTGGCCTGGCCCTGATAGCCACCCGATGGCTGATGCACCATGATCGACGAGTTCGGCAGCGACGCGCGCATCCCCTTTTCGCCGGCGGCAAGCAGCAGCGATCCGGCTGACATCGCTTGCCCGATGCAGAGCGTGGCCACAGCCGGGCGAATGAACTGCATGGTGTCGTACATTGCCAGGCCGGAGGTTACCACACCACCCGGCGAGTTGATATACATCGAGATTTCCTTCTTCGGATTCTCCGATTCAAGGAACAGCAACTGCGCGACAACAAGCGATGCCATGTTGTCTTCAACCATGCCGGTGACAAAAATGATGCGCTCTTTGAGCAGCCGCGAGTAAATGTCATAGGCACGCTCGCCGCGGTTGGTCTGCTCAACCACCATAGGCACGAGTGTGTTCATATAGATGTCGAACGGGTCTTTCATATCATGCCTCTTATTGGAAACGAATCGGGCGCGGAGGGCCGATTGCAGACGATATCGCCTTAACGGGCGGTAAAGGCAGACATAGGCAACACTTGGGCGCGGTTCAATAGCGGCCTTGGGCAGGCCACAAGGTGCGTTGCAGAAGGTTAACCGATCATCGGAACCTAGTTCGTAAAGCTGACTGCGACGCCCCGCTTCTTGAAATAGGCCTGCATCAGCTTGCGGCCCTGCCGGTTGCTTTGAGCCAGCTTTGCGTTCTCGAACACGGCTTCCTTGGTGCCTTCGCGGGCGAGCGCAGCCTTCAGCGCCGCGATATGAGCGTCAAGCTCTTCATTGTTGTTCTTGATCGAGGCGTAGATATTCTCAATCGCTTGGTTCAGGCTGATATCGCTCACGGCATTCGCTCCAGAAATCTTCCCGCTCTGCCTATCAATTTCTGCGGCGACTTCAAGTCCGGCTCACCTGTTGCACCGGTCACGATTGCTTTGTCGTGGTGGCCACGTAAGGTATGGCCACCCTTTTCACCTCCCGGCTTCCATGATCACGTCCCTCACTGCCCCGCACGCCAGCGCCAATCCGCGCGATCCGGTATTCTTTCAGGATCCCTACGCCTTTTACGCGAAGCGGCACGCAGAGCGCCCCAGCTTTGTCTGGGACGATTACGGCCATTGGTGCTTTGGCAGCTTCAGGGACGTAAACGCCTTGCTCCGCGACAAGCGTTTCGGACGGCAGATACTCCATGTTGCCTCGCGCGAGGAACTTGGTTGGCCACAACCCAAGCCGCACCTGAAAGCGTTCGACAAGACGGAAGCCTACTCGCTACTCGCCCTGGAGCCGCCCGCCCATACCAGGTTGCGCCTCCTGGTCAACCGTGCCTTTGTCTCGCGCCACGTCGAACAGTTGCGCCCGCGCATCAAGGCGCTTGCTAACGATCTGATCGACGGGTTCGTGTCAGAAGGATCGATTGACCTGCTGAAGGCTTACGCCGCCCCTATTCCGGTGATTGTGATTGCGGAAATGATTGGCATCCCCGCAGAGATGGCGCCACAGTTGCTCAACTGGTCCAACCGCATGGTTGCGATGTACATGTTCGGCGTTTCCGAGGCGACCGAGTATGATGCCAACAAGGCCTCTTCGGACTTCATGGACTATCTGTCCACGATCATTGCCGAGCGCCGCAGAAACCCACGGGAAGACCTGCTCACCCATATGATCACTTCAGAGGTCGACGGGCAAAAACTCAGCGACGACGAAATTATGTCGACGACGATTCTCCTTCTCAACGCCGGCCACGAGGCCACGGTCCACACCACCGGGAATGGCATCAAGACGATCCTTGAATCGGGCCTCGACCCAAAAACCCTGTTTGTCGATGATCACCAGACAGAGGCAACGGTCGAAGAGTGCCTGCGCTACGATGCCCCTCTCCACATGTTCACCCGCTACGCACTGGCAGATACGGAATACGCCGGAATAGAACTCAGGAAAGGCGAGACCGTCGGCCTGCTGCTGGCATCGGCTAATCGCGATCCTGCACGTTTTGCGAACGCCAACACGTTCGACCCGTTCCGCACCGACGGCATGAATGTCTCGTTCGGCGCCGGGATCCACTTCTGCATTGGCGCTCCACTCGCCCGCATCGAGCTTCAGGTCGCCATGGCCACATTGTTTGAACGCCTACCCAATCTCAGAATTGCCGAGCGGCCACGCTACAATGATGTCTTTCATTTCCACGGGCTCGAAAAGCTCGTGGTCAGTTGGTAGGGCAACACCGCTGCGAGGTTGCTTACCTGTGAGGTAATTGCGCGCCGTTCCGGCGGGCCTATACTTACGCCCCATGGACAGCATCAATACACAGACACGTCATTCAACTGACACCGGGTTCAGCCAGCTTCTGCGCCACTGGCGCCAGCAGCGTCGCTTTAGCCAGCTCGAACTGGCCGCTGCCGCCAATGTGTCCGGCCGCCATCTGAGCTTTCTTGAATCAGGCCGCTCCCGCCCGAGCCGCGGCATGGTGCAACTGCTGGGCATCGCGCTGGACCTTCCGCTTGAGGAGCGCAACGCGCTGCACGTATCCGCCGGATTTGTCCCACCGTACGGCGACAGGCAGCCGGCAACCGAAACCATGCCGCACGTCCGGCAGGCCCTCGACTTCATTCTGGTCCAGCAGGAACCCTACCCCGCCATTGTCATCGATGGGCATTGGGACATCAGGATTCGCAACGAAGCGACGCGCCGGATGTTTGCACCTTTCCACGCTGGTTATGATGTGGGTGCAAACATTGCTGACAACGCCATGCACACCGTGTTTCACCCGGGCGCCCTGCGCAAATACATGGTCAATTGGACGGCCTTTGCCGGCGAGATGCTCCAGATTCTGCATCGCGAAGTTGCGCAGGGCAGCCGCGTCGCCGCGCAGTTGCTCAAGGACGTCATGGACTATCCGGGCATGTCTGCGTTTGCAAAGCCCCCGCGCTCGGCCAACGCCGCATCGCCCGTCATGACCATGCAGCTCGAAAAGGATGACTACAAAGTCAGCTTCTTTTCGACCTTCACCACCTTTGCCATGCCGGCCGATGCTGCGCTCCAGCAGCTCAAGCTCGAGTGTTTCTATCCGGCGGACGACGTCACAGCAGCCATCGCCCGCGATCTTGCGAAATAATCATTTCGGAAAACAATAATGGACACCCCCCTCGCCTACACGCAGTCGCCCCAGGCGCTCGCGGATTTGCGCGCACTCAATGCCCGGTTCATCCACAACTACGTCACCAACGACGTCCCCTCCCACGATGATCTGCTGCACAAGGATTTCATCTGCCTGTCGAGCAGCGGCAAGCGCATTGACCGCGCCAGCTATCTCAAGCGCTGGGCCAACCTCTTTGATCCAGATGTGGTTATTTATTGGGATACCCGCGACGAGCTCATCTCGGTCTTCGGAAACGTCGCCCTGGTTCGCGCCACCAACAAACACACTGAGCGCCGGGATGGTATCGAAACCACCGGCATGACCAACTATACCGACACCTACCTCTACGAGAATGGGGCCTGGAAATGTATCCAGGCGCACATGACGTCGGTTGCCCCTGAACACTGGCCCGACGAAAGCTCGATCGTCAGTGTTTACATCCGCGGGCAGATGCAGCCTCGCACCTAACTATTCGCTTCAATCCAGGCCTTTAATGCCGCCCCACCGCTGGCCCCCGCGCGCTGTGCGACCACCTTGCCATTCTTGAACAGCATCAGGGTTGGAATGGCCTGAATCCTGAAACGGCTGGATAGCTCGGGGTTGGCTTCAGTGTCGACCTTGAGGAAGCGATAGTTTGGCTCCATCTGCCCCGCCACCTGCTCGTAGGCAGGGGCCATGGCTTTGCAGGGCCCACACCACTCGGCCCAGAAATCGACAACGACAGGGATATCGTTGCGCTGAATGTGTTTTTCGAACAAAGCAGCGCTCACCGGCGTCGCGCGTCTGGAAAACACTGCCGCACCGCACTTACCGCATTTGGCATCAGCAGCATTCTTGCTGTCCGGCACGCGATTGACACCGCCACACTGGGGACAAACGATGTGTTTTGCCTCTGAGGTCATCGCTTTTCTCCTGCCTGAATATTACGCCTATCTAATGTCTTATTCGAAAGGCGAATTTCAAGATCGTTCGGTTTCTTCCAGACCGGACAGCACCGACGGCAGCAATGCCGGGATGTCTTCGGCAATCAACCCGGACTTGCCGAACCTGCTAGCCGCATCTCCATGCATCCAGACAGCCGCAGAGGCGGCATCGAACTCCTCCATCCCCTGAGATAGAAGCCCGGCACAAATCCCGGCCAGAACATCCCCGGACCCCGCTGTGGCAAGGTTCGGCGGCGCATTGGCATTGATCATTGCTCGCCCGTCAGGCGCTGCGATGACCGTGTCTCGGCCCTTCAGGATGACAACGGCACCCGAAAGCTTGGCTGCCAGGCGGGCCTTTTCCAGTTTGCCGCCAGGCGGCTCGCCAAACAGACGCGAAAACTCTCCCGTATGCGGCGTGAGAACCACGCCCCCTGTCGCTGCCTTTATCGCTCCAAACATGTCGCGAGGGTTGGCTGAAAAGCTGCTCAGGGCATCTGCATCGAGTACAACGCCAGCACTGGATCGCAAGGCGGCCAGAACCTTATCTCGGGTATCCTGACCAACGCCTGCCGCCGGGCCGATGACGACCGACTTGAATCGCGGGTCTGCCAATAGCTCCGCCAGCGCGTCCGCACCATCTGCCTCACGCAGCATGATGGAAGTGACATGCGCGGCGTGAATCAGCAGTGCCTCCCTGGGGCCGGCCAATGTCACCAGCCCAGCCCCGGTGCGCAAGGCAGCCAGGGCGCTCAATCGAGCCGCACCGGTCTGCAGCGGCCCGCCGGAAACGACCAGGCAGTGACCGCGATCAAATTTGTGCCCATCTGAAACAGCGACTGGTACCCGCCAGTTTGACGGCAGGTTCTCAGCCGCCAGCGGCGCAATCCCGTCGAGCACACTAGACGAAATGCCAATGTCGGCGACGACCAGCTCTCCACAAAGATCCCGCCCCGGCATCAGCAGGTGACCTGGCTTCTTTCGAAAGAAGGTCACCGTCAACTCGGCATCAACTGCCGCGCCGCGCATCTGACCCGACGCTCCGTCCAAGCCGCTTGGCACATCTATGGCCACAACCGGGGCGTCACTAGCGTTCACGGCCAAAATCAGGTCCGCCAGAACCCCTTCGACATTTCGGTCCAGCCCCGCGCCAAGCAACGCATCAACAATCAGCCCCGCGTCCAATAGGGAGCTTGCGGTAGCAGATAGAATTTCGCCCGCATAAAGGCCCGCATTGATGGCCACGTCGCCCTTCAAGCGTTCCATTTCGCCAAAGAGCGCCACCCGCACGGGCCAGCCGCTTGCGGCGAGGATACGTCCGACAACAAATCCATCGCCACCATTGTTGCCCGGGCCGCACAGAATCACCGTAGGGCATGGTCTGTAGCGCTGGCAAATGGCTTCAACCACGGCCCTGCCCGCATTTTCCATCAATGTCAGCGAAGGCACACCCTCGTCGATGGCCAATCGATCGGCTCGGCTCATCTCCGCCGGAGTCAGCAGCAAAGTGTCATTGCAAAAGCTCATGCTGCATTTTCCCATGTAAGTGACCGGCAGCCAAACAAAAAGGCCGCCCCCGGAGGAGCGGCCCTGAACTCTGCCTTAGGCGCACACCTTAGTGGTGATGTTCCTCGGGCACTTCGTTGTCATCGGCCTGAATAAGCTTGGCCAGCTCATCGCGGGTCATTTTCTTATCGGTCTGCTTGGCCAGCTCGGCCACGAAGTCGACCACCTTGTTCTCAAACACCGGCGCACGAAGAGCGGCAAGAGCCTGCTGGTTCTTGCGATAGTAGTCGTAGACCTGCTGTTCCTGGCCGGGGAAACGGCGCACTTCCGCGATCAAAGCAGACTGGTGCTCTTCGTCAGTCACCTCGATCTTGTTGGCATTGCCGATCTCGGCAACCACCAGCCCAAGACGAACGCGGCGCTCGGCGATCTTCTGGTACTGGGCACGCGCCTCTTCCTCGGTCGTGCCTTCATCCTCGAAGCTCTTGCCGTGATGTTCGATCTCGTGCTTGACGCGTTCCCAAATGGTGTTGAACTCGGCTTCGACGAGCTGCGAGGGGACCTCGAACTTGTGCCCTTCATCCAAGGCATCCAGAATCTGGCGCTTGACGTGCTGGCGGCTCATCGAACCAAGTGCCTGGCTCATCTGCGCCTTCACGGCGTCGCGCAGGGCGGCCAGATCATCCAGTCCCAGAGTCTTGGCGAACTCGTCGTTCAGTTCACCAGCCTTGGGGCCATCGATGTGCAGGATAGTCACGTCGAACGTGGCCTTCTTACCGGCCAGCTTTTCCTGGTGGTAGTCTTTGGGGAATGTCACCGCGATCTCGCGGGTCTCGCCCTTTTTCATCCCGATGAGCTGCTCTTCAAAGCCAGGAATGAACTCGCCGGAACCGACAGTCAGATGTGCATGGTCCGCCGAGCCGCCCTCAAACAACTCACCCTTGATCTTGCCGACGAACGAGAGGCCAAGGCGGTCACCATCAGCCACAAGGCCGTCTGCAGCCTTCTCTTCGTAGCCACGGTTTGAGCGGAACACGCGCTCCATCTCTTTGTCGACTTCCTTGTCGTCAATATCGACAACGGGCTTGTCGAGCTTGATGCCCTTGAATTCCATCAGCGAAACGGATGGCAGGATTTCGTACGAAACGTCGAACGCCAGATCGGCCTCACCCTGAAGGATACGGTTCAGTTCAGCCTGATCTTCGGTCAGGTCAACCTTGGGCTGGGTAGCAGCGCGCTCTGAGCGCTTTTCCAGCGTGTCGGAAACACCTGCATTGATCGCGTCCTGCACCACTTCGGACATGGCCGAGGCGCCATAGACCTTCTTGAGGTGAGTGACCGGCACCTTGCCAGGGCGGAAGCCCTTGATAACGGCCTTGTCTTTGATCTCGTCAAGCTTGGCGTCCAGGCGCGATACCAGATCCTTGGCTGGAATGGTCACGGCCAGTTTGCGCTTCAGGCCTTCGTTCAGGGTTTCTTTGACCTGCATATTCAGTTCAATCCCGTTTCATTGATCTCGTTGGCCCAAAAGCTTGCGAAGTGGTGCGGGTGAAGGGAGTCGAACCCCCACGCCTTGCGGCGCTGGAACCTAAATCCAGTGCGTCTACCAGTTCCGCCACACCCGCAGTTTTAGCCCCTAGGCCGGGGTTGGCGAGGGTCTAGCGTAAGTTGGCAAACCAGTCAAAGCATGTTTCCGTTCCAACGCTCTCAGAGGCAGTTCCGACAAATGCGGTCGGCGTCACCTCATAATGACCCGCCAACAAATTCATCTCTCAAATCTTATCACCGTCGGTTCTCGCACATTATATGATCTTGTCGCCCATTATTTGTGCAATTGCCATTGATTTTCGGAGCCTGTTACCGCACGCTTCCACTCCATGACCGCACTAACCCATTCAAATTGCATGGGATTCATCTGCCTCGCGGTACTGGCACAACCCCTGCATGTAACGAGGCAGCGCTTAGCCGGTGCTAATTGGAGGCCGAAATGAAAAAAATCGAGGCGATCGTAAAGCCTTTCAAGCTCGATGAAGTCAAAGAAGCTCTGCAGGAAGTCGGGTTGCAGGGCATCACGGTGACTGAAGCCAAGGGTTTCGGCCGCCAGAAGGGCCACACAGAGCTTTATCGCGGCGCCGAATACGTTGTCGACTTCCTCCCCAAGGTAAAAGTCGAAGTGGTCTGCCCAGACGATCTGGCCGAGAAGGCCATCGAGGCGATCCGCAACGCAGCGCAAACAGGTCGCATCGGCGATGGAAAGATTTTCGTCTACTCCATCGAGCAGGCCATCCGAATCCGCACCGGTGAATCCGGCGACGACGCGCTTTAGCCCTGAGGGCACGCTGGCGCATCACCAGTTCAATCCATAACCATTCGTCTTCTAAGAGGAACAAAATGACGACAGGCAACGATATTCTGAAGCGTATCAAGGACGAGAACATCAAGTATGTCGATCTCCGCTTCACCGACCCGCGTGGCAAGCTGCAGCATCTGACTCTCGACGTTTCGATCGTGGATGAAGACCTGTTTGAAGAAGGCACCATGTTCGACGGTTCCTCCATTGCGGGCTGGAAGGCCATCAATGAGTCCGACATGGTTCTGATGCCGGATCCGAACTCGGCCTACATGGACCCCTTCTTTGGTGCCTCCACGCTGGCAATTGTTTGCGACATTCTCGAGCCAAACACCTATCAGCCGTATAATCGCGATCCCCGCACCACGGCCAAGAAGGCCGAGGCCTATGCCAAGTCGACCGGCATCGGCGACACTGTGGTTTTTGGCCCTGAGCCGGAGTTCTTCCTGTTCGACGACGTGCGTTTCTCCGCGACGCCTTATAACGTCGGCTTCAAGGTCGATCACCACGAACTGCCCACCAACAACGACACCGAATACGAAGGCGGCAACAACGGCCACCACATTGGCGTCAAGAAGGGCTACTTCCCGGTTCCCCCGCTCGATACGGCACAGGATATCCGCGGCGAAATGCTCGCGGCCATGGCCGACATGGGCGTCACCATCGAAAAGCACCACCACGAAGTGGCTTCTGCGCAGCACGAACTCGGCATCAAGTTTGCGCCGATGATCAAATCGGCTGATGACGTGCAGATCTACAAGTACGTCATCCACCAGGTTGCCAATGCCTACGGCAAGACTGCAACCTTCATGCCGAAGCCGATCTATGGCGACAACGGTTCGGGGATGCACTGCCACCAGTCCATCTGGAAGGATGGCAAGCCGCTCTTTGCCGGCGACCAGTATGCGGGCCTGTCGATGGACGCGCTCTATTACATCGGCGGCATCATCAAGCACGCCAAGGCCATCAACGCCTTCTCGAACCCCACCACCAATTCCTACAAGCGTCTGGTGCCGGGCTTCGAAGCTCCCGTTCTGCTGGCCTATTCGGCCCGCAATCGTTCGGCCTCGTGCCGCATTCCGTTCGGCCAGTCGCCGAAGGCAAAGCGTGTCGAGATCCGCTTCCCCGATCCGCTGGCTAATCCCTACCTGGCTTTCGCAGCCATGCTGATGGCCGGCCTTGATGGCATCAAGAACAAGATCCACCCCGGCGACCCGATGGACAAGGATCTCTACGACCTGCCCAAGGCCGAATTGGCCCAGATCCCGACCGTATCGGCCTCGCTTCGCGAGGCTCTCAATGAACTCGACAAGGATCGCGACTTCCTCAAGGCCGGCGGCGTGTTCGATGACGACCAGATCGACAGCTATATCGCGCTGAAGATGGACGAAGTCATCAAGTTCGAGCACACGCCGCACCCGGTGGAATACGAAATGTACTACTCGGCTTGAGGCCAATGATCTGAACGAATTGGGAGGGCCCCTCGCGGGCCCTTTCTTTTGGCCACCGTCGTATTTAACTTTTTGGTTGACTACGCTGATGATGCGCAGTAATAAACCGATAAGTTAAATACGGACTGGATGCGCATGAGCCAGGACACGCTGAGCCAAACCCTCTCTGCCCTCGCCGACCCAACACGGCGCGCCATTCTAGCGCGCCTTGCAGATGGTGAAGCATCGGTAACCGAGCTCGCAGCTCCGTTTGATATGAGCCTTCCGGCGGTCTCGAAGCACCTGAAAGTGCTCGAAACGGCGGGACTGATATCGCGTTCAAAAACCGCGCAGTGGCGCCCATGTCGCCTTGAACCCACGCCGCTCCGCGACGCTGCGGCCTACCTGGATACCTACAGACGTTTCTGGGAGGGCAGCCTCGATCGGCTGGAGGACTATCTGCAAACCCTTCAGCGCGGCGATCCGGACGCGCCGAAAAACTAGCAACATCGACTTCCAATTGGCCTGCACGCGGCGCCTCGCGCGGCAACGGTCGGACTTTGCCGTCAAAACCGAGAACTGAGTGGCGTCTGCCATTGACCTTGCCGCTGACGCCGAAAACCCGTCCCACCAAAGTACGGCCTATTCCTTTCTGCCTGCCGTGGTCGCCTGGGCGACTAACTGACAATATCGAAATGGGAGACTGATATGACCGACCTGAAATTCGAAGCGCCCGCCAATGAGCCAGTTGTCATCATGACTCGCACGCTCAATGCTCCGCGTGCACTCGTGTGGAAGGCAATCTCCGAGCCACAGCATCTGGTCCGCTGGTTTGGCCCGCACGCACATCAGAACCGCGTCGTGACCTTTGATTGGCGCGTCGGTGGCAAGTGGAAGATCGAGACCACCATCGCCGGCGAACATGTGGTGGTGTTCCACGGTGAATATATTGAGATCGTGCCGATTGAAAAAACCGTCCAGACCTTCGGCATCGAAGGTATGTGTGATGGCCAATTCAGCATCGACACGCTTACTCTCGAAGACCTCGGCGACAAAACGCTTTACAAGACGGTATCGCGCCTGCCCGATATCGCCTCACGCGATGGCATGATGGCGTCGGGCATGGAGACCGGCGTCGTCGAAGGTTTCGAGCGGCTCGATACAATGCTCGAAGAATTCAAGTCAGGCACTTACTAAGGCTGACATAGGTCGGAGACCACCATGAGCTTTGTTACCTCCCAGGACGGCACCCGGATTGCGTATGAAACCTTGGGCTCCGGTCCCGCCCTGATCCTTGTGGACGGGGCATTGTGCTACCGCGCCTCTGGCCCGTCTCGGCCGCTGGCTGAGCAACTCAAGCAGCACTTCACCGTGCACATTTATGACCGGCGCGGGCGCGGCGAAAGCAGCGATGCGGCACCCTACTCTGTCGAACGGGAAGTTGAAGATCTGCAGGCCATTGTGTCTGCCGCCGGTGGCAGCGCATTTGTCTACGGCATCTCATCAGGCGGTGCACTCGCCCTGGAGGCCGCCAACAGCACCCCGGGCATCACTCGACTGTTTATCTACGAGGTACCCTTCATCGTGGATAGTTCCCGCACTATGGAACCGGGATACGCCGAGAAAATGCAACGGCTCATCCAGTCAGGCAGGAATGGAGCAGCTCTCAAGCACTTCATGGGAACAGGCGTCGGCCTGCCGAAGGTTATGCTGTTCATCATGCAGTTCATGCCCATGTGGAAAAACCTGAAGGCGATCGCAGCGACGCTGGCCTATGACACGGCCTTGACCGCCCCGTTCCAGCAGAGTCAGCCGCTGAACGGGTCCCGCTGGTCGGCGATCGTCGCCCCCGCGATGATCGTAGGCGGCACAAAAAGCGATAGCTGGATGCGCAACGCCCAAAAGGCTATCGCCGACGTATTGCCCAACGCGAGCCACGCCGAGCTGGAGGGTCAGAACCACATGGTCAAAGCCGAGGCCATTGCGCCCATGATTATCGAATTCATGACCCGCTGACTGCCATGTTGAACCTCGATGTTCGCCCGGGCCAGCCAGAGATCACTCTGTCACGCCGCTTCTCGGCACCACGGGCTCTGGTGTGGAAGATGTTCAGTGAACCCTACCATCTGTCGCAATGGTGGGGCTGCAAGGCCTTCATCAACCGGGTCTGCGACGTCGATTTTCGAATTGGCGGCCGCTGGCACAATGTGACGCAAGGCCCAGATGGCACTGAGTATGAAACCAATAGCGTGTTTGTCGATATCGTCCCGATTGATCGCATAGTGTTTCAAAGCGCACCTGCGGTGGGCAAAGTCTGGGGCGACAATCCACCGCCTGGCATTTTGCACACCCTCACCTTCGAAGATGAGTTCGGGGGAACTCTGTTCACGTTCCAGGCTAGTTTTAACGACTTCGCCGAGCGCGAGCGCTCAATCAGGCGCGGCTTTGTCGATGGCACGACAGAGAGCTTTGATCGCCTTGACGCAATGCTGCCATCACTCGTCAGCGGGTAGGCCCGCATCCAGCAGCCAAAGCGCTTCGAATCTGTCTTGCCAATCCCCCTTGCCTCATCAGAAATGGCGTCAAAGGGCGAATGCTCGGCGGGAGGCACAAATGGCAGGATCAGCGGCTAAGGGCAGGAAACCGGGCCCCAGAAAATCGGCAATAGCAACACCAATTGAGCGAGCACTCGCCGCGGCGTCCTCGACCCTGGCCGGCCTGAGCCCATCCGATCAGGAAATCTTTGCACTTCGGCTCAAGCGCAGTTTTGGTGATCTCGAAACCCCACTTCGCACCCTATATGGCCAGCGCGACGATTTCTCAGACCTTCTCGATGACCTCGCCATGCGCCTCGCTTCTGCATGGGCTGTACGCCCGGCCGCGCTCAAGCTACAGGACCTGGAGCGTGATCTGGAGCCGGATTGGTTTCTGCGCGAGGACATGATCGGTTACGTTTTCTATCTTGATCGATTCAATTCCAATCTCCTCGGGGTTCTCGACAAGCTCGACTACCTCGAAGAGCTGGGCGTCACCTATGTCCACTTCATGCCCTGCCTGATGCCGCGGCCGGGCGACAGCGACGGTGGGTACTCGGTGATGGACTACCGCCGCATCGACCCACGCTACGGCACCATGGCCGACTTTGAACGCGTCACCACCGCATTGCGTGAGCGCGGCATCAGTGTATGCGTCGACCTGGTGCTCAATCATACTGCCAAGGAACATGAGTGGGCACTCAAGGCGCGAGCTGGCGATCCGCACTTTCAGGCGATGTACTGGATGTTTGATGACCGCACGATGCCCGACCGGTTCGAACAGTCACTGGTGGAAATCTTTCCCGCACACGCGCCCGGAAATTTCACCTGGTATGACGATGCGGCCAAATGGGTCTGGACCACCTTCAATGAGCATCAGTGGGACCTGAACTGGTCGAACCCTGCGGTCTTTCTTGAGATCGTCGACATTATGCTGTTCCTCGCCAATCGCGGGGTGGAGGTCGTCAGGCTCGATGCCGTTGCATTCATGTGGAAGCGCATGGGCACGCGTTGTCAGAATGAGCCGGAGGTTCACGACATTCTGCATGCCCTGCGCGCCGCCAGTCGTGTTGCCGCGCCTGCCTTGATCCACAAGGAAGAGGCAATCGTCTCTCCCAAGGACCTGATCCCCTATCTCGGGTCTGGCAGTCATGCCGGCAAGGAAGGCAACCTTGCCTACCACAACTCGCTGATGGTCCAGTTCTGGTCTGCCCTCGCCACCAGATCGACGCGCCTGATGACCCACGTCATGGCCAACCACTTTCCAGCGCGGTTTACCAATGCCACCTGGGGCACATACCTGCGGTGTCACGACGACATCGGCTGGGCCATCACCGATGAGGATGCGGGTGCCATGGGGCTCTCGGGTGCCGCGCACCGCAACTACCTGGCCGACTTCTACGAAGGTGTGTTTCCCGGATCGTTCGCGCGCGGAGGCTTGTTCCAGTCCAATCCGCTCACCGGCGATAAACGCTCCAACGGAACGTGCGCCTCGCTTTGCGGCCTCGAGGCAGCTCTTGAAGCCAATGACACAGCAGCGATAGGCCGCGCCATCCAGCGCATCTTTGTCGGCCACGCGCTCATTTCCAGCTTTGGCGGAATACCATTGATTTTTATGGGTGATGAGCTGGGGTTGACGAACGACCACACCTACCTTGACGACCCCCTTCTGGCACACGACAGCCGCTGGATGCACCGCCCGAAGATGGATTGGACTGTTGCAGCACGCCGCAACGACTTGACCACCGTCGAAGGCAAGATCTTTTCCGGCGTTCAACACATACTTGCACGGCGCAAATCAATACCGCACCTGCATGCTGACAATCCAACGATTGTGTTAGATTCAGGTGTGGACGGCGTCTTTGCTTTCCAGCGTCAAAGCCCACTCGGCACACTGCTCTGTCTTTTCAATTTAACCGACAGCTGGCTGGCCGTTCCGCGCTATTGGGCGCAGTCTCAAGGCGTCTCGCACTTTTACGACCACTTAAGCCAGACCCATGTGCAGACACATGACCAGATGATCGCCCTGCCCCCTTCGGCGCGGGTATGGCTCGCTTAGTCAAGCATATCGCGGCGGATAACCTCAACAACCGTGTGCGTGCGGTTTTTCGTGCCGAGTTTGTTGGCAACGTTGTCGACATGCTGATTGACCGTTCGCGAAGACATGCCCAGCCGATCGGCTATGTCTTGTGAAGTCAGTCCGTCGGCAGCGAGCCGCATCACCTGCTTCTCACGCGGCGTCAACTCGCTCGAAGCCGCGACGACTCCTGAATTGCTGAACGAACGGAGCTGCGCGAACAGGCTGTAGGACAGCACCTGCAGGGCCATTTCCTTTTGAGGCGTCAACTCTGGCTTGCCAGTAAAACCCGCCAACCCAACCAACTCGCCGCCATAACTGATTGGGACTAAAGTGGCTTCCAGCATGTCGTATTTGCGCGACAGGATGAGAATGGGATCATTCTCACTGGTATATTGCAGGCCGTTGAACCGCTGGACACCACCTTTGGCCAAGAGCTCGGCAATGTTGGCCTGCGAGGTGCGCATGCCGCTGGACAGGTATGCCTGCCACCACGCCTCGCGTCCGGGCCTGGTATCGAGCACGTGGATCGTGGGGCGGGATTTTCCTGGATATTCAATGAGATAAGCACTATTGAACCCCATGGCCGCTGCAATATCGCCAAGGATTCCAATGATGTCGGGGTCAGTACGAGCTGACTTCGTACGGTCGAGGTATCGCTCAACTAGCTCAAGCACGTCGACCCTCCTTCCCCCCGAAAGGCGTATGTCGCGGGACTCCTACCCAGATTGTCAGACTAAATCGGTTGCATCGGATTTCAAAGCGATAATGCAAAAACTGACATCGTGAAAAATATCGATGCTAAATCTCTCGACGGCATTAAACACAGCGGCAAATATGACAGCGTAATTCCTGCCAATTTTCAGATACTTAGGTATCAGGTACTTTGACCTAACGCTGTTGCGGCGGCTTCCGGAAGAATCCGGACAACATGGGCGAAAGTACAATGATCAGACAAAAGGCGGCATCCCTCTCCGGCCAGATGACCGAGGATCAGGTCAATCCATATGGCTTAACCCCCCGCGAGCAGGAAGTAGCCATCCTGATCGCAGAAGGGCTCACAAGCCGTGCGGCGGGTATCAAACTGGGCATTTCACATCGCACAGTTGAAATTCACCGTGCGCATGTCATGCGCAAAGTCGGTGCGCGGAACAGTGCACACCTCGTGCACATCATCTCGACACTGACGCGACTTCTCGCGCCGCGTAGCGAAATTGTCTACGTCGAGGATTTTGCGTCCGCGTTCGACGAAACCAACAACCGGCCCGCCAACGACACAGCGCAACTCGGGCTCTCGTTCAAATAACAACGATCCGGGATCGGGCCACGTCGTATTGGCCCGCCTACGGGGAGAACGGTCGCGTGCCCTCCGGCGTGCATTCCCAACCGTTCTCCCCATTCTGAAATTCAGTCTGGCGTCAGCTTCAGGCGCTAAAGATGTCCTCACTGCGCATAAGCAGGTCCCAACATTGAGGAAATCATGTCGTCAGCGCCCACCGGATACAGCAGCCTCCAGATCGGTCTTCACTGGGGCATCGCAGCTCTCGTCCTGTTCCAGATGATATTCGGCGAGAGCATGGTGGCGGTTGTCGAGGCGGCGGAAGAAGGAGAAGCCGCCTCATCGATGGATCAGCTTCTTGGATCGGCGCACTATTGGGTTGGAATTTCGATCCTGGCGCTCGTGGTCCTGCGGGTAGCAATCCGTGTGCTTCGCGGCGCCCCGGCTCACGTACCTGGCACAGGTCGGCTGGCAGGCCTTGCGTCGAGCGGGCTGCACGCCCTGTTTTATGTGCTTTTGTTCGCCGTACCGGTCACCGGTCTGCTCGCGGTCTACGTCAGCGACAGTTTCGGTGAGATTCACGCGATTGCAAAGCCGGCGTTAATCGTGCTGATCGTCCTGCATGCGCTGGCCGCGCTCTATCACCATTTCGTGCTGCGCGACGCCACTTTGCGCCGCATGTTGGTCCCCGGCACAAATTCCTAGAACTTTGGCCAGAACAGGCCTGCCCGACGCTTGTAGGCCTCGTAGTCGCCCGCCAATGGTGTGGTGGCGAAGAGGCCTTCTTCAAATCGAGCGGCAATCATATACATCACCGTGAGTGCGACCACCGGCAGCACCGACCACAGCGACCATGTCGCCAGTGCCCAGCCGATCCAGAACATCAGGTAAGACGTGTAGAACGGGTGGCGCACGACCTTGTAGGGTCCAATTGTCACCAGGGTGCGCGGCTTTTCATCGTCAAAGGCAAAGCGTAACCGCGCCGCTGCGGATGCCTTGATGGCGGCCCAGAACAACACAAGGCTGCCCAGTTCGATGATCAGGCCCACTACTGAGGCCCAGACCGGCTGCGGCCAGAACCAGACCATTGCGGAATACATCAGTGTTGTCAGGGTCACAGTCGCAGAGACCAGCACGGCCCTGGGCGCCATCTTCTCTGAAGTGAAGTGCCCGCGAAGCGCCCAGACGTGTTGAGCAACGATACCAAGGCTGACCGCCAGCACCAGGACATCCAACAACAATTCCATCGCCTAGCTCCAGCGCTCATTAACTATCTGGCGATACGCCCGCTTAGGGTGTTGCCGCTACATTGGCCGAGCTTTCATCAGGACACGGCCAAATGTCCACTACTGACTATGTTTTGCACACGCCCGCAGGCGACATCAGGGTTCGCGATTCCAGCGGCCTGGGCATGCCCCTGATCATGCTGCATGGCTCGGGAAGTTCGTGTGACGTCTTCGCCCGCCAGTTTGAGAGCTCACTCTCCGATATCTTCCGCCTGGTCGCCATTGACCTGCCCGGACACGGACGGTCAACCGATGCCAGCGACCCGGCAGTGACTTATTCCATCAGTGGAATGGCAGCCGCCGTGGCTTCCGTCATCGATCAGTTACGTATCGAGAACGCCGCTGTCCTCGGCTGGTCGCTTGGCGGCCACGTTGCCATCGAATTGATGAGTTTTCACAAGGCCGTCGCCGGACTGATGCTTTGCGGCACCCCGCCGGTTGGTCACGGGCCCCTCGCCAGCCTGCGCGGCTTCCATGCCAACTGGGACATGCTGCTGGCAAGCAAGGAAGTGTTCTCACAGCGCGATGCCGAACGCTTTGCCCGCAGCGCCTTCGGCACCAATCCACCACCAGGAGCCATCGAGGCCATCCTGCGCACCGACGGCCGGGTGCGCAGCACCTTTGTGCGCTCCATGATGCGTGGCGATGGCGTCGACCAAAAGCGCGCCGTGGAAACGGCAGGCATTCCCATTGCCATCATCCTCGGCGCCAACGACCCGACCGTCCGCCTGAACTACGTGGTCGGCCTGCGCTATGACTATCTGTGGGATGACAAATGCCATGTCATCCCCGGTGCCGGGCACGCCGCATTCTGGGACGCGCCCGAGACCTTCAACCGGTTGATTCACCGCTTCCTTTGGGATGTCACCATTGCCGACAGCCAGCGGATCGGTGCTGCAGAAGCCCGCAGGGCCTAACCCCCCTGCTCTTTCGCCTCGGCAAAGAACGGTTCGGGGCTGTCGACCTCGCGGAGCCGCTTGCCGTCGATCACCCAGAAACGAGTGCCGACACCGCGCACAAAACTGCGGTCGTGAGACACCAGCACACAGCTTGCCTCATGCAGCCTGATCTCTGCCTCCAGCGCCTCCTGCCCCGGTATATCAACATGATTGGTCGGCTCATCGAGCAGGTAGAAGTTCGGCTCCTGCAGACGTAGGGCCAGCAAGCCCAGCCGAGCCCGCTGACCGAATGACAACTCACCGATTGGACGCGTCTGCTTTTCCACCGCAAAACCGGCCCCCGCCAGCAGTGACCGGCTACGCTGGTCGCCGAGGTCGAACCGGTCGAGGATGAACCCCATGGGCGTTTCCTTGACCGGTAGTTGCGAGAGCTCCTGATCGGTATAGCCCAATACCACTGATGGACTGACCCGGATCCCGGGTTCAGAATCGGGCCTCGTCATGGCCCGGCGCAGCATCTGCACCATCTGCGATTTGCCCGCACCGTTCCGGCCGAGGATCACGACGCGATCCCCCTGGAAGATATGAAGCTTGCCCGTGCGGAACAGCACCTCTCCCGGCGGCGTCTTTACCGGGACATCCTCGATCGCGACCAGCACCCGCGCGTGGGTGCCTGAATTGGTGAGCTTGATCGCGCCCGAGGTTTCCTTGTGCAGGTTGACCTGCGCGCCCTCGATCGCATCGGCCCGCTGCTTGAGGTATTTCGCCTTCTTCTGAAGCAGGTCGCTGCCGCTGTTGATGCCGATGTTCTTGAGTTCATTGGCATTCCGGCGCAGGCGCTGGGCCTCTTTCAGTTCCTTTTCCTGTTTGGCCTCATCCGCCGTGTCAACCTCTTCAAGCGCCTGACGCGCCTTGCTGTAGGAAAGCGAGAAGTAGCGGGAAACCCCTGGCCGCAGAAACAGCGTCCGGTTGGTTGTTGCATCGAGGAACGCGCGATCATGGCTTGCGATGACGACCGGAAGCCCGCGGGCGGTGACGTTAAGCCACTGCTCAAGCTGAAAGATCTTTTGCAGGTCGAGGTGGTTTGTTGGCTCATCGAGCAACAATGCGTCGGGCTGCATGACCCAGCAACGCGCGATCAGCGCCAGCCGCTGCCACCCGCCGCTCAGCGCCTTTACCGGCCTGTCTCGCAGGGATGCGGGCGTCTCGAACTCATCGAGCGTAACATCGACACGCCAGCTGTCGCTCTCGCGGTCTTCAGCGGGCAGAGCGCGCCGCACTGCCTCGTAAAGTGTCAGGTCCTTGAGCGTGTCTTGCACATCCTGCTCAACCAGCCCCACACGCATGCCGCGTGAGCGGATGATCTCGCCTGCCCCGACTTCCGCCAGGCCGGCAAGGCAACGCAACAGAGTGGTTTTGCCATTGCCGTTACCGGCAACCAGACCGACGCGATCATCGGCGCCAATCACAAGGTTCAGATTTTGAAAAAGCGGCGTATTTGCCGTTACGCCAACGTTCTTGAGGCTGATCGAGCCCATCATGATCTCTCTGGAATATCGCCCCGCCGCAGCCAGGGCATCGTCCTCGTCCCAGCAACTGCCTTCAGGACCATGCCTCAGACAATTGCCACCAAGGGCAGACCAGATCGATGCGAGATTTGTCCCGGAACCGCTCGGTCAGCCCTGCAAGCAAACCTGCAGGGCATGAACAGGGCCACGTTGACGGTGGGGACGATAATACGTGCTCACGCTGGCTCCTGTTTGAGTGAACGATGATTCCTTCTATCCAATCCGGACCCGCACCGCAACACGGTGTCAAATCAGATAGGCGACGGCGGAAACGCTCAGCACAACGAGACTACGCGGGAGGGCGAGATGGGCAAGCCGGTACGCAAAACTTTTAAACCCGGCCTGCAGCCACTCAGCAACAGACAGCTTCGCGCCTTCAGTCTTGTAATACGCAATACTGGGACCAAGTGCGAAACGCATACGGCAACTCCAGACAAAAACCGTATGTCCACTGTTCTAGACATGCGTGTTTAAGGAAGTGCTTCCAACAAACGAACGAAAGGTAAAACTCGCAGGGCACATGCGTTTCAAATTCGGACGCGCCATCCATAAAGCACTGACTTTGCAATGTTTTCTACGCGTCAGCCGAATGAAGTGAGCGAATAAATACCTTAGAAGAACTTGTTCCCCCTTCTGCTAGCGCACCTGACGGCAAGCGCGGCAAAGCCGCCACCGCCCTCCCTGCCGAAGCCTGGAGAGCGGTGCCGTTTCGTCACTACAAAAAGGATTTGGTTATTCGAATATTTAGTTGGCACTAAATTGAGACGCGATTGCCCGCGTCGATTGTCAGACTATCCGTTGCCGCTGAACGCTTCCCGAACCATTCGTTCAGATTGCGTTCACGAGCGCCACCCTGCCCGATTCATTACCCCGAAAACACCAACGCCCGGGATGCTGGCCAGCATCCCGGGCGTTAATCTCTCGTATGGCGAGCGGTTATTTGTAAATGTCTTCTTCCTTGCCGACGATCTTACGGGTGCAAAGATTGACCTTCAGGATGTAGTGATAGACCTCATCCTTGGCGCGCACGTAGGCATACTTGCCTTTGGTGTCTACGATATCAATCGGGTGAAACCCATACTTCTTCACCAGCCGGAACAGCTGCTTCCTGCTGTCGATGCAGTAGAAGTAGTTGTCGTAATATTTGCCGTAGCCATAGCCCTTGCCGAACTCGAAATGGAAGCTGCCTGCCTGGGCCGGTGCGACGGCAGCGCCTGCAATACCGACGAGTACAGCCATCATGAGGGCAGTCTTGGAGAACTTCGAAGCGATCCTGGTCATTTGAAAAATCCTTTGTTTTGAAACAGCTAACTGCCCCCTATGCATTTGAGACTAGTGCGGTGCGGTTGAACCGGGCCGGAACTGCCGGTTCATAGTGAATTCATCTGTTCGCCTACTTCCAGAATGAAAGGGCCCGGCCAAGGGCCGGGCCGTGTTGATCAATGGCCGTATACTGGAATGGCTTTGTCAGACCGGTTCATTACCGTGGCGGTCGACAATCTTCATTTCTGGAACTTCGTGTTCGCAGCGATCAAACTTGACCAGCCAATAATAGCCCTGGGACCAGCCGATCACCTGAGCGAAATCGCCGCGTACGCGCTTCACCTTTATTTTGGAGAAGCCATAGTAGTCGAAGTACTTCTTGATCTGGCGTTTGTTGAGGCATTGATAGTCGCGGAATGGCTCATCGCCGAATGTGAAACCCGGAGGGGACTCCGCGCTGACGGGCGGGGCTGCCAGTGCGAGACCCGCCAGGATGGCTAACGCGAGTGTATTGCGTGTCGCCGAGGCGGAAATGTTGGGAAATAGCTTCACTTGAAATATCCTCTTGAAATGGATTGATCAGACATCCAAAAGGATAAGCGGTTCCTGCTGAACCTGAGTGAAATCAGAAATTCATTTATAATTCAGATACTTAGGGCCGAAGAGGTAAGCGCCTACTCTACCTGTGACTTCTGGACAACCTTGCCCATGCAATTATCGAACGTCAGGCGCCAGGCCTTGCCACCCTTGCTGGCCCGCACCGCCGAGGTGTTTTCCCGCAGCCCTTCGCCAACTTCGATCTCGTCGTAGCCGTGTCGCTTGAAAAAGCGCCCCACTTCCCGCTCGGTCATGCACTCATAGTCTTTGTCAAACCCGGGACGGCCAGGCATATCGCCATCGCTGTTAAACGACAGCCCAAATCCGAAACCAAAGTTTGCAGCCTGCACGGGTGCTGCGGCAACAACCAAGGCCAGCACCGCCGCAACAATGCTGAAAAATTTCGTCTCTCGATTTCCAGATTTGAGCATTTGACCTTCTCCGGACCTGATTGCCGCATTTTACCAGCCCCGCACCAGCATGGGCATAAGTGGGTGAACTGACGCACAATTGAACGTTCATCCCCGGTTCATACCCGAGCGCGTTCAGCACCTGACACCCGGGCGACCCCCCCGTTGTTGCGGCCAGATTGCCTATTCTGGCCCGAGAGTCCCCTGCTCAGCGGGCCACTTATCCATCACCTTCCGGCGGCAGGCATCGAAGGAGAAAGCCCAGGACATCTGCTTTTTGCTGGCATGGACGATGAACTCGCCACGATATGTTCCGGGCTCGACCGTCACCAACCGATAGTCCCGCTGCGCAAAATAGCTGCCTATCTGGTTGCTATTCCAGCATTTTTCGCTGAGGTCCGTGGCAGCCATCGCCGCTCCGCCTGCGCCGACCGTGAGGACAAATGCGGCGAGCAGGATTTTTAAGAAATTTGAAATCTTTGAAAATTCGCGCGCCATTATGGAAAATATCCGCAAGCGTAGTGAAAATTAGCACCCTGTTTTCGGCTCACCACACCCGCCGACGCGGCGCTGTCCGGCGCCGGCATGGGCACGCCGGAAAAATGTACCGGGTTTCCTGACGAAACCGCGACTGGCTCGTGCTACAGCCGCGTCCGCTTTTCGACTTCCCGGGTGCAACCATTGAAATAGGCCTCGTACCGGAAGTGGGCGATATAGTTCACCAGGAACATGCTGCCCCCCAGATCCTGAATGACGATCTGGGTGCCCCGGAAATTATCGCGGAAGTGTTTCGAGACCTGCGACTTGACCATGCACGGCAAAGTGCCGGGGTCCCCGTCCGCAGTGGTGGTGAGCGCCAGGCTGGGAGCAGATGTGCCCGCAAGGGCAGCGCAAACGACGCCAAGGGCAATCGCGCGGCGCAGAGGTGCATTTCTCAACATTTCAAAAAATCCTTCAATCAAATATACTCAAATAGAGGCAGCGAACGATCAGGTGACCTTTTGGGACTGCTGCGTGCAGCCATCAAAGAGGTAGCGACCTTTCTTGCCATTCTTGGTCAGGGTCACGAGGAACAGGTTCGGACCAACGTCCTGAATCTGCACCTTGTCAGGCTCCTTCCAGCGGAAGAACTTCGCCACTTTCTTGTGGTGACTGATGCAGGTGACCGGCTCCAGAACCGTGTCCCCGGCCTGCGCCGGAGTGCCCGCAAGCGTTGCGGCAAGCATTGATGCGGCGATAAGGGCAGCAAGCCCGATTTTTGAGTGCGCCATAGTCTAGCGGACCTTTCGTGACTGGTAGGTACATCCGTCGAACTCATAGATGCCCTTCTTGCCGTCCTTGTGGACGGTGACTTCAAAAAGGGCGTCGCCGAGCTTCTTGACTTCAACAGAGTCCGGGTTCTTCCAGCTGTAGAAATGAGGAACGCGGTACGCCCGAGTGAGGCAGCGCAAAGGCTCGAGCACCTGATCCGAGGCGATCGTCGGCGCGGGGGCAAAACTGCTTACGATTGACAGCGTTGCCATGGCGACTGCTGCGAGCCTGTAGCGAAAGGTGATGGCGCTTTGCATGGGTTTCTCCCGTTTGTGTTTTGATGCGAGACTCAACGAACTTTGCGTGATTGCCCGGTGCAGCCGTCGTAGGCGTAGACGCCGGTCTTGCCATCCTTGGTGAGCGTCACCTTGAACAGGCTCGGTTTCATGATCTCGACCTTGATGGTGTCGGGATTTTTCCACATGAAGTGTCGACGGACAGGGCCTCGATGCACTGTGTTGCACTGCTCGCCGACCATTGTCTGCTCAGCGGCAAAGGCCGACGTTGCAGCCATGCCGGAGATGACGGCCAGACCAAGCCCTGCAAGGGTGACCAGCGAGACTGCGCGCTTGAACATCGAGTTGAGCATTGAAATCACCTGATTGAAAAAGCAGTTCTGGGCAAAACGCCCGCTGTCCTGCTGGCCTGAAATGGTGGCCGACAGGGGTTGGAGCTCCCGGTTATCCGGGAGCCCCGAGAGTTTTAGTAGCCGAAGAACTTGCGGATCTTTTTGACCCGGTCGACTTCGCCGGTGCAGCGGTCAACGCGCATCGAGTACCAGGACTTGCTGTAGCGGGCGATCACCTCAACCCGGTCGCCCTTGAGCTCGCGGGTGATCCGCACATCGCGGAACCCGTACTCGCGCAGCCCGTGACGGATGTCGCGGTCGCTGAGGCAGAAATACTCGTAGTCGTCATCGGGAACGGCGACCTTGGCGCTGGGGCCGCTGCCGAAGGCCTGCGGGCTGCCGCCGCCGAGTTCGAGCTGGAAATTCAGCGACGGGCCGCTCTGGGCCATCACGGGTGCGGCAGAAAAGACCGTCACGCCGATTGCCACAGCGATCACTGCGGCAGCGCTGGTCTTGCGGATCGTTGCGAGCATGGTGTTCATCGTAGTCTCCGTATGGTCTTTGTGTTGCCCGTCTTCCGAGCTTGGCCTGACCCTAACCCTGCCCCCTTGAATGCTGCCGGAACCCGATGTTCACACTCGGTTCATGTGGGCAGCTGTCTGGCACTTCGGGAAATCCAGCCTTTTGCGGATTATGCTAGGAGTGATGCAGTTCCGATTCGCAGACGCCGGAACTCCGCCCAGTTTCAAGCCGCATGCGGGCCGCGCATCAGGTCCGCCAGAGGAATTGCATGTCGCAGAGCGATGATCTTTTTGGCGCTGGCACCGAACCGGAAGCCCCGCGTCCGGCCCCTACCCTGAAGTCGATTGCCGACCGGATTACCAAGCCCGCTCCCGCCGCACCGGCTGCTAGCGGCACATATACGGCCTCGCACATCGAAGTGCTCGAGGGCCTCGAACCCGTGCGCCGCCGCCCGGGCATGTATATCGGCGGCACCGACGCCAATGCGCTGCACCACCTGTTTGCCGAAGTCATCGACAACGCCATGGACGAGGCCATTGCGGGCCACGCCAACCGTATCGAGGTGCATTTCTCGGCTGATGGATACGTTTCGGTTACCGATAACGGCCGTGGCATCCCGGTCGAACCGCACCCCAAGTTTCCGGACCTTTCCACGCTCGAACTGGTGATGACCAAGCTGCATGCGGGCGGCAAGTTCGATTCCAAGGCCTATGAGACCTCCGGCGGCCTGCACGGCGTTGGCGTTTCCGTGGTCAACGCGCTGTCAGATGATACCATCGTAGAGGTGGCGCGCGACCAGATCCTCTACCGCCAGACATTTTCGCGCGGCAAGCCGACGAGCCGCGTCGAAACCGTGGGCAAGGCACAGAACCGGCGCGGCACCACGGTGCGCTTCCACCCCGACCCCGAAATCTTCGGCGACAAGGCGGGCCTGTCGGCCGTACGGCTGTTCAAGATGACGCGCGCCAAGGCCTATCTTTTCGGCGGCGTCGAATTGCGCTGGAGCTGCGACGAGGAAGTAGCAACCGATGAAGCGCCGGCCAAGGCCGTATTCCATTACCCTGAGGGCCTGCGTGACTTTCTGGCGGCGCGCATCGAAGGCGAACCGCGTGTGGTCGACGAGATTTTCTCGGGCCGCGTTGGCAAGCCGGGCTCGCATGGCGCTGTGGAATGGGCGATCTGCTGGTGCCTGGGCGATGGCTTTGTCTCGTCATACTGCAACACCATTCCCACCGCCGATGGCGGCACGCACGAGGCGGGCCTGCGCACCGCCATTTTGCGCGGTCTGAAGAATTATGCCGAACTGACCAACAACAAGCGCGCCGCCGTGCTGACGGCAGAGGATGTGCTGTCTTTCTGTTCGGCCATGCTGTCGGTGTTTGTGCGCGAGCCCGAATTCGTCGGGCAGACCAAGGACAAGCTGTCCTCGCCCGAAGCGACGCGGATCGTCGACACTGCCCTGCGTGATGCTTTTGACCACTGGCTGGCCGCTGCACCGGCCCAGGCCACCAAGCTGCTCGACTGGGCAGTCGACCGCGCCGAGGAGCGCCTGCGCCGCCGCAAGGAAAAGGAAATCGACCGGCAGAGCGCAACGCGCAAGCTGCGCCTGCCGGGCAAGCTTGCCGATTGCACCCAGACCGCCGCGCAAGGCGCTGAGCTCTTCATCGTCGAAGGTGACTCGGCCGGCGGCAGCGCCAAGCAGGCCCGCAATCGCGCCAGCCAGGCGGTGCTACCGCTGCGCGGCAAGATTTTGAACGTTGCCGGCGCCACGCGCGAAAAGATGGCATCGAGCCAGCTGATTTCCGACCTCATCCAGGCGCTTGGCTGCGGCACACGAGACCGCTATCGCGAGGATGACCTGCGGTATGACAAGATTATCCTGATGACCGACGCCGATGTGGACGGCGCGCATATCGCCTCGCTGCTGATCACCTTCTTTTTCCAGGAAATGCCCAAGCTGATTGACGACGGGCACCTGTTCCTGGCCCTGCCCCCGCTCTATCGCATCACGCAGGGCTCCAAAACGCTCTATGCCATGGATGACGCCGACAAGGACCGGCTGCTGCAAACCGAATTCGCCGGACGCGGCAAGCCCGACATCACCCGCTTCAAGGGCCTGGGTGAAATGCCGCATGTTCACCTGCGCGAAACCACCATGAGCCCGGCCACCCGAACGCTGCTGCAGGTGCGCGTGCTGCAGGACCGCGATGACACACGGGTGACTGTTGACCGCCTGATGGGTAACCGCCCCGAAGCCCGCTTCGACTTTATTCAGGAGAATGCAGCCTTCGTGACTGACCTCGATATTTGAAATTGGCCAGTCCTGTTAAAGATAACCCCCGGATTCCCGTTGACTCGGGGGGCGCATGCTCTATGGTCCCGCCCGTTGAGGCTTGAATGCTGAAAGTCGATAAACGCTTTCTGGCAAGATCAGGTGCAGTAACGCCGCTGGCGATCCCGCAAAACGGATATCCGGCAGGCCACTCGATCCAACCGTGAGCCGTCTTGCTCACCCGTTGATCCTCAGCCAACCTTGATGGACAGAACGATTTGACCAACGACTTTTCCGGGCTCGGTTTGAGCAACAAGGTAACCGAAGCGGTAGCCGCCGCCGGTTATACCAAGCCCACTGATATCCAGGCACAAGCCATCCCACACGTCCTTGAGAAAAAGGACATTATCGGCATCGCACAGACAGGCACCGGCAAGACCGCGTCGTTTGTGCTGCCCATGCTGACGCTGCTTGAAAGCGGTCGGGCCCGGGCGCGAATGCCCCGCACGCTCATTCTCGAACCGACGCGCGAACTCGCAGCGCAGGTGCACGAGAATTTCGAAAAATACGGCAAGAACCACAAGCTCAACGTCGCGCTGCTGATCGGCGGCGTGTCGATGGACGACCAGACAAAGAAGCTCGACCGGGGTTGCGATGTTCTGATCGCGACCCCGGGCCGCATGCTCGACCTGTTCGAGCGCGGGCGCATCCTGTTGACCGGCGTCGACATTCTGGTGATCGACGAAGCCGACCGCATGCTCGATATGGGTTTTATCCCCGACATCGAGCGTATCTGCGGACTGCTGCCCGCCCGTCGGCAGACGCTGTTCTTTTCGGCCACCATGCCGCCGGAAATCCAGAAGCTGACCAATCGCTTCCTGCGCGACCCGGTCAAAATCGAGGTCGCCCGCCAGAATTCGACCGCCGAAACCATCGACCAGCGCGTGGTCAAGGTTTCGAACAAGCCCGAAGAAAAGCGCGCGGCGCTGCGCCAGTTGATCCGCGCTGCGGACAACCTGACCAACGCCATTATCTTCTGCAATCGCAAGCGCGATGTGGCCACGCTGGCCCGGTCGCTGGAGCGCCACGGCTTTTCCGCCGGCGCGCTTCATGGCGACATGGACCAGAAGAGCCGCATGGAAACGCTCGATGCGTTCAAGAACAACCGCCTGACCCTGCTGGTCGCATCAGATGTCGCTGCCCGTGGCCTCGACATTCCAGCGGTGAGCCACGTGTTCAACTTCGATGCGCCGACCCACGCCGAAGACTATGTGCACCGCATTGGCCGCACGGGGCGCGCCGGACGCTCAGGTGTTTCGATTACTTTGGTGGCCCCATCCGATAGCAAATATATCGATGCCATCGTCAAGTTGATCCAGCGCGAGATTCAAGTTGTTCCGCTGGCAGGTGGCGCCCCTGAACCGATCTCTTCGGCCAGCGATGACACGGAAGAGCGCACCCGACCAACCCGCACGCGACGCGGCCGTGGCAATGGCCGCGCTGCCCCCGGCGCCAGACAGCCGGTGGCGGTCGATCAACCTGACATTGTCGAGCGCGAAGCCGAACCGGCGCCAAAGCGTCAGGAACGAGCCGCCCGCCCGGACCGTGAGCCTCGGCAGCAGGATCGTTCGCGCAATGAACGCAAGCCCCGCACGCCCCAGCCCGATCGCGAATCGGGGATTGACCCGAGTTCGCCATTCGGCCTGGACGGTCCAGTGCCCGCTTTCTTGTTGCGATCATCGGGGCGAGTCGAATAGGTTTCGCCCGCTTCACGGGCCCGGCGCATGTATCAACGCCCGATCGGTCAAAACACTTATAGGACAGCGTAAGATTGTCGCAGTTTGACTGGTACAACTACGTGTCACTTATTTATTTTACTCAGCGTTAAGCTAAGCTGCGGGAAAATGCGCAGAATTAGAATGGCCGTTGCGCCGCGAGGGTATGGTGTCTGAACAAGAATTCAAACGCGCACTTGGATATGCCACTGCGGCGATTGAACTCCTCAAGCGGTCATCAATTCCGCCGTACCCCCAATTCTATGAACTGCTCTACACCTATGCCACTGGTGTAAATCCCTCGCTCAACACCCGCATCAACGCTATCTTCCGCGATGGCAATCCCACGGTTGATGTGGCGGAGCTGATCTATAACGAGTTCATCAAGAGCAACGACGTCAACGAACGCATCTCGAATGTGTCCGAACGCATGTCGGCGCGCATCGAAGCGGTGCACGAGGCGATTGATACGGCCATGGTCATGGCCAATTCGTATTCCGGCACCCTGCAGGCAGCGTCGGGCGACCTTGAGCTCGATCTCACTCCCGAAGCCATGAAGCAGATGGCCGTGCGGCTCCTCAAGGAGACCCGCACCATGCAGGACACCAATCGCCGCCTGGAACAGAAGCTTGAGGCGTCGCGCGAGGATATTGCATCGCTGCAACGCGACCTCGATGAAGTCCGCCGCGAATCCATGCTCGATCCGCTGACCAAGATATTCAATCGCAAGAGTTTCGATGAAGGGCTCGTCAACGCCATCACCGAAGCGCGGGATACCGGTGAGCCGCTGGCGCTGATGCTGGTGGATATCGACCACTTCAAGCGCTTCAACGATACCTATGGTCACCAGACCGGCGATCAGGTGCTGCGGCTTGTGGCCATGACGCTGAAGTCCAATATCAAGGGCAAGGATCTTGCTGCACGTTATGGTGGCGAGGAGTTCGTCGCCATCCTGCCCTCGACCGATCTCGAGGGCGCCGTGACGGTGGCCGACAACATCCGCAAGGCCATCCAGGCCAAGGAATTGCTCAAGCGCTCGACCAATGAAAAGCTTGGGCGCATCACAGCGTCGTTCGGAGTGGCGCTGTTTGCCCCCGAAGATACAGTCTCAACACTGATCGAGCGCGCCGACCGTTGCCTTTACGCGGCCAAGCATGCGGGCCGGAACAGGGTGATTTCCGAAACCGATCTGGTCGAAATCACCGGTGCCGGCGACGATCGCGCCGCCTGATCGCTTACCTGAGCGCCACCCCCAGCGACCGCAGGGCATCCCAGTAGCCGGGATAGGTCTTGTTCACGCAAGTCGGGTCAAGGATGGTGATCCCGTCGATCCGCAGTCCCGCCAGCGCAAATGACATGGCAATGCGATGGTCGGCATAGGTCTCGATCCGCGTCTGGCTGTTTCGACCCTTGAACTTTTCGGCCAGTTTCGGGTCTGAGGCAACAAGCAGGTCATCCCCTTCCTCGACGCCGAGGCCCGGCAGGATGCGCGATAGTTCCGTGGAAAGCGCCCGCACGCGGTCACATTCCTTGACCCGCAGGTTGGCGATGCCAACGAAGCGCACCGGCGTGTTATTGAAAGCCGCCAACACGGCCAAAGTCGGCACCGCATCCTGCATCTGCGAGCCATCGATGACGGCGGGCATGTTGGGGAACTGGGCAATCACCGCCTGCGCCATGGCGTCGGGCTGGGTGAAGGCCTCGTCGGGCACCCCGAGGTCGATCTTGCCGCCCGTCAGCTTGCCCGCTGCCCATAGATAGGTGGCCGCGGAAGCATCGGGCTCGATCAGGAAATCCGTTGCCACATAGGGCTTTGGCGCCACGCGCCAGGTGCCGGCATCGATCTGTTCGACCTCAGCGCCGAAAGCCCGCATCGCTGCCAGAGTGAGGTCAACATAACCGCGCGCGCCAATATCAGGGCCGGTCAGCGCCACCTCGATTGGCCCCTGACCCAGCGGCGCCGCCATCAGCAGGGCTGAAACATACTGGCTCGACAGGCCCGCATCCACTTCCACCCGGCCCTGCCCGAAGTGCCCCTGCCCCTTGATGGTCACGGGCGGACAGCCACTCGGCGCATCGGCCTCTATCCCCAGCGTTCGAAGTGCATCGACCAGCGGTTGAATGGGCCGCTTGCGCATATGCTCGTCGCCATCGACAATCACCGTGCCTGCAACGCTGGCTACGGCTGCGGTCAGAAACCGGGTAGCGGTGCCGGCATTGCCCAGCATCAACGGCGCATCGGGCACCTGCAATCGGCCCGAGCTTGTTACCACGAAGGTCGTCGCGTCGGGTTCGTCGACGACAACGCCCATCTGCCGCAAGGCTTCGGCCATGCGCTTGGTATCATCGCTCTTGAGTGCGCCGGTCGGCCGACTTGTGCCGCGCGCCAGCGCCGCCAGCAGCAGCGCGCGATTGGTGATCGATTTTGAACCGGGCGGCGTCACCCGGCCCACCAGAGGATGATCGGGCGGAACAATAGTGATCGCGTCACGCGGTGTGGCGGGTGCATCGGTCATGGAAAACTCCATTCAGCGGAGCGGCAGGCCAAAGGCGCAGCCGCGTGTCATTCCGGGCATGGCCGGAACCCATCAATCCTGCGTGCCGCAGCAGGGCGGCTGTGATGGCCCCCGTCCTTTGCCGGGGTGACGTTGAAGAAAGCCCCTGACCTCTAGCGCGGCGCGCGTCGGCCTGACAACAAAAATCCCTGCCAAGACAGGGATTTTGCATGCGATTAACAGAAGCGCACCCGGTCAGGCCCCAGCCCGCGCCTCGGCCAGTGCCTTGAGGTCGGCTGGCTTGAGCTGCACGCTTTCGCCGCAGCCGCATTCGCCGGTCTGGTTGGGGTTCTTGAAAGTGAACCCTGAGGACATCTTGGTTTCCTCAAAATCCATCACCGTACCCAGCAGGAATAGCGTCGCCTTGGGCTCGACAAAAACATGCACGCCCTTGTCCTCGACATGGTCGTCACCGGCAATCGGCGCCTCGACATAGCTCAGCGTATAGGCCATGCCGGCGCAACCGGCGTTCTTGACACCCACGCGCACACCCATCACCGGCTTGTCGCTATCCTCAATGATCTCGTTGATGCGCTCGGCTGCAGCATCGGTCAGGCTCATGATCTGGAAGGGCATATGCACACTCTATCGTTGATTGACGATATATAAGCCTGTTCGCGCTCGATTACCACCAGTTCAGCGCAACCTGCGCTTCTTCCGACATGCGCTCGGCGCTCCAGGGTGGGTCGAACACCATGTTGACCGTCACGTCCTGAATGCCTTCGACGCCGCGGGCTGCATTCTCCACCCAGCCCGGCATTTCTCCGGCCACCGGGCAGCCCGGCGCGGTCAGGGTCATATCGATAGACAGATTGCGATCATCATCCAGATCCACCTTGTAGATCAGGCCGAGTTCGTAGATATCGACCGGAATTTCCGGGTCATAGACTGTCTTGAGCGCCCCGATCAGATCGCGGGTGATGCGCGTCACTTCCTCGGCCGGCAGGCTCCCGGTGTGGTTGGGCGCAATGCGCGGGGCATCGGCTTCGGCAATCGGCTGCTCGTTGTCTTCGGTCATGTCAGTTTCCAATATTCAGGCGAAAAAACTTCGCGCCTTTTCGATGCCTTCAACCAGCGCGTCCACATCGTCTTTGCCGTTATATAGGCCCAGCGATGCCCGGCATGTAGAGGTCACACCAAATCGTGTCAGCAGCGGCTGCGCGCAATGCGTGCCGGCGCGCACGGCAATGCCATAGCGGTCCAGTATGGTCGCCACGTCGTGGGCATGTGCCCCTTCGATCGCAAACGAGAAGATCCCCCCCTTGCCCGGGGCATCGCCGATCATTTTCAGCGCATTGATCCGCATCAGCTTTTCGCGCGCATAGGTAGCAACATCGGCCTCGTGGGCAGCAATGGCGTCGCGACCGAGCGCATCGATGTAGTCGATGGCCGCACCCAGCCCGATGGATTGCACAATCGGCGGCGTGCCTGCCTCGAAGCGGTGCGGCGGCTCGTTATAGGTGATGCGGTCCTGAGTGACGGTCTCGATCATCTCGCCACCGCCCTGATAGGGCTGCATGACCGACAGGTGTTCATGCTTGCCATAAAGCACGCCGATGCCGGTGGGGCCGTAGAGCTTATGGCCGGTCATGACGTAGAAATCGACATCGAGGTCGCGTACGTCGACCTTTTCATGCACCGCGCCCTGGCTGCCGTCGATCAGCACCGGGATGCCGCGCGCATGGGCAATTTCGACTACGCGCTTGATCGGCACCACCGTGCCGAGCACGTTCGACATATGCGTCAGCGCCACCATGCGCGTCCGGTCTGTCAGGCTGGCCTCGAACGCATCGATATCAAAGCTGCCGTCGTCGCCGACATCCACCCACCTGAGCACTGCTCCTTGACGCTCGCGCAGGAAGTGCCAGGGCACGATGTTGGAGTGGTGCTCCATGACCGAGAGCACGATCTCGTCGCCCTCGCCAATACGCGGCCCGCCAAAGGATGAAGCAACAAGGTTGATCGCTTCGGTGGCCGAGCGGGTGAAGATCACCTCTTCCAGCCGCCCGGCATTGATGAAGCGCTTCACCCGCTCGCGCCCGCCCTCATAGGCTTCGGTGGCCCGGTTCGCCAGCGTATGCAGCCCGCGATGCACGTTGGCATATTCGTGGCGCATGGCGTGGTCCATCCGGTCCAGCACGGCACTGGGCTTTTGCGCCGATGCCCCGCTATCGAGGTAGACCAGCCGCTTGCCATGAATCTTTTCCGACAGGATCGGAAAGTCAGCGCGGACTTTTTCGAGGTCGAAGGTCAAATCCGTTGTCCTACTTTGCGTTCAGCAGCCAGTTGTCGACCACCGCCTGCAAGGCTTCGTTGAGCGCTGCGTCTTCGACAGGGTCGAGCAATTCGGCCAGGAACCCGCGCACCAGCATGGTTTCAGCCTCGGCCTTCGGTATGCCCCGGCTGACCAGGTAGAACAGGGAATCCTCATCAAGCTTGCCGCAGGTCGAGCCATGCCCGCACACCACGTCGTCGGCGTAGATTTCAAGTTCGGGCTTGCTGAGGATTTCGGCTTCATCCGAAAGCATCAGGCCCTGCATCATCATTTTGGCGTCGGTCTTTTGCGCATCGCGCGCCACAACGATCTTGCCCTGAAACACGGCGCGCGAACGTCCGCGGGCAATCTGCTTGTAGGTTTCCTTGCTGGTGGTGTTGGGCACCGCGTGGGTCACATCCAGCGTGATATCGCCATGCTGCCCGTCGCCCACCAGGTTCAAGCCGGTGAAATCGGCATGGGCGCCCTCCCCGGCGAACCGGGCAAAAATCTGCGAGCGCGCGAGGTTGGCCCCGGCGTGGATGACGAGCGTACGCAGTTGCGCATCGGCGGCGATGGCATATTCCTGGCTGGCAAAGTGCGTTGCCACCTTGGCTGACAGGTCGACGGCAATGTGAACCAGCCGGGCGTTCTTGCCCAGCGCCACATAGGTTGCATGGTTCCCCACATGGGCCGCATCGCTGCCCGAATAGGTTTCGATCACGGTGGCGCTGGCATTGTCGGCCACATAGATATGCACGCCACTGGCCGAATGGCCCGCTTCGCCTTCACTGCGCCGGTCGAGATGGATCACCGGATCGACCGTGCTTTCCAGTGTCAGCGACAGGCTGGTTTGCACCATGGCCTCGTTGAGCTTGACCAGCAGGTCATCACGATCACTTAGGGGCGACCCTTTGGTCTCCCCCAGAATCACCCCGGCCGGGGCTGTGCCCGATGCCTGAATGCTGCCATTGGCGATCAGCACGCGGAAGGCCCCGGCAATGCTCATCGCCGGGGCGCTGGCAGATGTCGCAACACCAGCCAGTGGCGGCACACTGCGGATCAGCTGCTTGAGATCGGTATAGTGATAGGCTTCAACCTTGCGCGTCGGCAGCCCGGCAACGCTCAGCCGCTCGGCCTGCGCGGTGGCGCCCAGGCTCTGCATCTGCTCGATCAGGCTCTTTTCGGCCGGTCCCAGCCGGACAGGAACGTGAATGCTCATGGCTGTCTTTCTATGCCGCCGCGCCGTCGAAACCGGCATAGCCCTTGGCTTCAAGCTGCAGCGCCAGATCCTTATCGCCGCTTTCGACAATCCGTCCATCCGAGAACACATGCACCACATCGGGCACGATGTGATCGAGCAGGCGCTGATAATGGGTGATCACCAGCATGGCGCGTTCATCGTTGCGCAGGGCATTCACCCCATCGGAAACCAGCTTGAGCGCATCGATGTCGAGGCCTGAATCGGTCTCGTCCAGAATGCACATCTTGGGCTTGAGCAGCGCCATCTGCAGGATTTCGGCCCGCTTCTTCTCGCCGCCCGAAAACCCAACGTTCAGCGCACGCTTGAGCATGTCGGAATCGACATTGAGCGACGCACCCGCCTGCTTGACGGCCCGCATGAAATCGGGGGTCGACAGTTCACCCTCGCCCCGCGCCTTGCGCTGGGCATTCATCGCGGCTTTGAGGAAGGTCATGGTAGCGACGCCGGGGATTTCGATTGGATACTGGAACGCCAAGAAAAGCCCCGCTGTCGCGCGCTCGCTGGGGTCCATTTCGAGGATATCGACCCCATCGAGCAGCACTTCGCCCTCGGTGATCTCATAGTCTTCCTTGCCGGCCAGCACGTAGCTCAGGGTTGATTTGCCCGAACCATTGCGCCCCATGATGGCGTGCACCTGCCCGCGCGGCACAATCAGATTGACACCCTTGAGGATCTCGCGCTCCTCGATGCGCACATGCAGATTGCGGATTTCAAGCATGGGGGTGGTCATAGGGCGTCTCCAAATATCGCGCTGGCACCTGCGGGGCCAGCAAACCAATAGTCTCTCATTGCCACCAAAAATGCGGCATCTGTGACCGGCAACCCGGAACGGTCGCCGAGCACGCTGTCAATTCCACAGCTTGGGCAAAGTGCGGTACGGCCACCTTTGTCATCAAGCCAGTGCGCCACTTCGCTGGAGGCGAATGTCGCTTCGCAGAAAAAGCAACCACAATGCCCACTTTGAATAATCGCACTTTCATTTGCGAGTGAGTGCCTGTGGGCGCTCTTCACATCCCATGTCATGGCTTTGCGACCCCGGCACCCGGCTCGCCATCCCAATAGTCTTCAATGTGGTGTTCGCCCTGGCGCCCCATGTGGCGCAGCTTAGGGCCGGTGCCACCGGCAAGGCTAGAAACCAGGAACTTGCCGGAATCCGGATATTCGCAGACTTCGATGGTCGATTTGTTCGAGATGGCGATGAATTTGAGCATCACCGGGCCGGTATTGATGATCTGGTGCGCCGTGTCCTGCCCGCCCGCCGGAGCCACCAGCACGTCACCAGCCTTGAACGCAAAGCTCTCCTGGCCAAAGCGATAGGTACCCTCGCCTTCCAGCACCACAAACATCTCATCTTCGACATGGTGATTGTGGAACGGGCAGCCGCTTTTGCCGGGCTCGACCTCCGAATAGCCAAAGCCCAGCGCTTTCAGGCCAGCCTTTTCGCCGATCCGGTTGGCATCGCGGCCGGAATAGAATTCACCCTGCGTCCAGTTCTCGAGCGGCAGCTCGGAGAGGCGCACCACGGGAATGGTTTTTCCGCTCATCCCACGCTGCCTTCAAGGCTGATCGAAATCAGTTTTTGGGTTTCGACCATGAATTCCATCGGCAGGTGCTGCAGCACATCGCGCACGAAGCCGTTCACGATCAGCGCCACCGCTTCCTCTTCGGAAAGCCCGCGCTGCTGGCAATAGAACATCTGGTCGTCCGAAATCTTGCTGGTGGTTGCTTCGTGTTCGAACACGGCCGAGGCATTGCGGCTCTCGATATAGGGCACGGTATGGGCCCCGCAGCGGTCGCCGATCAGCAGGCTGTCGCACTGGGTGAAGTTGCGCGCACCCTTGGCCTTGGCATGGGCCGACACCTGCCCGCGATAGGTGTTGTCGGAGAATCCGGCGGCAATGCCCTTGGAGATGATGCGGCTGGTGGTGTTCTTGCCCAGATGGATCATCTTGGTGCCACTATCCACCTGCTGATGACCGTTCGAGATGGCGATGGAATAGAATTCGCCCGTCGAATTGTCGCCGCGCAGGATGCAGCTGGGGTACTTCCAGGTGATCGCCGAGCCGGTTTCCACCTGCGTCCACGAGATCTTGGAATTATTGCCCCGGCAATCGCCGCGCTTGGTCACAAAGTTGTAGATGCCGCCCTTGCCTTCCTTATCGCCCGGATACCAGTTCTGGACGGTAGAATACTTGATCTCAGCATTCTCAAGCGCCACCAGCTCAACCACGGCAGCATGGAGCTGGGCCTCGTCGCGCATCGGCGCGGTGCAGCCTTCGAGGTAGCTCACATAGCTGTCTGCCTCGGCAATAATCAGCGTGCGTTCAAACTGGCCGGTCTTTTTCTCGTTGATGCGGAAGTAGGTCGACAATTCCATCGGGCAGCGCACGCCCTTGGGGATGTAGACAAACGAGCCGTCGGTAAACACCGCCGAATTCAGCGTTGCATAGTAGTTGTCCGACACCGGCACGACCGAACCGAGATACTGCTGCACCAGTTCGGGATGCTCGCGCACTGCTTCCGAAATCGAACAGAAGATGATGCCCACCTTGGCAAGCTCGGCGCGGAAGGTCGTGACCACCGAGACCGAATCCATCACCGCATCGACCGCCACATTGGCGCTCTCGACACCAGCAAGGATGGCGCGCTCCTTGAGCGGAATGCCAAGCTTTTCATACATCGCCAAGAGCTCAGGATCGACCTCTTCGAGGCTTTTCGGCCCCGGCGTGCTTTTGGGAGCGGCGTAGTAATACATGTCCTGAAAGTCGATCTTGGGGTAATGCACCCGCGCCCAGTTGGGCTCTTCCAGGGTCAGCCAGCGGCGATAGGCATCAAGCCGCCATTCGAGCATCCACTCGGGCTCGTTCTTCTTGGCCGAAATGAAGCGCACGGTCTCTTCGCTGAGCCCGATCGGCGCCTTGTCGGTCTCGATATTGGTCTCAAAGCCGTACTTGTACTTGTCGACGTCGAGCGCCAGCACCTTATCGACGGTTTCGAGGTCGATATTTTCCTTGAGCGTCGGAATCTCGGCAACCCGCATAGTCATTCTCCTTGTCACCCCTGCCGTTTCAAGGACAGCAGCAGTTTTCTATCCGCGCCAGATCAGGCGGCGCGGCCTTCCCGGCCGTGAGACCGGCTTACAATCCGCTCGAAAGCGGCCAGAAATCCGTCAACATCGGCCCGGGTTGACGACCACCCCAGGCTGATGCGCAAACCACAATCGGCAAGCTCGGGCGCCACGCCCATGGCTGCCAGCACAAAGCTGCGCCCCACCTTGCCCGACGAGCAGGCCGAGCCCGATGACACGGCGATCCCTTCGAGATCGAGCGCCATCATCGCCACCGCGTTCTTAACGCCCGGAACGGCAAAATTGATCACATTGCCCACCCGATTGTCGCCAAACACCACCGTATCGGGCGCTATGGCCTTCAACCCTGCCTCTATCGCAGCAATAAGTTCGCCGGTCTTTGCCGCCGCGCAAGCAGCCTCAAAGTGTTCAGCCGCAGCGCCAAATCCCGCCAGCAGAGCCGCCGATTCCGTTCCGCCGCGACGCCCCTGCTCCTGCCCGCCACCCGGGATCAGCTTGACGCTGTCGCAATGGCTCTTGAGCAGCAGGGCACCCACCCCTGCCGGACCGCCGATCTTGTGGGCGCTGATCGCCATCATATCGGCAGCGCGGCTGGCAAATTCGAGAGGCAGCTTGCCGAAAGCCTGAACGGCATCGACAAACAGATAGTGCGGCGTCGGTCCGACCAGTGCCTCAATGCGGGCGAGCGGCTGTGTGACGCCGGTTTCGTTGTTCACCGCATGCACGCAGACCAACAGTTTGCGATCCGAATTGGCAGCGATAATCCCGGCAAGCTGATCGATCCGGATCGCTCCGCCCTCATCGAGCCCAAGCACTTCGACTGCAAGCCCCGTCGCCTCTGCCGCCCTCGCCACCGCAGCGTGTTCGCCAGCGCTGACCACAATGGCGTCAATGCCCAGCGCCTTGGCACCGCCCACAATCGCCTGCGTGATCGCTTCGGTGGCGGAGCCGGTGAACACCACCTGCTTGCGCTCGGCACCGGCGGCGGTGGCAACCTGGGCCCGGGCCGTTTCGACAAGGTTGCGCAGGGCCCGGCCCTGCGCATGCACCGAACTGGGATTGCCCACCAGATCCAGCGCGGCCACAATCGCAGCGCGCGCTTCAGGCAGAAGCGGCGCCGAGGCGTTGTGATCGAGATAGATTGCCTGTTTGGCCATCCGTTGCTTTCTGGCTTCTCGCCGGTTCCAAAGGTGCGGCCTGCGCAGATGACGCAAACGCCGGTCCCCGAAACAACTTCTTGAAATCGGGCGCTCACTTTCTTTACAAGGAGCGCTCTCACCCGAAGACGGGTGGCACCTGAACCATCGCCGCGAAGCGATACACCAGTTTCGAATAATTCTAAACTGGATTTTCAAAGTCTGTTTTAGGTTAGCGGAACCCTACTCGTCAAGCCGCTGACCGACCATCCAGCCGGGAAATCCGCCCGGATGGAGCCGCCGAAAGGGCCAAGGAACAAACGATGCCAGAAGTGATTTTCAACGGGCCGGAAGGCCGCCTCGAAGGCCGGTACCAGCCGGGCAAGGAGCCGAACGCCCCGGTCGCCATCGTGCTGCATCCGCATCCCGAATTCGGCGGCACGATGAACAACCAGATCGTTTATCACCTCTACTACATGTTCGTTCAGCGCGGCTTTGCCGTGCTGCGCTTCAATTCGCGCGGCGTTGGCCGGTCGCAGGGCCTGTTTGACCACGGCATCGGGGAGCTTTCCGATGCAGCAGCGGCCCTCGACTGGCTGCAGGCGCTCAACCGTGAAAGTCGCGGGTGCTGGATTGCAGGGTTCTCGTTCGGTGCCTGGATCGGCATGCAATTGCTCATGCGCCGCCCGGAAGTTGAAGGCTTCATCTCGGTGGCGCCGCCGGAAAACCTTTATGACTTCTCGTTCCTGGCACCCTGCCCCTCGTCCGGCCTCATCATCCACGGCGACAAGGACCGCGTGGCCCCGCCCGCTTCAGTCCAGAAGCTGGTGGATAAGCTCAAGACCCAAAAAGGCATCACCATCGAGCAGCAGATTGTCGAAGGCGCCAACCACTTCTTTGAAAACAAGGTTGAAGACCTGGTGGCATCCTGCGGCGAGTATCTAGATCGCCGCCGCGCCGAGATCGCGGCCGGCAAGGGGCGCTGAAACCGGCCCGCCGAGTGACCTGAATGGCGCGTTGCCGCGCCACGACGGCCGCCACTGCCTCGTTCCCAACTTTGCAGGGACGAGGCAACCTCTGCCAGACCAAGCCGTCCGAGGAATTTCATCATGGCCACGCCAAAAGTCTTTATCGATGGGGAAGCCGGCACCACCGGCCTTCAGATCCGCGAAAAGCTCGCGCCCCGCACCGACCTGGCGCTGATTTCGATTGACCCTGCCCTGCGCAAGGACCCCAAGGCTCGCGCCGACGCGCTCAACAGCGCCGATGCCGTGATCCTGTGCCTGCCAGATGATGCGGCGCGCGAAGCCGTGTCGCTGGTGACCAATCCGCAGACCCGGATCATCGATGCCTCGACGGCGCACCGGGTCCTGCCCGGCTGGACCTACGGTTTTGCCGAAATGGACAAGGGCCAGCGCGGCAAAATCGCTGCATCCAGGCGCGTCGCCAACCCGGGCTGTTATGCGACCGGCGCTATCGCCCTGTTGCGTCCAGTGGTCAAGGCTGGCCTGATCCCAGGCGATTTTCCGGTCACCATCAATGCCATCTCCGGCTATTCTGGTGGCGGCAAGGGTCTGATTGCCGAATATGAGCAGGGCGAGGCTCCTGCGCCGGACAAGTTCCGCATCTATGGCCTCAACCTGCACCACAAGCACCTGCCCGAAATCCAGGCCTATGCAGACATCACCCGCCCGCCGTTGTTCGCACCGGCCGTGGGCAACTACGCGCAGGGCATGATCGTGCAGGTCCCGCTCCAGCTTTGGGCAACCCCACGGCAGCCGAGCCCGGCTGACCTGCGCACAGCCATGGCCGAATTTTACGCAGGCGAGCGCTTCGTGACGGTGGCGACAGAAGCCGAGATCGAAGAGCTGCGCAAATCCCGCACGGGTGCTGCCGGCTACAGCGCGGCGCTCGATCCCGAGAGCCTGAATGGTACCAATTCGATCAGGCTCTATGTGTTTGGCGAAGAAGGCACCGATCAGGCGCTGCTGCTCGCGGTGCTCGATAATCTCGGCAAGGGTGCATCAAGCGCCGCGGTTCAGAATCTCAACATCATGCTCGGGCTCGATGAAGCCGCGGGCCTAAAGGCGTAACGACACCGTTACGCAATCCGGGAACACCAAGATGGCCTTCAAGTCCGATTTCCTGCGCGTGCTCGATGAGCGTGGCTTCATCCACCAGATCTCCGATCCCGAAGGGCTGGACGCCCTGGCGCTCAAGGGGCCGATCACGGGCTATGTCGGCTATGATGCGACGGCGACCTCGATCCACATCGGCAACCTGATCACCGTCACCATGCTCTACTGGCTGCAGGAAACCGGCCACAAGGCGATCAGCCTGATGGGCGGCGGCACATCCATGGTCGGCGACCCCTCGTTCCGCGACGAACAGCGCAAGCTGCTGACCGTTGAACAGATCCAGACCAATATCGACAGTATCCAGAAGGTCTATGGCAATATCCTGAACTATGGCGGCTCCAATCCGGCCATCATGGTCAACAATGCCGATTGGCTGCTGAAACTGAACTATGTCGAATTCCTGCGCGATGTGGGCCGCCACTTCTCGGTCAACCGCATGCTCTCATTCGACAGCGTCAAACTTCGCCTCGACCGCGAACAGTCGCTCTCGTTCCTCGAGTTCAACTACATGATTATGCAGGGCTATGACTTCGTCGAGCTCAACCGCCGCTATGGTACGGTGCTGCAGATGGGCGGGTCCGATCAGTGGGGCAACATCATCAACGGTGTCGATCTCAGCCACCGCATGGGTGGCGCGCAGCTCTATGCCCTGACGACCCCCCTGCTCACCAAAGCCTCGGGCGAGAAGATGGGCAAGTCAGCCTCGGGCGCCGTCTGGCTCAACGGCGATCTGTTTTCGCCCTATGATTTCTGGCAGTACTTCCGCAATACCGAGGACGCCGATGTCGGCAAATTCCTCAAGATATTCACCCGCCTGCCGCTTGATGAGATCGCAAAGCTCGCAACACTTGGCGGCAATGAGTTGAACGAAGCCAAGAAGGTGCTGGCAACCGAGGTCACAGCCATCGTGCATGGCCGCGCAGCAGCCGACCAGGCTGCGGAGACGGCCCGCGCCACCTTTGAATCCGGTGCACTCGACCTCTCCCTGCCCACGGTTGAAATCTCTGCTTCCGACCTCTCAGCGGGTATCGGCATTCTCGCGGCCCTGGTTTCAGCAGGACTGGCCGCGTCGAACGGCGAGGCGCGCCGTCACGTGCAATCGGGCGCCGTACGGCTCAACGACACCGTAGTGGAAGATGATCGCATGGGCGTTTCGAGCCTGAATCTGTTGCCCGAGGGCGTGATCAAGCTCTCTGTGGGCAAGAAGCGCCACGTGCTGCTCAAGCCGGTCTGATCAATCCTGCGATTCGCGGTCATCGCCGCGCATCGCCCCTTCCCAATCCTGCCCGCCGTAGAAGATACGGAGGACCGTTACGCGGTCATCGAAAGCGGCGACTGCCAGCATAATGCGCCGCTCAAACCCGAGCATTCGCATTCCTGGCCGCAAATCCCCTCGTGCAGTCCCCCGCTCAGCTCCCAAATCCAGGCGTTCAATGTGGCCCCTGATGCGCGCTGCATATGAGGACGCAGATTCCGGCGCTCCTCTGGACGCGATCCACCGGACAATACGTTGCAAGTCACGACTTGCCTGCGGTGCCAAGCCGACCTTCCGGCGCTTCATTCCGCGGCTTTCACCGGTGGGTGGATAATGGCGTCGAGAGCGTCAAAGACCTCATCAACCGAAAGCACCTCGTCCGGGTGCTGTTCCATGTAGTCGTAGGTAGGCACCACTTCCTCGCGCAGCCAGCGTTCAATCGCGGCGTCACGCTCTTGCATGGCGCGGAGCCCTTCACGGATCACTTCGCTGGAACTGGCATAGTCGCCGGAAGCCACCTTGCGGTCGACGAATGCCGATTGCTCCGGCGTCAGGCTGAATGTGCGCTTTTGGACTTTGGTCATGGCAACCTCCTGCTCGGCGCCATACTATCGCAGAGTATGACTTATTCATACCATCATTGCGCGTCCGGCATTTCCTTGGCGCGGAATTCGAACAGGGAGCGGAAGGCGCCCGGTACAAGCGCCGACACCGGATTGATCTTGAAATCGGGGTTGCTCAGGGGGCCGCGCACGGCAAAGGTCACGCCGATCAATCCCTCCCCGTCGCGGCCGCCCAGCAGCGGCCCGAATAGCGGCAGCTTCTGGAAGGCGCTGTTGAGCCCGAACAGCGGCACGTAAGTGCCTGTCAAATCGTATTGATTGGTTTCAGTGTAGATAAATCCGCGCATCGTGCCGCCCACCGTATTGCCGGTCAGGATGCCTTCACTGACCTCGATCCGATCCGGCTTGCGCACAAAGTCGACGCGGGCACTCTTGAACGCCAGTTTGTTCTGGCGTGCGATCAATTCGCGCGAGCCCTGGTGATTGCCCAGAACCTGCGCCACGTTGGCCTCGTCGATCAGGGCGAAATCGCGCAGCAACATCGCCCCCACATCGGTCTTGGCCTTGGTGTTGGTCGCCAGCACCAGAGTGCCGTTGCCGCCTTCTACGCGCGCATAAACGCCGACGAGCCGCAAAAGCGTTCCCAGGTCATTGAATGCCACCGACATGGTGCGCCCGTCCGGCGTGGGGTTGGTCGTCACCGAAATCGAATTGTTTTCGCCCAGCTGCGCCGTCAGGTTCACCCGCTGCAGGTCCGAGCCGCGCAATGTCATATCGAGGTCAACGTTGTAGGCGGTGGTCTTGTAAAAACCGACGGCCCGCTTGAGTTCGACATCAAGCGCGATGGTCTGGGTGAACTGGGTCGCCTGCGGTCCGCCCGACCCTTCGCCCAGGTTGAAGAAGCGCTGCAGCATGGGCTTGAGATCAAGCTGGTCGCCGCGCAGGCGCAAGGCAAAGCCGTCGCGGATCGGGGTCAGCGAAGCCTGCGCCTGGTCGCCCGCGCTCAGCGCAAAGTTGGAGAATTCCGCCGATTGCAGGCCCTTCTCACTGTCAAAGCCAAGGCTGCCCTGCAGCGCCACATCGCCGAACGCCAGATTGATCTGGCTCAGCTCGGTCAACGTGCCTGCCTGCTTGATGGCGGCCTGCAACTGCCCATCTACCCCCTTGGCCTTGCTGATCCCCAAGTCCTTGATGGTCAGGGCTGCGTCCTTGATATCGACCACCATCTGGATCGAGCCATCAGGCATCGGCCGCGCCGCGAATTTGACCTGACCCGAGAGAAAATCGGAGGCATCAAAGCCCATCTTGGCGAGGTCTGCGGTGTCGATGGTGGACGACAGCACCATGTTTGGGGCGCCATCCAGGGTGCCATCAAGCTGCACGTCCGCTGTCAACCCATCGACCTTGGCCTGCCCCGTTACGCGATATCCTGCCTGCGATGCGGTGAAGGCTAATTGCCCTTCGGTGATCGAATGCTCCTGGATCGGCGCGGTGCTGCCAAAATCGGAAACCGTGCCATTGAGCGCGAAATCCACCTTGGGTGGCGTTCCGTCCTTGGAGAGCAGGATGGTCGAAACCAGCGTAACCGCCACCTTTCCATCAAGTGCGCCGACATCGATGGGCAATTTGCTGTCCTCGATGGCGCCGGGCTGCTGCTCGCGAGCCAGCGCCACCAGGGCGGGAATGCCACCGGCAACATCTCCGGAAATCTCGATCAGGTCCTTCCCAGCCTCGCCGTCACCCATCACCAGCGCCGCATTGGCAAAATCGATATTACCGCCACCGGTGGCAATGGTCGCCCCATCGGCTGAAATCGTCAGTTCCTCATCGCGCATCTGCAGGCGGGTTTCGCCCTCGATGGCAATCGGGGCCATGGTGTCGGTGGCTTTCACCGAAACGCCAACGCCCACCATGTCGATATAGATGCCGTTCTGCGGGATCGGCTTGTCCTCCCCCTTCTTGGGCACAGTGCCCACAGGATAGGAAAACTTCATCTGCGAGCGTTGCACTGCGCCCGTGTTCACGTTGGCAACAAACCACTCGCGGGACTCTTCTGAGAAAATGTAGGGCCAGAGCCGCTTGAGGTCGTCGGCAGAAATGCCTTCGCCGCCAATCGTCAGGTCAAAGCCCATCCCGGCGCGCAGCATGTCGATGCGACCGGCCGTTGCCAGCCGCGCTCCGGGCTTGCTCACCACCATCTGGTCGATGCCTAGCGCCCCATAGAGCGGCGCAGACCAGCCATTGAACTCAACATCGGTGAAGGGTGTTTCCGGCGCCGCCATATCGTTGGGATGCAGGAAAACATCCTTGGCCTTGATCGACATGCCGATCGTCGGCCCAAACAGGTCATCAAGGCCGAGTTTGAACACCCCCGACATGGTGCCGGAGCTTTGCCCGATGCGAAGCTCGGCATTGTCGACCGAGAACTTGGCTTCATCGGGCGACCAGTCGATTTTCATGATCGAGGAAACGACCGGGAAGTAATTCTCTTCAATCCTGAGGTCGGTGCCGGTCAAGTCCACGTTGAACTGTCCGCCGAGCACCTTGCCATTGCTGTCAAAACCCACATCGATCGACAGCGCGCCGGCGCCATTGAGCGAGGCCATGCTGTCCGGGTCATCGATGAAGGGCAGCACGGCGGCAAAATCGATATTGGTTACGGATGCGGTGAGCCGTGACGTGCCGCCGGGCGCTTCGTCAAGCGTCAGGCTGCCATGCATCACCCGCCCGCCCAGAGACGCTGAAAAATCGCCATTGATGGATTGCCCGTCGAGATTGGGGGCCACGTCGAGCGTGATGTCCTGGAACTGGCGCAGGAGCCCGTAGACGGCATCGTTCATGTCGAGCAGGCCATCCCGGATCACCATCCGAGAGAACCGCCCCTGCTCAGCCTGCAAAATCACATCGCGCAGGCTCAGCGCCGCCGCTTCGAGGTTGTAAATCAGCCAGTCATTGTCCGAACGCACGCCTTGCGACAGACTATCTGGCAGAGCACCGCGCACATCGAGACCGCCGGCCTCGATGTTGACGGAGGGAAACGCGTCTTCGCCTTCAATCACCCGCACCGTCGGGCGCCCGCCGTTCGGGTCGTCGATGACTTCAAACCTGGTCAGGCGCGGGCCCAGCAAGTCCTGGTTGATCTGCAGATGCGGCCCAACAATGGTGATGGTCGCGCCGGGTTGCCCAAAGAGCGCGCGCCAGGGCGAGAATCCAACCTCAAGCGCCTCCAGTTCAATTGTCGCTCCGGTCTTGTCGTCGGTATAGGCAACCGGGCTGAACTTGAGCACGGGGAAGAAATAGTTCTCGAGCGCCAGCGACATATCGCCAAGTTCGACATTAGCGCTTTCGGGCAAGGCATCCTGCACAATCGTCAGCGCCTGGTCGCGCACAAATGGCAAAGGGATTGGGGTGATCAGCAGGATGAGATAGATCAGCGCCATCAAAGCTGCCGGAAGCCCCAGCACCCAAACGCTCAGGCGCGCATAGTGCCGCAAGGTCAGCCCACGGCGGACCCGCGGCGCGCGCTCCACTTGCTCTAGAGGGACTGGTGCGTTCACGTTCATCCGACTTGGGGCTTGGCTTTCATCCCGTTCTGGCCTCGAGAATCAACCGTTACGAGCGATGTCTTGCCCAAACATACCGGCTGCAATATGGCACTAACACCCTGTTTTCCGCGGCCTCCTGCTGCCTGAGGATTTGACCCATGACCGTCCCTGCCACCGGCACCGCCGCCCCTGATTTCGAGATCCTCACCGATGCGGGCGAACCGTTTCGGCTTTCGGCGCAGCGTGGCGGCTGGCTGGCGCTGTTCTTCTATCCGCAGGACGACACGGAAGGCTGCACCATAGAGAACATCGAATTCTCGGCCCTCGCACCAGAATTCGCCAAACTCGGCGTAAAGCTTGTGGGCATCTCGCCTGACAGCGTCGCAGATCATTGTGCCTTCCGCGCCAAATTCAACCTCGGCGTCCCCCTGCTCTCCGATCCGGACAAGGTTGCCGTCAACGCCTTTGGCCTTTGGCAGGAAAAGAAGCTATACGGCCGCGACTATATCGGCCTTGTGCGCTCATCGTTCCTGATCGACCCGAACGGCGTTATTGCCGCGCAGTGGAAGGTCACCCGGATAAAGGGTCATGCCCAAAAGCTGCTCGACCAGGCAAAGATGCTGGTTATTGGCTGATTTTTCTCGTTTATTAACCATAAACGCCCACACTCCCCACATGCGTATCCCCTGTGCGGGAGGTGGTGTGAATGCGTAATCGGCAGCATAAACCCGGCTTTGGCCGTTCGGAACAGACAAGACCCAAGCCCGCATCCCCTGGTATCCGACCCGCCCTCTTCTACGCCATGTTTGCAGTCCTGCTCGGCACCAACGTGCTGACTGGCGTTGGGCTGATGATGAGCGCCGACATTGCGCGGTTGCTCAGCGGCCAGTCCGAACAGGCCGCGATTGCCTATGAAGATCGCATTGCCCAGTTACGGGTCGAGGTCGACCGCCTGCATTCGCGGCAGTACGCCCAGGCCGGCGACATCAACCTGCAGTTGCAGGAACTGTCCGTGCAGCAGGAAATCCTTTCCGAGCAGCACCAGTATGTCAAAGTTCTCGCCGACAAAGCCGTTGAACTTGGCATTCAGCCCGCGGCACTGGCCGCTGCGCGCGACGCCACCATGACCACCGGCTCGATTGCGCCTGCCGAGTTGCCAGCATTCAACGATATTGAAACCGCCGGTCACGCGGTCCGACAGATGATGGATGAAACCCGCATCGCCCTCGATGCCATTTCGACTGCCGCTACGGAATCAACCGACCAGATCATGGCCGAACTCCGCGCCATCGGCATCAAGCCCACCATGCCGGAAGTGGCAGGAGACGGCGTTGGCGGCCCCCTGCTCCCGGCGCGCGATGATCTGCCCGATGCCACCGATATGCTGGAGGATGCCAATGCCGTCATGTCGGCATTGATCCGTTTCAAGGCGGCGCGCGGCGCCATCGACGCGGCACCCGTTCATATGCCCGTGACGGGCAAGCTCCGCCTGAGTTCGAATTTTGGCAATCGCAAGGACCCGTTCACCGGCCGGTCGGCCTTTCACTCCGGTGTCGATTTCGCTCAGCCCAGCGGCACCATTGTGCTCGCCGCCGGAGGTGGAAAAGTAAGCTACGTCGGCCAGCGCTCCGGATATGGCAATGTGGTTGAAATCGATCACGGCGGCGGACTGATCACCCGCTACGCCCACCTTTCCGGCTTCATCGCCAAGGAAGGCCAATGGGTCACAACCGGCACCCCCATTGCCAAAGTGGGGTCGACAGGCCGATCAACCGGTCCGCATCTGCACTTCGAGGTGCGGCGCAACGATCAGGCCATCGACCCGTCCCGGTTCCTGGCGGCCGGGAAGCGCATAAGGCAGATACTGGCGCTCGCCTGATGAAAAAGGCCGGCAGTGCTGTCGGCCTGAGTGTTCGTTCTATCGCTAGTCCGCGCTGCCCGCGGCAACCCGGTCTGCATGGCCCTCGAGCCGATGCGCCAGCGCGGCTTCCATGAACTCATCAAGGTCGCCATCCAGCACCACGCCGGGCTGGTTGCTTTCAACACCGGTCCGCAGGTCCTTGACCATCTGATAGGGCTGTAACACGTAGCTGCGGATCTGGTGACCCCAGCCAATGTCGGACTTGGTGGCATTGGCCGCGTTGGCGGCCTCCTCGCGCTTTTGCAGTTCGGCCTCGTAAAGCCGCGCCTTGAGCATGGCCATCGCCGTAGCACGGTTCTTGTGCTGGCTGCGCTCGGCCTGGCAGGCTACCACGATGCCGGTGGGCACGTGGGTGATGCGGATGGCCGAGTCGGTGGTGTTCACGTGCTGCCCACCAGCACCGGACGAGCGGTAGGTATCAACCTTGAGGTCGCTGTCGAGAATCTCGATGTTGATGGCATCGTCGATCACCGGATAGACCCAGGCGCTGGAAAAGCTCGTGTGCCGCCGCGCCTGCGAATCGTAGGGCGAAATGCGCACCAGCCGGTGCACGCCGCTCTCGGTCTTGAGCCAGCCATAGGCATTGTGACCCTTGATCTGGATGGTTGCCGACTTGATGCCGGCTTCTTCACCATCGTGGATTTCCATGGTCTCAACTTTGAAGCCGCGCCGTTCCGCCCAGCGGGTATACATGCGCAGCAGCATGTTCGCCCAGTCCTGGCTTTCGGTGCCACCGGCACCTGAGTGGATTTCAACGAAACAGTCATTGGCATCGGCTTCGCCCGAGAGCAGGGTTTCCACCTGCCGGCGCGCGGCCTCAACCTTGAGCTCGTTCAGTGCGGCCTCGGCGTCCTTGACTACATCGGCATCGCCTTCAGCCTCGCCCATCTCGATCAGTTCGAGATTGTCGCGAATGCCGTTTTCAAGCCTGCGCACGGTTTTCACCGCGTCATCAAGCTCATCGCGCTGGCGCATCACCTCGCGCGCTTTTTCAGGATTATTCCAGAGATTGGGGTCTTCGGCCTGCGCGTTCAGCGCATCGAGGCGGAGCTGGGCAGTATCCCAGTCAAAGATGCCTCCTCAGCAGGGTCAGCGCCTGCTCAATTGTGCCGACAACGGCTTCGATTTCCGCTCGCATTTTGCGTCCTTGCTTGAATGTGTGGGTGATGTAGAGGACGTTGCCGCCCCGATCAACCCATCGCGTCAGCCCTTCTGGCCTTTGCGAAATTTCTTGATCGCCATCTCACGCTTGAGGCGCGACAAACGGTTGAGAAAGAAAATCCCGTTCATCTGCTCGATTTCATGCAGCGCCACCCGCGCGGCAAAGCCCTCGAAGCGCTGGGTATGTTCGGCCCCGGTCTCATCCTGCCAGCGCAGGTCGGCCCAGATCGGCCGCTCGATTTCGACCTGGATACCCGGCATGGAAACCGAACCTTCAGTGCCAGTTTCAGTGTCGGAGCTTACCGCCAGCACCCGAGGATTGTACAACAACCGATCCTCACGGCTCTCCGCGTCCTGTGCGAGATTGATCACCACCACCGGGGCAATCTCGCCAATATGCGCCCCGGCAAGCCCGTAAGCGCGGGCCGCGATGGCAGCGGTGCGCAGGCGCTCGCCGATGGCAACCAAAGCGGCATCAACCGGTGCAGGCTCCGCCTTGCGCTGCAAGAACGGATCAGGAAACAGAATAAAGCTGCTCACCCCGCCCTAGTCCTGAAAGAACGTATCAAAGCTTGAGCTCGGCTGAGGATCAGGCTGACCGAAACCGCCCTGGTCGCCAAAACCCGGGTCGCCGGGGAACCCGCCAATCGCATTGGGATCATAGCCGTATTCGCCGACGCCGATCACCGAGGTGAAAAGGTTTGGCCCCGACCCGGGTTTGAATGCTTCGAGCACCGCAGCTTGCCCCTGCCCCGCCTTAACCCCCGAAGTTGGGTCAATCCACACCTGCGTCATGCCTGCGGGAACGTTGAACGGGGTTGGTGGCGTGCCCTCAAGGGCCTTGCCCACAAAGTCGGTGAACACCGGCACCACTAGTTCACCGCCGGTTGCCGCGCGGCCCATTGATTTGGGGCGGTCAAAGCCGAAATAGATCCCCACCGCCAGTTCAGGCGTGAAGCCAACGAACCAGGCGTCCTTGTAGTCGTTGGTCGTGCCCGTCTTGCCGGCCACCGGCCGGTTAAGCCGCTTGGCATAGGTGCCCGTGCCACGTTGCACAACACCTTCCATCATCGAGGTGATCTGGTAGGCCGTCATCGGATCGATTACCTGCTCCCGGTTATCAAGTATCAGGGGCTCGCTCTGGCCGACCCATTCAGAGGCATTGCAGCCATCACACAGCCGCTCGTCGTGCCTGTAGACGGTCTTTCCGTAACGATCCTGTATCCGGTCGATCAGCGTCGGCACGATCTTGCGGCCACCGTTGGCAATGGTGGCATAGGCTGCCGTCATGCGCAGGTCGGTGGTTTCACCGGCGCCCAGCGCCATGGCGAGCACGGGATTGAGGCTGTCATAGACCCCGAACAGCCGCGCATATTCCGCCACCAGCGGCATGCCGATATCCTTGGCCAGCCGCACCGTCATCACATTGCGGCTGCGCTCGATGCCGCGCCGCAAGGTCTGCGGGCCATAGAATTCCTGCGCATAGTTTTCCGGCCGCCAGATGGAGCCGTCACCGTTCTTGATCTCGACCGGCGCATCCAGCACAACCGAGGCAGGCGTATAGCCATTATCGAGCGCTGCCGAGTAGACGAACGGCTTGAACGAGGAACCTGGCTGCCGCAAAGCCTGGGTCGCCCTGTTGAATTCGCTTTCCGCAAATGAGAACCCGCCCACCATGGCCAGCACGCGCCCTGTGCGGGGATCCATCGCCACCAGCGCGCCTTCGATCTCGGGCACCTGCTCAAGCGTATAGGCCCCGGCCTTGCCCGGCACAGGCGAGACATAGATCACGTCTCCAACCTTGAGCACCGAGGATAGCGCCTTGCTGACCCACTTCACGTCCGGCCCCGACAGGGTGCCCGTCACCCGGTCGGGCAGCAGTGAACCATCGACATCGTTGCCCGGGCGCAGGCCGATGGTTGCTTCATTCCGGTCCATGGTCAGCACCACGGCCAGCGTCCATTCCGGTACGTCCGCCAGCGGCACGATCTTGCTGACCGCCTCGCCCCATTCACCGCTGATATCAACACTGGCCACCGGGCCCCGAAACCCGGTGCCACGATCATAGGCGACAAGCCCGTCCATCAGCGCCTTGCGGGCATATTCCTGCAGCTTGGGCACCAGCGTGGTCCGCACCGACAAGCCACCGCCATAGAGCTGATCTTCGCCATAAAGCGAGCCGAGCTGCCGCCGCACTTCCTCGGTGAAGTACTGAGCCGAATAGAGCTGAGCCCCCTGATCGCGCGGCGTGATCGTCAGCGAGGCAGCCTTGGCTTCCCGGCCATCTTCTTCGCTGACATAACCGTTCTCGACCATGCGATCGATCACCCAGTTCCGGCGCTCGATGGCGGCCTTGGGGTTGCGGAACGGGTGATAGTTGTTGGCGCCCTTGGGCAACGCCGCCAGATAGGCCATTTCAGGCAGCGTCAGGTCATAGAGCGCCTTATCGAAATAATTGAGCGCCGCCGCCGCCACTCCATAAGTCTGGCCACCGATCGTGCCCATGAAGATTTCATTGAGATAGAGCTCGAGAATCTTGTCCTTGGTGAAGGTCGACTCGATCCGCAGCGCCAGGATCGCTTCCTTGATCTTGCGGTCCCAGGTCTGCTCGGTGGACAAGAGGAAGTTCTTGGCCACCTGCTGCGTAATGGTCGAAGCCCCCACCAATGGGCCGGAATCGCCATCGATCTTGGCCATAATGTTGTCGCGCAGCGCCCGCACCACGCCATCAACCGCAATACCATTGTGCGAATAGAAGGCCTTGTCCTCGGCCGAAAGGAAGGCCTGGATCAACAGCGGCGGAATGGTCTCGATCGGCTGGAACAGCCGGCGCTGCTGCGCATATTCGGCCAGCAAGGTCCCGTCAGCGGCGTGGACGCGCGTTGTCACCGGCGGTTGGTAGTCCTTGAGCACGGTGTAGTCAGGCAACTCGCTCGACAGTTGCGCCAGGTAAATGGCCGCGACCGCAATCCCGGCGAAGCCGAGGAACATGGTGAAGCCAAACAGCCAACCGACTAGACGAAGCATGGATCAAAAACCTGACTGGAAACGCGCCGCATGCGATTCACCGAGCCAAATATAGCAGCGTGACCCGATGAAGTGGAGCACACAGCCCGTTTCGTGATAACGCTCGCCCATATGCTCATCACGGCGTCGTGGTCGCATTCTGCTGGGCCACTGAGACGCCGCCCGCCTGCGCGGCCACGCCATCGAAATAACTGGCAATGCCGCGCGCCAGCGCCTCGGACACCCGCGCCTGCCAGTCGCTCTTCATCAGGTTGGCGATATCATCGGCGTTGGACAAAAATCCAAGTTCCAGAAGGATCGAGGGAACATCGGGCGCTTGCAGCACAAAGAAATTGGCCTGCCGCACCGGAAACTTGCGCAGCGTCACGCTCGGTTCAAGCTGATGCACAATGGCCTGCGCCGCGACATAGGATTGCTGCCGCATCTGGCGGCGCATCAGATCCACCAGAATATCGACAACCGCCGGGTCCATCTCGGGCAGCACAAATCCGGCAACGATATCACGCTTGTTTTCGTTGTCGGCCAGCACCTTGTCCAGAACATCGGTAGCCTTTTCATCACGGGTATAAATACTCGCGCCGCTGATCTCTGCCTGCTGGAAGGAGTCGGCGTGGATCGAAATGAACAGGTCAGCCTTGTTTTCGCGCGCCAGCGTCACCCGCTGCTCGAGTGTCAGGAAAGTGTCGTCTTCCCGCGTCAGCGCCACATCGAACCGGCCCGATTCAACCAGCAGCGCCTGCAGCTTCAGGGCAAAGGCCAGCACGATGTCTTTTTCATGCACGCCGCTACTTGCCGATGCGCCATTGTCGATCCCGCCATGGCCGGGGTCGATCACCACCAGCGGCCGCGTGCCACCTGCAACGTTGGAGGCCCCCGGCTCGGTCGGCTGGGTCACAGTGGCTATGGCGTCGGGCGCTGCCGCAGCATCGGGTGTAGCGGCGGGATCGATACCTGCTGCGCGCTGCGAAGCCGCCAGGTCCTGCGCGGCGCGGTCGGCAAAGTTCTCGGGGCTGTCCGGGATCAGGTCGACCACCAGCCGGGCCGGCTGATCATCGAATGCATCGAGCACATAGGCCTGCTGCACCTGCGCGGGAGTGTTGAGCGTCAGCATGGTGCGGGCCCGGCCCGCCTCGGCCATTTCAACGATATAGGATGCCACGATGCCCTGCCCGGCAGGCGTCGGCGGGGTGGTGAACTTCAGGTTTGCGGCGCGCACATCGATGGCAATCCGGTTCGGCTCGGCCAGCGAGACGATGGCAAACTCGGTTTTCGCCGTCAGGTCGATGATCAGGCGCGCCCGCTCGGGCGTTGTGGAGACACGCGCATCCACCACGTCGGGAAGCGCGGCCAGTTGCTCCTGCGACAGCGCCGGGGCCGCAATGAGCCCGAGCGCCACGAGTGCGATGGTCACAAAAGCTTTGATCAAGACGGCCCGGCTCCCCAAATGATCAAGCGCTCCATGCGTTACTGGCCCGAATTTCGCCCTGCCAGAGCGCGTTTCGCCCCACAAGGCGAGCGGCACAGAGGCTGCACTTGAATCATTTCAACGCAGTTGATGTGCAGCAGGCTCGGGGCGATTCTGCGGCAGAAGTGTCGAATGACGTGTTTTTTGAGGGCACGCAACCAATCGGTCAAAACAAACCTCAAGCAATTGGGCCATTGTGACTTTCTTGTTGCCAATTGGAGACAACACCCCTAAAGCCTAAGCATTGGGGCGATCTGCTTACCACCCTCCCGGAGTCGCCGAGCCATTCCAGGTGGCTTTACGGGAAACTGGCGAGCAGCGGGTTTGGAACGCATTGAACTGCGTGAAAATCCCCGAAATGCGGCACATTCAGTCGCTCCATTGAAATTTCGGCTCCTTTGGGCCGGACGGCGGATTGTGCCTCGTTTGCGAGGCGTCTTCGGCCCTTATAGGAAGAGGTCAAATGGCCCAGGTACGGACACAGCGCGACGCAGGTTTCTCTGCCGCTTGCGCTTTGGCTGTACGTGTTGCAACGGACCAGACCTCTCTTAGAACCCGCTGTGCGTCGCGCGCAGCTTTCGTCACCGGTGCAGCATGCGCCGCATCCCTCGAACCTTTTGCCGCGCAGAGCGCCACGCTGAGGAGACCGGTTCGCCGGTCACCGAGTGTCGGCGCGCGACGGCATGGAGTAACGCCTTATGGCTACCAAGCGCCTATTGGTGGATGCCATCCACCCGGAAGAAACACGGATCGTTGTCACATCCGGCACTAAACTCGAAGAATTCGATTTCGAGTCCGCCGCCCGCCGGCAGCTCCGCGGAAATATATACCTTGCAAAGGTAACCCGCGTTGAGCCTTCGCTACAGGCGGCCTTCATCGAATATGGCGGCAACCGCCACGGCTTCCTCGCTTTCAGCGAAATTCATCCCGACTATTACCAGATCCCCGTGGCCGATCGCGAAGCCCTGCTCCGCGACGAAGAAGCCGACGATGAGGATCGCGAGGAAGAGCCCGCGCCCGCCGCGTCAGGCGAGGCGGACCACGATCACGACCATCACGACGATGATGGTGCCAGCCACATCGAGCAGGCGCCCGCCAACAACGAGCCGGTTGAAAGCATCGGCGGCGGCGACGCGCTGGAAGAAGCGCCGCGCCGCCCCAAGACGGTTTCGCGCCGCAACAACTACAAGATTCAGGAAGTCATCAAGCGCCGCCAGGTCATGCTGGTGCAGGTGGTCAAGGAAGAGCGCGGCAACAAGGGCGCGGCGCTGACGACCTATCTCTCGCTCGCCGGCCGTTATTCGGTGCTCATGCCCAACACCGCGCGCGGTGGCGGCATTTCGCGCAAGATCACCAACGCTGCCGACCGCAAGCGCCTCAAGGATATTGTAGGCGATCTCGAAGTGCCGCAGGGCCAGGGCATCATCCTGCGCACCGCCGGTGCCTCGCGCACCAAAGCCGAGGTGAAGCGCGATTTCGAGTACCTGCAGCGCCTTTGGGAGAACGTGCGTTCACTCACGCTCAAGTCCCAGGCTCCTTGTCTCGTTTACGAAGAAGGTTCGCTGATCAAGCGCACCATCCGCGACCTTTACTCAAAGGAAATCGACGAGGTTTTCGTGGCAGGCGATGACGCCTACCGCGAGGCCAAGGACTTCATGCGCATGATCATGCCGAGCCACGCCAAGAACGTGCAGCTCTATAAGGAAGATCAGCCCATCTTCTCGAAATATAATGTCGAGAACCAGCTCGATCAGATGTTCTCGCCGCAGGTCACCCTGCCCTCCGGCGGCTATATCGTGATCAACCCCACCGAAGCTCTGGTTTCCATCGACGTGAACTCGGGCCGCTCCACCAAGGAGCACAACATCGAGGACACCGCGCTCCAGACCAATCTGGAGGCCGCTGACGAAGTGGCCCGCCAGTTGCGCCTGCGCGATCTGGCCGGCCTGATTGTCATCGACTTCATCGATATGGTGGAGAACCGCTCCAACCGCGCCGTCGAGCGCCGCCTCAAGGACGCCCTCAAGCACGACCGCGCCCGCATCCAGGTTGGCCGCATCAGCCATTTCGGTCTGATGGAAATGAGCCGCCAGCGCATTCGCTTTGGCGTTGTGGAAAGCTCCACCCATGTCTGCCCGGTCTGTGCCGGCACGGGCCTGGTGCGTTCGGTCGAAAGCGTGGCCCTGCTGGTCATGCGCGCCGTCGAGGACCATGTGCTGCGCCGCCCAGGCCAGTCGATCAACCTCAAAGTGCCAACCGACGTTGCGCTCTACATTCTCAATTCCAAGCGCCACTCGCTTTCCATGCTCGAGAGCAAGTATCAGCTCTCGATCACGGTTCTGGCCGACGATCACCTGACCGGCACCCACTACACCATCGAAAAAGGCGAGCCCCGCGCTCACCACATTCTGGAAACTGCGGCCAGCCAGCATGTGCGCGTCGATACCTCCGCCATGGATGAGGTCGACGCAAATGCCGTCGACGATTTGGAGGCCGAGGACGAAGCCGAAGCCGCCGCTGAGCAGGCCACTCCGGCCCGCGAAGGCGATGCAGAGACCGAAAGTGGCCGCCGTCGCCGCCGCCGCCGCCGTCGCGGTGGTGGTCAGGGTGGCGAAGAAAACCGCCAGCCACGGCACAATCAGCCTGCCCCGGTTGCCGCCAGCGATGATGGCGAGGAGACGGGCGACGACGAGGAAGGCGATGAATCGCCACGCGCCTCTGGCCCGTCCACCGAAGGTGACGACGAACCGCGTAAGCGCCGCCGCCGCGGCCGCCGTGGTGGCCGCCGCAATCGCCGGGGTCCCGGCGAGGGCGATGAGCAGGCAGGCAACATAAGCGCCGAAGCCACCAACCAGGTTTCAAGCGCGGTCCTCTCGCAGGAAGCAATCGCTGCCGATGCAGGCATTCCGGTTCCGGAAGCGCCTGCTGAGGAAGCGCCTGCCAAGCCCGCCCGCACCCGCCGTGGCCGCAAGCCTGCCGCTGAGGCCGTCGCCGAGGCCCCAGCGGAAGCCGCAGTGACGGCCGAGATTGCTGCAGAGCCAGAAAGCGCGGCCAAGCCGAAGCCACGCTCACGCAAGAAGGCCGCCCCGCCGACCGATGCCGAAGCCGTCGCTGCAGCTGAAGCGGTGGCCGTAGCAGAAGAAGCCCCGGCCAAACCCAAGCGCGCCCGCCGCACCAAGGCCTCTGAGGCCGCAACGACGCCTGCCGTCGAAAGCACCCCGGTTGCCGAACCGGCAAAGGCCGAAGATGAAAAGCCGGCCTCGCGCCGCGCCAAAAAGGAACTGCCGCCCGAAGGCATCGTGGTCAGTTCGACCACCGCCAAAGCGCCGGAAGCTGCCGAAGCAAAGCCTGCCGAGGAAGAGCCAAAGCCCAAAAAGGCCGGCTGGTGGCAGCGCGGTTTCTTCGGAAGCTAGGCGCTCCTAAACAGTAACAGCGGCCCGCCCAGTGCGGGCCGTTTTGTTTTGAATGAGCAAACCAGATTGTCGGATCTCCCTCCCATCCCTCCCCGCAAGGGCAAGGGGGGATTTGGGGCAAAACCCTTCCTCGCCGTCATCCCGGCGAAGGCCGGGATCCAGTACCCTCCGCGCCCGGCAACGGCCTGAGCCCTGCGTGGCCAAAATCACCGGCCCACCCTTCCCCCTGGGCTTACTGGATACCGGCCTGCGCCGGTATGCCTGGAGAATTTTCGAACCGCGAAGAACCGGCTCAGCAGCAGTGTCTCCCTCCCCCTTGCGGGGGACTGTTTATTTGGAGCGCGCGTACCCCCACCTTGATCCTCCCCCTGGAAGGGGGAGGAAACACGCAAGCCGTGAAACACGGGCTCCCTCCCTCTTGAGGGGGAGGGATGGGGTGGGGGTGTGGGGAGCCACCGGCAGTCCAATGTGAACACTCCCCC